>NZ_JBIAPJ010000006.1:140859-586829 GCF_042888285.1 Streptomyces sp. NPDC003035 | reverse complement strand
GGTACTGCAGGGGGGACCCTGTGGGAGAGTAGGACGCCGCCGAACAATCATTGTGGGAAAGCCCCGCACCTTATGGTGCGGGGCTTTTCTGCGTTCTGGATCAGTAGATACGGAATTGTGGGCTCCCTAGCGGGAGCCCACAGTCGTTTTCAGAGGCGGCCGGCCGCTTTCAGGGCGAGGTACGCGTCCGCCAGTGCGGGCGCGAGGTTGTCGGGGCCGGCGTCGACGACCGTGACGCCGTGGCGGCGGAGCTGTTCTGCCGTGCGGTCGCGCTGGGCCTGGGCCTGGATGGCGGCGGCGGCCTCGTAGACGCCGTCGATCGTGCCGCGGCGCGCTGCCATATCGGCCGTGTGCGGGTCGGCGACGGATGCCAGGAGGACCGTGTGGCGCTGAGTGAGCTGAGGGAGGACCGGGAGGAGACCCTCCTCGATCGGGGCCGCGTCGAGGCTCGTCAGCAGGACGAGGAGCGAGCGGCGAGGGGCCCGCGCCAGTGCGGTGGCCGCCAGGGAACGGGCGTCCGTCTCCACGAGCTCGGGCTCGATCGTGGCCAGGGCGTCGACCACGGCGGGCAGGACGTCCGCCGCCGAGCGGCCCTGGACCTGGGTGCGCAGGCGGCGGTCGTAGGCCAGGAGATCGACGCGGTCGCCGGCGCGAGAGGCCAGGGCCGTGAGGAGCAGAGCCGCGTCCATCGCGGCGTCGAGGCGCGGGACGTCTCCGACCCGTCCTGCGGAGGTGCGACCTGTGTCGAGCACGATCAGGATGTGGCGGTCACGCTCGGGGCGCCAGGTGCGCACGGCGACCGTGGTCTGGCGTGCCGTGGCCCGCCAGTCGATGGAGCGGGTGTCGTCACCCGGGACGTACTCGCGGAGGCTGTCGAATTCGGTGCCTTCGCCGCGGGTGAGGACGCTGGTGCGGCCGTCGAGTTCGCGGAGGCGCGCAAGGCGGGAGGGGAGGTGCTTTCGGCTCGTGAACGGCGGCAGCACCCGGACTGTCCACGGAACGTCGTGGTTGCCCTGTCGGGCGGCCAGGCCGAGGGGGCCGTAGGAGCGGACGGTGACGCGCTCGGCTTGGCGGTCACCGCGGCGGGTGGGGCGGAGGGATGTGGTGATCCGACGGCGTTCGCCCGCGGGCACGGTGAGCTTGTGCCGGGAGGCGGCCCGGTCGGTGCCCGGCAGCCAGCTGCTGGGCGGCCAGGCGTCGCGGAGCTGGGCGCGCAGGCGGCGCCGGGAGGTGTTGGTGACGGTGAGCTGAACGTCCGCCCCGTCACCCAGTCGAACTGTTGTGTCACCGCTTCGGGTGAACTGCAGCGTTCGCACTGGCGCGGCCATCGCGTAGTCGCACAGAATTGCGAGTGAGAGGGGCGCGTTCACCGCGAGCATCCCCGTCCAACTGGGGGCGAGGATGCCTACGGGAAGCGATCCGAGGGCGGCGAGCAGCGCGGTTCGTCCGGTGAGGGCCATGGGGCGCCGTTCTCAGCGGGGTACGGGGACGTGGGCGAGGATCGAGTTGATGACGGAGTCGGCGGTGACTCCTTCCATCTCGGCCTCGGGCCGTAGCTGGATGCGATGACGCAGGGTGGGCAGGGCCAGGGCCTTCACATCGTCCGGGGTGACGTAGTCCCGGCCGGTGAGCCAGGCCCAGGCGCGGGCGGTGGAAAGCAGGGCGGTGGCACCTCGGGGGGAGACCCCGAGGGTGAGTGAGGGGGATTCACGCGTGGCACGACAGATATCGACGACATAGCCGGCGATCTCGGGGGAGACCGAGGTCTTGGCGACGGCGGCACGGGCCGCCTCGAGGTCGGCGGGGCTCGCGACCGGACGGACACCGGCGGCCTGGAGGTCGCGGGGGTTGAAGCCGTTCGCGTGGCGGGTCAGGACGCTGATCTCGTCCTCGCGGGAGGGCAGCGGGACGGTCAGCTTGAGCAGGAAGCGGTCGAGCTGGGCCTCGGGGAGGGGATAGGTGCCCTCGTACTCGACCGGATTCTGGGTCGCGGCGACCATGAACGGATCGGGCAGCGGGCGAGGCGTGCCGTCCACGGTGACCTGGCGCTCCTCCATCGCCTCCAGGAGCGAGGACTGGGTCTTGGGAGGGGTGCGGTTGATCTCGTCGGCGAGCAGCAGGTTGGTGAAGACGGGACCGGGCTGGAAGGAGAACTCAGCGGTACGGGCGTCGTAGACCAGGGAACCGGTGACGTCGCTCGGCATCAGGTCAGGGGTGAACTGGACTCGCTTGGTGTCGAGTTCGAGGGTGGCGGCGAGCGCGCGGACGAGCAGCGTCTTGGCGACACCGGGGACACCTTCGAGGAGGACGTGGCCCCGGCAGAGCAGGGCGACGACGAGTCCGGTGACGGCGGGGTCCTGGCCGACCACCGCCTTCGCGATCTCGGTGCGCAGGGCCTCCAGGGAGGCGCGGGCGCTGTCCGAGTTCGTAGCGGTCTCGGGGGTCGGGGCGCTCATGAGGTGCGTACCTCTCTTTCGAGGGCGTCGAGGTGGTCTGCCAGGCGGATGAGGGCGGCGTCGTCGGCGGGAGCCGGGCCGAAGAGCAGCTCCCGGGGGGCTGCGGCGGACTCGGGGAGTCGGGCCGACAGCGCGGGGAGCAGGGTCTCGGGTGAGTGGGCGTCCTGGGCGGCGACACCCAGGAGCGGGGCGATCCGGCTGCGGGTCGCGCTGCGCAGCACGGCGGCAGCGCGGTCGCGTGCGTTCGCCTTGCGGTAGAGGCGGGCGCGGCCCTCGGTGGCTTCGGAGGCCCGGATGGCGACCGGGAGTCGTTCGGTCACGAGAGGGCCGAGGCGCCTGGCTCGCCAGATGGCGGCGAGGACGGCGGCGAGGGCGAGTTGGAGGGAGCCCCACAGCCATCCGGAGGGGACGAGCGAGAGGAAGCTGTCGGCGGCACTGGGGGACTCGCCCTCGGGGTCGCTCTCGGTGAGGGATGTGTCGGAGAGGGAGGGGAGGTACCAGACCAGATGAGTGCGGGAGCCGAGGAGTTGCAGGGCGAGGGAGGCGTTGCCCTGCTTGTCGAGACGCTCGTTGTAGAGGATGTCGGCGGAGCCGAGGAGCACGGTGTCGCCGCCGCCGGAGGCCGGGAGTTTGAGCAGGGTCGGCCGTCCGTCGCTGAGGTAGCAGGCGTCGGCCGAGTCGATCTCGGTGGCGTATCGCTCGCCGCCGATGTCGACGCTGCCGGCGCGGACGGCTTCGGGCAGAGAACACTGCGGTTCGCGGGCCTTCACCGCGGTGCCGGCGGCGTCGGTGACGCCGGGGGCCAGAGTGGCGAGGGATGCGCCGCCCGCGCCGAGGAGAACGGTGCGGCCGGGGGACGCCGTCATGGCCCTGTGGAGCGCGGATTGCTGATGGAGGGTCAGCAGGTCCGGGGTGGTGACCAGGAGCGTGCTGTCGGCTCCGGTGGCGGCGGTGACCTCGTCGAGGGTGGTGACCACCTGGACGGTGACGCCCTGGGCCTTGAGGAGCTCGGCGACGGCCCGGCTGCCGTTGGGGTCGGCGGAGCGGGGGTCCAGGCGGCCGTGGTGGTCGGCGGAGCGCACGGTCGCCAGGACGATGCCGCCGATCAGGATCAGGCCGAGGATGAGGAGTACCCCACGGGCCCGGGTCCAGATCTGGCGGGGGGTCAGAGAGGCGGAGGTGGTGCTGGCGCGCGTCCGGTTCATTCGGCTGCCCCGGCGGGGGTGGGATCGAGGGTGGGCCTGGTCCGCTCCAGGGACACGTCCAGCTCCTCGATGCGGCGGTATGCGGATGCGTCGGCCGTGCGGCCGCCGTATGTGACGTCGTCGAAGGAACGGGCGGCGGCGCGGAGTTCGTCCGTGTGCGAGGGCAGGGAACGGCCTGCCTCGGCGGCGGCCTCGTCGGCGGTACGGCCGGGGCGCGGGTCGAGGAGGGTGCGCTCCTCGAGGGAGCGGACGATCGCCCGCATCCGTTCCTGGACCGCTTGGTTCCAGCGACCGGCGGAGGCGTGCCGGGTGGCCGCGGCACGGTGTTGGTCGGCGGTGCGGGGGCCGTCCGCGAACAGCGAGTCCCCTGTGGTGGGGGTTCGCTGCGGAGTGCCGAGTCGCCACCAGATCGCGCCGACCAGGGCGAGCACGACCACGAGGATCACGAGAAGCCCGAGCAGGCCGCCGGGGGTCGCCCCCGAAGCCGTGTCGAAGAGGTTGCCGACCCACTCCCAGAAGCGGTCGAGGCCGCGTTCGAGCAGGCTGGGGTCGTTCTCGTGGTACATCGGCTTGGACAGTTCCCGCTCCGCCGCCTCCCGGGCGGGGACGCGGGGGATGTCCACCGGTACGTCGTCGGCGTACCGGACCGGCAGCCGCGCCGTGGTCGTGCCCCCCGTGGTCCGCACCCTGTCAGCTCCCGGTGGCCTGGTCGCCGGGTGCGGGGCCGTAGCCGGGGAGGCCGGCGGCACGGGCGAGTTCGAGGTCCAGGGCCTCGCGGCGGATGCGCTGGTCCACGTAGAGAAGGACGGTCACGCCGGCGGAGATCGGGTAGGTGATCGCGTTGGTGATGACACCGCCGATGCCGGTGATGACCAGGAACGACCAGCCGTACTCGGGGGTGGAGCCGGAGAGCAGACCGCTGAAGCCGTTGCCGTCGGCACCGATCGCGATGATCGCGAACGGGATCGCGATGATCATCGCCACGAGGAAGAGCAACAGCTGCGTCAGCAGCGTGATGCCGAAGATGCGCCACCAGGAGCCCTGGACGAGCTTGGCCGAGCGCTTCATCGACTGGACGATCCCCTGCCGCTCCAGCATCAGGGCGGGCGAGGACAGGCTGAAGCGGACCATCAGCCAGACGACCACGACCAGACCGGCGAGAGCGCCGAGGGCGACGAGCGCGCCGCCGGCCTCGTCACCGATCAGGAGTCCGGGCACCATGGCGACGAACACGATGGCCGCGCTCATCGCCGGGAGCAGCAGGGTCAGCCCCAGCAGCCGGGGCAGGCGCGGCCGGGCTTCCTGCCAGGCGGCACTCAGCGACACCGGGCGGCCCAGGACCGCGCGGCTGATGACCACGGTGAGGAGAGCGGCGCTCACCAGGGTGGCCATCAGGAGGATGAGGATCGCGGGGATCGAGCCGATCAGTGTCGCCTGCAGGGACTCGCCGAGCTGCGCCACCGCCTCGTCCGGGGAGGCGTCCGGGTTGATCTCGGGCGGCGTCGGAACCAGGAAGCGCTGGACGAGGATGTCGGCGACCTGCGAGATGACGGCGACGGTGACCGTGATGGTCAGCACCGTCCGCCAGTAGGTACGCATCGTCGACACGGCGCCGTCGAGGATCTCGCCCATGCCCAGCGGACGCAACGGGATCACGCCCGGCTTGGCGGCCGGCGGCTTGCCCCAGTTTCCGTGCTGGGGCGGACCGCCCCAGCCCTGGCCGGTCCGAGGCGCGGGGGCCTGGCCGGGGACCGGGGCCGTCGGCGGGGACCACTGTCCGGCGGGCGGCTGGTCCTTGGACCACTGGGGGGCGGAGCCGTTCGCGTCACCGGGCGTCGCGGGCCGGGGAACCCCGGATCCGTCCTGGCCGTCGGAGGGAGCAGATCCGGGCGAGGTCCAGCCCGGAGTGTCGTTCACGGTCGTCCACCTCGAGGAATGGTCGCGGGGCCGGCTCGGCGAGCCGGCACGGTCACAGGGGCCGGTCGCCTGTCCGGGCGGCGGGCCGTGAGCCATCGTGCCACGAGGGGCCCGCCGGTGGGCGGGGGCCGGTATCTCCATTCTCGCCTTCATTGTGGGCGCTCCAGGGGGCAGACTGGGCGGATGCCTGATCAGTGCGCACAAACCGCAGCGGCGGCGGGCAGAGCAAGGACGAACTCTCCGGATCATGACCGGGGCTGTGGAGGGGCTGTGTGGCAGGTCACGGCAGGTAACGATTGGCTAATGGGATGATGTCGATATGAAGGGACGCGTTCTTGTCGTCGACGACGACACCGCACTGGCCGAGATGCTCGGCATCGTGCTGCGGGGTGAGGGGTTCGAGCCGTCGTTCGTAGCGGACGGTGACAAGGCGCTCGCCGCATTCCGTGAGGCCAAGCCGGACCTGGTGCTGCTGGACCTCATGCTGCCCGGAAGGGACGGCATCGAGGTATGCCGGCTCATCAGGGCCGAGTCCGGTGTGCCCATCGTCATGCTGACGGCCAAGAGCGACACCGTCGACGTGGTGGTGGGGCTCGAGTCCGGGGCCGACGACTACATCGTCAAGCCGTTCAAGCCGAAGGAGCTCGTCGCCCGTATCCGGGCGCGGCTGCGGAGGTCGGAGGAGCCGGCGCCGGAGCAGCTCTCCATCGGCGATCTGGTCATCGACGTGGCCGGTCACTCGGTGAAGCGGGAGGGGCAGTCCATCGCCCTGACGCCGCTCGAGTTCGACCTGCTCGTCGCGCTGGCCCGCAAGCCGTGGCAGGTGTTCACCCGTGAGGTCCTGCTCGAGCAGGTCTGGGGCTACCGGCACGCGGCCGACACCCGGCTGGTGAACGTGCATGTCCAGCGGCTGCGCTCGAAGGTCGAGAAGGACCCGGAGCGCCCGGAGATCGTGGTGACCGTCCGTGGTGTCGGTTACAAGGCGGGGCCGAGCTGACATGAGCGCAGGCAGTACTGCTCCGAAGCCCGGGGAGCCGGGAGTCCGGTCGGGGCGGACTGCCGGACCGAGGCGGGGGGGCTCGCGATTCGGCCGTCTGCTCCGTGGCGGACGGCTGCTCGAGGACGGGGCGCCGGGTGGACCGGTGCTCCGGCTCTTCGCCCGCTGGGTGCGCCGTCCGCTGCTGCCCGCCGTACGGCTGTGGCGGCGCAACATCCAGCTGCGGGTCGTCGCGGGCACCCTGCTGATGTCGCTCGGGGTGGTGCTGCTGCTCGGCCTGGTCGTCATAGGCCAGGTCCGTAACGGTCTGCGCGACGCCAAGGAGCAGGCCGCCCAGAGTCAGGCCGCAGGTGGTTTCTCGGCCGCCCAGGACAAGGCGGCGACCACCCCCTACGTGCCCGGTGGGCAGGACGGCGGACGGGCCGGCGCCTCGTTGACGTGGCGCTCCACGCTGGTGGAACAGCTCGCCAGTGGTGGCCAGAGCGCGTTCAACGTGGTCGCGCTCTCGCTGGAGGACTCGGACGGGCCGGCGAGCCGGGGCGCCCGTGCCTCCGGTGAGGTCGACCCGGCCACGAGCATCCCCGACGACCTGCGGCGCTATGTGGCCCAGGGCGCGGGCACCTTCCAGACGTACACCCGCATCCACTACACCAACGGCAAGGAGTCCGAGGCCGGGCTCGTGGTGGGCAAGCGGTTGAACGACGCCGAGGGGACCCAGTACGAGCTGTACTACCTCTTCCCGCTGACGCACGAGGAGGACTCCCTCGCCCTGGTGAAGGGCACGCTGGCGACGGCCGGGCTGTTCGTGGTCGTGCTGCTCGGTGCCATCGCCTGGCTGGTGGTGCGCCAGATCGTCACGCCGGTGCGGATGGCGGCGGGGATCGCCGAGCGGCTCTCGGCGGGCCGTCTCCAGGAGCGGATGAAGGTCACCGGCGAGGACGACATCGCCCGGCTCGGTGAGGCCTTCAACAAGATGGCGCAGAACCTGCAGCTGAAGATCCAGCAGCTGGAGGAGCTCTCGCGGATGCAGCGGCGGTTCGTCTCGGACGTGTCGCACGAGCTGCGCACACCGCTGACGACCGTACGGATGGCGGCGGACGTCATTCATGAGGCGCGCGTCGACTTCGACCCGGTCACCGCGCGCTCCGCCGAGCTGCTGGGCGACCAGCTCGACCGCTTCGAGTCGCTGCTCTCCGATCTTTTGGAGATCAGCCGCTTCGACGCGGGGGCCGCGGCGCTGGAGGCCGAGCCGATAGACCTGCGTCAGGTCGTTCGGCGGGTCATCGGCGGCGCGGAGCCGCTCGCCGAGCGCAAGGGCGGCCGGATCGTGGTCGTCGGCGACGAGCAGCCGGTCGTGGCCGAGGCGGACGCCCGCCGGGTCGAGCGGGTGCTGCGCAATCTCGTCGTCAATGCCGTGGAGCACGGTGAGGGCAAGGACGTGATCGTGAAGCTGGCCGCCGCGGGCGGCGCCGTCGCGGTCGCCGTGCGGGACTACGGCGTAGGACTCAAGCCGGGCGAGGCGACCCGGGTCTTCAACCGGTTCTGGCGGGCGGACCCGGCACGCGCGCGTACCACCGGTGGTACGGGCCTGGGCCTGTCGATCGCGGTGGAGGACGCCCGGCTGCACGGCGGCTGGCTGCAGGCGTGGGGCGAGCCCGGTGGCGGTTCGCAGTTCCGGCTGACCCTGCCGCGAACGGCGGACGAGCCCTTGCGCGGATCCCCGATCCCGCTGGAGCCGGAGGACTCACGGCGTAACCGTGAGCAGGCGGCGGCCGAGGCGGCCGTCGGGCGGGGGCCGGAGAGCGGGGCCCGCCGGGTGACCGTGCCGGTGCAGCCCGCGGGGGACCGGGCCGCGCTGCCCGTACCGCCGCGGATGCCCGCGGTGCCGCGGGCCACGGCGGATCCGACGGCCCTGCCGGGCAGTGGTGCGCGGGTGGTCGCCCGGTCGGCGGCCGAGGCCGACAACGGTGAGGCGATGGCGTCGGCGAACGCCGAGGGGGAGGACGGAACAGGTGAGCGCTGACTCCCGAGGACAGCGGTCGTCCGGTGCCCTGCGGGCAGGTGTGCTGTTCGCCTGCGGCGGTCTGCTGGCGACGGGCTGCGCGACGATGCCCGACAGCGGGGACGTACGGAGTGTGAAGGCGTCCAACCCGGGCGACTCGCAGGTCCGGGTGTATGCCGTGCAGCCGCGGGAGAACGCGGAGCCGGACGAGATCGTCGACGGCTTTCTGGAGGCCATGACCAGTGACGACCCCGGTTTCGCCACCGCGAAGAAGTATCTGACGAAGCAGGCCGCGCGCACCTGGAAGCCGGGGCAGAGCATCACCGTGCTCACCACGGCGCCGGACCGTGAGCAGGCCGACCAGCTCCCGGATTCGGAGAGCCAGGGGCGGTCGTACCCGATCCGCGGGCGGCAGATCGCCACGGTGGACGCCCGGCACGCGTACCAGCCGATGAGCCCTGCCGAGTACAAGGACTTCATCCACGTGGTGCAGCAGCCCTCCGCGGACGGCAAGGGCAAGGAGTGGCGCATCGACCACCTGCCGCCGGGTCTGGTGCTCAGTGAGGCCGACTTCCAGCGCAACTACCGCTCCGTCAACAAGTACTACTTCGCCTCGGGCCAGGAGTGGGTCGTCGCCGACCCGGTGTACATCCGGCAGCGGCAGGACCCGGTGACCCGGATGGATCCGGTGACCCAGACCGTCAAGGCCCTGCTCGAGGGTCCGACGAACTGGCTCAAGCCCGCCGTGGATTCACGCTTCCCCTCCGGTACGGAGCTGAAGGAGGGCGTCACCTCGCTCGCGACGGACGACCAGTCCACGCTGAAGGTGCCGCTCAACGCGAAGGCCGATCTGGTGGGTGGGGAGGTCTGCCGTCGGATGGCCGCTCAGTTGCTGTTCACGCTGGGCGGTCTGACGTCCGTACGGGTCGAGCAGGTGGAGCTCCAGCGGGGTTCCGACGGTGGCCGGCTCTGTGTGCTGTCCAAGGCACAGGCGGAGGACTTCGCCCCGGTGCACGACACGGGCAGGGCGGAGAACCCCTTCTTCGTCGACGAGCACGGCATGTTGAAGACGCTGCCGGTCGGCGGTAAGGAGGACGCGGAGGCGGACGCGACGCTGGGGCCGTTCGGCAAGGGCGAGATGCCGCTGCGGTCGGTCGCGGTGGACCGTGAGGAGAGCCGGGCGGCCGGGGTCGACAAGAACGGGCGCGAGCTGCGCGTGGCGTCGATCCTTTCCGACGGCGAGCTGCCTCCCCCGCTCGTGACGAGCGGTGCGGCGCGGCCCGAGGACCGGTTGTCCACGCCGAGCTGGGACGGCCGGGGCGATCTGTGGGTGGCGGACCGCGATCCGGTGAAGCCGCGGCTGTGGATGATCCCGGGCGGTGACGGGGAGCCCGTCGAGGTCCGGGCGCCCTGGCTCGCGGACGGCGGCCGGGTCGAGTCGCTGCGGGTCTCCGCGGACGGTGTGCGGATCGCTCTGCTGCTCAAGGACAAGGACGGCCGCACCACCCTGAAGATCGGCCGGGTGGAGCGGGAGGGCGGCGGGACGCGGACCACCGTGTCGGTGGTGGACCTGCAGCCCGTGGCGCCGCGGATGGAGGCCGTCACCGCCGTGTCCTGGGCCGGTCCGAGCAGGCTGGTCGTGGTCGGCAAGGAGGCGGGCGGGGTTCAGCAGGTCCGCTACGTCCAGACGGACGGTGCGACCTCGACGGCCTCGTTGCTGCCGGGCCTGAACGGGGTGACGGCGGTCGCCGCGCCGAACGACGAGCGCGCTCCGGTGGTCGCCGACTCGGGCAACGACGGCATCGTGCGTCTGATGCCGGGCGCGAACTGGCAGCGGATGGTCAAGGTCGCCGGCTCCGCGCCGGTCTATCCCGGGTAGCCGCCGACAGCCGGCCGTCACCCGCTCGGCCCCCCGCGCCCGCCCCGATCGACTGTTTTTCGGTGGCGCCGGCCCGTTGTCCACAGGGGTGGCCGGGCGGGACCGGCAGGAGGACAGTGGAGCCATGCGGGGGTGGTGGCGTGTGATCGCCGGACTGGTGCTGCCGGTCGCCTGCGGAGGCTGCGGCAGGCCCCGTACGGAGCTGTGCCCGCGGTGCCGGGAGGAGCTGGCAGGCCCCGGACCACGCCGGGTGCGGCCCCTGCCGGAACCGGCCGGACTGCCGGCCGTTCATGCCGCCGCGCCCTATGCCGATGCCGTACGGTCCGTGCTCCTCACCCACAAGGAGCGCGGCGCGCTGTCCCTCGCCGGACCCCTCGGTTCCGCCCTCGCCGGTGCCGTGGAGGCGGCTGCCGGGCGCTGGGACGTCTCCGAGACCGGCCCCCTTCTCCTCGTACCCGTGCCCTCCTCCCGTCGCTCGGTGCGGGCGCGTGGCCACGATCCCACCCGGCGGATCGCGCTGGCCGCGGCGGGCCGGCTGCGCCGTCGAGGGCGGGCCGCCCGGGTGGTTCCGGTGCTCCGCCAGCGCCGGAACGTGGCGGACCAGTCCGGGCTCGGCGCCCGTGGACGGTTCGCCAACCTGGCCGGGGCACTGGAGGTCGTGTCCGGTGGCGCACGGCTCATGGAGGGCGGGCGGGTGGTGCTCGTGGACGATCTGATGACCACCGGTGCCTCGTTGACGGAGGCGGCGCGGGCACTGAGTGCCGTACATCTTCCGTTCATTCCGGGGCAGGGTGGAGCCACGGCGGAAAACGGCGGGGTGGAAAGCGGATTCGTACGGCCGATGGCGGCGGTGGTGGCATGTTCTCCGTCGTCGTTCGACCCAAACCGGAACTGACGGAGAACTTACGTCGTTGCAGGTGGTGAGAGGTGAAAACACCCGTACGGAGGTATGTGGCTGCAGCGGGTGCCGACATCCGTCCGAACGAGCTATGTTCGGTTGTGAGGAATGCCGAAAGCTACGCCTCAGCGAATGTACGGGTGCGCCTAGAGGACAGGAGTTCAGGGCGAATTAACCTCGGATCGGTGGGGTGGGGATCTTGCCGATGGGGGAGGAGGAGGTGAAAGTCGCCAAGTCCGAGACTCCGGCATTCACCGGAGTCTGGTGCAAAGGGAGATGCTCAGCGGCCCAGGTGCCGTCCTGAGCGATCCGGGAACGGAGTTCTGCGTGGACATCGTCGTCAAGGGCCGCAAGACCGAGGTGCCCGAGCGGTTCCGCAAGCACGTGGCCGAGAAGCTGAAGCTGGAGAAGATCCAGAAGCTCGACGGCAAGGTGATCAGCCTCGACGTCGAGGTGTCCAAGGAACACAACCCGCGGCAGGCCGACAGGTCCGACCGCGTGGAGATCACCCTCCACTCCCGAGGCCCGGTCATCCGGGCGGAAGCGGCAGCGGGCGACCCGTACGCAGCGCTCGACCTCGCCAGCGACAAGCTGGAGGCGCGCCTGCGCAAGCAGCACGACAAGCGCTACACCCGCCGTGGCACCGGCAGGCTGTCGGCGGCCGAGGTCGCCGACGTGGTGCCGGGCGTCGCACAGCTCAACGGAAGCGGCCAGCTGGTCTCCGAAGAGGCCGGCGGGGTGCCCACCACGATGATGGGCTCGATCGAAGTACAGGGCGAAGGCCCGCTGGTGGTCCGCGAGAAGACCCACAGCGCCGCGCCGATGAGCCTCGACCAGGCGCTCTACGAGATGGAGCTCGTCGGTCACGACTTCTACCTGTTCGTCGACGCCGACACCAAGCAGCCGAGTGTCGTCTACCGGCGTCACGCGTACGACTACGGCGTCATCCATCTGGAGAACGACCCGCTCGCCGAGGGCGGCGGTGCCGGTGGTGCCCTCGGCGGCTGACCCGCGGCCGGAGCACCACGCCCACTCTGTCCGTCACGGTGCCCCTGGAGCGCCCCTTGCGCCCCCAGGGGCACCCCCGTGCGACCCCGTGGAGTGCACGGGATCACCGCGCCGTCGTCCGGGCATGAAATCATGGCGTGCACGCCAACCGGTGCTTTGAGCGCAGTGGTTGGAGGACCGAACACGAATTCAGGCCACGGCCTTCAGGGGGAGGAACGATGGCGGACAGCTTCGGGCCGGTGCACAGCGGGCGGGAGCCCGATGGCGCAGCCGCCACCGAGGGATCGGATTCGGACAGCGGGGAGTCCCGCAAGGAGCCGATCCGGGTCCTCGTGGTGGACGATCACGCCCTCTTCCGCAGGGGTCTGGAGATCGTCCTCGCCCAGGAGGAGGACATTCAGGTCGTCGGCGAGGCGGGCGACGGGGCGGAGGCCGTCGACAAAGCGGCCGACCTGCTGCCCGACATCGTGCTGATGGACGTCCGGATGCCCAAGCGCGGTGGGATCGAGGCTTGCACCTCCATCAAGGAGGTGGCCCCCAGTGCGAAGATCATCATGCTGACGATCAGCGACGAGGAGGCCGATCTCTACGATGCGATCAAGGCGGGCGCGACCGGTTATCTCCTGAAGGAGATCTCCACCGACGAGGTGGCCACCGCGATTCGCGCGGTGGCCGACGGACAGTCGCAGATCAGCCCCTCGATGGCGTCGAAACTCCTCACCGAGTTCAAGTCGATGATCCAGCGGACGGACGAGCGCCGGCTGGTACCGGCGCCGCGGCTGACCGACCGCGAACTGGAAGTCCTCAAGCTCGTCGCGACCGGGATGAACAACCGGGACATCGCCAAGGAGCTGTTCATCTCCGAGAACACGGTGAAGAACCACGTGCGCAACATCCTGGAGAAGCTCCAGCTGCATTCCAGGATGGAGGCCGTGGTCTACGCGATGCGGGAGAAGATCCTCGAGATCAGGTGAGGGCGGCCGTCAGCGGGGCGATCAGTTCCGGACGGTCCGCCCGCTCGATCCGTACCGCGTCGCAGCCCACCCACTCGGCCGCCTCACGCAGCGCCTGGGCCATCGGAGCGACCGCCCTGGGGGAGTCCAGCGACACCTGCCGGGCCACCAGCGTCCTGCCCTCGCGCGCCGGGTCGACGCGGCCCAGCAGCTTCCCGCCCGCCAGCAACGGCATGGCGAAATAGCCGTGCACGCGCTTCTGCTTCGGCACGTACGCCTCCAGGCGGTGCGTGAAACCGAAGATCCGCTCCGTGCGCGGCCGCTCCCAGATCAGCGAGTCGAAGGGTGACAGCAGCGTCGTGCGGTGCCGGCCGCGCGGCTGCGTCGCCAGGGCGGCCGGATCGGCCCAGGCCGGCTTCCCCCAGCCCTCCACGACCACCGGTACGAGCCCGGAGGCCTCGACCACGGCGTCGAACGCCTCGCCCTTGATCCGGTGGTAGTCCGCGATGTCCGCGCGCGTGCCCACGCCCAGCGCCTCGCCCGCCTGCCGTACCAGCCGCCGCAGGCACTCGGTGTCGTCCAGGTCGTCGTGGAGCAGGGCGTCCGGGATCGCCCGCTCGGCCAGGTCGTAGACCCGCTTCCAGCCGCGCCGCTCGGTGCACACCACCTCGCCGTACATCAGCGCCCGCTCGACGGCGATCTTCGACTCGGACCAGTCCCACCACTCGCCCTTGTTCTTCGCGCCGCCGAGCTCCGTCGCCGTCTGCGGGCCCTCGGCCCGCAGCTGCTTGATCACGGCGTCGTACGCCCCGTCCGACAGCTCGTGGTGCCACTGCGGGCGGTCACGGTAGGCGCGGCGACGGAAGGCGAAGAGCGGCCACTCCTCGATGGGCAGGATGCAGGCCGCGTGCGACCAGTACTCGAAGGCGTGCCCCTCCGTCCAGTACGCCTCCTCGACCGTCGTACGGCCCACCGCGCCCAGGCGCGCGTACGGAATCAGCTCGTGCGAGCGCGCCAGGACGGAGATGGTGTCGAGCTGGACCTGGCCCAGGTGCCGCAGCACGCCGCGCACACCGGCCCGGCGGTCGGGCGCGCCCAGGAACCCCTGGGCGCGCAGGGCGATCCGGCGGGCTTCGTCCGCGGACAGTTCGGCGGCGGGAGGCGGCGCAGTCGTCATGGTCCGCACCCTAGAGGGCGGCACTGACACTCAGGCCCCGGACCGGGGATCCGGCAGATAGGGCAGCGAGCTCCGCAGGCCGAGGTCGGACGGGAGCAGCGCGCCGACCCAGGTGTCCCGCAGCACACCCTTGTTCGGCAGCGCGGCCCGCAGTGTGCCCTCGACCGTGAAACCGGCCTTCTCGGCGGTCGCGCGCGAGCCCAGGTTGCCGACCTCGGCGCGCCACTCCAGGCGCGTGCAGCCGAGCTCCGTGAAGGCCCAGTGGGCCAGGGCGAGGACGGTCTCCGTCATGTAGCCGCGGCCGCGGTGTTCCTTGGCCGTCCAGAACCCGACCTCCCACGTGCCCGAGCGGGGGTGGTGGAGCGCGGCGGCGGCGAGGATCGGGCCGCCCTCCCGGAGCCGTACGGCGAAGCTGTACTCGGTGTCGTCGCGCCAGCCGTCGGGGACGACGCGGTTCAGGAAGAACTCCGCGTCCTGACGCCCGTAGGGCGAGGGGACGGTCGTCCAGCGCTGGATGTCGGGGTCCTGGCAGATCGTGTGGACCTCGTCGGCGTCCTCCGGAGTGAACGTGGCGAGGGTCAGCCGTTCCGTGGTCAGTGTCGTCGGCTCCATGACGGAATTCTGGTGATCGGGGCGACGGGAAGCGAGCACTTTTCGGGCCCGGCGGCACCTTCGGTGCGTCTCGCGCGTTCTCATTCCGGGGCAGCGGTGACGCTCCGGTCCTTCGGGCCTCCCGGCGCGGCGGCGGTCTCGCTTACGATGGCCGTTGCGGTGGGGACCACCTGCCGTGCCCGCGCCCGAGTCCTTCACACGACCCAGTGCCAGGCCCGACCGGCAAGGAGACCAGCCTCAGTGTCCGTCTTCAACAAGCTCATGCGTGCAGGCGAAGGTAAGATCCTGCGCAAACTGCACCGCATCGCGGACCAGGTCAACTCCATCGAAGAGGACTTCGTCAACCTCTCCGACGCCGAGTTGCGGGGGCTCACCGAGGAGTACAAGCAGCGGTACGCCGACGGTGAGAGCCTCGACGACCTGCTCCCCGAGGCCTTCGCGACCGTCCGCGAGGGTGCCAAGCGCGTCCTCGGCCAGCGTCACTACGACGTCCAGCTGATGGGCGGCGCCGCCCTGCACCTCGGTTACGTCGCCGAGATGAAGACCGGTGAGGGCAAGACCCTCGTCGGCACGCTTCCCGCCTACCTGAACGCGCTGTCCGGCAAGGGCGTGCACCTGATCACGGTGAACGACTACCTGGCCGAGCGCGACTCCGAGATGATGGGCCGCGTCCACAAGTTCCTCGGACTGTCCGTCGGCTGCATCTTGGCGAACATGACTCCGGCCCAGCGCCGTGAGCAGTACGCCTGTGACATCACGTACGGCACGAACAACGAGTTCGGCTTCGACTACCTGCGCGACAACATGGCGTGGTCCAAGGACGAGCTCGTCCAGCGCGGCCACAACTTCGCCTGTGTCGACGAGGTCGACTCCATCCTCGTCGACGAGGCCCGTACGCCGCTGATCATCTCCGGCCCGGCCGACCAGGCCACGAAGTGGTACGGCGACTTCGCCAAGCTGGTCACCCGCCTGACCAGGGGCGAGGCCGGGAACACCCTCAAGGGCATCGAGGAGACCGGCGACTACGAGGTCGACGAGAAGAAGCGCACCGTCGGCATCCACGAGTCCGGTGTCGCCAAGGTCGAGGACTGGCTGGGCATCGACAACCTCTACGAGTCGGTGAACACCCCGCTCGTCGGGTACCTGAACAACGCCATCAAGGCCAAGGAACTCTTCAAGAAGGACAAGGACTACGTCGTCATCGACGGCGAAGTCATGATCGTCGACGAGCACACCGGCCGTATCCTCGCCGGCCGCCGCTACAACGAGGGCATGCACCAGGCGATCGAGGCGAAGGAAGGGGTGGACATCAAGGACGAGAACCAGACCCTCGCCACGATCACCCTGCAGAACTTCTTCCGCCTCTACGACAAGCTCTCCGGCATGACCGGTACGGCCATGACCGAGGCGGCCGAGTTCCACCAGATCTACAAGCTCGGCGTCGTCCCGATCCCGACGAACAGGCCCATGGTCCGTAAGGACCAGTCGGACCTGATCTACCGGACCGAGGTCGCCAAGTTCGCCGCCGTCGTCGACGACATCGCGGAGAAGCACGAGAAGGGCCAGCCGATCCTCGTCGGTACGACGTCGGTCGAGAAGTCCGAGTACCTCTCGCAGCAGCTCTCCAAGCGCGGCATCCAGCACGAGGTCCTCAACGCCAAGCAGCACGACCGTGAGGCGACGATCGTCGCCCAGGCCGGCCGCAAGGGCGCCGTCACCGTCGCCACGAACATGGCGGGACGAGGCACCGACATCAAGCTCGGCGGCAACCCGGACGACCTCGCCGAGGCCGAGCTGCGCCAGATGGGCCTGGACCCGGTCGAGCACGTCGAGGAGTGGGCCGCGGCCCTTCCCGCCGCCCTGGAGCGCGCCGAGAAGGCCGTGAAGGCGGAGTTCGAGGAGGTCAAGTCGCTCGGCGGGCTGTACGTGCTGGGCACCGAGCGCCACGAGTCGCGCCGTATCGACAACCAGCTGCGCGGTCGTTCGGGCCGTCAGGGCGACCCGGGCGAGTCCCGCTTCTACCTCTCGCTCGGTGACGACCTGATGCGCCTGTTCAAGGCCCAGATGGTCGAGCGCGTCATGGCCATGGCCAACGTGCCGGACGACGTGCCGATCGAAAACAAGATGGTCACGCGCGCCATCGCCTCCGCGCAGTCCCAGGTCGAGACCCAGAACTTCGAGACGCGTAAGAACGTCCTGAAGTACGACGAGGTCCTCAACCGCCAGCGCGAGGTCATCTACGGCGAGCGCCGCCGCGTCCTGGAGGGCGAGGACCTGCACGAGCAGATCCGCCACTTCATGGACGACACGATCGACGACTACATCCGCCAGGAGACCGCCGAGGGCTTCGCGGAGGAGTGGGACCTCGACCGGTTGTGGAACGCCTTCAAGCAGCTCTACCCGGTGAAGGTCACCGTGGAGGAGCTGGAGGAGGCGGCCGGCGACCGTGCGGGCATCACGGCCGAGTTCATCGCCGAGTCCGTCAAGGACGACATCCACGAGCAGTACGACGCCCGCGAGAAGTCGCTCGGCTCGGACATCATGCGTGAGCTGGAGCGCCGCGTGGTTCTCTCGGTGCTCGACCGGAAGTGGCGCGAGCACCTCTACGAGATGGACTACCTCCAGGAGGGCATCGGCCTGCGCGCGATGGCCCAGAAGGACCCGCTGGTCGAGTACCAGCGCGAGGGCTTCGACATGTTCACCGCGATGATGGAGGGCATCAAGGAGGAGTCCGTCGGCTACCTGTTCAACCTGGAGGTCCAGGTCGAGCAGCAGGTCGAGGAGGTTCCGGTGGCCACCTCGCTCAGCAAGGAGGACGCCGTGCCGGCCGGCGCCGGGCGTCCGGAGATCCGTGCCAAGGGGCTCGACGCCCCGCAGCGGCCGGACCGGCTGCACTTCACCGCGCCCAAGGTGGACGGCGAGGGCAGCATCGTCGAGGGCGACTTCGTCAGCGACGACGCCTCCGCGGGTGGGGACGGCATGACGCGCGCCGAGCGTCGCAAGGCGCAGAAGAGCACGGGCGGTCGTCGCCGCAAGAAGTGACCCCCTGAGGGGAGGAGGGGCCGGGCACCGGGTGCGGTGGCCGGCCCCTTCGTCATGTCCGGGCGACGCGCCCTTCGTCATGTCCGGGCGGCGCGCGACTGGGCCGGCACGCGCGCGTGGGAGTCCCTCTCCCGTCCGTGCTCCTGCCCGTGCGTGGGGGCGCCCCCGTGGAGGCCGTCCAGTTCGACGGCGGCGCAGCGCCAGCGGCGGTCGGCGCCGCGCTCCAGACGGAAGGCCATGGCCCGGATCCGTTCCCCGGTGGCGACGGTCGCGCAGACCTCGACGGCGTCCGTCCGGGGCGGGTGGAAGTGGCAGGTGCGCAGGACGGGGCGCGCCCCCGGGGACCTGAAGGGCGTTCCCGGGGGCGAGCTGGACGAGCTGTTCGTACGCCTCCCCGACCGTCTGACCGAGCATCCAGTGGACCGGCCGCTCGCCGCTGAGGACGGCGAGGAGGCGTTCGGCGAAGAGAGCGTGCGGCGGGAGCGCGCGGGGCGGTACGGCGCCGCGTGAGGCGGTTGCCGGGCGGGTTCCGGCGCGGCCCCGAGGGCCGGTGCCGGCCGGACCGCCCGGCCCACGCGGTGCGGGGGTGCGGGCGGGCCTCGGGCTCGTGGCGGCGGTGCTCATGGGCGGTCCCCGTTCCGTACGGCCCGGGCGGTCTACCGGGCGGTAACTTCTGTTGGGGATCTTGTACGGGCGCGCTCGGTGCCCCCGCAAGACACCGTGGGGGCCACCGCAGCCGGGCGGCGGGTTCACCTATCCGAGTGAGGGAGCGGTCCTCGGGGTCTGTCGGCGCAGGGGCGGGGGATGCCTCGGGTGGACCGGCGGGACGACGGCCTGGAGGCCCCGAAGGGGGACTCCCCACGTATCCTGAGAGGCGTTTCCGACTACGAAAGCGGCCAGCCATGCGCGTGTACGTCCCCCTGACCCTTCCCGGTCTCGCACAGGCGCACAAGGCGGGCGAGCTGGGCCCCGGTCCGCTGACCGCGTACGCCGTGACGCCCGCCCTGCGCGAGTGGTACGTCTCCGACGACATCGAGGAGCTCGAGTACGCGGCGCTCAGCCGGGCCGCCTCCGCCTCCCTGCGGCTGCTGGCCGGTGACCCCTCGGCCGCACGGCGCCGGATCGTCGTCGCCGTCGACGTGCCGGACAAGGAGGCGGTCGTCGACCCCGACCGGGGCCTGGACCCCGGCGCCCTGGGCGAGGTCCGTATCGCCGGAGCCGTACCGCTGGCCAAGGCGGCGGCCGTGCACGCCGACGCCGACGACGCCGAGGCGGACGTCTCGGCGGCGGCGGCCGCGCTGGGGGCGGCGGACCAGGGCGACGACGACGCGCAGTTCACGGTGGACGGGGCGGAGGACCACGAGCTGCTCTGGTTCGGGGTGCAGGAGATTCCGGGGCTGCTGGCCTGAGGAGCGGTCGGCCCAGGAGCGGTCGGCCCAGGAGCGGTCGGCCCAGGTCGGTTGTCGGAGCGGGCCGGTACCGTCTTCGCATGGGGAAGCACGCGAAGCACCTGGTCTGGGACTGGAACGGGACACTGCTCGACGACATCGAGGCCGTCATCGGGGCGACGAACGCCGCGTTCGCCGAGCTCGGCCTGGAGCCGATCACGCTCGCGCGCTACCGCGAGCTCTACATGGTGCCCGTGCCGAAGTTCTACGAGCGGCTGATGGGGCGCTTGCCCACGGACGACGAGTGGACGCTGATGGACGGCGTCTTCCACAAGCACTACTGGCAGCGGGCGGAGGCCTGCGGGCTCACGGTCGGGGCGGCGGAGCTGCTGGCCGCGCGCCAGGAGTCCGGGCTGACGCAGTCGCTGCTCTCGCTGGCGCCGCACACGGAACTGATACCGCTGGTGCGGCGGCACGGGATCGAGGAGCGGTTCGTGCGGGTGGACGGGCGGGTCGGGTCCTCGACGGCGGGGAAGTCGGCGCACATGGTGCGCCATCTGGCCGCCCTGGAGGGTGTCGACCCCTCGCGGATCGTGGTGATCGGGGACGCGGCGGACGACGCGGTGGCGGCGGCGCACGTCGGTGCGCGGGCGGTGCTGTACACCGGGGGGTCGCACAGCCGGGCGTCGCTCGAGAGGGTCGGCGTGCCGGTGGTCGACTCGCTCGCGGAGGCGGTCCAGGTGGCGGAGGAGCTGGTCTAGGTGGGCGCGCCCGGTGGGCGGTGCGGAGCGGGGTCGGGTGCGGCTCGGTGGGGGTTGTGCCCACGGAACGGCCGCCCCCGACCCCGAGGCCGCCCCTACCCCTTCGCGCGCAGGACCTTCAGGAACTCGCGCATCCAGGTCGGGTGGTCCGGCCAGGCCCGGGAGGAGACCAGGGTGCCGTCCACCACCGCCTCCGTGTCCTGGAAGCTCGCGCCCGCCGCCTGCATGTCGAGTTCCAGGGCCGGGTACGCCGTGACCCGGCGGCCCTCCAGGCCGCCGATCGCCGCCGTCAGGAGCGGGCCGTGGCAGATCTGGGCCACCGGCTTGTCCGCGTCGAAGAACGACTTGAGGATCTTGCGGAGCTCGGGGTCGTTGCGGAGGTACTCCGGGGCCCGGCCGCCGGGGATCACCACCGCCACGTAGTCGCCCGGGTCCACCTCCGAGAACGCCAGGTCGGCGGGCCAGGTGTAGCCCGGCTTCTCGGTGTACGTGTCGTAGCCCGGCTCGAAGTCGTGCACCACGAACCGCAGCTGCTTGCGCGCCGGGGCGGCGATGTGGACTTCGTACCCCTCTTCGAGGAGACGCTGGTAGGGGTACATGACCTCCAGCGACTCCGCCGCGTCCCCGGTCACGATCAAGATCTTCGCCATGGCGACTCCCGGATCCAGTGATGTACCCACCACGCTGCCCGCCGCGGGCCGCTTTGCCAAGAGGACATCTGTCGCTGTCCATAACGTCAAACTTCCACCCCCTCTTTTGTACACATACGGACCATGACGGCCCCGGGGTGGAGAGCGATAGGCTTTTCCCGTGATCAGCGCGATACGCCGAGGGGGCAGCGAAGCCCCCGGCTCTCGCCCGGTCCGCTACCGCGGCCGGGCCGACATGGCGTTCGCTGATCCCTTCCGTCCGGGCCCCGTGCCGAGATTGGCCGAAATCGGCTCGGACATCTCTCATCCCGGCATAACGTCGATGTCGACCGGTAACCCCGCGTCGTGGCGTTGCGCCATTTCTTCCACCGACGTCACGCAACGGCGCGCGACAGGAGCCAGGGACAATGCAGACCAAGCTGGACGAAGCCAAGGCCGAGCTGCTCGCACGGGCTGCCCGGGTAGCTGAGACCGGTCCGGTCGGGGGGCAACTTCCGACGGGACCCGAGAAGGGGAAGCGCCCGGACGGGGACACCCTGCTCGACTACCTCCAGCGCTACTACCTGCACACCGCGCCCGAGGACCTCACCGACCGCGATCCGGTGGACGTCTTCGGCGCCGCTCTCTCGCACTACCGGCTCGCGGAGAACCGCCCCCAGGGCACCGCGAGCGTCCGCGTCCACACCCCGACGGTCGAGGAGAACGGCTGGACCTGCAGCCACTCCGTCGTCGAGGTCGTCACCGACGACATGCCCTTCCTCGTCGACTCGGTCACCAACGAGCTCTCCCGCCAGGGCCGCGGTATCCACGTCGTGGTCCACCCGCTGGTCCGCGTCCGCCGCGACGTGACGGGCAAGCTCATCGAGGTCCTGACGAACGGGCCCACGCCCGAGCAGGCCCACGACGTGCTCACCGAGTCCTGGATCCACGTCGAGATCGACCGCGAGACCGACCGCGCCGACCTCAAGCAGATCACCACGGACCTGCTGCGCGTCCTGTCCGACGTTCGCGAGACCGTCGAGGACTGGGAGAAGATGCGCGACGCCGCGCTGCGCATCGCCGAGAACCTGCCCGCCGAGCCCACCGCCGACGACCTGCGTCCCACCGAGGTCGAGGAGGCCCGCGAGCTGCTGCGCTGGCTCGCGGACGACCACTTCACCTTCCTGGGCTACCGCGAGTACGAGCTGGTCGACGGAGACGCGCTGGCCGCCGTCCCGGGCACGGGTCTCGGCATCCTGCGCTCCGACCCGCGCCACAGCGGCGACGACGACCACCACGCCCACCCCGTGTCGCCGTCGTTCAGCCGGCTACCGGACGACGTCCGCGCCAAGGCGAGCGAGCACAAGCTGCTGATCCTCACCAAGGCCAACAGCCGCGCCACCGTGCACCGCCCCTCGTACCTCGACTACGTGGGCGTGAAGAAGTTCGACGCCGACGGCAACGTCGTCGGGGAGCGCCGATTCCTCGGCCTGTTCTCCTCCGCCGCGTACACCGAGTCCGTCCGCCGGGTTCCGGTCATCAAGCGCAAGGTCCAGGAGGTCCTGGACGGCGCGGGCTTCTCGCCCAACAGCCACGACGGCCGCGACCTGCTCCAGATCCTGGAGACGTACCCGCGCGACGAGCTCTTCCAGACCCCGCCCGACGAGCTGCGCGCCATCGTCACCTCCGTGCTCTACCTGCAGGAACGCCGCCGGCTGCGGCTCTACCTGCGCCAGGAGGAGTACGGCCGCTTCTACTCGGCCCTCGTCTACCTGCCGCGCGACCGCTTCAACACCACCGTCCGTGAGCGTTTGACCGACATCCTCAAGGAGGAGCTCGACGGGACGAGCGTCGACTTCACGCTCATGAGCACCGAGTCGGTGCTCACCCGCCTGCACTTCGTCGTGCGGGTCGCGCCCGGTACCGAGCTGACGCAGCTCACCGACGCCGACAAGGACCGCATCGAGGCCCGGCTCGTCGAGGCCGCCCGCTCCTGGGCCGACGGCTTCGCCGAGGCCCTCAACGCCGAGACCGGCGAGGAGCGCGCCGCCGAGCTGCTGCGCCGTTACGGCAACGCCTTCCCCGAGGGCTACAAGGCCGACCACTCGCCGCGCGCCGCCGTGGCCGACCTGGTCCACCTGGAGCAGCTGAACCGCACCGGCAAGGAGTTCGCCCTCTCGCTGTACGAGCCGGTCGGCACCGGAGCCGGCGAGCGCCGCTTCAAGATCTACAAATCCGGCGCTCAGATCTCCCTCTCGGCCGTGCTCCCGGTGCTCAACCGGCTCGGCGTCGAGGTCATCGACGAGCGTCCGTACGAGCTGCGCTGCGCCGACCGCGCCAACGCGTGGATCTACGACTTCGGTCTGCGGATGCCCACCCCGACCGCCAACGGCGCCTCCTTCAGCGACGACGCCCGTGAGCGGTTCCAGGAGGCGTTCGCCGCCACCTGGACCGGCGAGGCCGAGAACGACGGCTTCAACTCGCTGGTCCTGAGCGCGGGGCTGAACTGGCGTCAGGCGATGGTGCTGCGCGCCTACGCGAAGTACCTGCGCCAGGCCGGTTCGACGTTCAGCCAGGACTACATGGAGGACACCCTCCGCAACAACGTCCACACCACCCGGCTGCTCGTCTCGCTCTTCGAGGCCCGGATGTCCCCGGAGCGCCAGCGCGCCGGCACCGAGCTCATCGACGGGCTCCTGGAGGAGCTGGACGGCGCCCTCGACCAGGTCGCGAGCCTGGACGAGGACCGCATCCTGCGCTCCTTCCTCACCGTCATCAAGGCCACGCTGCGGACCAACTTCTTCCAGAGCGCCAGCGAGGGAAGCGACAACAGGGGCCAGATGGCGGACGGCGGCGAGCGGCCGCACGCGTACGTCTCGATGAAGTTCGACCCGCAGGCCATGCCCGACCTCCCCGCGCCCCGCCCGGCATACGAGATCTGGGTGTACTCGCCGCGCGTCGAGGGCGTGCACCTGCGCTTCGGCAAGGTCGCCCGAGGGGGCTTGCGCTGGTCCGACCGGCGTGAGGACTTCCGTACCGAGATCCTCGGCCTGGTCAAGGCGCAGATGGTGAAGAACACCGTCATCGTGCCCGTCGGCGCCAAGGGCGGCTTCGTCGCCAAGCAGCTCCCGGACCCCTCCGTGGACCGCGACGCCTGGCTGGCCGAGGGCATCGCGAGCTACAAGACCTTCATCTCGGCGCTGCTCGACATCACCGACAACCTGGTCGCCGGCGAGGTCGTGCCCCCGGTCGACGTCGTCCGCCACGACGAGGACGACACCTACCTCGTCGTCGCCGCCGACAAGGGCACCGCGACCTTCTCCGACATCGCCAACGAGGTCGCCGTCAGCTACGGCTTCTGGCTCGGCGACGCCTTCGCGTCCGGCGGTTCGGCCGGCTACGACCACAAGGGCATGGGCATCACCGCCCGCGGCGCCTGGGAGTCCGTGAAGCGGCACTTCCGCGAGCTGGGCCACGACACCCAGACCGAGGACTTCACCGTCGTCGGCGTCGGCGACATGTCCGGTGACGTCTTCGGCAACGGCATGCTGCTCTCCGAGCACATCAGGCTCGTGGCGGCATTCGACCACCGGCACATCTTCATCGACCCGAACCCGGACGCGGCCGTCTCGTACGCCGAGCGGCGCCGTCTCTTCGAGCTGCCCCGCAGCTCCTGGGCCGACTACAAGACGGAGCTCCTCTCCGCGGGCGGCGGCATCCACCCCCGTACCGCCAAGTCGATCCCCGTCAACGCGCAGATGCGCGCGGCCCTCGGCATCGAGGCCGGCGTCACCAAGATGACCCCGGCCGAGCTGATGCAGGCGATCCTCCACTCGCCCGTCGACCTGCTGTGGAACGGCGGCATCGGTACGTACGTCAAGTCGTCCGCCGAGTCGAACGCGGACGTCGGCGACAAGGCGAACGACGCCATCCGCGTCAACGGCGAGGACCTGCGGGTCAAGGTCGTGGGCGAGGGCGGCAACCTGGGTCTGACGCAGCTCGGCCGTATCGAGTTCGCCCGCAAGGGCGGCCCCGACGGCGAGGGCGGCAAGGTCAACACCGACGCCATCGACAACAGCGCCGGCGTGGACACCTCGGACCACGAGGTCAACATCAAGATCCTGCTCAACGGGCTCGTCACCGAAGGTGACATGACCGTGAAGCAGCGCAACAAGATCCTCGCCGAGATGACCGACGAGGTCGGCGCGCTCGTCCTGCGCAACAACTACGCGCAGAACGTGGCCCTGGCCAACGCGGTCGCGCAGTCGCCCTCCCTCCTCCACGCCCACCAGCGGTTCATGCGCCGCCTGGGCCGGGACGGCGCCCTCGACCGCTCGCTGGAGTTCCTGCCCAACGACCGGCAGATCCGCGAGCTGCTCAACAACGGCAAGGGCCTGAGCCAGCCGGAGCTCGCCGTCCTCCTCGCGTACACCAAGATCACGGTGGCCGACGAGCTGATCGGCACCGGTCTGCCGGACGACGCCTACCTGCGCCGTCTGCTCCACGCCTACTTCCCGACGCAGCTGCGCGAGTCGTTCGCCGACGCGGTCGACAACCACCCGCTGCGCCGGGAGATCATCACCACGATCCTGGTCAACGACACCGTCAACAGTGGTGGCTCGACCTTCCTGCACCGCCTCCGCGAGGAGACGGGCGCGTCGATCGAGGAGATCGTCCGCGCGCAGACCGCCGCCCGCGCCATCTTCCGGCTGGACGAGGTCTGGGACGCCGTCGAGGCGCTGGACAACCAGGTCCCGGCCGAGTTCCAGACGCGGATGCGGCTGCACTCGCGGCGCCTGGTCGAGCGCGGCACGCGCTGGCTGCTCGGCAACCGCCCGCAGCCGCTCGAGCTCGCCGAGACCGTCGACTTCTTCGGCGACCGCGTGGAGCAGGTCTGGTCCGAGCTGCCGCAGCTGCTGCGCGGCGCGGACCTGGAGTGGTACCAGCAGATCCTGGAGGAGCTGACCTCGGTCGGCGTGCCGGAGGAGCTCGCCCTGCGGGTCGCCGGCTTCTCCTCCGCCTTCCCGATCCTGGACATCGTCGCGATCGCGGACCGCACCGCCAAGGACCCCATGGCGGTCGCCGAGGTCTACTACGACCTGGCCGACCGGCTGCGGATCACCCAGCTCATGGACCGGATCATCGAACTGCCGCGCGCCGACCGGTGGCAGTCGATGGCCCGCGCCTCCATCCGCGAGGACCTGTTCGCCGCGCACGCCGCCCTCACGGCGGACGTGCTGTCGGCGGGCAACGGGACCTCGACGCCGGAGGAGCGGTTCAAGGCCTGGGAGCAGAAGAACGCGGCGATCCTCGGCCGGGCGCGCACGACGCTGGAGGAGATCCAGGGCTCGGAGACCTTCGACCTGGCGAACCTGTCGGTGGCGATGCGGACGATGCGCCAGCTGCTGCGCGCGCACAGCTAGGCACGGCGGCATGTGAAGGGCCCTGCCGGTTCCCTGCCGGCGGGGCCCTTCGTCATGCCGGGGGAGCCGACGGGGCGGCTGGGGCGGCCGGGGCGGTCACGAGGACGGTCGAGGTCCACAGGCGTCGCGCGGCCAGCAGCGCCGCCGCGAGCAGCAGCCCGTTGCGGAGCACCATGACGGCCACGCCGGTCCAGGAGGCGGCCACCACCTCGTCGTACAGGACCGGGTACGCGAGGGAGCTCAGCGCGGCCGCCGGCAGGAGCAGCAGCGCCACCGGCCGCATCACGGTCCGCCGCGAGGTCAGACAGACGGCGGCGAGACCGAGCAGCCAGATCATGTACTGCGGGCTGATCACCCGGCTGGTCACGGTGAAGAGCAGCACGGCGGCGAGCGCCGCGTCCAGCGGCGTCGCCTCGTTCCAGCCGCGGGCGCGCAGCCGCCACAGCACCAGCCAGACGAAGGCGAGGACCGTCAGCAGCAGCGCGAGGCGGCCCACGCTGGAGACGTACGGGCCGACGTACTCGAAGGCGCCGTAGCGGTACTGGACGGTGCCGGGCCAGACGCCCGTCGCCCTGGCCAGCGCGAGCCCGGTGCCGCCCAGCGACTCGATCTGGATCCCGCGACTGCCCTGCTGGCGCAGGAAGCCGAGCGAGTGCGAGAAGAGGAAGGCGAGGGTGGCGAGGAGGGCCGCGGCGGTGACGGCGGCGGAGACCCAGGCGTCGCGGGTGGTACGGCCCCGGGGGGTGCCGATCAGGGTGAGCACCGGCCACACCTTCACCAGCGCGCCCAGGGCGGCCAGCGCCCCGCCGAACCGGTGCCCGGCGGTCGAGCGGGACGTCAGCGCGAGCAGGGCGAGGACCGCGAGGGCGGTGACCTGGACGTCGTACCGGGCCAGCGGGAGGTGGAGGAGCAGCGGGAGCCCGCCGACCCAGATCCACGCGCCGTGTGTGACCCGGTCGCTGTCGGCCCGGGCGAGGGCCAGCGCGACCGCGGCGTCGGCGAGGAGGGCGAGGGCGACGAAGCCCTGGAAGTACGTGAGCCAGGGCAGCACCCCGGGGGACATGATCACCAGGCCCGCGCCGGGCGGGTACTGCCAGGTGACGTCGTCCATCGGGAAGGTGCCGTGGGTGAACTGTTGGTACCAGTGCTGGTAGAGGACGTACACCTCACGGCCGACCCCGCCCACGCCCAGGCTGTCGCGCAGCAGGAGCAGCAGCATGCCCGCGCGCGTGAGGGTCCAGACGATGGCGAGGGCGAGGGCGGGGCCCCGGCCGACCCAGACGAAGGTGGCCGAGGTGAAGGTGTCCGAGTCGAAGGGTGAGCCGGTGAGGGCGGGCGGCGCGGGGGCGCACGTCCGCTTCTCGCCGGGCTCGGGCTGCGGCTGGGGAGTGTGGTCACGAGGCGTCGTCATCGCACCGCACTCTATTTCGGTTTGGGTGGTTTACGGGTGTTTTGTCAGCCCTTCTTGGTGAACGCCTCGTACGCCGCCACGACCTCCTTGGCCGGTCCGTCCATCCGCAGGGTGCCCGCTTCCAGCCACAGCGCCCGGTCACAGGTCTCGGTGATCGTGGAGTTGGAGTGGGACACGAGGAAGACGGTGCCCGCCTCGGCGCGCAGCTCGTCGATCCGCCGCTGGCTGCGGCGCCGGAACGACGCGTCGCCGGTGGAGAGCGCCTCGTCGATGAGCAGCACGTCATGGCTCTTGGCAGCCGCGATGGCGAAGCGGAGGCGAGCGCCCATGCCGGAGGAGTACGTCCGCATGGGCAGCGAGATGAAGTCGCCCTTCTCGTTGATCCCGGAGAAGTCGACGATGTCGTCGTAGCGGTCGGTGACCTCCGTGCGGGTCATGCCCATCGCGAGCCCGCCGAGGATCACGTTGCGCTCGCCGGTCAGGTCGTTCATCAGGGCGGCGTTCACTCCGAGGAGAGAGGGCTGGCCCTGGGTGTAGATCCTGCCCTCGTTGACCGGCAGGAGGCCGGCCACGGCCTTCAGGAGGGTGGATTTCCCCGATCCGTTCGAACCGATCAGGCCAATCGCCTCGCCCCGGTACGCGACGAAGCTGACGCCCTTGACCGCGTGCACCGTGCGCGCGCCGGGGGTGGCGCGCCGGGAGAAGATCCGGCTGAGCGCGGCGGTCGCGCTTCCCCTGCCGGTACGGGCGCCGTTGACGGTGTAGGTGATGTGGACGCCGTCGGCGACGACGGTCGGGGTGCGCTCGGGGGGCCTCGGGGCCGGGATGGGGCTCGGGGTCGGTGTCAGGGCGGTCTGCTCAGCCACGGCCGTAGGTCTCCTCTGCCTTCCAGAAGTAGATGAATCCGCCCGCGAAGGCCACCAGCGCCCAGCCGGCGGCGAGCGCCCAGACGTGCGGCGGCAGCTGCCCGGCGGTGAAGCTCTCGATGAGCGCGAAGCGCATCAGGTCGATGTAGACGGCCGCCGGGTTGCTCTGCAGGGCCGTGACCACCGCGTCGGGGAGCCGGCCGCTCGCCGCCAGGTGCTGGATGGACCACATGGCACCGGAGACGTACATCCAGGTGCGCAGCAGGAAGGGCATCAGCTGGGCGATGTCCGGGGTGCGGGCGGCCAGGCGTGCCATGACGAGCGCGACGCCGGAGTTGAAGAGCAGCTGGAGGAGCAGCGCGGGCACGGCCAGGAGCCAGCTCCAGCGGGGGAACTCGCCGAAGCAGAAGAGGATCGCGATCAGGACGCAGAGCGAGAGGACGAGCTGCTGGAGCTGCTGGAGCGCGAGAGCGAGGGGGAGGCTCGCGCGGGGGAAGTGCAGGGCTCGGACGAGGCCGAGGTTCCCGCTGATCGCCCGGGTGCCGGTCATGATCGACTGGGAGGTGAAGGTCCAGACGAAGATGCCCGTGATCAGGAACGGGACGTAGTCCGGGATGCCCTCCTGGACGTTCATCAGGACGCCGAAGATCAGGTAGTAGACCGCCGCGTTGAGCAGCGGGGTCATCACCTGCCAGACCTGGCCGAGCTTCGCCTGGCTGTACTGCGCGGTGAGCCGGGCGGTCGCGAACGCCGTGATGAAGTCGCGTCGCGACCAGAGCTGCCGGACGTACGCGGGGAGGGCGGGGCGGGCGCCGCTGACGGACAGGCCGTGGCGCAGGGCGAGTGCGCGCGGGTCCTGGGCGGTGCCTGGGGCGACCGCGGCGTGTGGGGTGGGCTTCGTGAGCGTCTCGGTGGTCACGAGGTCGCTTTCGACGAGAGTGCGGGGCAGGGGCATCGCTGACGATGGAACGGGTCCGTATCGTCGCTACGGGGAGAGTAGGGCGGTCGAGCGTCGCAACGCAACCGTCTCGTCGTGACGTCGTCGTTCGGTGGTGGTTAGGATCGCGTCCATGACGACACCCTCCGGGTCCCCCCGCCGCGCCCCCGCGGGAGCCGCTGTGCTCCGCGAGGACGTCACGGAGGCCATTCGCACGGCCGTCTTCGAGGAGCTGGCCGCTGTGGGGTTCGCCCGCATGTCCATCGAGGGCATCGCGCGCCGCGCGGGCGTCGGCAAGACGGCCGTCTACCGCCGCTGGAAGTCCAAGCTGTCCCTCGTCCTCGACCTCGTCGGCGCCTTCGCCGCGCAGGGCCTGCCGGCGCCCTCGACCGGTTCGCTCCACGGCGACGTCCGCGCGCTTCTGGAGGTGGCCTCGCACGCCCTGCGGCACCCCGTGGCCTCGCAGGTCATCCCGGACCTGCTGGTGGAGGCCGCCCGCCAGCCGGAGATCGCCCAGGCGATCAAGGCGGCCCTGCTCGACGGTCAGCAGGGGGTCGTCGCGCGGATCGTGCGCGAGGCCGTGGGGCGCGGCGAACTGGCCGAGGGCGCGGACCCCGACCGGGCCCTCGACGTGGTCGTCGGGCCGCTCTACTGGCGGCTCGCGGTGGTCCGCGGCGAACTGCCGAAGGGGTATCTGGACGACCTCGCGCGCTCGTCGGTCGCCGCGCTCAGAGCCTGAGCTCCGAGGGCGGTACGGGTACGGAGGCGGGAACGGGTACGGAGGCGCGCCGCCCCCGTACCCGTAACGACTGCGGCGGCAGGGCTACTTCACCGCGCCGGCCATCACACCCGTGACGAACTGCCGCTGGAAGGCGAAGAAGACCGCCAGCGGAATCACCATCGACACGAACGCGCCCGGTGCCAGCACGTCGATGTTGTTCCCGAACTGCCGCACCTGCTGCTGCAGCGCCACCGTGATCGGCGGCGACTCCGAGTCCGCGAAGATCAGCGCGACCAGCATGTCGTTCCAGACCCACAGGAACTGGAAGATGCCGAGCGAGGCGATCGCCGGCCCGCCCAGCGGCAGGACGACCCGCGTGAAGAGCCGGATCTCGCCCGCCCCGTCCAGCCGTGCCGCCTCCAGCAGCTCCTTGGGGATCTCCGCGAAGAAGTTCCGCAGCAGGAAGATCGCGAAGGGCAGCCCGAAGGCGGTGTGGAAGAGGACGACCCCGAGGGTGGTCTCGAAGATGCCGATCGTGCCGAAGAGCTTCGACACGGGTACGAGAGCCACCTGCACCGGGACCACCAGGAGCCCCACGATCACCAGGAACCACCAGTCGCGACCGGGGAAGTCCAGCCAGGCGAAGGCGTATCCGGCGAGCGAGCCGATGACGACCACCAGGACGGTGGCCGGAACGGTGATCAGGACGGTGGACACCAGCGAGCCGGTGATCGTGTCGTTGGCGAGGATCGCGGAGTAGTTCTCCACCGTCAGCTGGGCGGGTGACGTGAAGACCTCCCACCAGCCGCTCTCGCTGATGTCGGAGGGCGAGCGGAGCGAGGACAGCAGCAGGCCGACCGCCGGCATCAGCCAGAACAGACCGACGAGGATGAGGAAGATCCGCATCGCGCCGCCCGCGGCACGGGCGGCGAGCCGTGAGGCCGGACTACTCATCGACGGGCCTCCCTTCGCATCCGGCGGATGTTGAACGCCATCACCGGGATCACCAGGAGCAGCAGCAGGACGGCGATGGCGGAGCCGATCCCGAGATCCGCGTCCGTGCCGAACGACGAGCGGTACAGCTGGAGCGCCAGTACGTTCGCGTCGTCCTGGGCCGAACCCGGCGCGATGATGAAGACCAGGTCGAAGACCTTCAGCACGTTGATCATCAAGGTGACCAGGACGACGGCGAGGACCGGTGCGAGGAGGGGAACCGTGATGCGGCGGAACACCTGCCACTCGTTCGCCCCGTCGACGCGCGCCGCCTCGAGGAGCTCACGGGGCATGCCCGCAAGACCGGCCGCGATCAGGACCATCGCGAACCCGGCCCACATCCACACGTAACTGCCGATGACGGCGGGGGTGACGAGCGAAGGGCCCAGCCACTCCACCCCGTTGTACTGCGCGCGGAAGTTGCTCGCGGGCAGCCGCAGCAGGGAGCCGTCGGCGGCGGCCGGAAGGCTGAACGTGCCGTCGGCGGCCACCGTCGTGGTAGCCACCACCTTCCCGTCCTTCACCGCTTCCACGCGCAGCCCCTTCAGGCCGAGCTCCTTCGGGTCGACGACGTTCGGCTTCCCGCCGCCGCCCCGGGTGAAGTCCAGCCAGGCGGTACCGGTGATCCGGCCCTCCTGGCGGGGCGGATCGACCGCCGGACGGGCGTCCTTCGGCATCTGCGCCGGGGCGACGCCGATCAGCGGAAGCCGCGCGATCTCTCCCGCGCGGACCGGAGTCTCGGTGACGTACGCGCCGCCGCCCGCCGCCGTGAGCGGGTGGACGGGCAGCGGGCGTGCCCGGGGGAAGACGGACGACTCGGCGAAGGTGTCGTGCACGCCGACCCAGACGGCGTTGGCGACCCCCCTGTTCGGATCCTGCTCGTAGACGAGCCGGAAGATGATCCCGGCGGCCAGCATCGAGATCGCCATCGGCATGAAGACGATCAGCTTGAACGCCGTGCCCCAGCGCACCCGTTCGGTGAGTACGGCGAATATCAGGCCGAGCGCGGTGGCGACGGTCGGGGCGAGGACCACCCAGATCGCGTTGTTCTTGACGGCGGTGAGGATGGTGTCGTCCGTGAAGAGCTCGATGTAGTTCGCAAGACCGGCGAAGGAATCGCCGGACTTGTCGAAGAACGAGCGGTGGACGGAGTACCCGATCGGGTAGACGACGAGCGCGCCGAGCAGGACCAGCGCGGGGAGGAGGAACCCCACCGCGACGGTCCTGCGCGTGCCGGTGACCCTGGGCGTGGACGACACGGCGTCAGCTCTTGTACGCCTTGGCCGCGTCGGCCTCCAGCCGCGCCTGGGTCCCCGCGATGTCCTTGGGGTTCTTCAGGAAGTCCTGGAGCGCCTTCCACTCGCCCTTGCCGGGCGTGCCGCCGAAGGACTGCGGCATCTGGTCCGACATGTCGAAGCGGAAGTCGTCCCCGGACTCCATCAGCGCCTTGGCGATCTCGCGCTGCACGTCGTTCGGGTACGCGGCCAGGTCCAGGTTCTTGTTGGGGGAGAGGAAGCCGCCGGCGCCGGCCCAGATCGCGGCCGCGTCCGGGGAGGCGAGGAAGGTCAGCAGCGCCTGGGCGCCCTTCGTGTCCTTCAGGGCCACCGCCGCGTCTCCGGCGGTGACGACCGGGGACTCCGCGCCCACCGCGGGGAACGGGAAGACCTTCGCGTCCGTACCGATCTTCGCGTCGGTCTGCGCGATGTTGACGGCGACGAAGTCGCCCTCGAAGACCATCGCCCCCTTGGGCTGGTCGCCGCCCGTGAAGGTCTGGGTGACCGACGCCGGGAACTCGGTCTGCAGCGCGCCGTCCGCGCCGCCCGCGATCAGGTTCGGCTTGCCGAACAGCTCGGCGAGGGTGGTGAGCGCCTGTGTGACGGACGGGTCCGTCCACTTGATCTCGTGCTTGGCCAGCTGGTCGTACTTCGCCGGGCCGGCCTGGGAGAGGTAGATGTTCTCGAACCAGTCGGTCAGGGTCCAGCCGTCCGCACCGCCGACGGAGACGGGCGTGACGCCGGAGGCCGAGATGGTCTCGGCGGTCGACAGGAACTCCTTCCACGTCTTCGGCTCGGTGGCGCCCGCGTTCTCGAAGGCGGCGTTGTTGTACCAGATCAGCGACTTGTTGGCGGCCTTGAAGTACACGCCGTACTGCTTGCCGTCGACGGCGCCGAGGTCCCGCCAGCCCTTGGAGTAGTTCTTGGCGAGCTGCGCCTCGGCCTCGGGGCCGACGGGCTTGAGCCACTTCTGGGCGGCGGCCTGCTGGATCGCGCCGACCTGCGGAAGCATCGCCACATCGGGCGGGGAACCGCCGGCGATCTTCGTACCGAGGAAGTTCACGATCGGGTCCTGCGCGGGCACGAAGGTGACGGTGGCGCCGGTGCGCTTCTCGAACTCCTTCAGGACCTTGGTGAAGTTCTCCTGCTCCGGGCCCGTCCAGACGGCCGCGACCTGGACCTTCTCGCCCTTGAGGGAGGGCAGGGTCAGCCCGGAGGAACTGCCGGTCGCGGCAGGCGCGCCGGGGTCCTTCTTGCTCTCGCCGCCGCAGCCGGTGAGGGCGAGTGCGGTGACTGTGGTGAGGGCGGTGATCGCCGTTGCGGCCCTGCTTGTACGAAGAGTTGTACGCGTTGTGCGCGTTGTACGCATTACTGCCCCGTCTCTTCTGTGCGCGTGCTCGTCCCGTGCTCGTGCCAGTGACGACAGGTCTACGCCGGGGGATCGGGCCTCGCAATACCGCCTTCCGTGTCGAACGGGGGATCGTGATCGGCTCGTGACGTCGCGTCAGGCGCGCGTCGCGGGGGTGAGGGGTGGCACGGGCGCCGCGTCGACCGAGCGGGCGGCGCGGTCAAGAGCGCTCGCGAGGAGCGCCAGATCGGTCGGGCCGTTGCCCAACTCGCGGACGGGCCGGCGGGTGGGCGGGTCGCCCATCCGCTCCCACTCCAGCGGGACGACGGTCGGCCGCAGGGTCGCCGTGCGCGGGATCCGGCCGGTGACCCGGCCGGACTGGAACGGGGTCACCCGGCCGTCCGGATGCCCGAGCCGCCCGCGGCCGGGCGCGGGTTCGTCGGGACCGGCGGCCACGGGGGCGGGGTCGAGGACGACCCGCAGCCGGGCGCCGTGCGCCAGCTCCGTGTCCGCCGTACGGTCCGGTCGCGACGAGGTCGCGACCAGGTGCACCCCGAGCCGCTCGCCGGACCGCGCCACGGCTTCGAGGGCCCGTACGACGGACCCGGCGGCGGGCCGCCCGGGTGATCCGAGCGCGGGCGCCACGAGCGCGTCGAAGTCGTCGACGAGCACGACGAGCCGGGGGAGGACGACCGTGCCGGCCGCCTCGGCTCGCGTCCGGGGGGCCGCGGGGGCGTACGCGTCCGGCTCCCCACCGGGCCGGGGCACGCGACCGGACGGCCGGTCCCCGAGGTCCTCGGCACCGGTCCCGGCTCGTGGGACGCGCCCGCTCGGGCGGTCCCCGAGATCCTCGGCACCGGTCCCGGCCCGTGGGACCCGCCCGCTCGGGCGGTCGGGGAGATCGCCGTCGCTCCGGCGCGGCAGCCTGCCGCTCGGACGGTCACCGAGATCGTCAGCACCGGCCCGCGGGTCGCGCCCGCCGGTGCGGGTGGTGCGCCCGCTCGGGTGGTACGTGAGGTCCTCGGCGCCCGTGCGGAGGGTGCGGCTGCTGGGTCGGTCGCCGGTGGCGGCGTCGCTGGTGTGGGGCGTCCGGCTGCTCGGGTGGTACGTGTCGTCCTCGGCGCCCGTATGGAGGGTCCGGCCGCTGGGGCGCTCGTCGGTCGTGGCGTCGCCCGTGCGGATGGTCCGGCCGCTCGGGTGGGCCCGCAGGTCGTCGGCGCCCGCTCGCGGGTCGCGTGCGTCGGGGCGGTCGCCCACCGGGCCGTCTCCCGTGCGGAGCGTCCGGCCGCTCGGGCGGTCGGAGAGGCCGCCGTCGCCGGTCCGCGCGGTCCGGCCGCTCGACGCCTCGGACAGGGAGCCGTCCCCCACGCGGGCGTCAGGGACGCGGACCGTCGCCCGGGTCCCGGGCCGCACCGTTTCCGCCGCACTCGGGGGCCGCTGGCCGATCAGGCGTCCCATGGGCCGGCGCTCGGAGAAGTGACCGTCGCCCAGGATCTCCGCGCGACGCTTCAGCTCGGCGCCCAGCGCCTGGGCGAACTCCCGCATCCGGACCGGGTCGGAGGCGACCAGGTGCTCGGTGACGTGAGGCAGCTCCGTACACGCGGCCAGGCCCTCGCCGCGCTCACCGCCCGCGCCGGCGACCAGGAGCAGGCCGAGCCGGTCGGGGCGACCGCCGGCCGCCAGCGACGCGGCGATCGAGCGCAGCAGCTCCGTGCGCCCGCTTCCCGCGGGCCCCTCGATCAGCAGGTGCGGGCCCTCGTCGGTCAGGTCGACCGACACCGGCCCGCGCGGCCCGGCGCCCAGGACGGCCGTCCCCTCCGCGGCAGCGGCCCAGCGGGCCATCAGCGAGGCGGGGGTGGCCCGGGCGAGACCGAGCTCGTCCAGCAGCCGGGCGGACCGGGGCAGCGCCGTCGCCGCCGTGCGGCCGTGCGCGGCGGGGGCGTCGGTGCGCAGCGGAGCCACCGCCCGCGCGAAACGCTCGGCCCAGGCGACGGAGACCGCGTCCACCACGCCGACGGTCCCGTGGCCCGCGGTCCGGCCTCCCGCCGTACGCAGCAGGCGCAGCGCCGTCGCCACGTCGCCGCTCAACAACGCCACGGCCCCGCATTCACGGAAGGCGAGCGAGGCCGCGCAGGCGCTCTCGTAGGTCGCGGCGACCGGGGAGACCGGCGAGGCGGCCGGCGCCTCGGCCAGGCAGAGGAGATGGATGCCCGCGGCCGCCCCCGCGCCGGCGAGCCGCGCGGTCGTCTCGCGCAGCGCCGCGGAACCGGGGTCGCCGTCCACGATCACGACCGTGGCCGGACCCTCGTAACGCGCCGCGGCCTCCGCGACGGCCGTACGGTCGGCGCTCGGCCAGCCGGGCCCGAGCGGCCCGTCGTCCAGCCTGCGGGTGAGCTCGGCCGTACGGGCGTGGGCCTGCTCCCGGTCGTACGCGAGGAGGAGCCGGCAGTCCTGGCCGTGCGCCGGACGCAGATGGGGGAGCCAGCCGAGCCAGCCCCAGGCGCGGCGCCGCTCCTCCAGGGGGCGGCTCCGGTCGGCGCTGATCAGCACGATCTCCAGGTCGGAGGGGGCGTGCAGGGCGGCGAGCTGGGCCACCACGGAGCGGGCGAGACCGGCCAGCCGCTTCCCCGGGCCCGCGAGACCGAGCGATCCGGCCTCGCGGAGACCGACGGTCACGGGCACCGCGGACAGGTCGGCCCGGTCGGTCGTGCCGAGCCGGACGACGAGGGACTCGGGATGGTCCGGGCCCCGCTCCCAGAGCCGCGGGCCCGGGCCGAGGGCGGTGAGCAGCACGGCGGCCGGGTCGGGCCAGGTCTCGGCCGCTTGGGGGTGACCGGCGGTCCGGTCCGTACCGGACGGGCCCGCGGCGCCGGGCTCCGCGCCCGCCTCGGCTCCGGGGACCGGCAGGTCCTCGCGGGGGCCGGCGAGCCGACGGGCCCAGGCCCCGATGCCGCGCTTGGCACGCGGGGGCGTCGCCTGGCGGGAGGTCTGCCGCGTCCTGCTGTGCGCCTCGCCGGAGCCCTCACCGTCCACGGGCTCCGCGGCGCGCGCGTGCGTGGGGGAGGGGGCGCCGCCGTGGGTCGCGTCCGGGGACACGGAGGCGTACGGCCAGGCGTCACGTCCGTGTCCCTGCCCCTGCCCATAGGGGCCGCTGGTCCCGGTGGTGGCACCCGTACCGGCGCCCGTACCCCTCTCCGTACCCGCGGTGCTCATCTCGTACGACCCCGAGCCGGAACCCGACCCGTGAGGGTCCACCCGCAGGTGTCCCTCGCCGTCCGGGGCGGTCGGCAGGGAGTCCGCGTCGCAGTCGCCCGGTCCCGCCAGCCGGAGGGCGGACTCGCCCAGCCGCAGCAGGGCCCCGGGCAGCAGCCGGACGGGGCGGTCGCCGACCGCCGCGCCGTCCAGCGTCGTGCCGTTCGTGGAACCGAGGTCCGCGACCGTGACGCGGCCGTCGTCCCCGACCGTCACCGTGCAGTGCACCCGGGAGACGTCCGGGTCGTCGAGCGGGACGTCCGCGTCCAGGGAGCGGCCGATCCTGATCGGGCCGCCGTGCAGCAGGTGCACCCCGCCCGCGTCCGGCCCCGCGACCACATGGAGCCGGGCCGAGGCGCCCTCGCCGAGGCTCTCGTCCTCGCCGGGGACCTGGAGTGTGAGGACCGCGCCGTCGACGAGCGGGGGCTCACCCAGCGCGCAGCGCCGGGCGTCGAGCCGCTCACGGCCCGCGTAGAGCACGGTCGTGCCCGAGGTGGAGGTGTCCGGGCCGGAGACGGCCGCGGCCAGACCGGAGGCCACGGCGGCCAGCGCCGTCCCCGCCGGGGCGGTGACAAGCACGTCGCAGGCGCGCCCGGCGCCGTGGCCGGCGTGCGGCGCGAGGACGGTCAGCCGGATCTGCATCGCCGTCAGCGGTCCCTTCTGCGCGTGGCGCCGGCAGGGGAACCGCCCTGTCTCTCCCCCCACCCGGCACGGACGCGTCGTCCGGTACAGGTCGGCACGGCGCGGGGGCTCCCGACCCCTCGATACGACGTGCTGTGTGCATCCTCGCACCTGCCACTGACAACCCGCCCGCGGGTCGCCTCCAAGTGATCTTGATTGGTCGGCTGTGGACCTAAAAGTGCCTGGTTGGGTCCGCCTTCCGACGCTCCCGGCAACCGGCGACAGGACAAACGCGTCTTGATTCGGACAGGTCGACAGCCGGAATCAGCCGCCTCATGGTCAACCGTTGACCCGTTCGGCGGCACTAAAGTGGGTCGGACACCGGGACGGGTCACCACTCATGACAGGGACCCCGGGAACCCCAGGACCACGATCAGCAGGGAGCGCGTGACGTGCGGCCAATCGGCAGCAAGTACCTGCTCGAGGAGCCGCTCGGACGCGGCGCCACGGGCACCGTCTGGCGAGCCCGCCAGCGAGAGACGGCCGGCGCCGAGGCGGCCGTGCCGGGCCAGCCCGGCGAGACCGTGGCGATCAAGGTCCTGAAGGAGGAGCTGGCCAACGACGCGGACATCGTGATGCGCTTCCTGCGCGAGCGGTCCGTGCTGCTCCGGCTCACCCACCCCAACATCGTGCGCACCCGCGACCTGGTCGTCGAGGGCGATGTCCTCGCCCTGGTCATGGACCTCGTCGAGGGCCCGGACCTGCACCGCTACATCCGCGAGAACGGCCCGCTCACCCCGGTCGCCGCCGCCCTGCTCACCGCGCAGATCGCCGACGCGCTCGCCGCGAGCCACGCCGACGGCGTGGTCCACCGCGACCTCAAGCCCGCCAACGTCCTGCTCGCCGAGCGCGACGGCCAGATGCACCCGATGCTCACGGACTTCGGCATCGCGCGCCTCGCGGACTCCCCCGGCCTGACCCGTACGCACGAGTTCGTCGGCACGCCCGCGTACGTCGCGCCGGAGTCCGCCGAGGGCCGCCCCCAGACCTCCGCCGTCGACATCTACGGCGCGGGCATCCTGCTCTACGAGCTGGTCACGGGCCGCCCTCCATTCGCCGGCGGCTCGGCCCTGGAGGTCCTGCACCGGCACCTCAGCGAGGAGCCGCGCCGTCCCTCGACCGTTCCCGGCCCGCTGTGGACGGTCATAGAGCGCTGCCTCAGCAAGAACCCGGACCACCGGCCCAGCGCCGAGAACCTGGCCCGCGGACTGCGCGCGGTCGCCGCGGGCATCGGCGTGCACTCCACGCCCGCCCAGATCGAGGCGGCCGACGGCGTCGGCGCGCTGCTCGCCCCCGACCCGGCGCCGGCACCGGTCCCGGAGACGCCGGGCGCCGCCGACCCGACCCAGGTGCTGCCCAGCGGTGCGGGCGCCCCGTCCCCGTACGACCCCGCCGCCGCGACCAGCGTCATGCCGACCAGCGGCCCGGCGGGCGGCGGCGCCGACCCGACCGCGGTCATGCCTCCCGTACCGCCGCAGCCGCCGCAGGGCGCCCCGGGCGAGGACCCGCACCCCTGGCAGAACCAGCTGCGCGCGGCGCGCGACCGCAACGAGCAGACGCAGGTGCAGTACCTGGACCCGAGCCAGGACCCGCTGCGCCGCCGTCCGCAGCGTCAGCCGCAGCCGCCGCAGCATCAGCCACAGCCGTACCAGCAGCAGCCCCAGCGGCCGCCGCAGCGCCAGCAGTACGCCCCGCAGCCGCAACAGCAGCAGTACGCGCCGCAACAGCAGCAGTACGCGCCCCCGCAGCCGCCGCCCCAGGCCCCGGCCCCGCGCGAGCCGCGGCCGCCGCGGCAGCGCAGCGCCAACCCGATGCGGATCCCGGGCCTGGGCTGTCTGAAGGGCTGCCTCTTCACGATCGTGCTGTTCGTCGTCGCGGGCTGGCTCATCTGGGAGCTGACCCCGCTCCAGGACTGGGTGGCCCAGGGCAAGGGCTACTGGCAGGCCATCGGCGACGGCATCACGTCCGTCACCGACTGGATCTCCGAGCTGACGAGCTCCGAAAGCGGCACGACGAGCGGCACGACGAGTGGTACTACCGGCGGTACGGGGCAGTAACACTGCCGATTTATCGACTTCCGAGGGGTGATTTCCCCTCGGAAGTGACGACCAGCGGCTGGGGACGCGTAACTTTGTCGCGACCGCCAGCCGCTGAGGGAGCAGTCTTGGCACGGAATATCGGCAGCCGCTACACGGCCCACCAGATCCTCGGTCGGGGCAGCGCCGGCACGGTGTGGCTCGGCGAGGGCCCCGAGGGCCCCGTCGCCATCAAACTGCTGCGCGAGGACCTGGCGTCGGACCAGGAGCTCGTCGGACGCTTCGTCCAGGAGCGCACCGCCCTGCTCGGTCTCGACCACCCCCGGGTGGTCGCCGTCCGCGACCTCGTCGTCGACGGCAACGACCTCGCGCTCGTCATGGATCTGGTCCGCGGCACCGACCTGCGCACCCGCCTCGACCGGGAGCGCAGGCTCGCCCCCGAGGCGGCCGTCGCGATCATCGCCGACGTCGCCGACGGCCTCGCCGCCGCGCACGCCGCCGGGGTCGTCCACCGCGACGTCAAGCCCGAGAACATCCTGCTCGACATGGAGGGCCCGCTCGGCCCCGGCGGGGCCCACCCGGCACTCCTCACCGACTTCGGCGTCGCCAAGCTCATCGACACCCCCGGCCGCACCAAGGCGACCCGGATCATCGGCACGCCCGACTACCTGGCCCCCGAGATCGTCGAGGGCCTGCCCCCGCGCGCGGCCGTCGACATCTACGCCCTCGCGACCGTCCTCTACGAGCTCCTGGCCGGCTTCACGCCCTTCGGCGGCGGCCACCCCGGCGCCGTGCTGCGCCGCCACGTCACCGAGACGGTCGTCCCGCTGCCCGGCATCCCCGAGGAGCTGTGGCAGCTGATCGTCCAGTGCCTGGCCAAGGCCCCCGCCTCGCGGCTGCGCGCCTCGGAGCTGGGCGGCCGGCTGCGGGAGTGCCTGCCGCTGCTGGCCGGGCTGCCGCCGCTGGACGTGGACGAGCCGGACGACGCGGACCAGCAGACGGAGACGTACGAGGAGGAGTCCTACGCGAGCCGTTCCGGCCACGGCCATGGCTCGGGCCACGGCTCGGGCTCCGGCCACGGCTCGGCTTCGGGCGAGGGGGCGCCGCGCCGGGCCGCCGTCCCGCTGGTCCCGGGCGCCTCGCCCGACTCCAACCGGGACACCCACACCTCCATGCGCGTCCCTGCCCCCGACGAGCTCGCCGGCGGCCCCCTGGGCACCGCCCGGGCCCCCCGCCCGGCCGGCGCCCGGCGCCCCGGCTCGGCGCGCCACAAGGCGGAGGCGGTCCGCAAGCGCCGTATCACCCTCTCCATCGCGGCCGTCGCGCTTCTCGGCGGTCTGGGGGTGGGCGGGTACCTGGCGACCGCCGGGGACTCCGACGTACCGCCGCAGGACTCCAAGCAGTCCACGCAGCCGTGAGGCGTGCGAGGACCTGGCGGAGGACCTGGCATTTGCGGGGAGCCGTTACGCTGGACGCGTGGCAGTCGTCGATGTATCCGAAGAGCTGAAGTCCCTCTCCTCGACCATGGGGTCGATCGAGGCCGTCCTGGACCTCGAAAAGATGAGGGCTGACATCGCCGTGCTCGAAGAGCAGGCCGCGGCCCCGTCCCTCTGGGACGACCCGGAGGCGGCGCAGAAGATCACCAGCAAGCTTTCGCACCTCCAGGCCGAGGTCCGCAAGGCGGAGGCGCTGCGGAGCCGGATCGACGACCTGGCGGTGCTCTTCGAGCTCGCCGAGGAGATGGACGACTCGGACACCCGCGCCGAGGCCGAGGCGGAGCTCGTCACCGTCCGAAAGGCGCTGGACGAGATGGAAGTCCGTACGCTCCTCTCCGGCGAGTACGACGAGCGTGAGGCGCTGGTCAACATCCGCGCCGAGGCGGGCGGCGTCGACGCCGCCGACTTCGCCGAGCAGCTTCAGCGCATGTACCTGCGCTGGGCCGAGCGGCACGGCTACGGCACGGAGGTCTACGAGACCTCGTACGCCGAAGAGGCCGGCATCAAGTCGACCACCTTCGTGGTCAAGGCTCCGTACGCCTACGGCACGCTCTCGGTCGAGCAGGGCACGCACCGCCTGGTGCGCATCTCCCCCTTCGACAACCAGGGCCGCCGCCAGACGTCGTTCGCGGGCGTCGAGATCCTCCCGGTCGTCGAGTCCTCCGACCACGTCGAGATCGACGAGTCCGAGCTGCGCGTGGACGTCTACCGCGCGTCGGGCCCGGGTGGACAGGGCGTCAACACGACCGACTCTGCCGTGCGCATCACGCACCTCCCGACCGGCATCGTGGTCTCCTGCCAGAACGAGCGCTCCCAGATCCAGAACAAGGCGAGCGCCATGAACGTCCTCCAGGCGAAGCTGCTGGAGCGTCAGCGCCAGGAGGAGCGGGCCAAGATGGACGCCCTGAAGGGCGACGGCGGCAGCTCCTGGGGCAACCAGATGCGCTCGTACGTCCTCCACCCGTACCAGATGGTCAAGGACCTCCGTACGGACTTCGAGGTGGGCAACCCGCAGGCGGTCCTGGACGGCGAGATCGACGGCTTCCTGGAGGCGGGCATCCGCTGGCGCAAGCAGGGCGAGAAGTAACGGACTTCGGTCCTCCCACGGTTCGACGACGCCGGGCTCCTCTCACCTTCGGGTGCGGGGGCCCGGCGTTCTTCGTGAGCGGTGGCGAGGAATTGACGGGGAGTCGGGCGGCCCTGCTGGATTCGCGGGCGCAAGCGGAATCGGGCTTGTCGGGGCGCTTTGTCGACAAGGGAACTGGCGTAGCGGGACCGGAACTTCCGCGTTTACGTCACAGTTGCATCCCCGCATGGCGGGCAACTGGTGATCTTTCGGGCATCGCGCGCGCAACGACCTTGACGCGTATGCGGAAACTCGCAAGGGTGGCGCATGGCATGCGTATCTCTGGGGCGCGTGTGAACGGGGGCCGGGTCAGTTCAAGCACGACCGCTCCCCAGTGTCCGTGCCCCTGAGCGCTGCTCCACTGACGAGATTGAGCTACTGGGGGTAGCAGCCAGATGACCAAGAAGACGCGCGTTCGTATCGCGCGCATAACCGCCGGTGCCGTGATCGCCGCGGGTGCGTCCCTCACCGCGGCCGGTGCCGCGCAGGCCGTGGGTGTCGAGATCGGCCTCAGCGCCGAGGTGACGGTGGACGATCCGCCGTGCTCCGTCGACCCCCTGGGGTGCACCCCGGAGACGACGCCGCCGCCGGTCACCACGCCGCCGCCGGTCACGACGCCGCCCGTGACGACGCCGCCGCCGGTCACCACGCCGCCGGTGACGACGCCGCCCGTGACGACGCCGCCGGTCACCACGCCGCCGGTGACGACGCCGCCCGTGACGACCCCTCCGGTCACCACGCCGCCCAAGCCCACCGAGCCGACGAAGCCGGGGGAGACCCCCGCGCCGACCACGCCGGGTGACGACTCCACCGACGGTGGCGGCAACACCTGCACCGTCGACCTCGACGGCGCCGAGTGCGTCGACAACAACCCGGGCCCGAACAACGCCGGCTCGCAGCCCGTCGAGCAGGGCAAGGCCAAGGAGGAGCTGGCCGAGACCGGTGCCGCCGAGACCTCGTTCCTGATCATCGGTGCCGCCACGATGATCGCCGGTGGCATCGGCTTCCGGATGCTCCCGCGTCTCGTCGCCGGTGGTCGTACCGCCGTCTGAGACAGCTGAGGCACGCGGAGAGGGCCGGGGGAGCACCCCCGGCCCTCTCTCGTGTCCGGCCCTTCGCGGAAGTCCTACGCGGTCTGCAGCGCCGCGAGCAGCGCCACCATCGCCACCAGGGCGATCACCAGTGTCAGCAGCGTCGCCGGGGTCAGGCCCGTCGACGGGTCGAGGCGATTCCGGGTCGCGCGGCAGACGCGGCAGCGGCCCTCTGCGACGGGGGCCGCGCAGTTGGCGCACACCAATCGGTCGTAGGTCATGCGCTCTCCTCTCCCGCGGGGGGTCCACACGGGTCCATACCGAGGACAACGCCCGGCCGTACCCGAGCGTTCCCCTACCACTGTGCCAGCTCTCGGGCGTTTCGGCGCGCCCCGCCGGATTACACCCGGATCGCATCCGTTCCATCCGGAGGGGCGAAAAGGATAAAGGACGCAAGCCGGGACCGCGACTGCGCGGCACATCCCCGGTCGCGTAAGGTCGCGCACACCTACTCCCGGCCGACCGTGGTGCATCCGTGATCCGATTCGACAATGTGTCCAAGTCCTATCCGAAGCAGAACCGCCCCGCGCTTCGGGATGTCTCCCTGGAGATCGAGAAGGGGGAGTTCGTCTTCCTCGTCGGATCCTCCGGCTCCGGTAAGTCGACCTTCCTCCGGCTGATCCTGCGCGAGGAGCGCTGCAGCCAGGGCCAGGTGCACGTCCTCGGCAAGGACCTCGCCCGGCTCTCCAACTGGAAGGTGCCGCAGATGCGGCGCCAGCTCGGGACCGTCTTCCAGGACTTCCGGCTGCTGCCCAACAAGACCGTCGCCGAGAACGTGGCCTTCGCCCAGGAGGTCATCGGCAAGCCGCGCGGAGAGATCCGCAAGGCCGTGCCCCAGGTCCTCGACCTCGTCGGCCTCGGCGGCAAGGAGGACCGCATGCCGGGCGAGCTCTCCGGTGGTGAGCAGCAGCGCGTGGCCATCGCCCGGGCCTTCGTCAACCGGCCCATGCTGCTGATCGCCGACGAGCCCACCGGCAACCTCGACCCGCAGACCTCCGTCGGCATCATGAAGCTGCTCGACCGCATCAACAGGACAGGGACCACCGTCGTCATGGCGACCCACGACCAGAACATCGTCGACCAGATGCGCAAGCGCGTCATCGAGCTCGAAAAGGGCCGCCTCGTCCGCGACCAGGCGCGCGGCGTCTACGGATACCAGCACTGAGCAGGTAGGGGATAGAACACCATGCGCGCTCAGTTCGTGCTCTCCGAGATCGGCGTCGGCCTCCGGCGCAATCTCACGATGACCTTCGCCGTCATCGTCTCCGTGGCCCTCTCGCTCGCCCTCTTCGGCGGCGCGCTGCTCATGCGCGAGCAGGTCAGCACGATGAAGGACTACTGGTACGACAAGGTCAACGTCTCCATCTACCTCTGCAACAAGAACGACGGGGCGTCCTCCCCCAAGTGCGCCAAGGGTGCGGTGACCGCGCAGCAGAAGGAGCAGATCGAGGCCGATCTGAAGAAGCTGGACATCGTGGAGACCGTCTTCCACGAGTCGACCGACGAGGCGTACAAGCACTACAAGGAGGAGTACGGCGACACCGCCATCGCCTCCATCGTCACGCCCGACCAGATGCAGGAGTCGTTCCGGGTCAAGCTGAAGGATCCGGAGAAGTACAAGGTGGTGTCCACCGCCTTCGCCGGGCGGGACGGGGTCGAATCCGTCAAGGACCAACGCGACATTCTGCAGAACCTCTTCGACCTGATGAACGGCATGAATGTCGCCGCTCTCAGCGTGATGGGTCTGATGCTGATCATCGCGTTGATGCTGATCGTCAACACCGTGCGCGTCTCCGCCTTCAGTCGGAGACGCGAGACCGGAATCATGCGGCTGGTCGGCGCCTCCAGTGTCTACATCCAGATGCCGTTCATCATGGAGGCCGCCTTCGCCGGTCTCCTCGGAGGCGCCGTCGCCTGCGTGATGCTGCTGCTCGGCCGGTACTTCCTGATCGACCACGGCATCGCCCTCGCCGAGAAGATGCAGCTCGTCAACTTCATCGGCTGGGACGCCGTCCTCGCCAAGCTGCCGCTCGTCCTCGCCATCAGCCTGCTGATGCCGGCGCTTGCCGCCTTCGTGGCGCTGCGCAAGTACCTCAAGGTGTGAGAAGAGCCCCTTGAGCGCCCCGGGCGCCGTGCGGTCAACCACCGTACGGCGCCTTTCGCTTGTCCTAGAGTGGGCGCCATGCCGGTAGGCCCCGGGTTCCGACCCGACGTCTGTCTCCGGCCCCGCGGAGTTCTCCGTGGGGCCGCTTTGACGTTGGTCTTCGCCGGAGTGCTCGCCACGGCCGCGGCCACCGGGTCCCTGCCCCGGCAGGAGAGTGCCGCCGTGAAGCGCGAACAGCCGAGCCCGCGGGGCGACACCGTCGACCGGGGCGCCCTCGCCCGCGCCGCCGCCGACGCCATGGCCGACGGCAAGTCGGGCAAGAAGGCCGCCGAGGAGTTCGTCAGCCGCAGCGGCGACCGCTGGGGCGCGGTCTACGGCCCGGCCGAGTACGAGGAGTTCGAGCAGGCGCTGGACGGCTCGTACACCGGCGTCGGACTCTCCGCGCGGAAGGCGGCGCGGGGGCGCATCGAGATCTCCCGCGTCCAGGCCGGCGGACCCGCCGCGAAGGCCGGGCTACGGCCCGGCGACCGCCTCGTCACCGTCGACGGGCGCTCCGTCGACGGACTCTCCGTGTCGCAGGTCGTCGCCCTGCTGCGCGGCGACGGCCACGCCCGGGCGGGCTCCACCGTCGCCCTCGGTGTCGAGCGCGGCCGGACCACCTGGACCGAGACCCTGAGCCGGGCCCGGCTCGCCACCGAGGACGTCACGGTGCGCCGCCTCGACGACGGCACGGTGCTGATCAAGGTGAGTGCCTTCACCAAGGGCGTGGGCGAGCGGGTCCGGGGGGCGGTACGGGATGCCCCGGCCGGCGCCGGAGTCCTGCTGGACCTGCGCGGCAACGCCGGCGGCCTGGTCGCCGAGGCCGCCGTCGCCGCCTCCGCCTTCCTCGACGGCGGTCTGGTCGCCACGTACGACGTCGACGGCGAGCAGCGCGCCCTGTACGCCCAGAGCGGCGGGGACACCGAACGGCCCGTGGTCGCGCTCGTCGACGGCGGCACCATGAGCGCCGCCGAACTGCTCACCGGCGCCCTGAAGGACCGGGGCCGGGCGATCACCGTCGGCTCCCGCACCTTCGGCAAGGGCGCGGTGCAGATGCCGAGCACCCTGCCCGACGGCTCCGTCGCCGAGCTCACGGTCGGCCACTACCGCACGCCCGCCGGACACGGCGTCGACGGCCGGGGCATCACCCCCGACCTGATCGTCGGCGACGCCACGGGCGAGCGGGCCGAGGAGCGGGCGAGAACGGTATTGAGTGGCCTCGGAGGGGGCTCGTAGTGCGAAAATGGCCGCACTATGGCAAAGGGACTCGTGAACGTACAGGGCAAGCCTGCGAAGAAGAAGGACGCCGACAAGGCTCCTGAGCGCAAGATGATCGCGCAGAACAAGAAGGCGCGCCACGACTACCACATCATCGACACCTACGAGTGCGGTGTGGTGCTCATGGGCACCGAGGTGAAGTCGCTCCGGATGGGCCGGGCGTCGCTGGTCGACGGCTTCGTCCAGATCGACGGGCACGAGGCGTGGCTGCACAACATCCACGTGCCCGAGTACTTCCAGGGCAGCTGGACCAACCACGCGGCGAAGCGCAAGCGCAAGCTGCTGCTCCACCGCGAGGAGATCGACAAGCTGGAGTCGAAGGCGCAGGAGACGGGTCACACGATCGTGCCCCTCGCGCTGTACTTCCTGAACGGGCGCGTCAAGGTCGAGATCGCGCTCGCCAAGGGCAAGAAGGAGTACGACAAGCGGCAGACGCTGCGGGAGAAGCAGGACACGCGCGAGACGAGCCGCGCGATCGCGGCGGCGAAGCGGCGCCAGCGGGCCGCTCAGCTCTGACCCGCTCGGGCCCCGAGGGAATACGCTGGCAACGGCCCCCGTTGTTCACGTACGATGGGCCCCGCACCTCGACAGCGGGTGCGTCTTTGAAAAATCAACATGGGGATGATCGGTTTCGACAGCGGATGTCGAAGCAGGGGAAGCGTGTCGAGGAAGCGGCAATGATCTCGTAAACCATATGTCGCAACCAATAATCGCCAACTCCAAGAGCGATAACTCCCGCTTCGCCCTCGCTGCCTAATTTAGGTAACGAGTAGAAGCCTCTGTGAGGAGCGTCAGCCCGGGGGTGATCCCGACCCGGATCCTGGCGTCATTAAGGGATCTAAACCTCTAGCCCCGGTCACGGGGGCCTGAGGGAAATCAAACAGTGACTGAGCCCGTCGGAGACTTGTCCGCGTGATCTCCGGGGCTGAGAAACTCGTAGCGGACTGCACACGGAGAAGCCCTGATTCTGCACCGTTGGACGCGGGTTCGATTCCCGCCATCTCCACCGAGCGTCCGGGGGGCATGCCCCGCCCGGACACCTCATCCCATGTGGGCACAGGCCCGGCAGTCGTCACGACGACCGCCGGGCCTTTGTCATGCCGGTGGCCGAGCGCAGGACCAGGGCCATGGCCAGGACCAGGGCCAGGCCCGCCGCCATGGCGGGGACCAGGAAGCCGTACGTCGTCGTCGGGGCGTGCTCGGCCGTCCAGCCGCCCGTGGCCGAGCCGGCCGCGACGCCGCCGAGGAGCGCGGTCACCGCCAGCGTCATGCCCTCGTTGAGCCGGCCCGCCGGGGTCAGGCCCTGGATCAGCGCCATGCCCGTGACCATCGTCGGGGCGGTCGCCATGCCCGCCACCAGCAGGCCGCCCGCGAGGGCGAGGAGCGAGCCGGTCGAGGCGCCGATCAGGGGCAGGACCATCAGGACGGTCATGGCCGCCAGACAGGTGTGCAGGCGGGCCGTGCGCCGGGCGCGGCCGAAGAGCAGGCCCGCCGCGCAGGAGCCCGCGGCCTGGAGGGCGAGGACGGGGCCCGCCACCGGACCGTCCACGTGCGCCAGCGTGACGACCTCCATCGCGCCGAAGACCGCGCCCGTGGCCAGGAAGACCCCGAGCAGGGGCGCCATGCCGGGGGCGCGCAGCAGCGAGCCCGACGTGGCGGTGGTGCGGGGCGCGACCGGCGGTTCGGTGGAGCGCTGGGCCGCGAAGAGCAGGACGCCGGTGAGCAGCAGGATCGCCCCGATGAGGGTGCCGGCCTCGGGGAACAGTGCCGAGCAGAGGAACGCGGCGAGGACCGGGCCGAGCATGAAGCAGAGCTCGTCGGCGGCCTGCTCGAAGGCGTTGGCGGTGTGCAGGGACCGCGGGTCGTTCCGGAAGAGGTGGGCCCAGCGGGCGCGGGACATGCCTCCGGTGTTGGGGGTGGTGGCAGTCGCCGCGTAGGCGACGAACAGGCTCCAGGCGGGTGCCTCGTAATGCACGCACAGCAGCAGGGCGAGCGAGCCGAGCGCGGCGAGCGCGGTGGCGGGGACGGCGATCCGTGCCTGCCCGTACCGGTCGACGAGCCGCGCCGTCCGCGGTGCGACGACGGCGGTGGCGGCGAGCCCGGTCGCCGTCACGGCGCCGGCCAGCGCGTACGAGCCGTACGCACCGGCGATCATGATCACGGCGCTGACGCTGAACATCCCCATCGGCAGGCGGGCGATCAGATTGCCGAGGGTGAAGGCGCGGGTCCCGGGCAGGGCGAAGAGCCGCAGGTAGGGGTTGGTGGACGGGCGGGGTTCGCGGTAGTGGGGGGCGAGCGCGGGGCCCGCGGGGGTGAGGGTGAGGGTGGGGGTGAGGTGCGACTGCGGCATGGATCAAGGTTCGGGCCGGACGGGTCGGGCGGTCCAACACCTACTCCGTGGCCATTCACGCGCCTGCGTTGTTAAATGCGGGGTGGCCATTTCGTACGACATCGATCCACGGCTCCTGCGCGCCTTCGCCGCCGTCGCCGACGAGCTGCACTTCACCCGTGCCGCCGCCCGGCTCTACGTGGCCCAGCAGGCGCTGAGCCGCGACATCCGCCGCCTGGAGCGCGAGCTCGGCGCGGACCTGTTCGTACGGACCACCCGGCAGGTGGCGCTCACGCCGGACGGCGAACGGCTCCTTCCGTACGCGCGCGGGGTCCTGGCCGCCTGCGACGAGCTCGCCGACGCGTTCCGGACGACCCACCGGCCGCTGCTCGTCGACCTCAACAGCGTGGGTCTCTTCCACTGCCGCGTCCTGGAGCGGGCGCGGGAACTCGCTACCGAGCCGGAGCTGATGGCCCGCTTCGAGAGCGGTCTGACCGGGGCGGCCGCGCAGATCCTCGCCGGAGCGCTGGACGTCTCCTTCGGGCGGTACGGGGGGCTGGCGCCGGGGACGCGGGCGCGGCTGGACGCGCAGTTCGTACGGTACGAGCCGATGGCGGTGCTGCTGCCCGAGGGCCACCCGCTGGCGGGGCTCCCCTCCGTCCCGCTGGCCGCGCTGACGGGTGAGACCGTGTACGCGGGCGCGGGCAACGAGCGCACGGGGGAGTGGACCGATCTGGCCACCCGGCTCTTCGCCGGGCGGGGCATCACGGTCGCGCCGCCGGCGCCCATGGCGGTGGGGAAGGAGGAGTTCCGCCGGATCATGGCCAAACTCGGCACCCCGGTCCTCGCGGTCGTCGACTTCCCGCCGATGCCGGGCAGCGTGCTGCGGCCCCTCGTCGACCCCGTGCCGCTCTCCCCGGTGAGCATGGTGTGGCGCAAGGGCCTCCGCCACCCCGGCCTGGACGCGCTCCGCACGGCGGCGACGGAGCTCGGCGCCCGGGAGGGCTGGCTGCACCGCCCGGTGGGAGCCTGGCTCCCGGAGGGGGAGCCTGGACTCCCGGGGGCTTGAGCCAGGGGCCTGAGCCCGGGGGCCTGAGCCCGCGGCCCGGGCCTGGCCCCGCCCCGCGCTCACATCGGGCATCCGCGCCGGGTGAGAGCAAGGTTCCGTACGTGTCACTTCCCGCCACCGGCCTGAAACGCCGCCCCCTTAGCGTCTGACGGCAAGAGGTCCAGAGCATCTGGACGCTCGGGACCCGACACCGTGGAGGTACGTGATGGGCGGCCGGTGGATCGAACGGTGGGAGCCGGAGGACGAGGACTTCTGGCGTGAGAAAGGGGAGCGGATCGCACGGCGGAATCTCCTCTTCTCCGTGTTCTCCGAGCACATCGGCTTCTCCATCTGGAGCCTGTGGTCGGTCATGGTCCTGTTCATGGGACCGCAGTACGGCATCGACCCCGCCGGAAAGTTCTTCCTGATCGCGACCGCCACCTTCGTCGGCGCGCTCATCCGCATCCCGTACACCTTCGCCGTCGCCCGGTTCGGCGGCCGGAACTGGACGATCTTCAGCGCGCTGCTGCTCCTCCTGCCGACCGGGCTCGCCTACGCGGTGATGGAGCCGGGCACCTCGTACAACACCTTCCTGCTGGTGGCCGCGCTCACCGGCGTCGGCGGCGGCAACTTCGCCTCCTCCATGACCAACATCAACGCCTTCTTCCCGCTGCGGAAGAAGGGCTGGGCGCTCGGCCTCAACGCCGGCGGCGGCAACATCGGCGTCCCCGTCGTCCAGCTCGTCGGCCTGCTCGTCATCGGCACCGCCGGCGCCCTGCACCCGCGGATCGTCCTCGGCGTCTACATCCCGCTCATCGTCGTCGCCGCCGTGTGCTCCGCGCTCTTCATGGACAACCTCGCGCCGGTGAAGAACGACACCGGGGCGGTCAAGGAAGCCGTGGCGGCCAAGCACACCTGGATCATGGCCTTCCTCTACATCGGCACCTTCGGCTCCTTCATCGGCTACAGCTTCGCCTTCGGCCTGGTGCTCCAGACCCAGTTCGGCCGCACCCCGCTCCAGGCCGCCTCGCTCACCTTCATCGGCCCGCTGCTCGGCTCCCTGATCCGGCCCGTCGGCGGCTCCCTCGCCGACAAGCACGGCGGCGCCCGCATCACCCTGTGGAACTTCGCCGGGATGGCGGTGGCGACCGGTGTCGTGATCTACGCCTCCGTCATCGAGTCGCTCGCCGTCTTCCTCGTCGGCTTCATCGCTCTCTTCGTCCTCTCCGGGCTCGGCAACGGCTCCACGTTCAAGATGATCCCCGCGATCTTCCTCGCACAGGGCCACCGCAAGGGCCTGTCCGGCGAGGAGGCGGAGGCGTACGGCCGCAGGCTCTCCGGGGCCTCCATGGGCCTGATCGGCGCGGTGGGAGCACTCGGCGGGCTCGGCATCAACCTCGCCTTCCGGCAGTCCTTCCAGACGGCCGGCACCGGCACCGGCGCCTTCGTCGCCTTCCTGGCCTTCTACGCCGCCTGCATGGTCGTGACCTGGGCGGTATACCTTCGCCGCCCGCCCGTCGTACCGGACACGGCCGAGGGCGCGGCAGGTGCCTCGGACGAGACGTCGCCGCGGCTCGGCTACGCCAAGGTGTGATCCGGAGTGGTCCGTAACGGCCAGGAAATACCGGCGAACCGAGTCTGTCACGCATCCCCGTCAGGCTCGGTCGTCATGTACGAGCAAGAGCAGGGTCCCCTCGCGGGGTTCACCGTCGGAGTCACGGCGGCGCGGCGCGCGGACGAGCTGAGCGCGCTCCTTCGCCGCCGGGGCGCGGCCGTGGTCCACGGCCCGGCACTCCGGATCGTGCCGCTCGCGGACGACACGGAACTGCTCGCCGCCACCAAGGACCTCATCGACCACGCCCCGGACGTCGTCGTCGCCACCACGGCGATCGGCTTCCGGGGCTGGGTCGAGGCGGCGGACGGCTGGGGCTACGGCGAGGAGCTCCTCGACTGCCTGCGGGGCGTGGAACTCCTCGCCCGTGGGCCGAAGGTCAAGGGAGCGGTACGGGCGGCGGGGCTCACCGAGTCCTGGTCGCCGTCGTCCGAGTCCATGGCCGAGGTCCTCGACCGGCTGCTCGCCGAGGGGGTGACCGGGCGGCGGATCGCGCTCCAGCTGCACGGGGAGCCGCTTCCCGGGTTCGTGGAGGCGCTGGAGGCGGGCGGTGCCGAGGTCGTCGGCGTACCGGTCTACCGGTGGATGCCGCCGGAGGACATCGGGCCGCTGGACCGGCTTCTCGACGGGGTGCTGGCCGGCACGCTCGACGCGGTCACCTTCACCAGCGCACCGGCCGCCGCGTCCCTGCTGACCCGGGCGCAGGACCGCGGCGTCCTGCCGGAACTCCTCGCGGCGCTGCGGCAGGAGGTGCTCTCCGTCTGCGTGGGGCCGGTGACGGCGCTGCCGCTCCAGGCGCACGGCATCGACACGCTCCAGCCCGAGCGCTTCCGGCTCGGGCCGCTGGTGCAGCTGCTCTGCCAGGAACTGCCTTCCCGGGCCCGCACGCTCCCGGTGGCCGGCCACCGCATCGAGATCCGCGGCCACGCGGTCCTCGTCGACGGTCACCTGCACCCGGTCCCGCCGGCCGGGATGGCGCTGCTCGACACCCTGGCCCGGCGACCCGGCTGGGTCGTCTCCCGCGCCGACCTGCTGCGCGCGCTTCCGGGCGCGGGCCGCGACGAGCACGCCGTGGAGACGGCGATGGCCCGGCTGCGGACGGCCCTCGGCACGCCGAAACTGATCCAGACGGTGGTCAAGCGGGGGTACCGGCTGGCGCTGGACCCGGTGGCGGACACAAAGTACGCCGACGGGTAGGGCTCGCGCCCGGTGCCCGGCGCGGCCGCCCCCTGTTCCAGCGGGTCCTCCACGACGATCCGCCGCCGAGGGTCTAGTCGGGCAGCGGGTTCGAGGGGCACTCTGGTCGGGCGCCCGACCAGCCCCACGACCGCGAGGTGGTGACAGGGTCATGACCGTACGGTTCGACTCCGGGCGGATCTGCCTGGATCTGGCCGCCCAGCCGCTCGACCGCACCGAGGCGCTCGACGCCTTCCTGCGCACCACCGGACTCGTCCCGGCCGCCACCCCGCTGCGCGCCCTCGACGCCCACTGGCTCGCCCGCTTCCGCGAACTGCGCGACAGCGTCGAGGAGTTGGTGAGCGCCCAGGTCGACGGCCGGCGTGCCGACCCGGCCCTGGAGCGGATCAACGAGCTCGCCGCCGCCTCCGCCCCGCCCGCGCCCCGCGCCGTCCGCACGGAAGCCGGGGCACTCGTACGGACGTTGTGCGACGAACCCGACTGCCGCGCGCTGCTCGCCGCCGTCGCCCGGGACGCCGTCGATCTCCTCACGGACCCGGCCGCCCGCGCTCTCCTCAGACGGTGCGAGGGCGACAACTGCGCCCGCTGCTACCTCGACACGTCGCGAGGGCGCCGCCGGCGCTGGTGCTCCAGCGGAACGTGCGGCAACCGTGAACGCGTTGCCCGGCATCGGGCAGCCCGGCGCGGGATCGTGACCGTCTGAAAAAACCTCGCGCGCCGTTGAGTCGATCCCGCCCCCGCCCCGTACCTCTGGGCGACAGCAGGGTCTCGACCGGGAGGTTCAGGTGCGCAAGGATGCGGCCGTGGCCGATGACCGTCCGCATCGGGCACGGCATCGCAGCGAGGTGTCACGCTTCCGACTCGACGTCCCCGACGAGGAGTTGATGCGCGCCCTCTACCGCGAACACGCCGGGCCCCTGCTCGCCTATGTACTGCGCCTCGTCGCCGGCGACCGCCAGCGAGCCGAGGATGTGGTGCAGGAGACGCTCATTCGTGCCTGGAAGAACGCCGGCCGGCTCAACCGGGCGACCGGCTCCGTCCGACCTTGGCTGGTGACGGTCGCCCGGCGCATCGTCATCGACGGCCACCGAAGCCGGCAGGCCCGGCCGCAGGAGGTGGATCCGTCACCGCTCGAGGTCCTGCCCGCGGAGGACGAGATCGACAAGGCGCTGTGGCTGATGACGCTCTCTGACGCGCTCGACGATTTGACCCCCGCCCACCGGGAAGTGTTGGTCGAGACCTACTTCAAGGGGCGTACGGTCAACGAGGCGGCCGAGACCCTCGGCATACCCGCAGGGACCGTGCGTTCCCGGGTGTTCTACGCACTGCGTTCGATGAAGCTCGCGCTGGAGGAGAGGGGGGTATCGGCATGACGTACGGCATGACACCGCCGCACGACGCCGCGGGTGCGTACGTACTCGGCATCCTGGACGACGTCGACGCCGCCGCCTTCGAGGCGCACCTCCTCGACTGCGAGCTCTGCACCGCGCACGTGGAGGAGTTCGCCGGGATGGAGCCGATGCTGGCCATGCTGGCGGACGCCGGCACGCCCGATCGCGCCTCCGCCTCCGACGCTTCCTCCTCCTTCGGCGCCCCCGCCGATGCCGGCACGGACCCCTACGCCGACGACGTCTTCGACGCCTTCGCGCCCCGGCCGCCCGCCCCGCCCGGTCCACCCCGTCTCCGCGTCGCTCCCGCCGCTCCCGTCACCCACGAGAGCTCCGCCCCCCGGCCCCAGCTCCTCGACCGGCTCCTCGACGAGGTCGGCACCAAGCGGGCCCGCTCGCGCCGCCGCACCCTCGCCCTCGTCGCGGCCGCCGCCGTCCTCGTCGTCGGCGGTCCCGCCGTCGCCGTCGTCGCCATGTCCGGAGGCGGGAAGGAGAACCGGGCGGTCGACCCCCACCCCACCAGCCCCGCCGAGGACGCCTTCTTCCAGCACATGGAGGAGAAGGTCCGGGCGACCGACGCCACGACCAAGGTCAGCGCCACCGTCGGCATGGAGAAGAAGGGCTGGGGCACCCACACCGTCCTGGAACTCAAGAACGTCAAGGGCCCCCTCAAGTGCCGGCTCGTCGCCGTCTCCAAGAGCGGCGACGAGGAGGTCGTCACCTCCTGGGCCGTGCCGGAATGGGGGTACGGCATCCCCGACGCCCCGCAGGAGAGCGCCAAGAACCCGCTGTACGTGCACGGCGGAGCGGCCATGGAGCGCGACGACATCGACCGCTTCGAGGTCCGGACCTTCGACGGCGAACGCCTCGTGGAGGTGGACGCCTGACATTTCGGCCCCCTGTGGCGTAGGCTCGACGGCTGCCCAGTGCACGTCAGAAGGGGGCCTCAGTGGCCGCGCAGGAAGCCGTGGACACCGTGGACACGGCCCGGGACCGTGAGATCGGTGTCGAGCAGGAACATCTGGATCAGGTCTACCGCCGCCTCGAGGAGAAGATCCGGGAGGCGGAGTTCCTGATGAACGACGCCGCCCAGCGCGGGCAGGTCGGCACGCCCGGCGCGCTCGCCGAGCGCGACGCCCAGGTCTTCCGGGCCGGTATCCACCTCAACCGGCTCAACAACGAGTTCGAGGACTTCCTCTTCGGCCGTATCGACCTGCTCTACGGCAAGGACGGCAAGAAGGGCCCCGACGGCGCCTACACCTCCGTCGAGCCCGCCGAGAACGCCGTACGGCCCGACAACACCGCCGACATCGGCGAGACCCTCCACATCGGCCGGATCGGCGTCCTCGACTCCGACTACGCGCCGCTCGTCATCGACTGGCGCGCCCCCGCGGCCGCGCCCTTCTACCGCTCCACGCCGGTCGACCCCGGCCGGGTGGTGCGCCGCCGGGTCATCCGCTCCAAGGGCCGCAAGGTGCTCGGCGTCGAGGACGATCTGATGCGCCCGGAGCTGAAGGCGACGCTCGACGGGCGCGAGCTGCCGGTGATCGGCGACGGCGCCCTGATGGCCGCGCTCGGCCAGGCCCGCAGCCACACCATGCGCGACATCGTCTCCTCCATCCAGGCCGAGCAGGACCTGGTCATCCGCGCGCCCGCCGCCTCCGTCACGTACGTCGAGGGCGGCCCGGGCACCGGAAAGACGGCGGTCGCCCTGCACCGTGCGGCCTATCTGCTCTACCAGGACCGGCGGCGGTACGCGGGCGGCATCCTGATCGTCTCCCCGACCCCGCTGCTCGTCTCCTACACCGAGGGCGTCCTGCCCTCGCTCGGCGAGGAGGGCCAGGTCGCCATCCGCGCCCTCGGCTCGCTCGTGGACGGCGTGGAGGCCACCACGTACGACGAGCCGGCCGTGGCCCGCGTGAAGGGCTCCTCCCGCATGGTCGCCGTCCTGCGCAAGGCGGCCCGCGGGGCCCTGGAGACCCCGGCGCCCAGAGCCCAGGCCCAGCTGGCTCTGGGGGAGGACGAGGACGCCCCGGCGCCCGCCGGCACCCCCACCCGCCTCCGGGTCGTCGCCTTCGGCCGCCGCCTCGAGCTGGAGTCCGACGAGCTCCAGCGCATCCGGCACAACGTGCTGGGCGGCTCCGCGCCCGTCAACCTGCTGCGCCCCCGCGCCCGCCGGCTGCTGCTCGACGCGCTGTACGCCAAGTCCGGCGCCGTCGGCCGGCACAGCGACCCCGAGCTCGCCGCCGAGCTGCGCTCCTCCTTCGACGAGGACGTCTCCACCGAGGACTCCTTCCTCCTCTTCCTCGACGCCTGGTGGCCCGAGCTCACCCCTCGGCAGGTCCTCGACGCGATGGCCGACGAGAAGCGCCTCGGCCGCTGGGCCCGGCGCATCCTCAACCCGGGCGAGGTCCGCCGCGTCGCCCGCTCCCTGCGCCGTGACGCCCTCTCGGTGCACGACGTGGCGCTCCTCGACGAGCTCCACACCCTCCTGGGCGCCCCGGCCCGGCCACGCAAGAAGCGGGAGTACGACCCGCTGGACCAGCTGACGGGCCTGGAGGAGCTGATGCCCGTACGGGAGGAGACGCAGTGGGAGCGGGCCGAACGGCTCGCGGCCGAGCGCACCGAGTACGCGCACGTCATCGTCGACGAGGCCCAGGACCTCACCCCCATGCAGTGGCGGATGGTCGGGCGGCGTGGCCGGCACGCGACCTGGACGGTCGTGGGCGACCCGGCGCAGTCCTCCTGGTCGACCCCGGACGAGGCCGCCGAGGCCCGTGACGAGGCGCTCGGCAGCCGCCCCCGGCGCCGCTTCGAGCTCACCGTGAACTACCGCAACCCCGCCGAGATCGCCGAGCTGGCGGCCAAGGTGCTCGCCCTCGCCATGCCCGGCAGCACGTCCCCGCGCGCGGTCCGGTCGACGGGTGTGGAACCGCGTTTCGTGGCGGTGGCGGAGAAGGCCGATCTGGCCGAAACCGTACGGAACGAGGCGCGCCGTCTGCTCGAACGGGTGGACGGCACCGTCGGTGTCGTGGTCGCCATGAACCGGCGCGAGCAGGCCGCCCGCTGGCTGGCCGATCTCGGCGACCGGGTGGTGGCGCTGGGCTCCCTGGAGGCCAAGGGCCTGGAGTACGACGCCACGGTGGTGGTCTCGCCTGCGGAGATCGCGGACGAGTCCCCGGCCGGCCTGCGCGTGCTGTACGTGGCGCTGACCCGCGCGACGCAGCAGCTCACGGTGGTCTCGGGGGCCCGGGACGTGCCCGACGCGGACGGAGTCCCCGACCTGCTCAGGGACTGATTTCCGGTCAACCTGCGTCGCAGGAATCACTTACCAGAGTGGTTTGTTAGCCTGTCTATGGCACCGGCTCGATCCAAGCCCCCGGGCCCAACCTTCGTCCCTCAGAGGGACCACTTGCCGCGAGGCGAGCATGGCGGGTCGGTGCCACCTCGTGCATAGCTACGAAGTTGAGGTCCCTGTCACCCCGGGTGACAGGGACCTCTTCTGTTTCCCCGCAGGTTCTCGTATGGTGGAAACTACTTTCCGAAAACAAAATGACCGCATTACCTGCTACCGGCAGGTAGGTGCGACCATCGGAGGGCGCCGCCGGGCAACCAGCCGGGGCGGCGTAGCAACGAAGCTCAGGGAAAGCAGAGGAACTCGGCCATGGCAACGGCGCCCAGCGTCTCGTACTCGATGACGGTCAGGCTGGAGGTTCCCGCCAGCGGAACCGCGGTCTCCCAGCTCACCACGGCGGTGGAGTCCCACGGCGGTTCCGTCACCGGCCTCGACGTGACGGCCTCCGGCCACGAGAAGCTGCGGATCGACGTCACCATCGCCGCGACCTCCACCGCGCACGCCGACGAGATCGTCGAGCAGCTGCGCACCATCGAGGGCGTCACGCTCGGCAAGGTCTCCGACCGTACGTTCCTGATGCACCTCGGCGGCAAGATCGAGATGGCGTCCAAGCATCCCATCCGCAACCGCGACGACCTCTCCATGATCTACACCCCGGGCGTGGCCCGGGTCTGCATGGCGATCGCCGAGAACCCGGAGGACGCCCGCCGCCTCACCATCAAGCGCAACTCCGTCGCAGTCGTGACGGACGGCTCCGCCGTCCTCGGCCTCGGCAACATCGGCCCCAAGGCCGCCCTGCCCGTCATGGAGGGCAAGGCTGCCCTCTTCAAGCGCTTCGCCGGCATCGACGCCTGGCCCATCTGCCTGGACACCCAGGACCCCGACGCGATCGTCGAGGTCGTCAAGGCGATCGCCCCCGGCTTCGCGGGCATCAACCTCGAGGACATCTCCGCCCCCCGCTGCTTCGAGATCGAGGCCCGCCTGCGCGAGGCCCTCGACATCCCCGTCTTCCACGACGACCAGCACGGCACCGCGATCGTCGTCCTCGCCGCCCTCACCAACGCCCTGCGCGTGGTGGGCAAGGGGATCGGGGACGTACGCGTCGTCATGTCCGGCGCCGGCGCGGCCGGTACGGCCATCCTCAAGCTGCTCATCGCGGCGGGCGTGAAGCACGCCGTCGTCGCCGACATCCACGGTGTCGTGCACGCCGGCCGCGAGGACCTCGTCGAGGCCGAGAAGGACTCGCCGCTGCGCTGGATCGCCGACAACACCAACCCCGAGGGCGTCACCGGCACCCTCAAGCAGGCCGTCGTCGGCGCGGACGTCTTCATCGGCGTCTCGGCCCCGAACCTGCTCGGCGCGGACGATGTCGCCGCGATGGCGGACGGCGCCATCGTGTTCGCGCTCGCGAACCCGGACCCCGAGGTCGACCCCGCGATCGCCCGCCAGACGGCGGCCGTCGTGGCCACCGGCCGCTCGGACTTCCCCAACCAGATCAACAACGTGCTCGTCTTCCCCGGCGTCTTCCGCGGCCTGCTGGACGCCCAGTCCCGCACCGTCAACACGGAGATGATGCTGGCGGCCGCCTCGGCCCTCGCCGACGTCGTCACCGAGGACGAGCTGAACCCGAACTACATCATCCCGTCGGTCTTCAACGACAAGGTCGCGGGCGCCGTGGCGGGCGCCGTGCGCACCGCCGCCAAGGCGGGCGGCGCGGGAGCCGACAACGGGACGAACGGGCTCTGACGAGCCCTGCAGGGCCCGCGTGGGCCGTGACCCGACCCACGCGGGCCGCCGAAACCGGCGCGTCGCGGGTCGCGGCGCCGTAAACCCGCCTTTAGGGTGGCAGTTCGGATTCGAAGAGTTTCGGCGGAGTCGACGGAACGTCACCACGCCAGAGGCAGTGGCGCTTTTCGTGTGACCCCAGAGGGTGCCGGATTGGCGTTCCCGCCGCTGGTGGGGGCAGGATGCCTATTCGGGCGCGAGGGTCTGCAAGCAGACCCGGTCCGGGGACTGTCCGAGGGCCCTGGCAGCATCGGCTTCGCTGTGCCCAACATGCGGCTCCGCCGCGTGGCACGCCTCACAGGCAAGAAGAACACGGGAGTAACAACATGAACCGCAGTGAGCTGGTGGCCGCCCTGGCCGACCGTGCCGAGGTGACCCGCAAGGACGCCGACGCCGTGCTGGCCGCTCTCGCCGAGACTGTCGGCGAGGTCGTCGCCAAGGGCGACGAGAAGGTCACCATCCCCGGCTTCCTGACCTTCGAGCGCACCCACCGTGCCGCTCGCACCGCTCGTAACCCGCAGACCGGCGACCCGATCAACATCCCGGCCGGTTACAGCGTGAAGGTCTCCGCGGGCTCCAAGCTCAAGGAAGCCGCCAAGGGCAAGTAAGGCAGCCTGTAGGCAGTAGAAAGGGCGGCCACCCTGTCAGGGGGTGGCCGCCCTCTCGTTTGCCTCTGTACGGGCCCGGCAGGTGCCTTACACGAGCGCGCTGCCGGGGAGCTCGACCTTGGCGCCCAGCTCCACGAGCTTCGCCATGAAGTTCTCGTAGCCGCGGTTGATCAGGTCGATGCCGTGGACGCGGGAGGTCCCCTGCGCCGCGAGCGCCGCGATCAGGTACGAGAAGCCGCCCCGGAGGTCCGGGATGACCAGGTCGGCGCCCTGGAGCTTCGTGGGGCCGGACACGACCGCCGAGTGGAGGAAGTTCCGCTGGCCGAAGCGGCAGTCCGAGCCGCCCAGGCACTCGCGGTACAGCTGGATGTGGGCACCCATCTGGTTCAGCGCGGAGGTGAAGCCCAGCCGGGACTCGTACACCGTCTCGTGGACGATGGAGAGACCCGCGGCCTGCGTGAGGGCCACCACCAGCGGCTGCTGCCAGTCGGTCTGGAAACCGGGGTGCACGTCCGTCTCCAGGGCGATCGCGTTGAGCGAGCCGCCCGGGTGCCAGAAGCGGATGCCCTCGTCGTCGATCTCGAAGGCGCCGCCCACCTTCCGGTAGGTGTTGAGGAACGTCATCATCGACCGCTGCTGGGCGCCGCGGACGTAGATGTTGCCCTCGGTCGCCAGCGCCGCCGACGCCCAGGAGGCCGCCTCCAGGCGGTCCGGGAGCGCGCGGTGCGTGTAGCCGTCGAGCCGGTCGACACCGGTGATGCGGATGGTGCGGTCGGTGTCCATGGAGATGATCGCGCCCATTTTCTGCAGGACGCAGATCAGGTCCTCGATCTCCGGCTCCACGGCGGCGTTGGAGAGCTCGGTGACGCCCTCCGCCAGCACGGCCGTGAGCAGCACCTGTTCGGTCGAGCCGACCGAGGGGTACGGGAGACGGATCTTGGTGCCGCGCAGCCGCTGCGGGGCCTCCAGGTACTGGCCGTCCGCCCGCTTCTCGATCGTCGCGCCGAACTGGCGCAGCACGTCGAAGTGGAAGTCGATCGGCCGGCCGCCGATGTCGCAGCCGCCCAGACCCGGGATGAAGGCGTGGCCGAGGCGGTGCAGCAGCGGGCCGCAGAAGAGGATCGGGATGCGCGACGAACCGGCGTGGGCATCGATGTCGGCCACGTTGGCGGACTCGACGTGCGTCGGGTCGAGGACCAGCTCGCCCGGCTCCTCACCAGGACGAACCGTCACTCCGTGCAGCTGCAGCAGCCCACGGACCACCCGGACGTCACGGATGTCGGGCACGTTGCGCAGTCTGCTCGGCCCGCTGCCGAGGAGGGCGGCGACCATCGCCTTGGGCACGAGGTTCTTCGCGCCGCGGACACGGATCTCGCCCTCCAGCGGGGTTCCGCCGTGGACAAGCAGTACATCGTCTGTGCCGGTCATGAATCTCGCGTTCCGGAGAGGTCGGGCAGGGGGCCAGGGAAAAGGGTAAGGGGCGGGAGCCCCCCACTTGGAAGGTTCGGGTGCCCTGTCAGATGTAATGAATTCGGCACAACACCCTCTGTTCATACGATCTTGCGGAGCGTCACCGTCCGTTTGTGTCCGCGCGCGTCGCGCGCATCCGTCCTGAACTGCGCCGCCGCCCCGTCCGTGTCCACTGCGCCGGAGGACCCCCGTAATCGCCGAACATGCGGGATCATGTGTCGCATGACCGAGGTGTCCTCGCTCACAGGGCGGCTGCTCGTCGCGACTCCCGCCCTGGCCGACCCCAATTTCGACCGCGCGGTGGTCCTGCTCCTGGACCACGACGACGAGGGCTCCCTCGGCGTGGTCCTCAACCGGCCGACCCCTGTCACGGTCGGTGACATCCTCGCGCCCTGGGCCGACCTCGCCGGCGAACCGGGCGTGGTGTTCCAGGGCGGTCCGGTCTCCCTGGACGCGGCGCTCGGCGTGGCGGTGATCCCCGGCGACGAGGGCCCGCTGGGCTGGCGTCGGGTGTTCGGCGCGATCGGTCTGGTCGACCTGGAGACCCCGCCCGAACTCCTCGGGCCCGCGCTGGGCTCCCTGCGGATCTTCGCCGGGTACGCGGGCTGGGGCCCGGGCCAACTGGAGACGGAACTCGGCGAGGGCGCCTGGTACGTGGTCGAGTCCGAACCGGGCGACGTCTCCTCGCCGCGCCCGGAGACCCTGTGGCGGGAGGTCCTGCGCCGCCAGCGGAGTGACCTCGCGATGGTGGCGACGTACCCGGACGACCCTTCGCTCAACTGACCCCTCCGGTCTTCAGTACCCTGGTGCTCATGAGCACTCTCGAGCCCGAGCGCGGGGCAGGTACGGGAACCCTCGTCGAGCCGACGCCGCAGGTGTCCCACGGTGACGGCGACCACGAGCGCTACGCCCACTACGTCCAGAAGGACAAGATCATGGCGAGCGCCCTCGACGGCACTCCCGTGGTGGCACTGTGCGGCAAGGTCTGGGTACCGGGGCGCGACCCCAAGAAGTACCCGGTCTGCCCGATGTGCAAGGAGATCTACGAGTCCATGGGTTCCGGCGGGGACAAGGACAAGGGTGGCAAGGGCGGCGGCGACAAGTAGCTCGCTCCTGACCGCGGGGACGGCCCCCGGTGCGCGTACGTCGGTACGCGCACCGGGGGCCGTTTCGCGTTGCACGGGGTGCTTCCGCCGGTCACAGAGTGGTTGAGACCACTTGTCGGAGAGGGGGTCCGGCCCTAACCTCTCGCGTGTTGTGCAGCACGAAACGCCCGTTGCGCATGCTGCAACAGGCGCGCTGCAATGCCGATTGGTGGGAGCCCCCGTATGAAGCTTTCTGCCCGTATCGCCGCCCCGGTCACCGCACTTGTCCTGGCCGGCCTCACCGCCACCGCCTGCGCCCCGCAGACCTCCGACGGAGCGTCCGGCAAGGCCGCGACGGACGAGAAGAGCGGCACCCTGCGCGTCTGGCTCTTCCAGGAGGTCAACAACGCGCCCAAGAAGCAGGTCGTCGACGCAGCCGTCGCCGCCTTCGAGCAGCGGCACGCAGGGACGGAGGTCGAGGTCGAGTACATCCCCGTCGACACCCGCGCCCAGCGCATCAAGGCCGCCTTCAACGACCCGAAGTCCGCCCCCGACCTCATCGAGTACGGCAACACCGACACCGCCGGCTACGTGAAGGACGGCGGACTGGCCGACATCAGCGCCGAGTTCGGAGCCTGGGCCGACGCCAAGGACACCGACCCCACCGCGAAGTCCTCCGTCACGGTCGACGGCAAGATCTACGGCGCCCCGCTCTTCGTCGGCGTACGCGCGCTCTACTACCGCACCGACGTCTTCAAGAAGCTCGGCCTGACCGCGCCCAAGACGCAGGACGAGCTCGTCTCCACCGCCAAGAAGATCCGCAAGGCCGAGCCGGACCTCTACGGCATCGCCGTCGGCGGCGCCTACACCTACGGCGCGCTGCCGTTCCTCTGGGCCAACGGCGGCGAACTCGCGACGCGGGAAGGCGGCTCGTACAAGGCCGCCGTCAACAGTGATGCCGCCCGCAAGGGCATCGCCTCCTACACCTCCCTCTTCGGCGACGACAACTGCCCGGCCGCCAAGTGCGCCCAGATGGGCGGCAACGCGACCGTCACCGCCTTCGCCTCCGGCAAGGCCGCGATGGCGATCGGCGGCGACTTCAGCCACGCGGCGGTCGAGGCGGGCACGGTGAAGGGCAAGTACGCGGTCGTACCGCTGCCCGGGGTGACGGCCGGCTCGATCGCCCCCGCCTTCGCCGGCGGCAACAACCTCGGCGTGATGAAGAGCAGTTCACACCGCACCCTCGCCGTGGACCTGATGAAGTCCCTCGCCGGAAAGGAGACGCAGGGCAAGCTCTTCGACGCGATGGGCTTCCTGCCGACCTACACCGACGTACGGGCGCGGGCGGCGCGGAAGGAGCCGTTCGTGAAGCCCTTCATCGACTCCCTCGGCGCCGGCGCCACGTTCGTTCCCGCCTCCCCGGGCTGGGGCAAGATCGACTCCTCGCTGGTGCTCCCGACGATGTTCCAGGAGATCGTCAGCGGCCGGAAGGACGTGAGGACCGCCTCGGACGACGCCGCCAGGAAGATGGACGAGACCTTCGCGGCAGCGGGCCGATGACGGGGACGGCTCCGGACGGTACGCGGACGGCCCCGGAGGGGCCTGTCCCCGAGGGGTCCGCCGCCGAGGGACCCGTCCCCGAGGGACCCGTGCGTGAGGGGCCCGCCGCTGGAGGCCGGACCCCCGGGTCTCGCTCCTCCTCCCGCACCCCCGGGTCCCGGCGCCGCACCCCGCCCGGTCCTCGCGGCCGCTCCGGATGGACGCCCTGGCTCTACCTCCTGCCCGCGCTCGTCGTCCTCGGCGGGCTGCTCCTCTACCCCATCTACCAGCTCGGGCTCATCTCCTTCCTGGAGTACACCCAGGCCCAGGTCAGCGGCGGCGAACCGACCTCCTTCCAGGGATTCGGCAACTACACCGCCCTCTTCTCCGACCCGCAGTTCTGGCAGGTCCTCCTCGCCACGGTCCTGTTCGCCGCCGCCTGCGTCGTCACCACCCTCGCGGTGGGCTGCGCGCTCGCGGTCCTGCTGACCCGCGTACGGGCCCTGCCGCGCCTCGCGCTGATGCTCGCCGCGCTCGGCGCCTGGGCCACCCCGGCCGTCACCGGTTCCACCGTCTGGGTGTTCCTCTTCGACCCCGACTTCGGCCCCGTGAACCGGCTGCTGGGCCTCGGCGACTTCTCGTGGACGTACGGGCGCCTCAGCGCCTTCGCGCTCGTCCTCTTCGAGGTCGTCTGGTGCTCGTTCCCGTTCGTGATGGTGACGGTGTACGCGGGCATCAAGGCCGTCCCGTCGGAGGTCCTGGAGGCCGCGGCGCTCGACGGCGCCTCGCAGTGGCGGATCTGGCGCTCGGTCACGGCGCCGATGCTGCGACCCATCCTGGTCGTCGTCACGATCCAGTCGATCATCTGGGACTTCAAGGTCTTCACCCAGATCTACGTGATGACGAACGGCGGCGGCATCGCCGGCCAGAACCTCGTCCTCAACGTGTACGCCTACCAGAAGGCCTTCGCCTCGTCCGAGTACAGCCTCGGCTCGGCGATCGGCGTCGTCATGCTGCTGATCCTGCTGGCGGTCACGCTGGTCTACCTCCGTCTGCTGCGCCGCCAAGGAGAAGAACTGTGAGCGCGTTCCGCATCCGGCGGCCGGGGCGTCTCGCCGCCGAGGCGGCCGCCCTCCTCGTCGCGGCCGTCGTCGCCTTCCCGCTGTACTGGATGGTCCTCTCCGCCTTCAAACCGGCGGGCGAGATCCAGTCGACCAACCCGCGGCCGTGGACGCTGTCCCCGTCCCTCGACTCCTTCCGGCGCGTCTTCGAACAGCAGGAGTTCGGCCGGTACTTCCTCAACTCGCTGCTCGTCGCCGGAACGGTGGTCCTCGCCTCCGCGCTGATCGCGTTCCTGGCGGCGACGGCGGTGACCCGGTTCCGGTTCCGCTTCCGGACCACGCTGCTGATCATGTTCCTGGTCGCCCAGATGGTGCCGATCGAGGCGCTGACGATCCCGCTCTTCTTCCTGATGCGGGACTTCGGCCAGCTCAACACGCTGGGTTCGCTGATCCTGCCGCACATCGCCTTCTCGCTGCCGTTCGCGATCTGGATGCTGCGCGGATTCGTGAAGGCGGTCCCGGAGGCGCTGGAGGAACAGGCCCAGATCGACGGCGCGAGCCGGACCCGTTTCCTGTGGCAGATCCTGTTCCCGCTGGTCTTCCCGGGGCTCGTGGCGACGAGCGTGTTCTCGTTCATCTCGACCTGGAACGACTTCCTCTTCGCCAAGTCGTTCCTCATCAGTGACACCTCCCAGTCCACGCTCCCGATGGCGCTGCTGGTCTTCTTCAAGCCGGACGAGAACGACTGGGGCGGAATCATGGCGGGGTCGACCGTGATGACGATCCCGGTGCTCGTCTTCTTCGTCCTCGTACAGCGCCGCCTGGTTTCGGGACTGGGCGGAGCGGTGAAGGACTGACGGGCCGCCACCCGTGCCCTGTGCCCCGCGCCCGCGCCCGTGACCCACCTGACCCACCTGATCCGCCGACATCCGCCGACATCCGCTTTCGAAAGGTCGATGCCCATGCATGGCGACCACCACGAGCTGATCCCCGCACCCCGCGGGCTCGACGTCCGGGATCCGAGCCCCGGACACGTCTCACTGGACGAGGACACGACCCTCGACGCGGGGCCGGGCACCGAGGGCGTGGCGCGCTGGCTGCGCTCCGAGCTCGGTGCCGCCACCGGGTTCCCGTTCCCGCCGGGCAGCGGCCGGCGCGGGATCCGGCTGCGCGTCGCCCCCGAGGTCGAGGAGACGTACGGTCCGGAGGGATACCGCCTGTCGACCGCCGGCTCCGACGACGCGTCTGCCGTGGTTGTCGAGGGCGGCAGCGCCGCGGGCGTGTTCTGGGGGGTCCAGACGCTCCGTCAGCTCCTCGGCCCCGACGCGTACCGCAAAGCACCGGTGGCGCGGGACAGGCGCGGCTGGGACCTCCCCCCGCTCACCGTCGAGGACGGCCCCCGCTTCGGCTGGCGCGGGCTCATGCTCGACGTCGCCCGGCACTTCCTGCCCAAGGACGACGTCCTGCGCCAGCTCGACCTCCTGGCCGCCCACAAGCTCAACGTCTTCCACTTCCACCTCACCGACGACCAGGGCTGGCGCGTCGAGATCCGGCGGCACCCGCGGCTCACCGGGACCGGCGCCTGGCGGGCGCGTACGAAGTGGGGTCACCGGGCGTCGCCGCTGTGGAACGACACCCCGCACGGCGGCTTCTACACGCAGGACGACATCCGCGAGATCGTCGCCTACGCCGCCGAACGGCACATCACCGTCGTCCCCGAGATCGACATCCCGGGCCACTCGCAGGCCGCCATCGCCGCGTACCCCGAACTGGGCAACACCGATGTCGTCGACACCGACGCGCTCGCCGTCTGGGACACCTGGGGCGTCAACCCGAACGTCCTCGCCCCCACGGACGCCACCCTCCGCTTCTACGAGGGCGTCTTCGAGGAGATCCTCGACCTCTTCCCGTCCACCTTCGTGCACGTCGGCGGCGACGAGTGCCCCAAGGACCAGTGGAAGAAGTCCCCGACGGCCCAGGCGCGCATCAGGGAGCTGGGCCTCGCCGACGAGAACGAGCTGCAGTCCTGGTTCATCCGCCACTTCGACCGCTGGCTCGCCCACCGCGGGCGCCGGCTCATCGGCTGGGACGAGATCCTGGAGGGCGGCCTCGCGCCCGGCGCCGCAGTCTCCTCCTGGCGGGGGTACGCGGGCGGTGTGACCGCGGCCGAGGCCGGCCACGACGTCGTCATGTGCCCCGAGCAGCAGGTGTATCTGGACCACCGTCAGGCGCCGGGCGAGGACGAGCCGATGCCCATCGGCTACGTACGGACCCTGGAGGACGTCTACCGCTTCGAGCCCGTACCGCCGGGCCTGAGCCCCGAGGCCGCCGCCCACATCCTGGGCACCCAGGCCAACGTCTGGACCGAGGTCATGGAGAACCGCGACCGGGTCGACTACCAGGTCTTCCCGCGCCTCGCCGCCTTCGCGGAGGTCGCCTGGTCGGCCCTCCCCGCCTCCGCGGAACGGGACTTCACGGACTTCGAGCGGCGGATGACCGTCCACTACCGGCGCCTCGACGCCCTCGGCGTCCGCTACCGGCCGCCGGCCGGCCCGCTGCCGTGGCAGCAGCGCCCGGGCGTCCTCGGCCGCCCCATCGAGGGGGCACCCCCGATCGTGTGAGGTACCTGAGGTACCCCGAGGGTGTCCGGCCCCGATCCGCGCCGGACACCCCGATCCGCGCCGGACACCCCGGTCCACCGGACACCCCGATCCGCGCCGGACACCCCCGTCCACCGCACACCCCGATCCGCACGGGACACCGCGAGCACCCCCGTCACCCAAGAGCGGCAAAACGGAAGTTAACGCCACCGGTGGGATCTCCTGGACGGAACCGTCCTTCGCGGACCCTCGCGTCGGGCGGCTCGCAAGATGTGCCAGAGTTGCCACGTCCGGGCTGTGAGCACGTACGGTACGGCCACACAGGCGTCACAGCCGGGGACACGTCGGGGACCGCCGGGGACACCGGGAAGGGGCAGCGGGTTGACCACGCACGCACCACAGACGGCGCAGTCCGTGACGCTGCCCGCCTCGCTCGACGAGGCCGTGGCGGCGCTCACCGCCATGCCCGCCGCCGTTCCCGTCGCGGGCGGCACGGACCTGATGGCGGCCGTCAACAAGGGCCAGCTCAGGCCGGCCGGACTCGTCGGCCTCGGCCGGATCAACGAGATCCGCGGCTGGCAGTACCAGGACGGCCACGCGCTCCTCGGCGCCGGCCTCACCCACGCACGGATGGGCCGCCCCGACTTCGCGGCCCTCATCCCCGCCCTCGCCGCGGCCTCCCGGGCCGCCGGACCGCCCCAGATCCGCAACGCGGGCACGCTCGGCGGCAACATCGTCACCGCGGCCCCCACGGGCGACTCCCTGCCCGTCCTGGCCGCCCTGGAGGCGGACCTGGTCGTCATGGGCCCGCTCGGTACGCGCGAGATCCCCATCTCCCACCTGCTGGCCGGCCGCGACCTGCTGGCGCCCGGCGAGCTGGTCGCGTTCGTCCGCGTCCCGCTCCTGCACGCCCCCCAGATCTTCCTCAAGGCCACCGGCCGGACGGGCCCGGCCCGCGCCATGGCCTCCGTCGCCGTGGTCCTCGACCCGGCCAGACGGGGGCTGCGCTGCGCGGTGGGCGCGATCGCGCCGATGCCGCTGCGCCCGCTGGAGGCGGAGCACTGGATCGCCTCGCTGGTGGACTGGGACGGGGAGCGTGGCCTCGCGCCGGAGGCGCTGACGGCGTTCGGCGAGTACGTGGCCGCCGCCTGCATCCCGGACCCGCCGGGCGACGAGCAGCTGCCGCCGGCCGTACTGCACCTGCGGCGCACGGTCGCCGCGCTGGCCCGAAGGGCACTGGGGAGGGCGCTGTCGTGAGCAATGAAGACCACGGCCACGGGCAGGCGGGCGGCTGGGAGCCGATCCCGCAGAGCGAGGGGTACGACGGCGACGCCACCGCCTTCGTACAGCTGCCGCCCGAGTTCATGCTGGACGGCGTCCCGCTGGAGGCGCCGGGCCACGGCTACGTACCGCCGATGATCACGCCGCTGACCCCGTTGACGCCCGCGGCGACGACGGATCCGGCGGCGACCGGTTCGTGGATGATGCAGCCGCCCACGGCGGGGGCGGAAGCGGCGGAGCCGCAGCCTCAGCCGGAGCACGGGCCGGCCCCGGATCCGCAGCCCGAGTTCCTGACGGAGCCCGATCCGCACGCGACGGGTCAGTGGAGCTTCGAGGCGGCCTCGGATACGGGTCAGTGGACGATTCCGGTCGCTCCGGACTCGTCGGACGAATCGGGCGAGTTCACGGCGTCCATGCTGGCGCAGTACGCGAGCAGCGCACCGGCGACGCTGCCGGGCGGCGCGCCGGCGCCGTGGGCGGTTCAGGAGCCGGAGGAGACCGCGGCCGCGGACGCGGCACCTGAGGCCACGGAGGTCGCCGAGGCCATCGCGGCTCCCGAGCCCGCCGCAGCCGCCGGAGACACGCCCCCGGAGCTGTCGTCCCCGGAGCCGTCGCCCCCCGCCGACACGGTGGACATGGTGGAAGCGGTGGACGCGCCGCCGGCGGCGCTCTCCACGGGCAACAGCGCGGACAGCGACGAGCACCCGCACACCTCGTACGTCCTTCGCGTGAACGGCGCCGACCGCCCCGTCACGGACTCCTGGATCGGTGAGTCGCTGCTCTACGTGCTCCGCGAGCGGCTCGGCCTGGCCGGCGCCAAGGACGGCTGCTCGCAGGGCGAATGCGGCGCGTGCAACGTCCAGGTCGACGGCCGGCTCGTCGCCTCCTGCCTGGTCCCCGCTGCGACGGCCGCCGGGAGCGAGGTGCGTACGGTCGAGGGCCTGGCGACCGACGGCGAACCCTCCGACGTACAGCGCGCCCTCGCCCGCTGCGGAGCCGTCCAGTGCGGCTTCTGCATCCCGGGCATGGCCATGACCGTGCACGACCTGCTCGAGGGCAACCACGCCCCGACCGAGCTGGAGACCCGGCAGGCGCTCTGCGGCAACCTGTGCCGGTGCTCGGGCTACCGGAGCGTCGTGGACGCCGTACAGGAGGTCATCGCCGAGCGCGAGGCGAGCGCGGCCTCCGAGCGCACCGCCTCCGAGCGCACCGCCTCGGAGCGCACGGACGAAGCGCGCATCCCTCACCAGATCCCCCACCCGCACGACGGAGGCATGGCGTGAGCAGCGACGCGACCACCGCCACCCCCACCGCGCTCGACGCCGTCGAGCAGGAGCCGGTCGCCCACGGCCTGGGCTCGTCCCTCCCGCCGACCGACGCACGGGCCAAGACCGAGGGCACGTTCCCCTACGCCGCCGACCTGTGGGCCGAGGGCCTGCTGTGGGCCGCGATCCTGCGCTCGCCGCACCCGCACGCCCGGATCCTCTCCATCGACACGACGGCCGCGGCCGACATGCCCGGCGTACGGGCCGTGGTGACGCATGCCGACGTGCCGGGGGAGGCCACGTACGGCAGGACCGTCGCCGACCGCCCCGTGTTCGCCGCCGAACTGGTCCGCCACCACGGCGAGGCCATCGCGGCCGTGGCCGCCGACCACCCGGACACGGCCCGCCTCGCGGCGGCCGCGATCACCGTCGAGTACGAGGTCCTCGAGCCGGTCACGGACCCGGAGAAGGCCTTCGCGGCCGAGCCGCTGCACCCGGACGGCAACCTGATCCGCCACATCCCGCTGCGCTACGGCGAGGCGGAGGCGACGGGCGAGGTCGTGGTCGAGGGGCTGTACCGGATCGGCCGGCAGGACACGGCCCCCATCGGCGCGGAGGCCGGCCTCGCCGTGCCGCGCCCGGACGGCGGGGTCGAGATCTACACGGCCTCGACCGACCCGCACACGGACCGGGACCTGGCGGCGGCCTGCTTCGGCCTCTCGCCCGACCAGGTGAAGGTGGTCGTGACGGGCGTCCCGGGCGCGACGGGCGACCGTGAGGACCCGGGCTTCCACATTCCGCTGGGCCTCCTGGCACTCCGTACCGGCTGCCCGGTCAAACTCACCGCGACGCGCGAGGAGTCCTTCCTCGGCCACGCCCACCGCCACCCGACGCTGCTGCGCTACCGCCACCACGCGGACGCGGAGGGCCGGCTGGTGAAGGTCGAGGCCCAGATCCTGCTGGACGCGGGCGCCTACGCGGACGCGTCCGCGGAGTCCCTGGCCGCGGCCGTGGCCTTCGCCTGTGGGCCGTACGTCGTGCCGCACGCCTTCATCGAGGGCTGGGCGGTCCGTACGAACAACCCGCCGTCCGGCCATGTGCGGGGCGAGGGCGCGATGCAGGTGTGCGCGGCGTACGAGGCGCAGATGGACAAGCTGGCGGCGAAGCTGGGCGTGGACCCGGCCGAGATCCGTCTCCGTAACGTACTGGCCACCGGGGACATCCTCCCGACGGGCCAGACGGTGACCTGCCCGGCGCCGGTCGCCGAACTCCTCGCCGCCGTCCGCGACTTCCCGCTCCCTTCTTTGCCGATGGACACCCCGGAGGAGGACTGGCTGCTTCCGGGCGGCCCGGAGGGCGCGGGCGAACCGGGCGCGGTGCGACGGGGCGTCGGTTACGCCCTGGGCGTGGTCCACATGCTCGGCGCGGAGGGCGCGGACGAGGTCTCGACGGCGACGGTACGGGTCCAGGACGGCGTGGCCACGGTCATCTGCTCGGCCGTCGACACGGGTTCGGGCTTCTCCACCCTGGCGCGCCAGATCGTCCAGGAGACGCTGGGCCTGGAGGAGGTCCACGTCGCCTCGGTCGACACGGACCAGCCCCCGGCGGGCCCGGCGACGCACGGCCGCCACACATGGGTGTCGGGCGGTGCGGTGGAGCGGGCGGCCAAGATGGTCCGTACGCAACTGCTGCAGCCCCTGGCCCACAAGTTCGGCATGTCGACCGAACTTCTCCAGATCACGGACGGCAAGATCACGTCGTACGACGGCGTCCTGTCGACCACGGTCACGGAGGCCATGGACGGCAAGGAACTCTGGGCCACGGCCCAGTGCCGCCCCCACCCCACCGAGCCCCTGGACGAGTCGGGCCAGGGCGACGCCTTCGTGGGCCTCGCGTTCTGCGCGATCCGCGCGGTGGTGGACGTGGACATCGAACTGGGCGCGATCCGGGTGGTGGAGATGGCCGTCGCCCAGGACGTCGGCCGCATCCTCAACCCGGCCCAACTGGCCACCCGTATCGAGGCGGGCGTCACCCAGGGCATCGGCGCGGCCCTCACGGAGAACCTCCGCACGGCCCGCGGCCTGGTCCGCCACCCGGACCTGACGGGCTACGCCCTCCCGACGTCCCTGGACGCCCCGGACATTCGCATCGTGAAACTCGTCGAGGAACGCGACGTGGTGGCCCCCTTCGGCGCGAAGCCGGCCAGCGCGGCCTCCGTGGTCACGGCCCCGGCAGCGGTCGCCTCCGCGGTCCGCGCGGCGACCGGACGCCCCGTCAACCGCCTGCCGATCAGGCCGCAGGCGGCAGTGGGCGTGTGACGGCGGTTCCAGGAGGCGAGGGTTCCGTTCGCACCATGAAACGCGTCACACGCCGGGGTCCGACCGGATGCGGTCCTTGCTGACCGTACGAATCCAGCCATCGGGGTAGTGGCCGTACGGCTCTTGGCCCAGCCGTCCCATGGTCGGCGTGCCCAATTCGTAACCAGGGGATCTGCGTTGCGCGTGCAACCCAGAGGTGCGCTCTGTCCGTCGTCTTGACTACAGTGAAGCCCTGAGACTTGTCGAACGGGGAGGCGGCGATGGCAGAGGCGATGGACGGCGGCGGGGGAGCGATCGGCTCGCTGTCGACGATGTCGATGTTCGGTGGGGTCGTGGGGGCGGCTGCGGCCGCGGCGAGCCTGGCCGTCGAAGTGAACGAGCTGGCCAACCTCAAGAACCGCGTGGACCAGCTGCTCAAGGACTTCCAGGAGTCCCAGGCCGGCCCGGGCAAGATCGCCGCGGACTGGCTGGACAAGGGCACGCTCGCGGGGCCGGGGTTCAAGGAGGCGGAGTTCCTCTTCTCCTCCTACGACGTCGTGCGCGAGGAGCTGGTCAAGTTCTCCAAGGTCCTCGGGCTGCAGATGGAGAGCATGAAGATCGCGATCGATCTGTCGAAGAACGATTACGAGAACATCGACGACGACATCCGCGCACGCATGAGGTCGCTCAACACGCAGATCACGGACCTTCAGAAGCGCGAGGCCGACGAGGCCGCGAACGCGCACACGATGGGCGGGGCGTCGCAGAGGCCGGTCCCGCAGACGGGTGCGCCCGCGGACGGCGGCGACGGCCGTGGAGAGGTCAGCTACGGGTGAGGTACGAGGCGGAAACGGGGGAAGGTTCGCATGGGTAATACGTCCAAAGCACCGCAGGCGGAGTCGACGCCGCTCGAGGGGCTGACGAACGAGCAGCTGCTGGCGATGCTCACTCCCATCCAGAAGGAGCGGGCCGAGGCGCTCTCGCTCAAGCTCGGAACCGCGGCGAAGGAGATCACCAAGATCGCCGAGTACCTCCGTGCCCGCGCGTCCGGTGGCCTGAACTGGAAGGGTGCGGCTTCGGAGTCCTTCGTCGAGTGGACGGGCGCGACGGCGAGCGCCACGTTCTACCTGGCGCAGTACACCGAGCTGGCCAGTAAGTGCCTGGCCGAGTCGGCTCAGGCCATGGCCGAGGCGAAGAGCGGCGTGGACGGGCTCGCCAAGACGAGCGCGGACGCGAAGACGGACTACGAGAAGGCCGAGCGCAACCGGTACGCGGCCCAGCACGACCCTGGCGCGGGCAAGACCGAGGTGAAGACCTTCTCCGAGGACATGCAGGCGGCGGCCAGTGCACGCGAGAAGGCGCGCATCGAGGCGCTGATGAAGCTGCGGTCGTTGGGTCAGACGTACACGCACAACGGGCAGCGGGTGAACAGCGCGCCGAGGCCGGAGTTTCCGGCGCCGTCCACCATGAACGACGAGTGGCGCAGTCCGCTGGGCCACAAGCAGGTCCCGGGTGGCTCGTCCAGCAGCCGAGTGTCATCGACCACGGGTGGTTACGAGACCACCGGACGGACGAAGTCAACAGGCAGCAGCGACGGATCCGTTGTAGGCGAAACCGACGGCGGCACTGTCCGCCCCGGTGATCAGACTCCGACGAAGCCCGGCACGGTCGTCCCCGACCGCGTCGTGGACATGGAGATCGACGGCGGTCTGGCGCTTCCTGACGCCCCGACGACTCCTTCGACGCAGCCGCCCGGCACCACGATGCCGCAGCGCCCGGACACGATCACGTACCCGGGCGGAGCCACACACGTTCCCCCGTCCCTCACCGGCGGCTCGGGCAAGACGTTTCCGACCGGACCTGGGCCCGGCAAGGTGGGGCCCACGATGCGAGGTATGCCGGGTCCTGGGACCGTCGGTCCCACGCATCCCACGTCGCGGATGCCGCAGCCCGGCATCGTCGGAGGCCGTCAGGTGCCGCAGAACAACGGACGTCCGCAGGTCGGGCTTCCGCGGAGCCCGGTGATCGGCCACGAGAACGCCCTCGGCCGCGGGCCGATGGGCGCCGGTCAGCACCCCATGGGAACCGGGCCGGGACAGGGCACCGGCTCCGCCGGGCGGCGCCTGGCGACGGAGACGGGCGGCGTGGTCGGTGGTCGGGCTCAGCAGTCGGGTCAGGCCAGCGCGCGTCCCTTCACTCCGGGTGGCTCCGGCCTCGTTCGGGGCGCTCAGCCCGGGGCGGGAGCGGGTGCGGCGCAGGGTCGTGCGGTCGGCGCGCCACTCCATGGTGCGGGGGCCCGGACCGGAGACTCTCGTTCCGACGAGAGGAACGGCGAGCGTCCTGACTACCTGACCGAGGACGAGGAGACGTGGCAGCAAGGTGCGCGTCGCATCGTCCCCCCGGTCGTCGACTGATCTCGTAACAAAGGACACGGAGAAGCGCATGCGGACCAGCAGTGGACGGGCCATCGGTTCAGGCTCCCTTGTGGCGGCGACCATGGCCCTGACACTGCTGGGCATCGGCGCGACACCGGCTCACGCGGAGACCGTCCGTCAGCAGCAGTGGCATTTGGATGCCATGAAGGCCGAGGAAATCTGGAAGGTCAGCAAGGGCGAGGGCGTTACTGTCGCGGTCATCGACTCCGGCGTTGACGACTCCGTCGCCGACCTTCGAGGCCAGGTGCTCCCTGGCAAGGACTATTCGTCCCGGGCCGGTGACGAGAACAAAGACATCGACAATCACGGCACGGGCATGGCTGCCTTGATTGCCGCGACAGGGGCACGGGGCGCGACTGCGGGCTCGTACGGATTGGCACCGAAGGCGAAGATTCTGCCCATTCGTGTCGCTAGCAACACAGAACGTCTGCAGGGCAAGAGTACGGCGACGTACGCGCAGGGGATGGCGACGGCCATTCGGTTCGCGGCCGACTCTGATGCGAAGATCATCAACGTCTCTGCGGGTAGTCCTGTGACACCCCACCCCGTGCTCGCCGACGCGGTCCGGTACGCCTTGTCAAAGAACAAGCTTATTTTTGCGGCTGTGGGCAACAGCGCTGACGAGGGGAACGCTGTCGAATACCCGGCTGGGACTCCTGGTGTTGTCGGTGTGGGCGGGCTGAACAGGAAGGCGGCTTGGTGGTCGAAGTCGCAGACCGGGCCACAGGTCGACCTCGCCGCCCCTGCGGAAGACATCACCAACGCCTGCACGGGAGGCACGCAGCTGTGCGAAGGTGACGGCACCAGCGCCGCCACCGCGCTCGCCTCCGCCTCCGCCGCACTGATCTGGTCCAAGCACCCCGACTGGACGAACAACCAAGTCCTTCGGGTCATGCTCAACACCGCAGGAAAGCCCAAGAGTGGTGACGCACGTACCGACCTGGTCGGATACGGCGCTATCCGGCCGCGGGTCGCGTTGACCACCCCCGGGGACCCCGGCCCCGCCGACGTGTACCCGCTCCCCGACCTCGCCGCCGCGGAGAAATCCGCTTCGCCTTCGGTGAGCGCCTCCTCGGCGCCCTCCGCCGCGCCCAGCGAGAAGCCGGCCACGGCCGCGCCGGCGCCTGCCGCGTCGGACAGCGACAGCAACTCCGGTCTGTGGATCGCCCTGGGAGTCGGTGCGGCCGTGCTGATCGGCGGAGCCGTCACCGCGGTCGTCGTGCGGTCCCGGCGGCGGAGTGCGATGCCTCCCGTGCCGACCATGCCCCCCGCCGCTCCGCCGTACGCGCCCGCGCCCTACGGCCCCCCGCAGCAGCTGCCCCCCAACCCGTACCAGCAGCAGCACACCCAGTACGGCCCGCCTCCCGGACCCGGGCAGCCCGGCTGATCCCTTGGAGACCGGTGGCGTCGTCGGTGGCCGTCCGCAGCACCGCCCGACATCTACTGAGTAGAGGCTCAAGGGGACTCATGTCGTTCGAAGCAGAGTGGGCGGCCGCGCGCAGCGAGGCGTCGGCCAACGTGAGCAGCAAAGGATCTGTTCTACTCCAGTAGGTCGGTGAGCTCGATCCTGACCTGCAGTACCTCATGGAGGACCGCAAGTGGCCGCTTGATTCGACTTCCCCGAAGCACAAGGACGAGGGCTACGGCTATGACGAACTCGGGCACGCGCTGGAGGCTGCGACGCTCGGCGTGCCGTACGACTCAACTGAAGCCGTGATCCACCGGGGCGGCCGTACGGCAAACGTCATGACCCAGGTGGCGGAAATCGTCGGCAGTGACATCGAGTACGCCGGTGACCGCCCCGGGGTCGGTGACAGTCTCGCTCGCATGGGGGCCGGCTACATGGATGACCTCAATTGGTCCACGATCAACGAAGGCGGTCGCGGCGACTCCATGGGGCGTGACGAGTTGTACCGCCACGGTGGAGACGGGCACATCAGCGTCACGCAGGCGACCGCCCGGAACTTCCTCTACAACGTAGGCCAGCATGAGGGAAGTTACGAGATTCTCTCATCGGCCCAGCACGCCATGACTATGGGCGCCCTGGAGGCCAACCCCGGGGACCACGGCAAAGCGGAGAAGATCCTCAACAACGGCGGATACGTTCACGGGCTGCTTGACGAGGCGAGGATCTCTGCGCTCGACAAAGAGTTCGGCGACACGGAAGACAAGATCAACCAGAAACTCGCTGAAGCCGCCGAGTGGAAGAAGTTCGGTGCCAGCCAGGGCCTTGGCCTGGCTGCTGGCATCGCAGTCCTGCCGCTGGGCGGGCCGGGTGCCTCGGCGGCAGCGATGTTCGTGGTGCCGACCCTTGTCGAGGGTGCCGCCGGCGCCGTGGAGACCCAGTGGGGCATCGAGATCGACAGGGAGACCAAGGAGCAGGAGAAGGACCTCTCGAATGAGTCGAGGATGTCGGAGAGCAGGTTCGCGGAGCTGGGACAACTCCGCGCCAACAGCCCGGCGCTCCTTTACCAGCAGCAGCATCATCCTGGTCACGACTACACCGAAGGCGTGCTCAACGCTTATGACCGCGGTGCGAACAGCACCGATCGCACCGATGGGGGACGTCGGTGAAATCCGTGCGCCCCACTCGTCCTTCTCGTCCTGCGACCTTGGCTGTCAGTGTCCTTCTGGTTGCGACAGCCTGCGGCGGAAGTGGTTCGGAGTCCGACGTTCTGGAGGGCGCGTGCGGGGGGATCTTCGACAAGCAGGCGCTCGACGAACTGATCCGGGACTTCGAGGCCGGTGAGCTTCGGGAAGCCACGACTGGCGATACGTACGCAGGGGTCGCGGATGCGCTGAGAAAGCGAAAAGCTCCGGCGGATTCGTGCCGCATCGAGACCGTCGCTGGGGTGACGGCAGTACAGGTCCGGTTCAGCATTGGGGGCGATCCACGCAAAGCGAAGCCGGCCGCGGTGTCGGACCTAGTTACGTCTCCCGGGGCTACCTCTGGGCTGAGGCACTCCCCGCAGCACCCCGGAGCCGCGAGTGCACCTCGCTCTCCTCGATGGGGGGAGTGACGTACAAGCCCTTTCGCGCACGGTGACGACTTCAAGCCGCACTCGCTGAGTTCCCAACGTAGTTGGCGGGGCCTTGCAGCAGGCCCACAACCCGTACCAGCAGCAGCACACCACCCAGTACGGCCCTCTCCCCCCGGGGACAGGACACTCCCTGCCGGGCACCTAGCCGGTGTGTCGACGAAACGGACAGTAAGGGTCTTCCGGGCTCTTTCCGGCCGGTGAGTCGGCTGTGACCGATCGCGTCGTCGAGATTCCGCATTGCACTTGTGTACGACGGGGTCTCACCCGGTAGCGTTACCGCTCGCGCGGGAAATTGACGCATCGGGAACCGAACAACGGGGGAGACGCCGTGGCTGGTGAGACGCAACCGCAAAGCCTGCAGCAATTGCTCCAGTTCGAGGGCAGTAGCAGTAGCAGTGGCTCCTCGAGCGACCAGGGGATGAACCTCGCCGGGCTCGCCCCCGACTCCGGGGGCGGTGGCGGAGGCGGTGCCGGCGGGGGAGACGCGGACCTCAAGCAGACCGAGGGGCCGTGGACGCATGCCGCGGGGGCCGTCGTGACGTTGCAGACCGACACCAATGCCGGGCTGACGAGGCTGGGGACCGCGCACGAGGGCGTGCAGGAGCGCACCGAGGGGCTCGAGGCCACCGCCGCGCTCAGTGCCGTCCTCTTTTCCTGGCAGGAGCGGCTGAAGGCCGTTCGGGACGAGGCCGGGAGCCTGGAAGCGCCGCTGAAGCAGGTCGCCGTGGAGCACGGTGAGCTGGAGGCCGCCCAGAAGGCGAAGTACGCGCAGATCGCGCCCCCGCCGGACAAGGGCGCGGGCGAGCACAAGGGCGGTCGGTGAGCGCGATGTTGTCGATACAGGAACTCAAGGACCTCAAGCTCACCGAGCTCACGGAAGCCGGCGAAGGATGGGGTGACGTCAGCAAGCGGGCGTACGAGTCCCGTCGGCAGATCGACAGCGGCGTGGTGCCCAAACTGACCGACGTCACCAAGGGCATGTCCACGATCGCGGCGGCGGTCCGTCTGGGCCGGCTGAGCCGCAACTATCAGTACATCCACACCGAGTGCGGCCTGGTGCAGTTCGCGCTCAACGGTCTGGCCCAGGAGCTCGCCGCGCCCCAGCGCAAGCTGGTCAACGCGCTGGAGGACGCCAAGCACCTCGGGTTCACGGTGCACCCCGACGGCTCGGTCAGTTACCCCGCGGCAGGCCCGGAGGTCGCCGGCCAGAAGCCGCAGGGCGACACGGTCAAGGGCACGAGCGGGTTCTTCAGCGGTGTGATGGCGGACGTCGCCGCCATGACCAACCTCAATCCGAACGCCGCCAAGGCGCAGGACATCGCCGACACGATAGGCGACGCGCTGGCCGAGGCACGGAGGATCGACGCGGAGTACGCCAACGCCGTACGCAGGCTCAAAGCCGAGCAGGGCCTCGACGTCACCGAGAACACCTGGGCGGACGTCAACAGGGACTCGCAGGCGGTGCACGGCGCGGCGGACGACGTCTTCAAGGACGACATCCCGACCGGCAAGAGCCCGGCCGAGCGCAAGGAGTGGTGGGACGGCCTCAGCCAGGACGACAAGATCGCCTACATGGCGGCCTACCCGGACACCATCGGCAACCTGGACGGCATTCCGGCCGTGGCGCGCGACGAGGCGAACCGCAACTACATGCCCCAGCTCATGGGACAGCTTTCGGAGCGCGGCGGCGAGGACGCGGAGACCAAGCTGGCGGGTCTGCGCAAGATCGACGAGCAGCTCAGGGCGGGCGGCCAGCCCCCGATGTACCTGCTCGGTGTGGGCGACCAGGGGAACGGGCGGGCCATCGTCGCGTACGGGAATCCGGACACGTCACGGAACGTCTCCGCGTACGTCCCGGGACTGAGCACGAAGCTCGACGAGGAATTCGCCGGCGGCACCCTGAAGCGTGCGCGGGACACCGCGATCGGTGCGCAGGAGATCGACCCGTCGAGTGCCTCGATCGTCTGGCTCGGTTACGACGCACCGCTCAGCGTGGACGTCATGACCGAGAACGACGCGGCGAACGGGGCGCCCGCATACCAGAGTTTCATGGGCGGTCTCGCGGCCACCAACGACTACGCCGACCCGCACATCACCGCCATCGGTCACTCGTACGGTTCGCTGACCGTGGGCACCGCCAGTCAGCAGCCGGGCGGCATGCCGGACGTCGACGACTACATTCTCCTCGGAAGCCCCGGTGTCGGGGTGGATCGCGCGGAGGACCTGGGCGTGGGCAAGCAGCACGTCTTCGTCGGTGCGGCGGAGAACGACATCGTGACGAAGCTGCCCTCGGGCGGTTCTGTCGTGGGTGGCGTCATCGGTGGAGCCGGCGGGTTCCTGGTCGGCGGGCCGGCTGGAGCGCTGGTCGGCGCCGGTGTCGGCGCGGACCTGGGCGACCTGGGCGACGACGATGTGTGGTTCGGCAAGGACCCCGCCAGCGAGGCCTTCGGCGCGACCCGCTTCCGTACGGAGGAAGGCCCGAACGCGCTCACGAACCTCACGCTCGAAGCCCACTCGAACTACTTCGACCCTCAGAAGGACCAGATGTCCGCGGACAGCATCGCCAACATCGTTGCCGGTAATCCCGGTGGTATCACTCCGGAGGCCAGGCGATGAGGGTAAGGGCAGCGATCGCCGTGGCCGCGCTGGTGCTCCTGGCCACGGCCTGCGGCCCGTCGGAGAAGTCGGGGGGCGCGAACGAAGGAAGGGCGCAGGACATGAACATGCAAGAGGCGGCCGAGCGTGCCGACGAGCTCCTGAACGACACCATCACGTCGATCACTCCCCCGGTGAAGTGGGACCACGGGATTTCCACGGATGGTGGTTGCGAGGTGTCCCGGCGGATCTCCGTGACCACGGTGATCTCCCCGGAGCGCAAGGGGAGCTTCCTGGGTGTGGTGGAGCGCCACTGGGAGAAGCGCGGCTTCACCCACCGGGGCACGAACAAGAGTGAGAAGACCCCGGCGACCTACTTCCTGACCCAGGACGGCTTCCAGATCAGGCTGCTGTTCGGCTACCAGGGCCAGGCGCACTTCGAGGTTGCCACCCCGTGTGTGGAGGAGTCGGCCGTCCAGCCCCCCAAGACGGTACCCGGCGGGCCTGCCTACGACGGGAACAAGGCGCCTCTGCCGACCGAGCAGTCGGAGTTCTGGTCCGCGCGTACGCCGATCTCCAGCACCACACCGAGCAGCTGAAGTGCCGAGCACCCGCGGTACGCACCAGTGCCGGGGATCTCGGCGACGCCGTCCGCCTGTCCGTCCGTCCTCGTCGAGGGCGGGCGGCGCCATGCCGGTCAGAAGACCGGCATGGCGACCACCTTGCCCTGGCTGATCAGGAAGACCCGGTTCCCCGCGCCCGTCATGCTCCAGGGGCCGCGGTCGTCCCGCTCGTACGTCCACACGCGTTTCCGGCTCGGCTTGGAGAAGCCCGAGACACCGAAGTCGTCGTAGCCGCCCTCGACCACCCACAGGCAGTTCCCCTGCACCACGGGCGGTGTCAGCGGCGGCATGCCGCCGTTGAGGTCGGCCCACCAGTAGTCGCCGCGGCCGCCGTCCTTGCCGTAGCGGGTCACGATGACGCCGTCCGCGGCCGTGACCCCGTCGGCATCGACGACGGGCGGCCCCCAGCCTCCCTGGGTGCCCTGCGGTTTCGTACGGGAGGGAACCGCCCAGAGTTGGCGCCCGTCGAGGGTCAGCGCGGTGAGGGTCCGGCCGCCCATGTAGACGACGCCCTTCTCGATCACCGGCTGAAGGGCCGTCGTCGCCTGGCCGGTGATGTGCCACAGCTCCTTGCCGGACTTCGTGTCCAGAACGCGTACGGTTCCGTCCGTGCCGCTCAGGACCAGCCGGTTTCCGCCGACGGCGGCGAGCGGGCCCGTGATGTCCGCCGAGCTCTCCGTGGACGTGACCGTCCAGCGCGTCGTCCGGTCCGCGGTGCCGACGGCACGCAGCTTGCCCTTGGTGGTGAGGACGTAGACCGCATCGGCCTCGGCGGCCAGGAGGAACGCCACGTCGGCGTCCGGAGCCGACCACTCCTGGGCACTGGTGGAGGCGTTGAAGCAGAGGAGCGCACCCGATGCGTCGGCCGCCACGAACCGGTCCTCGTCGAGGGCGAGCTGGCGCGCCCGGGCCGAGAGCCGGGGCAGCGTCCACTTCCGTGATCCGTCGGTCACCTTCAGGGCCGTCAGGCCGCCGTCCCTGGCCGCGAAGATCACCACGTCCCGCAGGACGATCGGGGGCGGGAGGGGGCCGGACGCGGCGGCTTCGACTGGGCCCCACAGCGGCGAAGGCCTGATCCCCTCGCTCGCCTGGGCCAGCAAGGGCGCGTCCGGGGCGTCCCCGGCCGGCGGCAGCTCGGTGGCGGCACGCTCCTTGAGCCACCAGGCCGTACCGCCACCACCACCCGCGAGCAGCAGCGCCCCGCCGGCACCCCAGGCGGTGAGGAACCGGCGTCGGCTGGGAGCCCGCTGGACGACGGTCGTGGGGGCGGCGGCGGTCTGCCGCCGGATCTCGGCCTCGCGACGCTTCACCTCCTGATGCAGCGGGCTCTGCCGCCAGACATCACGGGCCTTCTTGTCCGGTGCGAAGGCGCGGGCGATCTGCTCCGGAGTCGGGCGGAACCGCGGGTCCTTGGCGAGCAGGGGCGCCACGAGGACCCGGGTCGACTCCGGGAGCCCGCTGAGATCGGGCTCCTCGTGAACCACCGCGTACTGGACGGCCGCGACATGCGGGCCGTTGTACGCACGCCGCCCGGTCGCCGCGTACACGAGCACCGCCCCGAGCGAGAACACGTCCGCCGCCCCTGTCACACGCTTCCCGAGGACCTGCTCGGGAGCGCCGTAGCCGGGGGTGACGGGAATCTGCCCGGTGGTCGTCAGAGTGAGCCCGTGCTCCGGGCGGGCGATGCCGAAGTCGATGACCCGGGGGCCGTCCGAGGTGAGGACGATGTTGGCCGGTTTGACGTCACGGTGGACAAGCCCCGCGGCATGGATGTCCCGCAGTGCCTCGGAGAGCGCGGCGGCGAGGGCACGTACGGTCGGCTCGTCGAAGGGGCCGTATCGCCCGACCGCCTGGTCCAGGGTGGGACCGGCCAGGAACTCGGTGGCGATCCAGGGCCGTCCGGCCTCCATCTCCGCGCCGAGGACACGGGCGACGCGCCGGCTCGTCACCGCCTGCGCCGTGTGCGCCTCGCGGACGAAGCGCTGCGCCAGATGGTAGTCGTGGGCGAGTTCCGGACGCAGGACCTTCACCGCGGCCGGGCGGCCGTCCGGTCCGGAGGCGACGTACACCCGGCCCATGCCGCCTTCCCCCAGGACGCCGAGGACACGGTACGGACCGACGCGGAGCGGATCGCCGAGGCCCAGGGGATTCATGGCTGTTCACGTCCTGTTCGAGGGGCTGTTTTTTCGGAGTCGGAGCCGGTGCGGGTGAGGGTGCTGTTGGTCGGAGCGCGACGGGTCATTTCAGCGGGAGAGCGATGAGGAAACCGTCGCCCGTGGCGAACATCCGCTCCTCCCGCGCCTGGGGCAGCAGGTGGTCCACGTCCGTCTGATAGACCCAGGCGCGTTTCCGGGTCTTCAGGTCGAGGGCCGCGAGCCCCAGTTCGGAACGGAAGTAGACGCAGCGTTCGCCGACGGCCAGCGACTGATCGCTCTCCGGGAGCGCCGGGTTGGTGGCGTTGACACGCTCCGTCCACAGAACCTGTCCGGAGGCCGCGCTCACGGCACAGACGGCACCATTCGTCACCGCGTACACCACGCCGTCCTTGAGGACCGGGGCGGACAGCGGATCCACGGCGGAGATCCGGTACGTCCACGCCTCCCGACCGTCCGCGAGCCGGTACGCCGCGAGGACCTCACCACCGGTGTAGACATACCGGTCGTCCAGACAGAGCGGATTGCGGCCTGCGTTCGCGACGGAGATCGGGATCTTCTTCTCCCAGCGCGTCGCGCCCGTCGCTCTGTCGCGCGCGACGACGAGGGTCGTCTTCTCGATCCGGTCGCCGTGTTCGAGCGCGATCAGCAGATCGCCCCGTACCGCCGAGGTGACCACGTGGGAACCGTCTCCCTCTTGCCGATTGGGCAGGTCACGCCGCCACAGTTCCTTCCCCGTACGCGTGTCGACGGCGAGGATGTGCGTGGAGCCGAGCGAGGCCCGGGTTCCCTTGGCGCCGACGAGGTACACGACTCCCTCGGCCGCGCACAGCAGCTGCGTGGAGTACGTGTTGGCGTTGAGCCCCTTGACGGTGACGCCCGCCCTGCTCAGCTCGTACCGCTCGGTGTCGACCGTGCGGACCATCAGGTCGTGATGCTCGTCCTCCATCCTCCGGGCAACGACGTAGACCTGTCGGCCGTCCGACACGGCGGTACGTGGCGCGGTCTCGACCGAGCACACTCCGGAGATCTCACCGGACTTCATGTCGGCGAAGGCGACTCCCATGCCGGCGACGAGGGCCACGTTCCCGCCGGCGAGCATCGGATAGGCACGCTCGTCCTTCAGCGGCACGGCCATGTCCCGGCTCCACAGGGAGGGGGGAGCCTCTCCCAGCAGGGGCGCGGTGGGCAGCTTGGGATCGTCCGGCTGCTTCTCGCTCAGCCACGCCCAGACCCCCGTGCCCGCTCCCGCGGTGGCGAGCAGCGCCCCGCCGCCGAGCGCGAACAGCTTGCGCCGCGTCAGACGGGCGGAGCTGCCGGAGGCCGCCACCGTCTCCGCGTACGGGTCGTCCGCCGGGGCCGGGAGGCGGTGGGGGTGGTGGTGCCAGACCTCCGTCGCGCGGCGGGCGATGTCCGTGAGGAGGTGGGGTGGGAGGTGGTCCGCGAACTCGCCCCGGCCGTCGTGGAGGTGGGTCGTCAGGTCCGTCGTCGTCGGGCGGGCCGAGGGGTCCTTGGAGAGGCAGGCCGTGAGGAGGGGGAGCAGCGGCTCGGGGACGTCCGTGAGGTCGGGTTCGGCGTAGCGGACGCGGTAGAGCAGGTCCGCCGGGGCGCCCGTGCCGAAGGGGCCGTGGCCCGTGGCCGCGAAGACCAGGACGCCCGCGAGGGCGAAGACGTCACCGGCCGGGGTGTGTTCCAGGCCGCCCGCCTGTTCGGGGGACATGAACGCCGGCGTGCCCGCCGCCGCGCCCGTGCGCGTCAGGTGGTCGTCGCCGGCCGCGCGGGCGATGCCGAAGTCGATGATCTTCGGGCCGTAGGCCGTGACGAGGACGTTGGAGGGCTTGAGGTCGCGGTGGACGACGTCCGAGGAGTGGAGTTGCGCCAGGCCGCCCGCGAGGGCGGCCCCGAGCGCGCGCACCGTCGCTTCCGGCAGCCGTCCGCACAGCGCCACCGCGTCGTCGAGCGGGGGACCGAGGACGTACTCGGTGGCCAGCCACGGGGTTTCGGCCAGCGGGTCCGCGTCGACGACGGCCGCCCCGTGCCGGGCCCCGATGATCCGTGCCGCGTCCGTCTCCAGCCGGAAGCGGGTACGGAAGCCGGCCTCGGCGGCCAGCCGGGCGTGCATCGTCTTCAGGGCGACCGTACGGCCGCCGGGCGTGCGGGCCAGATAGACCGTGCCCATGCCGCCGGAGCCCAGGCGGGCGAGGAGACGGTACGTGGCGATGGCCGCCGGGTCGGTGTGGGTGAGCGGTGACAGCATCGTGTCAGTTCCAGGGCAGTTCGGCGGCGAGGATCTCGGAGGACTGGCGCGCGAGCGCCGCGACGACCCGGCCGGGCAGCCAGCCGGGCGTCAGCAGCGATCCTGCCGAGCTGAGCACGGTCTCGTGCGGGGTCGGCGGGGCGAGGCCGGTCAGGACGGCGGCCGCCGTGGGGCGGTGCGCGGGATCGCGGGTGAGACAGGAGGAGATCGACGGGCGCAGGGCGTCCGGGAGTTCGGAGCGCTCCGGGACCGTATGGCCGGTGGCGGCGTACGCGAGGACCGCGCCGAGCGCGTACACGTCCCCCGGTGGCCGGGGCCGTCCGCCCGTCGCCTGCTCGGGCGCGAGCGCGCCGGGGTCCAGGTCCGCGAGCCGGCCCTCCGCCGCCCGTACCGCGCCGAAGCACGTCAGGCGCGGCCCGTCGGCGGTCAGGAGGACGGCGGCGGGGGACACGCCCGCGTGCGTGACGCCCTGCGCGTGCGCGGCGGCCAGCGTCTCCGCGAGGGCGACGCCGATCACCCGGACCGTTTCCACCGGCAACGGTCCGCCGTGCACGGCGAGGGCGACGGGGAGCGGGAGGGAGGGAGAGTACGGCGTCACGCTGTAGGGCGCGCCGGTGGCCGACACCTCCGTGACCGGGGCGATCCACGGGCCGAGGAGCCGCTGTGCCGCCCGGGCCTCCGTCAGGAAGCGGGCGGGGTCGGCGCCCCGCAGGGGCGCGGAGAGCAGCACCGTACGGTCGCCGTCCGCGCTGCGGGCCACGAAACGGCGGCAGGGCGCGAGTGCGCGGGGCGGGTCCAGGCGGGTGATCAGACGGTACGGGCCGATCCGTCGCGCGGACTCGTCGTTCGGGCGTGGCCGCTCCACGTCTGAACCCCCCTGTCGGACAACCCCTGTGGCCCCAGCGGTTGCTGGAGCAACAGGAGCCTACTGGTGGGGGTGCGGCCGTCCGTCCTCGGGAACCTAGGCCGGGTCCTCCGCCGGGCGCGACGCGCCGATCAGCGAGACCGCGAGGATCGAGACGCGCGTGATGAGGCCGGCGAGGAGGATCGTGCCGAACCCCTCCACCTGCCACTGGCCGATCTCGCCGCCCAGCCAGGACAGCAGCCACCAGATCAGCGAGTCCTGCGCGAAGCCCGCGGCCGCGAAGGCCAGCAGCGGCAGGGGCGGGACCGGGGCGGAGGGGCCTATATGGACGATCTGCGTGAGAAGGGCGATCACGATGCCGGCGATCACGATGGAGAGGCCCACGTCCACGGCTTCCGCGCCGAGCGTGACGCCCGGCAGAACGGCCCCGGAGATGCCTACCCCGACGAGCGCGCCCAGTCTGCGTCTCGTGCCTGTATCAGTCATGCGCGGACTCTGACATGCGCGGTGTCACCTTGTGAAGATCCCATGGAGGCGGGATCCAGAGACCGTGATCGGATTCGAACCGACGTCACTCGAGTTGCAGTCGAGCCCCTGAACCACTCGGGCACACGGTCGTGTTGAGCGGTGATACGACCGTAGGGCGGGCGATCGGCGCGGCTCAAGGCTTTCGGGCGCCGTGCAACACGACTGCCATGCGCCGTTCACGATCGCCCGGTCGTACGACCAAGGAACCAGTCGGGACCGGCCCTCGGACAGGGTTCATTCCGGATTACGCCCCTTACGCTGGTCCCATGAGCGCCCTCGAACCCCGCGACGCGGATACCGGTCGCGATACCGATACCGGCGTCGCGCCGACCACGATCCCCACCACCGCCGCCTCCCCGGGCGGCGGGTCCGTGCTCGACCGTGACCACCGGGCGCTCAGCATCGGCATCGTCTCCGTCGTCCTGCTCATCGCCTTCGAGGCGACCGCCGTCGGGACGGCCATGCCGGTCGCGGCCCGCGAGCTCCACGGGATCCCGCTCTACGCGTTCGCCTTCTCCGCGTACTTCACCACCAGCCTCTTCGCCATGGTCCTGTCCGGCCAGTGGTCCGACCGCGGCGGGCCCCTCGCTCCGCTCACCGTCGGCATATCCGCCTTCGCGACCGGCCTGCTGCTCGCCGGGACCGCCGGCACGATGGTGCTGTTCATCCTCGGCCGGGCCGTCCAGGGGCTGGGCGGAGGACTGGTGATCGTGGCGCTGTACGTCGTGGTCAGCAGGGCGTACTCCGAGACGCTGCGGCCGGCGATCATGGCCGCCTTCGCGGCCAGCTGGGTCGTCCCGTCCGTCGTCGGGCCCCTCGCCGCCGGCACCGTCACCGAGCACCTCGGCTGGCGCTGGGTCTTCCTCGGCATCCCGGCCCTCGTCGTCCTCCCGCTCGCCCTCGCCCTCCCGGCGATCCGCCGTACCGCGTCCGGGCCCGCCGACCCCGCCGCGCCGCTCCCGCCGTACAACCGCCGACGGATCCGGCTCGCGCTCGGCATCTCCGCCGGGGCGGGACTGCTGCAGTACGCGGGCCAGGAACTGCGCTGGCTCTCGCTGCTGCCGGCGGCGGCGGGCGCGGCGCTGCTCGTTCCGGCCGCGCGCGGGCTGCTGCCGCGCGGGACGTACCGCGCGGCGCGCGGGCTGCCGTCCGTGGTGCTGCTGCGCGGGGTCGCGGCCGGGTCGTTCATCGCGGCCGAGTCCTTCGTGCCGCTCATGCTCGTCACCCAGCGGGGCCTGAGCCCCACGCTCGCCGGCATGTCGCTCGCGGTCGGCGGCGCGACGTGGGCGCTCGGCTCCTGGATCCAGTCCCGGCCGTGGACGGAGCCGTACCGGGAGCGGCTCGTGGTGATCGGCATGGTGCTGGTCGCCGCGGCGATCGCCGCGGCGCCGAGCGTGCTGATCGCCGCGGTGCCGGTGTGGGTGGTCGCGGTGGCGTGGGCGTTCGGGTGTCTCGGCATGGGCATGGTGATCGCCTCGACGAGCGTGCTGCTCCTGAAGCTCTCGGCGCCGGAGGAGGCGGGCGCGAACTCGGCGGCCCTGCAGATCTCGGACGGCCTCTCGAACGTGCTGCTCCTTGCGGCGGGCGGCGCGGCGTTCGCCGCGCTGGGCGGGGGCGCGGTGGGGCACGCGGCGCACACGACCGCGAACTCGGTCGCGACCTCGCACCCGGCGGCCTTCGCGGTGGTGTTCCTGCCGATGGCGGGGGTGGCGCTGGTGGGGGCGTGGGTCGCTACGCGGCTTCGGGAGCGGTGACGCGCGGGTGGTACCACTTTGACCCCGCGCAAGTGGTACCATTCTGGTATGGCCATGAACCTGCGTCTTCGTGACGACCAGACGGAAGCACTCAAGCAGCGCGCGGAGGAGGAGGGCACCAGCATGCACGCCATACTCCTCAAGGCGGTCGACGACTATCTGGCGCGTACCGCCCAGCAGGCGATCGTGCGAAAGACGGCCATGGAGCAGGCCGCCAAGTGGCATGAGCTGATGGAGCGCCTCAAGTGACGTGCGTCTACCTTTCCGCCGAGGACGTTCTGGTCATCGCCGAGCACGCGGTGGATGACCAGAAGGTTCTCGTGCGCGATGCGGGGCTGCTCGAATCGGCAGTGCACCGGCCTTCCGCCGCCATGTTCGGCGAGGAGGCGTACCCGGACCTCGTCGACAAGGCAGCCGCCCTGCTGCAGTCCCTGGCGGTCAACCACCCTTTCGTCGACGGGAACAAGCGCACCGCCTGGCTGTCCTGCGTGACCTTCCTCGCCATGAACGGCGTCCAGCTCCGCCCGGACATCGACGCGGCCGAACGCCTGGTCATCGCCGTGGCCACCGGAGAGACGGACGAGGTCAAGGCGATTTCGCACGGGCTGCGCGAACTGATCCTCCCGACGTGAGCTGAATCGCACCCGCTCCGCCTCCGGGGCGTTCGTACGGGATTCCCGCCGGGCCGCCGGTAAGGTGGCCCGGTTGTCATATCTGGACGAGCGTCGAACCGGAGACCGTGACTACCACCGCCACCTCCTCCCATCACCTCTCTCCCGCCTTCCCCGGCCGGGCCCCCTGGGGTACCGCGAACAAGCTGCGCGCCTGGCAGCAGGGCGCCATGGAGAAGTACATCCAGGAACAGCCCCGCGACTTCCTCGCGGTCGCGACGCCCGGCGCCGGAAAGACCACCTTCGCGCTGACCCTCGCGTCCTGGCTGCTGCACCACCACGTCGTGCAGCAGGTGACGGTCGTCGCGCCCACCGAGCATCTGAAGAAGCAGTGGGCCGCCGCCGCCGCGCGGATAGGGATCAAGCTCGACCCCGACTACAGCGCCGGGCCGCTCAGCAAGGAGTACCAGGGCGTCGCCATCACCTACGCCGGTGTCGGCGTACGGCCCATGCTCCACCGCAACCGCTGCGAGCAGCGCAAGACCCTCGTCATCCTCGACGAGATCCACCACGCCGGTGACTCCAAGTCCTGGGGCGAGGCATGCCTCGAAGCCTTCGACCCGGCGACCCGGCGCCTCGCGTTGACCGGTACGCCCTTCCGCTCCGACACCAACCCCATCCCCTTCGTCACGTACGAGGAGGGCAACGACGGCATCCGGCGGTCGTCGGCGGACTATACGTACGGATACGGGAACGCCCTCGGCGACGGCGTCGTGCGGCCCGTCATCTTCCTCAGCTACAGCGGCAACATGCGCTGGCGCACCAAGGCCGGTGACGAGATCGCCGCCCGCCTCGGCGAGCCCATGACCAAGGACGCCATCTCCCAGGCCTGGCGCACCGCGCTCGACCCCCGCGGCGACTGGATGCCGAACGTCCTGCGCGCCGCCGACCAGCGCCTGACGGAGGTCAGGAAGGGCATCCCCGACGCCGGCGGGCTCGTCATCGCCTCCGACCAGGACTCCGCCCGCGCGTACGCCAAGCTGATCCGCGAGATCACCGGCACCAAGGCCACGGTCGTCCTCTCCGACGAGGCGGCGGCCTCCAAGCGGATCGACGAGTTCAGCGAGAACAACGACCGCTGGATGGTCGCCGTCCGCATGGTGTCCGAAGGCGTCGACGTCCCCCGCCTCGCCGTCGGCGTGTACGCGACCACGATCTCGACCCCCCTCTTCTTCGCCCAGGCCGTCGGACGTTTCGTACGTTCCCGCAGGCGCGGCGAGACCGCGTCCGTGTTCCTTCCCACCATCCCGAACCTCCTCGGCTTCGCCAACGAGATGGAGGTCGAGCGCGACCATGTGCTCGACAAGCCGAAGAAGGACGGCGAGGAGGACCCGTACGCCGAGTCCGAGAAGGAGATGGCGGAGGCCGAGAAGCAGCAGGACGAGGACACCGGCGAGCAGGACATGCTGCCCTTCGAGGCGCTGGAGTCCGACGCCGTCTTCGACCGGGTGCTCTACGACGGCGCCGAGTTCGGCATGCAGGCCCACCCGGGCAGCGAGGAGGAGCAGGACTACCTCGGCATCCCCGGGCTCCTCGAACCCGACCAGGTGCAGCTGCTCCTGCAGAAGCGGCAGGCCCGGCAGATCGCGCACAGCCGCAAGAAGCCGGACGGCGAGGCGGATCTGCTGGAACTCCCGGCCGAGCGGCGGCCTGTCGTTTCGCACAAGGAACTCCTCGAGCTGCGCAAGCAGCTCAACACGATGGTCGGCGCGTACGTCCACCAGAGCGGGAAGCCGCACGGCGTTATCCACACCGAGTTGCGGCGGGTGTGCGGCGGGCCGCCGAGCGCCGAGGCGACGGCCGGCCAGATCCGTGAGCGGATCAAGAAGGTGCAGGAGTGGGCCACCCGGATGCGGTGAGTCCACGGAGGGTCCGTCCGGGAGACTGTCGCTCCGGATGACCGCTCACTCCGGATATCTGTGGCTTCGGACGACTGTGGGCCCGTACGCGAGGTACGCGTACGGGCCCCGCTCGTTGGACGGTCCGACAAAGCCGATCTTGTCCGGCGAACTCCCCGGACCGGCCGACTTATGCCTGGAACGGGCCGTATCCGGTCGCTCGCGCCCGGATTCTGGACGAGGTCTTCCGCTGAGCGGAGTGGCTCGCTACTGTCCCCCGCAATGCAAACGCCCCGTGGCAGCGCCGCCGCGGAGCGCAGCCGGTGCGCATGGCCTGCCGGCGGCCTCTGACGTGCGTCGCCGCGGGACCGGCGCCGCTGCTCCCGTTTGAAGGTCCGCCGTCACTCACTCCGAAGGAGAGGGCGTCGTGACCGCGGAAACCTCCCAGACGCTCGACCGGGGCCTCAGGGTCCTCAAGCTGCTCGCCGACACCGACCACGGCCTGACGGTCACCGAGTTGTCCAACAAACTCGGCGTCAACAGGACCGTCGTCTACCGTCTGCTCGCCACACTCGAACAGCACGCGCTCGTACGACGCGACCTGGGCGGCCGCGCCCGGGTCGGGCTCGGTGTGCTGCGGCTGGGCCGTCAGGTCCATCCGCTGGTCCGCGAGGCGGCACTGCCCGCGCTGCGCTCGCTCGCCGAGGACATAGGGGCCACGGCCCATCTGACGCTCGTCGACGGTGCGGAGGCCCTGGCGGTCGCCGTCGTCGAGCCGACCTGGACCGACTACCACGTGGCCTACCGGGCCGGTTTCCGTCACCCGCTGGACCGGGGAGCGGCGGGCCGCGCGATCCTCGCGGCCCGGCAGGGCAGCCTGATCGAACCCGGCTTCACGCTGACCCACGGTGAGCTGGAGGCGGGCGCGAGCGGCGCGGCGGCTCCGCTGGTCGGGATCACGGGCATCGAGGGCAGCGTGGGCGTCGTGATGCTCGCCGACGCGGTCCCGGAGCGGGTGGGCCCGCGGGTCGTGGACGCGGCGCGCGAGGTCGCCGACGCGTTGCGCTGAGGCGCGGCCCGTTGTGGGCAATCGCCCCAGCGGGACGATTGCCCACAACGGGAGTGGGGCGGGTGGTCCGCCCCGCGGGGCGAGTGCCCGCAAACGGTTCAGGCGTCGCCCACCAGCAGCGTCCCCAGCGCCGTCCTGCGGTGCTCCACCGCTCTTCCCGCTCGCGCCGTCGTGATCAGGCCCGCGCCCCTCAGCGCCGACGCGTGCGCCGAGGCTGTCGCGTTGCTGACGCCCAGGCGGCGGGCCAGGGACGTCGTCGTGTGGGCGTCGGTGAGCGCGCGCAGGAGTGCGAGGCGGGTGCCGCCGAGGACCGTCGCCAGGGACTCCTCCGTGCCGGGCGCCACGTCCGGTGTGAGCGGCAGGCCCGGCCCCGCCGCGTACGTCACGACCACCGGCCGGCCCGGGAGGTCCTGGACGAGCGGGCGGCCCGTCCAGTGAAAGGTCGGCAGCAGGACCAGCCCGCGCCCGGCGAGGGTGATCTCCCGCCCGCCCGGTGCCGCCCACTCCCACACGCCGTCGTGCAGCCGGGTGGCGGGGACCAGCGCCGGCAGGGCCGCGCCGACGCCGTGTTCGGCGACGGTGAGGGCGTGCCGGGTGAACTCCGCCCGGTGCAGGTCCTGCACCTGCGACCACACCGGTGCCACGACCGTCTCGAACGCCGCCCGCTGGGCGCGGCGCAGGATCTGCCGGGCACCCGTCTCGCCCGCGTGGAGCCCGCGGATCCACCGCGGGGTCGGCCGCCGCCCCCCGTACACCCGCTCCAGCTCCGTCCGCACCAGCTCCGGCGGGGCCGCCGCCACCAGGTCGAGGCCCTCCGTCAGCGTCTCGCCGAGCACGTCGAGGAACAGCGGGGGATCGCCCGCCGGGACGAGGTCCGCCAGCGGTGCCACGGCGTCCGGAAGCGACCGCAGCGCCCGTCGTCGCCAGCGGCCGAAGAGCAGGTCGTCGCCGCCGCCGAGCATCGTCATGAACGCCGCGTTCAGTTCCGGCACCGGGGCGGGGCGGGCGGCGAACCGCACCCGGGCGAAGTCCTCAGCCGTGAAACGGATCCGGGTCACCGCACATGCCTTTCGTCACGAGCCTTTCGTCGCAAGCCTTTCGTCCACAGCCTCAACCTTCGCCGGGGCCCCCGGCCCGGCGGCAGCCTGTCCCGCATGACACCTTCTCCCATGAACCGACGGACCGTCACCAAAGCGGCCGGTCTCGCCGCCGCCCTGGCCCTCGCCCCGTCCCCCGCCCGGGCCGCCGCCCCCGCCCGGGCCACCACCCCGCGCGACCTCGTCCTCCGGCTGCCCGCGCCCACCGGCCCGTACACGATCGGTGCCACCACCCTCCACCTGGTCGACCCCTCCCGCAACGACCCGTGGGAGCCGGCGATCGGGGTACGGGAGGTCATGGTCACCGTTCTCCACCCGGCCCGTACCGTCCGCGGATATCCGCGTGCACCCCAGCTGACCGGCGACGCCGCAAAGCTCTTCACCGTCCTCGCCCCCTGGATCCGCCCCGGCCTGCCCGAGGCCGGGGTCGACTGGGCGGCCACCCGCACGCACGCCCACACCGGCGCCCCCGTGCTGCCCGGCCGGTGGCCCGTGCTGCTCTACAGCCCCGGCGGCGGTGACGCCCGCACCATGGGCACCTCGCTCGCCGAGGAGCTGGCGAGCCACGGCTGGGCCGTCGTCACCGTCGACCACCCGGGGGACGCGAGCGAGGTGGACTTTCCCACAGCGCGCCCCGGCCGCGACAAGGTGCGCCCCAGCGTGTTCGTCCGGCCGCCCGACGCCGAGCAGTTCCGCACCATGATCGAGACCCGCCTCGCCGACATCCGGTTCGTCCTCGACCGCCTCGAAGCCCTGGAGGGGCCCCTCGGCCGCGCCCTCGACCTGGGGCGGATCGGGATCTACGGGCACTCGGCCGGCGGCACCACCGCCGCCCAGACGCTGTACGACGACCCACGCATCGCCGCCGCCGTGAACCTGGAGGGGTACCTGGACCAGGTCGACGGCACGCTGCTCCCGGTGGCCCGGTACGGCGTCGACCGGCCACTCCTCCTGCTCGGCACCGACGGCTTCCGTAACGTCCGGCTCGACCGCTCCTGGTCCGCCGCACTCGCCCACCCCGGGGGCCGCACCCGCCGACGACAGCTCGACGACGCGGACCACTGGGTGTTCACCGACTACGCCGCCCTCGTACCGCAGCTGCACGCCGCCGGCCTGACGACCACCGCCGACCGGGTCCGGCTCGTCGGCGCGATCGAACCGAGGGCGTCCGTGCCCGCCGTGCGCCGGCAGCTCCGCTCGTTCTTCGGCCGTCGGCTGCCGATGAGGGCCGCACAGTAGATTGGGGGCGTGCTCTCCCGTCTCACGCGCAACCGTGCCCTCGCGCTCTGCGCCCTGCCCGTCGCCGCGCTCTTCGCGGTCGTCGGGCTCGCGCCGCTGCCGTACGCCATCGCACAGCCCGGCTCGACGGCCGATGTGCTCGGCAAGGACAAGGGGCGTGAGGTCATCACCATCAGTGGCGCGCCGGTCCGTCCGACGCAGGGCAAGCTGCTGATGACGACCATCGTGGCCACCGGCCCGAGCGTCGCCAACGACTTCGGCGACGTCGCCGACGCCTGGTTCCGTACCGACCGGGCCGTGCTGCCGCGCGACGCCGTCTACCCTCCCGGCAAGTCGGACGCCGAGGTCGAGAAGCACAACCTCGGCGAGATGAAGGAGTCGCAGGACGCCGCGACCCTGGCCGCCCTCGGCCATCTGAAGCTCGACCCGAAGGACGTCAAGGTCACGCTCCACCTCGCCGACATCGGCGGGCCTAGCGCCGGGTTCCTGTTCTCCCTCGGGATCGTCGACAAGCTCGACGGCGACGGCTCGGGCGGCGACCTCACCGGCGGCCGTACCGTCGCCGGTACGGGAACGATCGAGCCGGACGGCACGATCGGTGCCGTCGGCGGGGTCTCCCTGAAGACCCAGGCCGCCGGGCGGGACGGGGCGAGCGTCTTCCTCGTACCGAAGGCGGAGTGCTCCGACGCGCAGGCGGAGCTGCCGGAGGGGATGCGGCTGATCCCGGTCTCCACGCTCAGCGACGCGGTGTCCTCGCTCCGGGCGCTGGAGCAGGAGGCGAAGGTTCCGAGCTGCTGACGCGCTTGGGGGCGGTGCCCTGAGGGGCTGTGTCCTGAGAGGCGGCGTTCTGAGAGGCGGCGTCCATCTCGCGCCAGGACGGGAAGACCATCGGGGCGAGCGTGGCCAGGAAGTAGACGCCGCCGAGCGTGAGCAGCGCCGTCACCAGGCCGGCTCCCTCGATCAGCTGCCCCGCGGCGAGGCCGCCCAGCGGGGTCGTCAGGAGCACCCCGGCCATCGTCACTCCGGAGACCCGGCTGCGCAGTTCGTCGGGGACGCGTTCGTACGCGACGGTGGCCAGGATCGGGTTCAGGAGCCCGGCCCCGAAGCCGCCCGCCGCCATGGTGACGAGCAGCGGGAGCGTGGTGTCGGTGAGCGCGGCCACCACGTACGGCGGCGCCCCGCACAGCAGGAACCCGGCCGTGAAGACGGCCCGGCGCGGGAAGCGATGCCCGACCGCCCCGTACAGCAGCGCCGCGAGCAGCGCGGAGCCGCCGAAGACGGCGACGAGCAGACCCAGGGCGGCGGAGCCCCCGAGGTTCTCCCGGGCGTGGACGGGCAACAGGACCGCACTCCAGCCCTGGTTGAGGCCGTTGGTCACCATCACCATCAGGACGACACCGAGCAGCAGCCGGGAGCGGAGCACGAAGGAGTACCCCTCGCGCAGCTCGGCGCGGTAGCCGGACAGGGAGAAGGGGGCCGGGTAGGGCTCGGGCGCGGCGGACGGGACCTTCCGCAGTCCGACGAGGACGAGCAGGGCGGAGAGGCAGAAGGTGACGGCGTCGAGGAGCAGGACGGTGTCCGCGCCGATGAGGGCGACGAGGACGCCGGCGAGTGCGGCGCCGGTCATCCGGGCGCCCCGCGAGACGGCGTCGTAGAGGCTCGCGGCGCGGGGGAGCGGGGTTCCCGCGCGGCGGGCCAGGTCGGGGACGAGGACGTAGCGGGCGGTCTCGCCCGGCGCGTGGAAGAGGCCGGTCACGGCCATCAGCGCGCACAGCATCCAGAACTCCAGCAGGCCCGCGCGGTGCAGGAGCGGGATCGCGGCGAGCGCGAGCGCGCAGACGAGGTCGGAGACGACGCTGACCCGGCGGCGCCCGATCCGGTCGATGACCGGGCCGCCGACGATCGCGGAGACGACGACGGGAACGGCCGCGCAGAAGGCGACGAAGCCGGCCTTCGCGGGGCTGCCCGTGGTGTCCAGCGCGAACCACGGGACGCCGATGAGGGTGAGCGCGTTGCCGGTGATCGAGATGGCGTTGGCGGCCAGGACGGTGGCCAGTGGAGCGCGTCCCCCCGGCGCGCTCATGCGGTCAGCGCGGGGCGCGGTCGCGCGGTGGCGGGGACGGCCAGGCGCAGCCCTAACGCGACCAGCGCCCAGCCCACGTGGGCCCGAAGCGGGGTACGGGGAGGGAGGCGGGGAGGGGAGTGGGCCGCTGTGGCCCGGAGGTCGGCGGCGGCCCGGAGGTCGGCGGCGCGCAGGCGGTGGAGCTCCAGGTGGATGTCGGCGTGCATGGCTTCCTGATCCCTTCCGTCAGTTCTCGAGCTGAGGGAACGCGTGCAGGTGCATCCGTACGCGCGCGGCGCCCGGCGCGTCGGGGTCGGCGCTCTGGTGGTACTCGTCGATCAGATCGTGGATCTTGACGCTGAGCTCGTGCAGTCGCTCGGGCGGCAGGCGCAGAGTGAAGTCGCTCATGTCGGAGGAGGCGGCCCAGGCCGTGTCCCAGTCGTGGCGGGTGCCGAGCCAGGTGTTCAGCTCCTGGGTGTGGATGGTCGCGATCTCGTGGAGGTAGACCTCCACCGCGCCCCGGACCTCGGGGTCCGCGTTCCGGTGCAGCGACTCGTCGAAGGTCGTGCCCTGCTGGGCCGCCTTCCACCACCGCTCACGGCCCTTGCCCCGGGTCGGGTCGTCCTCGACGAACCCGTGCGCGGCGAGCTGGCGCAGGTGGTAGCTGGTCGCACCGCTGGACTCGCCGAGCCGCTCGGCCAGTTGGGAGGCGGTGGCCGGCCCGTGGTGGCGCAGGGCGCGCAGCAGCTGGATGCGGAGCGGGTGGGCGAGCCCGCGCAGGGAGCGCGGGTCGAGCGTGCGGCTGACGCGTTCCTTGGGTGCGGACATGGGTCGAGCGTAGACTTGCAAAGAAGTGTGTGCAAGGATTTCTTTGCAACTGGTCCTTTGCAGCCGCACCTCGGAATCAGTCGACGTCCTCCGCCGCTTGCTCCACCAGCGGGATGATCCGCAGCGGTACGGGGTTCTCCATCACGATCGCCGTCGAGGCCCGCACGATCCCCTCGAAGCCGACGACCCGGTCGATCACCCGCTGAAGGTCCGCGTTGGAACGGGCGACCAGACGGCACAGCATGTCGCCGTGGCCGGTGGTCGTGTGCAGTTCGAGCACCTCGGGCACGGTCGCCAGATGCCCCCGTACGTCCGCGCCCTGGCCCTGCTTGATCTCCAGCGTCGCGAACGCGGTCACCGGGTAGCCGAGCGCCGCCGGATCGACCTGCGGGCCGAAGCCGCGGATCACGCCGTTCGCCTGCAGGCGGTCGAGCCGTGCCTGGACCGTGCCCCGCGCCACGCCGAGCCGACGGGAGGCCTCCAGGACCCCGATCCGCGGCTCCCGGGCGAGGAGCACGATCAGGCGCCCGTCCAGATGATCGATCGCCACAGCGGCCTCCCCATGGTCATCCTGTACAAGTATCCCGCCCATACTGCTGGGTCGCTGTGCATATTGCCCAGCCCTGAGGCGAACTATTGCGCAGCTTGCCGATCGGCGGGACTCTGCCGTCATGACTGAGACCATCGATCACACCCCCTCCACGGCGCGGCAGGCCGATCCCTTCCCCGTGAAGGGAATGGACGCGGTCGTCTTCGCCGTCGGCAACGCCAAGCAGGCCGCGCACTACTACTCCACGGCCTTCGGCATGAAGCTCGTCGCCTACTCCGGACCGGAGAACGGCAGCCGGGAGACCGCCAGTTACGTCCTGACGAACGGCGCCGCCCGCTTCGTGTTCACCTCCGTCATCAAGGCCTCCACCGACTGGGGCCGCTTCCTCGCCGAGCACGTCGCCGAGCACGGCGACGGTGTCGTCGACCTGGCGATCGAGGTGCCCGACGCGCGCGCCGCGTACGCCTACGCCGTCGAGCACGGCGCCACCGGCATCACCGAGCCGTACGAGCTCAAGGACGACCACGGGGTTGTCGTCCTCGCCGCCATCGCCACGTACGGCAAGACCCGCCACACCCTCGTCGAGCGGTCCGGCTACGACGGCCCGTACCTGCCGGGCTTCGTCGCCGCCGCCCCGATCGTCGAGCCGCCGGCCAAGCGCACCTTCCAGGCCATCGACCACTGCGTCGGCAACGTCGAGCTCGGCAAGATGAACGACTGGGTCGGCTTCTACAACAAGGTCATGGGCTTCACGAACATGAAGGAGTTCGTGGGCGACGACATCGCGACCGAGTACTCGGCGCTGATGTCGAAGGTCGTCGCCGACGGCACCCTGAAGGTGAAGTTCCCGATCAACGAGCCGGCGATCGCGAAGAAGAAGTCGCAGATCGACGAGTACCTGGAGTTCTACGGCGGCGCGGGCGTGCAGCACATCGCCCTGGCGACGAACGACATCGTGGCGACCGTGCGCTCCATGCGCGCCGCCGGTGTCCAGTTCCTCGACACCCCGGACTCGTACTACGACACGCTCGGCGAGTGGGCCGGGGAGACCCGGGTGCCGGTCGAGACCCTGCGCGAGCTGAAGATCCTGGTCGACCGCGACGAGGACGGCTACCTGCTGCAGATCTTCACCAAGCCGGTCCAGGACCGCCCGACGGTCTTCTTCGAGATGATCGAGCGCCACGGCTCGATGGGCTTCGGCAAGGGCAACTTCAAGGCGCTGTTCGAGGCGATCGAGCGCGAGCAGGAAAAGCGCGGCAACCTGTAGTCCCCCGGGGGGCGACGGACCCGGGGCGCCCGCCCCGGGCCCCCGTCCCGCTGGGCGGCCCACCCTCGCCACCCCCGTTGTGGGCAACTGTTCCGCTGGGGCGGAACGAATGCCCACAACCCCCGGGAGGGGTGAGGGTGGGCACCGCCCAGCGGGGCGAACGCCCACACGGGCGTGAGGGTGGGCACCGCCCAGCGGGGCGAACGCCCACACGGGGGTGAGGGTGGGCACCGGCTCAGCGGGACGGCTAGGGCGACGTGGGTGGGGTCGGCGACGAAGGGGGTGAGGGCTTCGGGGTGGTCGGGCGCAGGTCCTTCGGCAGTTCGTCCGGGGGGTCGCCCAGCTCCGCCACCGCCTCCCGCGCCTTCGGCGCCAGCAGCGGCGAGAAGTCCGGGTTGATCCGCAACGCCTCCGCCAGATGACGGCGGGCCGGACCCAACTCCCCCACCGCCCGCTCGATCTCGCCCCGGTGGTACGAGAACAGCGCGCTCCGCAGACCCTCGTCCGTCGCCCTCTTCGCGTACTCCAGCGCCTCCTTCGGCTCCCCCGCCCGGTACAGCGCCCACCCCAGCGCGTCCGCCACCCGCACCGACCGGTGCCCGCGCGCCCACTCCGCCTTCAGCCGCCGCACCGCCGCGTCCGCGTCGCCGTGGTCCGCCTCGAACAGGCCCAGGACGGCCTCCGCGTTGACCCAGGACCGCGTCCGTAGCAGCTCGTACCGGCTCCGCGCGTCCCCGTCCAGGCCCAGCGACTCGTAGAGTTCGCCGGCCTCCAGGACGTACTCCGGCAGCGGCAGCCGTGCCAACGCCGCCGCGTACCCGGCGATCGCCTCGTCCGTGCGGCCGAGCGCCGCCAGCGCCCGTGCCCGGCCGGCCAGCGACGGGCCGTGCTCCCGTACGAGCCCCAGCGCCGCCCCGTACTGCGCGAGGGCCTCGTCCGGCTCGCCCCGCTCCCACGCGAGATCGCCGAGCCGGGCCAGCGCCGCCGCCTTCTCCGCGCCCGTCTCCGCCCGCGCCACCGCGTCGACCGCGGCCGCCGACGCGTCCTCCCGCCAGCCCCGATCGCGGTACATCTGCGCCGCCCGCGCGCTGACCGCCCCGCCCGAGTGCAGCTCCTCAAGCCTGGCGAACGCCTTCTGGGCGGACGTGTACTCCCCGAGCCCGTTGTACGCGTCGATCAGCAGCGGGTACGCCGACCAGCGCTTCGGGTCCTCCTTGCGGACCGCCTCGCCCCAGATCCGCGCCGTCCGCCAGTCACCCCGGGCGTTCGCCAGGGCGCCCAGCCCCAGCTGCGCGTCGAGGTTCCCTCGATCCGTCGACAGCGCCCGCCGCAGCGCCCGCTCCGCCCGCGGGTAGTCCGTGGCGTCACCGAGCCGCGCGCCCCGTTCCGTATAGGCCCTGCCCAGCACGGCCCATGACGCGTCGTCCGACGGATGGTCCTTCAGCCACTTCTCGCGGTCGCCGATGAGCGCGGCCAGATCGGGCAGCGAGGCCTGTGCTCCCGCGTTCGCCGCGAGGGCCGCCCGCGCGGCGGGCCCGGGGGCGGGCGGCGGCCCGTCGTCGAACAGGCCGGGGGCGAGGTCGGGGGCGTACAGCAGAGCCGTCGCCGCGAACACCGCGCCCACCCCGCAGGCCAGGACCGTCCTCGACACGTTCTCGGTCTTCATGGCGCTCACTGTGCGCCTGTACGAAGAGCACACGAAGCGCCCACTCCGGCGGGTTCACACCGATGGCCCCGGGTGCCACGCTGGACGCATGGACGATCTTCTGACGCGGCTCCACACGGAACTCCGCGCGGGCCTGCCCGCCGAGGCGCTGATCACCGACCCGGACGTCATCGCCTCCTACGCCCACGACATGGCGAGCTTCTGCACGGCCGGCACCCCCGCGGCCGTCGTGCTCCCGCGCACCGTCGAGCAGGTCCAGCACGTCATGCGCACCGCGACCGCGCTGCGCGTCCCGGTCGTCCCCCAGGGCGCGCGCACCGGCCTGTCCGGTGGAGCGAACGCCTCGGAGGGCTGCATCGTGCTGTCCCTCGTGAAAATGGACCGGATCCTGGAGATCAGCCCGGTCGACCGGATCGCCGTCGTCGAGCCGGGCGTGGTCAACGCCGTCCTGTCCCGGGCCGTCAACGAGCACGGCCTGTACTACCCCCCGGACCCCTCCAGCTGGGAGATGTGCACCATCGGCGGGAACATCGGCACCGCGTCCGGAGGGCTGTGCTGTGTGAAGTACGGGGTGACGGCGGAGTACGTCCTCGGTCTGGACGTCGTCCTGGCCGACGGCCGGCTGCTCTCCACCGGCCGGCGCACCGCCAAGGGCGTCGCCGGATATGACCTGACCCGGCTCTTCGTCGGTTCGGAAGGCAGCCTCGGCATCGTTGTCGGCGCGACCCTCGCGCTCCGGCCGCAGCCGCCCGTACAGCTCGCGCTCGCCGCCGAGTTCCCCTCCGCGGCCGCCGCCTGCGAGGCCGTCTGCGCGATCATGGAGCGCGGCCATACGCCCTCGCTGCTCGAGCTCATGGACGGCACCACCATCCGCGCGGTCAACAAGCTCGCGAACATGGGTCTCCCCAACACCACCGAGGCACTGTTGCTGTGCGCCTTCGACACCCCGGACCCGGCCGCCGATCTGGCCGCCGTCGGGGAGCTGTGCGCGGCGGCCGGAGCCACCGAGATCGTCCCGGCCGAGGACGCGGCCGAGTCCGAGCTCCTCCTCCAGGCGCGCCGGCTGTCGTTGACCGCCCTGGAGACGATCAAGTCCGCGACGATGATCGACGACGTGTGCGTGCCGCGCACGAAGCTCGCCGCGATGCTCGACGGCACCTCCGCCATCGCGGAGAAGTACGGCCTGACCATCGGCGTCTGCGCGCACGCCGGCGACGGCAACACCCACCCCGTCGTCTGCTTCGACCAGGCGGACGAGGACGAGTCGCGGCGGGCGCGGGAGTCCTTCGACGAGATCATGGCGCTCGGCCTGGAACTGGGCGGCACGATCACCGGCGAGCACGGTGTGGGCGTGCTGAAGAAGGAGTGGCTGGCCAGGGAGTTGGGACCGGTGGGGCTCGAACTGCAGCGGGGCATCAAGCGGACCTTCGACCCGCTGGGGATCCTGAACCCCGGAAAGCTGTTCTGACACTCCGCGGTGGGTGGTCACATCTCACCGTCCTGGGACTCGTCCGACGGCCAAGGGTCACGCAGCCACAGGTCGTCGGCGACGGACGTGGTGGCCAGGAGTTCGGCGAGCCCGTCGTCGATGCCGAGCTGCTCGGACTCGGTGCCCGGGGGAACGGCGCGCAGCGTCCGCTCCAGCCACGCGGACACCTGGGCGGAGGGCGCTTCGAGCAGCGCGTCGCCGTCGGGGGAGGAGAGCGCCATCAGGACGACGTTGCGCCCGTCGACCTTCGTGGGCCAGATACGGACGTCTCCGTGCCCACACGGCCGGAAGACGCCCTCGACGAGCAGCTCGCGGGCGAAGGTCCAGTTGACGGGGTGGTCCGAACCGACGTGGAAGGTGATGTGCACGGCGTACGGGTCGTCGGTGCGGTAGGCGAGCCGGGCGGGTACGGGGATGGAGCGCTCGGGGGAGAGCACCAGCTTCAGCTCCAGCTCGCGCTCGACCACGGTGTTCTCGGTGTTCTGCATGACGACGTCCTCTCCGGTACGGGGCCCCGGACGGGCCCGCACAGGAAGAGAGCGCGGTCGCGGCCGGCCATTACGCGACTTCCGAGAATTTTTTGAGGAGTTTCTCCGCACCGGGTCCCGCACCGGGTCCCGCACGGATCGCCCGTGGATCGTCGGCCCGAGCGTGACGGTGAGTGGCGGGTTTCGTGGGTATGTCGCTCGAAGGCGGGTTTCTGGTGGCCTCTTTGTTCCCGGGGCGGTGTTCTTCGTTACTGTCCTCCCTGAGACAAGCGTTGTGACGGAACGGAGTCGGGGCAGTGGCTACTCCTCCTGGAGCCGGCGGAGAGGTACCGCAGGCCGGGTACTACCCGGACCCGTCCATTCCCGGATACATCCGGTACTGGAACGGGGGCGCCTGGGTGCCCGGGACGAGTCGGCCCGCGCCCAAGGAGGGCGAGGCGCCGCCGGCCGCCCCGGCCGGGGTGATGCCCGCGGGGCCGGCGCTGGCCCCGAACCCCTCACCCGCGCCCGTGGTCCCGTCGACCCCGGTGCCCGCCGTGGAGGAGACCGGACCCGTCTTCCTGGACGAGGAACCGCCCGCCGAGACGCGGCCCGAGCCCGAGCCGGCCTCCGCCTGGCAGGCGGACGTCTCGCGCCAGACCGGCTTCGGCGGAGACCGGGACCAGCGGGTCTCCTGGGGTGCCCCGGAGACGGAGTCCGCCGGCCCGACGGGCGGCGCGCAGGACCCCCGCGTGGCCGCCCCCAGGACCGCGAACCCCGCGCCCGCTCCGGAGCCGGAGCCCACGCCCGCCCCACGCCCGGCCGCGGCCTCCTCGGCCCGGCTCGGCGGCATGCCGGTGACCCCGGCTCCGGCCGCCGATCCGACGGGCGGCGCGCTGCCCGGCGTACGACAGGCGAAGCCCCAGGCACAGGCGTCGGCCCAGGCACCTGAGGGCACGATGACGATGCGCGCCCTCCCGGCACGGCAGGCGCCGCCGCAGGGCGGCCAGGGCGCGGGAGCCGCGCAGGCCACGCCGGCCGCCCAGGGCCCGCAGGCCCTGACGACCCCGCAGACCTCGCAGGGCGCGCCCGGACCGTGGAACCCGCAGGGCGCCCAGGGCCCGCAGGCCCTGACGACCTCGGAGGGACCGCAGGCCCCGAGGGCCCCGCACGACGGGGCGCAGGCCCCACAGGCCCCGCTCCCGCACGTGCCCGGCCAGAACCGCCACGCACCTGCCCCCGAACCCGCACCCGCCGTCTCCACCCCCGTCACCACCGGACCCGGCGGCGGTGCTCCCTCCTGGCCCCAGCAGGTCCAGCAGCTCGCGCAGCCCTCCGCGGCCGCCGGCCGGCAGCCCGAGGCCGAGCAGCCGGTCCTCCCCTGGAAGCCGCCGGTCGAGGACCCGTTCCTCCAGGCCGCCCGGGCCCAGGCCGCGGCCCGCCCCGCCGGTCTCGGCAAGCGCCTCGTCGCCCGGCTCGTCGACACCCTCGTCCTCGGCGCCCTCGTCGGAGGGGTGTCGTTCCCCTTCGTCACCCAGGCGCTCGACCACATCGACGCCAAGATCGAGGCCGCCAAGCAGTCCGGCACCACGGTCCAGGTCTGGCTCCTGGACGGCACGACCTCGCTCCACTTCGGGATCGCGCTCGCCGCCCTCCTCGTCCTCGGCGCGCTGTACGAGGCGCTGCCCACCGCCAAGTGGGGCCGCACGCTCGGCAAGAAGCTCTGCGGCCTCCAGGTGCGGGACATCGAGGCGCACGAGCCGCCGACGTTCGGCGCGGCCCTGCGCCGCTGGCTCGTCTACACCGTCCTGGGATTCCTCGTCGTCGGTGTCCTCAACGTCCTGTGGTGCCTCTTCGACCGGCCCTGGCGCCAGTGCTGGCACGACAAGGCGGCCCACACCTTCGTGGCCGGCTAGCGGCCTGTCGACAGGGGGCAGCGCCTGCCGGTCAACGGGAACCCGTGCGGCGGTCCCCCGAACGGGCGGCGATTCCTTGCGGGGCCCTGCCGCGCGGGATGCACTGCCCCCATGAGCAACGACCAGCCGACGCCCGGCCAGCCGCCCGAGGACGATCCGTTCCTCAAGAAGCCGCAGGAGCCCACGCCGCCGTCGGCGGGCTCTCCGTACGGGAGTCAGCCTCCGCCCGAAGGACCGCCGCCGGGAGGTCCCCCGCCCGGGGGCCCGCCGCCCGGGTCCCCGTACGACGGTGTTCCGCCGCCGCCCCCGCCGTACGGCTCCCAGCCCTACGGCGGCGGGGGCGGTTACGGCCCCACGGACCCGCTCGCGGGGATGCCGCCGCTCGCCGAATCCGGCCGGCGCATCGTCGCGAGGATCATCGACTGGCTGATCATCGCCGTGCCGCTCGCCATCATCGGCATCCCGTTCAACGTGTACGACCGGGCGTCCGACGGGGACGACTTCGGTGACACCATCAGCGCGACCAGCACCGGCACCGGTCTCGTCTTCCAGCTCATCACCATCGTCGCCTACATCGCGTACGACACCGTGATGACGGCGAAGAACGGCCAGACCCTCGGCAAGAAACTGATGAAGCTGCGGGTCGCGATGCTCAACGACGGCACCACGCCGCCGATGAACGCCTCGCTGATGCGCGCCGTCGTGCTGTGGCTGCCCGCGCTGATCTGCTGCGCCTGCCTGTGGCCGCTGCTCCTGCTGATCCTGATCCTGGTCGACAAGCCCTACAAGCAGGGCCTGCACGACAAGGCCGCCAAGACCGTGGTGGTGTCGGTCCCGCAGTAACTACGAGTTCGAACCGATCCGGGTATCGGCCGCCGCGCCCACGCGCGCGGCCGGTACCCGGATCTCGTCGTTCCGGGGGCGGGGCGGCACGGGTGCGGGTGTCGTGCGGTGCACGGGCATCGTCACCGTGACGAGCAGCCCGAGAAGCAGCCCGGCGGCGCAGATGACGACGATCCCCAGCGCGGTCGTGGTGCGGGACAGCAGCAGCAGGGCGACGGTCGAGAAGACGACGGTGGCCGAACCGTAGGCGAGTTGTGCGGCGTTCGGACGCGGCATGACGGGTACCGTCCCTCGAAGCATCGGCGGGTCACTGCCCCTGGCTGGCGCTCGGATGGACCCCCACCCGAGCGACTCTACGACGGTGGATGCCCGAGCGAAACGGGTGGTAAGCGTGACCTAACCCACGGTACGGGTGCACAGGGGGCGCATGGAGTCATCAACCCCACCCCTCACCCTTCCCGGTGCGCCCGTCGAGTGTCCGGATAGCGGAAATCGCCTCCTGCATAGTGCAGTTGGCTTGTTCAAGTCAAGGTCTGTCTTTTCTCTCATAACTCCGGTCGAATGTCGTCACTTGTGACGCGCGCCCCGCCTACGGACAGCACCCCACCTCCGGTCCGAGGCCCGCGGGCGCGGGGGAGGAACACATCAAGTGACCAGCAGACGACGGGCGATCAGAGCGTCCGCAGTCGTCGTGGCGCTCGCGGCCACCGCCGCCACCGCCTCGACCTTCGCCACCGCATGGGCCGACGACAAGGGCCCGGGCGCACCGGCAGCGATCGAGCGCCAGGACCCGGCTCAGGGCGCCGGCGTGGACAAGACGGCGGTCGACCACGACCTCGAGGGCCCGTACAGCAAGCAGCAGGAGCAGCAGCGCAAGGCTGCCCTGGAGCAGGTGCTGAGCGGCGAGAGCAAGGTCGAGCGCCGCGGGGGCTCGCAGGTCGTCAAGCTCGACAGCAAGAAGTACGTCGAGCTGGGCCGGGAGAAGACCGACAAGATCTTCACGATCCTCGTCGAGTTCGGCGACAAGGTGGACAGCACCACCCTGGTGAACCGTGCCGACGACGACACGGACGAGCTGAAGCCGAAGTTCGGCGGCACGCCCGGCCCGCTGCACAACCAGATAGCCGAGCCGGACCGTGCGAAGGACAACTCCACGGCCTGGCAGAAGGACTTCGACCGGCAGCACTTCCAGGACCTGTACTTCGGCACCGGCAAGGACCCGAAGACCGGTCAGCCGAAGCAGTCGCTGAAGACCTACATGGAGAAGACCTCCTCCGGCCGGTACTCGGTCGAGGGCGGCGTCTCCGACTGGGTCAAGGTCGAGTACAACGAGGCCCGTTACGGCTCGAACTACTGCGGCAACAGCAACTGCGCCAACGTCTGGGACGCCGTCCGCGACGGTGTCACCGCGTGGGTCGCCGACCAGAGGGCCAAGGGGCGCACCGACGCCCAGATCAAGGCCGACATGGCGCAGTACGACCAGTGGGACCGCTACGACTTCGACGCCGACGGCAATTTCAACGAGGCCGACGGCTACATCGACCACTTCCAGATCGTCCACGCGGGCGAGGACGAGTCGGCGGGCGGTGGCGCCCAGGGCGGCGACGCCCTGTGGGCCCACCGCTGGTACGCGTACGGCACCAACGCCGGCAAGACCGGCCCGGAGCAGAACAAGGCCGGCGGCACGCAGATCGGCGACACCGGTATCTGGGTCGGCGACTACACGATGCAGCCCGAGAACGGCGGCCTCGGCGTCTTCGCCCACGAGTACGGTCACGACCTCGGTCTGCCGGACCTGTACGACACCTCCGGCAAGCCGGGCGCCGAGAACTCGACCGGCTTCTGGTCCCTGATGTCCTCCGGCTCCTGGCTCGGCCGGGGCAAGGAGTCCATCGGCGACCTGCCCGGCGACATGACCGCCTGGGACAAGCTGCAGCTCGGCTGGCTCAACTACACCAAGGTGAGCGACGAGCAGCGCGGTACGAAGTCCACCCACAAGCTGGGCGTGGCCGAGTACAACACCAAGAACCCGCAGGCGCTCGTCGTCGAGCTGCCGAAGAAGCAGGTCACCACCGATGTCGTCGCGCCCGCCGAGGGTGCCACGCAGTGGTGGAGCGACATGGGTGACGACCTCAAGAACACCCTGACCCGCTCCGTCGACCTCACCGGCAAGTCGGCCGCCTCCCTCGAGTTCAAGGGCTGGTACGACATCGAGCTGGACTACGACTACCTCTACACCGAGGTGTCGACGGACGGCGGCGCCAACTGGACCGCGCTGGACGGCACGGTGGACGGCAAGCCGCTGCCGCGCGACGCGAGCGGCGCCCCGGCGCTGACCGACGTCTCCGGCGCGTACAAGGCGCTCGCCTTCCCGCTGGACGCCTACGCGGGCAAGAAGTTCGACCTCCGCTTCCGCTACCAGACGGACGGCGGCGCGGGCGGCAAGGGCTTCGCGGCCGACGCCATCACGCTGACCGCCGACGGTGCCACCGTCTTCTCGGACAACGCCGAGAACGGTGACAACGGCTGGACGGCCAAGGGCTTTACGCGGATCGGCAAGGGCTTCACGAAGGAGTACGAGCAGTACTACCTCGCGGAGAACCGCCAGTACGTCTCGTACGACGCGACCCTCAAGGTCGGCCCGTACAACTTCGGCTTCGCGGGCGACAAGGCCAGCTGGGTCGAGCACTACCCGTACCAGAACGGTCTGCTGATCTGGCTGTGGGACACCTCGCAGAAGGACAACAACACGGCCGTCCACCCGGGCCAGGGCCTCGTCCTTCCGATCGACGCGCACCCGACGCCGCTGAAGTGGACCGACGGCACGCTGATGCGTAACCGCATCCAGTCCCACGACGCGCCCTTCGGCACCTACCGCACCGACGCCTTCCAGCTCCACAAGGCGGACGTCCCGGTCTGGATCACGCCGCAGGCCGGCAACCCGGTCTTCGACGACCGCAAGGGCACGTACTGGTTCAAGGAGACCGAGCGGGCCGGTGTCAAGGTAACTGACACCAACACCAAGATCGCGATCGTCAAGGAGCCGAAGAACGGCCAGACGATCACCGTCCAGGTGGGTCCCTCGACGAAGTAGTCCACATCGTCGCAGGTCAGAGCATGATCGGCCGTCGCCCTCTAGCGGGCGGCGGCCGATCGTGTTTAGGTGCGTCTTGACCAGTTCTTATTGACAGCGAGCTCACGGGGGAGTGGTTTCGGCATGCCCGGTGGAGGGTTCTGCAAGTTGCCGGGAGGCAGTGTGGTGGTCGCGATCGGGCTGCCCAGCCCGGCCGGCGACGGTGCCACGGTCCGCTTCCTGGTCCACGCGGCGAACCGCGCCCGCGCCCTGACCCGGCTGCGGAACCTGGGCCTGCGCGCCGTCTACCTCCGCGGCAACGCGGAACCCCCGACCCCGGACGAGGTCACCGCGGTCCTTCACCACCCGGACGGCATCCTGTGGCGTACGGCACCGCACGAGCTCTGGCACTCGATACGCTCGCTCCCGAAGGGGCCGGAAACCGTTGTGGCCCCACGCCCCACGGCGCCGGCCACCCCACCGCCCCCGCCGGCGGCCCAGTGGCCCCGCCCCACGCCGAGCGCCGCGCTGACAAGGCCCTAGATGTATTGATCTAGACCACCGGCTTGCCGGTCAGCTCCACCCCGGCCGCGCGCAGCTCCTCCAGGGCCCGCTCCGTGGTGGGCTTCGAGACTCCGGCCGTCAGGTCGAGGAGCACCTGGACCTTGAAGCCCTCCCGCGCCGCGTCCAGCGCCGTCGCCCGCACGCAGTGGTCGGTCGCGATGCCCACCACGTCCACCTCGCGCACGTCCCGCTCCCGCAGCCACTCCGCGAGCGTGCGGCCGTTCTCGTCGCGGCCCTCGAAGCCGCTGTACGCCGCCTCGTACGCACCCTTGTCGAAGACCGCCTCGATCGCCCCGCTGGCGACCGCGGGCGCGAAGTTCGGGTGGAAGCCCACGCCCTCCGTGCCGGCGACACAGTGCACCGGCCAGGAGGTGACGTAGTCGGGCTCCTGGCCCGCCGGGGCGAAATGGTCGCCCGGGGAGACGTGGTGATCGCGGGTGGCGACCACGTGCTGGTACGCGGCGCCCGCCGCGTCCCCGACCAGGTCGGTGATGGCGGCGGCGACGTCGGCTCCCCCCGCCACCGCGAGGCTGCCGCCCTCGCAGAAGTCGTTCTGAACGTCCACGACGATCAATGCGCGGTGCATGGCGGGTGTCCTTAGCGGGTCGATGGGGGGAATGCCGATGGGGGAATGACGTCGAGCCTAGAGACTTCCCCCTCCCCGCGGGAGGGGGCGTCCAAGGGTGTTACACGTACTCCGTCGGCAGCACCGGCTCGCCCCGCGACAGCTGGATCGCCGACATCGGCAGCCCGGCCCGTGCCGCGATGTGCCGCGACCTGGCCGCCTCCAGGGGCTCGCGGGCGACCACGTCGCCGCCCTTGACCAGCTCCACCAGCAGCTGACGGTCGGCGAGCTCCGGCGGCACCGGGCCCGTGCCGACGACCTCGGCCTCCGCGACCCCGTCCGCGTCCGTCCGCCGCGCCGCCCACTTGCGGCCGCCCACCGAGGCCTTCCCGCCGAGCGACTTCTTGGCGACCGCGGTCAGCGGCGCCTTCGGATCGGCCGACCGGGCCCGGGCGACCAGCTTGTAGACCATGGAGCAGGTCGGGTGCCCACTGCCGGTGACCAGCTGCGTGCCCACCCCGTACGCGTCGACCGGCGCCGCCGCCAGCGAGGCGATGGCGTACTCGTCCAGGTCCGATGTGCACACGATCCTGGTGTTCCGCGCGCCCAGCTCGTCGAGCTGCGCCCGCACCCGGTGCGCCACGAGCAGCAGGTCCCCGGAGTCGATCCGTACGGCCCCGAGCTCCGGCCCGGCCACTTCCACGGCGGTACGGACGGCCTCGGCGATGTCGTAGGTGTCGACCAGCAGCGTCGTACCCCGGCCCAGCGTGTCCACCTGGGCCTGGAAGGCGTCGCGCTCGCTGTCGTGCAGCAGGGTGAAGGCGTGCGCGGAGGTGCCGACGGTCGGGATCCCGTAGCGGAAGCCGGCCGCCAGGTCCGAGGTGGAGTCGAAGCCGCCGACGTACGCCGCCCGGGCGGAGGCGACGGCGGCCAGTTCGTGGGTGCGCCGGGCGCCCATCTCGATCAGCCGCCGGCCGCCGGCCGCGGCCGACATCCGGGAGGCGGCCGCCGCGATGGCGGAGTCGTGGTTGAGGATCGAGAGGATCACGGTCTCCAGGAGCACGCACTCGGCGAAGGAGCCCTCGACCCGCAGGATCGGGGAGCCGGGGAAGTACACCTCGCCCTCGGGGTAGCCCCAGATGTCCCCGGAGAAGCGGTAGGCCGCCAGCCACTCCAGCGTCGGCTCGTCGACGATGCCCTGGTCCCGCAGGAAGCCGAGCACGCCCGCGTCGAAGCGGAAGTTCTCGACGGCGTCCAGGACGCGTCCGGTGCCGGCCACCACGCCGTAGCGCCGCCCCTCGGGCAGTCGCCGGGTGAAGACCTCGAAGACGGAGCGCCGGTCGGCGGTGCCGGCCCGGAGGGCCGCCCGCAGCATGGTCAGCTCGTACTGGTCGGTGAAGAGCGCGGTCGACGGCACGTCCACCGGCAGCCCAAGGTCCGCAGCGTTCATGTCAGCGATGCTACCCCGAATACTCGTCAGAGTGACGATTTCTCCGCCGCACGTGCGCCCCGTTTGTGCGGCGCCCCTCCCGAGGTGGCAGCATGGTGTGAGTGAGCGTCGCGCCTATTGAGATCGAACGTACGGAATCGGCCGAGGATATCCACGCGGTCGTCGAACCGGACGTGCCGTGGGTGACCCTCGTCCACAACGATCCGGTCAACCTGATGAGCTATGTGACCTACGTCTTCCAGGCGTACTTCGGTTACTCCAAGGACAAGGCGCACAAGCTGATGCTCGACGTGCACCACAAGGGCCGCGCGGTGGTCTCCAGCGGGACCCGCGAGGAGATGGAACGGGACGTGCAGGCGATGCACGGCTACGGGCTGTGGGCGACCCTCACCCAGGACCGCGGCTGATGGCGGGGCACTTCGAGGCGCTGCCCGGCGGCGGCGCGGCCGTCGCGCTCGACGAGGTGGAGGTCTCCATCCTGCGTTCCCTGGCCGTCCAGCTCATGGAGCTGATCGGGCCGGGCGACGAGCCCGTCGAGGGCGAGGACCCGCTGGCCGCGCTCTTCGCCGAGGGTCCGAGCGAGCCCCCGTCCGATCCCGCCCTCAGGCGGCTCTTCCCCGACGCGTACGGCGACGAGGACGAGGAGCTGCGGGCGGCGGCGGCCGACTTCCGCCGCTTCACCGAGAACGACCTGCGGACGCGCAAGCGGGAGGACGCCCTCGGGGTCATCCGCAGCCTGGACGGACTCGCCCCGGCCGGCGAGGGCGGGGTGGTCCTCAAGCTCACCGCCGACGAGTCCCGCGCCTGGCTCGGTGCGCTCAACGATCTGCGGCTGACGATCGGAACCCGGCTCGAGGTCTCCGACGACGAGGAGAGCGAGCGGCTGTACCGGCTGCCGGACTCCGACCCGCGCAAGCCGATGGTGATGGCGTACCTCTGGCTCGGCGCGCTCCAGGAGTCGCTCGTCGAGACCCTGATGCCCGGCGATTGAGCGCCGTTCGCTCAGCGGACACTCAAATCCGGATAACGAATACGTCACCAAAGTGTTCTTACTGGTCCTCTTGGGTGACCTTTGTCCGCTTCTGCTTGTGACGTGCGCCACTTCGGCACTCCCTGATCACTGTGTCCCCCGTGATAAATCTTCACGACCACCCGGGGACGCCACCCCTGTCCCCGGGGGCGCTTTGGCCGGCTGACCGCCGGTAGCACTCCATCCACATCCGGGGGGATCAGGACCTGATCCGCGGCCAGACCACGTCGGCGCGGATCAGCATGGAGAAAGGCGCACCACCATGACCTCAGTGCAGGTCGACAAGCAGCACGACGGCAGTGAGGCCGCGGACTCCGCCTCGGGCGAGGGTTACCACCGGGCACTCGGCGCCCGCCAGATCCAGATGATCGCGATCGGCGGCGCCATCGGCACCGGCCTCTTCCTGGGCGCGGGCAAGGGCATCTCCAAGGCGGGCCCCAGCCTCATCCTCGCGTACGCGATCGCGGGCCTCGTCATCTTCTTCATCATGCGGGCGCTGGGCGAACTCCTCATGTACCGGCCCGTGTCCGGCTCCTTCTCGGAGTACGCACGCGAGTTCGTCGGCCCCTTCGCGGGCTTCGTGACCGGCTGGACGTACTGGCTCTTCTGGGTCGTCACCGGCATCACCGAGGTGACCGCCGCGTCCGAGTACATGCAGTACTGGACCAAGAACACCGACGGCGTGCTCAATCAGCCGCAATGGGTGTTCGCCCTGATCTTCACGGTCGTCCTGTTCCTCGCGAACCTGATCTCGGTCAAGCTCTTCGGCGAGCTCGAGTTCTGGTTCTCCATGGTCAAGGTCACCGCGATCGTCGGCATGATCCTGATCTGCGCCGGCATCCTCACCATCGGCTTCTCCGACGCCGGCGACACCGCCTCGATGACCCTGCTCTGGTCCGAGGGCGGCTTCTTCCCCAAGGGCATCGGCTCCACCCTGATGACCCTGCAGATGGTCATGTTCGCCTTCCTCGCCGTCGAGCTGGTCGGTGTGACGGCGGGCGAGTCCAAGGACCCGAAGACCGTCCTGCCCAAGGCCATCAACACCGTGCCGTGGCGTATCGCCGTCTTCTACGTCGGCGCGCTGATCATGATCCTCTCGGTCGTCCCGTGGACCCACTTCCAGCCGGGCGTCTCCCCGTTCGTCGCGGCCTTCGAGAAGATGGGCCTCGGCATCGGCGCCGCCATCGTGAACTTCGTCGTCCTGACGGCCGCGCTCTCCTCCTGCAACTCGGGCATGTACTCCACCGGCCGCATGCTGCGCGACCTCGCGCTCAACGGCCAGGGCCCGAAGTTCTTCACCAGGCTCACCAAGAACGGCCTGCCGCTGGTCGGCACGTCCTTCTCCGCGGCGCTGATGATGGTCGGCGTCTGGATCAACTACCAGTGGCCCGGCGACGCCTTCAACTACGTCGTCTCCTTCGCCACCATCTCCGGCATGTGGGCCTGGATCATGATCCTGGTCAGCCAGGTCCGCTTCCGCCTCAAGGCCGACCGCGGCGAGCTGCCCCAGTCGTCCTTCAAGGCGCCGGGCGGCATCTGGGCCAGCCTCTTCGCCCTCGCCTTCATCGGCATGGTCATCGTCCTGATGGGCATCGACAAGGACGCCCGGATCTCGCTGTACTGCGCCCCGGTGTGGGCCCTGCTCCTCGGCGTCGCCTACCTCGTCCTGAAGGCCCGCAACCCGGAGGGCACGGCCTTCGCCAAGCGCTCCTGAACTGCCACGTCTCGGCATCCGGGCCGTTCCGTACCACTCCTCGGTACGGGACGGCCCGTGTGTTTATCCTGTCGGACATGCTGACCATCACCCGGGCCCTGTACGACCAGATCGTGGAACACTCCCGCGCGGACCACCCCGACGAGGCCTGCGGCGTGGTCGCGGGCCCGGTCGGCACCGGCCGCCCCGAGCGGTTCATCCCCATGCTGAACGCCGCGCGCTCGCCCACGTTCTACGAGTTCGACTCCGCCGACCTGCTGAAGCTGTACCGCGAGATGGACGACCGGGACGAGGAGCCCGTGATCATCTACCACTCGCACACGGCCACCGAGGCCTACCCCTCCCGCACCGACATCAGTTACGCGAACGAGCCCGGCGCCCACTACGTCCTGGTCTCCACCGCCGACACCGACGCCGCAGGCCCCTTCCAGTTCCGCTCCTTCACCATCGTCGAAGGCGTCGTGACCGAGGAGGACGTGAAGGTCGTCGAGACCTACGCGTAGCGCGTGCTGCGGAAACGCGCCACGTACGCGGAGGGCGTCACCCCGACATGCCGGGCGAACGCCCTCCGCAGCGACTCGTCGCTGCCGAGCCCGCTGCGCGCCGCCGCACCCGTCACACTCGCCCCGCCCTCCAGCAGGAGCCGGGCCGCCTCCACCCGTACCCGCTCCACATAGCCGGCCGGTGTCGCCCCGGTCTGCTCCCGGAACAGCCGCGTCAGATGCCGCGCGCTCACCCCCGCCCGCCGCGCCAGCGCCGTCGCGCTGTGATCCGCTCCCGGATCGGCGACGACCGCGTCGAGCAGCGGCCGCACCAGCGGATGACGCGTCGGGGGAGTGCGCGAGGCGGCCGAGAACTGCGACTGCCCGCCGGGCCGCTGCAGGAACACCACCAGATCCCGGGCGACCTCACGGGCCACGGCCGGTCCCCGGTCCTGCTCCACCAGCGCCAGGCAGAGATCGATCCCCGCCGTCACCCCGGCCGAGGTGAACACCGGCCCGTCCTCGACGAAGATCGCGTCCGCGGTCACCTCCACCTCCGGATGACGCCGTGCCAGCTCGCTCGCGTGCGCCCAGTGCGTCGTCGCCCGCCGTCCGGCCAGCAGCCCCGCGGCGGCCAGCGCGAAGGCACCCGTACAGACGGCCGCGACCCGCCGCGCCCGCCCCGCGAGCTCCGCGACCGGCCCGACCACCTCCGGCGCCGTCACGAACCGGTCCACGTCCACCGCGCCCGGCACGAGCAGCGTGTCCGCGTCCGTCACCGCCCCCGCCGCGCAGTCGGCCCCGATCCGCAGCCCGGTCGAGGTGCGCACGTCCCGCCCGTCCGGGGTGCAGACCCGCACCGCGTACGCCGGCCCCGCCGTGCCGAACACCTCCAGCGGGGCGGAGACGTCCAGCAGCCGGACACCGTCGAAAGCGAGCACCACCACCGAGTGAGTCATGGGTCCGATTCTGTGGGAAGGCCGTCCGTACGGACATGGCGGGCCCGGGTGCCCGAACGGGAGGCTCGACCCATGGACCCGATCACCTTGATTCCCGACAGCAAGCTCGCCACCGCCGCCACCGAACTCGTCCGCGACACCACCGACGAGCTGATCTACCATCACTCCCGCCGCGTGTACCTCTTCGGCGCCCTCCAGGGCCGCGCCCGCGGCCTCGCCTTCGACCCCGAACTCCTCTACGTCGGCGCCATGTTCCACGACCTCGGGCTCGGTGAGGCCCACCACGGCAGCGGCCGCCGCTTCGAGGTCGACGGAGCCGAGGAGGCCGCCCGCTTCCTGCGCGCGCACGGCGCCGACGAGGACGCCGTACGGCGCGTCTGGACCGCGATCGCGCTGCACACCACCCCCGGCGTCCCCGCGTTCATGGAACCCGAGGTCGCGCTCGTGACGGCGGGCGTCGAGTACGACGTCCTCGGCATCGGCTACGACGACCCGGCCGCACTCGCCCCCGAGGACCGGGACGCGATCGTCGCCCTGCACCCGCGCCCCGACTTCAAGCGCCGTATCCTGCGGGCGTTCGCCGACGGCATCGCGCCCAAGCCGGACACGACCTTCGGCAATGTGAAGGCCGACGTCCTGCGCCACTTCGTGCCCGGATTCGTGCCCGGCGACTTCGTCGGGACCATCCGGGGCTCCGCCTGGCCGGAGTGACGGCCCCGGCCCGTCCACGGGAACTCCGAGCCGAGGTCGTCCGGCGTCCGGGAACGGGCGCCAGGACCGCCCCTGACCTCCTCGGTCCACCTGTCGAGCGCGAACTGTCCGTCATGTGAGATCACATTCCGGAACCCGGACCGGGAATCGATACGATGACCCCATGGTTTCCCACGACGTGAGCGAAGTGACGCCGGGCAGCGTGCTGCTCGTGGCGCGGTTGCACGTCGACCTGTGCCGCCTCGCCAGCGCGATGTGAGCGGGGGCGCACCAGCGCACCCAGGAGCACGACCCCCGAGCACGACGCCCCCGCGCGGGGGCAATCAGAGCCGCGCGCCTTTCACGCCACTTCCGACAGGAGTCCACGTCATGGCCATCGAGGTCCGCATCCCGACCATCCTCCGCACCTACACCGGCGACGCCAAGGCCGTCCAGGGCAGCGGTGCGACGCTCGCCGAGCTCTTCACCGACCTCGAGACCCGTCACCCCGGCATCCAGGCCCGGATCGTCGACGAGGCCAAGGGCGGCGAGCTGCGCCGCTTCGTCAACGTCTACCTCAACGACGAGGACGTCCGCTTCCTGGACGGCATCAACACCAAGCTGACCGACGGCGACAACGTCACGATCCTGCCGGCCGTGGCCGGCGGCATGGTCTGATCCACATGCGTTACGACTCCCCGCTGGCGGCGGTCGGCAACACGCCCCTGGTCCGGCTGCCCCGGCTCTCGCCCTCGGCCGACGTCCGCATCTGGGCCAAGCTGGAGGACCGCAACCCCACCGGCTCGGTCAAGGACCGCCCCGCGCTCCACATGATCGAGCAGGCGGAGAAGGACGGCCGGCTCACCCCCGGCTGCACCATCCTCGAACCGACCAGCGGCAACACCGGCATCTCGCTCGCGATGGCGGCCAAGCTCAAGGGCTACCGCATCGTCTGCGTCATGCCGGAGAACACCAGCGAGGAACGCCGCCAGCTGCTCGCCATGTGGGGCGCCGAGATCATCTCGTCCCCCGCGGCGGGCGGGTCGAACACGGCGGTACGGGTCGCCAAGGAACTCTCGGCCGAGAACCCCTCGTGGGTGATGCTCTACCAGTACGGCAACCCGGACAACGCGGGCGCCCACTACGCCGGCACCGGCCCCGAGATCCTCGCCGACCTGCCCTCCATCACCCACTTCGTGGCGGGCCTCGGCACCACCGGCACCCTCATGGGCGTCGGCCGCTACCTGCGCGAACACAAGCCGGACGTCAAGATCGTCGCCGCCGAACCGCGCTACGACGACCTGGTCTACGGCCTGCGCAACCTGGACGAGGGCTTCGTACCCGAGCTGTACGACGCCTCCGTCCTCACCACCCGCTTCTCGGTCGGCTCGGCCGACGCCGTGACGCGGACCCGGGAACTCCTCCAGCAGGAGGGCATCTTCGCGGGTGTCTCGACGGGCGCGGCGCTTCACGCGGCGATCGGCGTCGGCAACAAGGCCGTGAAGGCGGGCGAGAGCGCGGACATCGCCTTCGTCGTCGCCGACGGCGGCTGGAAGTACCTGTCGACCGGCCTCTACACGGCGGCCACGACGGAAGAGGCGATCGCCACCGTCCAGGGCCAGCTCTGGGCGTAGGCCGTCCCCTCCGTCGTGAGCACGACGGATGTCGCCCTCGCGGGCGCCTCTGCTCCGTGGGCCCGGCCGCCACGGGGCCGGCGCCCGCTCATGGGCCCCGGCACCCGTCAGGCAAGGTGGCGGACCTGGTCCCAGACGACCGGGTCCGCCGTTCCCACTCTGCGGCGGAACTCCCACACCGGGACCTCCCGCAGCTCGTCCGTCTCCAGGAAACTGGGCCGCCCCCGCGTGTCCCCCACCGAGCCCGGCGGAAGCGCGATCACCCCGGGCCGCTCGTCGTGGTACTTGCTGGTGATCTTGGCGACCAGCGCGCAGTCCCCGCGCAGCACCAGCACCAGACACGGACGGTCCTTCGAGCCGGGCCCGTCCTCGTAGGGCACGTCCGCCCACCAGATCTCGCCCGCCCGGGGGAGCCGAGCGGGCGCCTTCCCCGGCGCGCGCGGCCGGGCCGGGGGCCGCGCGGGCGGCCGCGTCCGGCCCCCGGGCCGCCGGCCCGAGCGCTTCACGCCGTCCGCCAGCGCCACGATCAGCGCGATCACCACGACCGCGACGAGCGCCGGCCACCAGGACGTGTCCATACCCCAGAACGTTACCGGCGACCCGTACCCCGCGCTCTTCCGCCCCAGGTCCATCCGAACCGGTGACAGAGCCCGTGAGTTCGCCCACAACGGGACGCCACGGAGGAGCGACGGACCCTGCCGCGCCTTACGCTCGTCGCATCGCACGACCTCCCCCGCCGCTCTCCGCCCTCGGAGGTTCACGCTCCATGAAGCTCACCGTCGTCGGCTGCTCCGGGTCCTTCCCGTCCGCGGATTCGGCCTGCTCGAGCTACCTCGTAGAGGCCGACGGCTTCCGGCTGCTCCTCGACATGGGCAATGGCGCCCTGGGCGAGCTGCAGCGCCACATCGGTCTGTACGACCTCGACGCCATCTTCCTCAGCCACCTCCACGCCGACCACTGCATCGACATGTGCGGATACTTCGTCGCGCGCTACTACCGCCATGAGGGCGGACGCTGCGACGCCATCCCGGTCTTCGCCCCCGAAGGCGCCGAGCAGCGCCTGACCACGGCGTACGCGGACACCCCCTCGGACACGTCCATGAGCGAGGTCTTCGACTTCCGGACGCTGAAGTCCGGCTCCTTCGAGCTCGGCCCGTTCTCCGTCCGTACACAGAAGGTGTGCCACCCGGTGGAGACGTACGGCATCAGGATCGAGCACGGCGGCCGTTCGCTCACGTACTCGGGCGACACCGGCGTCTCCGACGCCCTGCACGAACTGGCGGACGGCACGGATCTGTTCCTGTGCGAGGCGTCCTTCACGCACGGCAAGGAGGACATCCCGGCGCTGCACCTCAACGGCCGGGAGGCGGGCGCCGAGGCGGCCCGCTCGTCGGTGGGACGGCTGGTGCTCACCCACATCCCGCCGTGGACCGACGGCGAGCAGAACCTGGCGGACGCGCGGGCGGTGTACGACGGCCCGTCGGAGCTGGCGTACGCGGGCGCGGTCTACGAGATCTGAGCACGGGACGGCCGAAGCCCCCGCCCTTCCTGAGGAAGGGCGGGGGCTTCGGCGTGTCCGGAGTGCCGGTGGCGTACGGGACTACTTCGCCTCGGCCTTCTGCAGCTCGGCGAGCTCCTCGTCGGACTCGCGGCCCGGCGTCGGGAGGTTGAACTTGGTGATCGCGAAGCGGAAGACCACGTAGTAGACCACCGCGAAGCACAGACCGACCAGCGCCAGGCCCCACGGGTTGGACGCGATGCCCAGGTTGAGCAGGAAGTCGACCGCGCCGGCGGAGAAGCCGAAGCCGTCCTTCATGCCGAGCGCCCAGGTCAGCGCCATGGAGACACCGGTCAGGACCGCGTGGATCGCGTAGAGCACCGGCGCGATGAACATGAAGGTGAACTCGATGGGCTCGGTCACGCCGGTGACGAAGGAGGTCAGCGCGAGGGAGAACATCATGCCGCCGACGACCTTGCGGCGCTCCGGGCGGGCGCAGTGCACGATCGCGAGGCAGGCCGCCGGGAGGGCGAACATCATGATCGGGAAGAAGCCGGTCATGAACTGTCCGGCGGTCGGGTCACCGGCGAGGAAGCGGGCGATGTCACCGCTCTTGCCCTCGTACGAACCGGCCTGGAACCACGGGAAGGAGTTCAGCAGGTGGTGCATGCCGACCGGGATCAGCGCCCGGTTGGCGACACCGAAGATGCCCGCGCCGACGGCGCCGGAGCCGACGAGCCACTCACCGAGGTTGTGAAGACCCGTGCCCAGGACCGGCCAGATGAAGCCGAAGATGATGCCCACGAAGAGTCCCGCGAAGGCGGAGAGGATCGGGACGAGGCGGCGGCCGCCGAAGAAGCCCGCCCAGTCGGGCAGCTTGGTGCGGTAGAAGCGCTGGTACAGCAGCGCGACGATGATGCCCATGACGACGCCGCCGAGGACGCCCGCGTTGACCGCCTTCTCGACCATGACGATCTTGCCATCGACGACCGTGGCCTCCTTGGGGAGGTTCGGGTCCGTGAAGGTGGCCAAGACCTTCTGGAAGACGAGGTAGCCGGTCACCGCCGCGAGGGCCGTCGAGCCGTCCGACTTCTTCGCGAAGCCGATGGCGATACCAACAGCGAACAGCAGCGCCATGTTGTCGAGGATGGCGCCGCCACCTGCGGACATATAGCTTGCGATCTTGGTGATGAAGGTCGGGAACGACTCGCGGCCGAGCATGTCGTCGTTGCCGAGCCGCACCAGGAGCGCGGCGGCGGGCAGCACCGCGACCGGCAGCATGAGGCTGCGGCCGATGCGCTGCATGACAGCCATCGCGCCCGCGCCCTTCTTCTTGTCGGCCGCGGGAGCGGCGCTAGCCGTGGACACAACTTCCTCCAGGGGGCACGGCGCCGCCAGAGGACCGGAAAAGGGGGATGACGGCGGCGTCAGGAAACGCGGTGGTCTGGACCGCGTGGTCTACACCATTGAGTGGTGTAGACCAGTTTTAGCACGTGAGACTTAGATAAGGAACCTGCGAATTCTCCGTGCACGGGCCATAGCGGCGCGTGAACGAGGAAGGCCCCCGGACCATGAGGTCCGAGGGCCTTTCCCTGCGCTGCGAACGGGGCGAAGCCCCGAACCGGCCGCCTGGATCCGGTTACGCCTTGGTGATGTCGCGGTCCATCTCCTCCTCGACCTCCTCCGGCTCCCGCCCCGGCGTCGGCAGATCGAACTTGGTGATCGCGAACCGGAAGATCACGTAATAGACGACCGCGAAACCCAGGCCGATCGGAATGATCAGCCACGGCTTAGTCGCGAGACTCCAGTTGATCGCGTAATCGATCATGCCCGCCGAGAAGCTGAACCCGTCCTTCACCCCGAGCGCCCACGTCACCGCCATCGACACACCCGTGAGCAGAGCATGGATCGCGTACAGCAGCGGGGCGACGAAGAGGAAGGAGTACTCGATCGGCTCGGTGATGCCGGTGACGAAGGACGTCAGAGCGACCGAGAGCATCAGGCCGCCGACCTGCTTGCGCCGGTGCGGCCTCGCGCAGTGGGTGATGGCGAGCGCCGCCGCCGGCAGCGCGAACATCATGATCGGGAAGAAGCCCGTCAGGAACTGGCCGGCGTTCGGGTCGCCCGCCAGGAACATGGGGATGTCTCCGTGGACCGTCGTCCCGTCCGGCCTCTCGTACGAGCCGAACTGGAACCAGATCGGCACGTTCAGGAACTGATGGAGGCCGATCACCAGCAGCGCCCGGTTCGCGACGCCGAAGATGCCCGAACCCCACGCGCCGAGCCCCACCAGCCAGTCGCTGAAGCTCTCCAGCCCGTCGCCGATCGGCGGCCAGACCCACAGACACAGGGCCGCGAAGGCGATCGCCACGAAGGTCATGATGATCGGCACGAACCGGCGGCCGCTGAAGAAGCCCAGCCAGTCGACGAACTTCTTCCGGTGGTACCGCTGCCAGAACCAGGCGGTCAGCAGACCGATGACGATCCCGCCGAAGACGCCGGGATTCTGGTACGTGTAGCCGGCGAAGGAGTCGTCGGGGCCGAGGCAGCCGCCGCCGATGTCCTTCGTGCCCGCCGGGCAGTCCTTCGGGAACTGGCGCAGGACCGTCCAGTACACGAGGAAGCCCACCACGGCCGCGAGCGCCGTCGAGCCGTCCGCCTTCTTCGCCATGCCGATGGCGACACCGATGCAGAACAGCAGGGGAAGGCCGAGGCTGCCGTCCAGCAGCGCGCCACCGGCCCCCGCCATCACCTTCGCGACGTTGTCCCAGCCCAGCCCGTCCACGCCGAAGACGTCCGGCTGACCGAGACGGTTGATGATCCCCGCCGCCGGGAGGACGGCGATGGGCAGCTGCAGGCTGCGGCCCATCTTCTGCAGCCCCTGGAAGAGACCGCCCCCCATCGACTTCTTCGGCGCGGCGGCCGCGCTGTCCGTACTCATCGGCGTCCTCCCTGACCCGGAACAGAGCCGGGCCCGACTCGCGTTGCACACTGGTGTAGACCAGTTGCGATAGGCTCCCGAAGCCCCCTGAGGGCAGGCAGCCGGTGATCGTCATCATTCGGCAGAACGAGGGCACGCGCTCGCGAAGTTGGGCCAACCGTGCGTTACCGTGACACAGCGGACCGCCGGTACGCCGAGACTCGCGTTCTTCGAACGGAACGGACAGGGAGAAACACATGGCCAGCAAGGCTGAGAAGATCGTCGCCGGCCTCGGCGGCATCGACAACATCGAAGAGGTCGAAGGCTGCATCACCCGCCTCCGCACCGAGGTCATCGACCCCAGCAAGGTCGACGAAGCCGCCCTCAAGGCCGCCGGCGCCCACGGCGTCGTCAAGATGGGCACCGCGATCCAGGTCGTCATCGGCACCGACGCCGACCCCATCGCCACCGACATCGAAGACATGATGTGAACCCGTTCCGTACGTGAAAGAGGGCCCGCCCCGACAGGGGGACGGGCCCTCCTTCCGTACGGCTACGCTCGTGGCATGTCTCGTATCGACGGCCGTACCCCCGAACAGCTCCGCCCCGTCACCATCGAACGCGGATGGAGCAAGCACGCCGAGGGCTCCGTCCTCATCTCCTTCGGCGACACCAAGGTCTTCTGCACCGCCTCCGTCACCGAAGGCGTCCCGCGCTGGCGCAAGGGCAGCGGCGAAGGCTGGGTCACCGGCGAATACTCGATGCTGCCCCGCGCCACCAACACGCGCGGCGACCGCGAATCCGTCCGCGGCAAGATCGGCGGCCGCACGCACGAGATCTCCCGCCTCATCGGCCGCTCCCTGCGCGCCGTCATCGACTACAAGGCCCTCGGCGAGAACACCATCGTCCTCGACTGCGACGTCCTCCAGGCCGACGGCGGCACCCGCACCGCCGCGATCACCGGCGCCTACGTCGCCCTCGCCGACGCCGTCGCCTGGGCCCAGGGCAAGAAGCTCGTCAAGGCCGGCCGCAAGCCCCTCACCGGCACCGTCGCCGCCGTCTCCGTCGGCATCGTCGACGGCGTCCCCCTCCTCGACCTCTGCTACGAGGAGGACGTCCGCGCCGAGACCGACATGAACGTCGTCTGCACCGGCGACGGCCGCTTCGTCGAGGTCCAGGGCACCGCCGAGGCCGAGCCCTTCGACCGCAAGGAGCTCAACGCGCTCCTCGACCTCGCCTCCGGCGGCTGCGCCGAACTCGCCGAGATCCAGCGCAAGGCGCTCGAAGGAACCCTGTAAGGAACTCTGCAGGGCGCCGCGGCGTCTTCCTCAACACGGGCGTACGGCCAGAACCGTACGCCCGTACATCCATATCCCTGGGAGGGACCAGTCTTGAAGCGCCGTCTCGCACTCGCCGTGGCATCGGCAGCCGTACTCACCACCACCCTCGTCGGCTGCGGAGCCCTCGACAAGGCAATGGACTGCGTCGCGACCGCCGAAGCGATAGCCACCAGCGTCGACAAGCTCCAGCAGGCGGCCTCCAGCGCCACCAGCGACCCGACGCAGATCAACGAGGCCCTGAACGACATCTCCACCGAGCTCGACAAGCTCAAGGACACCACCGACAACGCGGACCTCTCCAAGGCCGTCGACGACCTCGGCAAGGGCGTCGAAACCGTCCGCACGGCCGTCAAGGAAGGCGACGCCACCCCGGACATCAAGCCGGTCACCGACGCCGCCGCCGAGATCGGCAAGGTCTGCACCTCCTGACCCCGTAGATACTGGGGGGCATGACCCGCCTGATCCTCGCCACCCGCAACGCCGGAAAGATCACCGAACTCCACGCGATCCTCGCCGACGCAGGCCTCACCCACGACCTCGTCGGCGCGGACGCGTACCCGGAGATCCCCGACGTCAAGGAAACCGGCGTCACCTTCGCCGAGAACGCCCTCCTCAAGGCCCACGCCCTCGCCCAGGCCACCGGCCTCCCGGCCGTCGCCGACGACTCCGGCCTCTGCGTCGACGTCCTCGGCGGCGCCCCCGGCATCTTCTCGGCCCGCTGGTCCGGCACCCACGGCAACGACCGCGCGAACCTGGACCTGCTCCTGGCCCAACTCGCCGACATCGACGCCCCCCACCGCGCAGCCCACTTCGCCTGCGCGGCGGCCCTGGCCCTCCCGGACGGCACGGAACGCGTCGTCGAGGGCCGACTGCGGGGCACCCTGCGCCACGCCCCGGTGGGCACGAACGGCTTCGGCTACGACCCGATCCTCCAGCCGGAGGGGTACGAGGTCACGTGCGCGCAGCTGTCTCCGGAGGAGAAGAACGCGATCAGTCACCGGGGGAAGGCGTTCAGGGCGCTGGTGCCGGTGGTGCGGGAGCTGCTGCGCTGAGGCGGCATGGCAAAGGCCCCCGGAAAAGCCGGGGGCCTTTGATTTCATGGTTTGTGCGGCCTGAGGGATTCGAACCCTCACGGGATTACTCCCATCGCACCCTAAATGCGAGGCGTCTGCCGTTCCGCCAAGGCCGCTAGCCGTCTGCCATGTTAGCGGGCGGACCGGCGCGGTTGCCCGGTTGTTGCTGCAACGAGGTCTGGCGCTCGCCTCCCCGGCACCAAGTGCTGGGGATGGCACGGCAGTTGGGGCACAGCAGCCGGGTTCTCGCGGCGGTCATCACGCCAGTCGCCGGCAAAAGAAGAGGTCTCAGATACCCAGGTCCTTGATGATCTTGGCGACATGGCCCGTCGCCTTCACGTTGTACAGGGCCCGCTCGACCTTGCCGTCCTCGTCGACGACGACCGTCGAGCGGATAACGCCCGTCACCGTCTTGCCGTACAGCTTCTTCTCGCCGAACGCGCCGTACGCCTCCAGGACCTCCTTGGACGGGTCACCAACCAGCGTCACCTTCAGGTCCTCCTTCTCACGGAACTTCGCCAGCTTCTCCGGCTTGTCCGGCGACACGCCGATGACGTCGTAGCCCGCGCCCGCCAGCAGCTCCAGGTTGTCCGTGAAATCGCAGGCCTGCTTGGTGCAGCCCGGAGTGAGCGCCGCGGGGTAGAAGTAGACGATGACCTTGCGGCCCTTGTGGTCCGCGAGCGAGATCTCGTTGCCGTCCGCGTCGGGCAGGGTGAAGGCGGGGGCGGTGTCGCCGGGCTGAAGTCGCTCGCTCATGGCTCTCCTCGGAGTGTGTACGCGTACACGGTCGAGCCTAATGGGGGCCTGAGACAGACCTGGGACCGAGAAACTGAGAGACTGTCCGTCAACGACCGATTACGACTACGGAGGCAGCGCGGTGTCGGACGCCAGGACCCCTGCGCAGATCGAGGCGGACATCGTCCGCCGGCGCGAGCAGCTCGCCGTCACTCTCGACGAGATCGGCATTCGGATGCACCCGAAGACGATCGTCGGCGACGCGAAGGCGAAGGTCGCCTCCACGGTCGACCACACCGTCGGACGAGCGTTCGTCGCCGTCAACCGGACCGTGTCCGATGTGAAGGCCCGTTTCACCGACGAGGAGGGTGCGCCGCGTCTGGAACGGGTCCTCCCGGTGGCCGTGGTCGCCGTGGCCCTCGTCGGGCTGCTCGCGGTCTCGGCCCGCAAGCGCCGGGGATGACCCCTCCCGAGTACGGCCGACACGCCCGGGCAGGTAGGTTCGAGTCGTGAGCGAGAACACCCACGACAAGCTGCCCATCCGGATGCTTCATGACCGTGTGCTGGTCCGGAGCGATTCCCCCGAGGGGGAGCGGCGTTCGGGCGGCGGCATCCTGATTCCGGCCACCGCCGCCGTCGGCCGTCGGCTGGCCTGGGCCGAGGTCGTCGCGGTCGGCCAGAACGTCCGTACGGTCGAGACCGGTGACCGGGTTCTGTACGACCCCGAGGACCGCGCCGAGGTGGAGGTGCGGGGCGTGGCGTACGTGCTGATGCGGGAGCGCGATCTGCACGCGGTGGCCGCGGACCGGTTCGAGGGGTCGAAGGACACCACGGGCCTGTACCTCTAGCCGTTCGTGCGGCCGTCCGTTCGGCGAAAAGACCTGGTGACCGGTGTCACCAGGTCTTTTGTATGCCTTTTGCTACTCTGGAGGCACCCGACGAGACGCGCCGTACCGGGCCCATTGCGGTAGTACGCAAAGACGACGCACCCCTGTTGATCCGTCTCGCGGAGGTGTTGTCGTCATGGCTTGGGTTCTTCTCATCGTCGCTGGTCTGCTCGAGGTCGGCTGGTCGATCGGCATGAAGTACACCGACGGGTTCACCCGCCTCTGGCCCAGTGTCTTCACGGGCGCCGGGATCGTCGCCTCCATGATGCTGCTGTCGCATGCCGCCAAGACGCTGCCCATCGGTACGGCGTACGGCGTGTGGGTCGGCATCGGCGCGGCCGGCGCGGCGGTGCTCGGCATGGTGGTGCTCGGTGAGCCGGCGACCGCCGCGCGGATCTTCTTCGTGTGTCTGCTCCTGGTCGCCGTGGTGGGTCTGAAGGCGACGTCGGGGCACTAGAGCGGCGCGTCGGCGGATGGCGTCGGTGGCGTCAGCGGTGGTGGTGGGGGAGTGGTGTCGGAGGGTGGTGTGCTGCCGTCCGCTCCTTCTCGGGTGGTGGCCGGGGGCTCCGGTTGTGGCTGTTGTGGCGAGGGTCGTGTCGTCCGCTGCGGTGCCTGCGATGTCTGCGGTGTCTGGAATGTCTGGGGGCGCGGCTGGGTTCTCCGCGGCTCCGGCCCTTCCATCCCCTCCGTCTCGTCCCCCTCCTCCCCCTCCTCGTACGGGGCGTCCGGCTGCGGCGGTTCCAGCGGGTCCCACGACTCCTCCACGCCCTCCCCGAGCTGGAGCTCGAACTCCCGCGGTTCCGTCCCCGCCAGCGCGCCCCGCGTGAACTGGCCCCAGATCTCCGCGGGCGCCCCGCCGCCGTTGATGCGGGGCAGGCCGAGGGCTCCGTACAGCGGCTTCTGCTCGCCGGTCTCCGGGTCCTGGCCCATCATCGTGACCACCGTCGCCAGCTCCGGGGTGTATCCCGCGAACCAGGCGGCCTTGTCGTCCTCCGCGGTGCCCGTCTTGCCCGCCGCCGGCCGGCCCGCGGACAGCGCCGCCGTCCCCGTACCGAACTCCACCACGCTGCGCAGGACCGCCGTCGTCGTGTCGGCGGCCTCGCGGCTCACCGCCTGCCGGCTTTCGGCGGCCGGCAGTGCCACGTCCTGGCCGTCCTTGGTGACCTTGTCGACGAGGGTGTACGTGCCGTGGCGGCCGTGGTTGGCGAGGGTGGCGTACGCCTCCGCCATGTCGAGGACGCTCGCGGTGGCGGGGCCGAGCGCGATGGAGGGGGAGGCGTTGAGGTCGGGGGTGTTCGCGGGCAGGCCGAGGGCGACGGCGGTCTCCTTGACCTTCACCGGCCCGACGTCCACAGCCATCTGGGCGTACACCGCGTTGACGGAGCTGTCGGTGGCGGTGCGGACGGTGATGTCGCCGTACGACAGGTCGTCCTCGTTGGCGGGGGAGTAGGGCTCGCCGCTCCAGCCCTCCACGGGGCGCTTGTCGGTGCCGTCGTAGTACGTGTTCGGGGTGATCTGCTCGCCCTCTTGGGTGAGCGAGCCGTGCTGGAGCGCCGCCGCGAGGACGAAGGGTTTGAAGGTGGAGCCGACCTGGTAGTCGCGGCGGGTGGCGTTGTTGACGTACTGCCGGGTGTAGTCGATGCCGCCGTACAGGGCGAGGACGCGGCCGGTCGCCGGGTCGATCGCGGCGCCCCCGACGCGTACGAAGCGGTCGGTGGGGTTCCGTGCGGCGTCGAGTTTCGACATCACCTGGTCCTCGACGGCGGTGACGAGGGCGTCCTGTTTCGCCTTCTCCAGGGTGGTGGTGATCCGGAAGCCGCCGCCGGCGAGGGTCTTCTCGTCGACGACGCCGTTGTCGGTGAGGTACTCCTCGACGGCCTGGACGAGGTAGCCGCGCTGTCCGGAGAGGCCGGTGGCGGGGCGGGCGGTCTGCGGGGTGGGGAAGGTGGCGGCGGTCCGGCCGGCGGGGGTGAGCCACTTCTTCTTGACCATGCCGTCGAGGACGTAGTTCCAGCGGGCGAGCGCCTTGGTCCTGTTCTCGGGGTGGGTGGCGACGTCGTAGGCGCTGGGGGCCTTGAGCAGGGAGGCGAGGTACGCGCCCTCGGCGCTGTCGAGTTGTGCGGCGTCCTTGCCGTAGTAGGCGCGGGCGGCGGCCTGGACGCCGTAGGCGTTGCGGCCGAAGTAGCTGGTGTTCAGGTAGCCCTCGAAGATCTCGTCCTTGCTCTTCTCGCGGTTGAGCTTGATGGCGATGAAGAACTCCTTCACCTTGCGGGTGACGGTCTGTTCCTGGCCGAGGTAGTAGTTCTTGACGTACTGCTGGGTGATGGTGGAGCCGGACTGTCTGCCCTTGCCGGTGAGGGTGTTCCAGGCGGCGCGGACCATGGCCTTGAGGTCGACGACGGCCCGTTCGGAGTAGAAGTCGCGGTCCTCGGCGGCGAGTACGGCGTGCCGGACGGTGGCGGGGACGTGTGCGAGCCGTACGTTCTCGCGGTTGACCTCGCCGTCGCGGGCGATCTGGGTGCCGTCCTTGTAGAGGTACAGGTTGGACTGCGCGGTCGCGGCGGAGTTGGCGGGCGGGATGTCGACGAGGAGGTAGCCGGCGAGGAGGCCGCCGGCGAGCAGCAGGGTGCCGAGGAGGAAGGTGCCGAGGAGCGCCCGCAGGATGCGTCGGGGGCGGGAGCGCCGTGGGCGCTTGGGGCGTGGGGTGGGGACGGTGGGGTCCCTGGGCGCCCAGCCGGGCCGGTGTGGCTGGTCGTCGCTCATGGTGGAGCTCCCGTACCGGATGAAGGGGATGGCTCCCCCATACTGCACGCACCGGGACAGAACCTGAGGAATGCGACTCGAAATCCACTCGCGGTGGCGGAGTGCGGGGCGCTAGGGTCGTGCGCTTTGGTGCCGGGAGGCGGGGCAGGTGGGAGGGGACGGGACATGCTGCGGCTGTACGCGACGGTGGCCGCGGGTGGGTTCCGGCGCCATGCCACGTACCGGATGGCGACGGCGGCGGGGGTGTTCACCAACACCGTCTTCGGGTTCATCCTGGCGTACACCTATATGGCCCTGTGGGACGAGCGTCCGCGGCTCGGTGGATACGACATGGCCGAGGCGCTCGCCTATGTGTGGATCGGGCAGGCGCTGATCACGGTCTGCGGGCTGATGGGCGGCGGCTTCGAGGACGAGCTGATCGAGCGGATCAGGACGGGCGACATCGCCGTGGACCTGTACCGGCCGGCGGATCTGCAGGCCTGGTGGTTCTCGGCCAACGCGGGGCGGAGCGCGTACCAGTTGCTCGGTCGGGGCGTGGTCCCCATGGCGGTCGGGGCGCTCGCGTTCGACTTCAGGCTGCCCGAGCGGGCGTCGACCTGGCTCGCGTTCCTGCTGGCGATCGCGCTCGGTGCGACGGTGAGCTTCGCGATCTGGTACCTGGTCGCGATGAGCGCGTTCTGGCTGATGGACGGTCAGGGGGTGGTGCAGGTGGCGTGGCTGGGCGGGCTGTTCTTCTCCGGGATGCTGCTGCCGCTGAGCGTCTTCCCGGGGGTGCTGGGGGAGGTGGCGCGGGTGCTGCCGTGGGCGTCGATGCTGCAGATCCCGGCGGACGTGTTCCTGGAGAAGTACGAGGGGTGGGGGCTGTTCGGGGCGTACGCGTTCCAGTTCGGCTGGGCGGCGGTGCTGCTGGTGGCGGGGCGGCTGGCGCAGTCGCTGGCGACGCGGAAGGTGGTGGTGCAGGGTGGGTGAGCCGTCCGCGGTGGGCGAGTGGTCCGCGCCCGGGAAGTCCTCCGCGCTGGGCGAGTCCTGGCGGACGTACCGGATGGTCGCCGGGATGTGGGTCCGGTCGACGATGACGTACCGCACGTCCTTCGCGCTGACGCTGGTCACCTCCTTCACCGTGACCTTCTTCGACTTCGTCGTCATCCTGCTGATGTTCGGTCAGGTGGAGGGTCTCGGCGGCTTCTCCTTCGCCGAGGTCGCGTTCCTGTACGGGACGGCGGGCACCGCCTTCGGGATCGCGGACCTGACGATGGGTTCGCTCCAGCGGATGGGCAAACGGGTGCGGGACGGCTCGCTCGACATGTTTCTGATGCGGCCGGCGCCGGTCCTTGCGCAGGTGGCGGCGGACAAGTTCGCGCTGCGGCGGCTGGGCCGGGTGGCCCAGGGGCTGTTCGTGCTGGTCTGGTCCCTGCTGATCCTGGACGTGGAGTGGACGGTGGTGAAGGTGCTGCTGCTGCCGATGACGGTGGTGTGCGGCGCGGTGATCTTCGCGGCCGTGATGGTCGCGGGCGCGTCGGTGCTGTTCTGGGCGCAGGACGCGGCGGAGGTGACCAGCTCGTTCACGTACGGCGGGAACACGCTGCTGCAGTACCCGCCGGTGATCTTCGCGCAGGATCTGGTGCGGGGGGTCGTGTTCGTCGTGCCGTTGGCGTTCGTGAGCTGGCTGCCGGCGCTGTACATCCTGGGGCGCGAGGCGCCGGCGGGGGTGCCGGACTGGTTGGCGTTCGGGTCGCCGCTGGTCGCGGCGGCGTGTTGCGGGCTGGCCGGCCTCGCGTGGCGCGCGGGCCTTCGTTCGTACCGAAGTACAGGGAGCTGAGGCATGGCCTTCATTGAGCTGGACGCCGTCGAGAAGGTCTTCACGGTGCGCCGGAGGACGGGGCTCCTGCGGCGGGAGAAGCGGGACGTGCGGGCGGTCGACGGGATCAGCTTCGGTGTGGAGCGCGGCGAGATGGTCGGCTACATCGGCCCGAACGGCGCGGGCAAGTCGACCACGATCAAGATGCTGACCGGGATCCTCACCCCGAGCGGCGGCCGGCTGCGGGTCGCGGGCATCGACCCGTCGCGGGAGCGGACGCGGCTCGCGCAGCGGATCGGGGTGGTGTTCGGGCAGCGGACGACGCTGTGGTGGGACCTGCCGCTGAAGGACTCGTACCGGCTGATGCACCGGATGTACCGGATCCCGGACGAGCGCTTCGCCGCGAATCTCGCCCGGTGCGTGGATCTGCTTGAGCTGGGCGACCTGCTCGACGTACCCGTACGGCAGTTGTCCCTGGGCCAGCGGATGCGCGGCGACATCGCGGCGGCGCTGCTGCACGATCCGGACGTGCTGTATCTGGACGAGCCGACGATCGGGCTCGATGTCGTGTCGAAGGCGCGGGTACGGGAGTTTCTGCGCGAGCTCAACGCCTCGCGGGGCACGACGGTGCTGCTGACGACGCATGACCTGACGGACATCGAGCAGCTGTGCAAGCGGGTGATGGTGATCGACCACGGGCGGCTGATGTACGACGGCGAGCTGGCGGGCCTGCACGAGGCGGGGGAGAGCGAGCGTCTTCTGGTCGTGGACCTGGAGCGGGAGCTGCCGCCGATCGAGGTGGCGGGGGCGCGTTTCGTACGGCGGGAGGGTCCGCGGCAGGTGCTGGCCTTCCCGGCCTCGGCGTCGGCGGCGCCGCTCGTGGCGGCGGTGGCGGAGGCGTATCCGCTGGTGGACCTGTCGGTGCGGGAACCGGACATCGAGGCGGTGATCGCCAAGATGTACGGGGAGCGGGGCGGGGAACGCTCCACGGATCGGGAACTCGGGGTGCGCGCGGAGAGTCACTGAGGTAGGGAGGTGGGGTGATGAGCGAGACCACGACTGATACGAAGCGGCCCCTGGTGGCGTTCTCGTACACGGCGGCGGATGCCGAGAGGCACCGCGGGGTTCGTCGTATGAAGGCCCTCGCCACGGGCCTTCTTCTCGTGGTGGCGGTCATCTACGCCCTGGCGACGTGGGCGGAGAGCGCAGGGCTCGGCGCGTGGGCCGGTTATGTGGCGGCCGCGGCGGAGGCCGGCATGGTGGGCGCGCTGGCGGACTGGTTCGCGGTGACGGCGCTGTTCCGCCGCCCGCTGGGGCTGCCGATCCCGCACACGGCGATCATCCCGACGAAGAAGGACCAGTTGGGGGCGACGCTGGGTTCCTTCGTCGGCGAGAACTTCCTGTCGGCGGATGTCGTACGGGGACGGCTGCACGGGCTGGGCATCGCCGGCCGTCTCGGCGCCTGGATCGCGGACCCGGCGCATGCCGACCGGGTGACGACGGAGCTGGCCACGGCGTTGCGCGGCGCCCTGACGGTGCTGCGGGACTCGGACGTGCAGGCGGTCGTCGGTGAGGCGATCACGCGACGGGCGGAGGCGGCGGAGATCGCGCCGGGGATCGGCAAGACGCTGGAGAGGATCGTCGTCGACGGGGCGCACCACCGGGCGGTGGACCTGGTGTGCGCGCGGGCGCACGACTGGCTGGTCTTCCACGCGGACTCGGTGATGGACGCGGTCCAGGGCGGCGCACCGGGCTGGACGCCGCGCTTCGTGGACCGCCGGGTGGGCGAGCGGGTCTACAAGGAGCTGCTGCGCTTCGTCACGGAGATGCGGGACATGCCGGCGCACCCGGCGCGGGGCGCGATCGACCGCTTCCTGACGGACTTCGCGGCCGACCTCCAGGCGGACACGGACACCCGGGCGCGGGTGGAACGCCTGAAGGCGGACCTGCTGGCGCGCCCGGAGGTCCAGGACATCATCGCCTCGGCCTGGTCGTCCGTACGCGGCATGATCATCGCGGCGGCGGAGGACGACCGCAGCCAGCTGCGCCTGCGGGCGCGGGCCTCGCTGATCTCGCTGGGCGGCAGGCTGGTGACGGACGGCCGTCTGCAGTCGAAGGTCGAGGGGTGGGTGGAGGACGCGGCGGCGTACGTGGTGACGACGTACCGGAACGAGATCACGTCGCTGATCAGCGACACGGTGGCGGGCTGGGACGCGGACCAGACGTCGAAGAAGATCGAGGCGAACATCGGCCGCGACCTCCAGTTCATCCGCATCAACGGCACGGTGGTGGGCGCGCTGGCGGGCCTGCTGATCTACACGGTGAGCCACGCGCTGGGCGGGTAGGGGGTAGGGGGCCCACCCGCCCAGCGCTCATGGGAGGGCACTGGGGAGTACGTACGGGAAGGGCGGAGCGTTCAGCCCTTGTTCCGGGTGACGGCGTTCCGGGTGACGGCCCAGGAGGTTCCGGCCATGGCCCCGGCGACGGTGAACACGGCGGGCCAGGCCCCCACCTTCTTGGCGAGCGGATGCGACCCGGCGAACGCGGCGACGTACGCGGCGGTGAGCCCAGCGGCAGCCTTGCCCCCAACCTCCTGCCGCCACTCCCGCACGGCAAGCCCCCCGGCCCCGGCGAGCACCACACCCCCGAGGGGCCGCCTCTTGGTCCACCGGGCGACGGCGTACCCGCCGACGAGGCCGGCGGCGGCTATGGCGGGGGAGGGGATGCGGGGCATGAGGGGCGCCTTTCTCATGGGTGAGGGTCTCGATCTACGAGCCTAACGTCAGCTCTCGGGGTCACCACGGCACACGGAGGCCGCGCTTGCGGCCCGGGCGGCGTCACGTCTCAGTGAGCCAGAATGTCCGAGAAGAAGCCCAAATGAGGATCTTCCGGGGTGCCGACGAGCAGTGCGCGGTCGAGCAGGGTGTTGTTGTGCTCGCAGCTGGTCTCCGGGAGCATCACGCAGGCGTGGCAGGCGGCGAGGTTCGTTCCGCCGGTGCCGGAGGCCTCGGTCTCGATGCACAAGGGATCGGCGGAGCACCAGGAGGCTCGGCGGATCGCCGAGGGGATCGCGCTCGCCAGCCTCTCGGGCTCGCCCTGAGCGACCAGGCCGCCGAGACTTCCCGCGGAGTCGCTGGTGGCGGTGTAGACGAGCAGGCCGGCCATTTCCTCGTCGGCGTAGAGGCGTTCGCGGAGGGCCGCGGCCGGGTAGCCGGCGTCCAGGCTCCACTCGTTGATCAGCACGTGGGCCAGGGTGTGCAGCAGGACCATGCGGGGGGTGGCGGGAGAGACCTGGACCTGGGTGGGGTCGGAAGCCCTCTGCTCCATCATGCGGCGGTGTGCGGTGTGGATGCGCTCGGCGCGCGCGACCACGGCGGGGGCTTCTTCCCAGGCGGCGAGACGGTCTTCGGCCAGCCGGAGAAAGACGCCCTCGCCCCGAACCTCCATGGCGGGCAGCCAGTTCAGAACTTCCGAGGAGAGCGCCGCCTCGTTGCCGTCGGCGACGGAGTCGGGTTCGGCGAGCCGGGTGAACGCCTTGAGCGCGCGGACCTCGCGAAGTTTCTTGACCTGCATGGGCCCGGTGATCCCGAGGCCGTCGAGAGCGGTCGGGTCGCCGAGCGGGGTCTCGCAGATGAACTGCTCGTCGCGTGAACGCTCGCGCTCGTCGTTGCCGGCCCGCAGACGTTCGTACTCCTTGTTGCGCAAAGCCCGATAGTGGTGGTCGAAGGTGCGTTCCTCGCTCTCGGTGGCGTCCTCCTCCTGCTCAGCGGCGAGCAGCTCCATCACCTCGTCGACGGAGACAGGGCACTCGTCGCCGAAAAGAACCTTGAGACTGATCGCGACCTCGGACCGGTCCGTGAGATCGCGCAGTCGGCTCCAGTACGGAGCAAGTGGATCCGCGCGACCGTCGCTCCACGGCGGGATGGACAGCGCGGACTTCAGCACCGGCTGCCAGACGGCGGAGGAACCACGCTGGAGGGTACGTGGGGTGCGGCTGCAGGACTCCGCCGGCACGGAGGTCCCGAGCCACGGACGGGTGCCCCGGCAACGCAGACCGAGGTCCTTGAGTGCGCTCCTGCGGAAGGAACCCTCCATCGACACCTCGGGCACTCCGCAGCTGCACGACACGAGGATCGAGCGGAGCGAGGAACTGAGGCCGGAGGTGCGCAGCCTGAGCGTGCCGCCGCATTGGCCGGCGGTCGTCGTGCCGCGCCCTGTGGCGCGGTGAACCCAGTGCCAGTACGGAAACTCATCGAGGTGGCCGGCCTCGCAGGCGATGACGAAGCGGGAGGGGACCAGGTCGGCCTCACAGGTTCCGCAGAGGCTTTTGCCGGGCGGCGGGTTGAAGTCGCGATGGCGGCGCAACTCGTCGCACTCGGGGCAGGAGTGCATGAGGGGGAAGCGACGGACCCGGATGCCGTCCTTGCTGTGCTCGTCGGACGCGGGCGGCAGCCGAAAGTGCTCGACTTTCAAAATGCGAGCGAGTCGACGTTCGTGGATGCGCGGCGCCTCGTCCGTGCTCCAGTGGTCTTCGGCCCCGTCCAGGCCGGAGACGACGAAGGACTCGTGGTCGACCGCGATCAGTGAACCGACCCCGTACGTGGTGATCGCCTGGGCACGACGGACCGCGCCGCGACGCGGGAGGTTGTGGGCGGGCGCCGGGCCGTTCGAGCCGGAACGGCGACGGCGCGCGGGGGGCGGGGTCATCGGGTGGCCTCCATGAACAGGGCGGACTCGGCGTCGACGTCGCGCAGGCTCCACAGGGTGGGCCATGCCTCGGCGTTCTCGGCCTCATCGTCGTACGGCTGCAGAAGCGAGGGGGTGCGCCTGCCCTTCCTCGGTTCGAAGAGCAAGCCGTTGTGGATGTCGGCCTCGTCGCACCACCAGTCGAGGAACTCGTCGAAGGCGCGGGAGACGGCGTCGGTCTCCTCGGGAGTGACGGCGCGTACTCGGCCGAGGAGTACGGGCTTGATCTCGTCGCGGATGCGATGCTCGTACGACTCCACCATGCCCGCCGCCTCGTTGGGCCGAGCCTCCGGGATCATGATCCGGGTCAGAGCGACGATCACCGCGTGCAGTCCGCGTTCGCGGGCGCGGGCGGAGAAGGGGGTGACGGAGGTCGACTCGACCTCGCGGTACAGCGCGGAGTGGAAGTGGAGGAAGTTCTCGTAGTGGGAGCGGTCGCGTGAGCGGGTCGCGTTGAGCATCACGGCTACCAGACCGGGGTGGGCGCGGCCGACGCGACTGGTTGCCTGGATGTACTCGGCGGTGGTCTGCGGCTGGCCCATCACAGCCATGAGGCCGAGCCGGTCCACGTCGACGCCGACGGCGATCATGTTGGTGGCCAGGAGGACATCGACGACGTCCGGGTCGGGGAGTGCCCGCTCGATGCCCTTGAGACGGGACGGGATCTCGCTGGCGTCGATGCGACTGGTCAGCTCCGAGTAGTTGGCGACGGCACGCACGGTGGTCTCCTCGCGTGCGGCCAGCAGTTCCAGATATGCCACCACGTCGTCGTGGACCTGGAGTTCGGCCGCGGAGAGCAGTCGCAGGCTGTTGAAGTAGCCGACCAGGCTCCAGTAGGCGTCCCGTACGTCGTCCGAGGTCTTCGCCTGCTTCGCTCGGTGCAGGAGAGTCGCGTAGGTACGGATGAGCAGGGTGGACTGGCTGGTGCCGGGGGCGAGGAGGCCCACGTAACGTCGGCTCGCCTTGTCCTCGCGCGGGGTCTCCACGGCGAACCAGGAGTCCCGGGAGTCGAGGCCTGCGGGTGGGAACTGGCGGACCTCGCGGTCGAAGAGGCTGCGGCCCTGATCGGCGGCGCGCCGGATGGTCGCCGTCGAGGCGATCACCTTCGGGCGACCGGCGAGCTCGTCGACGGCCGTCTCGTAGAGACCGGTGAGCGTCCCCAACGGGCCCGAGATGAGGTGAAGTTCGTCCTGGACGATCAGCTCGGGCGGCGGCGTGCGGTCGCTCGGATCGTCCCGGTTGAACAGGGCGGCGGTGGCCGGACGCCACGGCATCGACGCGAACTTGTCGACGGTGGCGATGACCAGCGTCGGCCGGGCGTCGTACACCGCCTCGTCGATCAGGTGGACGGGCAGACCGTTCGCGAAGTCGCAGCCGGCGCCGGGGCAGCGGACGTACATGCGCCTGGCGTCCTCGTCGACCTCGTACGCGCGGGCGTCCAGGCGGGTCCCGCACCAGGGGCAGGCGTGCAGCTGGACCGGATTCTTGGTCGCCAGACGCCTGTCGAGGTCCTTGTGCAGTTCTGCCAGCTGGTCGTTCGCGTCCTTCAGCTTGTTGGGGGTGGCGGATTCACCGACCCACATGCCGAGGGAGAACGGTTCGCGGCCCAGCTCGGACAGGTTGCCGAGACGAATCCGCTCCATGGCGCAGAGCAGGATCGTGGCGCGCTCGAACTGCTGGAGGGTCAGCAGGCGCAGCGTGTATCGCATCAGGACGGTGACACCGCCGCCGTTCTCACGGAGTCGGATCCGTCGCAGGAAGGAGGTGAGTGCGATCAGCCCGAGGTACGCCTCCGTCTTGCCGCCGCCGGTGGGGAACCACAGGAGGTCGGAGACCTCGCGGTCTCGGTGCTGGGGGTCGTCGATGCCGGCCAGGCAGAGCAGGACGAAGGCGATCTGGAACGGGCGCCAGCGGCCCTTGGCGGGCTCGGGGGAGCCCTTGCGGCCGTTCTTCACCCAGGCGCTTCGGGCCCGTTGCTCGGCCATGGCCCGGTTGGCCAGTCGGAACGCCCGCATCAGGTCGGGCTTGGTGCGCAGGAGGTCGATGCCCTCGCGTATCCGGCCCAGCGCCTCGCGGCAGGCGTCGACCTGGTCGTGGGCGGCCTTTTCGTATGGACTGCCGATCAGGGCCTCGGCCTCGGCCAGCTTCCGGTCGATCCACCGTTCGTAGCCCGCGGCGAGCGCTTCCAACGCGGCGACGACCTCCGAGTCCGGGCGCTCCGCCAGACCGAGCATGGACAGGGCGGAGCTGTCGATCTCCGGGTTGGAGTCGGTGAGCAGCACCTCCACGGTGGGCACGAACTCGCTCCGCACCTCGGACACACCGGCCCATACGGAGTCCGACATGCCGATCGGGGGCGGCGTCCAGTCCCATTCGGCGGCGCAGCCGTGCCCGACGGCGAAGGTGGGGGCGTGGCGGTGCAGCAGGCGGCTGGTGGCGACCTCGGGATCGTGCGCGACGTCGGGGGCGGGACGCTCGACGAAGGCGCTGGAGCCGTCGGCCGCGCGGACGACGAGGCCGCACTGGAACAGGGAGAACGCGTCCTGCAGCTCCCGCTCGCCGACCTTGTGCGTGTTGACCAGGGTCACCGTGACGGTCACCGTGCCCAGCCTCGCGTCGGGGCGCCGGACGTTGACGCGCAGCGCGACTCCGTCGGCCAACTCGAACCGCAGGTCGGGGGCAGGCGTGGTGACGTCCACAGGGGTGTCGGGCAGCGTCAGTTCCTCGCGCCGCCAATGCTCCTGCTGATCGGAGGTGGTGCGGGCCTCGGCGCGGCGGGCGGGGACAGGATTGCCGTCCGCGTCCATGGGCCGGTAGGCGGCGGCCCGCGCACGGACCACGACGGAGTCGCTTATGGTCGGGTCGATCGCGAAGGTGAGCCCCATGGAGGAGGGCCGGCGAGCCCTGGCGGATCCGACCTCCTGCGCGGTTCCGGACTCCTCCGTGTTGTCCCGGGTACGCAGCGGGGTCAGGTCCGGACCATCGTGCTCCGCCTCGTCCTCGAGCATTCTCTGCTCGGCCTCGTCGTCCGCCGACCTCGGGTAGAGGACACCGGTCAGGTAGCGGTCGATCGGGGCGTCCCGGGAGAGGACTTCCGCTCGGTCCTCCGGTGAGGCGTCCGGGGCAGGGCCGAGAAGCTCGCGGCGAAGGCCGAGCAGCAGCTCCTCGTCCCGGACCCGGTAGTGCTCGGCGTGTCGGTTCTCCGTGTCGTTCATGCGCGCTGCTCCTCGTCGTCCGCCCGTCGGTACCTTCCGATTCCGGTGATGCGGGGCGCGATCCAGACACCCCGGTCACCGAGGCCGGCATTGGCGCCGGCGGCAGTGCTGCCCGCGACGGCCTCCAGGGTGTCCACCCGTAGCCCGTGGATCTCGTCGGGCCACCAGGGGTCCCACGTGCGGTTCACCTTCTGTACCTGGAACAGCTCCTGCCGGAACCGCTCCGAGACCTCACCGATCTCCCGCCCGCTGTGCAGGATGGCGTACGGCGGGCTCTGCGCCTCGCCCAGCGGCAGGTCGTGCCGCCTGCGCAGCACCACCTCGTGGCCGGGGGCGACGCGTTGCAGAAGGTAGGTCTGGATCGCCACGGCGTCGGTCTCGTGACCGGGAGGGTTGTCCGCGCACACGTCACCGGACTCGCCGACGATCCCATAGCGGTCGTACTGCCTCCAGCCGCCCAGGAACCTGCGGCCGTTCTTCCTGCCACCGGCCCGCCTGAAGATCGGCAGATCGGGCCGGTCCGTGTGATACAGGTCCTGACGGGCGCGCGTCAGGGCCACATACAGGGCCCGGGCCTCGGCTGGGAGATCCAGTTCCTCTTTGAACTGCTTCTGCAACTCGGCGACGGTCGGCGGGGCGAGGACGATCACCCGGTCGAACTCCAACCCCTTCGCCCGGTGGACCGTGGAGACCATGATGCGTGCCGTCTCGGGATCGGCCAGTTCGTCCGGGAAGCGGCCGTCGGCGACCAGGCGGCGCAGCCGGTCCAGGTCGAGGACGCCTCGCCCCGGGCCTCGGGCGGCCCGGCGCAGCGCGGTCCACACCGCATCCGGGGCCGGCTCGTACGGCAGAGGTATCTCCGCGAACAGCGACCGGAACCGGTCCTCGGAGAGCGTCGCGGACTCGGTGCGGCGCAACAGCTCGGCCACCCAGTACGGGACCGGGCGGTCCTCCAGCGGGCGCCGCAGCCGATGCTCCACCCCGCGCTCGTGGAGCAGCTCGGAGACGACGAGGGCCTGCCGGTTGTCACGGGTGAGAATCGCGCAGGTGTCGGGAAAGTCGCGCAGTCCGTCGAGGGTGAACGGGGCGGTGAGGGCTCCCATCCCGTTCGCCGGATCCAGGAGCAGCTCGCGCATCTCTTCGTAGAGGGCCGCGGCCTCGTCGGCATCAGTGACGTTCTGGAGGCGCTGCCCGTGTGCCAGCGCGATCCGGGCCTCCGGGGTGGACGCTCGGAAGTTCTTGGTGAGGCGAAGTTCGACCAGGTCGTCCGGGTACGAGGCTCGCAGCCAGTCGAAGAACCGGCCGGTCTCGTCGGCGCGTTCGCTGAAGTCCGTGATCTGGAACCCGTAGACGGACTGCGCGGCGTCACCGACCACGGTGAAGCCGCAGCTCGACTGATAGCGATCGAGCAGTGCCTCCACGAGATCCCGACGGTCGCCCAGCAGGTCCTGCACCTCGTCGATGACCACGTGCGTGGGAGGCACGGCATCGCCCGCCTCCAGCGCCCCCTTCTCGACCGCGCGGGCGGCGGCCTCGATCCGCTCCAGGAAGGAGGCCGCAGTCCAGTCGTGGTCCGGGTACGCCTGCCGCAGCACGCCGTAGGCCCAGGCGTCGAAGGTCTGCGCCCGCACCCGGTGAGCGCGCTCGCCGTGCCGGGCGATCCGCTCCCGCAGCTCCCGAGCCGCCGCCCGGGAGAAGGTGAGCACCAGAATCTCGGAGGCCGCCAACGCCTCCTCGGGGTCCTCGTGCCCGCACAGCGCGTCGAGGCGGCGCACCAGCGTGTGGGTCTTGCCGGCCCCCGCGCCGGCGGTCACCAGGACGCGGGCGTCCCAAGGCTGCTCCACAACGGCCCGCTGCTCCTCGGTGAGCGGAGGACTGTCGAGGTAGGCGTCGGTCACGAACGGCTCCAGAGGTGCTCGAACTGGGTGAAGGCGAGCTTGGTGTCGAAGTTCTCGATGTTGTCGCTGACGTTGAGGATGAGGCAGCTGTCCTTGCCGCCGTTCCGGGGTCCGCGCAAGCCGCGACCGATCATCTGCTGGTACACGTTGGTGCTGTAGACCGGCCTGGCCACGACGACGGCGCGGGTGGCCGGCGCGTCGAAGCCCTGAGTGAGAACACCGTAATTGGTGAGCACACGGATGCGGCCGTTTCGGAAATTCTCGATACGGGTGCGACGGTCCTGGGCGCTGGTGGTCGAGTCGACGGCCGCGGATCGGATGCCGTGGTCGTTGAGCATGGCCGTCAGGTACTTCGCGTGATCCACAGAGGTGGCGAAGAGCAGCGTCGGCCAGTCCGCAGGCAGAGCGGCCACCTCGTCGACGATGCGACGGCTTCGCTCGTGGTCGTCGGCGAGCCGCTGCTCGGCGGAGCGAGAGAGCATCGCCATGCGGTCGGCGTGGGTCCTCTCGTCCCGGGTCAGCTCGATCTTGCCGCCCTGCAGGGTGCGGTGCTCGACCTGGGCGAGCATCCCCCAGTCCTGCAGGTCCCGATACGGGTCCCCGGACGGGAAGACACCCTCGTCGAGACGTCGGTTGCCGAAGCGGTTGACCAGCCGGCGCGTCTCCTCCTCGTTGGTGTTGCGGAACGGGGTCGCCGTCAGGCCGAGCAGATGCCGCCCGGTCTCGTACTGGGTGAGTCCCAACCGTCCCAGGATCTCGGTGTATCGCTTGGAGATGGCGGTGTGCGCCTCGTCCACGATCACCAGCGTGGCCTGTCGCAGCCAGGCGTACTGGTCGGTGCCCAGGCACCGCTCCAGCTTCGCATCGGTCGCGACCACCAGGTGGGGGTGGTCGACGACGTTTCCGACCTCGTTGCTGCTCCACAGCCGGCTGATGGTGAGCGGCCGCTCCGCGCCGACCTTGTTCCAGACGAACTTCCAGCTCTGGACGGCCTGTTCGCACAGCTCCTCGGTCTGTGCGATCCACAGGAGCGGACCCCTGAGGTCACCGAACCGCTTGACCCAACGGATCACGGCCTCGGCGGTGATCCTGGTCTTGCCCGCGCCGGTGGGCAGAGACAGCATGCCGCGCTGCGGAGCCAGCCGGTCGAGCATCGTGGAGATGTTGCGGACCAGGTCCTCCTGGTAGTCGTGAAGGCTCGGAAAGTCCCGAGGGCCCTCGACCGTCTCGAACGCGGGCGGGGAGGGAGTCCTCGAACCGGCGAACGAGACAGGCAGCTTCAGTTCCGAGACGAAGGCGATGGCGGCGGACGAACCCGCGTAGCCGACCGGCGCGTTGGGGAAGCGAGCCTGGATGTCCCGTGCGTGCTGCTGAAGCACCCCGTCGCCGTGCGCGTTGAACGCCATCTGCGCGATCCGGCGCCCGGACGGCTCCACGCCGTCGGTCGCCTGCAGCTCGGCCTCCATCAAGCCTTCGGGCAACCCGGCACGCAGCGCCTCCGCCCCGATCAGCAGCTCGATCTTGGCGACCACGTCCTCGGCCTCGCGTACGGCCTTCTGGGCGGCCTGCATCGCGCTGTCCCGTGCCATGCGGTCCTGGTGCTCCAGGACGGCCCGGCACCCGGCCGCTCCGAGTCCGAGCCCCAGTTCGTGGTCGATCAGGATGAGCATCGGCTCCGGTTCCAGCGGGACGCGAACCTTGACGATGCCGTTCTGACTGACTGCTTCGAGCGGGGCGGCGTGTGTGCCGTTGGGCGTGCGGGTGATCTCCTCCAGCTCGGAGCAGCGCTGTACCAGGCTGTTGCGGTTTCCGCTGTTCAGACGCTGGCGCAGGGCCGGGTACAGCTCCACGAGCGGCACCGGGTCCCCCTCGGCCACCTCGCGGGTCTCCCGACTGATCACGTCGGCGTAGCGGAGCATGCCCCACTTCTCGACCATCAGCTCGGCGTCCTCGGCGGTGGGCACGAGCAGCGCGGGCAACTGCTCGGCACGGAGCGCCCGATATTCGGCGGCATTGACGGCGAGGGTGATCTCGTCGTCGGGTCGGGTCTCCCACGTGTCGCCGATCCGGCAACGTGTCAGGGAGTCCTCGGGGAACTCGGCACCGAAGCGGGTGAGCATGACGTACGTGGCGCCGACGAAGGAGTCGTCCTCGCTGCGGGACACCTCGTCGAGGAGCGCGTCCCAGCGGTCTGCGGGAACCTCGTCGACAGTGGTCGGGAGCCGTAGCTTTCGAGCCTTCTCGGGGGAGATGTCGGCGACCGGCAGTACGTCGCGGTAGGCGGCGAGCTGGGGGCCGACGGCCTCCGCCAGCGGCTTGAGGCCCTGGGAGGTGGCGACCGTGCCGTACTTGCGCAGCATCCATCGGATCGGCGACATCACCGCCTGCCGCGTGCCGGCCTGGGCGCCGAACTGTCGCGTCCAGTTGTCCACGACAGCGTCGTCGGGCAGCGCCTTCAGGAAGCGGGCGCGGGACTCCTCCGAGAGGGCGCGGAAGAGGTGGAGCGGGCCACCGATCGCGGCGCCCTCGACCTTCATCCGGTTCAGTGAGGGGCGCGGGGCGCCGCTGTCCAGGTTGCGCAGGGATGCCGCGTGGACGGCCGCGCGGTACTCCTCGAACCAGGCCTCGTCGGCATGCGGCTGGACTCCACCGGCCGGCCGGTCCCGTAGGCCGATCTGGGAGAAGAAGAAGGTGTCGTCGGAGTGGAATCCCATGTCGACGGCCACGGTGGGGTCGCGCTCGGCGTCGACCACGGTCCCCGCCAGCATGCAGTCCTCGACGGGTCGGAACCGCCCGTCGGCGGTGCGCACTCGGAGCGTCGAGCGCGGCGTGGGCACCCGCTCCAGGACCTTGTGGGCGAGCCGCCGGACACCGGCCTGGCGGAACAGCTCCCAGAACCGCTCCCAGTCCGAGCCGGTGTAGTGGTCGAAGCCCTGGTCGAGCACGCTGCTGAACCTGCCCTCGGCATCGGCCTCCCGGATGCCCAGGACATTGAGCGCGTGCGCCAGAGAGAGGTCCTGGGCCAGTTCGTCGACGACGTACACCAGGGACTCGCGCAGCCCCCCCTGATCGGCACGGCGGAACACCGCGCCGTGTACGGGGGCGATGAGACCATGCTCCTCGGTCAGTACGACGCGGGCCTTGCGCGCCTCGTCGGCGTGCGGGGAGCCGTGCTCGATCATGTCGGCGAGGATGCGGACGGCCGCGGCCGACGCCTGAGGAGTGCCGCTCTCGACCAGGGCCTCCAGCCACTCGCGGACCTCGGCACGGCCGTGCCCGGCCGTGCCGATGATGTGCTCGACCTTTCCGGAGCGCAGAGAATCGGCCTCGACGCTCGGGTGCAGCCAGTTCGAGGGGCGCTCGGGACACTCGTGCCACATCCGCAGCCAAGCGGACAGCTTCTTCAGGTCCTTGTCGAGCCGCGGGTGGATCCGAAGGGCCGTCGGCACGCGCAGGACGCCGTCCTGGTCGGGCAGCGACGGACAGGCCGCGGCGCGGGCCCAGATCTCCCGGGTCAGGAACTCGTCGGCCCAGCTGATGGCCTCCTTGACGCGGCCGGGGAGCAGCGGGAGGTAGGCGGCCGGGTCCTCGGCGGGCGCCAGGGCGGGAAGGGAGTCGACGACCAGCTGTGCCGACTTTCGGATCATCTCCTGGTTGAACGGCGAGGAGTCGAGCAGGTTCTGCCGGTCCTCGTTGGTCTTCCACGCGCCGTTGAGGATGCCGCTCAGCGACATCTCGTACTTGGTGGGGAAGAAGGACCAGAACCTGCCGCGACCGCGCGAGCGCGGGCTGACGTACAGGCTGCTCTCCGGATCCCTCTCCAGGGCGGGGACACCCCAGGAGAGGTCCAGTTGGAGCCGGTCGTGGAGCTCTCCGGCGTCCGCGCGGGCTGCGGGACCGGGCTCGTGCGTGGTCGTGAAGACGCGCCACCGCTCGGTGGTGGCCGCTCTGCCGGTGCGCTCCTCGACCACGGTGTGCAGATCCCCGGCCTGCCGGGTGGTCAGGACGCGGCGGGCCACAGGTCGAGGCCGGCGGTCCTCCAGCACGACCTTCGCGACGTGCGGCGAGAAGAGCTGGAAGCCGACAGGGAACTCTTCGCGGGGCTCGCCGTGTTCCTTGGCGCGACCGCCGTGCATGTCCCGGCCCAGTCGGTCGTCGGCCTTCGGGAGCAGGGGCAGGCGAACGACGGTGGTCGCCCACGTCAGCAACTCGTTCAGAACGCCGTCGGAAGCGCGTTCGGCCTGCACGTCGAGCGGGCGGGCCATCCGCAGTACCGGAGCGTCGAACTCCGGGCCGTAGCGCGCCGTCACACCGGGCACGGACTTGATCTGCTCGTAGGACCAGGCACGGTTGAACCCGAAACTCCCGGTGCTGCTGAAGAATTCTGGAGTGTCGGTCACCACGAGGACCGATTTCACACCCACCCCGAATCGACCGATCTGGCCACCGCGCTTCTTCGACATGCTCATCCGGAGAATTGTCTCCGCGCCCTCGGGGGTTACCGGATTGCCCTCGTTCGCGCAGTACAAATGCGTTTCGGTCAGGACCACGTAGATGCCGCCACCGGGGTGTTCCGCGATTTCGTCGGCCGCATTCTGGACGAGTTCGAAAAGCTGGCGATCGCCGTATCCGCCCTGCGTGATCCGGCGCTCGCCATTGGCGTGCTCGGCCACCAGGCCAGGGTCCACGGCATACGTCTGGAGGACACGGGCGGACTGTTCGAGAACGGTTTCGATCACAGGGGAGGACGAGGACGACACTGCTGCTGCGCTCCTGGGTGTCGAGGGACGGACGAAGGCGTGGGTGACGGGGCCGGCCTCACCGGCTGAGGCAAGCCGGCCCCTGTGTCGTTGGGCGCGCTGGGGGCGCTCCTGGCAGCGTCAGGAGGCAGGGGGGCTCTCGTCAGGCAGGTCCCCGAACACCTTGAACAGGCAGGGGAAGCCCTTGGCGAGATCCTCCTCGGACAGCTCGTAAGCCTGAAGGATCTCCCTCGCTTCGGCCTTGCTCGTGGCCGTTCGGACACCCAGCCCTAACGAGCTGTGCTCCCGATGCGAGAGCAACAAGCGCCCGCATTCGTCCTCGTCCATGGAGTCCTCACCCCTGTCGCATCATGCCGTGGTGGTCGCACAGGGGTATAACGGGTCACGCCCCCCGTGAAACGAAATGGTTCTGCCTGCGGGATTCTTTTCCCGTTGATCACGCTAGCGGGCGGAGGTGTGGGGCCGCCAGCCGTTTCCAAAAAATGCTTCCGCAAGATAGTCGACCGCCTGCGGACGCACTTCTACCCTCTCGCTCCGGGCGAAATGTGGGCACAATTTTCCCCCGGTCGCCCGGCCCTCCAGATTCGGATTGCACGAGCGAGATGGCTTTTCCAACGTCGCTGAAGGTATCGGCATTTCGGGAAGCGTGCAACCCGAACTCCCGTTCACCTGTGCGGAGTTGAGGATTCCACTTGCTTGCCGGGTGTGAATCGGGTGGATCAGAGTGATAAGGGGCAAGTTGGACAGTCATGCAGAGTCGATGGGTCGATGCCCTCCGGTTAACTGTTGGTTGACGCCCTCGCGTTCGTCAAATTAGCCTCCTCGGTACGACCCGAGGAAGAGCAGGTGGCGCGTGGAGACAGGTGAGGAGTTCGGGCCTTGGCTGGCCCGTCAGCTCAAGCTGGCGAGGAAGACGCAGGCCGAACTGGCCGAGGAGCTCGGGCTGACCAGGGCCGCCGTCTCGGCGTGGATCACCGGAAGGTCGACCCCGCGCCCGACGGTCATGCAGGACATCGCCAGGGCGCTCGGTACGGACCTGGGTACGGTGCACACCCGTACCACCGACACCCAGGCCGGCCTGCCGGTCACCTGGTACCACCGTCCCGGGTACCCCGACGGTGGCCGTGACCTGGGCAATGCCGCAGCCTTCGCCTTCGACGCGGACGTGCAGGTCCTCGCGCGCGAGACGTGTCAGAACAGCCTCGACGAGCGACTGACGGAGAACGGCCGCCCGGTCCGTGTCCGTTACACCCTGCACGAGCTGACCGGCGAACACCTGGACGCCTTCCGCGAGGCGATCCTCTGGAACGATCTCTTCCCGCACTATTCCGCCGTCTCCGAGGTCGCCGGCAATCAGAAGGTCGGCCGGGTCGTGGACGCCGGTGTGCGCGACATGTACGAGAAGGGTCGTCTCGTCCTGCTGCGGGTCGACGACTACAACGCCTCCGGTCTGACCGGCGACGACTACGCGGACGGCAAGTTCGCAGCCGTGGTCAGGCGTCAGCTGGAGAGCCTCAAGTCCGGGCCCGCCGCCGGCGGTTCCTACGGCTTGGGCAAGGCCACGCTGTGGGCCTCCAGCGCTCTCGGCCTCGTGCTCATCAACTCCACTCTGTCCGTGCCCCATGAGGGGCGGACAGAGCGGCGAGTGATCGGCCGTCTCGAACTGCCCTGGCGTCAGGTCGACGGCGAACCGTACGCAGGCCCCGCCTGGCTCGGGCGCCCCGACCCGGATTCACCCGGCGCCATGGTCGCCCGTTCATGGTGGGCGGACGAGGAGACCGTGGCCCGTCTGCACCTCACCCGCGAGAGCGACGAGCCTGGTACTTCCTTCCTCATCGTCGGCGCGCACGATGTGGCCGGCCTCGAAGGGGGTTCGTCAGAAGACGACGACGAGGCCCTGGAGGAGGGCGACCAGGACACGCGCGACATCCGCACGATGCACCGCCGTCTCGTCGCGGCGCTGGGCCGCGACTTCTGGGCCGCGATGACCGGCGGAGGCAGCAGACTCCCCCTCCTGGAAGCATCTGTCCGTTCTCTGCGCAACGGCGACGTGGTCCTGCCGGAGGAGCAGGTGGACCCGTCTGCCGAGCAACCCGCCCGGACCCGCGCCTTGCGGGCCCACTACGAGGGCACCACGGTGGATCGACTCACCGAAGCCGGGCAGGTGGCAGCACGGAGCATTCCGCTGAAGCTGCCGCTGTCCGGAGGCGCCCCCGGGACGCTCGGGACACACCAAGCAGTTCTGTTGATCACCGACGCCACCACTGACACGGACACACCGAAGAACTGGGTGCATTCCCTGCGCGGCAACCGCATGACCGTCAGGAAGGCTGTGGTCCCCAATCTTCCGCTCGGGACGAATCCGTTCCAGGCCGTTCTCCTGGCGGGCGAGGCAGCCGGGGAATCGGCTCCGTTCGCACACGAGGCCGAAGAGTTCTTGCGCGCGGCGGAACCCCCTGAGCACGACCGCTGGGGGCAGACGGAGGAGCTGACCCTGCGGTGGTCGCCTTCCGCTTATCGGCGGATCAACAAGCTGACCACCGAGGTCAACAGTGCGGTCAGGGAACTCGTCGCACGGCCGAAGCGCAGCAGCCGCGAAGGCGGCGAGGCCTTGCGCAAGGCGTTGACCGTCAAGAACCGGCCCAAGGCCAAGGTGCCGTCCGGCCCGGTGGTCCCGACGCTGAACGGGCTCGAGGCGACCATCGGCGACGACGGGGAGTGGCGGATCACCGCGGAAGTGAGCATCCCGCGCGGTGACGAGATCGTCCCGATGGCGCCGGTCGCCCAGCTGGACGTGCGGTCCGGGGCCCGTCCGAAGCTGGACTGGGCGGAACTCGTGGCCGTCGAAGGCTGTGAGGTGGAGGACGGGACTCTGCACTTCACACCCGGCGTGCGGCGCGCGAAGTTCCGAGGATCCACCGATGTGACCAGCCACCCGGTCAGGACCACGCTCACCCGCCTCGTCCTCGAACTGCGTGCGGGCAAGGGGGAGTGACGCGTGAAGATCTACCCGTACAAGCGGCTCAACCGTCCGATCACCCTCAGGGTGACGTCGGTCTCCCTCCGGCTCTCCGACGGCACCCGTGACCAGCTGGAGACCAGCGCGTACTCGACGCAGCAGCAGGCCGTCGCGCTCGGTATCGCGGGCCACACCGACTGGGTGAGCGCCACGATCGGCCTCTCCGCGACGCTGCCGCCAGGGGCGAACGCACCCGACGCGGCCTGGTCCGATCTGTGCGTCCTCGCCGTGCTGACGGACGGCGAGACCAACGTCCGCACCGCGGCGGACCTCACGCGCGACGCGGAGGACAGCCATGACTGGTCGGGCTCCTTGGAGGTGCTCCGCGACGACCACCTGGGGCGGGCCTCCCTCGCCGCGTACGCCGTCGGGACCGTGGACGGAGTGCGGGGACGGTCGATCGCCGAGACAGACCGGAACTGGATCGTCGACACCGTCTCCGACGAGCCGGTCAGCGGGCTCCAACTGGAGGTCCAGAAAGCCTCGTTCGGCAGGAGTTCGAGGGAGTGGCTGCGGGCCTACGCCGACGTGCCCTGGATCGTGGACACGTCGGCTCGGGTCCCCACGGTGTTCGTGAACACAGATGTCGAAGGGGTCCTGGGACTGTTGGACAGCAGCGGCTCGGGAGTGGACAGCAAGGTGCGAGACCTTCTGGTCGCCCAGATGGCCACCGACGTCTGGACGGCGGTGTTCCATGGCGCCATCGGTGATCTGGAGGTGGAACCCGGCGGCGGTCCGGTCTTCCCGACCGACTGGCAGGGCGATGTGTTGCGGGAGATGCTCCCGGATGTGATTCCCGGCGTTCATGTCGAGGAGGCGCTGCGCCAGGTGCATCGCCGGCGCACCGGCGAGTCGGGCTGGGTGGAGCTGCAGACCCGCGTCCACTACGCGGCGGCTCGCCGTGCCGATGCCACCAGGGCACTCGCCTACGCCATCCGAAGTCTGGAACAGATGAACCGGGAGAGCGCGACGTGATCACACAACCGAACCACGTACCGGAGCGCTTGGCGCTCCTCTCCGCCTCGGCCGCCGATCCGTTTCTCACCGAGGACCTGCTCAAGGGCGAACAAGTGCACGGTGGCATCGAACTCGCCAAGGTGGTCGAGCCGCTCCTCGAGGACGACGCCAGGTGGTCGGTCGAGCCGATCCGGAGCCTGGTGGAAGACGCCATGTTCGAGTTTCGTGAGGACCGCACCCGAGCCGACGCCTGGCTCGCGCCACGGCTTCATGCCACGCTGCGCCTGACGCGGCGGGAAGCGGCGGACAAGCGTCTGTGGAATCACATCGCCCTGGCGGTGGCTCCCGATTACGTCCTGTGGCGTCACCTGCCGGAGGCGACGGTGCACAGGCCGGTGCGGCGTGTTGCGGCGGACCGCTTTGTGGGCCCTGCGGACCGCCAGTGTTTCTCCCGTCTGTGGTGGGCGGCCGAACTCTTCCGGAACGGGCCTGACTATGAACCCGTCGAGATCGCCTGCGGCAACCAGGACCTCATCCACACAGTTCTGCGGAGAGACGTGATCGACCACCGTCCCACCGCCCAAGCCTTGGTTCGCCTCCTGAAGAACGGGCAGGTCACCACCGGTCGAGAGATCAACGGCCTCAGCCTGGCGATCAGCACGGCGGGAGCGACCCTGACCTACGATGTGCTCGCCCCGGACGAGCCGAAGGATCCCATCCCTTTGCGAGAGTGGATCGCAGAGGCGGACACGGCGCCCCCGGTCGCGCGACAGGCACTGCCCGAGGGACCCGACGAGGATCCCGTTCCCGAGGAGTCCGTGGCGGCGCTCACCAGCTACTTCATGGAGCTGTTCGAGTCCGCGCCGGTCAGGGGCAGGAAGACCGCGGACTGACCGGTGGCCCCGGAGCTACTGGCCCGACACCCGCTCGTTCTTGCGTGGGCGCGAGGTCGAGCGGGGCGGCGACTGGTCCTCCGGGGACGGGCAGCGGGCGGTGCAGTCGTCCGCAGCTCCGCAGCCGTGGCTCCGCAGCTTGGCCTGCTGTTCGTCCGTGGCCCGCTGCCACGGCGTCCTCAGCGCCTTCGGGTCCGGCGCGGGAAGACCGAGCGCCGCGCTCAGGAGGTGCGCACCGAACAGAGGGGGCACGGCATTTCCCACCTGTTGGGCCTGTGCCGTACCGGACCACGGATAGTCGGGCGGGAAGCTCTGCAGCATCCCCGCTTCGTTCATGCTGAACCGAGGACCCTCGTACACGATGTTCTCGTCGAGGTGTTCGAAGACCACGAAGCGGGAGATACGGCCGGTGACGGTGGCGGCGGGCTGTCGATCGGTCCGTACTCCGCGTCGCCCCGGGATTCCGGAGCTGCCGTAGTTGGAGCGGACCAGGAAGGGAGTCTTGCGTCCCGGATGCGTGCCCACCGGGTCGGCGAGGGCTTTGCCCATCGATGTCCAGTGCTCCCGAACGTCGTCCTTCCCCCGGCGCTCCTCGGGCTGCGGGGCACTGTCCTCGTCGAGGGTCGGCTGATGGACGTCGGTCGAGGTTCGGTCGCTCCTGCGATTCCATTCCTTCGCCTCGTAGGCGTGGTGGGTCGGCGCGGGCAGCGAGGGCTCACCCAGCCCCTCACGACGAGCGATCAGCACGGCGCGGGACCGCGTCTGCGGTACGCCGTAGGTCTCGGTGTCGAGGACGTCGACGACGACCTTGTACGTAGTGCCATCGGGGAGGCCCGTCTTCTCCAGCACCCTGGCGTAGTGGTGCCAGAGCGCCTCGACCGCGGGGACCTGTTCCAGGACGATGACGTCGTACGGACGGAAGTCCCGGCTCGGGCTCCGGGTCGCTCGAATCGCGTACCGGAGGGGTTCGAGGACCATCGCGGTGCGGGGATCACTGAGGTTCTTCAGGTCCTTGTCGATCTCCTCGTCGGAGTCGCCCGCCATCAGTCGTTCGATGTACTCCTTGACCTCGTCCAGAGCCTTGCGGCCGGCGCCTTTCCCGGCCACCGAGTAGGTCTGGCACGGGGGACCACCGGCGAGCATGTTGATCTCCGGGGGCAGGGACTCGAAGGCATCCCTGCGTACGGCGCTCACGTCGGCGTGGAGAGTGTCCAGCCCGGCCGCGTAGCGCGTCAGGCAGGCGCTCCGGTCCCACTCGATGCCGAGACTCGGGATGTCGAGCGAGTGCCCGGCGACATCCAGCCCTCCGGGCCCCGCGAAGAGGTCCAGGACATAGGGTTTGTCGAGGATGGACTGGTGTGGCGCCGCGCTGGTCATGTGGCGGAAGTCTAGCCGGCGGAGGGGGCTGCCGGTTCCCCGTCCAGCGCGTTGGCGATGGCCTGTCCCAGCGCCCTTCCGACCGGCGGAGGCGTCGCGTGTCCGATCTGGCGGTACCGAGCGGTCTTGAGTCCGGCGATCTCCCACGATTCGGGAAAGCCCTGCAGCAGCGCTGCCTGCTCGACTGTGATTTTCACCATGTTGTCCCTGCCGAGGGCGGGATCCCAGACGAAGTCCGGTCCGGGAACCTTGTCGCCCACCGTGTGAGCGTTGACGCCCATGGTCGCCCACTTCCGCTTCGCTCCGGTCGGTCCCAGGTCGGCGCCGCCCCGGTTCTTCGAGCCCCCGACCAACGTCGGAGCCGGCTGATCCGCTTGGGCGGCCCAGCGGGCGGCGTCCTGCCAACCGCGTGAGGCCATGGACGGCCCCAGAACCACTCCGACCGTCGTCGGCTCCTGCACGATGGGTGCCGGCGGTCGGAGTGCCTCGGCCCGATGCCGTTCGACAGCCAGCAGGACGCCCTGCTTGCGATTCTGCGGTACGCCGAAGTCGACGGCGTTCATGACGAACCAACTGAACTCATAGCCGAGGTGGGCGAGTTCGGCCCGAGCGAAGTCGCGGAACTGCTCGTACCTGTCCGAATGGGCGAGATCAGGAACGTTTTCGATGAGCACCGCCCGAGGCCTGATCGCATGGACGAGATAGACGGTGGCCTCCAACAGCCGCTCCTCGACGCGTGAGTCCGTCCGCCCGACGGTCGCACTCGACTTCACGCGTGGCAGGCCGGCCGAGAGGAGATCCACGTCGTAGCTCACGGGGTGCTCGGACGGGTCGAAGTCCAGCAGGTCGGTGTGCACCACGTTCCACTGCGGCCGATTGGTCCGCAGAGTCCTGACGGCGTGTTCGTCGTCATCCAGCAGCAGGCGCGGCTCGAAGCCGGCCCGCTCCAACCCCAGAGCGAGCCCACCCGCCCCGGAGCACACGTCGACAAAGGTCAGCCCGCTCAACGATTCCTCCCCCGCCCCCGGTGGGCCTTCCGCCGTTCGACTGCAGCCGCGACGCGCAGCGCCACATCCTCCGGCGCCTCATGCTCCCAGAAGCGCAGCACTTCCCACCCGGCCGAGGTCAAATGCGCGGTGGTCTCCGCATCACGGGCCATGTTGCGGTCGAGCTTCTGCCGCCACCACTCGGCGTTCGACTTCGGCTGCGTGGCGTGCCGCGGGCAGCCGTGCCAGAAGCAGCCGTCGATCAGGACAGCCACTTTGACAGAGGTGAAGGCCACGTCGATCCGGCGCCGGGCCATTCCCGGCACGGGGTACTCGACGCGGTAGCGCAGTCCGGCTGCGTGGAGCAGACGCCGGACCGCGAGCTCACAAGCTGTGTCCTTGCTGGCCTGCCGGCTCATTCGTGCCGAGACAGCAGGTGAGAGCGGCTTCATCGTGTTCAAGGCGTGGTGTTTCACGATCATGGCTCGGGCCGGTTCTGTCATCGCCGAGCCGTTGTGCCACGGCTCCCGCATCCATTCCATCATGGGCGGGGTCCCGGCCGACGGGAACGTCCGACTGCGCCGGCCCTCAGGCCTCCGCGCCCCCGTGGCACTCCCCGTACGTCCTCCCCGACCCGCACCAGCATGCCGCCCCCCGTGCCGGGGGCCAGGCCGTCGCGCGGCCGCGGGCTGCCAGGGTGGTGGCGTACTGGGGGAGCAGGGAGGCGTTCGACGGGGAGGTGGATTCGGAGGCGGCGAAGGCCTCGTAGGAGGGGACCGTGGCCGGGACGATGCCCAGGTTGGGGGTGCCCGCCGCGGCGAGTTCGCGGAGGGAGGCTTCGATGTCCGTGAGGTGGGCGCGGTACGTGGGGTACTCGGATTCGAGTTCCGGGTAGGAGGCGAGGAGCTCGTCCAGTTCCCGCTCCGGCCAGTGGAGGACCGCCACCGGGAAGGGGCGGGACAGGGCCGTGCGGTAGGAGCCCAGTTCGCTGCGGAGGCGGGTGATCTCCGCCTGGAGTTCCGCAGGGTCCGAGGAGCCCAGCGACCACAGGCGCTTCGGGTCGTGGAGCTCGTCCAGGGGGACGTCCGCCGTGTGGAGGGTGTCCGCCAGGGTGTCCCAGTCGTCGTGGGGGAGGGCGAGCATCCGGCGGATGCGGTGCCGGGTGACCAGGAGCGACTGGGTGGCGTGCGGGAGGTCCGCCGACGCGGCCGCCGGTGCCAGCAGCGCCGCCGCCTCCGTGGCGACCGTCTCCGACAGTTCCAGTTCGTCGTGGGACTCGAGCGTCTCCGCGAGGATCTCCCACGGGGACGCCTCCGCCGGGCGCTCCGCACGGACGCCCTCGATGATCGCCCGCGCCTCCGCCTCGTGGCCGTACTCCCACAGGTTCGCCGCCTTGAGCGAGCGGATCAGATGGGGTTTCGACGGGGAGGAGGACAGCAGCGTGTCGTACAAGGTCGTCGCTCGTGCGCGCGCGCCCGCCAGTTCCAGATGGGCTGCTGCCTGGAGGAACAGGGGCTCCTGGTCCTCCGGGTACCTCTCGGCGGTCCGCAGCAGGCGCTCGGCTTCGGTGACGTGGGCGGCAGGCGTGTCGGGGCGCATGTCGACACCGTACTGCTGTACGGCCCTGGAGAGTTGGCGCGTCAGCCCTTATCGTGCCCCGCGTGCGGGACAGGGTGCCGGTCGTCGTCCAGACAGGCGGGGTGCGGAGCACGCCCGCCCGCGTGCTGTGGGCGGGTGCCGAGGCCGTCGTCACCTGCGGGGTTGTTCTGCTGCTGCTCGTGGCGCACCAGCTCTGGTGGACCAACCAGCAGGCCCGGGCCCAGGCCGGCCGGCAGGTCCAGGCCCTGGAGCGGGAGTGGGAGGGATCACCCGCCGTACTTCCCTCAGAGGTGCCCGCACAGTCGCCCGCACAGTCGCCCTCGGAGTCGGCCGGTGCGGAGTCGGCCGGTGCGGAGCCGTCCGTATCGCCGTCGGTGACCGAGACCCAGCCGGCCGGCGCGGCACCGTCCGCCGAAACCGCCTACGCCATCATCCGCATCCCCCGCATCGGCCTCACCGCCCCCGTCGCCCGCGGCGTCGGCAAGCGGTCCGTACTCGACCGCGGGTACGTCGGGCAGTACCCCGGCACCGCCTCACCCGGCCGCCCCGGCAACGTCGCCCTCGCCGGGCACCGCAACACCCACGGCGAGCCCTTCCGGTACATCAACCGGCTCCGCAAGGGCGACCGGATCGAGATACAGACCCGCGAGCGCCGGTACGCGTACGTCGTCGATCAGGTCCTGAGCCAGACCGCACCTCGCGACACCGGCGTCATCCAGCCCGTCCCCCGCTCCCTCGTCAAGCCCTCCTACGGGTACTCCGCCCCCGGCTCCTACCTCACCCTGACGACCTGTACGCCCGAGTTCAGTTCCGCGTACCGGCTCGTCGTGTGGGCGACCCTCGTACGGTGAGACCCGGCGCCGGCCGCAGGCCATCGTGTATAACGGCTGAGAGGTGTGAACGAGCGCGAAAGGAGGCGGAGATGATCAGGAACCTGCTCCTGCGCGTGCTCGCCCCGCTCTTCTTCCTGCTCGCCCTCGCCGATCTGCTCCTCTCCGACGGTTCGAGCCTCTCCGCCGCCGTCGCCCTCGCCGCGACCACCGTCGTCTGCGCCCTGATCGGCGCCCCCGCGGCCCCGCCCGTGGCTCCCACCCGGGTACGCACCGCCCTGCGCGACCGCGCGCGGCGCACCGCCTTCCTGCCGCAGCGCGATCCCGACGCCTCAGGCCGCCGCAGGCCCCGGGCACCCGGCCGTCCCCTCCCGACGGCCGCGTAGCGCAGCAGACTCCCTCTACGCGGTTCCGTCATGCCGACCCGTACGTCTCCCGGCACGACGAGACCCCTCGGAGGGCTCCCATGTCCGTTTTCGCCTCCCTGGTCGAGCAGCTCGCCGACCTGCTCCAGCCGCTTTTCGCCACCACCGCGACCGCCGCCGCGATCGTCCTGTTCACCCTGCTCGTCCGGCTCGCGATCCATCCCCTCTCGCGGGCCGCCGCTCGCGGGCAGAAGGCCCGTACCCGTCTCGCGCCGCAACTCGCCGAGCTGCGCACCCGGCACGCCGAGAACCCCGAGCGGCTCAAGAAGGCGGTCATGGAGCTGCACGCCAAGGAGAAGGTCTCGCCCTTCGCCGGCTGCCTGCCGAGCCTCCTGCAGGCGCCGGCGTTCCTCCTCATGTACCACCTGTTCGCCGGCGACCGCATGGCCGGTCACTCCCTCTTCGCCGCCCCGCTCGGCGACCACTGGGCCGACGCCCTCGCCCACGGCGGCGCCTTCGGCCCGGCCGGCCTGGTCTACCTCGCCCTCTTCGCGATCGTCGCCGCCGTGGCGACGTTCAACTTCCGGCGTACGAAGCGGCAGCTCGCCGCGCAGCCCCTGGACACCGGACTTCCGCCGACGCCCGGCGCGGACACGATCAACAAGGTGATGCCGCTGCTCTCCTTCGCCACCCTGGTCACGGTCGCCGTCGTCCCGCTCGCCGCCGCGCTCTACGTCGTCACCAGCACCACCTGGACCGTCCTCGAGCGGGCCGTCCTCTTCCGCGACCAGCTGCCGCCCGAGCAGCCGCCGATGAAGGCCCTTGCCACTCGGACATAGCTACTCGGGCGTAAGGGTCCAGTCCGTGAACGGGGTCTTGCCGAGTGGTCGGATCTCTTGGAGGATCGACCAACCCTCCGATCCATCCGATGGCCGCACTCCATCGGCCGGGGCTCACCAGGGCCCGACCCCGGGCCCACCTCGACCACAAGGAGAAGACCATGAAGCTGCTGCGAGTCGGGCCGGCGGGCGCCGAGCGCCCCGCCCTGCTCGACCAGGACGGGACGCTCCGCGACCTGTCGGCCCTGGTCGACGACGTCGACGGCAGCCTGCTGGCCGACGCGTCCGCGCTCGACCGGATCCGGGCCGCCCTCGGGGCCGGTGTGCTGCCCGCGCTCGACGCGACCGGGCTGCGCATCGGCCCGCCGGTCGGCCGGATCGGCAAGGTCGTGTGCATCGGGCTGAACTACCACGGGCACGCAGCCGAGGTCGGCGCCGCGATCCCGGAGGAGCCGGTCGTCTTCCTCAAATCCGCCGACACGGTCGTGGGCCCCGACGACACCGTGCTCGTACCGCGCCGCAGCACCAAGACGGACTGGGAGGTCGAGCTGGCGATCGTCATCGGCCGCACCGCCCGCTACCTGGAGACCGACGAGGAGGCCCTCGCGCACGTCGCCGGTTACGCCCTCGCTCACGACGTCTCGGAGCGCGAGTTCCAGATCGAGCGCGGCGGCACCTGGGACAAGGGCAAGAACTGCGAGACGTTCAACCCGCTCGGCCCGTGGCTGGTCACCGCCGACGAGGTGCCGGACCCGCAGGCGCTGTCGCTCAAGCTCTGGGTCAACGGCGAGCTGAAGCAGGACGGGCACACCTCGGACCAGATCTTCCCGGTCGCGGAGGTCGTACGGTACGTCAGCCAGTTCATGACCCTGTACCCCGGCGACATCATCAACACCGGCACGCCGGCCGGCGTCGCGATGGGACAGCCGGAGCCGAAGCCGTACCTGCGGGCCGGTGACGTGGTGGAGCTGGAGATCGAGGGGCTGGGAAGGCAGCGGCAGGAGCTCAAGGACGCGTAGCTGTAACTCCGGCTATGGCAGGTCGCCGAGCAGGCGCTCCAGTGCCTCGACGACCATCGCGTGGTCCTCGGCCTGCGGCAGCCCCGACACGGTGACCGAGCCGATCACCCCCGCGCCCTCGACCGCGATCGGGAACGAACCGCCATGGGCGGCGTACCGGTCGGGGGCGAGGCGCGAGGACTGCTCGAACGTCGTGCCCTTGGCCCGGAACCGGGCCCCGACGAGGAACGAGCTCTCGCCGTACCGCTCGACCACCCGCCGCTTGCGGTCGATCCAGGCGTCGTTGTCCGCGCTCGATCCCGGCAGCGCGCAGTGGAAGAGCTGCTGCGCGCCCCGCCGGATGTCGATCGCCACGGGCGCGCGGCGCTCGCGCGCCAGGCCGACGAGGAGGCCGCCGAGCGTCCAGGCGTCGTCGTACGTGAAGTGGGGGAGGGGCAGGCGGACCTCCTGCGCCTCGAGCTCGGTGATCTCCGGAGTCTGGGTGCTCACAGCGTCACCGTGATCCCCTCGCGGGCGGACCGCTTCGCCGCCTCCAGGACATCGAGCGTGGCCGCGGCCTCGTGGGCGGTGACCGGGTTCGCGCCGGTGCCGCGCAGGGCGGCTGCGACGGCCGCGTAGTACGCCGGGTAGTCGCCCGGCAGCGTCTCGACCGGGGTGCCGCCGCCGGTCAGCGGGGACTCCCCGGCGCCGAGGGCGCCCCACATCGACTGCGGCTCCACGCCCCACGGCGCTCCGGGGGCCGGACGCAGTCCCTCGCGCAGGGCCGCCTCCTGGGGGTCGAGGCCGTACTTCACAAAGCCCGCGCTCGAACCCAGGACCCGGAAGCGGGGGCCGAGCTGAGCGGTCGTGGCGCTCACGTACAGGTGGGATCGGACCCCGTTCGCGTGCGTGATCGCGAGGAACGTGTCGTCATCCGCCTCCGCGCCCGGTCGACGGACGTCCGACTCCGCGTACACGCGCACGGCCGGGCCGAAGAGGACCAGCGCCTGGTCGACGACATGGCTGCCGAGGTCGAACAGCAGCCCACCGATCTCCTCCGGCGCGCCGGACTCGCGCCAGCCGCCCTTGAGCTGCGGACGCCAGCGCTCGAACCGCGACTCGAAACGCTGCACGTCACCGAGCGCACCGTCCGCGAGGAGGGCGCGGAGAGTGAGGAAGTCGTTGTCCCAGCGGCGGTTCTGGAAGACGGAGAGGAGCAGGCCGCGCTCCTCGGCGAGCGCGGCGAGCGAGCGCGCCTCGGCGGCGGTGCCGGCGACCGGCTTGTCCACGACGACCGGGAGCCCCGCCTCGAGCGCGGCGGTGGCGATCGGCACGTGCGTCTTGTTCGGGGAGGCGACGACGACCAGATCGAGCTCGTCCGCCCGCGCCCACAGCTCTTCGGGGGAGGCCCCGACCCGTACGTCCGGGTGCGCGACACGCGCCTGTGCCTGGCGCTCCGGGTTGCCGGTGGTGACCGTGTCGAGGACCAGGCCCTCGGTGGCGGCGATCAGCGGGGCGTGGAAGACGGAGCCCGCGAGGCCGTAGCCGACGAGTCCGACGCGGAGGGGGGCGGGGTCGGTGCCAGTCATGGAACCCACTTAAGCAACGCTGTTGCCAAAGTGCAAGCGAAGGGGACAATGGCCTTGTGAACCGGAGTGTCAGGAGTGCCAGGGGTGCCGACGGTGGCCGCAGTGGGGCGGGTGCCGATCTGTCGGCGCTGCGCAGCCACAACACCGCGCTGGTACTCGATCTGCTGCGCACGGCGGGGGAGGCCGGCATCAGCCGCCTGGAGCTGGCGGAAGGGACCGGGCTCACCCCGCAGGCGGTCAGCAAGATCACGGCGCGGCTGCGGGCGGAGGGCCTGGCACGGGAGGCCGGCCACCGCGCCTCGACCGGCGGCAAACCCCGTACCGTCCTGCGGCTGGTCCCCTCGGCGGCGTACGGCGTCGGCGTTCACCTGGACCGCGACGAGCTGACGGCCGTCCTGGTGGACCTCGCGGGGGTACGGATGGCCCTGCGCCGCGCCCCGCTCGACCTCGGTGCGGGCGTCGACGCGGTGTTCGGGGTGGTGGAGGGGGAGGTGGGAGCGCTACGGGAGCTCATCGCGGCCGGGTCGGAGGCGACGGTGGCCTCCGAGGCGTCTGAGGCGTCCGAGACCGTCGAGGTCTCTGGGGCCTCCGAGGCGTCACCGCACACCGAGGCGCCCGCCCTAGCCCCCGCCCTGCTCGGCGTCGGGGTCGCCATGCCCGGACCCCTCGATCACCTCACCGGCACCCCCGGGCGGGTCACCGGCCACCCCGAGTGGGAGGGGGTCCCGCTGCGGGACGAGCTCACGCGGCGGCTCGGGCTGCCGGTCGAACTCGACAAGGACACCAACGCCGCCGCCCTCGGGCTCGCCCTCCGCGCCCCGGTCGCCGACTCGTTCGCGTACCTCCACCTCGGTACGGGGCTGGGTGCCGGCCTCGTCCTGGGCGGCGCGCTCCACCGGGGGGCCAGGACCGGAGCCGGGGAGTTCGGGCACCAGACCGTCCAGCTCGACGGGCCGCCCTGCGAGTGCGGCGGGCGCGGCTGCCTGGAGGTCCTCTGCCTGGCGGCCGTGGCCCGCGGCGACCTCCCCGAGGCGGCCCGGATCCTCGGCGCCGGTGCCGTGAACCTCGTACGGCTCCTCGACATCGACCGGGTCGTCCTCGGCGGCCGGGCCGTCAGCGCGGCGCCCGAGGTCTTCGCGCACGGCGTCGGCACGGTCCTCGCCGGGGCGGGCATGGGCACCCCGGTCGCGGGCACCCCCACCCCGCACGCCGTCGCGGAGGGAGCGGCGCAGCTGATCCTCGCTCCGGTCTTCGGAAAATAGGGTCGTCGGACCATGGGCTGATCGGGCGGAACGTGCGGCCCGTCCAGGGGCATGCGCCGCGTCGCTCCCCGGCTCCGCCGGGCCCGCGTGGCAGCGTCGCGGCGTCCCGTACGCCCGCGAGCAGCAAAGGCACCCGCCCATGCGACTGCGCAACGCCCTCGCCCTCGGTGTGACCGCGGCGACGACCGGAACCGCCGTCCTCGCGCTCGCCGTCGCCCCCTCGGCGGCGGAGCCCGGTTCCGGCTCCGGCGCGACCTCCGGCCCGAGCACCGCCCCCAGCTCCGGCCCGAGCACCGCCCCCAGCTCCGGCCCGACCCTCGCCCCCAGCTCCGGTCCCAGCACCGGCCCGGGCCGCGGATCCGGTGTGGACCCCGATGCCGACTCCCGTGCCGACTCCCGTGTCGACTCAGGATCCGAACGCCGGGGAAAGCCGCCCACCTGCGGCAAGGCGACCGACCCGGACTTCCCCCTCGACACCCGGATCCACGGCGGCCCGAACACCTACGTCCCCGGCGGCGACTTCCGCACCTTCGATCTCGACCTCACCAACACCACCGCCGGGCCCTGCCACGGCGTCCACCCGGTCCTGGTCCTCACGGACCGCGAGCGGGCCCTCCGGCCCGACCAGATCCGGCTCGACTTCTACGACTCCGAGGCGAAGCGCTGGCGGCCGGTCGCGTTCGAGGAGACGGAGGAGGACGAGAACATCGGGGTGTTCACCGGGTTTCCCGGCTTCGCCGTCCCCGCCGGCCGCACGGTCACGGTCGGCGTCCGCCTCGCGTTCCGTGCCGGCACCGGCCCCAACGAGGTCGTCGCCAACGCGGCGATCGTGCAGCGCCGGGGCGACGACGGTGACTGGGTCGGCGAGTCGGGCGACCACCGTCTGACCATCGCGCCGGAAGGTACGGAGACCGGCGGGGACACCGAGGACATCGAGGACACGGACAGCGGGACGGACACGTTCCCGGACACGTTCCCGGACCCGGACGCGTCCCCGTCCCCGGTCCCGCCGAAGGGCGAGACGGGCCGCCCGCCCGTCCCCGGCCGTCCCGAACTCGCCCTGACGGGCCCCGGGTCCACCTCCGTCCTCACCCCCGCCTCCGGTGCGCTGCTCCTCGCGGGCGCGGCCCTGATCGTCCTCGCCCGCCGTCGGCGCCGACAGGACTGACCCCCCTGCGCGCCCCGTGCCTCCGCGCCACCCGCCGTACACCCTCCCGTTCATTCCCATCTGCGAGCATCGCCCCGTGGACTACCCGAACGACCAGGCACCTGGCGCCCCCATCCGCTCCGGCATCCCCGAGCACGGCCGTATCCCCAAGTACTACGCGGTGAAGGCGAAAGTCGCCGTGCTGATAGACGAGTTGGGGGAAGGCGGGCTCCTGCCCACCGAGCGGGATCTCGCCCTCCGGTACGAGGTCTCCCGGGAGACCGTCCGTCAGGCCCTGCGCGAGCTGTTGCTGGAGGGGCGGCTGCGCCGCCAGGGGCGGGGGACCGTCGTCGCCGGGCCCAAGCTGGAGCAGCCGCTCTCGCTCGCCAGTTACACCGAAGGCGTACGCCGCCAGGGCCGCCGCCCCGGCCGTACGCTCATCTCCCTCGACCGCTTCCCCTGCCCCGACGCCCTCGCGTCCGAGATCGGGGTCCAACGCGGTGAGACCGTCTGGCACATGGAGCGCGTGCTGCTCGCCGACGACGAGCGGGTCGGCCTGGAGAGCACGTACGTCTCCGAGGCCCGTGCCCCGCGCCTCGACAGCGACTTCGACCCCGACTCCTCCTTCTACGCCTATCTCCACGACAAGCTCGGCATCGCGTTCGGCGACGCGGACGAGCGGATCGAGACGGTCCTCGCCACGCCTCGCGAGGCCCTGCTCATCGGCACCCCGCCCGCGCTCCCGATGCTGCTGATCCACCGGATCTCCCGGGACGCCGCCGGCCGGCCCCTGGAGCGCGTCCGCACCCTCTACCGCGGCGACCGCTTCAGCTTCACCGCCCACCTGGGCGCGCGGGCCTGACCCGAACTCCCGTCGCCCGCCACGCAGATCACGATAAGGTAACGGGTCTAGGCCATCCTTGTCGGGCCGTTCACCGTCCCGTTGCCCGCCGGATCCGCCCGGGTCACCCACCGCCAGGACCGTGAACGGCATGAAGGTGATCGTCGTAGGAGCCGGCGTGGTGGGAACCATGCACGCCTGGCACGCAGTGGAACGCGGCCACGAGGTCGTACACATCGAGCGCGAGGCCGAGGCGCGCGGGGCCTCGCTCCGCAACTTCGGCCAGATATGGGTGAGCGGCCGCGCGGGCGGAGAGGAGCTGGACGCCGCGCTGCGCGCCCGCGAGCTCTGGGAGGGCATCGGCGGCCGCGTCCCCCGCCTCGGCTTCCGGGCGATCGGCTCGCTCACCCCCGTACGCAACGCGCTCGAACTCGCCGTCGCGGAGGCGGCCCTGGCCCGTCCCGACGCCGCCGCCCGCGGCTACAAGCTGCTGACCGCCGACGAGGCCCGGCACATCAACCCCGCCCTGCGCGGGGAGTTCACCGCCGCCCTCTTCTGCGAGCGGGACGCGGCGGTCGAGCCGCGCACCGCCCAACTCGCGCTGCGCGAGGCCCTCCTGGCCACGGGGAAGTACACCTTCCTGCCGAACCGCGAGGTGCGCGACGTCATCGGCGAGCACTCCGTACGCGACGACCGCGGCGAGCTCCACACCGGTGACGCCGTCGTGCTCTGCACCGGCGCCGCGCTCTCCGGCCTCGTCCGCGAGGTCGCCGGGGAGATCCCGGTCCGCCGCGTCCGGCTGCAGATGATGCAGACCGACCCGCTCGGCGAGCCGCTCACCACCTCCGTCGCCGACGCCGACTCCTTCCGTTACTACCCGGCGTACGCCTCCGAGGCGCTCGAAGCCCTCAACGCCGGGCAGGCGCAGGACCCGACCGCCGCCGCGCACAAGATGCAGCTCCTGATGGTGCAGCGCCTCGACGGCGGACTGACCATCGGCGACACCCACGAGTACGAGCACCCCTTCGCCTTCGACACGCTCGAAGACCCCTACGAGCACCTCACCCGGGTCGTCGAGTCCTTCCTCGGCCGCCCGCTGCCGACGATCCGGCGCCGCTGGGCGGGCGTGTACGCGCAGTGCACCGACACCAGCCGCGTCGTGCACCGCCAGCGGGTCCGCGAGGGCGTGTGGCTGGTGACCGGGCCCGGCGGACGCGGCATGACCTGCTCGCCCGCCATCGCCGAGACGACCGCGAACGAACTGGGCTGGTGACAACCGTGAGCGAACAGCAGCAGCACCTCGTCGTCCTGGACATGGCCGGCACCACCGTCGCCGACGGCGGCCTCGTCGAGCGGGCCTTCACCGCCGCCGCCGAGCGCCTCGGCGAGGACCCGGCCACGATGATCGACTACGTGCGCGCCACGATGGGCGAGTCCAAGATCTCCGTCTTCCGCCACCTCTTCGGCGGCGACGAGGCCCGCGCCCAGCAGGCCAACCTCGCCTTCGAGGAGGCGTACGGCGAGCTGGTCGCCGGCGGTCTCATCGCCCCGGTACCCGGCGCGGCGGAGGCGATCGCCGAACTGCGGGACCAGGGCCGTACGGTCGTCCTCACCACCGGGTTCGCCCGGGTCACGCAGGACGCCATCCTCGACGTGCTCGGCTGGCGGGACCTGGTCGAGCTCACCCTCTGCCCGGCGGACGCGGGAGGCCGGGGGCGCCCGTATCCGGACATGGTCCTCGCGGCCCTCCTCCGTACCGGTGCCGTGGACGACGTCCGGCGGCTCGTGGTCGCGGGCGACACCTCGTACGACATGCTCAGCGGCGTCCGGGCCGGGGCCGGGATCGTGGCGGGCGTCCTGACGGGCGCGCACGACCGGGCGGCGCTCACCGAGCACGGGGCCACGCACGTCCTCGCCTCGGTCGCGGAGCTGCCCGGACTGCTCGCCGGGGACGCGATATGACCAGCGGCATCCGCTTCGACGCCGTCGCCGTCACGTACGGGAGCAACACCGTCCTCGACGCGCTCGACCTGACCGTCGAGCCCGGCGAGGTGATGGCTCTCCTCGGGCCCTCCGGCTCCGGCAAGACGACCGCCCTGCGCGCCGTCGCCGGGTTTGTGCGGCCCGCTTCCGGGCGGGTGTTCATCGGCGACCGCGACGTCACCGGCCTCCCGCCGTACGAGCGGGGGATCGGGATGGTCGTCCAGCAGTACGCGCTCTTCCCGCACATGCGGGTCGAGGAGAACGTGGCCTTCGGCCTGAAGGCGCGGAAGGTTCCGAAGGGTGAGGTGGCTTGGCGGGTCGCCGAGGCGCTGGAGATGACCGGGATGGCGGCCTACGCGAAGCGCCATCCGCGCGAGCTGTCCGGCGGGCAGCAGCAGCGCGTCGCCATCGCCCGGGCGCTGGCCATCAGGCCGAACGTGCTGCTGCTCGACGAGCCGCTGTCCGCGCTGGACGCGCAGCTGCGCTCGGGCATGCTGGCGGAACTGGCGCGGCTGCACCGGGAGTTGCCGGACGTGTCGATCCTGTACGTCACCCACGACCAGGTCGAGGCGCTGACCCTCGCCGACCGGATCGCCGTCATGGACAGGGCCCGGCTCCAGGACTGCGGCACGCCGCAGGACCTGTACCGGCGGCCGCGTACGGAGTTCACGGCGTCGTTCGTCGGCAACGCGAACCTGCTGCCGGTGACGGTCGGAGCGGACGGGGTCTCCTTCGGGGGCGCCGCGCTCAAGGTCCCGGTCGCCGACGCGGCACCGGGCGCGAGCGCGACCCTGTGCGTCCGCCCGCACCTCGTCGGCCTCGGCGAGGGCCCGAACGCGCTGCGGGGCCGCATCGCCGAGGTGCAATGGCGGGGGTCGACGCATCGGCTGTACGTCGACATCGACGGCCATCGCGTCAAGGCGGACGTCCGCGAACTGCGGGAGACCCCGGCGCTCGGCGACGAGGTACTGCTGCACTTCGCGCCCGAGGACGCGGTGCTGCTGGGGGCAGGGGTGACCGATGGGTGACTCGTCCGCGCCGGTCATGGCAGCTGAGCGCCGTCGTGGCGGGGCGCCTGAGGCGGACGCGCCCGCTGGGGCGCCGTCCGTTGTGCCCACCCTCCCCCAGACTCCGTCCGGGGGTGCCCCCATCGCCCTGCGGGACGATTGCCCACAACGGGCAGTAAGGCGCACCACGCCCGCCTGGGTGTGGGCCCTTCCGCCCGGCCTTGCCCTCGGGCTCGTCTTTCTCTATCCCCTCGCCCTCGTCGTCCAGGAGTCCCTCGCTCCCGGCGCCTACGCCGACGTGTTCTCCTCCGGCGCCTTCCGCGAGGCCCTCCTCACCACCGTCTGGCTGGCCGTCGGGGCCACCGTCGGGTGTCTCGTCCTCGGGTTCGTGCTGGCCCTCGTCATCGCGTTCGTGCCGTTCCCCGGTGGGAAGGCGGTGTCGAAGTTCATCGACGTCTTCCTCTCCTTCCCCTCCTTCCTGATCACGCTCGCGCTGCTGTTCCTCTACGGCACCGTCGGCATGGCCAACGGAGTCTGGACGGACGTCACCGGCGCCGCCACCGGCCCCTTCCAGTTCCTGACCACCCCCTTGGGCGTCCTCCTCGCCGAGATCACGTACTTCACGCCCTTCGTGATGCGCCCCCTCCTCGCCGCGTTCTCGCAGATGGAGACCGCCCAGCTGGAGGCGGCCTCCTCCCTCGGCGCGAAGCCGCTCCGCATCGTCCGGCGGGTGATCCTGCCCGAGGCGCTGCCCGCGCTCGCCGCCGGCGGGAGCCTCGTGCTGGTCATGTGCCTCAACGAGTTCGGGATCGTCCTCTTCACCGGCGCCAAGGGCGTCACGACCCTCCCGATGCTCGTCTACGGCAAGGCCATCCTCGAGTCCGACTACGCCGCCGCCTGCGTCGTCGCCGTCGTCAACGTCGCGATCTCCGTCGGCCTCTACGGCCTCTACCGGGTGGTGAGCCGTCGTGTTGGTGCATAGCCGTACGGGCAGGTGGACGGCCTGGACCCTGTTCGCCGTCCTCTTCGTGCCGCTCTTCGCCCTGCCCCTCCTCGTCATCCTCGCCGCCTCGTTCTCCACCAACTGGTCCGGCGCCTTCCCCTCCGGGCCGACCGCCGAGCACTACACGGCCGCCGTACGAGGAGAGTCCCTCCAGGCGCTGACCACCAGCCTGGTCACCGCCGTCACCGCGAGCCTCCTCGCCCTGACCCTCGGCACCTGGGCCGCCCTCGCCGCCGCCGCGCTGGGCAAGCGGGGCCGCAGGCTCCTCGACGCGCTGTTCATGCTGCCGGTCGCCGTGCCCTCGGTCGTCGTCGGCCTCGCCGTCCTGGTGGCCTTCTCGCAGCCGCCCGTGCTCCTCAACGGCACGCGCTGGATCGTGATCCTCGCGCACACCATTCTTGTCACGGCGTTCGCCCACCAGTCGGTTTCGGCCGCCATCCTCCGGCTCGACCCGGTGTACGAGCAGGCGGCGGCCAGCCTCGGCGCCCGCCCCTCGTACGTCCTGCTCCGGGTGAAGCTGCCGCTCCTGCTGCCGTCCCTGAACGCGGCCGCCGGGCTCTGCTTCGCCCTGTCCATGGGCGAGCTGAGCGCCACGATGATGCTCTACCCGCCGGACTGGCTGCCGCTCCCGGTGCTGATCTTCACGGCCACCGACCGCGGCTCCCTCTTCACCGGCTCGGCGCTCGCCGTGGTCCTCATGGCCGCGACCCTGCTCGTCCTGCTCGCCGTCTCCCGTATCCGTACCAAGGCTTCCTTCCGCTAGGAGAAAACGACGTTATGCGTACGTATGCCAAGCCGCTCGCCGCCGCCACCGGCAGCCTCGCTCTCGCCGCCTCCCTCACCGCCTGCGGCGGCTCCTCCGCCGCCTCCGACGAGAAGATCGTCACCGTCTACAGCGCCGACGGCCTCAAGGGTGAGAAGGGCGACGGCTGGTACGACAAGGTCTTCGCCGACTTCGAGAAGCAGACCGGCATCAAGGTCAAGTACGTCGAGGGCGGCTCCGGCGAGATGGTGCAGCGCGCCGTCCGCGAGAAGAACAACACGCAGGCCGACGTCATCGTCACCCTGCCGCCCTTCATCCAGCAGGCCGACTCCAAGGGCCTGCTCCAGGCGTACCGGCCCAGGGGTGCCGACCAGGTCGACGGAGCCGACAGGTCCGGCGACGGCACGTGGACCTCGGTGGTCAACAACTACTTCGGCTTCATCCACAACAAGCAGCAGCTGAAGGAGGCCCCGAAGACCTGGGAGGAGCTCCTCGACGCGACGTACAAGAACAAGCTCCAGTACTCCACCCCTGGGGTCGCGGGCGACGGCACCGCCGTGGTCATCAAGGCGATGCACGACTTCGGTGGCCAGGAGCCGGCGATGGAGTACCTGAAGAAGCTCCAGGCCAACAACGTCGGCCCGTCCTCCTCCACGTCCAAGCTCGCGCCCAAGGTCGACAAGGGTGAGATCCTCGTCGCCAACGGCGACGTCCAGATGAACTTCGCCCAGTCCAAGTCCATGCCGAACCTCGGCATCTGGTTCCCGGCCAAGGACGGCGGGAAGCCCACCAGCTTCGCCCTGCCGTACGCCGCCGGCCTGGTGAACAAGGCCCCGCACAGCGAGAACGGCAAGAAGCTGCTCGACTTCATGCTGAGCGAGGGGGCCCAGCGCGAGGTCAGCGCGATCGGCGGCGGCTTCCCGGCCCGCAAGGACATCAAGGCGACCGACGCCAACGCCATCGAGCTCGCCAAGCTGATGGAGGGCGTCGAGATCTTCGAGCCGGACTGGGCCGACATCGACAAGAACCTGAAGACGTACATCGACGCGTGGAAGACCGCCACCGGAAGCTAACCGCGCGCAGCCCAAGAGTTCACCGCACGGCCCTGGCGACCCGCGGATGATAGCGGAAAGATAACGGGTACGGACCAACGCCCCTGGAAAGTCAGGGGCGTTGGCGTGCCGCCGCCCCCATCCACGGAGGAAACGAAGATGCCGATCAACGGCATGTCCCGCCGCACCGTGCTCGCCGCCGCTGGTGCCACCGCCGCCGTCGCCGCCACGGGCGCCGTCGTCGCGCCCGCCGCCCGGGCCGCGTCCCCCACGCTCCCCAACGGCACCAGCAAGGACAAGGTGCTCGTCGTCGGCATGGACGGCCTGCGGTACGACAGGATCGACGCGGCCAAGGCGCCGACCCTCAAGTCCCTGATCGCCAACGGCACGTACGGCCTCTCGCTGCTCTACGCCAACCCGATGGCCGCCACCTCCTCCGGCCCCGGCTGGTCCACCATCTCCACCGGTGTCTGGCCCGACAAGCACGGGGTGAGGGACAACGGCTTCGCCGGCAAGAACTACGCCAAGTACCCGGGATTCCTCGCCCGCTTGCACCAGATCCGTCCCGAACTCTCGCTCTTCGCGGCCGTCGACTGGCCCGAGCTCGACACACACGGCACGATCACCCCGGGCGCCGACGCCAAGATCGTCTACAACAACAACTACGTGGTCAACGACAAGGTGATCACCGACACCACCGAGGACATCCTCCGCAACCAGAACCCGGACGTCCTCTTCGTCTACTTCGGCGAGACCGACGAGATCGGGCACAACTACGGCGCGGCGAGCCAGAAGTACCTCGACGCCATCGACGTCCAGGACGGCTACCTCGGCCGGCTCCTCGCCGCGATCAAGGCCCGCCCCTCCTACGCCACCGAGCGCTGGACGGTCATCGTCACCACCGACCACGGCCATGTCGACGCCGGCGGCCACGGCGGGTCCGCCATCGAGGAGCGCCGTACCTTCGTCCTCGCGCAGGGACCCGGCATCGCCGCCGGCGCCCGCCCCATCGACACCCGTCTCGTCGACGTCGCCGCCACCGTCTACCACCAGCTCGGCATCACACCCGACCCCTCCTGGGGACTGGACGGCAAGCCGATCCAGCAGCGCTCCACCGACCCCTTCGACGCCCTGTCCGGTTCGCTCACCGGCCGCGTCGACGAGACCGGCATCCCCGCCGGCGTCCTCGGCTTCACCCACACCGCGCCCAGCGGCTGGTCCGTCATCAACAACGCCATGGGCACCGGCGGCATGACCGAGTGGCGCGGCTGGGCCTTCGCCACCGACGAGTTCTGGTCCCGGACCCAGCGCGACCAGTCCCGCGAGCTCAACGTCCGCTCCCGTGGCGTCTTCGCCGTCGCCGACTCCGACGAGTGGGCCGACAAGACCTTCTCCGGTACGTACGACTCGACCCTGGTCACCCCCGCGTACAGCGTCTCCGGCGCGTCGCGGGTCACCCTCGACTTCACCACCTTCTACCGCCAGGAGGGCAGCCAGACCGCCCAGGTCCTGGCCTCCTTCAACGGCGGCACGCCGACGGTCGTCAAGAGCTACACCGCCGACGTGATCTCCCAGCCCCAGTCGCTCACCGTGAGCGTCCCCGCCGGGGCGTCCAGCGTGAGCTTCCGCTTCCGCTACACGGGGTCCAACAACTGGTACTGGGTGATCGACGGGGTCAAGGTCACCACTTCCTGATTAGGGTGGGGGCGTCGCCACAGCGCTGTCGCGGCGCCCCCCAGCACACCGCACGTTGTTTGTACGGCAGGAGTCCCCGCACATGGCAGAGCGCAAGCCGATCGAATCCTGGCTCACCGACATGGACGGCGTCCTCATCCACGAGGGTGTCCCGATCCCCGGCGCCGACGCGTTCATCAAGAAGCTGCGGGACACCGAGAAGCCGTTCCTGGTCCTCACGAACAACTCGATGTACACCGCCCGCGACCTGCACGCCCGGCTCGCGCGCATGGGCCTGGACGTGCCCGTGGAGAACATCTGGACCTCGGCGCTCGCCACCGCCCGGTTCCTCGACGACCAGCGCCCCGGCGGCACCGCGTACGTCATCGGCGAGGCCGGCCTGACCACCGCGCTGCACGACATCGGCTACGTCCTGACCGACCACGCCCCCGACTACGTGGTCCTCGGCGAGACCCGGACGTACTCCTTCGAGGCCATGACCAAGGCCGTACGGCTCATCAACGCCGGCGCCCGGTTCATCTGCACCAACCCCGACGAGACCGGCCCCTCCCTCGAAGGCCCCCTCCCGGCCACCGGCTCGGTCGCCGCGCTGATCACCAAGGCCACCGGCAAGGACCCGTACTTCGCGGGCAAGCCCAACCCGCTGATGATGCGCACCGGCCTCAACGCGATCGGTGCCCACTCCGAGACCAGCGCCATGATCGGTGACCGGATGGACACCGACATCCTGGCCGGTCTCGAGGCGGGGATGCAGACCTTCCTGGTGCTCACCGGTCTGACGACGCAGGCGGAAGTGGACCGCTTCCCCTTCCGCCCCTCCACGATCGTCGACTCGATCGCCGACATTGTGGACCGCGTCTAGACGCCAGGTCCCGGCCTCAGGTCAGGACACCGGCCGGGCGTCGCGTGCGCCCGGCCGGACCCCTGCGGATGCGAAACGAGCGGAACCGGGTGACCCTGCCACTACCAGGAGGTCACGATGCGTTCAGGTCCCATTGCTCTCCGTGCCGCAGGGGCGGCCGTCATCCTGGTACTGGCACCCACGGCCGGTACCGCCTTCGCCGGTGACGGCGTCAAGGCCACCGTCACCCCGTCCACCGCGAAGCCCGGCGCCGATGTCGACATCCGCGTCCAGGGCTGCAAGGGCCCCACCGGCGCCGCCTCGTCCCGGGCGTTCGTCGCCGACGCCGCGCTCACCAGCCGTGACGGGGTCGCCTCTCCCCTCTTCGGCGACACCACGATCACGTCGGGCGTCGAGCGGGGTACGTACAAGGTCAGCGTGACCTGCGACGGCCGTGAGCACCGCGACGTCGGAGTGGTCCACGTCGAGAAGCACAAGCCCGGGCCGACCCACGAGCCGACCCACCGGCCCACGCATCAGCCGACGCACAAGCCGACGCACAAGCCGACCCACCACCCGAGCCCCGTCGCCCCGGTCCGCGCCGGCGGTGGCGGCGCGGCCCTGGCGGTCCCGGCCGTACCCGCCGCACCCGGTGTCGCGCAGACCACGACCGAGAGCGGCCTCGGCACCCCGTACACCCTCGTCGGTCTCGGACTGGCCGCGATCGCCGCGGTGGCCGTCGCCTTCCGCAGCGCACGCTCGTCCGGCCGCCGCCGTACGGGCGACTGAGGTGTCCTCCGGCTCCGGCAACGGGCGCATGCTGACCGGCGTGGCCTGGGCGGTCCTGGTCCTGTGTCTCTGGCTCTGGGGTCGCGGGACCACCGACGGGCCGGGCGGCAGCTCGGCCCCGACCACCGGCGACATAGCCGCGGTCGGCCGCCCCCTCGGCGTCCCGCTGCCCCCGGCGCACCGCCCCCTCCACCCCGCCGAGCCGCGCCGGGTGGAGATCCCGTCCCTCGGCATCACGGCGCCGGTCGTCGGGCGCGGCCTGGACGGCACGGGCGCGGTCGACCCCCCGCCGTTCGAGATGCCGCACTCCGTCGGCTGGTTCCGTACCGGCACCCCGCCCGGTGCCGAGGGCGCCGCCCTCTTCGTCGGCCATGTCGACACCGAGACCAGGCCCGCCGTCTTCTACGGACTGAGCGCGGCCCGCCCCGGCGCCACGATCAAGGTCACCCGGGACGACGGCTCGGTCGCCGAGTTCACGGTCGACGACGTCCAGATCTTTCCCCGGGAGAGCTTCGACGCCCGGAAGGTGTACGGGCAGCGCCAGGCCGATCGGGCCGAGCTGCGCCTGATCACCTGCGGCGGCACCTTCGACCGCAAGGCCGGTGCGTACACGGCGAACGTGGTCGTCTCCGCGTACCTGACGGGAACGGGCAGGGCGTGATCGAACGACCGAGGCCCCCTCACCGATGGTGAGGGGGCCTCGACTCTGCGTGCGCCGCCAGGGACTCGAACCCCGGACCCGCTGATTAAGAGTCAGCTGCTCTAACCAACTGAGCTAGCGGCGCCTGCTGACCTGCATAACTCTACCCGACGTCCGGGGGTCCTCCGGACCATTACCGGCCCCTTCCGGCCTGTCGGATGGTCGTATCAGGCCTTCGATCCGTCAAAATGCGATTTGTCCAGACAGTTGAGACACTGACGCCCATGCACAGCGCCAAAAGATCTTGACGAGTGTGGAGGGGAATCGCATGAGTGTGCCGGTATTCGAGGAGTTCGAGCCCGCGGCCGACTGCGGCTGCGCGGGCTGCGCCCAGCAGCGGCGCGATCATGCCCTTGGCCTGCCCGTACGGGCGGGCGGTCACCCGGCGGCGCACGGAGCGCGCCGCGCGCTGGTCCTGGTGACCACGGCGGGCGTGGTGCTCGGCGGCGGGGGAGCGAGCGCGCTCGCCCGGCCCGCCGCCCCGGCGGCGCCCGTCACTCCGGCGGACCTCGTGACGGAGACGGTGGCCGGCCCCGGGCCCGACAACCCCCAGGGCGGTGCGGGTCCGCTGCACGGAGCCCCCGGCCCGGGCTCCGGCCCGCACCCGGCGCCGGGTGCGACCCCGACGACCAGTCAGATCACCCCCCAGTCCCTGCGGAAGACCACCCGCACCGAGATCATCAACCGCGCCAAGCGGTGGGTGCACGCCCAGGTCCCGTACTCGATGGAGAAGTTCTGGACCGACGGGTACCGCCAGGACTGCTCCGGCTACATCTCGATGGCGTGGAACCTGCGCGGCAACGAGTGGACCGGCAGCCTGGACCGCTTCGGCGAGCGCATCGACCGTACGGAGCTCCAGCCCGGCGACATCCTGCTCTTCCACAACCCGGCGAATCCGACCAGGGGCTCGCACGTCACGATCTTCGGCGGCTGGACGGACTACACCCACACGTCCTACATCGCGTACGAGCAGGCCAAGCCGCGCGCCCGCCGACAGGCCACGCCCCTCGCGTACTGGAACAACGCGGACCGCTATGTGGCCTACCGCTACAAGGGCGTCGTGCGGGGAGGCAGCGGTGCCGGCGGCGGCAGCGGTGGCGGCTCGGCCGCGACCGGAGCCCCCTATCCGGGCGCGTCGCGGTTCGGCCCCGGCGCGAACAACGCGCACGTCACCCAGCTCGGGCGGCTGCTGGTCGAGCGCGGCGGCAAGAAGTTCTACAGCCGGGGCCCCGGTCCGCGCTGGGGCGAGGCGGACCGCCGGGCGACCCAGGCGTTCCAGCGGGCGCAGGGCTGGAAGGGCAGGGAGGCGGACGGTCTCCCCGGGCCGCAGACCTGGCGCCTCCTGGCGAGCGGCCAGGGCAGGAGCATCGGCGGTTCGAGTGGTTCGGGCGGCCCGAGCGCGAATGTGCCGGGGTTCCCCGGGCGTGGCTACTTCCGTCCGGGCCAATCCAGCGCATATGTGGAGAAGCTGGGCAAACAGCTGGTGAAGCGGGGCTACGGCAAGCACTACCTGTCGGGTCCTGGTCCGCGCTGGAGCGAGGCGGACCGTCGCAATGTCGAGGCGTTCCAGCGGGCACAGGGATGGCGCGGCGGCGCGGCCGACGGCTACCCGGGCCCGGAGACCTGGCGGCGCCTGTTCCGATGACCCCGAGAACATGAGGTGGACCCCATGACCCGTTCGACCCCAACCCCCGACTCGGGCGCGGCGGCGAGCCGTGACGCGGCCCGGTCGGCGATCCGCCTGACGGACGAGACGCGCACGCCGAGAACGAGGCCCCCGCGAACCCCCGACACCTCGCGGCCGACCCCGGCTGCCGCCGGGGTCGAGGGTGGAGGAGCCCCGTCGACCGCCTCGGCGCCGGGCCCGGCTGCCGCCGGGGTCGAGGGCGGGGGAGCCCCGCCGACCGCCTCGGCGCCGACCACGGGCGACCCGGGCGCGGCGGCCCCGGCTCCGGCCGGGGTTGGTCCGTCGGCCGCCTCGGACGCGGCGGCTCCGGCTCCGGCCGGGGGTGGGGGCGGGGTCTCGCCGCTGGGAGCGGACCCGCTCCTTGCGCGGTCCGCGGGGGTGTCGCCTCCGGCGGGGGGCGTTGCCGCCCCCGGCTCGACGGGTGCGACACCCCCACTCGCGCAGAGCGCGTCTCCCTCCTCAGCGCCGGGTGAGCGGGTCGGCGATCCCGGGTCGGTCGCTCCGGCCGAGGGTGCGGGCCGGGAAGGTTTGTCGGCCGCCTCGGCAGCGGGTGAACGGGCAGGCGATCTCGGGTCGGTTGCTCCGGCTTCGGACGGGAGCGCGGCCGGGGTGTCGCCGTCACCTGGCGCAGGTCCGGAGGGTTCGGTCTCGCCGCTGGGAACGGACCCGCTCTCGGCGCGGTCCGCGCCGGTCGCCGCGGGGGTCTCGCCTCCGGGCGAGGGCGTAGCCGCCCCCGGCTCGACGGGCGCCACGCCCCCGCTCGCACAGAGCGCGTCTCCCTCCTCGCCGCCGGCACAGGTCGGTGATGGTGGCCGGGCGGCCGTCGGCACCGACTCCGCCTCGGGCGAGCGACAGAAGGATGACCGGCCGGGCCAGGCGGGCGCGGCCGGGTCCGCCCCCGCGGCGGGCCGCCCCGGTTCGGCTTCCGCGCCGAGTCCGGCCGCGCCGGGCGGTGACGACGGCACCGACTCCGCCTCCCGCGAGGGACGGAAGGGCGACCAGCCCGGACAGGCGGGCGCGGTCGGTTCCGGCCTCGCGGCGACGCCCGCTCAGGGTGCTGGTCCGACCGGCTCCGAGGCGCCCCCGGCCGGGGGCGCCTCAGCCGTCGCGGCTCCCGGGCGAGCGGAAGCCGCCATCGGCGCGCAGCCCGCCCCGGGCGGTGCGCCGACGGCGCCGGTCGGTTCGGCACCCCCCTCGGCCACGGCAACCGTCCCCGGCGGTGCGCCGACCGCGCCGGCCGGTTCGGCAACTCCCTCCACCGCACCGACCACCCCGGCCGGTTCGGCGCCCCCCTCCACCGCGCCGACCACCCCGGCCGGTTCGGCAACTCCCTCCACCGCGCCGACCACCCCGGCCGGTTCGGCAACTGCCTCCACCGCGCCGACCACCCCGGCCGGTTCGGCACCCCCCTCCACCGCACCAACCGCCCCCGGCAGCGCAGGCGGCCACCCCCGCGAGTCGGCCGACGTGGCCCGGCAAGAGGCGTCGGACATGTCCGGTGGGGCGGGGGGTCCCGCAGTCGGCCGGGTGGACGATCTTCGGCCGGGCAGTGGGGTGCGCGTCGGGGTCATCGCCGTGCCCGTGGCCGCCGAGGCACCCGCGCAAGCCCAGGACCAGGCCCACCCCCAGCCCTCGCGTGTCGCCGTGCGGCGGAGGACCGTGATCGGGAACGAGACCACCGGGTCCATCCCCGTACACCTGCTCTTCCGTGACGAGCCCGAGCCGGCCGACGACGACGGCGGGCCCGCCACGATCGCCATGGCGCCGCCCGTCCCCGCCAAGGCCGTCATCCCCGCCCCCACCCGCTCCGAGCCCTCCCGCCCCGCCCCCACCGCCGACCCCAAGCTCGTCGAGCGCCCCGCCCCCGCCCTCCCCGGGTGGATCGGAGTCGTCGGCGGCGTCCTCGCGCTCGCGGGGTGCGCGGCGGTCCTGTGGTGGACCGGGGCCGTGCCCGAGGCCGCGGCCCGGATGCTGCGGCTGCCCCCGCGGCCGTACCACGGCATCCACCTCGGCCAGTGGGCCCTGCTCGCCCTCGGCGTGCTGGCCACCCTCTTCGCCTTCGGCGGCCTCGGTCGCGGCCGCGTCGGTTACGCCTGGGTCCTCACCCTCTTCGGCGACTACCGCGGCACCGTCCGCCGTACCGGTCTCCTCTGGGTCAGCCCCCTCCTCCTGCGCCGCCGCGTCGACATCCGCCTCCGCCACTGGCGCAGCGAACCGCTCTCCGCGGTGGACGCCAAGGGCACGGCCCTCGACGTCGTCGTCCTCGTCGTCTGGCGCATCCGGGACACCGTCCGTGCCGCGCTCGGTGTCGACGGCCACGAGGAGTACCTCCGCGAGCAGGTCGAGGCGGCGATGGCCCGGGTCCTGTCCCAGCTCCCGGCCGACGCCTTCCACGAGGACGCCCCGACCCTGCGCGACGCCGAGGCGGTCGGCGAGGCGCTGACCCGGATGCTCTCCGCGGAGTGCGCCCCGGTGGGGATCGAGGTGTTCTCGGCGCAGCCGACCCGTATCGAGTACGCCCCCGAGATCGCGGCGGCGATGCGGCGCCGCAGGATCGCCGCGATCGACGCCAAGCACCGGGACAGTGTGCTGACCGCCGTCGTGGACGCGGTGGACGACGTGGTCCACCGGCTGACCACGCGTGGTCTGGTCGAGCTGGACGACTACGAGCGCAAGTCGCTGGTCAAGGACCTGACGGTGGCGTTCTACACCGGCCGCAACGGTCCCGTGGAAGGCGCGTGACCGGTATGGACATGCTCAACTTCCCGCCCTACCGTGATACTTGGTCTAGACCGGAATAAGTACCACCGCACGCGTGCGGCACAGCTCACCGAACTCCCCCACGTTCACCTGGAGCGACAGCATGCGCAAAAAGATAGGCGTGGCGGCGGTGGCGCTCGGCGTCGCCGGCGCCTCCCTCTTCGCCACGAGCAGTGCCAGCAGTCACGGTTACACCGACTCCCCGATCAGCCGCCAGAAGCTCTGCGCCAACGGCACCGTGACGAACTGCGGATCCATCCAGTGGGAGCCGCAGTCCGTCGAGGGCCTCAAGGGCTTCCCCGCCGCCGGACCCGCCGACGGAAAGATCTGTTCCGCCGGTCTCACACAGTTCGCCCAGCTCGACGACCCGAGGGGTGGCGCCTGGCCCACCACGAGGGTCACGGCGGGCCAGAGCTACAGCTTCCGCTGGCAGTTCACCGCCCGTCACCGCACCACCGACTTCCGGTACTACATCACCAAGAACGGCTGGAACGGCACCCAGAAGCTCACGCGGGCCGCCCTCGATCCGCAGCCCTTCCTCACCGTTCCGTACAACAGCCAGCAACCGCCGGCCACGCTCTCGCACTCCGGGACCATCCCGGCGGGCAAGACCGGTCGGCACCTGATCCTGGCGGTGTGGACGATCGCGGACACCGCGAACGCCTTCTACGCCTGCTCGGACGTTCAGTTCTGACGAACGGTCAGCTATCTTCCGCCGTATGACCGTGGCGGAGCTCGTGCAGCGTCAGTGGGGCGATCACCGGGTCGGGCTGAGGAGCCACAGGGCCGTCCTCACCCATCACGAGGTCGCCGCGGGAGCCGCCGCACGGGCCGCACTGCTCGTCGATCTGCTGCCCCGGGGTGCCGAGCCGCACCTCGGGGTGCTCCTCGACAACACGCCGGAGTTCCCGCTCTGGCTGAGCGCGGCGGCCCTCGCCGGGGCCGCCGTCGCCGGCATCAACCCCACCCGCCGCGGCGCCGAACTGGCCCGCGACATCGTCCACACCGACTGCCGTGTCCTGGTCACCCAGCGCGCGTACCTTCCCCTGCTCGACGGGCTCCCCCTGCCGGGCGTACGGGTGCTGGTGACCGACACCGACGCGTACCGGACACTCCTGGCCCCCTTCGAGGGCGCGAAGCCGGGCGAGTCCGTGGCCCGCCCGGTGCGCCCCGACAGCCGGCTGCTCCTCTACTTCACCTCCGGCTCGACCGGCGCGCCCAAGGCGGCGATCTGCAGTCAGGGCCGCCTCGCGGCCGCGGGCGCCTCGCTCGTCGCCCACTTCGGGATACGGCCCGAGGATGTGCACTACGTCTGCATGCCGATGTTCCACGGCAACGCGGTCATCGCGGACTGGGCCCCGGCGCTCGCCGCCGGGGCGGGCGTGGCGCTGCGCGACCGGTTCTCGGCCTCCCGCTTCCTGCCGGACGTACGGGAGTTCGGCGCGACGTACTTCACCTACGTGGGACGGGCGGTGCAGTACCTGCTCGCCACACCGTCGCGACCCGACGACCGCGAGCACCGGCTGCGCCTCGGCTTCGGTACGGAGGCGGGGGCGGTGGACGCGGCCCGCTTCGAGGAGCGGTTCGGGGTCCGGCTCGTGGAGGGATACGGCTCCTCCGAGGGCGGCGCCGCGATCCGGCGGACACCGGACACCCCGACCGGGGCCATCGGGCGGGCCGCACCGGGGGACGACCTCGCGGTGGTGGACCCGGCGACCGGCGAGGAGTGCGCGCGCGCCGTCCTCGCGCCCTCCGGCCGGCTGCTCAACGCCTCCGCGGCGATCGGCGAACTGGTCAACCGCGGCCGTAACCCCTTCGAGGGCTACTGGCGCAACCCCGAGGCGGAGGCCGCGCGGCTGCGGGGAGGCTGGTACTGGACCGGCGACCTCTTCTACCGGGACGCCGACGGCTTCCTGTACTTCGCGGGGCGCGACGACGACCGGCTGCGGGTCGACAGCGAGAACCTCGCCGCCGCCGTGATCGAGCGGATCCTGTCCCGCTGGGACCGTGCGGCGGGTGTCGCCGTCTACGCGATACCCGACCCGGCCGCGGGGGACCAGGTGATGACGGCGATCGCCCTGCGCGAGAGCGCCGCCTTCGACCCGGCCGCCTTCGAGGACTTCCTCGCCGCGCAGCCCGACCTCGGGACGAAGATGCCCCCGCGTTTCGTCCGCCTGGTCCCGGAACTCCCTCTGACGGCCACGAACAAGATCCACCGCGCCGCCCTGCGCGGGGAGTCCTTCCTCTGCGAGGACCCGGTCTGGTGGCGCCCGTCCCCGGGAGCCCCGTACGAGCGTCTGACCCTCCAGGGCCTGTCGGCTCTGCGCGATCAGTACGCCGCACACGGCCGTCCATGGCCGCCCTCCGCCACCGTCGGGGGAAGCGCCGCCACGCCGAGAACCTAGGTTTTCGGGCGCTCTTCGGCTCGTAACGTTCGGTTAACCCTGCAAACGACTTTGCCGAGTTATCGTCATCCTTGACTGTTCGTTGACCAACTGTTGGTCTGCGCCAGGGATTCTGAATCGCGGGAGGGAGGCGCATGCACCGAGGTGCGACGGCCGGAACCGTGTTCCCGCTCCTCGCCGCCCTCCTGGTCGCCTTCCAGCTTCTTGTGTCCACGGCGCCCTTCGCATATGCGCATACGGCACGTCATGCCGTGGCCAAGGCTCAACCCGCCGTCGAGCCCACGGCCGAGGCGTCGCGCGACGAGATCGTCACCTGCCGCGACGCCGGCCGGCCAGGGGACCCGACCGGCCCCCTGCGCGCCCGCGACCGGTCGCGGGCCACCGACAGCCCCGGGATATCCGAGCGGCCTTCGCCGGCGTACGACACCTCCGTAGCGCCCGCGTCCGCCGCTTCCGGCTCCCCGCACCCCCGCACGTCGAGATCCTTCAGAGCACACGCTCCGGCCGTGCTCCAGGTGTTCCGCTGCTGATCGGTGGAGCAGCCCCCCACACAGCACATCTGCCCCACAGAAACCGACGCGTCCCCACGACGCGCCAGGAGGAATCACCACGCCATGCAGCCCCTCATCGACAACGCCCGCATGTTCGGACAGCGCCCTGAGGAGTTCGCCAAGCTGGCCGAAGGCCAGTCCCCCGAGGTCCTCTTCATCACCTGCGCCGACTCCAGGGTCGTACCCGCCCTGATCACCGGCGCCCGCCCCGGCCAGCTCTTCGAGCTGCGCACCGCGGGCAACATCGTCCCGCCGTACGGCTCCGGCACCCCCACCGGAGAGGCGGCCACCATCGAGTACGCCGTGGAGGTCCTCGGTGTCGAGCACATCGTGGTCTGCGGCCACTCGCACTGCGGCGCCGTGGGCGCGGTGGTGCGCGGCGACGACCTGAACACCGTCCCGGCCGTACGCGACTGGCTCGCGCACGCCGCCGAGGCGCCCAAGTGCTCCGACCCGGCCGACCCGACGGTCGCGGAGGCCGTGCAGCACCACGTCCTCACGCAGCTGCTGCGGCTGCGCTCGTACCCCTGCGTCGAGAAGCGGCTGGAATCCGGCCGACTCCGGCTGCACGGCTGGTACTACGAGGTCCACACCGGCGCCGTGCGCGAGCACCGCGCGGACACCGACACCTTCGAAGCGCTGTGAGGGAGGGAAGCATGAGTAAGTTCCCTCACCTCAGGCAGGACTTCGCCGCCTCGCTCGTGGTCTTCCTGGTCGCCCTGCCGCTGTGCGTGGGCGTCGCCGTCGCCTCCGGTGTCCCCGCCGAACTCGGCCTGGTCACCGGCATCGTGGGCGGCATCGTCACCGGTCTGATGCCGGGCAGCAGCCTTCAGGTGTCCGGACCGGCCGCCGGTCTGACCGTGCTGGTCTTCGAGGCGGTCACCGAGTTCGGGCTCCCCGCCCTCGGGGTGATCGTCCTTGCCGCCGGACTGCTCCAGCTCCTCATGGGCGCCCTGAAGCTGGGGCGCTGGTTCCGCGCGATCTCCGTCTCGGTCGTCGAGGGAATGCTCGCCGGCATCGGCCTGGTGATCATCGCCGGTCAGCTGTACGCGGCGGCCGGGCTGAAGGCTCCCGCCTCCGGGATCGACAAGATCCTGGGTCTGCCGGGGGCCGCCGTCGACGCGATCGGCAGCCCCGGGGCGCTGGCGTCGCTGGCGATAGGCGCGGGAACCATCGCCGTGATGCTGGGGTGGACCAAGCTGCCGAAGAAGGTCCGGACCGTGCCGGGCGCGCTCGTCGCGGTGATAGTGGCGACGGTGGTCACCTGGGCGTTCGGCCTGCCGGTGGCCACCGTCGAAGTGAACGGTCTGATCGACTCCCTGCAGCTGCCCGGCGCCGACGCCCTCGGTGGCCTGGGCTCCCCGGCCCTCATCGGCACGATCCTCGCCTTCACCCTGATCGCCTCCGCCGAGAGCCTGTTCAGCGCGGCCGCCGTGGACCGTCTGCACGACGGCCCGCGCACCCGGTACGACAAGGAACTCATGGCGCAGGGCGCGGGCAACGCGCTCTGCGGTGTCCTCGGCGCCCTGCCGATGACCGCGGTCATCGTCCGCAGCTCCGCCAACGTGGCGGCGGGCGCCAGGACCAAGGCGTCCCGGGTCCTGCACGGCGTGTGGCTGCTGCTGTTCGCGGCGCTGCTCCCCGCGGCCCTCGCGCTGATCCCGCTGCCCGCGCTCGCCGGAATCCTGGTCCACGCGGGCTGGAAGCTGATCCCGTTCCGAGGGGTCACCTCGCTGTGGCGGGCGCACCGCGGCGAGGCGCTGATCCTGGTCGTCACCGCCGTGGCGATCGTCGTGGTCAACATGTTCGAAGGCGTGCTGATCGGTCTGGCCCTGTCCGTCATCAAGACGGCCTGGGAGACGTCGCACATCAAGCTGGAGGTCATCGACAAGGGCGCCGGCCCCGTCCAGGCGCATCTGTCGGGCAACGCGACCTTCCTGCGGCTGCCGAAAATACTCGACAGCCTGGAGGCGCTGCCTCAGGACCGGCCGATCGAGCTGGACACGTCCGGCCTGCACCACCTCGACCACGCCTGCCGTACGGCCCTGGATTCCTGGGCCGCACGGCACAGCTCGGCCGACACGGAACCCGTGAAGGTCACCGCGCTGGTGAAGACCGCGGCCACCGAGTCGGTCTGAACGCCACGCTGCCGCGGAGCCCCTGACGACCCGTGAAACAGGTGTCCGCCCGGCCGGAGGCCCGACCCGAGCGTCCGGCCGGACGTGCGGCCCTCGTCCCGGGCCGGCGATACGGCCTGAGCCTCCGGCGGGCGGCACGGCCCGAGCCTCGGGCAGACGTACGACCCGGGCCTCCGGTCGGAGGCCCGCCCCGAGCCTCCGACCGGACGTGCGGCCTGAGCCTCGGCGGCACACCCTGCCTCCCGACCGGCACGCGTCGACACCCCCCGACGCATGACCGCTTCCCCCGCCCCGAAGGTAGGCCCAGCCCTACCTTCGGGACGCCCCCCACCACGATGGCCCCGCCCACCGACCGCCGCCTACCGTGAGGCACATGCAGCCGCCTCGAACCCCCTGGCAGGCCCTGACCCGGCCCCGATTCCTCCGTACCGCCTGGCCCTGGCGGTCCGCCGGATATCTGGCGAGCGGGGTCGTCACCGGCGCCCCCGCCCTCCTCGTGCTGCTCCTGCTCGTCGTGTTCTCCTTCGTACTCGTCGGGCTCCCGCTCCTCCTCCTCGCCGGGATCGCCCTCGGCGGCATCGAGCGCCGCCGGCTCCGGCTCGTCGACCTCGACCCCGCCGCCGATCCGCACCGTGTCCCCGACGCCCCCGGCCTGGCCGCCTGGCTCCGCGTACGGGCCCGGGAACAGGCCACCTGGCGGGAGCTCGCGTACGCCGTCCTGCACGCCACCGTTCTGTGGCCGCTCGACCTGATCGTCCTCGCGGTCGCCCTCGGCCTGCCCGCCCTTCTGATGGCCGCCCCCGTCCAGCTGGCCCTGGACGGCGAGGAGGTCCGGGTCGCCAAGGGGCCGCTGGTCACGACGTATCCGGCGGCCTTCGCGGCCGCCGCCCTCGGTGTCGTCCTGCTCCTCGCCCTCCTCCACCCCCTCGCCGCCCTCGCTGGCGCCCGCGCCGCGCTCACCCGGGCGCTCCTCGCTCCCCGCGAGGCCGAGCTCCGGGACCGGATCGGCGAGGTCACCGCTTCCCGCGCCCGGCTCGTCGACGCCTTCGAGGCCGAGCGCCGCCGGATCGAGCGCGACCTTCACGACGGCGCCCAGCAGCGCCTGGTCGCCCTCACCATGGCCCTGGGGATCGCCCGGCTCGACGCCCCGTCCGGGGCGCTCGCCGACCAGCTGACCCAGGCCCACGCCGAGGCCGGTCGCGTCCTCACCGAGCTGCGCGAGCTCATCCACGGCATCCATCCGCAGGTCCTCGCCGACTACGGCCTCGGTGCCGCGCTCGCCGACGCCGCCGACCGCTCCGCCGTCCCCGTCGCCACCGACCTCGACCTGCCACGCCTCCCCGCGGCCGTGGAGAGCGCCGGCTACTTCGTCGTCTGCGAGGCCCTCGCCAACATCGGCAAGCACAGCGGCGCCACCCAGGCCCGGATCACCGCCCGGTGCGAGAACCGGACACTGCGGATCGAGGTGTACGACAACGGCGGCGGCGGCGCCGACCCGGCCGCCGGCTCCGGTCTGACCGGACTGGCCGACCGGATCGCCGTGCTCGATGGCACACTGACGATCATCAGCCCGACGGGTGGGCCGACCGTCCTACGAGTGGAGATCCCGTGCCGACCGCTGCCCGCCCCCTCCGCGTCGTCCTCGCCGAGGACAGCGTCCTCCTCCGCGAAGGGCTGATCGGGCTCCTCGCCCGCTTCGGCCACGAGGTCGTCGCCGCGGTCGGCGACGCCGACGGCCTGCGCGCGGCCGTCACCGAGCACGACCCGGACATCGTCGTCACCGACGTCCGGATGCCTCCCGGCTTCCAGGACGAGGGGCTGCGCGCCGCGGTCGCCCTGCGCGCCGACCGCCCCCGGCTGCCGGTCCTCGTCCTGAGCCAGTACGTGCAGCGGACCTACGCCGCCGACCTGCTGGACGCGGGCGACGGCACCGGGGTGGGCTACCTCCTCAAGGACCGGGTCGGCCAGGTCGAGGAGTTCCTCGACGCCCTCACCCGGGTCGCGGACGGCGGCACGGTCGTGGACCCCGAGGTCGTACGGCAGCTGCTGCGCCGCCGTCGCGACCCGCTGGAGGCGCTGACCCCCCGCGAGCGCGAGGTCCTGGCGCTGGTCGCCGAGGGGCATTCGAACGGGGAGATCGCCCGCCGGCTGGTCGTCACCGAGGCGGCCGTCGGCAAGCACATCGGCAACATCCTGGGAAAGCTGGACCTGCCGCCCGCCGAGGACACCCACCGCCGCGTCCTCGCGGTTCTCACCTACCTGCGCGCCTGATGGGGGCAGTCGAGGAAGCACGAAGAAGCCCCCCGCCTGCGCGAGGGGCTTCTTCCGTCTGTGCGCCGCCAGGGACTCGAACCCCGGACCCGCTGATTAAGAGTCAGCTGCTCTAACCAACTGAGCTAGCGGCGCCTGCTGACAGAGAAAATACTACCTGGTCCTCGGGGGTGCTTCCGACCACCGCCCCAGAGGGCCGGATCACACCCCTGACCAGCTCAGATCGCCAGCGAGAGCACCACCGGCGCGGCCCTGCGGTTGAGCGTGTCGGCCGCCGAGCGCAGTCGGTGGGCGTGCTCGATCGGGAGGGAGAGCGCCAGGCAGCCCACGGCCGCGCCGGCCGTCAGCGGCACCGCCGCGCAGACCGTGCCCACGGCGTACTCCTGCAGGTCGAGCACCGGGACGGTCGGCGGCTGGCTGTCCAGCTTGGAGAAGAGCACCTTCTCGTTGGTGATCGTCCGGGACGTCAGCCGGGCGATCTTGTGGCGCGAGAGGTGGTCCCGGCGGCCGTTCTGGTCCAGCTGGGTCAGCAGGCACTTGCCGACCGCGCTGGCGTGGGCGGCCGAGCGGAAGTCCACCCACTCGTTGACCTTGGGCGTGCGCGGGCCGTCGGCGAACTGGGTGATCTTCACCTCGCCGTCGATGTACCGGCTGATGTAGACCGCCGCGCCGACGGAGTCGCGCAGCTCGGTGAGCGTCTCCTGGAGCTTGCCCTCCAGAGCTTCGCGGCGGGTCAGACCGGAGCCGAGGAGGATCAGGGAGTCGCCGATCACATAGGCGCCGTCGGCGACCTGCTCGACGTACCCCTCGCGGCGGAGCATCAGCAGCAGAGAGGACAGGTGGGCGACGGGCAGACCGGTCTCACGCGCGATCTGGACGTCCGTCACCCCGCCACCGTGCCGTGAGACCGTCTCGAGGACGCGCAGGGCGTATTGCACCGAGTGGAACGGCGCGGTGGGCTCGGGCTTCAGCGCCACGGTTTCCCCCTACCAGGTTGTGACCGCAAGCTTCCGTACCACGATAGCCGTCAAACTCCCTTTTCGGGGCGGCTGTTGGCGAGAATGATGCGGCGCCCCAGCGGCGTACGCTGGGGCGCACCACCCTGGCATATGCCAAGGTCACAACTCCCTCGTAGAGCCTGAGGTCAGAGGACCGCTCCCAGGAACTCGCGCGTACGCGGATGCTCGGCGGCCGAGAAGATTTTTTCCGGAGAACCGGACTCGATCACCTTACCCGCGTCGAACATCAGGACCTTGTCCGAGATGTCCCGGGCGAAGTTCATCTCGTGCGTCACACAGATCATGGTGATGTCCGTCGTCCTGGCGATCTCCCGCAGCAGATCCAGCACTCCCGCCACCAGCTCCGGGTCGAGCGCCGAGGTCACCTCGTCCAGCAGCAGCACCTTCGGCTCCATCGCCAGCGCCCGCGCGATGGCCACCCGCTGCTGCTGTCCGCCGGACAGCTGTGCCGGTCTGGCCTCGTACTTGTCGGCCAGACCGACCATGTCGAGCAGCTCGCGACCGCGCGCCTCGGCCTCCTCGCGGCTCTTCCCGAGGACCCGTATCGGCGCCTCGGTGATGTTGCGCAGGACGGACATGTGGGGGAAGAGGTTGAAGTGCTGGAAGACCATCCCGATCTTCTTGCGGACCTCACGCCGGTGCTTCTCGTCCGCCGGGTGCAGCTTTCCGCCGTTGACGCTGATGGTCCCCGCGTCCGGCTTCTCCAAGGTCATAAGGAGCCGCAGGATCGTCGTCTTGCCGGAACCGGAGGGTCCGATCAGAGTGACGTGCTGCCCCGCGCGCACCGAGAAGCAGAGATCGTCGAGGACGGTGTTGGCCCCGAAGCGCTTGGTGACGTTCTCGAATCGGATCAGTTCTTCAGACAAGGCGGCGCTCCAGGGAACGGACGAGCAGGGAAGCGGGATAGGCGATCAGGACGAAGGCCACACCGACCACGGTGAGCGGCTCGGTGTACTGGAAGGTGGCCGCCGACTCCAGCCGGGACTGCTGGAGGAGCTCCAGCACACTGATTCCGGCCAACAGCGGGGTGTCCTTCAGCATCGCGATGACGTAGTTGCCGAGCGCGGGCGCGATCCGGCGCAGGGCCTGCGGCAGGATCACCGTCAGCCAGGTCCGGTGGCGCGGCAGGCTGAGCGCCGTCGCCGCCTCCCACTGTCCCGCCGGTACGGCGTCGATGCCCGCCCGGTAGACCTGCGCGGTGTACGTCGAGTAGTGCAGGCCGATCGCGAGCGTGCCGGTGGTCAGGGCGGAGAACTGCACGCCCCACTCCGGCAGGACGAAGAAGAGGAAGAAGAGCTGCACGAGCAGCGGAGTCGTACGGACGAACTCGGTGACGGCGTGCACCGGCCACCGGACGAAGCGGCTCGGGGCGCGGAAGCCCAGCGCCCACACCAGACCCAGCGTGAAGGAGAGCAGGGAGCCGAGCACCAGCACCTGAAGGGTGACGAGGAGCCCGTCCCAGAAGCGCGGCATGAAGTCCACCACCGCGGACCAGTCCCAGTTCACTTGGCCACCACCCCCAGGTTCGCCTTGCCGCGGCGCTCCAGCGCCTTCATCGAGCGGGTGATCACCAGGGCGATCAGGAAGTAGACGACCAGCGTCACGGTGTAGATCGCCCCGCTCTCCTGGGTCGCGAGCCGCACCAGGTACGCGGCGAAGGACACGTCGCCGACGCCCAGCAGCGAGACCAGCGCGGTGCCCTTGAGTAGCTCGATCAGGAGGTTGCAGAAGGACGGGATCATCTCGGGCACGGCCTGCGGGAGCAGCACGAGCCGCAGCCGCTGCCAGGGCGTGAGGCTGAGCGCGACCCCCGCCTCGCGCTGCGCCTTCGGTACGGCGTTCAGGCCGCCGCGCACGATCTCGGCGCCGTACGCGCCGTAGGAGAGGCCAAGCGCGAGGATCGCCGCCCACATCGGGACGAGCTGCCAGCCCACCAGGGCCGGCAGGACGAAGAAGAGCCAGAACATGAGGATCAGCGCGGAGGTGCCGCGGAAGACCTCGGTGTAGAACCCGGCCAGGAAGCGGACGGCGCGGGAGCGGTGGGTACGGGCGGTGCCGACGGTGAAGGCGACCAGGGCGGCGAGCGCGGTGGAGGCGATCAGGAGCTGGATGGTGATCCAGATGCCGGGCAGGACCCAGTTCTGCCAGAGTCCCGCGGTCATCGGCACAGCTCCTCGGCGGTCAGCGTGGTCATCTCGGCCTCGGTGAAGCCGAAGCGCCGCATGATCCGGAAGAGCTCGCCGCTCTTCTTCATCCTGTGCAGCTCGGTGTTGAAGGCGTCCCGCAGCGCGGTGTCGGTGGGACGGAAGGCGAAGGCGCCGCCGTCGATCGTCTTCTCGCCGTCGACGACGGCGGCGAACGGCTCGGTGGCCTCGGTCCTGGGGGACTTGCGGACGACCGCGCGCGCGGTCAGGGCGGTGCCGGCGAAGACGTCGACGCGGCCGGACTCGACCGCGTTCAACCCGGCGACCTGGTCCTGGAGGACCACGATGTCCTTCTCCGGGTAGCCGGCGGCCACGGCGTGACCCAGCTGGGCCCATCCGCCGCCGGTCGCGAAGCGGGCCTTCGTCCGCACCACGTCCTCGTACGAGCGGAGCTTCTTCGGGTTCCCCTTGCGGACGATGAAGGAGTCCAGCATCTGGTACTCGGGGTCGGCGAAGAGGACCTGCGCGCAGCGCTCCTTGTTGATGTACATCCCGGCCGAGACGACGTCGAACTGCTGGGAGTTCAGGCCGGGGATGAGCGAGGCGAAGTCGGTGGCCACGGGCTGGACGTTCTCGATGCCGAGGCGCCCGAAGATCACCCGCGCGAGCTCGGGCGCCTCACCGGTGAAGGCGCCCTGCTCGTCGACGTAGCCGTACGGCACCTCGCCCGCGATGCCGAGGCGGACGGTGCCCTGGGATCTGAGACGGCCGAGCGCGTCGCCCGAGGCGACGCGGGCGCAGCCGGCCGCGCCGGCCGCCGCGGCGGCCGTCCCCCACAGCAGCGTCCGCCGCCGTATCTGTTGCGTTGTTCGAGGCATGGGCGCCCGGCTACCCGAAGCCGACCAGGTCATTCCTCCGACTTCGCGGAATAACCGGAGACACCCTCCTGTTCTACCGCTCCGTACGTACGTCTGCGGGCAGAAGGGTCATCAACGGTGAGCGACGCGATTCGGGGCACGGCACACGGGGACTCGCCCGTACCGCTGTCGGTACTGGACCTGGTGACCGTCGGCAGCGGCAGGACCGCCAGCCAGGCGCTGGCCACCAGCGTCGAGATCAGCAAGCTCGCCGAACGGCGCGGCTACCACCGCCACTGGGTGGCCGAGCACCACTCCATGCCCGGTGTCGCCTCCTCCTCGCCGGCTGTGATCCTGGCCCACCTCGCCGCCCACACCCGCCGCATCCGGCTCGGCTCGGGCGGTGTCATGCTGCCCAACCACGCCCCGCTGGTCATCGCCGAGCAGTTCGGCACGCTGGAGGCGTTCGCTCCGGGCCGGGTCGACCTCGGACTCGGCCGCGCGCCCGGCACGGACGGCGCCACGGCCGCCGCCCTGCGCCGGACGCAGACGCTGGGAGAGGGCGCGGACGACTTCCCCCAGCAGCTCACCGAGCTGATCCGTTTCCTCGACGACGACTTCCCGGACGGCCATCCGTACGCGCGGATCCACGCCGTGCCCGGTCCGGTCCAGGGGCCTTCCGCCAGGCCGCCGATCTGGCTGCTCGGCTCCTCCGGCTTCAGCGCACGCCTGGCCGGGATGCTCGGCCTGCCGTTCGCCTTCGCGCACCACTTCTCGGCGCAGAACACGATCCCCGCGCTCGACCTCTACCGGGACTCCTTCCGCCCCTCGCGGGTCCTCGACGCGCCCTACGCGCTCATCGGCGTGGCGGCGCTCGCCCACGAGGACCCGAAGGAGGCCCGCCGCCAGGTCCTCACGGGCGCGCTGTCGATGCTCCGCCTGCGCACCGGCCGGCCGGGTCTGATCCCGACCCCGGAGGAGGCGGAGGCGTACCCCTTCAGCCCGACGGAGCGGGACTTCGTCGACAGCTGGCTGGCGAACATCCAGTACGGCACGGCGGACGAGGTACGGACAGGTCTGGACGATCTCCGCAAGCGGACCGGCGCCGACGAGCTGATGATCACGGCCAACGCCCACGGCGGCGATGCCCGGCTGCGGAGCTACGCGTTGATCGCGGACGCGTACGGGATGCCGGACGAGGTCGTTCCGGCGGAGTAGAACCTCGGTTTCGGGGGGCGGTTGGTTCGGCCCGGAAGGACCGCCTCCGTCATCCCTAAGTGAACCTTAAACCGCTCGTCACCTGTGGTGGCGGGCGGTTCCGTTTGCCGGCGCACGCTTCTGACAAGGGCTTTCCCGCTCGAATTGGTCTAGTCCTCAATCTGGTTCAGACCATTGACGCGCTGTTCACGCGGCGGCTATCACTGCTCCAACTGCTGTACCGCGCACCCCTCGTACCCCCTCGGAGGCCGCACCGTGCACCCCCGCAAGCCCTTGATCGCCGCGCTCGTCAGCTCGGCCCTCGCCGCCGGCGCGCTCGCCGCGACCGTCGGCCTCGGCTCCGCCCAGGCGGCCGGCGCCGCCACCACCGCCTCGACCGGCGGCGTCAAGATCGCGTACTACGACCAGTGGAGCGTGTACGGGAACGCCTTCTACCCCAAGCACCTCGACACGCGGGGCATCGCGGCCAAACTGGACGTCATCAACTACTCGTTCGGGAACATCCACCCGACCGAGCTCACCTGCTTCGAGGCCAACAAGGCGGCCGGTGACGACGCGAACCCGAACGCCGGTGACGGCGCGGGCGATTCGTACGCCGACTACCAGCGCTCCTTCTCCGCCGCGGACAGCGTCGACGGCGTGGCCGACAAGTGGGACCAGCCGATCGTGGGCGTCTTCAACCAGTTCAAGGAGCTGAAGGCGAAGCACCCCCACCTGAAGATCAACATCTCGCTCGGCGGCTGGACCTACTCGAAGTACTTCCACGACGCGGCCAAGACGGACGCCAGCCGCAAGAAGTTCGTGGCGTCCTGCGTCAAGCAGTACATCGCCGGCGACCTGCCGGTCGAGGGCGGTTACGGCGGTCCGGGCACGGCGGCCGGGATCTTCGACGGCATCGACATCGACTGGGAGTACCCGGGCTCGCCCGACGGCCACCTCGGCAACCACTACGGCCCCGAGGACAAGGCCAACTTCACGCTGCTCCTCGCCGAGTTCCGCAAGCAGCTCGACGCGTACGGCGCGGCGAACGGCGGCAAGAAGTACCTGCTCACCGCGGCCCTCCCGGCCGGCCAGGACAAGATCAAGCACATCGAGACGGACAAGATCGGCGCGTACCTCGACTACGCGAACATCATGACGTACGACATGCACGGCGCCTGGGACGGCGACGGGCCGACGTACCACCAGTCCCCGCTGTACTCCGGCGCCGACGACCCGACCGACCCGATCAAGCCGGGCACCGAGAAGTACTCGATCGACAACGCGATCGACGCCTGGATCGACGGCAAGCCGGCCTACGGCATCGCGGGCGGCTTCCCGGCGAACAAGCTGACGCTGGGCTACGAGTTCTACTACCGCGGCTGGAAGGGCGTTCCGGCGGGGACGAAGAACGGCCTCGCACAGCCGGCCACCGGCGCGTCGGCGGCCCGCCCGGTCAGCCAGCAGGCGGGCATCGCGCACTACAAGGAGCTCGGCGGCATCGTCGACAACCCGGCCACGACCTTCTGGGACGACCAGGCGAAGTCGGCCTACTTCTACAAGGACGGCGAGTTCTTCACCGGCCTCGACCAGCGGACCATCCAGGCCCGCGCCGACTACGCCCACCAGCGCGGCCTGGCCGGCGCGATGATGTACTCGCTCCTCGGTCTGGACACCAACACCACGCTCTTCAACCAGATCGTGACCGCGGTCGGTTCTTCCCCGACCCAGCCCACGCCCACGCCGACGGCCACCACGCCGACCACGGGCCCGACGCCGACGCCGACGCCGACCCAGACCACGACGCCGCCCACCGGCTGCACCACCCCGGCGTACGTGGCCGGCTCGGTCTACACCGGCGGCTCGCTCGTCTCCCACAAGGGCCGTACCTGGAAGGCCCAGTGGTGGACCCAGAACGAGGAGCCCGGCACGACCGGCGAGTGGGGCGTCTGGAAGGACCAGGGCGCCTGCTGATCCCTCACCGACCCCTCGCGGATCCCCGCTGACATGACCACTGCCCCCGCCCGGGATGTCCCTCCCGGCCGGGGGCAGTTCCATGCCGTCACGTACGGCTTCAGACGGGCAGCGGCGCGGACCCGATCAGCTCCGCGATGCGGTCCGGGGCCACCGCGCGCGAGTACAGCCAGCCCTGGCCCGTGTCGCAGCCGATGCGCCGCAGCCGGGTCGCCTGGCCCGAGGTCTCCACGCACTCGGCGGTGACCGTCAGGCCCAGCCGGTGGGCGAGCTGCACCAGGGCCTCCACGATCAGCTCGTCCGCCGGGTTGGCGTGCGCCTCGTCCTGGAAGCCGCGGACGAACGAGCCGTCCAGCTTGAGGACCGAGACGGGCAGCCGGCTCAGATACGCCAGGTTCGAATAGCCCGTACCGAAGTCGTCGATCGCGATCCGCACGCCCATGTCGCTCAGCGCCTGGAGCGCCTGGAGCGGCCGGCCCGCCGAGCCCATCACCGCGGACTCGGTCAGCTCCAGCTGGAGCAGATGCGGCGCGAGGCCGGTCTCCGCCAGGATGCCCGCCACGTCCGCGACCAGGTCCGAGTCCCAGACCTGTCGTACGGCCACGTTGACGCTCACGAACAGCGGACGCTCGCGCGGATGGTCCTGCTGCCACTGCCGGGCCTGCCGGCATGCCGTGCGCAGCACCCACCGCCCGAGGTCGACGATCGAGCCGTCCTCCTCGGCGATACCGATGAACCGATTCGGCGCGAGCGTGCCGAACTGCGGGTGGTTCCAGCGCACCAGCGCCTCGACGCCGTGCACCGCCCCGTCCGCGAGCCCCACCAACGGCTGGTACTCCAGCGCGAACTCGCCGCGCTCCACTGCCGGCCGGAGCGTGGAGGAGAGCGCCTGCCGTGTCATCCGGTGGGCGTTGCGCTCGGGGTCGAACAGGGTCCAGCGTGCCTTGCCGTCGGCCTTCGCCCAGTACAGCGTGGTGTCCGCGGCCTGCATCAGCCCCGTGGCGGTCGTCCCGCGGGCGCCGCGCTCCACGACCCCGATCGAGGCCGAGACCGAGAGCCGCTGTCCCGCCAGGTCGAAGGGCCGCTGGAGCGCGCAGAGGACGGACTGCGCCAGGTCCGCGAGCTGCTCGGTCCCCGTGGAGTCCTCGACGAGGATCGCGAACTCGTCGCCGCCGAGCCGCGCCACCAGGTGTCCGCCGCTCCTGGTGTACCCGTCGCTGTCCGCACACTCCGTCAGGCGGGCGGCCACGGCGGCGAGAAGCCTGTCCCCGATCCGGTGCCCCAGCGTGTCGTTGACCGCCTTGAAGCCGTCGAGATCGAGGTAGCAGAGACCGATCCGCCCTGTTCCGCCATGCCCGTACGACTCGTACGACTCGTAGGACGATCGGATGTCCGGGCTCTCCTCCTCCTGCGAGGCCGTCTCCAGGGCCGCTGAGAGCCGCTCGAAGAACAGCGTGCGGTTGGGCAGCCGGGTCACCGGATCGTGCATCTGGAGGTGGCGGAGCCGCGCCTGCAGTTCGCGCCGGTCGCTGATGTCCGCGATCGAGAGGAGGACGCGGCGGCTGCCGGGCACGGGGGAGACGGTGACCTCGGCCCAGAGCGAGCGCCCGTCGGGGTGCTTGAGCCGGCGCGTGCAGCGGAAGCGGGAGCGCCGACCGCGCAGCACCTCGCGGTACGCGTGCCGGGTGCGGCCGTCGGAGGTGAGGTCGACGAGGTCGGCGGCGGCCTGCTCGGTGAGCGCGCCGGACTCGGTGCCGAGGAGGGTGCCGAGCGCGTCGTTGGCGGAGACGACCAGGCCGTTCTGGTCCACCACGGCCATGGCGAGCTGGGAGGCCCGGAAGGCGGCCCGGTAGTCGCGGAGTTCGGCGTCGACCGCGAGGTCGTGATCACGCTCCGTGATCGGGGGCACGGGCTCCCGTGCGGGCGAGAGCTGGGCGTGCACCGGTCCTTCGGGGGTTCCGCTCACCGCTCGCTCCCGTAGTGCAGTTGGGCCGTACAGATGTGGTCGGGATGGGTCGGGATGGGGTCGGCCAAGGAAAGTGTGCCGATCATAGGGGCTGCCCCGGGGGTCATTCCAGCTTCATGGGCGCCCTCCCGCTCCGCGGAGCCTTGAGGCGCGCCGCCGCGCCCATCCGGCCGATCGTTTCTGCGCGGGTCTGACGCGGGACGGCGGCGGCCTGACCGATTGTGACGTTCCGTGAGCCGTTGCGCGCTCGTGTCGCGTCGACCCCGTGTCGCGGGCTCACCCGACTGGGGCAGCGGAAAAGTGCGAAACACCTCAAACCGTCACAAGGTGGGTGGGGTATCCCGCAATCCGGAGCCGGAGGTCTACGTGAGGGGTCAGCAGACACCCGACGGAGTGGAACGTCCGCGGCTGCGCGCCTCCGCGGCGGCCTTCACCTCCCTCGTGGCGCTCGCCGCGACCGGGCTCGTGGCGGGCCCCGCCGTGGGCGCGCCCGCGGCCGGTCCCTGCGCCCTGCCGCGTACCGCCGCCCATCACTCCCTGGGCCTGGACACCTGGAACGGCTCCTACCCGAAGCCCTCCCGCTCCCTGAACGCGGTCATGATCTTCCTGTCCTTCCCCGACTCCCCTCCGCTGATCGGCACCGACGAGCTGGCCGCCGACCACTTCCCCGCCACGAGCGACTTCTTCCGGCGCGCCTCGTACGGCCGCTTCACGCTGCGCCCGGACATGCGGCGCGAGTGGATCCGGATGCCGCGGACGTCCACCGCGTACGCCATACAGCGCGACTGGGACGCGGGGAAGCGCACGGCGTATCTGCGGGACGCGCTCGCCGCGGCGGACGACACGGTCGACTTCTCGCGGTACGACATCGTCTATCTGGTCGCCGACCCGGACGCGCCGGGCGTGGACTCCGACGCCACGAAGGTCGTCAACCTGGAGCATCCGCTCACGGTGGACGGCACGGACATCAAGCGGGTCGTGACCGTCTTCGAGCGGCATCCGCCGGACCGCAACGTGCTGGCCCACGAGACCGGCCACGTCTTCGACCTGCCCGACCTCTACCACCGGCCGACGGACGGCAAGGGCGACTGGGACACCCATGTGGGGGACTGGGACGTCATGGGCAGCCAGTTCGGCCTCGCCCCGGACCTCTTCGGCTGGCACAAGTGGAAGCTCGGCTGGCTGGACCGGAACCAGGTGACCTGCGTGCAGGGCCCGGGCAGCCGGCTGTTCAGCCTGGAGCCGCTGGCGGCGGCGCCGGTGCCCGGCGGCACGGTCGGGAACCGGCTCGCGGTCGTACGGACCGGACCGGGCACCGCGCTCGCGATCGAGGCCCGCGGCTCGACGGGCAACGACCAGGACACCTGTACGGAGGGGGTGCTGATCTACCGCGTACGGAACGAGGCGGCGTCCGGGGACGGCCCGGTCGAGGTCGTGGACACCCATCCGCGGACCGAGGCCTGCTGGGACCGCTCGGTGTACCCGCCGCTGGCCGACGCGCCGCTGAGGGTGGGCGAGACGTTCACGGTGCCGGGGGAGGGCACCCGGGTGGAGGTGGCGGACCGGACGCGAGCGGGTGCCTGGACGGTGAAGGTGACCCTGCCGGAGAAGCGCTGAGGCGCGCACACGGCGCGCCCCGTGCGTGCACACGAAGAAGCCCCCCGCTTGCGCGAGGGGCTTCTTCCGTCTGTGCGCCGCCAGGGACTCGAACCCCGGACCCGCTGATTAAGAGTCAGCTGCTCTAACCAACTGAGCTAGCGGCGCCTGCTGACGTCGTAGACCTTAGCACCCTGATCGGCGGGAGGAAAAATCGATATCCGCACGTCGGCGGCGGAGGCGGCCCGGACCGCCCGGACGCAGGCCCAGAGCATGACCTCGGGGCCCGGCAGCCACGGGTGGCGGGTGTCGGGTGCGACGACCCAGCGGGGGTCGGCGGGCTCCCGCCGGGTCAGCGGGGGGATGGTCACGGCGTCGCCGGTGCCGTGACAGAGCGGCGGCGGGACGGCGTCACCCCATTCCTCCCAGTCGAGGAGCGACGGTAACCGCTGCGCGGTGCCGGGCGCGGCGAACAGCAGCATCCGGCCCCGGTACACGGCGACGGGTCCGGTGCCCGGCCCCTCGGTCCAGAGCCGGTCGAGCATCCGGCGCCCGAAGATCGTGTCCACGTTCACGACGTCGAAGACCGTGCCGCAGGGGAGTACGGCGGGGGCCGTGGGCCGGGCCTCCCACAGGGCCAGCGTGGAGCGCGGGAAGGCGGCGGCGGAGGCGAGCCAGTCGGCCCCGGCGGAGGTGACGTGCGCGGTGTGATGCCGGCCCTCGTCCTGCTCCCGCAGGAACCGGAAGATGTCGGTCCGGCCCGTGCGCCGCTCGTCGGTGTCGCTCTGGGCCGGGCTCAGGGGGGTCTCGTCTCGCAGCCATGCACTCATGGAGTCAGATCTACCGGGAGTGACGACTCCGTTTCCGAGAGTTGGCGGAAACCCGGACAGGGCGGGTGTCGGAGGAGTATCTTTCGCCCCGGCATATGCCAGGCGGGGAACGCCCGGGGCGGGTGCCCTGCGGTCGTGCCGGGACCGGTTCAGTCGTCCTGGGGCGTGCCGCCCGTACGGATCAGGTCGCGGCCGAACTCGATCATCCGGCGCGCGTAGTCCTCGGTCCACTCCGCTCGCTCGGCGACGTCCGCGGGCGTCAGCCGGTCGAAGCGGCGGGGATCGGCGAGCTGCGCCGCCGCCATCGCCTGGAACTCGATCGCCCGGTCCGTCGCCGCCCGGAAGGCGAGCGTCAGCTCCGTCGCGCGGGCCAGCAGCTCGCGCGGATCGTCGATCGACTCCAGGTCGAAGAAGTGCTCCGGGTCGGCGGTCGCCTCGGCAGGCTCGAAGATCAGCGGTGCGGGCCGGAGCCGCCGCTGCCCGTTCCGCTCCGCGGATTCCGCCATCGTCCTTCTCCTCCTCGCACACACGCGGCCCGGAGACCCGGGCCTTCTTCCATTGTCCAGCCTCGCGCAAGGGGGCGGGGAGGGGTCAGTCGCCGAGGCCGCGCAGATACACCGCGAGCCCGCCGAAGAACTCCCGTTCCGCGTCGATGCCCGGGGCGTGCCGGGCGGCCTCCGTCATGTACGGGAAGCGGTCGGCCGGCAGCTCCGCGATGGCGGTCGTGCCCGCGCCGGCGAGGGACCCGAGGTGTTCGAGCTGGATCGCCCCGACGACGTAACCGATGAGGCCGCGCAGGGCGACGACCCGCTGCTCGCCGTCGATGCCCGCCTCGGCCAGGAGTCCGAGAACCGACTCCGACCAGCGCAGCAGCCCGGGCAGCCGGTGCCGGTGGGTGACGGTCAGCGGGACGGCGGCGGGGTGGGCGGCCACGCTGTCGCGCAGCCGGCGGACCATGACCTCGATCCGGTCCCGCCAGGGCGTGCCGGCGGCGGGCGGGGTGGGGTCGACGGTGCTCAGGACGCGCTCGACGACCAGCCCTTCCAGCTCGTCGCGGTCGGCCACGTACCGGTAGAGCCCCATGGTGCTCATGCCGAGTTCCTTGGCGACGCTGCGCATCGACAGGCCGGTGAGGCCGTCGCGGTCGATGACGGCGAGGGCGGCGGTGGCCAGTTGGTCCTGGCTGAGGGAGCGGGGGCGTGGCACGGGTTGACAGCGTACGCCATACGCCTACAGTCATAGGAGTACACCGTACGCCTACGTGGAGGTGTTCCATGGCCCTGCCCGGACAACAGCTGCGCCCCGGCTCTCCGGCCCCCGTCCTCTGGCTCGACCCGCTCCTCGGCCCGCCGGTCGACATCCCGGACCCCGAACGCCTCGTCCACCTGCAGTTCCGGCGCTTCGCCGGCTGCCCCGTCTGTCATCTGCACCTGCGGTCCGTGGCGCGACGGCACGAGGAGATCGAGGCGGTCGGCATCCGCGAGGTCGCCGTCTTCCACTCGCCGCCCGAGGAACTGGCCCCGCACCTGGACGGCCTGCCGTTTCCGGTCGTCGCCGATCCGGACAAGCGGCTCTACAGGGCGTTCAGTGTCGAGTCCTCGCCGAGGGCGCTGCTCACCCCCCGGGCGTGGGGGCCGATGCTCCGGGCGGTGACCGTCGGCACCTGGGAGATGCTGCACGGCCGCGCCCGCCCGCCGGTGCTCCGCCCGCGGGGCGGACGGCTGGGACTGCCGGGCGACTTCCTGATCGGGACCGACGGCCGGATCGTCGCCGCGAAGTACGGCGAACACCTCGACGACCAGTGGACGGTCGACGAACTCCTCACCCTGGCCGCCCGCACCCCGCGCCCGGCGCCTCCCGTCACCCCGGCGACCAGCTGACGCGGTGCTCCGCGAGGTGGGAGAGGACCGCGTGGTTCGCCTCCCAGCCGTCGGGGAACTTCACTGTGACTCCCAGCTGGACCGGTTCCGTCGACGGGTGGTCGTCCAGGAGGTCCGCCACGCCCGCGCGGCAGACCACGATGCAGGCGTGGCGGTGGCGGGAGGTCAGGACGCACAGGCGGCCCGTCTCCAGGTGGAAGGCCGTGGCGTCCGGGCGGCCCGAGAGGGGGTGGAGGACCACCGTCACGTCGTACTCACGGCCCTGGAGGCGGTTCGCGGTGTCCACCGTCACGCCCGAGACGCCCAGCTCCGCGAGCGCCGCGCGGACCGCCGCCGCCTGGTCGCGGTGGGCCGTGCCGACCGCGATCCGGTCGGAGGTCAGCGGGACCGGGTCGGGCGAACGCTCCGAGACGGCCGCCCCGCCCCGGTCCAGCAGGCGGCGCACCACCAGCGCGACGGCGCCGACCGCCTCGGGATCCGTGCGCGGGGTGTGGCGGGCCGGCAGTTCGAGCAGCCCCCACCCCGACTCGGCGGCCTCGTCCAGGACCCGGTCGGGACCCGAGCCGTCCGACGCCACCCCGAAGGCCAGCCGCCGGTCGCCGTGGCCGGTGCCGCTGCGGAAGCGGGTGTACGGATAGAACGCGTCGGACACCAGCGGCGCGGCCGAGGCCGGCAGCCGCCAGGACACCGGCAACCGGTGCTGAGGCAGGTCAGGATTGTGGGCGAGCAGCGTCGAGACCGCGCTCGCCGACGGGTCGTACGAAAGACCCGCCCACTGCTCCGCGCCGACCACCGAGAACGGGTCCAACTGCCCCGGGTCGCCCACGAACAGCGCCCGCTCGAAGAGCCCCGCCACCGCGAGCAGCGCGTCCGAGCGCATCTGGTACGCCTCGTCCACGATCGCGTGCGCCCACGGCTCGACGTTCTTCACGTGCGCCCACTTCGCGGCCGTCGAGATCGTCACCGGCAGCCCGGCCAGATCGCCCGCCTTCGACGACTTCCGTACGTGCTCCAGATCGTCGAGCGCCTTGTCGTACGGATCGCTGTCGTTGGAGTGCAGCCGGCCCACCGGAAGGTCCGGTTCCTTCTCCGCGAGCCGCAGGACCAGGTCGTCCACCTGTGCGTTCGTCTGCGCCACGACCATCAAGGGCCGCCCCGCCGCCGCCAGTTCGAGCGCCGCCCGCACGACGAGCGTCGACTTGCCGGCGCCGGGCGGGGAGTCGACGACGACGCCGCGGGCGTCACCGTGCAGGGTGTCGGCCAGGATGCCGGCCGTCGCGCGGGCGGCCTCCGCTCCGGGATCGAAGCTCACAGCAGGTCCTCCGTGGTCACGGCATCGGGCAGCTCGGCGGCGTCGGAGCGTGGGGGTCCGCCGTGCGTCCAGGGTGTCTCCTCCGGGTCCGGCAGCTTCGCGCCCACCCGCTGGTCGTGCTCGAACAGCGTCCAGGCGATCCGCTCGCCCTTCTCCGGCACCGAGCCCTCCGCGGGCTCCTTGGACCGGCCCATCTTGTCCATGACCCGCAGCACGAGGGAGCCGTCCTCCTCGTACCGTACGAACTCCGCGGTCTGCGGCTTGCCCTCCAGCGAGCGGTACACCTTCACGCCCCGGCCCAGGTGCGGCCGGTCGTCCGTCCGGACCGTGAGCAGCGGGCGTGGCGCGGGCCGCTTCGACTCCGACCAGGCCATCGTCACCTCCACCACCTCCGCGACGAACGCCTCGCCCGCGAGCCGCCGCCCCGCGAGCACCAGCGGATCGTCGAGGGCCTCCTGGGCGTCCAGCTGCCCCTGCGCGGACTCGCGTGCCGCCAGCTTCTGCGCCGCCGTCACCGCGTCGTCACGGCGCGGCTGCGGCGGTTCGCCGGCCACGACCCGGTCGCGGTGGCCGGTGAACGACCAGCGGTCGCGGGTCCAGCGGTCCGCCACCCGGGCGCCCTCCGGCAGCTCCCGCAGCAGGTCGAGCGAGCGCCACACCGCCTCCCAGGTCGGCTTCAGCTGCGAGACGATCAGCCGGCGGATCTCCCGCTCGGCCCGGTGCAGTTCGCCGAGCCGCTCGTCGGCGCTCTCGCCGTCCTCCGCCGCTGCCAGCGCCTGCCGGGCCCGGTCGAAGCGCTCGATCGCGGGCGCGAGCAGCCGGTTGTCGAAGGCCGGGTCGGTCGCCGGACCGGCGGGCGGGCAGAGCAGCTGCCCGTCGCGGTCCCGGCCGAGCTCGGCCCGCAGCGCCGCCTCGGCCCCCGACTCTCCGTCATAGGGGTCGATCCAGGCCAGCAGCGCGCCCAGGTGCTGGTCCTCCAGGGAGGACTGGCCCGTCGCCCAGTGCCGGTTCAGGAGGTCGGTCGCGGAGAGCAGGAGGGAGGAGCCCGGCACGCGCGCCCGCTCGCCGAAGTGCGTCAGCCAGCGCCCGAGGAGCGGTACGCGCGGCGGCGCCGGGAACGGTGTCTCCGGGTCCTGCTCCACCGTCCGCCGGAACCGCATCGAGCGCCCGAGGAGCCGTACGTACTCGATGCCCGCCCGGCTCGGCACGATCACCTGCGGGGCGTCGGCGCACAGGTCGACCTCGACCTTGACTTTCTTGCCGGTCTCCGGGTCGGTCTCGTTCTTCTCGGCGGCCTCGACCGCGTCGGTGAACGAGTCGATGTACGGCAGGACCTCCTCGGCCAGGTCGGCGAGGAACGCGAACCGCAGGTCCCGGTCGCGCGGTTGCGCGACGACGAGGAGCCGAGGCTCCTCGGGATCGGTCCCGACCAGGGCGCCGAGCGGGGCGCCCGCCTCGCCGGCCGTGGTCAGCGGCACGAGCACGAGCGGCCGGTCCGACAGATGCCGGTGCCGGACCGTGGCCAGCGGCTGCGCCCGCCCGGACTCGACGGCCTCGAGCCGGGCGAGGGTGGAGATCAGCGACATGAGAGCCCCCTTCGACGACGTCCCGTGCCCGTGGGCCTGGCGCCCGCTGTGCCTGCGGCGGGGCTGACCGAGGCCGGTCGGCCTGTGGCCGACCTGCCCGTGCCCAGGCCGTCCGTGGCCCGGGCGCCCGACGAGGGCGCGTCCATGGTCCGGGCGCCCGACGAGGGCGCGTCCATGGTCCGGGCGCCACGCGGGCCCGGCGTGAGGCGCCCGCCGCGCCGCGTCGGCTCGGGCTGTCGGCTCAGCACGCGAACACCTCCTGTCCGGGCCGGAGGGGCACGGCCACCGAGCGTGTGGTCAGCGGGCGCATTCGACGACCTCCTTCGGAGCCCTGGCAGGCGCGTCCGCCAAGGCCTCGGCGCGGAGCGCCTGGGCACGGCGCAGGGCCTCCACCGTCGGGTCCTCCGCGTCGCCCGCCTCGCCGCGTGCCGCCGCCAGGACCGCGCCGATCGTCGTCAGGCCGCCCAGCTCGCCGCGTACCGACCGGCCCAGCGCCTCCACCGCGCCCGCGAGCCGTGCCCGCTCCCGGCAGTGGAAGGCGAGCTCGCAGGCGGACAGGCACTCCGGCGCGTACGCGTGCGGAACCGTCTCCACCGCCGAGGCCAGCTCCTCCGCCGAGCACGTCTCCACATCGAAGGTGACGCCCTCCGGCAGCGCGGCGGCGATGTCCTCGATCCGGGTCAGCCGGGCCAGCTGCCGACGGGTCACGGACAGCTGCTTGCGGACGTCGACGACCGAGGCCGTCGGCAGGTTGGAGAAGTCCTTCGGGCAGACGAGGAGCACCGAGTGCGCCACCGTCGCGCCCTCCGTCCGGGCCGCGACCCGCTCCAGGGCCAGGACGTACACCGCCGCCTGGCGGGCCGCCGCGCCCACCTTGGAGGCGTCCGCCGAACCGTCGATCATCGGGAAGGACTTGATCTCCACGACCGTCCACCGGCCGTCGGGGTGCACCACCACCACGTCGGGCTCCAGATAGGCGGGGGAGCCCGCCACCTCCAGGGCCAGCATCGGATGGCCGAGCAGCGTCCACTGCCCGGCGGCGGTCGCCTCGCGCAGCGCGAGGGCGGTGCGGGCCGTCCGGCCCTCGGGCCCGGCGGCGGCCAGATCCGGGACCTGTACCGTCCCGGGCTCCTCGATGCCGAGCAGGCGGAGCAGCTCGCGTCCGCCGTCCGCCGTGACCTTCGCCTCGAAGGCGTTGCCCCGCATGAACGCGAACTGCGACTGTCCGAACGCCGCCGGCGAGCCCAGCTTCGAGGCGAGCGCGGCCTTGTCGACCCCGGCGCCGTCGAGCAGCGCGCGCCGTCGGCAGCCGGGGTTGGCGGCCAGCGCCGCCAGCGCCCGCGCGTCCAGCGGATGCGGCGCCACGGCCGGTCCGCGCAGCTCAGCGAGCCGGTGCCGGAGTGTCGTCTGCGGAGTTGGAGGAGCTCCGCTGCCCAGGGATTCGCTCACCCGCGGAAGTCTCCCATCCGCCACTGACAAGCGGGGGCCTCGCGGGGCGCAGGGTGGTGCGCACTCGGTGCGCGAGGCGCAGCGCGGGCGCGGTGAGCAGCAGTCCGAGCCCCATCACGGCTGCTCCCGCGACCGCGTCGAGGAAGTAGTGGTTCGCCGTGCCCATGACGATGATGGTGGTGAGCAGCGGGTAGGCGACGCCGAGGGCCTTCAGCAGCGGCGTACGCCCGTACCGCCACAGCATCACCCCGCACCACAGCGCCCAGCCCACGTGCAGGCTCGGCATGGCCGCGTACTGGTTGGTCATCGCCCCCATCCCGCGCGGCGCGCTGGCCTCGGCGCCCCACCAGCCGTACGAGCTGAACTGCGCCATCGTGTCGACGAAGCCGTGGCGGGCGTCGAGGAGCCGGGGCGGGCAGGTGGGCAGCAGGGTGAAGCCGATCAGGCCGAGGAGGGTGGAGACCATCAGCCAGGTGCGGGCGGCGCGGTAGCGGCCGGGGCGGCGGCGGAAGAGCCAGACCAGGACGGCCGGCGTGACGAGGTAGTGCAGGGAGGCGTACGCGAAGTCGGCGGGGATCCCCAGGGCGGGCGTCTCGGTGAAGAGCCGGTTGAGCGGGTGCTCGGCGTTCAGGTGGAGGGACTTCTCCAGGTCAAGGATGGCCAGGCCGTGATCGACGGCGCCGCGCACATCGCCGCGGGCGAGCAGCCGGCCGCCGGAGTACGCGGCGTACACGACGCCGATGAGTATCAGTTCCGCCCACCAGCGCGGTCTGTCCACCCTGCCCATGCCTGGTCCCCCCTTGTTCCGGCCGAGGGGAGGGACGCCGGAAAGGGGACGGGGGTTGCCCGGGCGTCGCCGCGAATTCACGTGCGCGATGATGGGAGGGCATCCGATACGTGAACCTCTGGAGCCCCTTCATGGCACCGCGCATCCTGCTCGCCCGGCACGGCCAGACCGAATGGTCGCTGCTCGGCCGTCACACCGGCAGGACGGACATCCCCCTGCTCGACGAGGGCCGGCGCGGCGCCAAGCTGCTCGGCGAGCGGCTGCACCGGGCGCCCTGGAACGGGCTGCCGGATCTGGAGATCCGTACGAGTCCGCTGGTACGCGCGCGTGAGACCTGCGAGATCGCCGGCTTCGGGGAGCGGGCCCAGGAATGGGACGCGCTGATGGAGTGGGACTACGGGGCGTACGAGGGGCTGACCCCGGCCCAGATCCAGGAGCTCCGTCCGGGCTGGCTGCTGTGGCGCGACGCCGTGCCGCAGGGCGAGACTCTGGCGCAGGTCTCGGCGCGGGCGGACGAGGTCGTCGAGTGGGCGCGGTCGGCGGACCGGGACGTGCTGGTCTTCGCGCACGGCCACATCCTGCGGACGATAGCCGCGCGCTGGCTGGGTGAGGACATCTCCTTCGGCGCCCGCGTCCGCCTCGACCCGACGAGCCTGTCGGCCCTGGGCTGGGCGTACGGCGCTCCGGCGCTCGAGCGCTGGAACGACACGGGCCACTTGGAGTGACCCGAGTGACGCGGGCCGGCCGCTGCCCGCGCGGCCGGTGGGCCGGCACCGAGGCTCAGTGAGCCGCCAGGACCCGGCGGGTCTCCGTCAGGAGGGTGCGGACACGGGAGGACTGGACGCCGTCCAGTGAGTCGACCACCCGGCGGGCCTCCGCCGCCGCCTCGTCCGGGCGGCCCGCGTGGGCCAGGTCGCTCGCCAGCTGGGCGCGGTAGAGCGCGAGGTTCCGGGCGAAGTGCGGGTTCTGGAGGACCGTCGCCCGGTGGGCGTGGCGGACCGCGCGGCTCCAGTCGCCCAGCGTCGACCAGCACTGGGCCTCCAGGGCCTCCAGTTCCGGCTCCCCGAAGAACGACATCCACTCCGGGTCGCTGTCGCCCTGGCCCCGCGCGAAGTAGGTGTGCGCGCGGCCGAGGGCCTGCTCGCAGGCGGCCCGGTCGGCGAGCCCGGCCCAGGCGCCCGCCTCGCGCAGACAGAGCAGGGACAGCAGCCGGGCGGAGGAGAGCGGCTGCGCCGCCCGCAGACCGGCCTGGGCCGCCCGGACCGCCTCCCGGTACCGTCCGGCGTCCCTGGCCAGGAACGACGTGTTGCAGAAGGCGTGCGCCTCCAGGGCCGGATCGCCGGCCACGCGCGCGGTGGCGAGGGCCTCCGCGTAGTGCGAGCGGGCGTCGTCGAAGCGGCCGGAGTCATGGGCCAGCCAGCCGACGGAGATGGCCAGCTCGCCGGCGCCCGCGTGCAGCCGGTCCTCGGTGGAGCGCCGGGCCGCCGTGCCCGCGTCGAGCAGGGCGTACGCCGCCCGCAGCGGCTGAGCGGCCGACTTGTACAGCCCGTCGGCGCCGTGCCGGTCGTCGAGCAGCCGGATCTGCCGTACGGCCTCCTCGACGGCCCGGACCTCGGCCTCGCCGATCCGGTGGGCTCCCCGAGGGGAAGGGATCGCCGCGGCGGTGCCGCCGAATCCCAGTGACGCGGCCGCCACGGTGGCGGTGCCGCTCGTCATGAATGCGCGACGCAGCACGTCGCTCTCCTCATCGTTCCGGGTCGTGACGGCGGGTGGGGGCGGTGCCCCGGCCGAGGCGGCGGGCCGTCGGCCGCGTACCGCCTCCCGCGCCGAGAAGCCCAGGTCCGCCAGGCCGAGACCGGGGAACATGTGCAGGAACACCCGCTCGTACGCGTAGTTGGGGCAGCGGATCTCGCCCGCCTCCACGCGTCCGATGTAGCGGGCGTCGCAGGCGACCTGCTCGCCGATCTCCCGCGCCGCCCGGCGGACCGCCGCGGCGAACTCCGCCGGCGAGTGCTGTCCGCGGAGCCGGCGGAAGGCGAGATTGGGAACTGCCCGTGACATCGCCATGGCCGAGCCCTCTCCTGGTGCTGCCGGTGTTCCGGCGGGGCAAGAACGTACCTGCTGTGACCGGTCGCGTACGCAGAGTTTGGCTACAAATCGGATATCTCGCGCGCGATCTGCCATGAACTGCCATCCTTTGCGGCGGCGTGCCGCCGTAGCCGTTGACGCGTACGGGCGTTGAACCATGCGGAGAGACGGAACGTGTCTTCTCAGGAGCAAGGAGGGGTCCCTTGTTGGAGATCGGATCGCAGTCGACCGCACGCCACGTACCCACCCCCGATGCAAGCGCCCCGCACGGCACCCCCTGCGACCTGGTGACCGTTCCGGTCCGGCAGGGCCTGGAGGCCGTGGACATCCTGCGCCGCGGCGGGGCCCCCGTCGTCGGCCCGGTGCTGCACGACGGCGCCTGCGACACCCTCGGCTTCCTCGTCCCGCCCGGCACGGCGGAGGGCTGGGACATGCCGGGCAGCGCCTGTACGCAGACCTCGGGGCGCGGCCTGCGCATCCCGGAACTGCCGGAGCTTCCCGAGCCGGCCGGGGACACGCCCCGCCCCGCCGGCTGGCTGCTGCCGCCCGGGGACACCGGCCAGGTCACCGACCCCGCGGTGCTGCGCGAGGCCCTCGGCCAGGCGGCCCGCCTGATCGAGGCGGCCGACGGCTGCCGCTAGCCCTGCCGGGCGGGTTCTCCCTGACCGAGAGCAGGGCGCAGGCGCGAGCGAGAGGGCTCGTCGGGCAGCGTGCCGACGCGAGCGCCGATAATGGGGCTCGTGGCCAGGAACAGAACGCGTGAGAGGACGGCAGCCGCCGTCGCCGTCGTCGAGACCGTCGACGGCGGACTCGCGGAGCTCATACCCGACCGGGAGCGGCCCCGCGGCTGGACGCTGCTCATCGACGGCGCCCCGCAGTCGCACGTGGACCTCGACGACCCGGCCCATCTCTCCTTCGAGTACCAGCGACGCCTCGGCCACATCGCCGACCTCGCCGCCCCGCCGAACCGGCCCCTCCAGGTCGTCCATCTCGGCGGAGGAGCCTTCACCCTCGCCCGCTACATCGCCGCCACCCGGCCCCGCTCCACGCAGCAGATCGTGGAACTCGACGGGCCGCTGGTCCAGCTCGTCCGCCGCGAGCTGCCCCTCGACACGGCCGCCCGCATCCGGGTCCGGTCCACCGACGCCCGCGCGGGGCTCGCCAAGGTCCAGGACGGCTGGGCGGACCTGATCATCGCCGATGTCTTCAGCGGGGCGCGGACACCAGCGCATCTGACCAGCACCGAGTTCCTCGGCGAGGTCCGCAGGGCGCTGAGGCCCGGCGGGTTCTACGCCGCCAACCTGGCCGACGGCCCGCCGCTGACCCATCTGCGCGGCCAGATCGCGACCGCGGCCGCCGTCTTCTCCGAGCTGGCGCTGGCGGCCGACCCGACCGTGCTGCGCGGCCGCCGCTTCGGCAACGCCGTGCTGCTCGCCTCCGACCGGGAGCTGCCCGTCGCCGAGCTGACCCGCCGGGTGGCGACGGACCCGCACGCCGGCCGGGTGGAGCACGGCCGGTCGCTCGCCGACTTCACCGGGGGAGCGACCCCGGTCACCGACGCCAGCGCCAGGCCCTCGCCCGTACCGCCGGCATCGGTGTTCAGGTAGAGCGGTCCTCGATCTCCACGCGGGGCGCGGTGTCGTGCCAGACGCAGAACACCGACAGTTCGCGGCCGTCCTTGGTGAACGTGACCCGGATCCAGGTGGGCTGCTTCCAGACCTGCATCTGCCAGCCCGAGGACGGGGTCGCCGAGACCAGCTCCGCCGAGGTCTTCCCGAGGTCGAAGACCACCCGGCCGCCGTCGACGGCGTAGCTCTTCACGGTGCCGCCGTCGCTGTCGGGCGGCGGCTTCGTGGCGGTCGGCCTGCGCGAGGGCGTGGGGGAGGGCGAGGAGGCGGTGGGGGTGTCGTTCGCGGCGGGCTCGGTCGACGGGGTGGACGTCGGGGTCTTCGGCCGCTGCGTGGAGGAGGACAGCGGATCGCCGCCGGTGGCCGCCGGTCCGTCGGTGGTGCCGGCCGGGATGGGCAGCGCCCGCGGCGGGTCGTAGACCGTGCCGGCCAGCACCGTGTGCACACCCCACCACGAGAGCGTGACCGCCGCGCCCGTGGCGAGCGACCACGCCATGGCGTGAACAAGTCCTCTCCGCATCCGGGCCATACTGCACCACCGCCCGCGGAGGCGTCCCCCAGGGTCCGCGTTCCCCCGTATGGCGTACGGTGCGGGCCATGGCAAGTGTGCTCGTGGTCGAGGACGACCAGTTCGTGCGCTCGGCCCTCATCCGGCATCTGACCGACGCCTCCCACACCGTACGGAGCGTCGGCACGGCCCTGGAGGCGCTGCGCGAGGTCGCCCATCTCCGTTTCGACGTGGTCATCCTGGACCTCGGACTGCCCGATCTGGACGGGTCGGAGGCGCTGAAGATGCTGCGCGGCATCACCGACGTACCGGTGATCATCGCGACCGCGCGGGACGACGAGACGGAGATCGTCCGGCTCCTCAACGACGGCGCGGACGACTACCTCACCAAGCCCTTCTCCGTGGAGCACCTGTCGGCGCGGATGGCCGCCGTGCTGCGGCGCTCGCGGACCGCCGCCGGGGAGGCGCCGCCGCCGCGGGTCATCCAGGTCGGCGGTCTGTCGATCGACCCCCTGCGGCGCCAGGCGGAGCTCGACGGGACCCGGCTCGACCTGACCCGCCGGGAGTTCGACCTGCTGGCCTTCCTCGCCGGGCGACCGGGGGTGGTCGTGCCGCGCAAGGAGCTGCTCGCCGAGGTGTGGCAGCAGTCCTACGGGGACGATCAGACCATCGACGTCCATCTGTCGTGGCTGCGGCGCAAGTTGGGTGAGACGGCCGCCCGCCCCCGCTATCTGCACACCCTGCGCGGGGTGGGCGTGAAGCTGGAGCCGCCGCGGGAGCCGCAGCCGTGAGATGGGCTCTGGTCAAGGTGTCGCTGGCCGTCACCGCCATGGTCGTCGTCGCCTTCGCCGTACCGCTCGGCCTCGTCGTCAAGGAGATGGCGCGCGACCGGGCCTTCTCCAACGCCGAGCGGCGCGCCGCCGGGCTCGCGCCTGTCCTCGCGATCACCACCGACCGCGAGGAGCTGGACCGCGCCGTCGCGACCACCGAGGACGGCGCCGAGGGGCGGATGGCCGTCCATGTCCCGGCGGCCGACGAGCCGGGCGGGAAGGCCCTGGAGATCGGCACCCGCCGGGCCGACGAGAAGGACCTGCGGACCACCCGGGAGCTGGGGCGGGCCACCATCGCCGAGGTGGAGGGCGGCTCGGTGCTGCTCCAGCCCACCGCGCTCGGCTCCGGACAGGTCGCCGTCGTCGAACTCTTCGTCCCCGAGGGCGAGGTCAGCAACGGGGTCGCCACCGCCTGGCTGGTCCTGGCCGGCGTGGGCATCGCGCTGATCATCGGCTCCGTCGCCGTCGCCGACCGGCTCGGCGTCCGGATGGTCCAGCCCGCCCAGCGGCTCGCGGGCGCCGCCCACGACCTGGGCGAGGGCAAGCTCGGCGCGCGGGTCCCCGAGGAGGGGCCGCCGGAGCTCAAGTCGGCGGCGATCGCCTTCAACTCGATGGCCGACCAGGTCGTCCAGCTCCTCGCCAACGAGCGGGAACTGGCCGCGGACCTCTCCCACCGGCTGCGCACCCCGCTGACCGTGCTCCGGCTCAACGCGGCCTCGCTCGGCTCCGGCCCGGCGGCCGAGCAGACCCGGGCCGCCGTCGAGCAGCTGGAGCGCGAGGTCGACACCATCATCCGTACGGCGCGGGAGGCCAAGCCGCAGACGCAGGGCCCCGGTCCGGGCGCCGGCTGCGACGCCTCCGAGGTCGTACGGGAGCGGATGGACTTCTGGTCCGCGCTGGCCGAGGACGAGGGCCGCAAGGTACGGGTGGCGGGCATCGAGCGCCCGGTACGCATCCCGGTCGCCCGCCCCGAACTGGTCGCCGCGCTCGACGCCCTGCTCGGCAACGTCTTCCGCCACACCCCCGAGGGGACGGCCTTCTCGGTGGACGTCCACAACGGCGACGACGCCGTCATCGTCCTCGTCTCCGACGCCGGGCCCGGCATCGCCGACCCGGCCGCGGCGCTGGCCCGAGGCAACAGCGGCCACCGCGACGGTTCCACCGGCCTCGGTCTCGACATCGTGCGGCAGATGGCCGAGTCGACGGGCGGAGACGTACGCATCGGGCACTCGGTGCTCGGCGGCACGGAGGTCCGCGTCTGGATCGGCCTGGACGGCCGCCGCTCCGGCGGGGCGGGGCTCCGCCACGGCCGGCGGGGGCGCCGCAAGCGCGGCGGCCAGGGCGCCCGGCGGGCCGCGGAGCTCTGAACCTTTCCTCGGTCCGATGGCTGCCTTAAGCGGAGCCTAAGAATCCTCAACCAGGGCCCCCTCATAGGCATTTGTCCGTTTCCCGCTCGCTAGCGTGCTGCCCGCACCCCACTCCACCCCCGGCACGCAGAGGCAGGCACGCGATGGGACCCCGTTCGCACCGGCGCAGGACGAGCGCCAGGACCAAGGTCGTCGGCATGGTCGTCGCGGCGGCGGTGACCGGGGGTGTGGCGTTCGCGCTCACGGGGACCGCCCAGGCGGCGGCTGTCGGCGCCGCGTACACCAGGACCAGCTCCTGGGACGGCGGCTACACCGGGCAGTACGTCGTCACCAATGAGACCTCCAGCGTCCAGTCGGGGGGCTGGACGCTGGAGTTCGACCTGCCCGCCGGGACGACCATCGGCTCCCTGTGGAACGGCGAGCACACCGTCTCCGGCCGGCACGTCACCGTGAGGCCCGCGAGCTGGAACAAGGAGCTCGCCCCCGGCCAGTCCGTCACCGTCGGCTTCGTGACCTCGGCGTCCGGTGAGGCGGGCGACCCGGCCAACTGCCTGATCAACAAGGCGGCCTGCTCCGTCGGCGGTGCGACCCCGATGCCGAGCGGCCGCCCCACCGGCCGGCCCACCGCCACGGCCACCCCGTCGGCCTCCGCGACGCCCACCGTGAAGCCGACCGCGACCGCCACCGTGACGGCGACCGCCTCCCCGAAGCCCACCGCGACCGCCACCGGTGCCCCCGGCACCCCGGGCGCCGCCGCGACGTTCGCGCCCTACGTCGACACCTCCCTCCACCCGTCGTACGACATGCTCGCGACCGCCGACGCCACCGGTGTGAAGGAGTTCAACCTCGCCTTCATCACCTCCGGCGGCGCCTGCGCCCCGCTGTGGGGCGGTGTCACCGACCTCGCCAGTGACAAGGTGGCCTCCCAGATCGGCGCCCTGCGCGCCAAGGGCGGCGATGTCCGGGTCTCCTTCGGCGGCGCCGCCGGTCACGAACTGGCCCTGAACTGTTCGTCCTCCGCCGACCTCGCCGCCGCGTACGGCAAGGTCGTCGACCAGTACAAGCTCACCAAGGTCGACTTCGACATCGAGGGCGCGGCCCTGCCGGACACCGCCGCGAACACCCGCCGCTCGCAGGCCATCGCCCAGCTCCAGAAGTCCCACCCCGGCCTGAACGTCTCCTTCACGCTGCCGGTCATGCCGGAGGGCCTGACCCAGCCGGGCGTGGACCTGCTCGCCGACGCGAAGAAGAACGGTGTCCGCGTCGACGCCGTCAACATCATGGCGATGGACTACGGGCCGGCCTACAGCGGCGACATGGGCCAGTACGCGATCCAGGCCGCGACCGCCACCCAGGCCCAGATCAAGGGCGTGCTCGGCCTCTCCGACGCGGCCGCCTGGAAGGCCGTCGCCGTCACCCCGATGATCGGCGTCAACGACGTGACGACCGAGATCTTCCGCGTCGACGACGCCACCCAGCTGGTCGACTTCGCGCGGTCCAAGGGCATCGGCTGGCTGTCGATGTGGTCCTCGACCCGCGACAAGCAGTGCGCGGCCGGCGCGGTGAACCACGCGGACGCCACCTGCTCCTCGATCCTCCAGCAGCCGCTGGCCTTCACCAAGGCGTTCTCCGCCTACCGGTAGGCCCCCAGGTCCCCCCACACCGCGCGCTCCGGCCGGCACCCCACCCCCGGCCGGAGCGCGCCTCTCTCATGCCTTCGAGGCCTTCCACTCCTCCGCGTAGTCGGTGAAGATCTCCCTCAGGTGGTGGCCGATCTTCAGATAGTCCAGGTCGTCCAGGTTCGCCAGCGACACCCGGACCGACCACTGCGGCCCGTCGAAGCCCCCGCCGTTCAGGAGCACCACACTCGTCTGCTCGGCCAGCCGGAACAGCGGGTCCACCGGCTCGTAGTTCTTCTCCAGGAAGGACGCGAAGTCCTTGCCGTGCACGCGCTCGGCCTCCGCGAGCAGGTCGAGCTCGATGTAGTACCCGGCCCGCTGCGCGTCCTGCGAGATCTTCATCCGCGCGCCCTCCAGGAGCAGGCCGAGGCGCCGGGACACGATGCCGCGGACCCTCTCCTTGTACGCCTGCCCCTCCTCCACCATGTCGAAGAGGGAGAAGAGCGCCATCATGACCTGCTGCGGCAGCGAGAGCCCCGCCGTGTGATGGAGCGCCACCTGCCGCGAGTCCGCGACCAGCCGGTCGATGAACCGGATCTTCTCCGGGTCCAGCGACAGCGTCCCGTACCGTCGGTTCAGCCGCTCCTTCTCCGCCGGCGGCAGTTCGGCGATCATCCGGTCGATGACGTTCTCGTCGTGGAGCCCGATCACGCCGAGCCGCCAGCCCGTGGCGCCGTAGTGCTTCGAGTACGAGTACACCAGCACCGTGTTGTGCGGCAGGTCGGCGGCGATCGAGCGGAAGCCCGGCACGAACGTCCCGTACACGTCGTCCGTCACGATCAGCAGGTTCGGGTTCTTCGTCGCGACGATGTCCTTGATCTGGCCCGCCACCCGCTCGCTCAGCGCCAGCGACGGCGGGTTGGAGGGGTTCACCATGCAGACCAGCTTGACCGACGGGTCCTCCAGCTTGGCGACCTCCTCGGCCGGATAGCGCCACTCGCGCACCCCCGTCTCCGCGAAGAGGCTCGCCTCGACCAGCACGACGTCGAACTCGTACGTGTCCAGCTCGGGGATCTCGATGTACGGCGTGAAGACCGGCACCATCAGCGCGATCCGGTCGCCCTTCTTCAGGATCCCGTTCTTCATCAGGGAGTCGAAGACGTAGCACATCGCCGCCGTGCCGCCCTCGGTCGCGAACAGCGACAGGTTCCCGGCCGGCGGCTTCCCGTCGAACATCTCGTCGTTCAGGTAGCCGCGCACGATCTGCTCGGTGTGCGTCAGCATCCGGTCCGGCACCGGGTAGTTGTCCCCGATCGAGCTGTCCGTCAGCTCGTGCACGAACGCGTCCTTGTCGAAGCCGAACCGCTCGACGGCGTACGCGACGCACTTCGCCAGCAGATCGATGCCGGGCAGGTCCGGGTGCCGCCGTACGAAGGTGTCGAAGCGCTCGCCCGACCCGGCCCGCTCCGGCATTCCGCCGAGGTCGTCGGCCGTCCACACCCGGCGCGACTCCGCGAGGGCGAAGTAGCCCAGCGCGTGGAAGGCCTCGCGCGGGCCGGTGGCGACCCAGTTCGGGTTGCCGCGCCCCGCGTTGAGCATCTGCGTCTGCGACTTCTCCTTCTGGCCGGGGTCGCCGGCCTGGGCCGTCTGCGCGATCCGGATGAACGTGTCCTTCAGCTCGAAGGGCGAGAGCTGGGCGAAGGACCGGATCTCCTCGCGGGTGAACGTGGTCTTCGGCACGGTGGCACCTGTTCCTTGTGTCGGTCGGTCGGTGTCGGTCAGTGGTGGAGGATGACGATCACGGCGCGCCTCTCACGCCCCCAGAACACCGACGAGGAAGGGGCCCGTCAGCGGGAGCAGGAAGTTCGAGGGGGTGTACGTGATCGTGTAACCGAGCATGGGCACCGAGCTCTGGGCCACCTGGGTGACCGAGGTGATCGCGGGCGTCGAGCACTGCTGGCCCGCGATGGCCCCGATCAGGAGCGGTTTCTCGATGTTCAGCAGCTTGACGCCGACGATCAGCGAGAGGGTCGCCGGGACGAGCACCATCGCGACCCCGGCGAACGGCAGCAGCACCCCGTACTCCTTGAGCAGCGGCCAGGCCTGCGGCCCCGACACCAGTCCCGTACAGGCGATGAAGACCGCGAGGCCCATGTCCTTGAGGGTGGCGGCGGCCTGGGGCGGGAACGCGCCGAAGGTCTGCCGCCGGGAGCGGAACCAGCCGAAGAGGAGGCCCGAGATCAGACAGCCGCCGCCGGTCCCCAGTGACATCGGCACATCGCCGAAGGTGACCACGAGCTGGCCGAGCAGCGAGCCGCAGGCGATGCCCAGGCCCAGGTAGACGAAGTCGGTGGCGTCGTTCTTCACGACGGCGCCGATCCTCGACACCAGCTTGCCCAGCCCGGAGCGGGCGCCGACGAGGGTGAGGACGTCACCCCGGTGGACGACCGTGTCGGGGGAGGCCGGCAGCGTCTGGTCGTTGCGGACGACATCCGTGACGTACACCCCGCCGGAGGCGAACTCCGGGTGCTCCTTCTGCAGGGAGTCGATGGTCCGTCCCTCGACGGCCCGGTCGGTGAGCGCGACCTGGGAGGTGGCGAGGGGGGTGTCGAGGCCGGGGACGGCCGGGGTCTCGGGACCGATGAGCCGGCCCGCCTCGATGATGTTGGCCCGCCGCCCGACCATCAGGACCAGGTCGGAGAGGGTCAGTTCGAAGTCGGGCGGGGGCGGGGTGAGGACCCTGCTGCCCCGCTTCACCGCCTCGACCGTGACCCGGCTGCCGTTCGACCGCTCCAGGGAGGAGACGGTGCTGCCGTCGGCGTGGGTCACCAGGAACGTACGGCCGACCATGCCCGGCAGCGCCTCGCGCTCGTCGGACTCCAGGCCGCCGGAGGCGCCGCGCATCCGCTCCCACAGCTCGCGCGAGGCGTCCCGCAGGTTGATGCGCAGCAGCATCGGCATGATCTGGCTGGTGTAGATGACGATGGTGACGAGGCCGAAGAGGTAGCAGACGGTGTACGCGGTGGCCACATGGCCCTGGTACTGGGTGATCTGCGCCTGCGTCAGCCCGTCGAGCTTGCCGATCGCCTCGGTGGCCGTGCCCACGACGGCCGACTCCGTGGCGGCGCCCGCCAGGATGCCGGAGGCCGTGCCGACGTCGAGGTCGAAGGCCTTGGCGAGCCCGTACGCGATGCCGACCACACAGACGAGCTCGATGAAGCAGAGGGTGAAGAAGCGCAGGCTCTTCTTGTTGAGGTTGGCGAAGAACTGCGGGCCTGCCATATAGCCGAGCGAGAAGATGAAGAGCGCGAAGAAGATCGTCTTGACGTCGTCGGAGATCGTGATCTTCGCCCAGGCGCCGAGCAGCAGCGAGACGATCAGCGTGCCGCAGATGCCGCCGAGCGTGATGGGTCCGACGCGGAGCTTGCCGACGAGATAGCCGGCCGCCAGGCAGAGGAAGAGGGCCAGTTCGGGGTGGTCACGCAGGACTCCCATCGGGCCTCACCGCGCCCGAGGGCGGACGAATCTGAAGATTACGGACATGGCGCGACGCTAACAGCGCCGCTCGTGCGTCAGCCCGGCCGAGCTGCCGAACGGGTGACCTGGGGAACCGGCGTTCGGGACAGGCTCAGCCCTTCACCGCCCCCCGGGGGCGGCCGAGCCCACCCGCTCAGTCGAACGTCTTCGACTCGGCACGCGTCTTGACCGTGATCCGACAAGGATTGAAGAGTGGGAGCGCTCCCATAGTCACCCACAGGAGAACTCCATGCGCGCAAGACGCCCTCTGCTGGCCGGGCTCGCCCTGGCCGTCGGCCTGCTCACCGGTGCCCTGCCACCGACCTCCCGGGCGGAGGCGGCACCGACGCCGTCCCCGGCCGCCACCGACACGTACACCTGGAAGAACGCCCGGATCGACGGCGGCGGCTTCGTCCCCGGCATCGTCTTCAATCGGTCCGAGAAGAACCTCGCCTACGCCCGCACCGACATCGGCGGCGCCTACCGCTGGGACCAGGCCACGAAGTCCTGGACCCCGCTCCTCGACGCCGTCGGCTGGGACCACTGGGGCCACACCGGCGTGATCGGCCTCGCCTCCGACTCCGTCGACCCCGACCGGGTCTACGCGGCGGTCGGGACGTACACCAACGACTGGGACCCGGGCAACGGTGCCGTCCTGCGCTCCGCCGACCGGGGCGCGACCTGGCAGAAGGCCGATCTGCCGTTCAAGCTCGGCGGCAACATGCCCGGCCGGGGGATGGGCGAGCGGCTCGCGATCGACCCGCACAGGAACAGCGTGCTGTACCTCGGCGCGCCCAGCGGCAAGGGCCTGTGGCGCTCCACCGACTCCGGCGCCACCTGGTCGCAGGTCACCGCCTTCCCCAACCCGGGGAACTTCCGGCAGGACCCGACAGACACCAGCGGCTACAACTCCGACAACCAGGGCATCGTCTGGGTCACCTTCGACGAGTCCACCGGCACGCCCGGCACGGCGACCCGGACGATCTACGTCGGCGTCGCCGACACGGAGAACGCCGTCTACCGCTCCACGGACGCGGGCGCCACCTGGACCCGGCTGCCCGGCCAGCCCACCGGACACCTCGCCCACAAGGGCGTCCTCGACGCGGCGAACGGCTACCTCTACCTCGCGTACAGCGACCGGGCCGGACCCTACGACGGCGCCAAGGGCACGGTCTGGCGGTACGCCACGGCCACCGGCACCTGGACGAACATCAGCCCCGTCGCCGAAGCCGACACCCACTACGGCTTCAGCGGGCTCACCGTCGACCGGCGGAAGCCCGGCACCGTCATGGTCGCCGCGTACAGCTCCTGGTGGCCCGACACCCAGATCTTCCGCTCGACCGACAACGGCGCGCACTGGACCAGGGCCTGGGACTACACCTCGTACCCGAACCGCGCCAACCGCTACACCATGGACGTCTCCTCCGTCCCGTGGCTGACCTGGGGCGCGAACCCCGCGCCGCCCGAACAGGCCCCGAAGCTGGGGTGGATGACCGAGGCGCTGGAGATCGACCCGTTCGACTCGAACCGGATGATGTACGGGACGGGCGCCACCGTCTACGGCACCGAGGACCTGACGAAGTGGGACAGCGGCGCGACCTTCACCATCAGGCCGATGGTGAAGGGGTTGGAGGAGACCGCCGTCAACGACCTCGCCTCCCCGCCCGCCGGCGCCCCGCTGCTCAGCGCCCTCGGTGACATCGGCGGTTTCCGCCACACCGACCTGACCGCCGTGCCGCCGATGATGTACACCGGGCCGAACTTCACCTCGACCACCAGCCTGGACTTCGCCGAGACCGCCCCCGCGCGGGTCGTCCGGGCCGGGCACGCGGAGAGCGGACCGCACATCGCCTTCTCCTCCGACAACGGCGCCACCTGGTCCCCGGGCACCGACCCGGCGGGCGTCACGGGCGGCGGCACGGTCGCGGCGGCGGCCGACGGCGGCCGCTACGTCTGGAGCCCGGACGGCGCGGGCGTACACACCGGGACCGGAGGCGCCTGGACGGCCTCCACCGGCATCCCGGCGGGCGCGCTCGTCGAGTCGGACCGGGTGGACCCCCGGCGCTTCTACGGTTTCAAGGACGGGACGTTCTACGTGAGTACGGACGGGGGCGCGTCCTTCACCGCGAAGGCCACCGGCCTCCCGGCCAAGGGGAACGTCCGCTTCAAGGCGGTCCCGGGCACGGCCGGCGACCTCTGGCTCGCCGGCGGCTCCCCGGACTCCGCCTACGGCCTGTGGCACTCCACCGACGGGGGCGCGAACTGGACCCGGACCGGCGGCGTCGAACAGGCGGACACCATCGGCTTCGGCAAGGCCGCGCCCGGCGCCACGTACCAGACCCTCTACACCAGCGCGAAGATCGGCGGCGTACGCGGCATCTTCCGCTCCACGGACGCCGGCGCGAGCTGGATCCGGATCAACGACGACGCCCACCAGTGGGGCTGGACGGGCGCGGCGATCACGGGTGACCCGCGCGTGTACGGACGGGTGTACGTGTCCACCAACGGCCGGGGCGTCATCTACGGCGACACGGCGGGCCAGACGGGCCCCACCGACCCGCCGCCCCCGCCGGGGACCTGCTCGACCACCTACAAGGTCACCAACCAATGGTCCGGCGGCTTCCAGGCGGACGTGACCCTCACCAACACCGGCACGGCCGCCTGGAACGGCTGGTCCCTCGCCTGGACCTTCCCCGACGGCCAGCGGGTCACCCAGATGTGGAACGCCACGCACACCCGGTCCGGCACGGCGGACACCGCCTCCAGCCTCGGCTGGAACGCGGCGGTGCGGCCCGGCGGCTCCGTCTCCTTCGGCTTCACCGGGTCCTGGTCGGGGACGAACGGCGTCCCGACCGCCTTCACCCAGGGAGGTGCGTCGTGTTCCGTCTCCTGACCGGTGCGCTGCTCGCGACGACGATGGGCGTCCTTCCGCTCGCCGACGGACCGGTCCTGCGCGACCTCGCGGACGCCCGGGGCATCACCTACGGCACGGCCGTCACCGCCTCCAAGCTGACGGGCACGTACGGCGAACTGGCCGGGGCGCAGTTCGGCTCGGTCACCCCCGGCAACGAGATGAAGTGGGCGTCGGTCGAGCCCACCCGGGGCTCCTACTCCTGGTCCGGCGCGGACCGGGTCGTCGACTTCGCGGCGGCGCACGGGCAGAAGGTGCGCGGCCACACGCTGGTGTGGCACAGCCAGCTGCCGTCCTGGCTGACGGGCGGATCGTTTCCGCCCGGCGAGCTGCGGACCCTGATGACCGACCACATCGCCGTCGAGGCGGGGCGCTACAAGGGCCGCGTGGATCACTGGGACGTGGTCAACGAGCCGATGAACGAAGACGGTTCGCTGCGCAGATCCCTCTGGTACGAGCAGCTCGGCGAGTCGTACCTCGCCGACGCCTTCCGCGCCGCCCGGGCCGCCGACCCGGACGCGAAGCTGTACGTCAACGACTACAACACCGACGGCCTGGGCGCGAAGAGCGACGGCCTGTACAACCTGGTCAAGCGGCTGCTCGCGCAGGGCGTACCGATCGACGGCGTCGGCTTCCAGGCCCATCTGATCGTGGGCCAGGTGCCTTCGACCCTGGAGGCGAATCTGAAGCGGTTCGCGGACCTCGGCGTGGACGTGGCGATCACCGAGCTGGACATCCGGATGGCGCTGCCCGCCACGGACGCGAAACTCGCCCAGCAGAAGTCCGACTTCACGAAGGTCACCACGGCCTGCCTGGCCGTGGCGCGCTGCGTGGGCGTGACGGTCTGGGGCTTCACCGACTCCGACTCCTGGATCCCGAGCACCTTCCCTGGCCAGGGGGCGGCGACCCCGTACGACGAGAACTTCGTCCCGAAGCCGGCGCACACGGGCATCGCGGAGGCGCTGGGGTGGACAGGGGGCGGCGATCCGCCGCCCGGCTCGTCCTGCTCGGTGACGTACACCGTGCAGAACGAGTGGGGGAACGGCTTCACCGCCGCACTCACCGTCCGCAACACCGGTACGGTGCCGCTCGACGGCTGGACGGCGACGTGGAGCTACGGGGCGGGCCAGCAGGTCACCCAGGCCTGGAACGCCACGGTCACCCAGGCCGCCACCCGGGTCACGGCGGTGAACCTCGCGTACAACGGAACGATCCCCGCGGGCGGTTCGGTGAACTTCGGCCTCAACGGAAGCCGGTCGGGGACGAACCCGCCCCCGACCGGCCTGCTCTGTACTACGGGGTCGTGATCAGCGGCCGCGGCGCGGTCCGCATGCCGCTGCCGATGTGGAAGCTCGGGTGCGGGGGCTGGTTGTAGGCGGTGTTCTGCCAGGCGAGCCCCGTGCGGTACATGGTGTCGTGCAACAGGGTCGTGATCCGCGTCCCCGTCTCGTACGGCGTGGAGTAGATCCGCAGCGCGGTGTTGTCGCTCGTGCGCCACACCACCTCCTCGCGCCAGTCGCCGAGGATGTCCCCGGAGAGCGCGGGCGTGGCCTTCGTCCCGTTGGCGGAGGCCACGCCGGCGCCGGTGAGCAGCCGGGTCTCGCCGGCCGTCCCGTACTTGTCGATGCGGGTGCCGTCGAGGAGTTCGCGCGTGGTGTCGCCGTCCCACCAGCTCAGGAAGTTCGCGGACGAGGGCTCGCGGCCCTTGGCGGCCCCGGCCTCGTCCCGTATCGAGGTGTCGGAGGAGGACCACACCTCGGCGCCGTCGTTGCCGGCGTGGATGTCGCCGGCGACCCCGCGCCCGTTGTCGCAGCAGGCCCCCAGCTGCCAGCGCACGGTGCCCTTCGCGGGGTCGATATAGAGCTCGGCGGGCTGCGAGGCGGACTCGGACACCTTGAAGTACTCGAGTCCCGCCGTGCCCGGGTCGAGGTCGCCGAGGTGCTGGGCGTCGCCGTGCCCGGTCCTCGTCGTCCACAGGCCGTTGCCGTTGTCGTCCACGGCCATCGACCCGTACACGATCTCGTCCCTGCCGTCGGCGTCCACATCACCGACGGACAGACTGTGCGAGCCCTGTCCGTCGTACCCCTTGCCGGCGTTGGTGGAGCTCGACGAGTCGAAGGTCCAGCGGCGGGTGAACTGCCCGCCGCGCCAGTCCCAGGCGGCGATCACGGACCGCGTGTAGTACCCGCGCGCCATGATCAGCGAGGGCCGGGAGCCGTCCAGGTAGGCGGTCCCGGCGAGGAAGCGGTCGACCCGGTTGCCGTAGCCGTCGCCCCAGGAGGAGACCGTGCCGCGCGCCGGGACGTAGCCGGTGGTGCCCAGCGCGGCCCCGGTGCGCCCGTCGAACATGGTCAGGTACTCGGGCCCGGTCAGGATGTATCCGCCGCTGTTGCGGTGGTCCGCGGAGGCGCTGCCGATGACCGTGCCGCGCCCGTCGACGGTCCCGTCGGCGGTCTTCATCGCGACCTCGGCCCGGCCGTCGCCGTCGTAGTCGTACACCTGGAACTGGGTGTAGTGCGCGCCGGAGCGGATGTTGCGGCCGAGGTCGATCCGCCACAGCCGCGTCCCGTCGAGTCTGATGCCGTCGACGATCGTGTTGCCGGTGTATCCGGACTGCGCGTTGTCCTTGGCGTTGGTCGGCTGCCACTTCAGGACGAAGTCCAGCGCGCCGTCCCCGTCGAGGTCGCCGACGGACGCGTCGTTGGCCTCGTACGTGTACGCCACGCCGTCGGGCGTCGTCCCGCCGGCCGGGGCGCTGATCGGCACGTCCTTGTAGCCGGTGCGGAACTGGACGGCGTGCACCGAGTCGGCCTGCTCGACGCCGCCGACGACGGCGCGGACGGTGTAGTCGGCGTGGCTGGGCGCACCGGCGTGGAAGTAGTTGGTGGACGCGGTCAGGGGCGTGGCGTTCACCTTCGTACCGGCCCGGTACACGTTGAAGGCGACGCCGTCCGGATCGGTGCCCAGCCAGCGCCAGCTCACCAGGTTGCCGGTCCCGGTGTGGACGCTGACCACGCCCCGGTCGAGCCGCTCCGCCTGCCGGGCGGTGGCGGCGGACGCGCTCCCGGCGGTGGCGGTGAGCCCGGCGACGGCGACGACCCCGGCGCACAGGGCGGCGAGCAGGGCGCGGGACCGGTACGGGTGGGGGTGCGGGTACTGCACGATTCCTCCTGGGGGGAAGAGAGCGTTGCGTACCTCACAGTGGCCACCGGGCCGGGTTTGGTTGCCCGAAACGAACGAGGCCCCGGTTCGCGTGAACCGGGGCCTCGATCTTCAGGGTGAGTAACGGGACTCGAACCCGCGACATCCTGGACCACAACCAGGTGCTCTACCAGCTGAGCTATACCCACCACGACCGGCGGTTTTCCCGAAGGTTTCCCCGACCGGCCGAGAAGAAGTCTACAGGGTCCGAGCGGATGCTCGCGCCCGCATTGCGCGGGGCGCGAGCCGGAGGTCATTCCCCGGGCAGGACGTGCCGCGCGGCGATCTGCTTCGCGGTGTCCGAGTCCGGTCCGGGCTGCGGGACGAAGATCGCCTCGCGGTAGTAGCGCAGCTCGGCGATGGACTCGCGGATGTCGGCGAGCGCCCGGTGGTTGCCGCTCTTCTCCGGACTGTTGAAGTACGCCCTCGGGTACCAGCGGCGGGCCAGCTCCTTGACCGAGGAGACATCGACGATCCGGTAGTGCAGGTGGTTCTCCAGAGCCGGCATGTCACGGGCGAGGAAGCCGCGGTCGGTGGAGACCGAGTTCCCGCACAGCGGGGCCTTGCGGGGCTCCTTGACGTGTTCGCGTACGTACGCGAGTACCTGGGCTTCGGCGTCGGCGAGGGTCGTCCCGCCGGACAGCGCGTCGAGGAGGCCCGAGGCCGTGTGCATCTGGCGCACGATCTCCGGCATGGTCTCCAGCGCCGCGTCCGGCGGGCGGATCACGATGTCCACCCCTTCGCCGAGCACGTTCAGTTCCGAGTCGGTGACCAGTGCGGCCACCTCGATGAGTGCGTCGTCCGTCAGCGAGAGCCCGGTCATCTCGCAGTCGATCCACACCATGCGATCGTTCATGCGCCCTACCTTAGGGGGTGCCCGGTCGGCCTGGCTCGGGGCGCGAGACGCCGAAGGGCGCCGCGGGGAGGTGTCCCACGGCGCCCGTCGGTTTCCACGGTGCGCGGCTTGTGGCGCGCGGTCCGGCTCAGGGTCCGGCCCTTGGGGCCGGTCCGTCCCTAGGGGGCGCTGCGCTGGCCCGGGAGGGTCGAGCGGCCGGAGGCGTACAGCTCGGACGGCGGTCTGCCCGGCTCCAGCGGTCCACCGGGACGCCGGGGGACCGAGACCTGCGGCGGCACGACCGGGTCGAGCACCGTCGTCGCCGTCTCGGCCTGTGGCCGCCGGGCCCGGTAGGCCGCCCGGTAGGCGGCCGGCGAGGAGCCGAGCTGCCGCCGGAAATGGCCCCGCAGCGCCACCGGGGAGCGGAAGCCGCAACGGCCCGCGACCTCGTCGACCGAGTAGTCGGAGGTCTCGAGCAGCCGCTGCGCCTGCAGCACCCGCTGGGTGATCAGCCACTGGAGCGGGGCGGACCCCGTCAGCGAGCGGAACCGGCGGTCGAACGTCCGGCGTGACATGTACGCGCGGGCGGCGAGCGTCTCCACGTCGAACTGCTCGTGGAGGTGCTCCAGCGCCCAGGCGACGACCTCCGCGAGCGGGTCGGCGCCGATCTCCTCCGGTAAAGACCTGTCGAGATAGCGCTCCTGGCCGCCCGTGCGCCGCGGCGGGACGACCAGCCGGCGCGCCAGGGCGCCCGCGGCCTCCGTGCCGTGGTCGGTCCGCACGATGTGCAGACACAGATCGATGCCGGCAGCGGTGCCGGCCGAGGTCAGCACGTCCCCGTCGTCGACGAAGAGCTCCCGCGGGTCCACGTGGACCGACGGATAGCGCTTGGCGAGCGTCGGCGCGTACATCCAGTGCGTGGTCGCCGGCCGGCCGTCCAGGAGTCCGGCGGCGGCCAGGACGAACGCCCCGGTGCACAGCCCGACGATCCTGGCCCCTTCCTCGTGTGCCCTGCGCAGCGCGTCGAGCGCCTCCGGCGGCGGCGGCGAGGTGATCGACCGCCAGGCCGGTACGACGACGGTGCCGGCCCGGCTGATCGCGTCCAGGCCGTACGGCGCGGTCAGTTCGAGGCCCCCTGTGGTCCGCAGCGGGCCCTCCTCGCCGGCGCACACGAGCAGCCGGTAGCGGGGCACTCCGGCGTCCTGCCGGTCGATTCCGAACACGGAGAGCGGGATGGAGCTCTCGAAGATGGGGCCGCCGCTGAACAGCAGCACCGCGACGACTTCGCGACGGCGGCGCCCGGAAAGCTTCCGTGCGGCCTCCGGTGCGGCGGAGTCCTGGCTCATGACGCTAAGCCCCCCTCGGTGTTCGCGTCTCCCTGGTCCTGTCGCTCCTGCACGTTTCCCCTCGGTTTTGCACGAGACCCCAGTCTTCGATACCCATGATCGAATCTACTGTGTTCCGTGGCGCCGGCGTGACAAGTTCTCCATCCGGCACATTGTCGACAAGGCAACTTGGCGCGAAGCATTCGATCAGGAAGCGTTCCACTCGCGGGCCGCGCAGGGAAGTGCGCCGTGCGCGCATGGCCCGTCCCCGTAGGGTGCGAGCGCTTGCGGCGGGGCTTTCATGCCTGGTGGCACCGGGGTTGGTGGGGCATTTCGCCAAGGACTCGCCGGTGAGTGGAAGTTGGCTGAAAACCTACGGGTGTGGGTGTGCGAACCTGTCAGCTCTACGGGGGGTTCGTCACCTCCGGCGTTGGTTCCGCCCGCCCGGGGAGCGCCGGGATCGGGGCCGCGCGGCTTCGGCGCGCAGACCGCGCTCCGCCCGGCGCAGCAGCACCTGGCAGGCCGCCGTCACCGCGGCGAGCCCGACCGCCGTCCCGGCCGCCCCGCCGAGCGAGGTGCCGTAGACCACGAGGACGACCGGGACCAGGACGCAGCAGAAGACCGCCCAGCGGACGACGTCACTCGCCGACTCCGCCGCCGCGCCTGCCGCGCTCTCTGTGCCTGCCGCGCTCGCCGCGCTCGCCGCGCTCGCCGCGCCCGCCGCGCCCGAGGGGGCCGGCCCGGGGGTGGAGGAGCGAGCGGGGGAGGGGGTGGCGGCGGAGGTGGCGGTGGAGGTGGCGGCGGCCGATGGTGAGGGCACGGGCGGGCTCCCTGCGACGGTGACTGGACCTGTGGCAACGAGGAGCGGAACGTTCCGGTCACTGCGAGGGGCGTCCGTTCGGCCCCCGTACCGACACCTGTAGGGCACAACCGGCATTGCCATATCGGGACGGGCTCGTGCATGCTCCCTGGAACGCCGCGCGATCGCCACGAGCGGTCACGACGGCTCTGGGCAGGAGAGGAGTGTCGCCGTACCCTTGGGGGTATGGGCTTGGGAAGATGATTCCCGGACACAGCTCCACCGCCGACCGTTGTTCCGTACGACGTTCTTCATCGTTCCCTCCCCACCAGGATCCTCTTCGCCGAGACACCGATGGCCGGTCACGAATACTCCGAACCCGCGGACCGCAAGCGCGTCGCCGACTCCACGGTCGACCCCCTTGCGGTGGAACAGCCACGCCACTCCTGCGATCCCGCCTTCCGGCACGGGGTGGTCGTCGGCTTCGACGGCTCGACCTCCAGTGAGCGGGCCCTCGCGTACGCCATCGGCATGGCCCGCCGCTCCGGCTCCGGCCTGATCATCGTGCATGTCGCCAACCGGCTGCCCACGACCGTCTGGGCGGGCTGCGAGCCGCCGGTCTTCGTCGACGTACCGGACCACCGCACCGAGGTGCTCGGTCTGGAGCTCGCCTGCGCGGACTACCTCGCGGAGGTCCCCTGGATCCTCGTCGAGCGCGGCGGCGACATCTGTCACGAGCTGGAGGAGGTCGGCCGGGAGTACTCGGCCGACGCGATCGTGGTCGGCTCCACGCACGGCATCGTCGGCCGGATCTTCGGCTCGGTGGCCGGACGCCTCGCGAAGCGCGCGCAGCGTCCCGTGATCGTCATCCCCTGATCCTCGCGACGGATCGTCAACTCCCTTGGTACGGCGATAATTTCTTTCTCCGACAGGTGATTTGTGCGCTTGTGAAGGGTAGTTAAAGGTTCACCGGAACAAGCAGCTCACGCAGCACAACTGCCCACTTGAAGGGAGCCCGCCGTGGACAACGACGTCGCCGCGGGAAACACCACTTCCACTCTCGGCCACCTCGCGCTCGGACTGACCCTGCTGGCCTTCGGCATCGGTAGCACCGGCGTGATCGACAACGTCGCGGCCTCCGACGCCGCGGCCCTCGCCACCTGGGTCGGCGGCGTGGCGCTCTTCCTCGTCGGACTGCTCGCCCTGCACGCCGGCAACGGCGGTACGGGCACGGCCCATGCGGCGCTCGGCGCCTTCTGGTTCACCTGGGGGACCGGAGCGGGCGGCAGCGCGTCGGCCGAGGCGGCGGGTCTCTTCCTGCTGCTGTGGGCGCTGCTGGCGCTCACGCTGACGATGGCCGCGAAGGGCAGCGGGCTGTTCGGACAGGGCGTGTACGGCATGCTGTTCGTCGCGCTGCTGCTGCTCGGCACAGGCGCCCTCGCCGACAACGGCGGGCTGGCCAAGGCGGGTGGCTGGATCGCGGCGGTCGCCGGCCTCGCGGCCTGGTACGGCGCGACGGCGGCGGTCGCCCACTGGCCGACCTCCCTGAGCCGCGTCAGGCGAGGCGCCCCCGCCGCCGGATAACACTCCGAGGGAGGGCCAGCGCCCGGCGAGTGAGCCGAAGGGGCGCGCGGGCGTCGAAAGGGAGAGCGCGCGGAGGCTGCGAGGAACGAGCAGTCGAGCACGGTCGACCGTCGACGCACGCAACAGGCGCCCCGGAGGCGAACCGAGCCCTAAAAAGGCGGTCCCTGTGCACACGTCGTGTGCGCAGGGACCGCTTCTTTGTCAGGTCGAGGCTTCGGGGGACAGGCCCGAAGGCGGCGGCTCCGGGGGGACAGGCCCCGGAGGCTGCTACTCGACCGTGACGGACTTGGCCAGGTTGCGCGGCTTGTCGATGTCGCGGCCCATGGCGAGCGCGGTGTGGTACGCGAGGAGCTGGAGCGGGATGCCCATCAGGATCGGGTCCAGCTCGTCCTCGTTCTTCGGCACGACGATGGTGTGGTCGGCCTTCGCCTGCGGCTGGTGCGCGACCGCGAGGATGCGGCCGCTGCGGGCCTTGATCTCCTCCAGGGCGGCGCGGTTCTTCTCCAGGAGGTCGTCGTCGGGGACGATCGCGACCGTCGGCAGGGCCGGCTCGATCAGCGCGAGCGGGCCGTGCTTCAGCTCGGAGGCCGGGTACGCCTCGGCGTGGATGTAGGAGATCTCCTTGAGCTTCAGGGAGGCCTCCAGGGCGACCGGGTAGCCCCGCACGCGGCCGATGAACATCATCGACTGGGCGCCCGCGTACTCCGCGGCGATCTTCTTGATCTCGTCCTCGGTCTCGAGGATCTCGCTGATCTGCGCGGGCAGCTTGCGCAGGCCCTCGATGATCCGCTTGCCGTCGGTCACCGACAGGTCGCGGATGCGGCCCAGGTGCAGGGCGAGCAGCGCGAAGGCGGTCACCGTGTTGGTGAAGCACTTGGTGGAGACGACGCAGACCTCGGGGCCGGCGTGCACGTACACGCCGCCGTCGGCCTCGCGGGCGATCGCCGAGCCGACGACGTTGACCACGCCGAGGACGCGGGCGCCCTTGCGCTTGAGCTCCTGGACGGCGGCCAGTACGTCGTACGTCTCACCCGACTGGGAGACGGCGATGTAGAGGGTGTCGGGGTCCACGACCGGGTTGCGGTAGCGGAACTCCGAGGCCGGCTCGGCGTCGGCGGGGATGCGGGCCATGGACTCGATGAGCCCGGCGCCGATGAGGCCGGCGTGGTACGAGGTGCCGCAGCCGAGGATCTTGATCCGGCGGATGGTGCGGGCCTCGCGGGCGTCGAGGTTCAGGCCGCCCAGGTGGACGGTGGAGAAGCGGTCGTCGATCCGGCCGCGCAGCACGCGGTCGACCGCGTCGGGCTGCTCGGAGATCTCCTTGTGCATGTACGTGTCGTGGCCGCCCATGTCGTAGGAGGCGGCCTCCCACTCCACCGTCTCGGGCGTGGCCGTCGTCGAGGCGCCCGAGGTCGTGTACGTGCGGAAGTCGTCGGCCTTGAGGGTGGCCATCTCGCCGTCGTCGAGGGTGACGACCTGGCGGGTGTGGGCGATCAGGGCGGCGACGTCGGAGGCGACGAACATCTCCTTCTCGCCGATGCCGAGGACGACCGGGGAGCCGTTGCGGGCCACCACGATGCGGTCGTTGAAGTCGGCGTGCATGACGGCGATGCCGTAGGTGCCGTCGATGACCTTGAGCGCCTCGCGGACCTTCTCCTCCAGGGAGGTGGCCTGGGAGCGGGCGATGAGGTGGGTGATGACCTCGGTGTCGGTCTCGGAGGCGAAGACGACGCCGTCCGCCTCCAGCTTCGCGCGCAGCTCCTGGGCGTTGTCGACGATGCCGTTGTGGACGACGGCGACCTTGTTCTCGGGGTCCAGGTGCGGGTGCGAGTTGATGTCGCTCGGGGCGCCGTGCGTGGCCCAGCGGGTGTGCGCGATGCCGGTGGTGCCGGTGAAGCGCTTGGGGACGCGGGCCTCCAGGTCACGGACCCGGCCCTTGGCCTTCACCATCTTCAGGCCGGCGGCCTTCGGGCTGGTGATCACGATGCCGGCGGAGTCGTACCCCCGGTACTCCAGCCGCTGCAGACCTTCCAGCAGCAGCGGGGCCACGTCACGCTTTCCGATGTAACCGACGATTCCGCACATAAAGGTGTAACCCCTCCAAGGTAGTGGGTGTGCTCAGCCGCTCAGCCGTAGACAATGCGGCGCAGCTGCCGGAGCGAGAGCTCCGGTGGCGCCACGGCGCGGTGCGGCAGTTCGGCCGCGATGCGCTCGAAGATCTCGGCGTTCACGGCGCCACCGGACTGCAGCTCGCGGTGGCGGCGGCGGACGAAGTCCTCGGTCGACTCGTCGAAGTACGCCAGCACGTCGAGGATCACCCGGGTGGCCTCACCGCGCTGGAGCGCGGTGCTGCGCACCAGGTGGTCGATGAGGTCGTCATGCGACGGGCGGCGTTCGAGCACCCGTGAATACTGAGGGGTACCCGGGGGTCTTCGCAAGAATCCTGCCCGAAATCGGGCAGGCCCCTTCATGATCACCGCACTGGGGAGTGAAATTGGTCTACACCTTGACCGTTCAAGTGGTCCACGGTACGCATGGTGACTGTTCGGATACGCATATCCACAGCCGTGAAGTCCGTCGAAAGGGACCAAGTCTGTGAGACAGCGCAGAACGCTTCCCCGTGTGCTCGGCGCCCTGCTCCTCCTCGCGGCGGCCGGCGTCACGTGTGTCGGAGCCGCCCCCGTCCCCGTGTCCGCCGCCGAACCCGCGCTCCGCCCGCTCGGCCACATCGTCCCCGCCCCCGCGTCCGTGGTGCCCGGCGGACAGCCGTACACCCTCACCGCCGCCACGCCGATCCGCGTCGACGAGGACTCCCGCGAGTCCCGCGCCGTCGCCGACTACCTCGCCGGGATCCTGCGTCCCTCCACCGGCCATCCGCTGCCCGTCGTCGACGAGCACGCGGCGCGCGGGGGCATCCGGCTCCGCCTCTCCGGGGAGATGGCCCTCGGCGAGGAGGGGTACCGGCTGCAGGCCGGCCGCTCCGGCATCACCCTGACGGCCCATCGGCCCACTGGACTGTTCCGGGGCGTGCAGACGCTGCGCCAGCAGCTCCCGGCGGCCGTCGAGAAGGACACCGTCCAGCCGGGGCCCTGGCAGGTCGCCGGCGGCACCATCACCGACACCCCGCGCTACGCCTACCGCGGGGCGATGCTCGACGTCTCGCGTCACTTCCTCACCGTCGAGCAGGTCAAGCGCTACATCGACCAGCTCGCGCTCTACAAGATCAACAAGCTGCACCTGCACCTCTCCGACGACCAGGGCTGGCGCATCGCGATCGACTCCTGGCCCCGGCTCACCACCTACGGCGGCTCCACCCAGGTCGGCGGCGGCCCCGGCGGCTACTACACCAAGGACGACTACAAGGAGATCGTCCGCTATGCCGCCTCCCGCCACCAGGAGGTCGTCCCCGAGATCGACCTGCCCGGACACACCAACGCCGCCCTCGCCTCGTATGCCGAGCTCAACTGCGACGGCGTCGCCCCGCCGCTCTACACCGGCACCAACGTCGGCTTCAGTTCCCTGTGCGTCCCGAAGGAGATCACGTACGACTTCGTGGACGACGTCATCCGGGAGGTCGCCGCGCTGACCCCCGGCAAGTACCTTCACATCGGCGGCGACGAGGCGCACTCCACCCCCCACGCGGACTACGTCGCCTTCATGGACCGGGTCCAGCCGATCGTCGCGAAGTACGGCAAGACCGTCATCGGCTGGCACCAGCTGACCGCCGCGACGCCGGCGCCCGGCGCCCTCGCGCAGTACTGGGGACTCGACCGCACGAACCCCGCGGAGAAGGAGCAGGTCGCCGCGGCGGCGCGGAACGGCACCGGGCTGATCCTCTCGCCCGCGGACCGGATCTACCTCGACATGAAGTACACCAAGGAGACCAAGCTCGGCCTGGCCTGGGCGGGCTACGTCGAGGTGCAGCGCTCCTACGACTGGAACCCGGCCGCCTATCTGCCCGGCGCGCCCGAGTCGGCCGTGCGGGGCGTCGAGGCGCCGCTGTGGACGGAGACCATCTCCACCAACGCCCACATCGACCAGATGGCCTTCCCGCGCCTCCCCGGCGTCGCCGAGCTCGGCTGGTCCCCGGCGGCCACACACGACTGGGAGCGGTACCGCAAGCGCCTCGCGGAGCAGGGCCCGCGGTTCGAGGCGCTCGGGATCGACTACTACCGCTCGCCGCAGGTCCCGTGGCCCGCGGCTGAGTAGAACGGAGCGCGGGCCCGGCGGAGGACCGTACTCCGCCGGGCCCGCGCCGGTCTCTAACGGGCGAACCGCGCGATCGGGTTCACCAGGTCGCCGACGAGCTGGAGCGCCGCCGACGGGTCCGCCAGATCCACCATCTGCTTGTTGTTCCGCAGCTGGAGGCGGTTGAGGGCGGAGAGCGCGAAGGTCTCCGCGAACATGTCGTACCGCTCGAACTTCTCGGCGAGCTCCGGCTTCGACTCCTGGTAGCCGCGCACGCACTCCGCGACCGTCCGCCAGAAGTCGTCCTCGTCGAGCACGCCCTCCGCCGCCAGCGTCGCCGCGAGGAAGCGGAAGAAGCAGTCGAAGACGTCCGTGAAGATCGACAGCAGCTTCATGTCCTCGGGGACCTCGGCGCGGACCCGCTCCACGGCCGGCGGCAGGACCGCGGCCGCGTCCATCACGCAGATCTCCTCCGCGATGTCCTTGAAGATCGCCCGGGCGACCGCGCCCCGCTCGTCGAGGACCAGGATCACGTTCTCGCCGTGCGGCATGTAGACCAGGTCGTACGCGTAGAAGCTGTGCAGCAGCGGCAGCAGGTACGCGTCCAGGTAGCCGCGCAGCCACTCCGTCGGCGCCAGGCCCGAGTCCTTGATCAGGGCGCCGGCGAACGACGCGCCCGCGTGGTCGACATGGAGCAGCGAGGCCATCGTCGCGAGCCGCTCGCCCTTCGCGAGGGACGGGACCGGCGACTCTCGCCAGAGCGCGGCGAGCATCTTGCGGTAGGGGGAGTAGCGGTCGGTGGCCGCCTCGTACTCCAGATGCCGGTAGCCGACCGCCGCCCGCTCGCGGATGATCGAGAAGCGCGCCGCCGCGAAGACGGAGTCGGACTCGATCAGCCGGGCCAGCCAGTCGTTGATCGCCGGGGTCGCCTCCATGTACGCGGCCGAGAGGCCCCGCATGAAGCCCATGTTGATGACGGACAGCGCCGTCTTCACGTAGTGCTTGGACGGGTCCGAGGCGTTGAAGAAGGTACGGATCGACTGCTGGGCCAGGTACGCGTCCTCGCCCTCGCCCAGATAGACCAGGCGCTCCTGGGCGACCTCGGCGGCGAAGGTGACCGACAGCTTGTTCCACCACTGCCAGGGGTGGGCCGGCATCAGCAGGTAGTCGGCCAGGTCCAGGCCCCGCTCGGCGAGGGTCGCGGCGAAACCGTCGACCGCCTTGTCGCCCAGCTCGGCGCGGATGAAGGTCTCGTAGTCGATGCCCGCACCGGCCGTGAAGGTGGTGCGGTCGCGGCGCGCGGCCAGCCAGATCAGATGGATCTCGCTCGCGGCCTCGGGGGCGTACGCGCGGTACTCGTCCACGCCGAAGCCGAGCCGGCCGTTGTTGGCGACGAAGCAGGGGTGGCCCTCGGTCATCCCGGTCTCGATCGCCTGGAAGTCCGCGCGCGCCAGCTCGGCGGAGGTGACCTGCGGCTTGGTCGACTTGTACGCCGTGCCGGCCAGGGTGGAGGAGATCTCCTCCAGGTAGACCGGCAGGATCTCGTCGCTCAGGCCGAGCGAGCCGCGCAGCTCGGTGATGAACCGCAGGGCGTCGAGCGGGAGCTGCTCCTCCCCGCGGTGGCAGCTGATGGACTCGGGGTAGATCTGCCAGTGGTCCAGCGCGAAGCGGTCGGCGGTGAAGCGGTACTCGGTCGCGCCGTCGTCGCTGAGGACCCGGTAGCGGCTCTCCCCCAGCTCCTGCGGGTTCAGCAGCCGCTCGTGGGCGAACTCGGCGAGACCCTTGCGGATCAGCGCGCGGTTGGCGTCGGCCCAGCGGGCCGGGGTCAGGTGCGCCACGGGGTTCATACGGTGGCTCCCACGGCGGTCTCGAACTGCGCGCGGGTGCAGAAGCTCAGCAGGGCCTTCTTCTCCGGCTTCTGGATCTCGCGCTCGGGCACGAAGCCGACGGCCGCGTTGAGCGCGTGGACGGCGGTGTTGCGGACGTCCGGCTCGACGACGACCCGCTCGGTCGCCGGGTCCGTGAACAGCTCGTGCATCACGGCGGTGATGACCTGGCGGGTGAAGCCGTGCACGGGGGTGTCGGTGGGCGCGACGAGGAAGTGCATGCCGACGTCGCCGGGGAGCGGCTCGTAGAGGCCGACCAGTTCGATCTTCGAGGGGTCGTACCGCTCCATCAGGAAGGCGGGCTCGTCGTCGACCAGTCCGATGAAGGCGTCGTGGTGCGGGTTTGCGCATATCGCCATGTACTCGCGCTCGACGTCCTGGAGTTTCGCGTCCTGCATCATCCAGAAGGCGGCCTTGGGGTGCGTCACCCAGGGGTGGATCAGCTCGGCGTCCTTGAGCGGATCGAGGGGACGGATGTGAACGGTCATACCGCGAACTCCTGGAAAGCGATGGTCTTCTCGACGGGGTAGTACTCGGAGCCCAGCATCTGGCCGATGATGTACGCGTTGCGGTACGCACCCATGCCCAGGTCGGGCGAGGTGATGGAGTGCGTGTGCACGCCGGCGTTCTGCAGGAAGACGCCGCGGCCCGTCGTGTCGATCGAGTAGTTGCGGGCCACGTCGAAGCGGCCCTGTCCGTCCCACATGAGGCGGTCCTTGACCGGCTCGAGGAAGGCGGGGACGGCGTACTTGTAGCCGGTGGCGAGGATCAGGCCCTCGGTCTCCAGCGTGAAGTCCTTCTCCTGCTCCTCCTGGTGGAAACCGAGGGTGTACGTGCCGCTGGTGTCGTCGTACGCGGCGGAGTGCAGCGCCGAGTTGGTGAGCAGCCGGGTGGAGACCGGGCCGGCCAGGTTCTTCTGGTAGAGCAGGTCGAAGATGGCGTCGATCAGCTCGCCGTCGATGCCCTTGAACAGGCCCTTCTGCTGGGTCTCCAGGCGGTAGCGGGTCCGCTCGGGCAGCGCGTGGAAGTAGTCCACGTACTCCGGCGAGGTCATCTCCAGCGTGAGCTTGGTGTACTCCAGCGGGAAGAAGCGCGGGGAGCGGGTGACCCAGTTGAGCTGGTAGCCGTGTACGTCGACCTCGGAGAGGAGGTCGTAGTAGATCTCCGCCGCGCTCTGGCCGCTGCCGACCAGGGTGATCGACTTCTTCTTCTGGAGCGCCTCCTTGTTCTGGAGGTAGCGCGAGTTGTGGATCAGGTCGCCGCCGAGGCCCTGGCAGGACTCGGGGACGTACGGCGGGGTGCCGGTGCCGAGCACGATCCGGCGGGCGCGGAACGTCTCTCCGGCCTCGGTCGCGACGACGTACTGCTCGCTGCCCTCGTCGTAGGAGACGGAGGAGACGGTGGTGGAGAAGCGGATGCTGCTCAGTTTGGCGGCGGCCCAGCGGCAGTAGTCGTTGTACTCGGTCCGCAGCGGATAGAAGTTCTCGCGGATGTAGAACGAGTAGAGCCGGCCCTTCTCCTTCAGGTAGTTGAGGAAGGAGTACGGGGAGGTCGGGTCGGCCATCGTGACCAGGTCCGACATGAACGGGGTCTGGAGGTGGGCGCCCTCCAGGAACATCCCCGAGTGCCACTCGAAGTCCGGCTTGGTCTCCAGGAAGAGGCCGTTCAGCTGGTCGATGGGCTCGGTCAGGCAGGCGAGGCCGAGGTTGAAGGGACCGAGCCCGATGCCGATGAAGTCGTACGTGTCGGTCGTATCAGGCGTGGACAAGGTTCTCTCCCAGGTACTGCTCGGCGTGGCCGGCTATCAGATCGAGGACGGCGGCGATGTCGGCCAGGGTCGTCTCGGGGTTGAGCAGGGTGAACTTCAGGTACTGGCGGCCGTCGACCTTCGTCCCGGCGACGACGGCCTCGCCGGAGGCGAAGAGCGCCTTGCGGGCGTAGAGGTTGGCGCGGTCGATGTCCGCGGGCGAGGTGACGGCCTCGGGGATGTAGCGGTAGACGAGCGTGGACAGCTGGGGCTGGACGACCACGTCGTAGCGGGGGTCGGCGGCGAGCAGCTCGAAGCCGGCCGCGGCCAGGTCGCAGACCTCGTCGAAGAGCTCTCCGACACCGTCGGCGCCCATCACGCGCAGCGTCATCCACAGCTTGAGCGCGTCGAAGCGGCGCGTGGTCTGCAGCGACTTGTCGACCTGGTTGGGGATCTGCTCCGCCACGGTCCGGCGCGGGTTGAGGTAGTCCGCGTGGTACGTCGCGTGGCCCAGGGTGGCCCCGTCCCGGACCAGGACGGCGGAGGAACTCACCGGCTGGAAGAAGGACTTGTGGTAGTCGACGGTGACGGAGTCGGCCCGCTCGATGCCGTCCAGGAGGTGGCGGCGGGTACGCGAGGCGAGGAGTCCGCAGCCGTAGGCCGCGTCGACGTGCATCCAGGCGCCGTACTCGGCGGCCAGGGCGGCGATCTCGGGCAGCGGGTCGATCGAGCCGAAGTCGGTGGTGCCGGCGGTGGCGACGATCGCCATCGGGGTCAGACCCTCGGCGCGGCAGGCCTCCAGCTCGGCGGCGAGGACGACGGACTGCATGCGCTTGGTCCGGTCGACCGGGATGGAGATGACGGAGTCGGCGCCGAGGCCGAGGAGGGTGGCCGACTTCTGGACGCTGAAGTGGCTGCACTCGGAGGAGAAGATGCGGAGCTTCGCCAGGTCCTTCGTCTTGGCCTCCTCACGGGCGAGGAGGAGGGCCTGGAGGTTGGACTGCGTACCCCCGCTGGTGAACACGCCGTCGGCGGCCGGGCCGAGGCCGATGCGGCCGGCGGTCCAGTCGATCAGCTTGCGCTCGATGAGGGTGCCGCCCGCGCTCTGGTCCCAGGTGTCGAGCGAGGAGTTGACCGCCGAGAGGACCGCCTCGCCGACGACGGCGGGGATCACGACCGGGCAGTTGAGGTGGCCCAGGTAGCGGGGGTGGTGGAAGTAGACGGCGTCGCGGAGGTACACGCTCTCCAGCTCGTCGAGAGCGGCGGAGGAGTCGCCGAGCGGCTTGTCGAGGTCGACGGCGTCGACGGTGGGAGCCAGCGCGGCGGGAGTGACACCGGTGAACGGACGTCGCGTCATGGCGAGTTTGTCCGCCACCCGCTCGACTCCTTCGGTGACGGAGCGCCGGTAGCTCTCCGCCGTGGCGTCGTTGAGCAGGTGCGAGCGCATGTGGGGGGTCCTCCCGGGGACGGGGACTCGATCGGTTCGTTAGTGAGGTTAGCCTAACCTAATTTTGAAGCACAACGACCCCCCACCCACGAAGGGATGAGGGGTCGTAGACCGGCACGCGTCCGGACGGTTACGCGTCCTCCTGCGTCTCGTCCGGCACCTCGCGCAGGGCGTCCTCGGACAGCCCCTTGCGCCAGTAGCCGACGAACGTGACGCGGCGCCGGTCGAGTTCACGCTCCCGCACGAAGTGCCGGCGCAGCGCCTTGACCGCACCGGACTCGCCCGCGATCCAGACGTACGGGTCCCGGCCCGGCAGCTCGGCGGTGCGCACCGCGTCCACGGCGGAGGGCGCCCCCTCCTCCCGTACGAGCCAGGTGACGGTGGCGTCGGCCTGCGTCGCGAGCTCCTGGCGGTCGCCGGAGTAGGGGACTTCGAGGTAGACGTGGGCCCGGGTCTCGGCCGGCAGCCACTCCAGGATCGCCGAGGCGGCCGGTAGGGCCGTCTCGTCCGCCCAGATCAGTACGGAGTCGGCGCCGTCCGGCAGCTGGAAGCGGACACCGGTGTTCGCGGCGACCGCGGGGCCGAGCACGACGACCCGGTCACCCGATGCGGCGTGCTGGGCCCAGCGGCAGGCGGGGCCGCCGTCCTCGTGCAGCGCGAAGTCGATGTCGACCTCGGGGCGAGGATCGGTGCGCTGCTCGCGGACGGTGTACGAGCGCATCACGGCCCGCTCGTCGTCCGGCATCGCGCGCCAGGCGCCCAGGATCGCGTACATGTCCGGGTTGTCCAGCGGCGGCAGGACGGGCGCCTCCTGGCCGGGGTGCGGCAGGAAGAGGGAGAGCGACTGGTCGCGTCCGCCGGAGGCGAAGGTCTTCAGGTCCTCTCCGGTGAAGGTGACCCGGACCAGGGACGGCCCGAGCCGCCTCGTCCGGTCGACCTGGAGGGAGAAGAACTGGAACGGGGCGGTCTCGGCGCTCGTCATGGGGTCAGGCCACCTTCTTCGCGTTCTCCAGGGCCTTCGCCAGGTCCTCCAGGAGCGGGGCGCACTTGGCGTAGGAGTAGATGGGCTCGGTCACGCGCGGGAAGACCTGGCCGGCCTTGACGGCGGGCAGGGCGTTCCAGGTCGGCTTGGCCTTCAGCTGCTCCGGCTGGAGGGTGCCGGTGCGGTTGTCGAGCAGGATGACGTCGGCCTTGTACTTGTCGACGTTCTCCCAGCTGAGGCCCTCGAACCAGCCGCCCTCGTCCAGCTTGGTGGGGACGACCAGGGTGACGCCCAGCTCCTTGAAGTAGAGCGTGTCCGTCGGCCGGACGGGGGTGGAGACGTAGAAGAGGTCGGGGGAGCCGGAGCCGATCAGGACCTTGATGTCCTTCTTGCCCTTGGCGGCCTGACGGACGCGCTCGGCGGCGGCCTCGAAGCGGGCCTTGTCGTCCAGGATCTTCTTGGTCTTGACGTCGGCGCCGAGCGAGGCGGCGAGGTCGGCGTGGCGCTGGAGCACGGCCGGCATGGACTTGTCGGAGGCCCACAGGGCGACGCTCGGGGCGATCTTGAGGATCTTGTCCTTCTGCTCGGCCGGGACGTACCAGAGGTCGTTCTTCTCCCACATGTCCGTGATGAGGAGCTCGGGGTTGAGCTTGAGGTACTCCTCGATCTTGAACTCGCCCCAGACGTTGCCGATGACCTTGACCTTGGTGATGTCGAGGTCGCCGGCCTGGACGTCCGGCTTCTTCTCCTTGGTCTTCGGGTCCTCGACGTACGTCGGGCCGAAGACGCCCTTGACCTCGATGCCGAAGTCCTTCAGCGCGGCGGCCATACCGGTGAAGGCGACGATGTTCTTCGGGGTGGACTTCGCCTCGACGGCCGTGCCGCGGTCGTCCGTGAACTTCCACGGGCCGGCCTTCTCGGAGGCGCCGGAGGCGGCACCGCCCTTCGTCTCGCTGCCGCAGGCGGCGAGCGCGGCGCCCAGCCCGAGGGCGCCGCCCGCGGCGAGCAGACCGCGACGGGTGAGATGAGTGGCTCGGGCGTTGCTGGGCATGGCGAGTCGCTTTCGTACGTGCCGGGGTCGGCCTGGGCAAGTCGAGGGAAGGTTAGCCTAACCTCAGGTGGATCAGTAGGGGTGGGCGGGGTGGAGGTGCTGGGGTGTGGGTCACATGCCAGGGGCATTCTGTGAGTTGCACTCGAACCACACCGTCTTTCCGTCGGCGGACGGCTCCACCCCCCACCGATCCGTCACGGCCTCGACGAGCGTGAGCCCCCGACCGGTTTCGGCGAGTGGGTCGGCCGCCTTCGCGTACAGGGGCCCGGGGGTCGTGTCGGTGACCTCTACCCGGAGAGCGTGCGGCTCGCGCAGGATCAACACGGTGCAGCGCCGCCCGGGAACGTGCCGTACGACGTTGGCGACGAGCTCCGTGAGCGCGAGCTCGGCGGCGTCGGTGAGGTGGGCGAGGTCCCAGCGTGTGAGGAACATGCGGAGGATGCGGCGCATGTGACCGGCGGAGTGCTCACCGACAGTGAAGCCCATGCGGTAGCTCGCCTGAAGTTCCGCCGGATAGAGGTCAGTTACGTGATTCATGCCACCAGGATGAGGTGGGTTGATTACGCTCGGCTACGGAACGAAACGAACGCAGTCATGCGTGAGCTTGGGGGTGACCTCCTCGTGGTCAACATCCGCAGTCTGGATCCGAGTGCCTCGCCGCTGGACTATTACGGAGCGGAGCTCCGCCGTCTCAGGGAGGAGGCGGGGCTCAACCAGGCGCAGTTGGGCGACATCGTCTTCTGCACGGCGTCCCTGATCGGCCAGATCGAGACGGCGAAGAAGGTCCCGACGCGGCGGTTCTCGGAGCAGCTGGACGCGGCGCTGATGACGGGCGGGGTGTTCTCGCGGCTGGTGGGGTTGGTGCTGAAGAGCCAGTTGCCGAACTGGTTTCAGCCGTACGCGGAGATGGAAGCGAAGGCGACGTACATCTCGACGTACCAGGCGCAGCTGGTGTACGGCCTGCTCCAGACGCCCGAGTATGCGAGGGCGGTGCTGAGCGTCGACCATTCGGACAAGCTCGACGAGATGGTGGCTGCCCGGATGGAGCGCCAGCGCATCCTGGAGCGCGAGCACCCGCCCGTGCTGTGCGTCGTGCTCGACGAGGCCACACTGCATCTGGAGATCGGCGGCGCCGAGGTGATGCGAAAGCAACTCGCCCACCTGTTGAGCTTCCTGAACCACCCGTGGGTCCAGGTTCAGGTGCTCCCGTTCGCTGTGGGGCAGCACGCGGGCCTGATGGGTTCGTTCACGCTTCTGCGCTTCGAGGACGACCCGGACCTCTTCTACGCGCCGGTCTACGGAGGGGGCCACATGACCGCCAATCCACAAGTGATGAGGGAGCGTTCCGTCGGATACGCTCGGCTGCAAGCCACAGCCCTCTCCCGGGAGGACTCGGCAGCGCTGATCGCACGCGTGATGGAGGAACGGTATGGGCACCAGCCAGGACCTGCGGTGGCGTAAGTCGTCATACAGCGGCTCCGACGGCGGGGAGTGCGTCGAGTGCGCCCCGCTCGGCGCCGCCGCCTGGCGCAAGTCGTCCTTCAGCGGCTCCAGCGGCGGCGAGTGCGTCGAGGTCGCCGACCTCACCGCCCATGTCGCCGTCCGGGACTCCAAGAACCCCGACGGCCCCGCCTTCCTGGCCACGCCGGCCGCGTTCTCCGCGTTCGTGACCGCCACGGCCGAAGGTCTCCTCGGCTGACGTGGCGTCGGGCCCTTGTGAGCTTCTGGGTCGGCCGCCCTCGCTCCGAGTGTGGCGCCCGTCCCCGGCCCCTCAAGGGCGCTCCTTCGTCGCGTCGCTGCGCGATGGGCTTCGCCCACCCTTGACCGCCCGGCTCCGGGCGCCTTTTCACACTCGGAGGGCGGCCGGGGGGCGTGGCCACGCGTCCAGGCCGGGGGCGGTGCGGCTCTGTTCGGCGCCTGCGGGCGCGTGGGTGGTCATGCGCGGCAGTGGAATGGGGCGGCCCGGCGGTGCTCAGCGTGTTCCGGCCGGTGGTGAGTTGGGCTTCATGCCCCGCTGGTCACTCCCGGTGGGGGTGAGGGTCCCGGCGCGACCGTAACTGCGCCATCAACGGCGCCCGGCTAGTAGGTTGCCCTAGTTCACCCCCTTTGCTCCATGGGTTACTGGGAGTAGGGAGGGGTTACGGTCGCTGCGGGCGCGCGGCGGAGGCTTTTCGGTTCCCCGGCGGCCAGGGGGCGTGAATGGTCACCACCCACCGGGAGTGACCAGCGGGGCATGAATCCCAGCCGTCCACCGGCCGCAGGACGCCAAGCGCCGCCGTCACCGCCCCATTCAACCGGTGCGCAATCCCACCCACGGGCCGACGGCCGCCCACGGCGCTGAGCGCCGACGGGCGAGATCGCGTGGCCACGCCCCCGGGCCGCCCTCCGAGTGTGAAAAGGCGGGTGGAGGCGGCGGGTCAAGGGTGGAGCGGAGCGGAATCGGCGAAGCCGACGCGACGGAGGAGCGCCCTTGAGGCGACGGTGGAACCCGCCACACTCGGAGAGAGGGCGGCCACCACCAGAAGCTCACGGGTCCGGCCGCCCCGGCCGCCCCGGCCGCCCCGGCTCCGGAGGAGCCGGAACAACCGGGGAGCCCGAAAAGCCGAGGGGCCGGAACCATCGAGGGACCGGTCAGGCGGAGAGGCCCAACTCCCGGGCGATCAGCATGCGCTGGACCTCGCTCGTGCCCTCGCCGATCTCCAGGATCTTGGAGTCGCGCCACATCCGGGCCACCGGATACTCGTTCATGAAGCCGTAGCCGCCGTGGATCTGCGTCGCCTCGCGGGCGTTGTCGACCGCCACGGTGGACGAGTACAGCTTCGCCAGCGCCGCCTCCTTCTTGAACGGCTCGCCAAGGACCAGCCGGGACGCCGCGTCGCGCCAGCCGATCCGGGCCATGTGCGCCCGCATCTCCATGTCCGCGATCTTGAACTGGATCGCCTGGTTGTCGCCGATCGGCCGGCCGAAGGCGTGCCGTTCCTTCGCGTACTTCACCGACTCGTCGACACAGCCCTGCGCGAGCCCGGTCGCCAGCGCCGAGATCGCGATCCGGCCCTCGTCGAGGATCCGGAGGAACTGGGCGTACCCGCGGCCCTCTTCACCGAGCAGGTTCGCGGCCGGCACGCGCACGTCGTCGAAGGACAGCTCCCGGGTGTCCGAGGCGTTCCAGCCGACCTTGGAGTAGGGGGCGGCGACGGTGAAGCCCGGGGTGCCGGAGGGCACGATGATCGAGGAGATCAGGGGACGGCCGTCCGCCTTGCGGCCGGTCACCGCCGTCACGGTGACCAGGCCCGTGATGTCCGTACCGGAGTTGGTGATGAAGCACTTCGAGCCGTTGATGACCCAGTCGTCGCCGTCGCGGACGGCGGTGGTGCGGGTGCCGCCGGCGTCGCTGCCCGCGCCGGGCTCGGTCAGCCCGAAGGCGCCCAGGATCTCGCCCGAGCACATCCGGGGCAGCCACTCCTGCTTCTGCTCCTCGGTGCCGAAGCGGTAGACCGGCATCGCGCCGAGCGAGACACCCGCCTCCAGGGTGATGGCGACGGAGGAGTCGACGCGGGCGAGTTCTTCGAGGGCGATACCGAGGGCGAGGTAGTCGCCGCCCATCCCGCCGTACTCCTCGGGGAAGGGCAGACCGAACAGGCCCATGCGGCCCATCTCGCGCACGATCTCGTACGGGAACTCATGGCGCTCGTAGTAGTCGCCGATCTTCGGCGCGACGACGTCGTGGGCGAACTCCTCGACGGTGCGGCGCAGTTCCTCGTGTTCCGACGAGAGGCGGTGGTCGAGCGACATGATCAGGACTCCTTGTGGGAGAGGGCGCGAACGGTACGGGAAGGGCTCGGTCGGCCCAGCTGTTCGGCCATCCACACGCTGGTGGCGGTGAGGGCGGCCAGGTCGACCCCGGTGTCGATGCCGAGGCCGTCGAGCATCCACACGAGGTCTTCGGTGGCGAGGTTGCCCGTCGCGCTCTTCGCGTACGGGCAGCCGCCGAGGCCGCCGGCGGAGGCGTCGACGGTGGTCACGCCGTGCCGCAGCGCGGCGAGCGTGTTGGACAGGGCCTGGCCGTAGGTGTCGTGGAAGTGCACGGCCAGACGGGAGGTGGGAACCCCCGCCTCGTTGAGCGCCGTCAGCAGGGCCTCGACATGGCCGGGGGTGGCGACGCCGATGGTGTCGCCGAGGCTCAGCTCGTCACACCCCATGTCGGCGAGCGCCTTGGTGACACGGACGACCTGCTCGACGGGGACGGCGCCCTCCCAGGGGTCGCCGAAGCACATCGAGAGATAGCCCCGGACCTTCAGCCCCTGCTCTATGGCGCGGATGACGACGGGCTCGAACATGGCGAGGGCCTCGTCGACGGTCCGGTTCAGGTTGGCCTTGGCGAAGGACTCGGTGGCGGAGGCGAAGACGGCGATCTCGCGGGCGCCGAGGGCCAGGGCCCGGTCGAGCCCGCGCTCGTTCGGGACGAGGACGGGAAGCCGGGCCGGGATGCCTCGCAGGAGCGGGAACAGCTCCTCGGCGTCGGCGAGCTGGGGCACCCACTTGGGGTGGACGAAGCTGGTCGCCTCGACGGTGGAGAGCCCGGCGCCGGCGAGCCGCCGGACGAACTCGGCCTTGACCGCGGTCGGTACGACGGTCTTCTCGTTCTGCAGTCCGTCGCGCGGTCCGACCTCGTGGATCCGCACCCGGGCGGGGAGCCCGGGGGCGGGCACGGTCATGGGCAGGCCCGTGGTCATGATTCCTCCCTGGGGGTCACCACGGCGAGGATCTGGTCCATGGCGACGGTGGAGCCGGGGGTGGCGTCCAGCTCGGTGACGGTGCCGGCGTGCGGGGCGGAGATGACGTGCTCCATCTTCATCGCCTCGACGACGAGCAGACTCTGCCCGGCCTCGACCTCGTCCCCGACCGCCACCTTCACGACGGTGACGGTCCCGGGCATGGGCGCGGCGAGCGTGTCGGCGCCGCCGTGCCGGGCGCCGGTGAGGGCGGCGGTGACGGGGTCGTGGTCGAGGACGTGCCAGGAGTGCCCGTCGCGGCCGAGCCAGATCCCCTCGGGGGAGGGGGTGACGTGGAAGTGGCGGGTGACGCCGTCGAGGTGGATGGTGAGTCCCCCCACCCCGCCCCTTCCCGAAACCCTGCCGGGGGCGAGGGGAGTGCTGCCCAGGGCAGCGGCCAATACCCCGGCGTCGCCGGGTGCGGACGGCAGCTGCGCGCCGCCGGTGGGTGCCGCGCCGTGCGGGGCTTCGTCCAGCGTGCCTGCTGCCGAGCCCGACGCCGTCGCGTCGCCCGTGGGTGCCGCCAGGGCTTCGCCCGGCGGCGCCGGCTCGTTCGGATGGGCGCCGATGTGGAACTCCGCGGCCTTCTCCGTGCCGCGTACCCAGGTCGGTACCGGGTCGTGGCCCGGGACGCGGAAGTGGCGGGTCGTCCAGGCGGGGACGCCGCCCAGGCGCCAGCCCGTGGGGGCGTCGAAGGGGTCGACCCAGCCGTCGGCGGAGCCGCCACGCTCGGCGCCGCCCTCGCCGCCGCGCCCGGGGAAGCGCCGCAGCAGCGCCGCCGCCGCGTAGACCTCCGGCGGGACCGACCCGTCGACCAGGCCCTCCGCGTCGCGCTCCACCAGGCCCGTGTCCAGGTCGCCCGAGACGACGTCCGGGTGGGACAGCAGGCGGCGCAGGAAGCCCGCGTTCGTCGGGACGCCCAGGGTGACCGTGTCCGCGAGGGCCGCGCGGAGCTTGCGCAGAGCCGTCGGCCGGTCCTTCGCGTGCACGATGACCTTCGACAGCATCGGGTCGTACAGGCTGCCGACCTCCGTGCCCTGCGACAGACCGGAGTCCGTGCGGACACCGTCTCCCTCCGGCTCCCGCAGGCCGAGGACCGTGCCACCCGAGGGCAGGAAGCCCCGGGAGGGGTCCTCGGCGCAGATCCGGGCCTCGATCGCCCAGCCGTCGAGCCGGACGTCCGACTGGGCGAACGCCAGCTCCTCACCCGCCGCCACCCGCAGCTGCCACTCCACCAGGTCGATCCCGGTGATCAGCTCCGTCACCGGGTGCTCCACCTGCAGCCGGGTGTTCATCTCCATGAAGTAGTACGAGGAAGGGTCCACGCCCGGCACGATGAACTCGACCGTTCCCGCGCCGACATACCCGCAGGACCGCGCCGCCTCCACCGCCGCCGCGCCCATCTGCGCCCGGATCTCCGGGGTCAGCAGGACGCTCGGCGCCTCCTCGATGATCTTCTGGTGGCGCCGCTGCAACGAGCACTCGCGCTCACCGAGGTGGAGGACGTTCCCGTGGGTGTCGGCCAGGACCTGGATCTCGATGTGGCGCGGGCGGTCGATCCACCGCTCCACGAGCAGGGTGTCGTCGCCGAAGGAGGAGCGGGCCTCACGGCGGGCCGCCGCGATCTCGTCCTCCAGGACCGTCAGGTCCCGCACGAGCCGCATGCCCTTGCCGCCGCCGCCCGCCGAGGGCTTCAGCAGCACGGGTGCGCCCAGCTCGCGGGCGGCCTCGGCCAGTTCGGGGTCGGCGGCGCCCGGCACCACCGGCACGCCCGCCGCCTTCACGGTCTCCTTCGCCCGGATCTTGTCGCCCATCAGAGAGATCGCGGAGGCCGGCGGGCCGATGAACACCAGGCCCGCCTCGGCGCACGCCCGCGCGAACCCCGCGTTCTCCGCGAGGAAGCCGTAGCCGGGGTGGACCGCCTGGGCCCCCGTCCGCCGCGCCGCGTCGAGGAGCGCGTCCACCGACAGGTACGACTCCGAGGCCGGCGGCGGACCGATCCGTACCGCCGTGTCCGCCTCCCGTACGTGCCGGGCCTCGGCGTCCGCGTCGCTGTACACCGCGACCGAGCGGACACCGAGAGCGCGCAGGGTGCGGATGACCCGGACCGCGATCTCGCCCCGGTTGGCCACAAGGACTGTGTCGAACATCTGCCGCATCGTTTGGTCCCTCACATCCGGAAGACGCCGAACTGGGGATCACCCAGGGGCGCGTTGGCGCAGGCCGTCAGTGCGAGACCCACCACCTGTCGGGTCTCCATCGGGTCGATGACCCCGTCGTCCCAGAGCCGGGCCGTCGCGTAGTAGGCGTTGCCCTGGGTCTCGTACTGCGCGCGGATCGGGGCCTTGAAGTCCTCTTCCTCCTCCGCGCTCCACCCGTCGCCGAGCTGGTCCCGCTTGACCGTCGCGAGGACGGACGCGGCCTGCTCGCCGCCCATGACGGAGATCTTGGCGTTGGGCCACATCCACAGGAAGCGGGGGGAGTACGCCCGGCCGCACATCGAGTAGTTGCCCGCGCCGTACGAGCCGCCGACGACCACCGTCAGCTTCGGTACGCGGGTGCAGGCCACGGCCGTCACCATCTTGGCGCCGTGCTTGGCGATGCCGCCCGCCTCGTAGTCACGGCCGACCATGAAGCCGGAGATGTTCTGCAGGAAGAGCAGCGGGATGCCGCGCTGGTCGCACAGCTCGATGAAGTGCGCGCCCTTCTGGGCGGACTCGGAGAACAGGATGCCGTTGTTGGCGACGATCCCGACCGGGTGTCCGTGGATCCGGGCGAAGCCGGTGACCAGCGTCTGCCCGTACTCCGCCTTGAACTCCTGGAAACGGGAGGCGTCCACGATCCGCGCGATGACCTCGCGCGCGTCGTAGGGCGTACGGGAGTCCACCGGCACCGCGCCGTAGAGCCCCGCCGGGTCGACCTTCGGCTCCTCGACCGGCTCGACCGACCAGGGGAGCGGGCCGCGCGCGGGGAGGGTCGCGACGATGTTGCGGACGATACGGAGGGCGTGGGCGTCGTCCTCGGCGAGGTGGTCGGTGACGCCGGACGTACGGGAGTGGACCTCGCCGCCGCCCAGCTCCTCGGCCGTCACGACCTCGCCGGTCGCGGCCTTCACCAGCGGCGGGCCACCCAGGAAGATCGTGCCCTGGTTCCGTACGATCACGGCCTCGTCGCTCATCGCCGGGACGTACGCGCCACCGGCCGTGCAGGAGCCGAGGACCGCCGCGATCTGCGGGATGCCGGCGCCGGACATCCGGGCCTGGTTGTAGAAGATCCGGCCGAAGTGCTCGCGGTCCGGGAAGACCTCGTCCTGCAGGGGCAGGAAGGCGCCGCCGGAGTCGACGAGGTAGAGGCAGGGGAGACGATTCTCCAGCGCCACCTCCTGGGCCCGCAGGTGCTTCTTCACCGTCATCGGGTAGTACGTGCCGCCCTTGACGGTCGCGTCGTTGGCGACGATCACGCACTCGCGGCCCGAGACCCGGCCGATGCCGGCGATCACACCGGCGGCCGGGGCCTGGTCGCCGTACATGCCGTTCGCGGCGAGCGGGGCGAGCTCCAGGAAGGGCGAACCCGGGTCCAGAAGCGTGTCCACGCGGTCCCGCGGCAGCAGTTTGCCGCGCGCGGTGTGCCGGGCGCGGGCCTTCTCCCCACCGCCGAGGGCGGCCGCCGCGAGCTTGGCGCGCAGGGTCGCCGCCAGCTCTTCGTGGGCCGCCTCGTTGGCCTGCCAGGCCGGCGACGCGGGATCCGCCGCGCTCGTCAGCACAGGTGCCTGCTGCATCCCTCGAGCTCCCTTGCTCGGTTAATGAGCGTTAACGTATGTCCTTCAGGTTAACGACCGCTAACCGCATTGTCTAGAATCGATCGCATGACCACCACCGCCAGGACCGACGCCCCCACGCGACGCGAGCAGATCCTCAAGGAGGCCGCCCGCCTCTTCGCCGAGCGCGGCTTCCACGGCGTCGGCGTCGACGAGATAGGAGCGGCCGTCGGCATCAGCGGACCCGGTCTGTACCGACACTTCCCCGGCAAGGACGCGATGCTCGCGGAGCTGCTCGTCGGGATCAGCGAGCGGCTGCTGACCGGCGGCAAACGCTGCGCCATGGAGCGGGAAAAGGACTCGGCCCCGCCCGAGGCGCTGCTCGACGCGCTCATCGAGGGCCATATCGACTTCGCGCTCGACGACCGTCCGCTCATCACCCTCCACGACCGTGAGCTGGACCGCCTCCGGGAGAGCGACCGGAAGCTGGTGCGCCAGCTGCAGCGGCAGTACGTCGAGCTGTGGGTGGAGACCGTACGGGAGGCCTATCCCGCCCTCGCCGAGTCGGACGCGCGAGCCGCCGTCCACGCGGTCTTCGGCCTGCTGAACTCGACCCCGCACCTCGCCCCCGCGGGCTCACTCCCGGGCCGCACCGCGACGGCGGATCTCCTCCACCGCTTGGCGCGGGGCGCTTTCGCGGCGGCGGCCGACGGGGGCTGACCGGCGGGCGTGCGTGGATTCTGTTGTGGGCCCATGCTGGAGGCATGAGCGACGACGTGCGCAGGACGGTCGTCGTCCTGGGAGTGATACCCGGCGATCCACCCTTCCGTCCGGTGCAGGCCGGCGGGGAAACACTGGGCGTCGCCTACGACATGATGGACGTGATCAGGCTGGCGCGTCAGGTGGGCTGGAAGCACGTCGATCTCGAGGACCCCGCGCAAGTGAGATGGGTCGGCGGCGGCAAATACAAGTGGCGCGTGTGAAGCGTCGGTACCCCCGGCGGCCGTCCAGCCTTCGGGATGAACGGACCCCGGCGGCACGTGACGGCACAATGGGGCCATGCCGATACTCAGTCGCCCCGCCCTCGTCGAGCACCTTGTCCGGACCCGGATCGCGGGAGACGTCGCCACCCCGCGCGACAACAACCTCTCCCACTACCGCAAGCTCGCCAACGGCGACCGGCACTACTGGCTCGGCCTGGAGCTCGGCGACCGGTGGACCGACGAGCAGGACGTCCTCGCCGTCATGGCCGAGCGGTGCGGGGTGAACGACGACCCCTCCCACCGCACCGGGCAGGACACCATCGACCCCGAGCTGACCGTCGACGCCCTCGACCGGATGGCCGCGCGGCTGCGCAAGGCCGCCGCGGGCAAGGAGCGGGTGCTGTTCGCGACCGGGCACCCCGGCGCGCTGATCGACGCCCACAGCCGGGTCGCCGCCGCGCTGCGGGCCAAGGGCTGCGACATCGTACGGATCCCGGGCGGGCTCGTCGCGGACGAGGGGTACGTCGTGCAGTTCGCCGACGTCGCCGTCTTCGAGCGGGGCGCCACGCTCTGGCACACCCATTCGCCCGAACCGATGAACGCGATCCTGGACGCCCTCGGCGAGTCCGGCCGGCCGGACCTCGTCGTCGCCGACCACGGCTGGGCGGGCCGCGCGGGGCAGCGGGGGGTCGACTCGGTCGGCTACGCCGACTGCAACGATCCGGCGCTCTTCATCGGCGAGGCGGAGGGCACGATGCAGGTCACGATCCCCCTGGACGACCACGTCATCGACCCCCGCTCCTACGAGCCCCTGACGGACTACCTGCTGGACGCGTCGGGCCTGCTCTGACCCGGGGCCGAACCGGCATCCGTCCGTGTGGTCGAGTCATCCCTCGGTCGGGGGACTTTCCCCGGCTACCGGCGCGTCATACAGTGGGGGATATATAGCTTCCGCTGTATGAATGACCTCTACGTTGTCGAGATCGAGCCGGAAGTCCGCTTGTGGCTGGCAAACCTGTCGGTGCGCGACTACCTCAATGCCGAGGACATCGTCGACCGTCTCGTGTGCTTCCCCACCACTCTCGGGGAGCCCTACTCGCGCCACCTGGGCGGTCCGGTCCGCGAGTTGCGCTTCAGCCTCGGACATGACCGTGATGCCGTGCGGATTCCGTATTGGCTCGGCCCGGGACGGAGGATCATCCTGCTGACCGTTTTCCGCAAGAGCAGGCAACGCGAGGAGGCGGAAGTCGACCGCGCGCTGCGGGCTCAGGCGCTCTGCGCGACCGAGCACGGACCCGCACACGAGGAATTCGCTCGCATCATCGAGGAGGAGCGGCACTGATGGCAGGCCACATGCGATGGAAGCTCGCCCGTGACAAGCAGGTCGCCGAGGAGATCGGTGAAGGTCCCGAGGTGGCGAGGATGCGCGAGGAGATCCGGCTGGCTCACGATCTCGGGCAGGCCGTCCACGACCGGCGGACCGAGCTGGGGCTGTCCCAGACCGAGCTGGCCAAGCGGGCCGGCATGACCCAGCCGCAGATCTCCAAGCTGGAGCTGGGCGGGACCATGCCGACGCTGCCCCTGCTGGCCCGGCTGGCGCGGGCGATGGACGCGGCCCTCGAACTGGAGCTGGTCGGGGACACCTCACGCGTCGCCTTCACCGCGCGGACCACCGCCGCCTGATCCGCTTGGGTCGCGGTCTCAGGGGCGTCGGGGGACGCGTACGACACCCTCCTGGATGACGGAGATCGCCAGCTTCCCGTCCTGCGTGTAGATCCGGGCCTGGCCCAGGCCCCGCCCGCCCGAGGCGGACGGCGACTCCTGGTCGTACAGCAGCCACTCGTCCGCGCGGAACGGCCGGTGGAACCACATCGCGTGGTCCAGCGAGGCCCCGACGACGTCGCCCACCGCCCAGCCGCCCCGCCCGTGGGCGAGGAGCACCGAGTCGAGCAGCGTCATGTCGGAGACGTACGTCGCCAGACAGACGTGCAGCAGGGGATCGTCGGCCAGCTTGCCGTTCGTACGGAACCACACCTGCGAGCGCGGCTCGCGCGGCTCCCCGACGGAGCCCCACGGCGGCACGTCGGCGTACCGCAGGTCCACCGCCGCCCGCGCCTCGACCAGCCGCGCGGCCACGTCCGCCGGGAGGTGCCGGGGCAGCATCTCGGCCGCCGTCGGCAGGGTCTCCGGGTCCGGCGCGGCCGGCATGTCGTCCTGGTGCTCCAGCCCTTCCTCGTACGTCTGGAAGGACGCGGAGAGGTGGAAGATCGGCTGCCCGTGCTGGACGGCGACGACCCGCCGGGTGGTGAAGGAGCGGCCGTCCCGGATCCGGTCGACCTGGTACACGATCGGCGCGCCCGCGTCCCCCGCACGCAGGAAGTACGCGTGCAGGGAGTGGGCGAGCCGGTCCTCGGGGACGGTCCGGCCCGCCGCCACCAGCGCCTGGGCGGCCACCTGGCCGCCGAAGACGCGGGGGACGAGGGCCGAACGGGACTGCCCCCGGAAGAAGTTCTGCTCGATCTGCTCCAGGTCGAGCAGATCGAGCAGTTCGTCGAGCGCGTCGGGCACCTGGACTACAGGCCCATCGACTTGGCGATGATCGACTTCATGATCTCGCTGGTGCCGCCGTAGATGCGGTTGACGCGGTTGTCGGCGTACAGGCGGGCGATCGGGTACTCGTTCATGTAGCCGTAGCCGCCGTGCAGCTGGAGGCAGCGGTCGATGACGCGGTGGGCGACCTCGGTGCAGAAGAGCTTGGCGCTGGCGGCCTCGGCCGGGGTCAGCTCGCCCGCGTCCAGGGCCTCCAGGGCGCGGTCGGCGACGGCCTCGGCCGCGTCCACCTCGGCCTGGCAGGCGGCCAGTTCGAACTTGGTGTTCTGGAAGTGCGCGACCGGCTTGCCGAAGACGGTGCGCTCCTGCACGTACTGCTGGGCGAAGCGGACGGCGGCCTTGGCCTGCGCGTAGGCGCCGAAGGCGATGCCCCAGCGCTCGGAGGCGAGGTTGTGGCCGAGGTAGGAGAAGCCCTTGTTCTCCTCGCCGAGCAGGTCCTCGACGGGCACCTTCACGTCGACGAACGCCAGCTCGGCGGTGTCGGAGGTGCGCAGGCCGAGCTTGTCCAGCTTGCGGCCGATGGAGTAGCCCTCGGACTTGGTGTCCACGGCGAAGAGGGAGATGCCGTGACGGCGGTCCTCGGCCGTCGGGGCGGACGTACGGGCGCAGACGATCACGCGGTCGGCGTGGACGCCGCCGGTGATGAAGGTCTTGGCGCCGTTGAGGACGTAGTGCGTGCCGTCCTCGGAGAGCTTGGCGGTGGTCTTCATGCCCGCGACGTCGGAGCCGGTGCCCGGCTCGGTCATCGCCAGCGCCCACATCTCGTCGCCGGAGACGAAGTTCGGGAGGTAACGCTTCTTCTGCTCGTCGGTGGCGAGCATCTTGATGTACGGCAGGGCGAGCAGCACGTGCACGCCGGAGCCGCCGAACTGGACACCCGCGCGCGAGGTCTCCTCGTAGAGGACGGCCTCGAACTTGTGGGTGTCCAGGCCCGCGCCGCCGAACTCCTCGGGCACGTTGATGCCGAAGATGCCCAGCTCGCCGAGCTTGCCGTAGAACTCGCGCGGCGCCTGGCCCGCGGCGAACCACTCGTCGTAGACGGGGACGACCTCGGCCTCGATGAAGGCGCGGATGGTCTCCCGGAACGCCTCGTGGTCCTCGTTGAATACCGTACGGCGCACGAGCCGCCTCCTTCGGAGTCCTGTCCTGAGTGCCTGACGCAGTATGCCTAAGCGCTTGCTCAGTCAAGTTACCCATCGGTTCGCGCCGCTGTCCAGATCTGGGGCGCCCAGCGTTGCCCAGATCACGTCCGCTCAGGCCCCGGGCTCCTCGCCGGGGACCCAGCGAAGGCCGGCGGAGTCGTACTCCCACACCGGGCGGCCCCGGAGACCGCTCGTGCGGAACGGCCGGCCGTCGTCGGTGATCCGGACCGTGCCCCGGCGCCCCTCCGAGCTCCACTCCAGCTCCAGATACCAGCGGCAGTCGCACTCCGCCGCCCCCGCCGAGACCAGCAGCTCCTCCGGCTCGGCGGCGTTGACCGCGTACGGGAAGGAGACCGCCGGGAGCGTCCGGCCCTCCTCCCCGGAGGCGTCGTACCCGTCCAGCGCCCGCGCCACCGGCCGCGGCCGGTCCAGGTCCACCTCGAAACGGCGCGGCGTCACCGCCCCGCCGCACCCGCCGTCCATCCGGTACGCCGTCCACGGCAGCGGCGCGCCCCGCTCCACCACCCGCACGTGCAGCGCCTGGAGCACCACCGTCGCCGCGCCCTTCCCCTGCACCGACACCCGCACCAGCGTCTCCCCGCCGTCCACGGCCCCCTGCGCCGCCGCCCAGCTCCGCGCGTCGGCCGACTCCGGCGGGGGAGGGGGTGTCCGCTCCACGAGGTAGGTGTGCCCGCACCCGTTCTTGAAGATGTGCGAGGCGACCGTCCACGTCAGCGGCGCCGGTGGTTCGGCGGCCCGCTCCCGGGTCTTCCCGGGCAGGAGTACGGCTCCGAGCGTCACCGTCCCCACGACCGCCAGCGTCCCGCCGACCAAGCCCGCCCAGCCCCACCGGCGCCTCCGTCGCTCGGACGGGAGGCCCGGCACGCGCGCGTGCACGGGTTCCAGCTCGGGCTCGGGCTCGGGCGCCGCGTCCGGGGCCGGCTCCGGGGCCGGCTCGGGCTCCGGCGCCGGCTTCGGTTCCGGGCCGGGCTCGGACGTCGGCTGCGCGTCGGGTTCCGGCACCGGAGGGCGACGGGTGCGGTCCGCGCGGCTCCAGGCCGCCTCCAGGGCCCGCCGCTCCTCCTCGTCCGCCCCGCACAGCAGGGCGAGGCGGTCGACCACGGCGAACTCCTCCGGGACGGTCGCGCCGGAGCAGTAGCGGTGGAGGGTGGACGCACTGACGCTCAGGCGTCGGCCCAGCGCCTCGTAACTGCGCCCGTCCCGCGCCTTCAGCGCGCGCACGAGCCGCGCGAACTCCTCGACGGCGGCGTCCTTCGGCATTCCATCCCCCTCGACCCTGCGTCCCACCCTTCACGTCCTTGCACGTCAGCGGGGGTGGAATGGTTCCGGGACGGATGGTGGGCGCGTCACCGTTGCAGGCGGCGGGCGCCGGCCCGACGCTGATGGAGCACTGACCGAACGACCCGACGGGGGATCCACCACCATGAACAAGCTCCGTACCGCACTCGCCACCGCCGCCGCTGCCGCCCTGGGCCTCGCGGCCCTCGCCACGGCCCCGGCGCAGGCCGCTGCCCAGCCCGCCTTCCTCGCCGCCTCCCAGATGCCGCCGTCGTCGACGCCGTGGACCGCCACCCAGGTCCTCACCGGCGTCCCGGAGAACGGCGGCGCCCTCTGCGCCCCGTACAAGATCCCGGCGCAGAACACCCGCTACCGCGAGTTCACCACCGAGCTCGACACCAACGGCGTCCAGATCACCACCGTCGCCCGCACCGAGGCCGACGCCGTGAAGCTGGTCGACACCCTCCGCAAGGCCCTCGCCGGCTGCGGCCCCCTGCTGGAGCAGCAGAACCCGGGCCTGCACGCCGTCAGCGCCTACCACGGCAAGCTGGCCGTCGAGGAGGGCGCCTGGGTCTACAGCCTGGACACCGCCGACCCGCAGATCGGCATCACCGACATCCACCTCTTCTCCGTCGGCCGCGACGGCCGCACCGTCACCCTCGTCCGCTGGGGTCAGATGGGCGACTTCAAGGACGCCCCGCTGCCGGACTTCCGGACCACCACCCGTACCGCCGTGAACAAGCTCTGGTCCTAGTCGGTCATCTGACCGAGGGCGAACCACAGCTCCATCCGTACGTCCGCGTCGTCCAGGTCCCTGTCCAGGAGCGCGGCGCAGCGGGCGATGCGCTGGCGGACGGTGTTGCGGTGGATGTCCAGGGCGACGGCCGTGCGGTCCCAGTTGCCGTGGAGGGAGAGCCAGGTCCGCAGGGTCTCGGTCAGCGGTTCGGAGAGGGGTGCGAGGAGCGTTCGGGCGTACGCGGCCGCCTCCTCGCGGTCCATCAGCCCGCCGAAACCGGCGGGCCGGTGGCGTACGAGCGGCGCGCGGGTCGCCTCCGCCCGCCGCAGCGCCCGCGCCGCCTGCGCGTCGGCGGCGGCGAGGTCCCGGGCCTCGGCGGGGGAGCTGATCCCGAGGGTCCACCCGGGCTGTGCGTCGGGGGCGGGGGCCGAGGCGGGCAGCAGGAGCCGTACCGCTCCCTCGGCCGGCGCGTCGACCAGTGGGGTGCCCAGGGCGGACGCCAGCGTGGCCGCGGCGAAGGGGGTGCCGTCGCCGCCGTGGGCGTGGACCACCGTCCAGGGGCCCGGGCCCAGGGCGGGGGCCGCGTCGGCCGGGGGTGTGCCGAGCAGCAGGCGGACCAGGGCCGCGTCCCGGGCCGAGACGTCCGCGCCACGGTGCGGTGCGGTCAGCAGGGAGAGCAGGACGACCGCAACCCCGGCGATGGTGTGGTCCCCGGCCTCCCGCCGCTCGGCCGCCGTGCCCAGCGCGAGCCCGTCGCCGCCGCCCAGGGCGTAGGCCGCCAACCGCATCTCCCCGCCGTCCCCGCTCGCGGACGCCGGGCCTCCGGGGCGCGGGCCCACCACCCCCGCCAGGTCCCGCAGCGCCGCCTCCGCCTCCGCCCCGATCGCCCGGCCCGCCGCCGCGTACTCCGTCCCGTCCGCCGCGTAGAGCACCGCCCGCCCGCCGAGCCGGGACGCCAGCGCGCCGAGGACCGCCGGGACCGGGGCGGGCCGGGCGGCCGCCGTGGCCAGCGACTGCTGCGCCTCGGTCACCCGGCGCAGCTCGCGGTGCCGGGCCTCCGCCATCAGCCGCCACACCGCCCGGGCCACCGCCGTGAACGGGGTGTGCGGGGGCACTTCGAGCAGCGGCAGCCCGTGACGTTCGCAGGCCGCGACGAGCTCCGCCGGAACCGTGTCGTACACCGGCGTCACCCCGAAGCCGAGCGCCGCGGCCCCCGCCTCCACCAGCCGCTCGACGTAGTGCGCCGGGTCGGAGAGCTGCACGCCCGCCGTCATCAGCAGCTCGCCGCCGAGCAGGTACGGATAGGGGTCGGCCATCTCGGAGGTGTGCACCCAGTGCACGGAGGCGTCCTCGGACCCGGCGAGCAGCCGCAGCCCGAGATCGCGCCGCCCGAGCAGCGCCGCCAACGAGACCGGCGGGGCGGGGGGAGCGGGGGTGGGCTCCTGCGCGGGCATGGGGGTGGACCCTTCGTACATCGGGAGCGTGACCAGTAGAGGAAACGTACACTTCAGCGCCGCTTTCCGGCCACCTACTGTCGACCCATCCAGCGGCCGCGGGTACGGGCGGATGTCCCCGCGATCAGTCACTGGAGTCACTCCACCCGCACGACACGCCACCGAAGTGAACGAGGGAGGGCCCCATGGCCGTCGACTACGCAGTGATCGTCGTGTACTTGGCCGGCATGCTCGCGATGGGCTGGTGGGGCATGCGCCGCGCCAAGTCCAAGAGCGAGTTCCTGGTCGCGGGCCGCCGGCTCGGGCCCTGGATGTACTCCGGGACCATGGCCGCCATCGTCCTCGGCGGTGCCTCCACCATCGGCGGCGTGGGCCTCGGCTACAAGTACGGCCTCTCCGGCGCCTGGATGGTCTTCACCATCGGCCTCGGCCTGCTCGCCCTCTCCGTCTTCTTCTCCGCCCGCATCGCCCGGCTGAAGGTCTACACCGTCTCCGAGATGCTCGACCTGCGCTACGGCGGCAGGGCCGGCGTCATCTCGGGCGTGGTCATGTGGGCGTACACACTGATGCTCGCGGTCACCTCGACCATCGCGTACGCCACGATCTTCGACGTCCTCTTCGACCTGCCCCGCACGGTCGCGATCGTCCTCGGCGGCGCCATCGTCGTCGCGTACTCGACGCTCGGCGGCATGTGGTCCATCACGCTCACCGACATGGTGCAGTTCGTGGTGAAGACCATCGGCGTGCTGATCCTGCTGCTGCCCATCGCCGTGATCAAGGCCGGCGGCTTCGCCGAGATGAAGGCCCAGCTGCCCACCGAGTACTTCGCGCCGCTCGGCATCGGCGGCGAGACGATCTTCACGTACGTGCTGATCTACACGTTCGGCATGCTCATCGGTCAGGACATCTGGCAGCGGGTCTTCACCGCGCGCACCGACAAGGTCGCGAAGTGGGGCGGCACCGTCGCCGGTACGTACTGCCTGGTGTACGCGCTCGCCGGCGCCGTCATCGGCACGGCCGCCAAGGTGCTGTACCCGAAGCTGCCCAGCGCCGACGACGCCTTCGCGACCATCGTCAAGGACGAGCTGCCCATGGGCGTGCGGGGCCTGGTGCTCGCCGCGGCCCTGGCCGCCGTCATGTCCACCTCCTCCGGCGCGCTGATCGCCTGCGCCACCGTCGCGAACAACGACATCTGGTCGCGGCTGCGCGGCCTGGCCACCGGCAACGGCGGCGAGGAGCACGACGAGGTGAAGGGCAACCGCCTCTTCATCCTGCTCATGGGCGTCGCCACCATCGTCATCGCCATCGCCCTGAACGACGTGGTGCAGGCCCTGACCGTCGCGTACAACCTGCTGGTCGGCGGACTGCTCGTGCCGATCCTCGGCGGCCTGCTGTGGCGCCGCGGGACCGTGCAGGGCGCGCTGGCCGCGGTCACCGTCGGCGGCCTGTCCGTCATTGGCTTGATGTGGGCTTACGGAATCTTGGCAAATGAGCCTGTTTACTATGGTTTGTTGGCCTCGCTCGCCTCGTATGTGATCGTTTCCCTGGCGACCCGCCCGACGGACGCCGCCGTGCTCGTGAACTGGCGGGCCCGGCTGGCGGGCCAGGACCCCGAAGCCGCCCGAGCCGCCGAAGGCGGCGAAGCCGACGAGACGCCGGAGAAGACCGTGCCGGCCGCCACGACCGGCTGACGCACCGCAGACTCCCGGTCGGGGGCCCCGAGACCCGAGGCCCCCGACCGGACACCACCGATACACCCCAGGAGGACCCGACCATGAGCAGCGACCAGAACGCCTTCCGCGGCCCGACCGACTCGTCCCGCATCCCGCGGTACGCCGGCCCCGCGACGTTCGCCCGGCTGCCGCGACTCGACGAGGTCGGCACCGCCGACGTCGCCGTGGTCGGCGTCCCCTTCGACAGCGGCGTCTCCTACCGCCCCGGCGCGCGCTTCGGCGGCAACGCGATCCGCGAGGCCTCCCGCCTGCTCCGTCCGTACAACCCGGCGCAGGACGCCTCGCCGTTCGCCCTCGCGCAGGTCGCCGACGCCGGTGACATCGCCGCCAACCCGTTCAACATCAACGAGGCCGTCGAGACGGTGGAGGCCGCGGCCGACGAGCTGCTCGGCACCGGCGCGCGGATGATGACCCTCGGCGGCGACCACACCATCGCGCTGCCGCTGCTGCGCTCCGTCGCCAAGAAGCACGGCCCCGTCGCCCTGCTCCACTTCGACGCGCACCTCGACACCTGGGACACGTACTTCGGCGCCGAGTACACCCACGGCACCCCGTTCCGCCGCGCCGTCGAGGAGGGCATCCTCGACACCGAGGCGCTCTCGCACGTCGGCACGCGCGGCCCGCTCTACGGCAAGCAGGACCTCACCGACGACGAGAAGATGGGCTTCGGCATCGTCACCTCGGCGGACATCTACCGCCGCGGCGCCGACGAGGTCGCCGACCAGCTGCGCCAGCGCATCGGCAACCGCCCGCTGTACATCTCCATCGACATCGACTGCCTCGACCCGGCCCACGCGCCCGGCACCGGCACGCCGGAGGCGGGCGGCATGACCTCCCGCGAGCTCCTGGAGATCCTGCGGGGCCTGTCCTCCTGCAACCTGGTCTCGGCCGACGTCGTGGAGGTCGCCCCGGCGTACGACCACGCGGAGATCACCGCCGTCGCCGCCTCGCACACGGCGTACGAGCTGACGACGATCATGTCCCGCCAGATCGCGGCGAACCGCGCCGCCGGCGCGGAGCAGACCGCGAAGTAGGACCCCGCCGGGGGCCGGGGCGGCGAGCGTGCACCGCGCGGGCCCGCCGAGACCGGGCGGTGGGCGGTCGCCGGCCCGGCCCGGCCCGGTGAGCGTGCCCGCGCTGCTCGGGCGGCTGGGCCGGGCGGCCGCCAGCCGTCGGCGGCCCGCAGGGCGGGTTGGGCATCCACCCGCCGCCGGGCCGCAGGGCCGGGTGGGGACCACCGGCCGCCGGGCCGCAGGAGCGGGTGGGATACCACCCGCCGTTCCGCCGAGGGCCGGGTGGCGCCCCCGCCGCCGGGCCGCAGGAGCGGGTGGCCGCCGCCCAGGGTCCGTCCGTAGGGCCGGGTGGCGCCTCCGCCGGGCCGCAGCAGCGGGTGGCCGCCCAGGGTCCGGCCCGCAGAACGAGTCGGGTACCACGACTGTCCGGCCTGCAAGTCGGGTGGCCGCACCCTCCGTCCGGCCGCAGGACCGGGTGGAGTGCCACCACCGTCCGGCCGCAGGACCGGGTGGAGCACCACCACCGTCCGGCCACAGGGCCGGGTGGAGCACCACCACCGTCCGGCCCGTAGGTCCGGTGGTCGCCCATCCTCCGTCCGGCCCGCAGGACGGGGGTGGCCGCACCCGTCCGTCCAGCCCGCAAGGCCGGGTGGCTGCCACCCATCGTTCCGGCCGCACGGCCGGGTGGGGCACCATTCGACTGCCGGGCCGCACCGACAGAACACGCCACTCGCGAGGGGATCCCCATGACCCACGACCACGACCTCGTGCTCCGGCCCACCGCCGCGCAGACCGAGGCCGCCCTCAACCCGCCCGCGGGGCGCAACGGCGGCGACCTCGTCGTCGAGACCCTCTCCGGCCTCGGCGCGACCACCGTCTTCGGGCTGCCCGGCCAGCACGCGCTCGGCATGTTCGACGCCCTGCGCCGGTCCTCCCTCAGGTACGTCGGGCTGCGCGTCGAGAACAACGCGGGCTTCGCCGCCGACGCGTACGGCCGGATGACCGGCGAGGCGGCCCCGCTGCTGCTCTCCACCGGCCCCGGCGCGCTGATGTCGCTCGCCGCGCTCCAGGAGGCGGCCGCCGCGTCCGCCCCGGTCCTCGCGATCGGCAGCCAGGTCCCGGTGGCCGGGCTCGGCGGCGGGCGGCACGGCTACCTCCACGAGCTGCGCGACCAGCAGGCGTCCTTCCGGGACATCGTGAAGTCCGTCCACACCGTCCGTACGCAGTCCCAGATCCCGTCCGCCATCGCGGCGGCCTGGGAGTCGGCACTGACGGCCCCGCACGGGCCGGTGTGGGTCGAGATCCCGCAGGACGTGCTCCTGGCCGAGACGACGCTCCCCGTCGTCACGGCGATGGACGCGACGCCCGAGGAGGTCGTCCCGCGACCCGAGCTGACGGCGGTGGCGGCGCATCTCCTCGCGAACGCCGAACGGCCGGCGATCATCGCGGGCGGCGGAGTGGTCCGCTCCGACGCCTCGGGCAAGCTCCGCGCGCTCGCCGAGCGGATCGCAGCCCCCGTGGTCACGACCTTCGGCGGCAAGGGCGCCTTCCCCTGGGAGCACCCGCTCTCGCTCCAGTCCTGGCTGGAGGACCGGCACACCACCGACTTCCTGGAGGACGCGGACGTCCTGCTGGTGGTGGGCTCCGGGCTCGGCGAGCTGTCCTCGAACTATCACACCTTCGCCCCGCGCGGCCGGGTGATCCAGATCGAGGCGGACGCGGGCAAGCTGGAGTCCAACCACCCGGCGCTCGGCATCCACGCGGACGCCCGCCTGGCGCTGTCCGCGCTGCTCGAAACGGTGGCGGTACGGGAGGACCCGACGGCCCCCGAGCGGGTCGCGGCGGTCCTGACGAAGGTCCGGGACCGGATCGCGGCCCAGGACCTCGGCCTGGAGCAGCGGATCGTGGCCTCGGTCCGCGAGGCGCTGCCGGACACGTCACCGAGCTTCTGGGACATGACGATCCTCGCCTACTGGGCCTGGTCGGCCTTCGACGCCCGCCACCCCAACACCATGCACTCCGCGCAGGGCGCCGGCGGCCTCGGCTACGGCTTCCCCGCGGCGCTCGGCGCGGCGGCGGCGGACCCGACGCGACCGGTCCTCGCGGTCTCCGGCGACGGCGGCGCGATGTACTCGATCGCGGAGCTGGCGACGGCGAAGCAGTACGGCTTCGACGTCACCTGGCTGATCGTCGACGACGGCGGCTACGGGATCCTGCGCGAGTACATGACGGACGCCTTCGGCGAGGCGACGGCCACGGAACTCGCCCGCCCGGACTTCGTGGCCCTCGCCGAATCCTTCGGCGTCCCGGCCACCCTCACCACCCCGGACACCCTGACGGCGGACCTCACGAAGGCCCTGTCGACCCCTGGCCCGTCGGTGGTGGTCCTCCCGGCACTCCTGCGGATGTTCGAACCTACACACCTCTGAGTGACCGATATTGCCCGTCTGACCTGCGCGGCATATCCTCCTTGTGTCAACAGCATAGGGAGGATTTGTCATGTCGAACCTGTATGTGGAAGTCGATGACGACGCCCTCGCCGAGGCCGCCGAAATACTGGGCACGAAGACGAAGAAGGACACGGTCAACGCGGCTCTTCTGGAGGTGGCACAGCGTCACAAGCGACTGAGGGCGCTGGAGGCACTGACCGCGATGGCCGGCCGCGGGGACTTCGACATCCTCATGGACAAGAGGAACTACCGCCGATGAGCCCGGTCACCTACCTCGTCGACACCTCAGCCGCCGTCCGGATCCTGGCTCGCCCCCATGTGCAGGAGGAGTGGCGTCAGCACACCACGGAGGGCGTCGTCGGACTCTGCGACATCAGCGAGCTGGAGATCCTCTACTCCGCGCAGTCGGCGAACGATCGGATTCTCAAAGAGGACCTCCTCGCCCAGCTCTTCAACTGGGTGTCCATCCCGGACGGCGTGTACCAGCGGGCCCGTAAGGTCCAGCAGATGCTGACCAACCGCGGCGAGCACCGCAGCGCCGGACCCGTCGATCTCCTCGTCGCGGCCACCGCCGAACTGTCTGGGCTCACGCTCCTCCACTACGACAAGGACTTCGACACCGTCGCCCGGGTCACCGGTCAACCGGCCCAGTGGGTCGCCCCGCCTGGGACGGCCTGACCCGGTCCTAGGACCTCCGACCGGTCTTTGTGACGGCGGGATGAAATCCCACCTCAGCCGCGTTGGGCCTTCCGGTAGTGCAGGACGAACGGGAGGCACCACGTGGCGGCGGCGGATCCGAAGCAACAGGGCTGGGCCCGCAGGCTGGCCGGCTACGCGTGGCGGTACAAGAAGAACGTCGTGCTCGCGCTCGGGTCCTCCCTGGCCGGGATGGCCGTCCTCGCGCTCGTGCCGCTCATCACCAAGGTGATCATCGACGACGTCATCGGGACGCGGACCCGGTCCCTCGCCGTCTGGACCGGTCTCCTGCTCGGCGCCGCCGTCGTCGTCTACGTCCTCACCTACATCCGCCGCTACTACGGCGGACGCCTCGCCCTCGACGTCCAGCACGACCTCCGTACCGACATGTACGGCACCGTCATCCGGCTCGACGGGCGGCGGCAGGACGAGCTGTCCACCGGGCAGGTCGTCGGGCGGGCGACGAGCGACCTCCAGCTCATCCAGGGTCTGCTCTTCATGCTCCCGATGACCATCGGGAACGTCCTGCTCTTCCTGATCTCGCTCGCCGTCATGGCCTGGCTGTCGATCCCCCTCACCCTCGTCGCCCTCGCCGTCGCCCCCGCCCTCTGGTACATCGCCAAGCGCAGCCGCACCCGCCTCCACCCCGCCACCTGGTACGCCCAGCAGCAGGCCGGCACCGTCGCGGGCGTCGTCGACGGGGCCGTGACCGGCGTCCGGGTCGTCAAGGGCTTCGGGCAGGAGGACCAGGAGACCGGCAAGATCCGGGACGCCAGCCGCAAGCTCTTCGCGGGCCGGCTGCGTACCATCCGGCTCAACTCCCGCTACACCCCCGCCCTCCAGGCCGTCCCCGCCCTCGGCCAGGTCGCCGTCCTCGCGCTCGGCGGCTGGCTCGCCGCCCGCGGACAGATCACGCTCGGCACGTTCGTCGCCTTCTCCGCCTACCTCGCCTCGCTCGTCGGCCCCGTCCGTATGCTCGCCATGGTCCTCACCGTCGGCCAGCAGGCCCGCGCCGGCGTCGACCGGGTCCTGGAGCTCATCGACACCGAGCCGGTCATCGAGGACGGCACGAAGGAGCTGCCGGCGGACGCCGAGGCCACCGTCGAGTTCGACGACGTGGGCTTCGCGTACGAGGGCGCCTCCGGCACCCCACGCCCGGTCCTCGACGGCTTCTCCCTGGAGATCCGCTCCGGCGAGACCGTCGCCGTCGTCGGCGCCTCGGGCTCCGGCAAGTCCACCGTCTCGCTCCTCCTGCCGCGCTTCTACGACGTCACCCACGGCGCCGTCCTCGTCGGCGGCCACGACGTCCGCGAGCTGACCCTCGACTCCCTGCGCGCCGCCATCGGACTCGTCCCCGAGGACAGCTTCCTCTTCTCCGACACCGTCCGCGCCAACATCGCGTACGGCCACCCGGACGCCACCCAGGAGCAGATCGAGACCGCCGCGCGCGCCGCCCAGGCGGACCGTTTCATCGCCGAGCTGCCCGACGGCTACGACACCAAGGTCGGCGAGCACGGCCTCACCCTCTCCGGCGGTCAGCGCCAGCGGATCGCGCTCGCCCGCGCCATCCTCACCGACCCCCGGCTGCTCCTCCTCGACGACGCCACCTCCGCCGTCGACGCGCGCGTGGAGCACGAGATCCACGAGGCCCTCGCCTCCGTGATGGCCGGCCGCACCACCCTCCTCATCGCCCACCGCCGCTCCACCCTCAACCTCGCCGACCGGATAGCCGTACTCGACGGCGGCAGGCTCTCCGACATCGGCACCCACGAGGAGCTGCAGGAGCGCTCCGCCCTCTACCGGCAGCTCCTCACCGACCCCGACGAACTCGGCGGAGTCTCGCCCGGCCACATCGTGACCGGCGCCGGCGCCGACGACGAGGTGCCCGAGGACCGCACCCTGCGCGCGGAACTCGACGCCGAGTTCGACGCCGAGCGCGGCATCACCCCCACCCTCTGGGAGCGGGACGAGACCGGCACCGAGGAGTCCTCGGCCCCCGGGGCCACCCCCGAACTCCTCGCCGCCGTCGAGGCGCTCCCGCCCGCCACCGACACCCCGGACGTCGACGAGGCGCAGGCCGTCACCCCTGAGAAGTCCTACGGACTGCGCCGGCTGCTGCGCGGCTTCGGTCTCCCGCTGCTCCTCAGCCTCGGCCTCGTCGCCGTCGACGCCGGAATGGGCCTGCTCCTGCCCGTACTGATCCGGCACGGCATCGACGAGGGCGTCAACCAGCTCGCCGTCGGCGCCGTCTGGGCCGCCTCCGCCCTCGCGCTGCTGACCGTGGTCGTGCAGTGGGTCGCGCAGACCGCCGAGATCCGGATGACCGGCCGCACCGGCGAACGGGTCCTCTACGCGCTCCGGCTGAAGATCTTCGCGCAGCTCCAGCGGCTCGGCCTCGACTACTACGAGCGCGAGCTGACCGGCCGGATCATGACCCGGATGACGACGGACGTGGACGCCCTGTCCACGTTCCTGCAGACCGGCCTGGTCACCGCGTTCGTCTCCGTCGTGACCTTCTTCGGCATCATGGTCGCGCTGCTCGTGCTCGACCTCCAGCTCGCCCTGGTCGTCTTCGCGACCCTGCCGGTCCTCGCCGTCGCCACGTACTTCTTCCGCCGCTCCAGCGTGAAGGCGTACGAGCTGGCACGGGAGCGGATCAGCGTCGTCAACGCCGACCTCCAGGAGTCGGTCTCCGGCCTCCGGATCGTGCAGGCCTTCCGCCGCGAGCGCTCGGGCGCCGCCGCGTTCGCGGCCCGCAGCGACGAGTACCGCGAGGCCCGCGTCCGCGGCCAGTGGCTGATCTCGATCTACTTCCCCTTCGTCACCATGCTCTCCTCCGTGGCCGCCGCGGCCGTGATGATCGTCGGCGCGAACCGCATCGAGGCGGGCACGCTGACCACCGGCGCGCTCGTGGCCTACCTCCTCTACATCGACCTCTTCTTCGCGCCCGTGCAGCAGCTCTCGCAGGTCTTCGACGGCTACCAGCAGGCCGCCGTCTCGCTGAAGCGGATGCAGGAGCTCCTCCAGGAGCCGACGTCGACGGCCGCCGCCGACGAACCCCAGGACGTGCGGTCGCTGCGCGGCGACATCGCCTTCGAGAACGTCTCCTTCGCCTACAACTCCGAGGAGGCCGCCCTCACCGGGATCGATCTGCGCATCCCCGCCGGGCAGACCGTCGCCTTCGTCGGCGAGACCGGCGCCGGGAAGTCCACGCTGGTCAAGCTGGTCGCGCGGTTCTACGACCCGACGACCGGCCGGGTCACGGCCGACGGCACCGACCTCAGGGACCTGGACCTCACCGCGTACCGCCACCGGCTCGGGGTCGTGCCCCAGGAGGCGTACCTCTTCGCGGGGACGGTCCGTGACGCCATCGCGTACGGGCGGCCGGAAGCGACCGACGCCGAGGTGGAGGCGGCGGCCCGCGCGGTCGGCGCCCACGACATGATCGCGACCCTGGAGGGCGGCTACCTCCACGAGGTCGCCGAGCGCGGCCGCAACCTCTCGGCGGGCCAGCGGCAGCTGATCGCGCTGGCCCGCGCGGAGCTCGTCGACCCGGACGTCCTGCTCCTGGACGAGGCCACGGCCGCCCTCGACCTGGCCACCGAGGCCCAGGTCAACCAGGCCACCGACCGCCTCGCGGGCCGCCGTACGACGCTGGTCGTCGCCCACCGCCTCACCACCGCCGCCCGCGCGGACCGCGTGATCCTCATGGCGCACGGCCGCGTCGCCGAGGACGGCACCCACGACGAACTGCTCGCGCGGGGCGGCTTGTACGCGGAGCTGTGGCGGACGTTCATCGGCGAGGAGGAGCCGGCGACGGCGGTCTGAGTACGATCGCGGATTCCGCCGCCCGCCGGGCCCGGGTTGAATCGGTGCCATGAACGACGAGCACCCCACCCGGGCCCGGGCCGCGTCCGACCCCGACGGCCCCGTCCGTCCGGACCCGGCGGCCCACCGCCTGCGCACCCGCGCCCTGTGGTGGGGCCTGGCCCTGGCGCCCGCGACCGTCCTGGTGGTGTTCCTGAGCCTGACCACGCCCGAGGGCTCCGGCTGCGTCATCAACGGTGACTGCGGAACCACCCCCGGCTGGCTGTATCTCGTCTCCCTCGCCGTCGCGGCCGGCGCCTGGATCCACGCCCTCACGACCCCGGACGGCCCGGCCCCCGCACCCTCCCGCAAGGCCGCGTTCTGGACGATGATCGGCGCCGAATGCGGGTTCCTGCTGCTCGTCGGCACCTACTTCGGCGGCTAGATCCTGCCTCGTGGATCAGGCCGGACCAGGCCGGATCAGGCCGGATCAGGCCGGATCAGCGGGACGGCAACCGAATCCGCTCCTCGTGCGTCGTACGCATGTATGACAGGAGTCGTGGGAGGGGTGCGTGTGTTCGGTGGGGTTCGGGCTGCTCGGCGGCCCTTCGCGTCTCTGCTCGCCCTCCTGCTCGGCGTCGGCGTCCTGACGCTCGGCGGGCCCGGGACCGCGTCCGCCGACGCGGCCTCGCTCTGCAGTGGCCGACCCAGCAAGACCGTCACCTTCGCCACCGGTGAGCTGCGCCTCTACCGCAGCCGTCAGTACGTCTGCGCCCTCACCGTCGCCAAGGTCCCCGGCCCGCGCCGCGCGATGTCCGTCGCCCTCCAGCCCCGCGGCGGGCGGCCCGCCGTCGACAGTGGGCGCTTCACCCGCCAGGCCGGGCCCGTCACCGTGCACGCCCTCAACCGCTGCGTCCGCGCCACCGGTACCGTCGCCGGCCGGAGCGGTGCGACGGGCTGGGTCCTGTGCTGACACCGTACGAAACCTGTGCCCTTGTGAAGGTAAGGGCCAACTGGGTCTGGCGGCACCCACGTTACCCCCGCTAGGTTCGCGACACCGTTGTGAATCAAGGGGAGGGTCAATGCGTAAGTCGCTGAGATGGCTGGCGTCGCTCACGGTGCTCATAGGCACCGTCGGTGCGACCGGTGCGGCTACCGCCGCGGAGCCGGCCACCGGCACCTTCGGCGGTACGGCCGCCGAGGCGTCCGCCACCGCGGACATCAAGGACCGCATCCTGGCGATCCCCGGGATGAGTCTCATCGAGGAGAAGCCGTACGCCGGCTACCGCTTCTTCGTGCTCGACTACGTCCAGCCGATCGACCACCAGCGCCCGTGGAAGGGCACGTTCAAGCAGCGGATCTCCGTCCTCCACAAGGACACCGACCGCCCGACCGTCTTCCACACCAGCGGCTACTCACTGAGCACCAACCCCAGCCGCCGCGAGCCCACCCGGATCATCGACGGCAACCAGGTCTCCATGGAGTACCGGTTCTTCACGCCGTCCCGGCCCCAGCCCGCCGACTGGTCCAAGCTCGACATCTGGCAGGCCGCGAGCGACCAGCACCGCATCTTCACCGCCCTGAAGAAGATCTACGGGCAGAAGTGGCTCTCCACCGGCGCCTCCAAGGGCGGTATGACGGCCACGTACTACGAGCGCTTCTACCCGCGCGACATGGACGGTGTCGTCGCGTACGTCGCGCCCAATGACGTGGTGAACAAGGAGGACTCCGCGTACGACCGGTTCTTCGAGACCGTCGGGACCAAGGAGTGCCGCGACCGCCTCAACGCGATGCAGCGCGAGGCGCTCGTCCGCCGCGAGCCGCTCCAGAAGAAGTACAAGGAGTGGGCCGAGACCGAGGGCGCCACCTTCAACACCGTCGGCTCCCTCGACAAGGCGTACGAGGCCGTCGTCCTCGACTTCGTCTGGGGCTTCTGGCAGTACTCGAACGAGGCCGACTGCGCCTCGATCCCTGAGGCCGGCACGGCGAGCGACGACACGGTCTACGAGACCATCGACGCCATCTCCGGCTGGTCCTTCTACACCGACCAGGGCCTCGAGCCGTACACCCCGTACTACTACCAGGCGGCGACCCAGCTCGGCTCGCCCAGCATCAAGCTGCCGCACCTGGACGGCCTGACCCGCTACGGCTACCAGCCGGCGCGTGACTTCGTGCCGCGCGAGATCCCGACGACGTTCCAGCCGTGGGCCATGCGGGACGTCGACAACTGGGTCCGCAAGAACGCGCACCAGATGCTGTTCGTGTACGGCGCCAACGACCCGTGGGGAGCCGAACCGTTCCGCCTCGGCAAGGGCGCCCGTGACAGCTACGTCTACACGGCCCCGGGCGCCAACCACGGTGCCAACGTCGCGGGTCTCGTCGAGGACGAGCGCGCCAAGGCCACCGCGCGCATCCTCGCCTGGGCCGGGGTCGACGCCCCGACGGCCGCCGCCGCGCAGCCGCTGGCCCGCTACGACGCCCGCCTGGACAAGGCGGGCGACGAGGAGCTGAGCCGGGAGCACGGCGTCCGTCCGTAGATCCGGACGTCCGTGAGTAGCTCCGGGCCCCCCGTTCTCCCCGCCAGGGAGAGCGGGGGGCCCGCGCACTCAGTCGTGTTCCGCGTAGGACAGGCCGTGACCGACCGGGTACAGCACCCGCGCCGGATCGTCCGCCCGCTGGACGGGTACGGGCAGACGCCCCCGCGGCCGGGCGTGACCCGCGATCACCCGGACCGCGGCCCGCAGTTCGACATCGGTCCAGGAGTACGCGGCGACGGTCGCCCGCTGCCCGCCGAGCCTGGCGATGTCGTACGGGTTGCGGATCGCGACCGTCACGACCGGCACGCCGGTGGCGACGAGCCGGGAGACCAGCGTGCGCTGCGGGCTGGTCGCCGAGACGTTGTACGTGCCCACGACGACGACGTCCTTGCCGGCCGCCGCGGCCACCGCCTCGTCGATCCTCGCCGCGGTCGGGGTGATCCCCGTGGACAGCGCCGTGGCGGTGAAGCCGAGTTCGGTGAAGGCGGTGGCGAGGGTGGTCGTCGGGGGGCCGGTGGTGCCGGAGGGCGAGGCGGGGTCGGCGCCGACGACCAGTACCTTGCCGTGGCTGAGCCGGCTGATCGGCAGGAACCCTCCCTCGTTGAGGAGCAGGGTGGTGGTCCCCTCGGCGATCCGGTCGGCCTGGGCCAGGTGATCGGCGGTGCCGACCGTACGGTCCACTCCGGCGGCGGTGACGAACGGTGTGCGGAACAGCCCCAGCCTGGCCTTGAGGCGCAGGATCCGCAGGATCGATTCGTCGAGCCGGGCCTCGGTCAGTTCGCCGTTCCGGACGGCCTGGAGGACCGCGTTCCAGGCGATGTCCAGCTTCGGCGGGTTGAGCAGCTGGTCGACGCCGGCCTTCAGCGCCAGGACCGGCACGCGCTCGTCGCCGTACTTCGTCCGGACGCCCTCCATGCCGAGCGAGTCCGTCACGACCACGCCGTCGTAGCCGAGTTCCTCGCGCAGGATGCCGGTCAGGATCGGGCGGGAGAGGGTCGCCGGGTCCTCGCTCGGGTCGAGCGCGGGCACGACGATGTGCGCGGTCATGATCGAGTCGATGCCGGCGGCGATCGCGGACCGGAACGGCGGGGCGTCCAGCTCGGCCCACTGCTCGCGGGTGTGCGTGATGGTCGGCAGGCCGTAGTGGCTGTCGACGGCGGTGTCGCCGTGCCCTGGGAAGTGCTTGGCGGTCGCCGCGACCCCGGCTCGCTGGTAGCCCCTGACCTGGGCGGCGACCAGATCGGCGACGGCCTGCGGGTCGGAGCCGAAGGAGCGGACCCCGATGACCGGGTTGGCGGGGTTGACGTTGACGTCCGCGACCGGCGCGTAGTTCTGCCGTATCCCGACGGCGGCCAGCTCCGCGCCCGCGATCCGCGCGGCCTTGCGGGCGTCGGCGTGCGAGCCTCCGGCGCCGAGCGCCATGGCACCGGGCAGCAGGGTGGCCGGCTCGCCGACCCGGCAGACGATGCCGTGCTCCTGGTCGGTGGAGATGAGCAGGGGGAGCGGAGTCGGCTGGGCAAGTCCGGCCCGCTGGATGCCGTTGGAGAGCTCGGCGATCTGCCGCGGGTCACGGGTGTTGTGCGCCCAGCTGAAGTAGATGATCCCGCCGACGTGGTAGCGCTCGACGAGCTCGGCGGCCGTGCGGACGCCGATCTCCTTGAGGTTGGCGTCGATGTCGGCCTGGTCGGGGGCGGTGGCGGAGTGGCCGTACACCCGCATGACGAAGAGCTGGCCGACCTTCTCCTCCAGCGACATGCGGGAGATGAGCTGCTGGAGGTCCCGGTCGTCGGACTCGGCATGGGCGAGCGGGGCGGTCACACCGGTGACGGCGGCGGCCGCGGCGGCGGCGGTGACGGTGAGGAGGGTGCGTCTGGAGGTGGCGCGGTGGTGCACTGATGCTCCTTCCGGCCGTGCAAGGTTGAAGGAAACTTCCAAGGAGTCACGGATAGCCCGAAAGTAACTGCCAGGTCAAGGATCTGAGCAGGAATCGACCGCTCGGGTCGGCGAGGCGGTCGGGCGGGTGGCCGGTCGCTCGGGTGGGCCGGTCCGTCGCGCGGGTGGCCGGTCGCTCGGGTGGTTCGCTCGCTCCGGGCGGTCGTTCACGTCGCCGATGACGCGACCCGGGGCCACAGCTCCTGGAGCGTGCGGACCGTCTCCCTGATCGCGGGGCGGCGAGCGGCGCCCGTACGCCACAGGGCACGCAGCCGGCGCATCGGCACCGGGTCCAGACGGACGGGTGTCACCTCGGGCGGCAGCGCCCCGCGGCCGAGGCGCGGCACGAGCGCGATGCCGAGACCGGCCGCGACCAGGGCGACCTGGGTGGGGTTCTCCTCCGCCTGATGGACGATGCGCGGCTCGTACCCGGTGGCCCGCAGGGTCCGTATCAGCCAGTCGTGGCACACCGTGCCCGGCGGCTGCGAGATCCACCGTTCGTCCGCCAGCTCCTCCCGCCGTACCGACGACCGCGCCGACAGCGGGTGTTCGCGCGGGACGAGGATGTCGCACAGGTCGTCGCCGATGACCGCCTGCTCGACCCCCGGCGGGGTCGCCATCGGTGCGATGTCCCAGTCGTGGGCCACGGCGAGGTCGATCACGCCCCGGGCGACGAGGTCGATCGAGACATGAGGGTCCACCTCCGTGAGGCGGGCGTCGAGCGAGGGGTGACGGGCCGCCAGCTCGGCGAGCGCCCCCGGCATCAGGCCGCGCGCGGCGCTCGCGAAGCAGCCGATCGCCAAGCGCCCCGTGGGCAGTCCGCGCCGCTCCTCGAGCCGTACCTCCGCCTCCTCCACGATCGACAGCAACGTCTGTGCTGTGGCGGCCAGTTGATGAGCCTCGTCGGTGAGGCGCACCCCGCGTCCCTGGCGTTCGAGCAGGGTGGTGTGGGTCTCCCGCTCCAGTTTGGCGATCTGCTGGGAGACGGCGGACGGGGTGTAGCCGAGGGCGGCGGCCGCGGCGCCCACGGTTCCGTGGACGGCGACGGCGTGGAGGGCGCGCAGGCGGCCGAGATCCAGCACGGGTGGGCCCCTTCCGGGCTGTGGATGAAGCGTTGCTTCATCCAACCATGAAGAAGATTTCGCTGGTGCTACACGGTTCCGTACGGCGATGCTGCCTCTCATGCGTCCCGCACACATCGCCCTGGCCGCGCTCGTCGCCGCCGTCTGGGGAGTCAACTTCGTCGTCATCGAGATCGGCCTCGACCACTTCCCGCCGCTGCTCTTCTCCGCTCTGCGCTTCCTCGCCGCCGCCCTGCCCGCCGTCTTCCTCGTCGGCCGTCCCAAGGTCGCGTGGAAGTGGATTCTCGGCGTCGGTCTCGTGCTGGGCGTGGTCAAGTTCAGCCTGCTCTTCACCGGCATGGACCTGGGCGCGCCGGCCGGGCTCTCCTCCCTGATCCTGCAGGTCCAAGCGGTCTTCACGGCCCTGTTCGCCTTCGTCGCACTGGGCGAACGGCCCGGCGGGCTGAAGATCGCGGGGATGGCGGTCGCGCTCGTCGGCATCGGTGTCGCGGCCGTCGACGAGGGCGCCTCCGGCCCGCTCGCCGGCTTCGCACTGTGCATCGCGGCGGCGGCCTGCTGGGGCGTCTCCAACGTGCTGACCCGCAAGGCGTCCCCGCCCGACGCCCTCAACTTCATGGTCTGGGTCAGCACCGTGCCGATCCTGCCGCTGCTCGCTCTCTCCCTTCTCCTGGAAGGACCCGAGCGCGACCTGGAGGCGCTGCGCGGACTCGACTGGACCGGCGTGGGCGTCATCGTCTACGTCGCCTGGATCACCACCGTCTTCGGCTTCGGCGCCTGGGGCTGGCTCCTGCGCCGCTACCCGGCCTCCTCGGTGGCCCCGTTCTCCCTCCTGGTCCCGGTCTTCGGGATGTCCTCGGCCGCCCTCTTCCTCGGCGAGGGCGTCAGCGCCCTGCGCTGGTGCGCGGCGGCCCTGTTGGTCGGGGGCGTGGCGCTGACCTCGCTCGCGCCGACGCGGAGCGCGGGCGCGGGGGACGGGACGACGAGGGCCTTCGGGGGCGGGAGGGGGAGCGGATCCCCGGCAGGCCCTCCGGGCCCTGTCGAGCGCTCACCCGGAGAACAGTCGGAGGCGACGCTGTCGAGCGGCAGGTAGCGCGGTGCTGACGGTGGCGGGGCCGCGTACGAGCCCCGCGCCCGCGTCAGCGGTCGTCGCGGGGGAACCCGTCCGTCTTGACGACGATCTCCCGCCCTGAGAGGTGCAGGACCAGGTCCTCGCCGAAGGCGATCTGCTCCTGCTCGGCGTAGGTGCCGGTGCGCGTCGGGCGGCTGTGAATGGTGCAGGTGTTGTCCGAGGGGTCGATGATCACGTAGAGCGGGATGGCGCACTCGGCGTACATCCGGAACTTCTTGGTGAAGTCGTTGTCCTGCGTGCTCTTTGAAGCGACCTCAAGGACCGCCTCCAGGCTGTGCCACTCGAAGCGACCGCGGCCGTTGCGTTCAGATCCTGGGGCGACGATGGCCAGGTCGGGGGCGTATCCGTAGAGGCTGGACGGGAAGTCGATCATGACGTCCGAGAGGATGTCGCCATGGCCGGCGAGCTGCTGTTCGATCTGGGGCGCCGCCTTGAGGATGACTTTCCACTGGCTCTCGCCCTGCGGCGTCATGATGATCTTCCCATCGGTGATCTCCACGCGGTAGCCGCCAGGCAGATTGGCGTTCTCCAGCGCGTCCCAGGCGCTCTGAACGTCCATCTCTCTGGTCGTCATGCGGTCCTCCGTATGCCGTTACTTCCTACGATAGCGGTCACTCACTCCCTCGGGCGGGCCGTCGAGTCGCGTACCAGCAGCTCCGCCGGGATCGTCGCCAGGCCGCCCGGTGGGGGCTCCTCCGCGGCCATCGCGAGTCGTCCCGCCCGCGCGCCCGCCTCCTGGAGCGGCAGCCGTACGGTCGTCAGGGCGGGGACCGCGTCGACCGAGAACGGCAGGTCGTCGAAGCCCGCCACCGAGACGTCCTCCGGGATGCGCAGCCCCCGGTCCCGGAGCGCCGCGCACGCGCCCAGCGCGACCGTGTCGTTCGCCGCCACGACGGCCGTCAACGACGGCTCTCGGCGCAGGAGTTCGAGCGTCGCGTCGTAGCCCGAGCCCCGGTCGTACGAGCCGTGGACGGTCGGCCCCTCCGGCACACCCGCCGCGGCCAGCGCCTCCCGGTGGCCTTCCAGCCGGTGCCGGGTCGTCGTCCGGTCCGCCGGCCCCGCCGCGTAACCGATCCGCCGGTGCCCGAGCGCCAGCAGGTGCTCGGTGAGCCGCCGCGCCCCCGCCCGGTTGTCGAAGCTCAGCGCCGCCACGCTCGCGTCCCCCGCCACCGGCGGCCGCCCGCACAGCACGACCCGCGTGCCCGCGTCCGTCAGCCGTGACAGCTTCGCCGCCACCGCCGCCATGTGCTCCGGGTCCTCCAGCGCGCCGCCGGTGAGGATGACCGCGGCGGCGCGCTGGCGCTGGAGGAGTGTGAGGTACGTGAGCTCGCGCACGGGGGAGCCGCCCGTGTTGCAGACGACGGCCAGCTTCTCGCCGCCCGCCCGCCCCGACGCCCCTTCCCCGATGGCGGTCTGCGCCGCACCGGCCATGATCCCGAAGAAGGGGTCGGCGATGTCGTTGACGAGGATGCCGACCAGGTCGGACGTGGCGGCGGCGAGCGAGCTCGCGGGCCCGTTCAGGACGTAGTCCAGATCGTCCACCGCCCGCAGCACCCGCTCCCGGGTCGACGCGGCGACCGGGTAGTTGCCGTTCAGGACGCGGGAGACGGTGGCGGGGGAGACCCGGGCACGCGCGGCCACATCCGCCAGCGTGACGGTCATCGCGTACCTCCGAGGAGAGTCGGGGAGAGTCGGCCGGACCCCTTGTCCGGTGCGTTGTCGGCAGGCTAGCGTCTCTCGTCGTAGAAAGCGCTTTCTTTCCCGTGAGTGTGGAGGGACCTTCGTGACACGCAGGACAGTCCGAATCGCCATGAACGGCGTCACCGGACGCATGGGCTACCGCCAGCACCTCGTCCGCTCGATCCTCGCCCTGCGCGAGCAGGGCGGCCTCGACCTCGGCAACGGCGAGACCCTCTGGCCCGAGCCCGTCCTCGTCGGCCGCCGCGAGCACGCCCTGCGCGCGCTCGCCGAGCGCCACGGCCTCACCGAATGGTCCACCGACCTCGATGCCGTACTGGCCGACGAATCGGTGGAGATCTACTTCGACGCCCAGGTCACCTCCGCCCGCGCCGAGGCGATCCGCAAGGCCGTCGCCGCCGGCAAGCACATCTACACCGAGAAGCCGACGGCGGGAGACCTGGAGGGCGCCCTGGACCTCGCCCGGCTGGCGGCCGAGAAGGGCGTCAAGCACGGCGTCGTCCAGGACAAGATCTTCCTGCCGGGTCTGCTCAAGCTGAAGCGCCTCATCGACGGCGGCTTCTTCGGCCAGATCCTCTCCGTCCGCGGCGAGTTCGGCTACTGGGTCTTCGAGGGCGACTGGCAGGAAGCCCAGCGCCCCAGCTGGAACTACCGCTCCGAGGACGGCGGCGGCATCGTCGTCGACATGTTCCCGCACTGGGAGTACGTGCTCCACGAGCTCTTCGGCCGGGTCACGAGCGTCACCGCGCACGTCGCCACGCACATCCCGCAGCGCTGGGACGAGCACGGCAAGCCGTACGCCGCGACCGCCGACGACGCCGCGTACGGCATCTTCCAGCTGGAGGGCGGCGCGGTCGCCCAGATCAACTCCTCCTGGGCGGTGCGCGTGAACCGCGACGAGCTCGTCGAGTTCCAGGTCGACGGCACCCACGGCTCGGCCGTCGCCGGTCTCCGCGACTGCCGCGTCCAGCACCGCTCGGCCACCCCCAAGCCGGTCTGGAACCCGGACATCCCGGCGACCGAACCCTTCCGCGAGCAGTGGCAGGAGGTCCCGGACAACGCCGTGTTCGACAACGGCTTCAAGGCCCAGTGGGAGCTCTTCCTCAAGCACGTCGTGCTGGACGAGCCGTACCAGTGGGACCTGCTGGCGGGCGCGCGCGGCGTGCAGCTCGCCGAGCTCGGCCTGAGGTCGTCGGCGGAGGGCCGCCGCCTGGAGGTCCCGGAGATCACGCTGTGATCCGGCTTCCCGACGGTTCCGGCGGTGTACGGGAGTACAGCCCCCGCTCCGAGCCCCTCGTGCTCACCACGACCGGCGCCCTGACCTCCCGTACCGTCTTCTCCGCCGCCCATGTCGTCGCCGACCCGTACGCCGACACCACCCCCGACTCCCCGGCCGCCGTCGACTGGGACGCCACCCTCGCCTTCCGCCGACACCTGTGGGCGCAGGGCCTCGGCGTCGCGGAGGCGATGGACACCGCGCAGCGCGGGATGGGCCTGGACTGGGCGGGCGCGGCCGAGCTGATCCGCCGCTCGGCGGCCGAGGCGAAGGCCGTCGGCGGCCGGATCGCCTGCGGCGTCGGCACCGACCAGCTCACCGGCCCCGCCGACCTGGCGACGGTCCGCGCGGCGTACGAGGAGCAGCTGGCCCTCGTCGAGGAGACCGGCTCCCAGGCCATCCTCATGGCGTCCCGCGCCCTCGCGGCCGCCGCCGAGGGCCCCGAGGAGTACCTGGACACGTACGCCCATCTGCTGCGCCAGTCGTCCGAGCCGGTGATCCTGCACTGGCTGGGCCCGATGTTCGACCCGGCGCTGGAGGGTTACTGGGGCTCCACGGACCTGGACGCGGCCACCTCCGTCTTCCTCGACGTGATCGCGGCCCATCCGGACAAGGTCGACGGCATCAAGGTCTCGCTGCTGGACGCCCAGCGGGAGATCGACCTGCGGCGCCGCCTCCCCGAGGGCGTGCGCTGCTACACGGGCGACGACTTCAACTATCCGGAACTGATCGCGGGGGACGACCAGGGGTTCAGCCACGCCCTGCTCGGTATCTTCGACCCGCTGGGCCCGCTGGCGGCGGAGGCGGTCCGCATCCTCGACACCGGTGACGTCAAGGGTTTCCGGGAGCTGCTCGACCCGACCGTGGAGCTGTCCCGCCACCTCTTCCAGGCCCCGACGCGCTTCTACAAGACGGGTGTCGTCCTCCTCGCCTGGCTGGCCGGCCACCAGGACCACTTCACGATGGTCGGCGGCCTCCAGTCGGCGCGCTCGCTGCCGCACCTGGCGCGGGCGTACGAACTGGCGGACGGGCTCGGCCTGTTCCCCGATCCGGAGCTTGCGGAGTCCCGGATGACGTCCCTGCTCACCGTGTACGGAGTCCCCCAGTGACCGACCTCTCCCGCTTCAGCATCAACCAGATGACCGTGAAGCAGCTCTCGCTGCCGGAGCTGGTGGAGCAGTGTGTACGGCTCTCCGTCCCGGGCGTGGGCCTGTGGCGTGAACCGGTCGCGGAGTACGGGCTGGAGGCCACGGCCAAGCTCGTACGCGACGCCGGCCTGACGGTCACGTCCCTGTGCCGGGGCGGCTTCTTCACGACGGACTCCTGGCTCGACTCCAACCGTGCGGCGATCGACGAGGCGGCGACCCTGGGCACGGACACCCTGGTCCTGGTCTCGGGCGGCCTGGCCCCGGGCAGCCGCGATCTGGCGGCGGCCCGCGCCCGGATCACCGACGCGATCGCCGAACTCGCCCCGTACGCGGGGGAACGGGGCGTCCGCCTGGCGATCGAACCCCTCCACCCGATGTACGCGGCGGACCGCTGCGCGGTCTCCACCCTGGACCAGGCCCTGGAGATCGCGGAGCGCTTCCCGTCCTCGCAGGTCGGCGTGGTCGTCGACACGTACCACCTCTGGTGGGACGACCGGGCCCCGGCGGCGGTGGCCCGGGCGGGCGCGGCGGACCGCATCCACGCCTTCCAGCTGGCCGACTGGACCACCCCTCTGCCGGCCGGAGTCCTCACCGGCCGGGGCCAGTTGGGCGACGGCGCGATCGACCTGCGGGCGTGGTGCGACCTGGTGGACGAGGCCGGGTACAGGGGGCCGATCGAGGTGGAGCTCTTCAACGACGAGCTGTGGGCACGGGACGGTGGGGAGGTCCTGGAGGAGACGGTGGGGAGGTTCTCGGACCACGTCGGCCGGCTCGGCTGAGCTGTTGGGCCTGGCGCCTCAGTCGAGCCAGTCCAGTGGGTCCTCCGAACCGGTGTTGCCCTCCAGGAGCGTCGTGAAGGAGACCGGCAGCCCGAGTGAGGCGAGCCGGTCGGCGGACTCGGCCGAGAGCGTCAGCTCCTCGTTCGCCCGCACCGTTCCCGCGATCGAGACCTGGGCGAAGCAGCCGGCGGTGGACAGCGCCTTGATCCGGTCGAGCAGCGGCCCGACCTGAGCGGTCAGCGCCGCGATCTGCTCGCTCAGGTCGTCCGAGAACCGCTCGTCGAGGGCGTACGCCCACCAGCCCGGTCCGTGGTGGACGGAGGCGCCGGTCTGCCGCTCCGCGACCGGGGCGAGCCCGAGGGAGCGGTCGACGGCCGAGGGGTCCAGGCCGCTCCCGGTCAGGGCCAGGGAGGTGGTGATCGAGGTCCACACAGGAGTCACCGTTCGCTCGTGCTGGGGGCGAGGGCCAGGGGAACACCGAGGCGGGCCACTCGGCGCATCTGCTCGGGGGTGAGGGCGATCTGCGAGTCGTTGTCCACGTATCCCCTGATGGTGAGTGTCACGGAGATGCCGTTCGCCAGGAGGCCGCGCACATCCTCGGCATGCGGTTCGACCGCCGTCAGGATGGTGTCGAGCTGTTCCGGGAACACCCGTGTGGAGCGCTCGTCGCATTGGAGTCGCCATTCTCCGTCGACGTCTCCTGGTGGTCCCCACCGGCTGGGCCCGGGTGGCCGGGTCCCCGTCGGTTCGATGTTCAGCTTCTTGCTGACCTCGTCCGGGTCGAGATCGGGCCCCCTGACGACAAGAGACACATCGGTCAGCACCCAAGCCGCGCCCTGCTGATGATCCGCATTCACCGTTCGGTCCGTTCTGGTTTCATCATCACTTGTATTCGCGACAGGCAGCCCAGTGAACGTTTCCCATGTTTTCCTTCATGAGTTCGTTGAGTGCCGTACGCTGCGCTACCGTCTTTGAATTCTCGTACACCGTGAAGCCGCCGCCCCCGCTGCCCTCCGGAGGGGCCAGCGTGTAATTCGGTATGCGATCGCCCTCTTTGAACGTCTCGTACCACCCTCCGCTCGGGTAGGAGCCACCTTCCACCGCGACTCCGCTGAGTCCTGGGAGTTTCTCGCCGTCCGGGATGTAGAAGGTTACTGTGGTGCCTTTGGGCACGACCACCTCTCCCGCGTTCCGTTCAAGATATCCGTGTCCGGCCAGCACCGTCTCGCCGTCAGCGCGACCGCCGACCAGGACCCGGTCGGCGTAATATCGACCGTCGTCGTCGGACCATTTGCGGTCCTTGATGACTTCCGGCCTGCTGTCCATGACGGCCCGTTTGATGTCGTCGGGTGAGGGTATTTCACCGCCCGACCCCCGGCTCGTCAGGCCGTCCAGCCCGGGATGGCCCGTTCCCTTCCTGATGTCCGGGCGCAGGCCCGCCCGGAGGCCGCCGCGTACGACGCCGGCGCCCTTGGTTCCGAGAACTTCGGGGAGCAGGCGGCCGAGGAATTCCGTCGGGTCGCCCTTCGCGGCGTCCCAGGCGTTCTTCAGTGCCCGGTCCGGGTTGGCCACCGTGGACACCAGGCCGGCGAGCGTCGTGTTGACGCCCTTGTAGTACTCCGCCGGGTGGGTCAGGTTGTACGGGTCCATCGGGTTGACCGAGCGGACGAAGTTGACCAGGCCCGCCGTGCCCTTGATGACACCGCCGCCGAAATGGGCCAGTTCGATGCCCTGGGCCAGGCCGTGATCCATCAGCTCGAACTTGGCCCGCTCGCGGCCCGTCGGCTCCTTGGGCGCGTGTGCCAGCGCGGCGCGCACCGCGGCCTTGGCGGTCTCACCGGCCTCGTTCCGCGCCTTCCGGGCGTCGCTCAGGAACTCCCGGGCGCGTTGCCGCTTGGCCTTACCCGGATCGGAGAAGTCCCCGGGATGGGGCAGCGGACTGTCCCCGTCGCGCGCCGCGTTGTAGGCGTCGACCTTCTTGTTGTACGTGTCGACCGCGGCCTTGGAGTCGTTGTCGCCCTCCTTGTACATCGCGATCGCCTCACGCGCCTTGCCCTGCGCGCTCACGATCGCCTGGGAATACGCCTCCAGCGCCTTGGCCGCGTTCTCCATCGCGTCCGAAGCGTGCAGCCAGTCGGTCGGCAGAGTCTGGAAATTCTCCCGAAAGGAGTTGGCCGCCTCACCCTTCCAGTGATCGGCGTCCAGCTTCTTCATCCCACCGCCGACCAGGTCGAACGCGCGTTGGAAGTCCCGCAGGTTCTTCACCGTCTCGGCGATCTTCTCCGGCCTGCCGTGGACGAGCTCGTTCGCCTCCTCGGTCTGCCCGAGCTGCTGCTCCCCGACCTCCGCGCCGAGGGAGGACGCCGTCTCGTCACCCCAGTCCTCGACCCCTTCGGCAAGAGCGTCGTATCCGTAATGACGCAGGCCCTGGCCCGCTTTGTCGGTCGCGTAATCGACGCCCTCACCGACGAGCTCCTTGCCCTTGTCGATGCCGTCGCCGATCTTGTCGATCCCCTTGTCGACCAGACCGCCCCAGTCCACCATCAGCGGTTCTCCCCCCACCGTGGCTGCTCGGCCTGATCGATGGTCTCCTGGTCGGGATCGAGCATGTCCTTGAGCTCCTCGTCCATCCCGTCACGCAGCTTCGGATCCAGCACACCCGAGCGCTCCATGGAGTCGAGCATCGAGTCCTCGACGTCGTACGCGGTGTTCTTCCAGGTCTGCTTGACCTCCTGATGGGCCTCGGTGAACGACTCCGGGCTGTAGTCCGCGTTGTCCCACATGTGCTGGTCACGGATCGTGTCCCAGCGCATCTGCTTGACCTCGTCCTCGGACAGATGCGGGTTCCCGTTCAGGGAGTTCACCCCGATCTTGAACGAGTCCTTGATGTACTGCTCCTGCTCCGCGAACGAGCCCGCCGACAGACCCACCCCCTGCGCAAAAGCGTTTCCCCGCAGCGTCAGAGCGCGTACGCCCCACTCCCACCGGTTGCAGAAGGTCTCGAACTCCGACGTCAGGCCGCCGTGCCCCAACTCCAGCCCCGACAGGGCCAGATCGGAGAAGCCGCGACCCGTCGACGCCTCTCCGATCATGCCGAGCTCCTTCAGCTCGGTATGCGCCAGATCGATACCGTTCGCGATCTCCACCAGCGCCCATGTCGGCGCCGCGAGCATCGGTTCGTCGCCGCTCATCGCATCCCCCTGAGATCCACTGCCACCGCATCGGGCACGGTGCCTTCGTCCAGCAGCCGTTCACCCCGCACCGTTCGGTACTCCCGCTCGAACGGTACGAGTACGGCAGCGCGCCGGAATTCGTCGAGCAAGCGTGCAAACCGCCGCCGCCCGCGCGCCACCTCGTCGGCCTGGCTGGGAGCGGCCGGCTTGGCCAACTCCGCCGGTCGGGAGACCTGCTGAGGCCTCGGTATGTCATCCCCGTTGTCAGTCACCAGCGGAATGCTGCCACGTGTGCGTTCCCGCCAGCAACGAAGTGCGTTGTCCACAGCCCCCGGCGCACACTCCACCCGATGTCCGAGCCCTTCGGTACCTTCGGGCCATGTCCAACCAGGGTCAGGCACAGGCACCGGCTCAAGCACCGGCACAGGCACCGCGCCTGGCAGTCGTCGAAGGGGTGCTCGAGCGGATCACGTATGCCAATGAGGAGACCGGTTACACGGTGGCCCGCGTCGACACCGGTCGGGGTGCCGGGGATCTGCTCACCGTCGTCGGCTCGTTGCTCGGGGCGCAGCCCGGTGGGTCGCTGCGGTTGGAGGGGCGTTGGGGCTCCCATCCGCAGTACGGCAAGCAGTTCACGGTGGAGAACTACACGACCGTCCTGCCCGCCACCATCCAGGGCATACGCCGCTACCTCGGCTCCGGGCTCATCAAGGGCATCGGTCCGAAGATCGCCGAGCGGATCGTCGAGCACTTCGGCACCGACACCCTCGACGTCATCGAGCGCGAGCCGAAGCGGCTCATCGAGGTCCCGGGGCTCGGGCCCAAGCGGACGAAGCTGATCGGGGCCGCCTGGGAGGAGCAGAAGGCGATCAAGGAGGTGATGGTCTTCCTCCAGGGAGTCGGCGTCTCCACCTCCATCGCCGTGCGCATCTACAAGAAGTACGGCGACGCCTCGATCTCCGTCGTGAAGAACCAGCCCTACCGGCTGGCCGCCGACGTCTGGGGCATCGGCTTCCTCACCGCCGACCGGATCGCCCAGGCCGTCGGCATCCCGCACGACAGCCCCGACCGGGTCATGGCGGGCCTGCAGTACGCCCTGTCGCAGTCCACCGACCAGGGCCACTGCTTCCTGCCCGAGGAGCGGCTGATCGCCGACGCCGTGAAGCTGCTCCAGGTCGACACCGGCCTGGTCATCGAGTGCCTCGCCGAGCTGGCGGGAGATCCGGAAGGGGTCGTACGGGAGTCGGTGCCCGGCCCCGAGGGGCAGCCGGTCACGGCCGTATACCTGGTGCCGTTCCACCGCGCCGAGCTCTCCCTCGCCGGGCAGACGAAGCGCCTGCTGCACGCACCCGAGGACCGCATGGCGGGCTTCCAGGACGTCGCCTGGGACAAGGCCCTGGCCTGGCTCGCCGAGCGGACCGGGGCCTCCCTCGCGCCCGAGCAGGAGGAGGCCGTGCGGCTCGCCCTGACCCGTAAGGTCGCCGTGCTGACCGGCGGGCCGGGGTGCGGGAAGTCGTTCACCGTGCGCTCGATCGTGGAGCTGGCCCGGGCCAAGCGCGCCAAGGTCGTCCTGGCCGCCCCCACAGGCCGCGCCGCCAAGCGCCTCGCCGAGCTGACCGGCGCCGAGGCGTCGACCGTCCACCGGCTCCTGGAGCTCAAGCCGGGCGGCGACGCGGCCTACGACCGGGACCGGCCGCTCGACGCCGATCTCGTCGTGGTGGACGAGGCCTCGATGCTCGATCTGCTCCTCGCCAACAAGCTGGTGAAGGCGGTGGCACCCGGTGCCCACCTCCTGCTCGTCGGTGACGTGGACCAGCTGCCCTCGGTCGGCGCGGGCGAGGTGCTCGGGGACCTGCTCGCGCCCGGCAGCCCGGTGCCGGCCGTGCGGCTGACCCGGATCTTCCGTCAGGCGCAGCAGTCGGGGGTGGTCACCAACGCCCACCGCATCAACGCGGGGCTCCCGCCCGTCACCACCGGCCTGCCGGACTTCTTCCTCTTCGTGGAGGAGGAGACGGAGGACGCCGCCCGGGTCGCCGTCGAGGTCGCGGCACGACGCATTCCCGCCAAGTTCGGTCTCGACCCGCGCCGGGACGTACAGGTCCTGGCGCCCATGCACCGCGGTCCCGCGGGCGCCGGAGCGCTCAACGGGCTGCTCCAGCAGGCCGTCACCCCGGCCCGCCCCGACCTGCCCGAGAAGCGGTTCGGCGGCCGGGTCTTCCGCGTCGGCGACAAGGTCACCCAGATCCGCAACAACTACGAGAAGGGGGCCAACGGCGTCTTCAACGGCACGGTCGGCGTCGTGACCTCGCTCGACACCGTCGAGCAGCGGCTGACCGTGCGGACCGACGAGGACGAGGAGGTGCCGTACGACTTCGACGAACTGGACGAGCTGGCCCACGCCTATGCCGTCACCATCCACCGCTCGCAGGGCAGCGAGTACCCGGCGGTCGTGATCCCCGTCACCACCAGCGCCTGGATGATGCTCCAGCGGAATCTGCTCTACACGGCCGTCACCCGGGCGAAGAAGCTGGTCGTCCTGGTCGGTTCGCGAAGGGCGATCGGCCAGGCCGTCCGTACGGTTTCCGCAGGCAGACGCTTCACCGCGCTGGCCCACCGGCTGTCGGCAGCCGTGTGAAAGACCACCCCCGACTTCCCCAAGCGGGGCGAAGGGGGCAAGATGAGCAGGTTGGCGGCACTGAGTGCCGCCGAATGGCCCAATGGTCGACCCCGAGTGCACTCTCCTGAGCCAAATGGGGGATGGTAGAGACAGTCAGGGCACCTCGAAGAAGAGGCACTACGTCGGTGAGGGATGACGTGAGCGACAACTCTGTAGTACTGCGGTACGCGGACGGTGAATACACCTACCCGGTGGTCGAGAGCACCGTCGGCGACAAGGGCTTCGACATCGGGAAGCTCCGAGCCCAGACCGGTCTGGTCACCCTGGACAGCGGATACGGCAACACCGCCGCCTATAAATCCGCCATCACCTACCTCGATGGCGAGCAGGGCATTCTGCGGTACCGCGGTTACCCCATCGAGCAGCTGGCGGAGCGCTCCACCTTCCTCGAGGTGGCGTACCTGCTGATCAACGGTGAGCTTCCCAAGGTCGATGAGCTCGCGACCTTCAAGAACGAGATCACCCAGCACACGCTGCTGCACGAAGACGTCAAGCGCTTCTTCGACGGCTTCCCGCGGGACGCCCACCCGATGGCGATGCTCTCCTCGGTGGTCTCCGCGCTGTCGACGTTCTACCAGGACAGCCACAACCCGTTCGACGAGACGCAGCGTCACCTCTCCACGATCCGGCTGCTCGCCAAGCTGCCGACGATCGCGGCGTACGCCTACAAGAAGTCGATCGGCCACCCCTTCGTCTACCCGCGCAACGACCTCGGGTACGTCGAGAACTTCCTGCGCATGACCTTCTCGGTCCCGGCCCAGGAGTACGAGCTGGACCCGGTCGTGGTCTCCGCGCTCGACAAGCTGCTGATCCTGCACGCGGACCACGAGCAGAACTGTTCGACGTCCACCGTCCGTCTGGTGGGTTCGAGCCAGGCGAACATGTTCGCGTCGATCTCCGCCGGCATCTCGGCCCTGTGGGGTCCTCTGCACGGCGGCGCCAACCAGTCGGTCCTGGAGATGCTCGAGGGCATCCAGGCAAACGGCGGCGATGTCGACTCCTTCATCAACAAGGTGAAGAACAAGGAGGACGGCGTCCGCCTGATGGGCTTCGGCCACCGGGTGTACAAGTCCTTCGACCCGCGAGCCAAGATCATCAAGGCCGCGGCGCACGATGTGCTCTCCGCCCTCGGTAAGTCCGACGAGCTGCTGGACATCGCGCTCAAGCTGGAGGAGCACGCGCTCTCCGACGACTACTTCGTCTCGCGCAACCTCTACCCGAACGTGGACTTCTACACGGGCCTCATCTACCGCGCGATGGGCTTCCCGACCGAGATGTTCACCGTGCTCTTCGCGCTCGGCCGTCTTCCGGGCTGGATCGCCCAGTGGCACGAGATGATCAAGGAGCCGGGTTCCCGCATCGGCCGCCCGCGCCAGATCTACACCGGCGAGGTCCTGCGCGACTTCGTCCCGGTCGAGGGCCGCTGATCCTCGGGCCGTCCGCTCCGGTCGAGGGTCGCTGACGCCACCGTCACCACCTCGCCTCACGGCGCGCGCTCAACGAAAAGCGCCCCGCCGCCGATCCCCCCACGGGTCGGCGAGCGGGGCGCTTTCCATATCCCCGGTGCGGATTCCCCCCACGGGATCCGGGCCGGGCGTCTGCCGGGTTCAGCAGAAGCTGTGCGGGTCTGCGCGGTCTGCCGGGGTACGTACGGGAGGGCCGCTCAAAGCTCCCCGGTGCACGTGCCCCGGCCAACGCTTGCCTGGGACGTCCCCCAAGACATCCCATGAACGTCCCCCAAGACGTTCTTGGCATCGCCCACTTAGACTCGCGAACGGCCCGAATGGTTACCCCTAAATATCTGTGATCTAGGTCTCTTTGTGAAGGTCTTGTGCGTCACGTGTAGGTGAATTCACTTGAACCTCCGAAGTCGCAGGCTGTTTGTCACGACAAAGACGGACGAAAAGGCCATGGCCAGGCCCGCGATCATCGGGTTGAGCAGCCCGAGCGCCGCCAGCGGCAGAGCGGCGCAGTTGTAGCCGAAGGCCCAGCCCAGGTTCCCCTTGATCGTCGCCAGGGTTCGGCGGGAGAGCCGGATCGCGTCCGCCGCCACCCGCAGGTCGCCCCGGACCAGCGTCAGATCGCTCGCCTCGATGGCCGCGTCCGTGCCCGTGCCCATGGCCAGACCCAGGTCCGCCGTGGCGAGCGCGGCCGCGTCGTTCACGCCGTCGCCCACCATCGCCACCGTCCGGCCCTCCGCCTGGAGGCGCCGGACCGTCGCCACCTTCTCCTCCGGCAGGACCTCGGCGAAGACCAGGTCCGCGTCGATCCCCACCTCGGCCGCGACCGTCTCCGCGACGGCCCGCCCGTCGCCGGTCAGCAGGACCGGCGTCAGACCGAGGGCACGCAGCCGGGCGACGGCCTCGGCGCTGGACTCCTTGACCGCGTCGGCGACCATGAGGGCTCCGCGGGCCCGGCCGTCCCAGGCGACCTGGACGGCGCCGGGCTCCGGCACTCCCGGTACGTCGACGCCCTCGGCCTCCAGCAGCGCCGCGCGGCCGGCCAGGACCCGGTGGCCGTCGACCGTGCCGCGCACACCGAGGCCGGGCACGTTCTCGAAGGACGTCGGCACCGGGAGCTCGCCCACGGTCAGCCCGAGCCGCTCCGCCGCGCCCGCCGCCACCGCCCGGGCGACCGGGTGCTCGGAGGCGTGCTCCAGGGCGCCCGCGAGGCGCAGCAGCTCGGTCTCGTCCTCACCCTCGTACGCGTACGCCTTCCGGAGCCCCATCCGGCCGGTCGTGACGGTCCCCGTCTTGTCGAGGACCACGGTGTCGACGCGGCGGGTGGACTCCAGGACCTCCGGACCCTTGATCAGGATGCCGAGCTGGGCGCCCCGGCCGGTGCCGACCATGAGCGCCGTCGGGGTCGCGAGGCCCAGGGCGCAGGGGCAGGCGATGATCAGGACGGCCACGGCGGCGGTGAACGCGGCCGTGGCGTCCTCCGCCACCAACAGCCAGGTGAGCAGGGTGCCGAGCGCGATGAGGAGCACGACCGGCACGAAGACGGCGGAGACCCTGTCGGCGAGGCGCTGGGCGGCGGCCTTGCCGTTCTGGGCGTCCTCGACCAGCTTCGCCATACGGGCCAGCCGGGTGTCCGCGCCGACCCGGGTCGCCTCGACGACCAGCCGGCCGGAGGTGTTCACGAGTCCGCCGCTCACCGCGTCGCCGGCCGTGACGTCGGCCGGGACGGACTCGCCGGTGAGCAGGGACGCGTCGACGGCGGAGGCGCCCTCGGTCACGGTGCCGTCGGTGGCGATCTTCCCCCCGGGACGTACGACGAACCGGTCGCCGACCCGGAGGGCGGCCACCGGAATCCGTACCTCCGTGCCTGCCCGCAGGACGGACACGTCCTTGGCGCCCAGCTCCATCAGCGTGCGGAGCGCGGCGCCGGCCTTCCGCTTGGCGCGGGCCTCCAGATAGCGGCCGAGCAGGATGAAGGTGATGACGCCGGCCGCGACCTCCAGGTAGATGCTGGAGGCGCCGTCGGTGCGACCGGCGGTCAGGTCGAAGCCGTGGCGCATCCCGGTCATGCCGGCGTGGCCGAAGAACAGGGCCCACAGCGACCAGCCGAAGGCGGCCAGCGTGCCGACCGAGACGAGGGTGTCCATGGTCGCGGCGCCGTGCCGCAGGTTCGTCCAGGCCGCGCGGTGGAACGGCAGTCCGCCCCAGACGACGACCGGGGCGGCGAGGGTCAGGGAGAGCCACTGCCAGTTGTCGAACTGGAGGGCCGGGACCATGGCGAGCAGGACGACGGGCGCGGAGAGGACGGCGGAGACGGTGAGCCGCTGACGGAGCGAGGCGAGCTCCGGATCCGCCGCGTGCGCCGCGGCTTCCGGCGCCTCATGGACTGACTCCGGCTCCGGCTCCGGCTCGGGTGCCGGTGGCGGGGGTTCCTCGGCCGTGTACCCCGTCCTGACGACCGTCGCGATCAGATCGGCGACCTCGACCCCGGGCAGGTGCTCGATCCGCGCCTTCTCCGTCGCGTAGTTGACGGTCGCCGTGACGCCGTCCATGCGGTTGAGCTTCTTCTCGACGCGGGCCGCGCAGGAGGCGCAGGTCATCCCGCCGATGGTCAGCTCGGTGGTGAGGACGGACGCGGGGCTGGAGATCATGTGCGTTCGGATTCCGAGAGGGAGCAGGGCCGTACCGTCGTAACGGTACGGCCCTGCCGGGTTATGCCGTGGAGCGGCTCGGGCCTCAGGCCTGGCCGACGAGCTCGTAGCCGGCCTCGTCGACGGCGGCGCGGACGGCGGCCTCGTCGAGCGGGGCCTCGGAGACCACGGTGACCTGGCCGGTGGCGGCCACGGCCGTGACGGAGGAGACCCCGGCGATCTCGGAGATCTCGCTGGAGACCGCGCCCTCGCAGTGCCCGCAGGTCATCCCCTTGACCTGGTAGACGGTGGTGAGTCCGGTCTTCGTCTCGGCGGTCATGACGGTCTCCTCTTCGAGGACGGTGCTGGTTCGGGATTCGTACGCTGGTTCAGGTTCGTACTCAAGCACAGGCTATACCCCCTGGGGGTATAAAGTCCACTCTCCTGTCGCCCGCGCCGTGCCGACTCTTATGGTAGATACCCGATATGTCGCATTCGGGGATCACGCTGATCCTGATCATGTCGATCGCCGTTCTGGCACCGCTGCTGGCCTACGGCGCGACGCGCCGGCTGCCCGTACCGCTCGTGATCTTCGAGATCCTGCTCGGCATCCTGATCGGCCCCGACGCCCTCGGCTGGGCCCATGTGGACGCTCTGATCGACGGCCTCTCGGAACTCGGCCTCGCGATGCTGATCTTCCTCGCGGGGTACGAGATCGAGTTCGGCACGGTCCGCGGCGACACCCTCAGGCGCTCGCTGGGGGCCTGGGTGATCGCCCTGGCACTCGGTCTGGGCGTCGGGATGCTGCTGGGCGGCGGATTCCACAAGGGCGTCTTCATCGGCGTGGCGCTGACCAGTACCGCCCTCGGCACCGTCCTGCCGGTCTTGCGCGACGCGGGCCATCTGCACGGCAGGTTCGGCTCGGTGGTGATGGCCTTCGGGGCGGTGGGGGAGTTCGGGCCGATCATCGCCATGGCGCTGCTCCTGAGCGGACGCAATCCGGCCCGGTCGACGGCGCTGCTCGCGGTCTTCGCGGCCCTGACGGCGGGGGCGGTGTACTGGGCGCTGCGCCCTCGGCCGCCGTGGTTCTCCCGGGTCATCGCCAAGACGCTGCACAGCAGCGGCCAGTTCGCGGTCCGCTTCGTCTTCCTGCTGCTCGCCCTGATGCTGGGGGCCTCGCAGGCCCTCGGCCTCGATGTCCTGCTCGGCGCCTTCGCCGCCGGTCTGATCACCCGGCTCGTCCTGACCGGCGCCGCGCCGCGGTCGGGGCCGGCGATCCTGGAGAAGGTCGAGGCCGTCGGCTTCGGCTTCCTGGTGCCCATCTTCTTCGTCGTGACCGGCATCGAGTTCGATCTGGACTCGCTGCTCCAGAGCGGGCGGACCCTGCTGCTCCTGCCGGTCTTCCTGCTGCTCTTCCTGGTGGTGCGCGGCGGGCCGGTCTGGTTCCTGGCCCCGGACGACCTGGGACGCAGGGGCCGCGGCGCGCTGGTGCTCTACAGCTCCACGGCCCTGCCGCTCGTCGTCGCGATCACCACCATCGGCCTCGACGACAAGGCGCTGACGGCCGGTGAGGCGGCGGCGCTGGTGGGGGCCGCGATGGTGTCCGTCCTCGTCTTCCCGCTCCTCGCGCTGAAGATCGGCGCGGGAGCGGGGGAGAGGACGCGACCGACGGAGTCGGTCACGGGGTCGGAGTCGTGGTGACGCGCGAGGTCAGTCGCGTCGGCTCCGGTTGCCCGGGCGGTTGGCCACCCAGGCGCGGATCGTCTCCGCGTACCAGTAGGGCTTGCCCGACTCGACATGATCGGGCGGGGGCAGGAGACCGTGCTTCCGGTAGGAGCGGACGGTGTCCGGCTGCACCCTGATGTGCGCGGCAATGTCCTTGTACGACCAGAGCCTTCTGTCCGTCATATGGGGCACCTCCCTGCGCGCCTCGCAGCGGCGGCGGGGGTGCCGTTCGGGGGAGCTGCGGGCGGGCGCTGGTGATCACTGAGCCTGTGCCCGTTGAACGACGCTCCGTGACGGGAGGAGAGCGGCTGTCGAACGGCTGTGACGGAAAGCCCGCGTAACGGAGATATGTGTGACGAGGGAGGGACGGATGTGACATAAGTGACGCACGATCAGGGGGGTTCCGATCGGCGGGTCCCGACGCCTACGGGGAATGCTCAGGCCCCGCAGGAGCGCAGGAAGCGGCGGGTGCGGACGGCGATCGGATAGGGCTTGTCGGGATCGCACGGGTACATGTCCTGCTCGACGATGGCGAACAGCTCCACGTCCAGGGCCTGAGCCGCCGTCAGGACCGGCTCCAGGGCGGGCACCCCGGACGGCGGCTCGCACATCACGCCCCGCGCCACGGCCGGACCGAAGGGCACCTCGTCCGCGACCACCCCGGCCAGGACCTCCGGATCGACCTGCTTGAGATGCAGATAGCCGATCCGTTCGCCGTACGTCTCGATCAGCTTGACGCTGTCGCCGCCGCAGTACGCGTAGTGCCCGGTGTCCAGACAGAGCGAGACCAGGTCGGGATCGGTGGCGTCCAGGAAGCGGGCCACGTTCTCCTCGCTGTCGACATGGGTGTCCGCGTGCGGATGGACGACGATCCGCAGGCCGTAGCGCTCCCGGACCTCACGGCCCAACCGCTCGGTCAGACCGGTCAGATCACGCCACTGTGCGGGGCTGAGCGTGCGGTCCTCCAGGACCTCACCGGTCTTGTCGTCCCGCCAGAAGGAGGGGATGACGACCAGGTGTTCCGCGCCCATCGCCTGGGCCAGGGCCGCGTTGTCGGCGACATGGGCCCAGGTCCTGTCCCACACGGCGGGGCCGTGGTGCAGTCCGGTGAAGACCGTCCCGGCCGAGACGCGCAGGCCCCGGCGGCCGGTCTCCTCGGCCAGGACCGCGGGGTCGGTGGGCAGATAGCCGTACGGGCCGAGTTCGATCCACGCGTACCCGGCGCCGGCGACCTCGTCGAGGAAGCGCTGCCAGGGGACCTGCCGGGGATCGTCGGCGAACCAGACGCCCCAGGAGTCCGGGGCGGAGCCGATGCGGATACGGGACAGAGGCGACGGCTGCGTCATGAAGGCCACCTTGGCCGCGCCCCGAAGGACACGTCAAGACGCTCGTCCGAATGTAAGGACATAGCGTTGACAGGGTTCGGCGCCGACGGATAGACCTGGGTGCGGGGCCGAGGTGTGCCGAGGCGAGAGGTGACGCGTATGGAGTCGGAGCCGTACGAGCTGATCACGATGGGGCGTCTCGGCGTGGACCTGTACCCCCTTCAGATCGGCGTCCCGCTCGCCCGGGTGGAGACCTTCGGGAAGTTCCTGGGCGGCTCGCCCGCGAACGTGGCGGTGGCGGCGGCCCGGCTCGGCCGGCGGACGGCGCTCCTGAGCCGCACCGGAGCGGACCCTTTCGGCGCGTATCTGCACGAGGAGCTCCGGGGGTTCGGCGTCGACGACCGGTGGGTGACGCCCGTCGAGGAGTACCCGACACCGGTCACGTTCTGCGAGATCTTTCCGCCGGACGACTTCCCGATCCACTTCTACCGCCGGCCCAAGGCCCCCGACCTGGAGATCCACCCGCACGAGCTGGACCTCGCGGCGATCCGGTCGGCGCGGGCGTTCTGGGTGACGGGGACGGGGCTGAGCGTCGAGCCCAGCCGGACGTCGACGCTGGACGCGCTGCGGGAACGGAGCGAGCGGGAGGAGCGGGGCGGGGGCGGCGTGACCGTCCTGGACCTGGACTGGCGGCCCGCGCTCTGGCCCGCACCGGACGAGGCCGGGCCGCTGTACCGGGAGGCCCTGAGCCGGGTGACGGTCGCCGTCGGCAACCTCGACGAGTGCGAGATCGCGACCGGTGAGCGCGAGCCGTACGCCGCCGCACGCGCCCTGCTCGCCGCCGGGGTCCGGCTCGCGGTCGTCAAGCAGGGGCCCAAGGGCGTCCTCGCGATGACCGCCGACGGCGAGAGCGCGGAGGCGCCGCCGCTGCCCGTCGAGGTGGTCAACGGCCTCGGGGCGGGCGACGCGTTCGGCGGGGCGCTGTGCCACGGGCTGCTCGCCGGCTGGGACCTCGACCGTACGATCCGCTGGGCCAACGCGGCGGGCGCCATCGTCGCGGGCCGCCTCGCCTGCTCCCCGGCGATGCCGTACGCGGACGAGATCGAGCGGGCCCTCATGACCGGCACCGGCTCGATCCCGGAGCGCACCCCATGACCCCCCGCCCCGCCGACACCTGGCGCACCCGCGCGGCCCACCGCCGGGCAGGCGGCCCGCGCCCGCCGGCGCGGCACCTCGCCCCGGAGCCGACTCCGCCGCCATCGGGCGCCGCCACCGAGCCGGCACCCGGCGCCCCGCCCCCGCTCGGGCCGGAACGCTCGGCACCGCCCGCGCGGCCGGGGGGCTCGGCACCGTCCGATCCGGAGCGCCCCACACCGCCCCCCGACCCCGACCCCGACCCGATGCGTCGCGCCGCGCACCCCGCGCCGCCGTGGCCGGGCCGACGGACCGTGGGCGGTGCGGGCGCCAGGGGGGTCGAGGGCGTCGACGTCGAGCGGATCGTCGCTCTTCGGGCGCATCATCCCGAGGCCGTCGCCGAGGCCGCGGCGCGGCGGCGGACGCGGGCGCTGTTCCAGGAGCGGGACCGGCTGCTGATCGTCGCCGCCGACCACCCGGCCCGTGGGGCGCTGGGCGTCGGAGACCGGCCGTACGCCATGGCCGACCGGGGCGATCTGCTCGGGCGGCTCCGTCTCGCGCTCTCGCGGCCCGGGGTCGACGGGGTCCTCGCCTCCGCCGACATCCTCGACGACCTGCTCCTCCTCGGCGCCCTCGACGACCGGCTCGCCGTCGGCTCCATGAACCGCGGCGGGCTCGCCGGCGCGTCGTTCGAGCTCGACGACCGGTTCACCGGCCACCGCCCCCAGGACCTCGCCCGGCTCGGTTTCGACGCCGGCAAGCTCCTCCTGCGGATCGACCCCGACGACCCCGGCTCCCTCTCCACCCTCCACTCCGCCGCCCGCGCCGTCGACGAGATGGGCGGCCTGCGGCTGCCCCTCTTCGTCGAACCCTTCCTCTGCCGCCGCGACCGCGAGGGACGCCTGCACCACGACCTCTCCGCCGAGGCCGTGATCACCTCCCTCGCCGTCGCCTCCGGCCTCGGCGGCACCTCCGCCTACACCTGGCTCAAGGTCCCGGTCACCGACCGCCCCGAGGACATGGCCCGCGTCATGGAGACCACGACCCTCCCCGCCGTCCTGCTCGGCGGCGACCCCGGCCCCGGCCCGGACGCCCAGGAGATCGCGTACGAGAAGTGGCGCGGCGCCCTGCGCCTGCCCACCGTCCGCGGCCTCGTCGTCGGGCGTTCGCTGCTCTATCCGCCCGACGGGGATGTGGCCGGAGCGGTCGATACCGCTGCGAGCCTGCTGCGGGACGCGGTAGGAAGGGGTACGCACCTCCCATGAGCTCTCTCCATCTGCCCGCCGGGACCGCGGCCCGTGGGCCGTACGCCCTCCACATCGACCCCGACCGGGCCGGCTGGAGGTACTCCGCCCTGCGCGTCCTCGCACTCGGCCCGGGAGACACCCACCTCCTGGACACCGGGGACAGCGAGTGGATCGTGCTTCCGCTCACCGGCGGCTGTACGGTGCACGTCGACGGACGGGATCTCCAACTCCTGGGTCGCGAAAGCGTGTTCGGCGGAGTGACCGACTTCGCGTACGTGCCCCGCGACGCCCGGGTCCAGATCGCCTCCGGTGCGGGAGGCCGCTTCGCTTTGGCAGGAGCGAAGTGCGAGCGACGACTCCCCGCTCGCTACGGCCCCGCGCCGGAGGTACCCGTCGAGGCCCGCGGCAGCGGCAACCAGGCCCGGCAGGTGCGCAACTTCGCCTCCGCCGACGCCTTCGACTGCGACCGGCTGATCGCCGTCGAGGTGATCACCCCGGGCGGCAACTGGTCCTCCTACCCGCCCCACAAGCACGACGAGCACCGCCCCGGCGCCGAGTCCGTGCTGGAGGAGATCTACTACTACGAGATCCAGCGGGCCGGTCTCGGCTACCAGCGGATCTCGCCCTCCCGGCCCGGCGGCGCCGATCTCCTCGCGGAGGTCCGCACCGGTGACGCCGTCCTCGTGCCCGACGGCTGGCACGGACCGTCCATCGCCCAGCCGTCCCACGCCATGTACTACCTGAACGTGATGGCGGGACCAGGACCGGAGCGAGAGTGGAAGATCTGCTTCCACCCCGACCACACGGAGGGATACCGATGACCCGGCTGACGGTCGCCCAGGCGCTCGTACGCTTCCTCGCCGTCCAGTACACCGAACGCGACGGCATGCGGCAGCGGCTGGTCTCCGCGACCTGGGGCATCTTCGGCCACGGGAACGTGGCCGGTATCGGCCAGGCGCTCGTCGAGTACGCCGACGACGCCACGCACGCCATGCCGTACCACCAGGGACGCAACGAACAGGCCATGGTGCACGCGGCCGTCGGCTACGCGCGCCAGTCGAACCGGCTCTCCGCCCACGCCGTCACCACCTCCATCGGCCCCGGCGCCACCAACCTGGTCACCGGCGCCGCCCTCGCCACGATCAACCACCTGCCCGTCCTCCTCCTGCCCGGGGACACCTTCGCGACCCGCCCGGCCGACCCCGTGCTCCAGCAGCTCGAAGTCCCGTACGCGGGCGACGTGTCCGTCAACGACTGCCTGCGGCCCGTCTCGCGGTACTTCGACCGGATCACTCGCCCCGAGGCGCTGATCCCCGCCGCCCTCGCCGCCATGCGGGTCCTTGCCGATCCCGTCGAGACCGGGGCGGTCACCCTCGCCCTGCCCCAGGACGTGCAGGCGGAGGCGTACGACTGGCCGGAGGAGTTCTTCGCCGAGCGGACCTGGACGGTCAGACGGCAGCGACCCGACACCGGCGAACTCGACGCGGCGGTCCGGGCGATCAGGGCCTCCGTCCGCCCCCTGATCGTCGCGGGCGGAGGCGTGAAGTACAGCGGGGCCGAGGACGCGCTCCGCACGCTCGCCGAACGGGCCCGCATCCCCGTCGCCTCCACCCAGGCCGGCAAGGGAGTCCTTCCGTACGACCACTCCTGCGACGTCGGCGGCATCGGCCACACGGGCACGGCCACCGCCGACGCGCTCGCCGCCGCCAGCGATCTGGTCATCGGCGTCGGCACCCGCTACACCGACTTCACCACCGCCTCGGGCACCCTCTTCCCCGAGGGCGTCCGGTTCGTGAACCTGAACATCGCCGGGTTCGACGCCCACAAACTGGGCGCGCTTCCGCTCGTCGCCGACGCCCGCGAGGGCCTCACGGCGCTGACGGAGGCGCTGGACGGACACCGCACGGACAACCTGTCCTGGACGTTCTCCAAGGACGCCTGGCAGGAACGGGTCGACGCCGCCTATGCCGTACGCGACGAGGACGCCCGCCCCACCCAGTCGCAACTCCTCGGCGTACTCGACACTCTGGTCGACGAGGACGACATCCTGATCAACGCGGCCGGATCCCTCCCCGGCGACCTCCACAAGCTCTGGCGGCCCCGCTCCTCGGACCAGTACCACGTCGAATACGGGTACTCCTGCATGGGCTACGAGATCCCGGCGGCGATCGGGGTCGCGCTCGCCGCACCCGGGCGGCCGGTCTGGGCGCTCGTCGGAGACGGTACGTATCTGATGAATCCCACCGAGATCGTCACGGCCGTGCAGGAGGGACTGCCCCTGAAGGTGGTCATCCTGCAGAACCACGGATACGCCTCCATCGGCGGGCTCTCCGAGTCCGTGGGAGCGGAGCGCTACGGCACCGCCTACCGCTTCCGGGCCGCCGACGGCAGCTTCACCGGAGCGCCGCTCCCCGTCGACCTGGCCGCCAACGCGGCCTCGCTCGGGATGCGGGTGCTGACCGCCCGTACCGTACGTGACCTGCGAGAAGCCCTCGCCGAGGCGCGCACGTCGACCGTCCCCACATGTGTCTATGTCGAGACCGAAACGGCAGACACAGTGTCGGGCGCGCCCCCCGCGCAGGCGTGGTGGGATGTGCCTGTGGCCGAGACCTCGACCCGCGCGTCGGCGGTCAAGGCCCGGGAGGAGTACGACCGGCACGTCACCGCCCGACGCCGCCATCTCTGAAGGAGCATTTCGGCATGACGAACACCGAGAAGACTGTCCACCACTGGATCGGTGGCAAGACCGTCGAGGGCACGTCGGGCAACTGGGGCCCGGTCACCGACCCGGCCACCGGTGCCGTGACCACGCGGGTGGCCCTGGCCTCGGTCGAGGAGGTCGACGCGGCCGTCGCCGCGGCGAAGACCGCGTTCGAAACGTGGGGGACGGCGTCGCTCGCCCAGCGCACCACGATCATGTTCAAGTTCCGCGCGCTGCTCGACGCCAACCGCGACGCGATCGCCGAGCTGATCACCGCCGAGCACGGCAAGGTCCACTCGGACGCGCTGGGCGAGGTCGCCCGCGGTCTGGAGATCGTCGACCTGGCCTGCGGCATCACCACCCAGCTCAAGGGCGAGCTGTCGACCCAGGTGTCGAACCGGGTGGACGTGGCCGCGATCCGCCAGCCGGTGGGCGTCGTCGCCGGCATCACGCCGTTCAACTTCCCGGCCATGGTGCCGATGTGGATGTTCCCGATCGCCCTCGCGTGCGGCAACACCTTCATCCTCAAGCCGAGCGAGAAGGACCCCTCCGCCTCGTTGAAGATCGCCGAGCTGCTCGCCGAGGCGGGGCTGCCGGACGGTGTCTTCAACGTCCTGCACGGCGACAAGGTGGCCGTCGACCGGCTCCTGGAGCACCCGGACGTCTCGGCGATCTCCTTCGTCGGCTCGACCCCGATCGCCCGCCACATCCACGCCACCGCCTCCGCCAAGGGCAAGCGGGTGCAGGCGCTCGGCGGTGCCAAGAACCACATGCTGGTGCTGCCGGACGCGGACCTGGACGCGGCGGCGGACGCGGCGGTCTCGGCGGCGTACGGTTCGGCCGGCGAGCGCTGCATGGCGATCTCGGCGGTCGTCGCGGTCGGCTCCATCGCGGACGAGCTGGTGGAGAAGATCCGCGAGCGCGCCGAGAAGATCAAGATCGGCCCCGGCAACGACCCGGCCTCCGAGATGGGCCCGCTCATCACGGCCGTCCACCGCGACAAGGTCGCCTCGTACGTGAAGGGCGCGGCCGACGAGGGCTGCGAGGTCGTGCTCGACGGCACCGGCTACACCGTCGAGGGGTACGAGAACGGCCACTGGATCGGGCTCTCGCTCCTGGACCGGGTGCCGACCACGGCGAAGGCGTACCAGGACGAGATCTTCGGCCCGGTGCTGTGCGTGCTGCGCACGGAGACGTACGAGGAGGGCGTCGCCCTCATCAACGCCTCGCCGTTCGGCAACGGCACCGCGATCTTCACCCGCGACGGCGGCGCGGCCCGCCGCTTCCAGCTGGAGGTCCAGGCGGGCATGGTCGGCGTGAACGTCCCGATCCCGGTGCCGGTGGGCTACCACTCGTTCGGTGGCTGGAAGGACTCGCTCTTCGGCGACCACCACGTCTACGGCAACGACGGCATCCACTTCTACACCCGCGGCAAGGTCGTCACCACCCGCTGGCCGGACCCGTCCGAGACCCCGGCGGGCGTGGACCTGGGCTTCCCCCGTAACCACTGACGCGCCCCCCCGTGGCGCAGCCCCCGGCCAACCCTCACCGGCCGGGGGTTCGTGCTGTCCGCCCGATTTCCTGTTCCCTCAACCGTGATCCCTTGACCCTCCTGCCGCGGCCTCGGGAGCATCGAACGTGGCACGGAGGCTCGAGCACCGCCAGGGAGAGGGGACTTGATCACCATGCAGGTGACCAAGCTGGTCAGCACGTGCGATCTCAAGGACTGCCCAACGCTCTACGCAACCGACCGGGGGACGTTCCTTGTGCAGGGGGAGACGCCGACGGATCACGGTCTCGACATTCCGCTCACGAAACGCTCGTAGAGATCCCCATGGACCTGATCAAGAGGGCTATCGCCGATGGCCTCGTCTAGGACCCTCGGAGACCTCTTCGACTCGTTTCAGCGTGAGGCGTTCCGTCTGGAGACGCTGGACGACTACAGCCGGTCCGGGAACGTGGATGCCTTTCGAGCATTCCAGGAGGGCCGGCCGCAGCCGGACGACTACAACGCCGAGTGGGTGGCGGAGTTGCGATCCCACACCAGCCGGGGCAAGCGTGTGTACCGCGTTCATGTCCTCGCCCGGCCACTCACGGAATACCTCCGCTTCGAACTCGGCTGGGGCTACCGGAAGAACATGACCGGCGGGGAGGAGTTCTTCGTCCTCGATACGACCGACGCCCCCAACCCGCTCGAAGACGTACCGGATTTCTGGCTCTTCGACGGGACGGACACAGCCGTCATGGCCTACGACGAGCGGGGCGCATTCCAAGGGGCGAAGCTGTTGCAGGCCGCCGAGGCGGAGCGATTCGTCAGCTACCGGGAAACGGCACTCGCTCACGCCGAGCCGTTCACGGACTGGTGGGCGAAGTACGGAGAGTGAAGACGTCATCTCATTTGGCGAGTCGGTAATCTGTCGGTCGTGGTGGGGATTGTTGAGCGGCTGGTGCCGGACGAGTTGTGGGAGCTGTTTCAGCAAGTGGTGCCTGAGGCTCCTTCCCGGCCTCAGGGTGGCGGCCCACGTCGGCATGGTGACCGGGAAGTGCTGGCCGCGATCGTGTTCGTGGCCACGTCGGGCTGCACGTGGCAGCAGTTGCCGTCCGCGTCGTTCGGGCCGTCGGGAGCGACGGCCCACCGGCGTTTCTCGGAGTGGACGAAGGCCCGGGTGTGGGCCAAGCTCTACCGCCTGGTCCTCGACGAGCTCGGCTCCCGGGGCGAGCTGGACTGGTCCCGCTGCGCGATCGACTCGGTGAACATGCGGGCGACGAAAAGGGGGACCTGACGGGTCCGAATCCTGTCGACCGAGGCAAGTACGGCTCAAAGATCCACCTGATCACCGAGCGGACCGGTCTGCCCATCTCTGTCGGGATCTCGGCGGCGAACCTGCACGACAGCCAGGCACTCATCCCACTGGTGAAGGGCATACCGCCGATCCGGTCCCGCCGCGGGCGCAGGCGGCGCAAGCCGGAAAAACTCCACGGCGACAAGGGCTACGACTACTCCCACCCGCGACGCTGGTTACGCGAGCGCAGCATCACCCACCGCATCGCCCGCAAGGGCGCGAGTCCTCCCAGCGGCTGGGCCGTCACCGCTGGACCATCGAACGCACCATGGCCTGGCTCGCCGGCTGCCGACGACTCCACCGCCGCTATGAGCGCAAAGCCGACCACTTCCTCGCCTGCACCAGCAACGCCTGCACCCTCATCTGCTACCGCAGACTCGCCACATGAGATGACTTCTTCATACTCCTGCGCATCGGTGAGGGAGACGGCGATTGCTCCTCGGTGCCTCCTTGAACGCGAGCCGGCCGGTCCCGTGGGTGCGGAACCGGCCGTTCTCACGCCAGCGCGTGGGGTTTTTTCAGAAGTCCGTCCACATGGCGCGCATGTAGGCGCCGTGGTCATCCAGGAGTCCGTACTCCTCCTCTGGGATCCGCGTGATCGATCCGCCGCCGTTCTCCAGCATCACGATGGAGGACAGCAACAGGCCGTGGAGGAGTCCGTGCAGGACGAAGTTGTTGGTGTTGAAGTACCGGTCGTACAGCTTCTGAGTGAACCGCTGGAAAAGGGCCAGGTCCACCTCGCTGCCGCCCAGGCGCTCGGAGTAGGTCAACCCTGTGGGCACCTCCAGCAGGGCGCCGGTCTCGGCGGCGAGAGCGGCGTAGGTCTGCCCCACCCCCATCCCCGGATCCCAGATGATCTTCGATCCTTCGATGCTCCGGAACGGGTAACTCATCAGCTCCACCTCGTCTGGATCGGGATCTCCGGATACTTTCACAACAGTCAGGCCCTGATCCCGCTGGTGAAGGGAATACCCCCGATCCGTTCACGCCGCGGTCGACCCCGACGCAAGCCCGGCAAGCTCCATGCCGACAAGGGCTACGACTATCGCCACCTGCGGCAATGGCTCTCCGGCCGAGGCATCCGCCACCGCATCGCCCGCAAAGGCATCGAATCCTCGCAGCGACTCCGACGACACCGGTGGACCATCGAACGCACCATGGCCTGGCTCGCCGGGTGGCGCCGGCTCCACCGACGCTACGAACGCAAAGCCGACCACTTCCTCGCCTTCACCAGCATCGCCTGCACCCTCATCTGCTACCGCAGACTCACCAAATGAGATGACTTCTAAGGAGCCCCGGCCGGAAGGACCGGGGCTCCGACGACGGTTGTCAGGCGGACAGTTCGGCCCAGACGAACTTGCCAGGGCCCGACCGCTCGGAGACGCCCCACCGCTCCGAAAGCGTGTCCACGAGCGGAAGCCCCCAGCCTCCGCAGGCGTCGGAATCAGGCAGTGCCATCAACGGCCGTCGCTCCGAGGCGTCGTGGACCTCTACGCGCAGTCCATCGGGGGTGTGGAGGAAGCGCGTCTCGATCACCCTGCCCGGCACACGTCCGTGCCGGACCGCGTTGGTGAGCAGCTCCGAGAGCACGAGCGACGCCGCGTCTTCGATGTGGCTCAGCCCCCAGTCCTTCAGGGCCTTGCGCAATTCCCCTCGGGCCAGCGGGACGCTCCTCGCTCCCCGCTCCCAGCGCCGTACGATCAGGCTGGCCTCTTCCATCAGGCCACCTCCACGCCGTGGATCAGACGCGGGCCCACATCCACGCCGTGCACGGCCAGCCACAGTGCCCGCCGCCTCTGGCGCTGCAACCGGGCCTGTTCCCGCTCCTCATGAGCCAGCAGGTACGGGCGCACGAGCCGACTGTCCTCACCCCGCAGCAGCGGCGAAGTGGGGCGTGTGGTGATGGTCAGCGGCGTGGGCCGCGGAGAGCGGGCACACCGCCGACGACGTCCCGACGGCGGCAGTAACAGCCGCAACAACAGTCCGGTAAGGCGGACGATAGGGTTACTCATGTTGACGCTCCTCTGAAGCGTTGGCCACGCCCCCGGACCGGTCGCACGGTCGCGGGGGCACTTGCTTTCTGGCCTGACTGGACATCAAGGTGCCGCCGCTACACACGGGATGGTGAGCGGCGCGTCACGCAATCACGCTAAGGGTGATCGACTGGCTACCGCAAGTAGCTCTTTCGCAAATTTGCGAACGGGCGAACTGGCTCGCGCTCGCCTGAAGGCGGCACACTGGAGGCCGCGTTGAGAGGAGACAGCATGCCCGCAGGTGGGAGGCCGACCGTACGCAGTCGGCGGCTCGGCTCCGCACTGAAGCGCCTTCGTGAGGCTGCTGGTGTCGATCAATCTGTAGCCGCCGACGCCATCATGAAGTCGGTGACCAAGGTGAGTCGGCTTGAGAGCGGGCAAGTCTCCGCCTCTGCTCTTGAGGTGAGGACTCTCCTGGATTGCTACGGGGTCCGGGATGAGGGAGAGCGGAGCCGGCTGGAGGATCTGGCCCGCGCGAGCACCCGGCGAGGTTGGTGGCTCGACTACCAGGACACCCTGAGGCCGGACTACGCGGATCACATCACGCTGGAGAGCGACTCGACGTACATCCGTTCCTGGGAACCCTCTCTCATTCCAGGACTGTTGCAGACGCCGGAGTATGCCGAGTCGGTGATTTCCGCAGGGCCCATGTTCATCGCCCCCGAGCGCATCACCGAGTTGGTCAAGGTTCGCCAGGAACGTCAGCGGAGGCTCGAAGAGGGTGGGGTGCACTTCACGGCTGTCATCTGGGAGCCCGCGATTGTCTCACTCGTCCATGACCCGGCCGTCAGTGCCGGTCAGCTCCATCGACTGCTCGACGCCGGTCGGCGCCAGAACGTGACCGTGCAGATCCTCCCGGCGGCGGCGAGCAGAACTGCAGGGATGTCGGGCGCGTTCGTGGCGTTCTCCTTCGGGGTGGAGCCCCGCGTGGAGGCCGTGACCGTGCGGACGGTCGCCCGTGCCACGGTCGTGGAGGACCCCGAGGATCTCGCCGTCTACGTCAACGTATTCGATCAACTACGCTCAGCGGCGCTGTCCCCCGACGAGAGCGCGGAGCGTATTCGGCAGCTCCTCGGTGATGTGTCGCATCGCATGGAAGAGGCAAAGTGATACCTGAGATCGTCACCGCATTTCGCAAGTCGTCCTTCTCCGACCAGCAGGGCGACTGTCTCGAAGTGGCGCGGACAGCCCACGACGGAAGCGCCGTGCGTGACAGCAAGGCGCGGGACGGGCTGTGCCTCTTCTTCGAGCGCGACGCCTGGCTGTCGTTCGTCGGGGCCGTGAAGGACGGGGCTCCGCGACGGTAGGGCGACCACTGTTCCGCCGCGTAAAAACGACTGGCCCGTACGGCGCACGGAGGCGCAGGCTGGGGGCATGTCCGCCGTTCCGCCGAAGTATCAGATCCGCGCCCTGCACACCGAGTCGACGGTGACCGTGTACCAGGCGTACGACCCGTCCATCGGCCTTCCCGCCGCCCGCGACGGGCGTTTTCCGGCCGCGTGGAAGCGGGATCGGATGACCTGGATCTTCTCTGCACCGCCGCCACCGGGCAGCCGAGTTCAAAGGTTCCTCACCGCTGCCGATGAATCTCCGACTCAGGTCACTGGGGCCTGACCCTCACTCCGCAGTCAGGAGCTCTTCGATTGTGCCGCGCTCTGGATGGTGCGGGTCGCGGCCCGCCAGCCGCCGGTACAGCCGCTGCCAGGCCCCTTCGTCCGTCGCCGGCAGGTGCCTACGGACCAAGGCCGTGAGCTTCTCCACCGCTTCCCCGATCTGCGCAGGAGCGTCCGATCGGCACCGGGCGTCGCCGAGGTGGCGCAGCACGCACGGGCCCTGACCCACGCGCCGCAGAAGGTCCTCGGGGGTTATGAGGCCCTCCGTGAGCAGATCATCGAGTTGCCCGGTCGCTTTCTCCTGATCGGCGCTGTAGCCCAGCCCGGCCCGCAGCGTACTCTCGTCCCGGATCCAGTTCCCCGAGTAGGAGCGGTGCCTGCGGTAGTCGCGGCGTATCGCGTCGATGTGACGGGCCGCGACGTCGGGCGGTGTGCCGGGACGGTTGACCATCTGTGGCCAGTACCGGAACGGCTCACGGGTGTGCTCTGCTTCCAGGTGGTTCCAGTCGGTGTTCGGAAAAAGCTCCATCAACCGGTCGGCGGCATCCGCGCCGGCCTGTGGGCCGAGGCGGCGCAGGCGCGAGGCGAGCTTCTGTGTGGTCAGCTCCTTGTCCACCCGGGTGCGCAGCGCCGCAAGCGGGTCGGCGGCGGTCAGCGCCTTCTCGCAGATGCGGGTGACCGCCGGGCTCACGAGCCCGGTGGCAAGCAATGCCGACAACCGGTCCGGTCCCCCGTGCCGCAGCAGGTTGAGGCAGCCTGTCAGTTGCTCCGGCATTTTGAACTTCGACCGGTGGGTGCTGGCGAACGCCGCTTCGATGAGTTCCGGCTCGACGGCGTGGAGGCAGTCGGGGAGCGCACTCCACGGGATGCGGTCGACGAGCGGTGCGAGCGGCACCGACGGGTCGGTGAGGGCTTCGCGGCGTTCCTCGGCACAGACGTAGAAGTGAAGGCCCAGGACGGCGAGGTGGATCTCTGGATCGCCGCATGCCAGGAGCCGCAGCGCGGTGCCCCGGGTCAGGTCGATACCGCGGGCGATCACCAGCAGGGCTTCACGGTTCCGGCTGCGCAGGAGATGCTCTAGGACTGCTCTGGGTGTGCCGCGGCGTATTGCAACGACGTACTGCGCCAGCAGAGTGCCCGTGCCGGGCGACAGTTCAGGCATCAGGGCGTCCAAGACATCGGCGTCGCACCGCAGCAGCAGCTCGCCCGTCGGCCACCACCACCGAGCGTGGAACAGCTGGTCCTCGATTTTCCGGCCCGTCGGTTTGCGGTCCGGCAGCAGACGGGCGGGGGCGACCGCCACTGTGTCCTGGGACCGTTGCACCAGCGCAGGCCAGCTGAGCAGTGTGTCCGGGCCTTCGCCGCCGGGCCGGCAGAGGGAGTCAACCGTGGTGAGCAGCTTGAGCCAGGCCGTCGGGTTTGTTCCCAGTGAGGTCGTGAGGTGCGTCCGAAGATGCCGTTCGAAGGCGCGGCATGCCCGGCTGTGGTCGGAATGCATGCGCATCGGCATCGTCCAACGTGCCGGGTACGCTTCGATGACGTCCGATGCCGTGAGCGTCCCGGCCTCGTAGGCCGCCGACAGTCGGCGGACGTGGGCCGAGCGGCGGTAAGGGGCGAGTTGGCCGGCCGCCACGTCGCGCCGCAACTGCTCGAGTGCCTCGACCCCGTCGGCCGGAGGAGTCGGGTGGGGCGCTTGGGCGTCCGTCGGCAGGTCGCAGCGGCGCCATGCCTCGGCCAGCCACTCGGGGCGGCCGACGGACCGGGGGTACCGGTCCGGATGCGTACGCCCCAGAAAGCGCACGACCTCGGCATCGGTGGGCAGCGGAGGGGCGCCCTCGTTCTGTTCAGCCGCCAGGCGACGCAGGAGGTCGACTGCGGCCACCGCCGCCCTGTGGACCTCCTCGTACGGTGCGTCGTACGAACGGGCTCCCATGACGTGCCTCCCCCAATGGTTGTTCTCCGGATCAAGAACAGTGCACCACGGAGGTCTGACAGCGAGGTGGCCGGACCGTACGAGACGTGCGCCGAACTGCTCACCAAGCGGCAGTTCGGGACCCAAGCCACCGTCAGAGATACCGGCCGAGGCTTCCCATGTCACCACGGCTCCCGGTGACGTGGTCATCAATGGTCACGGCCCCTGCGCCGGACACAGTCATTCATTGGCGGCTGTGTTGAGCACGTCGCTTGGCAGCGGACGGCGACCCCGTCTACCTCGTCTGACGTGCCCGGCGGCTGGCCGGTACGCCACCGGATCCACTTCGTCAGTCCGCACACCCCGAACGACGAGGCCCCCGCTGGCGGCCTTGAGCGACGATACGGCCGCATTCCGCGGACACCGTGCTGCCGGCTTCCGCGCTCCTGATCACCCGCCTTCGAGCTGTGGCCTGCGAGGTAGCCGCGGGTGGTGCGGATGCCGAGATGTCCGAACCCAGCCGTGCCGCGCCCGTCCATCAGATCTTGATGAATCGAAGAGCCTCATGCACAGCCGAACGCTCTTCAACCACGGCCTGCAGGTCGGGCCATGGCCCTCGTCGGTGCAGTCAACTGACCAAGCCCTCGTTCCTGTGGATGATGTACCGCTGCGGGTGGGGGCTGAAGGAGGGGCAGCAGACCGTCCTCGCCGTCGAGATCACCCGCGAGGGGTTCGAATGGGCGCTGCGGAACGCCTGCCTCTCGCACTACGTGCGCGGATGTCATGCCGATCAGGCCGCCTGGAAGCGGGAGTTGCGGCAGGCACAGGCGCGGGTGCAGTGGGATCCCGAGCGGGATCTGCGGCTCGGTGCGCTGCCGTACCGGTCGCTTCAGCTCGGTCTCGCGGGGGAGGCGGCCCGGCGGTACGCGGACGAATGGACCGTCGGGGTACGGGATGTCACGCCGCTCGCCCACGAGATCCACGCGCTGGTGCGGGCCGGCCGACTGGACGAGGCCGAGGCGCGGCTGCCCGAGGAGCGGCCGTACCCGGCCGGTGCCGAGGTCCTCGGGCAGTTGGTGGCATAGGCGTGGTCAGATCCCGGGTCCGTAACCCGGGTCCGGGTGCTGGCGGGGTGTCCACCACTCGGTGAGTCCCCACGTCCCGAGTGCGATCGCGGCCAAGGCCGCGAGTGCCGCAGCCCAGGGGCGGCGCACCTGTCTCATGGCCGTGGACCAGGCGACGAGCGGGATCAGCGCACCGCCGAGCAGGATGAGTGGCAGGTCGACGAAGATCACGCTCAGGTCGCGGGCGTGGCCTTCGAATCCTCCGTCGATACTGAACACCGCCCGTGGCGCCCAGACGACCAGCCCGGTCGCCGTACCGAGGCCGGTGAGGAGATACCTGGCGCCCGTGGTCCGTCCTGGAGTGTTTTCGCTCATGCCCTCGATGGACGTGGTGGCGGGGCACACGGTTGCCGGGCGGGACCGCCATGTCGACGACCGGCGCCTACGCGCCGTCGACGACATGGCGGACGTTGCCCGATCCGGCCTAGAAGAGCGAGTACAGCAGCTTGTTCGGGGAGCCCGTCCGGGCGTCCTGGACCTTGCCGCTCGTGGCGTTGTTCACCAGCGCGTCGCGGACCTGGGCCGGGGTGGCCGTCGGGTTCGCCGCGAGGTAGAGGGCGGCCACGCCCGCCGTGTGCGGGGTCGCCATCGAGGTGCCCGAGATGGTGTTGGTCGCCGCGTCGTTGTCCTTCCACGCCGAGGTCACCGAGACGCCCGGCGCGAAGAGGTCGAGGCAGGTGCCGTAGTTGGAGAAGGACGCCCGCTTGTCGGCGGAGTCCGTCGCGCCGACGGTGATCGCCTCGGGGACGCGCGCCGGCGAGTAGTTGCACGCGTTCACGGGGATGCCGATGAGGATGCCGTTGCCCGCCGCGACCGAGTAGCTCACGCCCGAGGCGATCGAGCGCTTCACCGCGTCGTCCAGGGACTGGTTCGCGCTGCCGCCCAGGCTCATGTTCGCGACGGCCGGCTTGACCGCGTTGGTCGTCACCCAGTCCACGCCGGCGATGACCCCGGCGGTCGTCCCCGAGCCGTCACAGCCCAGGACCCGTACCGCCACCAGCTTCGCGCCCTTGGCGACCCCGTACTTGGTGCCGCCGACCGTGCCCGCCACGTGCGTGCCGTGGCCCTGGCAGTCCTGGCCGTTCTGGCCGTCGCCGATCGTGTCCGTGCCGACCCTCGCCCGGCCGCCGAACTCGCTGTGCGAGGTGCGGATGCCGGTGTCGATGATGTACGCGGTGACGTTCGTCGCGGTCGTGTTGTACGTGTACGTGGTCGACAGTGGCAGATTCCGCTGGTCGATCCGGTCGAGGCCCCACGTCGCGCCGGGCTGCGTCTCGGCCATGCGGACGGTCGTGTTCTGCTCGACGTACGCCACCCGCGGGTCGGCGGCCAGCGCCGCGGCCTTCGCCTGGGACATCGAGGTCGAGAAGCCCTTGAGGACCGAACGGTAGACGTGCTGCGGGGTGACGCCCAGGTCGGCGGCGTCGGCCGAGCCGTCCTTGAGGACGACGATCCAGCTGTTCTCGACGGCGAGGGAGGCCGGGGCGAGGCGGAGGTCCCCGACGGGGGCGCTCTGGGCGGCGGGGGAGACGGCGAACTGCAGGCCGGCGGCGAGCGCGAGGACGGGGACGAGCGCTCCGACGCGGCGGGATATTCGGGTCATGTGGTGGGGCACCTGAACCTTTCGTTGTCCGGGTTACCGGCAGGTACGGGCGGTTGGTGCCACAGGGTCTCGCGCTGACATGTGTCGTACAAGAGTGCGTCGGGTCCCCTCACCGGTCCTTCACGTCGAACTCCCACGTCAGCATGGTGAACACACCGTCGTCCCCTGCCCCCGCCGACCGGTAGGTCGCGAGCGCCGGCTCGTTGTCCGTGTCCACGCCGACCCACGCGTCGTAGCAACCGCGCTCCCGCGCCTCGGCCAGCAACGCCTCCGTCAGCGCCCGCCCGACGCCCCGCCGCCGGTACCCCTCGTCCACCGACAGCTCGTACAGGCACATCTCCACGCCCTTGTCCGGGTGGAGCATCTCGATCCCGGACACCAGGCCCGCCGGGAACCCGTCCTCCGCGTACGCGATCAGCATCAGATGCCCGGGAGCGGCCAGGAACCGCTCCGCCCAGGCGGCGCGCGGCCGGCTGTCGTAGAGATGCTCCGCGGCCATCAGCTCGGCCACCGTCGTCGCTCGCCTGATCCTCATCCCCGGCCCCTCGCCTCGCGTCGCGCGTACCGCGCCTGGTGTACGGGACGGTACGGCGTACGACTCCAGGAGGCCCGCGATTTCCGCCCCCAGGCAGCCGTGCCTCACAGGTCTCCCGCCTAGGCTCGGGGACATGCAGCTCCGACTTCCCCGGTGGGCCGCGGTCACCGCCGCCCTCGCCGTGCTCGCGGGCGCCGGCACCTGGACCGCCGTCGCCACGGACGAACCGCCGCCCGTACACCGCGCGGACCGGGTGCTCGACATGCCCGGGGCGCGGATCGACACCTCCTACTACACCGCGGGGAGCGACGGCCGACGGCCGGCCGTCCTGCTCGGGCACGGCTTCGGCGGCTCCAAGGACGACGTCCGCGCCCAGGCCGAGCGGCTCGCCCGGGACGGATACGCCGTCCTGACCTGGTCGGCCCGCGGCTTCGGCGCCTCCACCGGGCAGATCGGACTCAACGACCCCGACCACGAGGTCAAGGACGTCCAGCGGCTCATCGACTGGCTCGCCCAGCGCCCCGAGGTCCGGCTCGACAAGGACGGCGACCCGCGCGTCGGCGTCACCGGCGTCTCCTACGGCGGCGCGGCCTCGCTGCTCGCCGCCGGGTACGACACCAGGGTCGACGCGATCGCCCCGCAGATCACCTACTGGAACCTCGCCGACGCCCTCTTCCCGAACGGCGTCTTCAAGAAGCTCTGGGCCGGCCTCTTCTTCTCCGCCGGCGCCCAGCCCGGCGCGACCGGCAACCAGCCCGGCGCGACCGGCGACCGACCCGGGGCGACTGCCCCGCAGCCCGGCGCCACCGGTTCCTGCGGTCGCTTCACGCCCGAGCTCTGCTCCCTCTACCAGCGCGTCGCCGTCTCCGGACAGCCCGACGCCGCGGCCCGCGCACTCCTCGAAGCGCGCAGCCCCTCCGCGGTCGGAGACCGGATCAAGGTCCCGGCCCTGATCGTCCAGGGACAGACCGACTCCCTCTTCCCGCTCGCCCACGCCGACGCCATGGCGAAGGCGATCGGTGCCAACGGCGCGCCCGTCGCCGTCGACTGGATAGCGGGCGGACACGACGGCGGCAACCGCGAGACCGAACGCGTCGAGGCCCGGATCAGCGCCTGGTTCGACCGCCACCTCAAGCAGGACACGAGCGCCGACACCGGACCCGCGTTCCGCGTCAGCCGCGCCGGGGGAGTCGACTCCACCGACGGGCAGGCACAGCTGCGCGGCGCGAGCTCCGACCGATACCCGGGGCTCTCCGCGGGCGACACGACCGTGAGCCTCGGCGCCGGGGTGCCGCAGACCTTCGCCAACCCCGCCGGAGCGAGCCCGCCCGCCATCTCCGCGGTCCCCGGCGTCGGCGGCGGGCTCTCCCAGCTCTCCTCCCTCGGCGTCGGCCTCTCCGTCGACTTCCCCGGCCAGCACGCCCGGTTCGAGGCCGAGCCGCAGACAGAGCCGGTACGGATCACCGGCTCGCCGACCGTCCGCGTCAAGGTCACCTCCGACAGCCCGGACGGCTCCGCCGTCCTCTTCGCCAAGGTCTACGACGTCGGCCCCGACGGACGTCAGCAGGTGCTGCCCGCCCAGCTGGTCGCCCCCGTCCGCGTCGAGGGCGCGCGGAAGGGCAGGAGCGTCGAGCTCGTACTGCCCGCGATCGACCATGAGGTCGAAGCCGGTCACCGGCTGCGGCTCGTGCTCTCCGCCACCGACCTCGGTTACGCCTCCCCGCCCGCACCGGCCACCTACACCGTCGCCGTGGAGAGCCCGCTGACCCTCCCCACCGCACCCGCCGTGAACACCCAGGCGACCGCGCTGCCCTGGTGGGTCTGGGGCCTGCCGCTCGCCGGAGCGCTGATCGCCGCCGCGCTGCTCCTCAGCTCCCGGCGCCGGACCGCGGCGCCCGCCCCGGACCCCGCACTCGCCGCCGTACCGCTGCAGATCACCGGGCTGACGAAGAAGTACGCCACGTCCTCCGATCGGTATGCCGTACGGGACCTCTCCTTCCGGGTCGAACAGGGGCAGGTCCTCGGGCTGCTCGGGCCCAACGGCGCGGGGAAGACCACCACGCTGCGGATGCTCATGGGCCTGATCACGCCCGACGACGGGGAGATCCGGGTCTTCGGCCAGGCCGTCCGGCCGGGCGCCCCGGTCCTCTCCCGGGTCGGCGCCTTCGTCGAGGGCGCGGGCTTCCTGCCTCACCTGTCCGGCCGGGACAACCTGGAGCTGTACTGGAAGGCCACCGGCCGCCCCGCCGAGGACGCGCACGTCGCCACGGCCCTGGAGATCGCCGGCCTCGGCGACGCCCTCGCCCGCGCCGTACGGACGTACTCGCAGGGCATGCGGCAGCGGCTCGCCATCGCCCAGGCCATGCTCGGGCTGCCGGACCTGCTGATCCTCGACGAACCGACCAACGGACTCGACCCGCCACAGATCCGCGAGATGCGGGACGTGATGATCCGGTACGCCGCCGAGGGCCGGACCGTCATCGTCTCCAGCCACCTCCTCTCGGAGGTCGAGCAGTCCTGCACCCATCTCGTGGTCATGGACCGCGGCCGGCTCGTACAGGCCGGTCCCGTCGGTGAGATCACCGGCGCGGGGGACGCCCTGCTCGTGACGCTCGGAGACACCGTCCCGGACCCGCTCGTGGACAAGATCGGCGCGCTGCCCGGGATCGGCTCGGTCGTCCGGACCGAGGGCGGACTCCTCGTCCGCCTCGACGGGGCCGACGCGACCGCGTTGATCGGCGAACTCGTGCGCCTGGACGTGCCCGTGACCGGTGTGGGTCCGCACCGGCGCCTGGAGGACGCGTTCCTGACCCTGATCGGAGGAGGATCCGCATGAGCAGGACCGCGGAACTGGTGGAGACCGCACCCGGCTACCGGGCGCGGCACACCCTGCCGCTGCGCGTCGAGGCCGTACGGCAGCTCAAGCGGCGCCGCACCCTGGTCATGGGAGCGGTCCTCGCCGCCCTGCCGTTCGTCCTGATCATCGCCTTCGCGATCGGCGGGTCCCCGGACGGCAGCGAGCGCGGCCGGATCACGCTGATGGACACGGCGACGGCGTCGGCGGCGAACTTCGCCGCGACCTGTCTCTTCGTCTCCGCCGGATTCCTCCTCGTGGTCCCGGTCGCCCTGTTCTGCGGGGACACCGTGGCCTCCGAGGCGAGCTGGTCCTCGCTGCGCTACCTGCTGGCCGCGCCCGTCCCCCGGGCCCGGCTGCTCTGGTCCAAGCTGGCCGTGGCGCTCGGGTTCAGCGCGGCGGCGATGGTGCTGCTGCCGCTGGTGGCGCTCGCCGCGGGCACGGTCGCCTACGGCTGGGGGCCCTTGCGGCTCCCCACCGGCGGGGCCCTGCCCGCCGCCGACACCGTGCCCCGGCTGGCCCTGGCGGTCGTGTTCATCTTCGTCTCCCAACTGGTCACCGCCGGACTGGCCTTCTGGCTCTCCACCCGGACCGACGCGCCGCTGGGCGCCGTCGGCGGGGCGGTCGGCCTGACGATCATCGGCAACGTCCTGGACGCGGTCACGGCGCTGGGATCCTGGCGCGACTTCCTGCCCGCGCACTGGCAGTTCGCCTGGGCGGACGCGCTCCAGCCACAGTTGGAGTGGGGCGGGATGGCCAAGGGCGCGGCGGTCTCGGTGACGTACGCGCTGATCCTCTTCGCGCTGGCCTTCCGGGGCTTCGCCCGCAAGGACATCGTGTCCTGAGGCCTGCTCCCGTGGCCCGTCCCTGAGGCGGGTCACAACCACCCCTTCCGAGCCGCTTCCGCGCCCGCGCGGAAGCGGCTCGTCGTGCCCAGCGCGTGCATCAGCTCCCCGACCCGGCGGCTGTAGGTCCGGCTCGACATGCCGAGACGGGCGGCGGCCGCCTCGTCCGTGAGACCGGAGAGGAGCGCGTCGAGCACCGGGCGGAGCTGGGCAGGAAGCTCACGCGGCGGAGCCGTGGCACCGGCCAGCTCCTCGCCCGCGTCCCAACTGGTGTGATGGGCGCGGACCAGGGCGTGCACGACGACCGGATCGCGGATCAGCAGCAGCCCGTTGTACAGCAGCTCCAGATCGAGCGGGACCGCCGCCACCGTACGGTCCACGACGATCATCTTGAAGGGGATCGAGTCCGTGAGGCGGGCCAGCCCCGGGCCCCGGACCGCGTCGGCCACCTGGGGCAGGGCATGACGCGGCACGATCCGTCTGACCTCGGGCGCCCGCTCCGTCGCGGCCCGCATGCACGCTCCTGCCAACTCCAGGAACGGCTCGGGGATCGCACGGCCGACCGAGGCGGCCGGGTCGTCGAAGGTCAGCAACTCGTGCCGCGTCGAGGCGGCAAGTCCGGCCAGCACCGCGCTGATCCGCCGCATCCCGCGGACGGGGCGGCCCGGCGGCCGCTGCGCCTCGAGTGCCGCCCGGTTCATCGCCGATCGCGCGAGCATCACGGAGCCCGCAGTCTCTGCCACCGCTGACCACCCCCGCCCGATCGGTGTGCCACTCCATGTACGCATGCGACTGCACACGGTGACAACCCCTGTTGAAAAGGATGGCGAGTCCATGCCATGGGGCACCGCTCGGGCCGCCGTTGCCGCATCGAGATCGATCCGCAACCCCTTCGTCTGCTCCTTCCGGCCTCCTCGGACGTCACATTCCACAAGTGCTCGACCACGAGGGGGATGACGTGAAGCGACGACACAGGGCGCGGCTCGCCGCCGGGATCCTGGCCGCCGGGCTGGTCCTGACGGGGTGTGGGGGCGACTCGAACGTCGAGCACGCCTCGGACCGGGGCGGTGGCGGCAACCACGCTCCGGACGCGCGCGGGCCGCGCACGGACCAGGACGGCGCCGCCGAGGGCGAGCAGCGGTCGCGGCCGCCCGCGGCCGACTGGCTCTCCACCTTCGCCCTGGACGTGGACACCGCCTCGTACGGCTACGCCCGCCGCACGCTCGCCGAGGGCCGGTTGCCCGACCCGACGTCCGTACGGCCCGAGGAGTTCGTCAACAGCTTCCGGCCGGACTACCCGCGGCCGAAGGGCGACGGGTTCAGTGTGACGATCGACGGGGCGCGGACCGGGGACGACGGCTGGTCGCTCGTCCGGGTCGGGCTCGCCACCGCCGCCGCGGAGCGCACGGGCGACCGTCCGCCCGCCGCCCTCACCTTCGTCGTGGACATCTCCGGATCCATGGCCGAGACCGGCCGGCTCGACCTGGTCAAGGAGTCCCTCGGCATGCTCACCGACGAGCTCCGCGACGACGACTCCGTCGCCCTGGTCACCTTCAGCGACGAGGCCGAGACCCGGCTCCCCATGACCAAGGTCAAGGGGCAGCGCGAGCGGATCCACGGCATCGTCGACGAGTTGGCGACGACCTCCTCCACCAACGTGGAGGCCGGCGTGCGCACCGGCTACGACGTCGCCGTCGAGGGACACCGCGAGGGCGCCACGAACCGGGTCGTCCTGCTCTCCGACGCCCTCGCCAACACCGGAGACACCGACGCCCGGTCGATTCTCGACCGGATCGACAAGGAGCGCAGGGCGTACGGGATCACCCTCTTCGGCGTCGGCGTCGGAAGCGACTACGGCGACGCGTTCATGGAGCGGCTCGCCGACAAGGGCGACGGGCACACCACGTACGTCTCCACCACCGAGCAGGCCCGCAAGGTCTTCGTCGAGCAGCTCCCCACCCACATCGAGCTGCGCGCCCGCGACGCCAAGGCACAGGTCGCCTTCGACCCGAAGACCGTCGAGCGGTTCCGGCTGATCGGCTACGAGAACCGGGAGGTCGCCGACGAGGACTTCCGCGACGACCGGGTCGACGGCGGCGAGGTGGGAGCCGGGCACACCGTGACCGCGCTGTACGCGGTGAAGACCCGGCCCGGACGCACCGGGCAGCTGGCGACCGCCACGGTCCGCTGGCTCGACCCGAAGAGCCGTGCCCCGCACGAGAACACGGGCAGCGTCGGTACGGGCGCGCTGACCTCCTCGCTCTGGGCGTCCGGCCATGACAGCCTGCAACTGACGGCCATCACCGCCTACTTCGCCGACCGGCTGCGGGGCGGTGACCTGCCGGGCGCGCCGGGGCTTCCGGAACTCGCGGAGCGCTCCGGGGCGATCGCGGAGCGCTCGGGTTCCCAGGTGGTCCGGGAGCTGACCGAGGCGATCCGGCAGGCGGACAGGCTGCTGCCCCGGGGCGGCGCGGAATCGGGCGATCCGTACGCCGGCTGATCCACAACCGCTGCGGGGTGGCCGTGGATCCCGTCATGATGGGGTCCATGGCCACCCTGCTGCTCGCCCTCGCCGTCGGTTCCACCGGCCTCTACGCCGGGTTCATGCTGATCTTCCTGACCGGGATCATGCCCGCCCTGGCCCGGCTCGGGGACGCGGAGTTCGTCGGCGCCATGCGGCGGATCAACGAGTACGTGCCCAAGCCGGTGTTCCTGATCGTGTTCCTGGGCGTCGCGGCCTTCCCGCTCGCCGCGTTCCTCGTGCCGGTCGACGGACGGTCGGACACCCAGACGTGGCTGGTCCTGGCCGGTCTCGTGTGCGCGGTGCTCAACCACCTGGTCACGATCGGCGGCAACATCCCGCTGAACAACGCGCTGGCCGCCTCGGAGCGGACGGGAGAGGCACCGTCCGCCGTCCGGGCGGCCTTCGAGCGGCGCTGGAACGGCTTCCACGCGGTCCGTACGGCGCTGATCACCGCCGCGTTCGGGCTGCTGATCGCCGCGACCCTGAACTGACGGTCCCTGGACAGGTCCTACGACGTCAGTTCCGCGACCGTCGTGATCGCGGAGAACAGGATCTCGTCGTCCTGCCGGCCGGTCACCCGGATCAGCCGCTCCGGGCTGCCGGGGTAGTCCACGGCCGGCTCCGTCTCGATCCAGCAGGGGCTGCCGAACTCGGCGTACCGGTGGAAGGTGGAGTCCATCGCCACCGGCAGCACCGGCCGGCCCGCGGGCGCGAGGGTGTGCACGGCCTGGCGGGCCGCCTCCAGCAGGACCATGCCGGGTATGTGGTCGCCGGGGTGGTCGAAGAGGACGGGGTGGCGGGTGTCGACCCGCAGCTGCCAGCGGTCGGCGCGCTCGGTCGGGGTGAGCACGACGTCGAACTCGCTGTGCCGGCCGACGGATCGCGGCTCCACGGGAGCGGTGAGCCGCTCCTGAGCGCTCGCGGTCGCGGCCGAGGCCTCGGCGAGGCGGTCGGCGCGCAGCCGGCGGTAGACCTCGGGGCTGGTGCAGGTGTAGCGGGCGTTGCCGGTGGCGAGCGTCCGGCCGTTCTCGCTGATCACGACCTCGTAGCTCAGTCCGGCCAGCCGGCCGGCGCGGCGGCGGATGTCGGTGCAGGTGACGTCGAGGCGCAGATCGGCGGGCGCGCCGCCGACGGGCAGCAGGGCGGGCATGACGCGGTAGTTGAGCTCCCACATCAGGAACTGGTGGCCCAGGGGGACGTCGAAGCCCGCGTGGGCGAGCAGCGCACCCACCTGACGGATCGTTTCGGCGGCCAGCATCGGGTCGTAGTGCGTGCCGCCGACCGGGCCGAAGAAGGAGTGTCCGCGCGGCCACTGGGCCCGGAGCGTGAAGTGGGCCTCGTCCGTACGGGACCAATCGGCGGTCAGGAAGACCTCGGCGAGCGCGGCCCGGTGAACGTACTCACGGGGAGCCGTCGTGGTGAGCCCGCCGAGGGCCTGGGTGTCCACGATGTCGGTCGGAGCGGGCGTCTGCAGCATGAGATCCCTCGACTAGGGGCCTACTAAGGAGATTCGGGCAACCAGCTCCGCGGAAGTTACGAACTCCCCGGTACGTTTCGCAAGACCCCGGTGGAGGTTCTGTCAGGTTCGCTCGGAGCGAAGAAGAGCGTATGCGAGTCTGTCCCCGCCGAACGACGCCTGGCAGAACGGCAGATGTCCGACTCGTGAGACCCCAGGGTTCACGAGTGAGGTGGCTTCGGGTATCTTCCAGCTGCCGGAAATCTGTACCGCCAGGTTTGTTTCTCGGGCATCCGAGACGCCGGTTCGGGTGGTCGCGTCATGATCTGAGCGATTCGCTCTGATATGCCCGGCTCATCGATCGGCTGCCTCTGGGAGACTCCGTGGAACCCCTGCGCCAGATAACACTCGCCGCCGTCAACATCGACGGCGTCCTGCTGAACGACACGTTCAGCCCCGCCATCCACCGGTTCATCACCAGCCGGGGCGGTCACTACGACGCCGAGGTGGAACGGGAGATCTTCTCCCAGACCCAGCTCACCGCGGCCAGGGCCCTCGGTGCCGCGGCCGGACTCTCCTGGAGTCCCGAGGACGTGCTGGCGGCCTACTTCGAGGAGCGCGCCGCCTACCTGGCCGAGCATCCGCTGCGGCTGCTCGACGGCGCCACCGATCTGCTGCTGCGGCTGCGCGGACTGGGGCTGCGGACGGTCTGCTACGGCGGACTCGACGCGTCCCACTTCGAGCTGCACCTGCGGGAGCAGGCGCATCTCTTCGACGCACCCGGCTATGTGTGCACCAACGACTTCCGCCCCGGCGTCCGTGAGGTGACGCGGGACCTCGGCCTCCGGTCCGACCAGATCCTGTTCATCGACGACGTCGCTCGTGTCGGGGAGGCCGCCAAGGAGCTCGGCGTGCCCTTCATCGGACACCCCAGCGACTTCGCGCACGGGTTCCAGGGCGAGCTGATGCGCAGGGCGGGCGTGCGGCACGTGGTGCGGTCCCTCGACGAGATCGACGAGTCCCTGCTGCGGACCCTCGACGCCGAGGCCGCCGCCGGTACGGTCTGGAACCGCTGAGACCGGCGTGGCGTACCAGATGTCACACATCCGACTGCCGAGGGAGACGACCGTTCCATGACTGCCGACCACCGCCTGCTGCCCCGCAAGGTCGCCCTGATCACCGGAGCGAGCAGTGGAATCGGGGCGGCCGCCGCCCGGGTCTTCGCCCGCGAGGGCGCCCGCGTGGTGGTGGCCGCCCGCCGCGAGGACCGGCTCAAGGCCCTGGTGGCCGAGCTGCGCGAGCAGGGCGCCGAGGCCGAGTACGTGGTGGCGGACATGACCCGCCGCGAGGACACCCGGGCCGCCGTGGCGCACGCGGTCGAGACGTACGGACGGCTCGACGTCGCCTTCAACAACGCCGGTTGGGGTGCCGGCCGCGAGCCCCTGCACGAGATGGACGACGAGCTCTACGACCGGATACTGGACGTCAATCTGCGCGGGGTCTGGAACTGCCTGCGGGACGAGATAGCCGCCATGCTCACCACCGGCGGTGGCGCGATCGTGAACACCAGCAGTGTCGGCGGACTGCTCGCGACCCCGGTCGCGGCGCCGTACGTCGCCGCCAAGCACGCCGTGGTCGGACTGACGAAGGCCGCCGCCGCCGAGTACGCGGCCCAGGGGATCCGGGTCAACTCGGTGGCGCCGGGGACGACCCGTACCGAAGTGGTCGCCGAGTGGTTCGCCGCCGTGCCCGGGATCCAGGAGGCGCTGCACGCCGCCACGCCGCAGCCGCGGACCGCCGAGCCCGAGGAGATCGCCGAGGCGGCGGCCTGGCTCTGCAGCGACCGGTCGTCGTTCGTCACCGGTGCGATCATGCCGGTGGACGGCGGCTTCACGATGGTGTGAGCCGGGTGCCGTCCGGCCGAACGGCCTGCGTGCGATGTCTTGTGTCCTCTGCACGTATCCGTCCATACTTGCTGTTTTCGACCGTGAAGTGCGAGCAGGCACGGAGCGAGCGCGAGCGCCCTGTGGGGCATCGGGCTATGAGAGGGACGTGACCGCCAATGGCGAAGCAGGATCGCGCGATTCGGACGCGCCAGGCGATCTTGGAAGCCGCTGCCACCGTCTTCGACGAGCGTGGTTACGAGGCCGCGAAACTCACCGACATCCTCCAGCTGGCCCAGGTCACCAAGGGCGCGCTCTACTTCCACTTCGACTCCAAGGAAGACCTCGCGCACGCGGTCATCGACGCCCAGGTCTCGACCGCGCCGATGCCCATGCCGCAGGTCTCCAAGATGCAGGAGTTCGTCGACATCGGCATGGTGTTCGCGCACCGGCTGACCCATGACGGGCTGCTGCGCGGCAGCGTCCGGCTCACCCTCGACCAGGGCGGCCACGAGCTCAACCGCAGCGGTCCGTACCGGGAGTGGACCGACCTCAACCTGCGGGTGCTCGACGAGGCCAAGGAGCGCGGCGAACTGCTGCCGCACGCCGACCCGGAGGAGGTGGCGCCGCTCGTGGTGGGCGCCTACGCCGGGCTGAACCTCATGACCCAGGCCCTGGGCAGCAATCGCACGGACATGGACCGGTGGGCCTCCGCGCTCTACCGCCACGTGCTGCCCAGCATCGCCGTGCCCGCCGTGCTGGCGATGCTCGACATGGAGCCCGGCCGGGGCGCTCGCGCCCTGCGGGCCGCGGAGGCGGCCGCGGGCTGACCCGGCCGTCCCTGGCCGCCTCCGTCGTGTTCCAGCCGTTGTGCGGGCTCCCTGGAGGCGTCTTCCACGATGCAAAACCATACCCGGCTGCCGGTTTTTGAGGACGCCATGAGGCGGCCATCTTCCCGTCGCCTGCCGTAGACCTGCGAAAGCGTACCCACGAGTCCAGATCTTGGACCCGTGGGTACGCTTCGTTGCGCACTTTGCGGATTCTTGATGGCGGCATCTCCCCATCAACGGGACATACTTCCGCGTTCTCGGGGTGTGAATTTCCATACCCCGCGGTTTCTTATTGACATGCCTGCGGGTCTCTTTTCTAATCGTCCAGGGCCAAGCCGTTCACCGACACTGAGGGGGCAAAGTGGACGTCCGGATCCTGGGGGGACTGTCGGTACGCGAGAACGGGGTGTCGATCACTCCGACCGCCGCGGCGCCGCGGCAGCTGCTGGCACTGCTCGCCGCCAACGCGGACCAGGTCGTACCGGTGACCGTCCTCATGGAGGAGCTCTGGCCGTCCGGGCCGCCGCGCGGTGCCCGGGTCGAACTCCAGTCCCACATCGTCGATCTGCGGGCCCTCATCACCACGGCCCTGCGCGGGACCGCGCCGACGGCACCCGGATCCGCCTGGCTGGAGCGCCACACCGCCGAGGCCGTGCTCGTCTCGCTCCCCGGCGGCTACCGGCTCGACACCGGCGGGGGCTCCAACGACGCCTGGCAGTTCGAGCGGGCCGCCGGCGCGGGCTACCGGGCCATGGAAGCGGGCGACCTGCAGCGCGCGGCACGCCGGCTCTCCGACGCCCTGGCCCTGTGGCGCGGCGAACCGTACGCGGGGGTCGCGGCCGGCCCTCATCTGCGCATGGAGATCGAACGCCTGGAGGCCTCCCGGCTGAGCGCCCTCGACCAGTGGGTCGAGGCCCAGCTGCGACTCGGCCGGCACTTCGAGATGATCTCCGACCTCTCCGAACTCGTCGCCCAGTACCGCACCAACGAGCCGCTGCACGGCCAGTTCATGGTCGCGCTGCTGCGCTGCGGACGGCAGGACGAGGCCCTGGAGGTCTACCAGCGGCTCCGCAACGGCCTGAAGAAGGAGACGGGCATGGAACCCTCCGCGCGGCTGCGCAGGCTCCAGCGCTCGATCCTGACCGTACGGGACGTGGCGCGGCCCGCGTTCGGCCGCCAGACGTCCACGCTGCCCCGTCTCGTACCCGCCGGATCGCTCGGTTGACGGGCCGCAGGGCCGAGGGGCCGCACGGCGGCAGGCACCGAGGACGACGAGAGGAGGGGCGGGGCGCCCGAAGCGCCCCGCCCCTCCTCTCGTGTCCCCTGGTTCACCGTCAGGCGGCGGCGAAACCCTTCTTCAGCGCCGTGGCGATCTCGACGGCGCGCCGGGTCTGGAACTCGATCGCGGCGAGGTTCTCGCCGGCCACGTTGTTCGCCTCGTTCGCCGAGACGCTGCTGGCGCCGTACGGGTTGCCGTTGGCCGCGGCGAACTGGACCGGGTCCGCGTAGCCGGGCGCCACGATGACCGCACCCCAGTGGTAGAAGGTGTTGTTCAGGGCGAGCAGCGTCGACTCCTGGCCACCGTGCGTGGTCGAGGTCGAGGTGAACGCCGAGGCGACCTTGTTGACCAGCTTGCCCTGCGCCCACAGTCCACCGGTGGTGTCGATGAACTGCTTGATCTGCGCGGCCGGCAGACCGAAGCGGGTCGGCGTGCCGATCAGCACGACGTCGGCCCACTCGAGGTCGTCGAGCGAGGCGACCTCCACGTCACGGGTGGCCTGGACGTGCTCGGCCCACTCCGCCTTGGTGTCGATCACCTGCTGCGGGGCCAGCTCCGCCACCTTCCGCAGCCGCACCTCCGCACCGGCCTTCTCCGCCGCGACCGCCGCGGCGTTCGCCAGCGTGTGCACGTTGCCGGTCGACGAGTAGTAGATGACTGCGACGTTGGTCATGACAGACCTGCTCCTTGGTGAGGGACGAAGGGCCGGTTACGGAACGGGTAGGCCCGGTCGCGACCTTCTCCGAACGGGAGGGCGGCCTTCCACGCCACCGGGGGAAGTCCGTCAAGTCCCGCGCCTGGATGTCACTTCCCGGCGAAGAAGTGCAGCAGAGCACGCTCGTCGTCGTCGTCCAGCACGATCGAGAACAGCTCGCCGAGCGCGCACACCGTGTCCGCCGCGCTCAGCTCACGCCGCTCGACGCGCCCGTCCGCGTACCGGATCTCCAGCGACGTGTCCCGCAGCAGCCGGCGCTCCTTCTCGGTCTCCTTCTGGGCGACCAGCTGACCCACGAACGGCGAGCCGGGCCGGGTGGAGGAGAGGTAGTGCGCGGCCTCGAAGTCGATCCGGAACTGCGGCTCCTGACGGAAGGAGTACATGTCGAACCAGCAGCCCCCGTCCGGGATCTCCACCACCCAGTCGGCGCCCTGGGCCACCAGGCGCCAGGTCCAGTCGGCGACCGAGGAGGTCGCGCCGTCCTCCAGCGGCAGCGCCTCCATCAGCCCGCTGTAGCCGTATCCGGCGTCGGCCAGCCACACCTGCTCGTCCGCGCGGACCAGCAGCACCGTGTGCGTACGGAAGCGGCGCCTGCTCTCCCCCTGCCGGATCCGGGCGAGGAGCCGGGTCACCGGGAAGCCGAGCCGGTCCAGGGCGGCGGCCAGCAGCAGGTTGTTCTCGTAGCAGTAGCCGCCGCGCCCCGCCCGGACGAGCTTGTCCTGGATCCGGTCCAGGTCGAGCGAGACCGGGCGGCCCAGCGCGATGTCGATGTTCTCGAAGGCGATGGCGTCCATGTGGCCGCGCTGGACCCGGTGCAGGGTGTCCGCGGTGGGGGTGCGGGGCCCGGTGAAGCCGATCCGGGCGAGGTACGCGTCGAGGTCGAGGAGCTCGCTCTGCCACTCCGGGTCGGTCTCGACGGCGACGGGCAGTCCGTAGGTTCCCAACATGGGTGTCTCCAGGATCAGATGGGGAAGGGATAGTCGTTCCGCAGCAGCTCGGGCGGGATCGTGTCCGGACAGACCGTCCCCTCGGCGGCCGGTGGCGTGGAGGGGTCCAGCGATACGGGTGGGGTCGGCGCCCTCAGGGCCGCGGCCAGGCCCGCCGCCAGCGCCGCGCCGAGGACCGGGCCGATCAGATACGCGGCGAGGAACCCGAAGTTCCCCGCCCACAGCGCGGGCCCGAACTGCCGCGCCGGATTGACCGAGCCGCCCGAGAGCGGCCCGAGGATCATGATGAAGCCGCTGATGCACAGCCCGACGACCCCCGGGATCAGCCACTCCCAGCGCGGCCGGATCAACAGCGCGGCCACCAGCGTCATGCAGATCAGCTGCCCCACCGTCTCGGCCGTCAGCACCCCCCAGAAACCCCAGCCGGGCTGCGGCGCCACCGCGGCCCAGCCGACCTGGGGCAGTCCCACCTCCGCGCCCCACACCAGCCGGGCCAGACCCACGCCCGCCACCGCCCCGGTCATCTGGGCCACGCAGAACGGCAGGACGTCCCGGCCCGGGAAGACCCGCAGCAGCCACAGCCCGATGCTCACCGAGGGGTTCATGTGCCCAGCGGTCTTCCGGGACATCGAGTAGTGGATGATCACCGTGTTCACGACGCCGAAGAAGATCCCGAGCGCGACGAACGCCGCCCGCCCCTTCAGGACCGACCCGAGCGGCGCGTCCGGAGCGAAGAGCCAGCGGGACGTGGTGACGATCAGGAAGAGGATCCCCGCCGTGATCAGGAACTCCAGGACGACGGTGCGGGCGCGCGGCGACAGGTACGTCGGCCGACGGGCGGCGCGGTGACGACTGCTGTGGGTCACGGTGACCAACTCCCAGCTGTGATGCGGTCGGTACAGGCGGTGCGGGTGGTACGGGTCGTCCACATGCGTCCGCGGCGCCGCGGACGGCCGGAAGGCCGCCCACGACGCCGCAGAAGGGCGAACGTGCAGGTCAGAGCTCGATACGGACCTCGTACTCGAGCGCCCAGGCGTTGAACTCGACGAGCCGCTCCATCACCGCCCGGGTCCCCCAGAGCCCGCCGAGCGCCGCGTACTCCTCCAGCGGCTTGTCGAGGAGCCTGGCGATCCCCTCGCGCGGGACGAGCCGCAGCACGGGGGAGTCCTCGGCGAGCAGCGCCTCGACCTTGGCGCGCAGCGCGGTGACGTACGCGATGTCCTGGGTGGAGGGGTACGGGCTCTTCTTGCGGTCAAGGACCGACTGCGGAAGCACGTGTGCGGCGGCCGCGCGCAGCAGGCTCTTCTCCCGGCCGTCGAAGTTCTTCATCTCCCACGGCACGTTGTAGACGTACTCGACGAGCCGGTGGTCGGTGAACGGGACGCGGACCTCCAGACTGGTCGACATCGAGATCCGGTCCTTGCGGTCCAGCAGGAACTTCTCCCAGTGCTGGATGTTGAGCCAGGTCAGCTCCTTCATCCGCTCCTCGTGCCGTGAGTCGCCGGCGAGCCGCGGGACCGCCTCCAGGGACTCGGCGTACCGGCGCTTGACGTACTCCTCCATGCCCAGCCGGTCCCAGAGCCCGATCTCCTTGATCGTGTCCAGGCCGCCGAGCCGGCGCCAGGCGTCGTACCAGGGGAAGGTGTCCCCGTTCACGGCCTCCTCGTCGAAGAACCAGTTGTAGCCGCCGAAGATCTCGTCGGCCGCCTCGCCGGAGAGCGCCACCGTGACCCGCTCCTTGAGCGCCTTGCACAGGTGGTAGAGGGAGTGCTCCATGTCGCCGGTGGAGACCGGCAGGTCCTGGGCGCGCAGCACGGCCGCGCGGACGTCCTCGTCGAGGATGTCGTGGTTCTCCAGCTCCACGATGACGTGATCGGCACCGGAGTGCGCGGCGACGTCGACCGCGTACGGAGTGTCCGGGTCCATCCAGATGCCGTTGTCCCGGAACGTCTCGCCGTGGTCCTTGAAGTCGACCGAGAAGGCGGTGATCCGCTCGTCCGAGCCCTGGTCGCGCAGCACCTTCGCGGCGAGCGCGGTCACGGCGCTGGAGTCCAGACCGCCGGAGAGCAGGGTGCCGACCTTCACGTCGGCGATCAGCTGCCGCTCGATGATGTCCTCGAGCAGTTCGCGGACGGTGGCGATGGTGGTGTCGAGGTCGTCCGTGTGCGGGCGGGCCTGGAGCGTCCAGTACGTCCGGGTCTCCATGCCCGCGCGGGAGAAGCGGACGGACGTGCCGGGGACGACCTCGCGCATGCCCTTGAAGACCGCGTGGCCGGGGGTGTTGATGATGGCGAAGATCTCGGCCAGGCCCTCGGCGTCGACCACGGCCTCCGCCTCCGGGTGGGCGAGGATCGACTTGGGCTCGGAGCCGAAGAGGACGCCGTCGGCGGTGGGGTAGTAGTAGAGCGGCTTGACGCCCATCCGGTCGCGGACCAGGAGGAGTTCCTCGGTGGCCGGGTCCCAGATCGCCAGCGCGTACATGCCGTTGAGCCGCTCGGCGAACTCCTCGCCCCACTCCAGATAGGCGTGCAGCACCACCTCGGTGTCGGAGGCGGTACGGAACGCGTGCCCGAGGGCGGTGAGTTCGTCCCTCAGCTCGCGGAAGTTGTAGACCTCGCCCGTGTAGACGAGGACGGGCTGCCCGTCGTCGCCGGGGACGGCGTGCATGGGCTGGCGGCCGTTCTCCAGGTCGATGATGGAGAGGCGGCGGTGGCCCAGGGCGGCGTGCCGGGTGAGCCAGATGCCGCCGTCGTCCGGGCCCCGGCACTCCAGGGTCCGGGTCATGGCCTCGGCGGTGTCGCCGCCGAGCGTCAGGTCGCGGTCGTAGGCGACCCAGCCGGTGAGTCCGCACATGGCGCCTCAGGTCCTTTCTCGAATGATCAGCGGGATGTACGGAGTCAGGGGCGGGTGGCGCCGGCCGCGGAGGGCCTCGGGACCGGTACCCAGCCGGCGGTGTCCCAGTGGGCGAGCTGGCGCAGGGCCGAGCGCTCGCCGATCTCGGCGACCCGCTCCCCGCCGAGGATCAGCGTGGAGGGCCGGTCCGGGGAGAACACCGGGACCGTCGGCGCGTTCGGGCTGCTCGGCGCGCGGCCGTGGGCGAAGGAGGCCACCAGGTCGATGAAGGTGTCCGAGACGAGCTTCTCCAGCGGGCCGTCGCCGTAGTGCGGGGCGTTGACAGCGGATCCGTAGGTGCCGAACAGGAACTTGGACGTGGCCTCGTGCGGGGTGCCGGTCAGCGGCGGGGCGACCGGGTGCGCGAACTCCACCAGATAGCTGGGGACGTCGGGCCGTTCCGTGGCCTGCCGCTCGGCGAGCCGGGTGATCTGGTAGCGGAAGAGGCTGTCGCCCCAGATCGCGCCCCAGACGGACACCGGGTCCTGCGGTAGCCCGTCGATCGCCGCCGCCCGGCGGTACGCGGAGATCGCGGCGTCCACCTCGGTGTCCGACACGTGCACGGCGCCCTTGTGCAGCACGGCGCGGATCGCGGTGCGCAGGCTCTCGTCGTCGGTGGGGTGGGGGCCGGGGAAGGGGTAGCCGGGCCCGGTGGTGAAGAAGGTGCCCTCGGTCCGGCCGTAGATCGTCAGGGTGGGCAGCGCGGGGGTGGGCAGCTCGTGGTCGTGGCCGAGCATCCAGCGGTCGTCGACGACCGGGCCCTGGTACTCGCGCCAGGTGGATATCTCGCGGTCGACGGGGCTGCCGGAGAAGATCTTCTCCCAGGTGTCCTTCAGCCGGTCGGCCGGCACGGAACGCAGGCCCCGCACGGTGGTGCCCAGCTTGCGCGCGACCAGCTCGAAGACCCGGTGCGAGTCCTCCCGGCTCATCGAACTGGCCGGCTCCCAGACGTGCTTGACGCTGATAGGGACGATCCGGCGGACCGTGCCCCGCAGTTCGGGGAGCAGCCCGAGCTGCCAGGTCGAGGAGCCGCCGGCGGAGGTGCCGGCCAGCGTGATGTTGCCGGGGTCGCCGCCGAAGGCGGCCGCGTTGCGGCGCACCCAGTGCAGCAGTGCCACCTGGTCCTGCAGACCCCAGTTGGAGTACCCGCCGGTACGCTCGTCGACCAGGTCCTCGTGCAGCCCCCAGCCGAGGGCGCCGAGGCGGTAGTTGAACGTGATGACGACCATGTCGCCGTGGGCGGCGGGCCGGGCGCCGTCGAAGTCCGGCTCGCTCCCGGCGCCGAGGAACCAGCCCCCGCCGTGGATGTAGACCATCACCGGCCGGGCGCCGCCGGTGTCCGGCGTCCAGACGTTCGCGTACAGGCTGTCCTCGCTGGAGCCCGGCAGGTACGACTGGTACGAGACGGGCGCGAACGCCGTCGCGTCCCGTACCCCGCTCCACGGGGTGACCGGGCGCGGCGAGCGGTAGCGCAGCTCGCCGACCGGGGGAGCGGCGTAGGGCACCCCGCGGAAGACGGCCAGGCCGCCGGCCCGTTCGCCCCTGATCAGACCGCCGCTGACGCGGGTGACGACACTCGTCGTCTCCGTGCCGCCGTCGGTCACCGCGCCGCCGCGCGTCTGCGTGGCCGAGGCCACGCCGCCGGGGACGGTCACCGCCGTCGCCATCGCTGCGGCGGCCGCGACGACCGTACGTCTCCGTGGCATGGCTGGCGGTTCATGTCCAACTCCCGACCGGTCCATAAAGAAAACTCCCGGGGTATGCGAATGCCGAAAGACGGCGCGTCGAAGAGTGACGACGATGCGAGGGTGCCGGACGCTCCTGGCCTCGCCAATGTGCTTCGGCGTACTCAGTCAGGTCAGTCGGCGCGGCATCGGAAGGCGTGTCACGGTGACCTGACGGATTCACACCGGACCCTTTGAGCACACCCGCCGTGGATCGGCAGGATCCAGGCATGACAACGTCGATTCTGGACTCCCGCCCCCTTTTCGAGCTGGGCGCCGAGATTCATATCGCGGCCTCCGCCGACAAGATCTACTCGATCGTCAGCGACATGCAGCGGCATTCCGAATGGAGCTCGGAACTCCAGGGTGGCCGATGGCTGTCCGGAGAGCCCGGGAAGGTCGGTTCGATCTTCGAGGGAGAGAACTTCCGCAGCGACGACATCGTGTCCTGGGCTCCGCTCATCCGCGGAATCTGGCACACGAAGTCGGAGGTCGCGGAGACCATCCCCGGTCGCGCGTTCCGCTGGAAGATCCACTCCAAGACCGGTGAACCGCAGGAACTCACCTGGTCCTTCCTGATCGAGCCCGCGGAGAACGGTGCCACGCTCTCCCAGACCTTCCGCATGGGATACGCGTCGCCCGGAATCAACGAGATCACCAAGGACATGGACGAGGCCGACAAGCGGAAGTTCATCGCCGACTGGACGGCGAAGATGACCCGCGACATCACCGAGACCCTGGGCAGGATCAAGGTCGTCGTCGAGAAGGACTGACGCCCACCCCCACCAGGAACGACGCACCGACGGGCCGGCCCCCACAAGGGCCGGCCCGACGCACACCCGGCCCTGCCGCGTGACCGGCGGCGGTGGCCCCACGAGCTCCCCCCCACACCCCCACACCCCCCCCACGTCCCCCCCACAGAGCACGGAGATGCGGGCGCGCACAGGGCGCGCCCACGACGAGGGGAATCCCCATGCTTTCCAGACGACGGTTCATCGGTGCCGCCCTGGCGACAGGCGGCACGGTGGCCACCGGTGCGGCCCTGACCCCGCTGCTCGGTTCCGCGTCGGCCTCCGCGGCCGACGCGACCGCCGTCCCGTTCTTCACCCAGCCGATGCCGCTGCCGCAGGTCATCGCGCCCAGCTCCACCGCCAACGGCGTGGACACCTACAACATCTCGATCAGACGGACGAGCAAGGAGATCCTGCCCGGCACGTTCACCGAGGTCTTCACCTTCAACGGCGGCTTCCCCGGGCTCATCCGGGCCACGTCCGGCCGCCCGGTCGTCATCAACCAGTACAACAAGCTGACCATGCCGGCCTCGATCCACCTGCACGGCGGTCACGTGGCCCCGGAGCACGACGGCGACCCGATGGCGACCATCGCACCCGGTGGTGTCCGCACGTACCACTACCCCAACCGGCAGGCCCACGCCCCGCTCTGGCTGCACGACCACGCCCACCACATGGAGTCCGAGCACGTCTACCGCGGCCTGTCCGCGTTCTACCTGCTCACGGATGCCGAGGAGAAGGCGCTCCCGCTGCCCTCCGGCGTGTACGACGTGCCGATCATGCTCCGCGAAGGCCACTTCGACGACAAGGGGCAGCTCGTCTACACCATGGACGACTTCCGCAGCCGGTCCACCATCATGGCCAACGGCAAGGCCTGGCCCCACTTCCAGGTCGCGGCCCGCAAGTACCGCTTCCGGCTGCTCAACTCCACCAACCTGCGGTTCTTCACCCTGAGGCTCGCCGACGGCTCCCCGTTCGTCCAGATCGGCTCCGACGGCGGCCTCCTGGAGAGACCTTTCTCCACCGACACCGTCGCCCTCTCGCCGGGCGAACGCGCGGAGGTCGTCATCGACTTCTCCCGCTACCCCGTCGGCACCCAGCTCGTCCTGGAGAACACCGAGGGCCCGGGACCGGCCGAACTGACCGGCAAGGTGCTCCGCTTCGACGTGGTGAAGACCGCGGACGACCCCAGCGCCGTACCCGCCACGCTGCGCACCCTGCCCGCGCTGCCGGCCGTCACCGGCCGGCGGACCGTCGTCATGAGCATGGACGAGGACGGGCGGCCCGGTCCGCAGGGATACATGGACGGAAAGGTCTACGACCACCACCGCATCGACAACACCGTCCCCTGGGGCGGCTCCGAGATCTGGACGGTGACCAACAGCAATCAAGCCATTCCGCACAATTTTCATATTCACCTGGTGCAGTTCCGAGTGCTGGAACGCAACGGAAATCCGCCGGGCCCGGCCGAGGCAGGGCTCAAGGACACGATCCGTGTCATGCCCGGCGAGACGGTGAAGTTCCAGGCAACATTCGACAGCTATCGCGGAAAGTACCTCTACCACTGCCACATGCTCGACCACGCGGCCATGGGAATGATGGCCCAGATGGAAGTGGTGTGAACGGCGGGCGAATCAACCTGATGGATTCTTCGCCCACTTGACGGAGTGCGGCCGCCCGTATTGGCCGCGTCCCCGCCGACAGCGGATGATTCGAACGAATTCCGGGCCGGCCGGCCCTGTGCCCGGCCGGCCCTTTTCGGTCTCCGCCTCGAAGAATGCCGCCCGCACGGTCGCACCGTCGTCCTGTCGTCTTAGGAGAGACTCCCCGTGGACAACACTCTGCTCGACATCCGGCAAAGGCCGGCTCTGCAACAGCCCGTGTGGGACGACGCGTCGCAGGTGGAGCGCGTACGGGAGGAGCTGAGCGTCCGCCCCGCCCTGGTCAGCCCCCAGGACGTGCACACCCTGCGTACCCTCCTCGCCCGGGCCGCCGCCGGCGAGGCCGTGATCGTCCAGTCCGGCGACTGCTCCGAGGACCCCGACGAGTCCACCGTCCAGCACGTCGCCCGCAAGACGGCCGTCCTCGACCTCCTCGCCGGCGCCATGAAGATGATCACGCACAAGCCGGTGATCCGCGTGGGCCGCATGGCCGGCCAGTTCGGCAAGCCCCGGTCCAACGACACCGAGAAGGTCGGCGACCTCGAACTCCCGGTCTACCGAGGCCACATGGTCAACGGACCCGAGCCCGACCCGGAGTCGCGCCGCCCCGACCCGCTGCGTCTGCTCACCGGCTACATGGCCGCCAACGACATCATGGGCCACCTCGGCTGGCGCAAGCCCGTCGGCCGCCCGGTCATCGACCCGCCCGTGTGGACCAGCCACGAGGCCCTGCTCCTCGACTACGAGGTGCCGATGCTCCGCCGCGACGACGAGGGCCGGCTGCTGCTCGCCTCCACCCACTTCCCGTGGATCGGCGAACGCACCCGCCAGACCGACGGCGCCCACGTCGCCCTGCTCGCCGAGGTCGTCAACCCGGTCGCGTGCAAGGTCGGCCCGAGCATGACCCCCGACGAGCTCCTCACCCTCTGCGAGATCCTCGACCCGGCCCGCGAGCCCGGCCGGCTCACCCTCATCGCCCGCATGGGCGCCGAGAAGGTCGCCCAGAAGCTGCCGCCGCTCGTCGAGGCCGTCCGCGCCGCGGGCCACCCGGTCATCTGGCTCACCGACCCCATGCACGGCAACACCGTCACCGCCCCCGGCGGGCTCAAGACCCGCTACACCACCACCGTCGAGCGGGAGATCTCCGAGTTCCAGCTCGCCGTGTGCTCCTCCGGCGGCATCGCCGGCGGCGTCCATCTGGAGACCACGCCCGACGACGTCACCGAGTGCGTGCTCGGCGAGCAGTGGGTCGGCCGGTGCGGCGACTACTACACCAGCTTCTGCGACCCGCGGCTCAACCCCGGACAGGCCGTCACCGTCATCTCGGCCTGGCGCGGCTGAGCCCGTCCGCCCGTCCCACGTCCACGTCCCCAGGGAGGAACTGTCATGCAGGACAAGATCGCCCTCGTCACCGGCGCCGCGGGCGGCATCGGCGCAGCCGTGGTCCGCGCCCTCGCCGAGCGCGGCGCGACCGTCGCCGCCGTCGACCGGGACGAGGCCGCGCTCAAGCAGCGCGTCGCCGCCTTCGTCGCCGAGGGCCTGCCCGTCGAGGCGTTCCCCGCCGACGTCACCGACAGCGCCCAGGTCACCGCCCTGGTCGAGGAGGCCGAGCGGCGCCTCGGCCCGATCGACTACCTCGTCAACGCGGCCGGCGTCCTGCGCCTCGGCCCCGTCCGCACCTTCTCCGACGAGGACTGGGCGGCCACCTTCGCGGTCAACGCCACCGGGGTCTTCCAGGTCTCCCGCGCGGTCGTCGACCGGATGATCCCGCGTGGCTCCGGCGCGCTCGTCACGGTCGCCTCCAACGCCGCCAACACCCCGCGCAGCGAGATGGCCGCGTACGCCGCCTCCAAGGCCGCCGCGTCCCTCTTCACCAAGTCGCTGGGTCTGGAGGTGGCGCCGTACGGCATCCGCTGCAACCTGGTCGCGCCCGGCTCCACGGACACCCCGATGCTCTCCTCGATGTGGCAGGACGAGTCCGGGCCCAGGGGAACGATCGAGGGCCGCCCGGAGGCGTTCCGTGTCGGCATCCCGCTGAAGAAGCTGGCCCTGCCCACCGACGTCGCCGAGGCCGTCGTCTTCCTCCTGTCGGACCAGGCGTCCCACATCACCCTGCACGACCTCACGGTCGACGGCGGCGCGTCCCTCGGCGCGTAGGGCGCCTCCGGCGCCGGAGGCGGAAGAGGCCGGGGCCACCCGTGGCCCCGGCACGCGGGCGTCCCGCCCCGCGCCCCCGTGGCCGGAGACCAGCGGTCCGAATCCCGTGCCCGGCGGGCCTCAGCGGTCCGAATCCCGTGCCCTGAGGGCCCCAGCGGCCCTCAGTCATGGGGCTGGAGGGCCCAGCGGTCCGGATCCCGTGCCCTGAGGGCCCCAGCGGCCCTCAGTCATGGGGCTGGAGGGCCCAGCGGTCCGGATCCCGTGCCCTGAGGGCCCCAGCGGCCCGCAGCCGCGGGGCTGGAGGGCCCAGCGGTCCGGAACCCGTGCCCTGAGGGCCCCAGCGGCCCGCAGCCGCCGGGCTGGAGGGCCCAGCGGTCCGGATCCCGTGGTCGGAGGGACCAGCGGCCCCGGGGCCCGTGCCCCGTGCCCTCTGGCCGGAGTGCGGCGGCGCTATGCCCCGTAGCCGGTTCGCCGCGTCGCCCGGCCCCGTGGCCGAGTGGCCCCGACGCCCCGACGCCCCGACGCCCCCAGCAACCCCTCATCCCCACCCGTACCCGAGAGGACCGTCATGGCCGGGATACCACCCATCGAGGCCTATCCGTTGCCGACGGCCGGCGCGCTGCCGCCGGTCATTCCGCACTGGTCCGTGGACCCGGACCGCGCCGTGCTGCTCGTCCACGACATGCAGCGCTACTTCCTGGCGCCGTTCGCCCCGCCGCTGCGCGAGGAGATCATCGCCAACGCGGCCCTGCTCCGCGACCGCTGCGCCGGTCACGGCATCCCCGTCGCGTACACCGCGCAGCCCGGCGGCATGACGCCCGAACAGCGCGGTCTGCTCGCCGACTTCTGGGGGCCGGGGATGCGCCTCGACCCGGCCGACCGCGAGGTCGTCGAGCCGCTCGCGCCCGCCTCGGGCGACTGGCTGCTCACCAAGTGGCGCTACAGCGCCTTCTTCAAGACCGACCTCCTGGAGCGGATGCGGTTCCACGGCCGCGACCAGCTCGTCATCTGCGGGGTCTACGCCCACATCGGCGTCCTCGCCAGCGCCGTCGAGGCGTTCACCCACGACATCGAGACCTTCCTGGTCGCCGACGCCGTCGGCGACTTCACCGAGGCCGATCACCGCTCGGCCGTCACGTACGCGGCCAAGCGCTGCGCCGTCGTCACCACCGCCAAGGAGGTGCTGGGGTGAGCACAGTGACCCCGACCGACCTGCTGAGCCGGATCCTCGGCCCGAACCCGCCCGCCTTCGCCGTGCTGCACCGGCCCGAGACCACCGGCCCCGGCGCGCTCGACCTGCTGACCGGCGAGATCTCGCTGCCCGCGACCCTCGCCGACCTTCCCGTACGGGAGGACGCGGGCGCCGGGGGCGCCGGGCGGCACGAGGTCCTCGCCGTCGTCCCGTACCGCCAGATCGGCGAGCGCGGCTACGACCGGACCGACGACGGCGCCCCCCTCATCGCGATGAGCGTCACCGAGCAGACCACCGTCCCGCTCGACACCGTCCTGGCCGCGATCCCCGACGTCCCGATCACCCTCGCCGACGGCGGCGGCTTCGACGTCGACGACGACGCGTACGCCGAAATCGTGCGCCGTGTCGTCGCCGACGAGATCGGCACGGGCGAGGGCGCCAACTTCGTCATCCGCCGCTCCTTCACCACCGAGATCACCGACTTCGGCCCCGGCAGCGCGCTGACCTTCTTCCGCCGGCTCCTGGAGCGCGAGTCGGGCGCGTACTGGACCTTCCTCATCCACACCGGGGAGCGCACCTTCGTCGGAGCGTCCCCCGAGCGGCACGTCAGCCTCGCCGACGGCACCGCCGTGATGAACCCCATCAGCGGTACGTACCGCTATCCGGCCTCCGGCCCCACCCTCCCCGGCGTCCTCGACTTCCTCGCCGACCGCAAGGAGGCCGACGAGCTGTACATGGTCGTCGACGAGGAGCTGAAGATGATGGCCCGGATCTGCGAGGGCGGCGGCCGGGTCGTCGGGCCGTACCTCAAGGAGATGGCCCGGCTCGCCCACACCGAGTACTTCATCGAGGGCCAGACCGACCGCGACCCGCGCGAGATCCTGCGCGAGACCCTGTTCGCCCCGACGGTGACGGGCTCGCCGCTGGAGAGCGCCTGCAAGGTGATCGCCAAGTACGAGCCGCGGGGCCGGGGTTACTACAGCGGGATCGTCGCCCTCATCGGCCGGGACGCGCTCGGTGGCCGGTCCATGGACTCCGCCATCCTCATCCGTACCGCCGACATCGACGCGGACGGACGGGTCTCCATCGGCGTGGGCGCGACCCTGGTGCGCCACTCCGACCCCGCGTCGGAGGTCGCCGAGACCCGCGCCAAGGCCGCCGGGCTGCTCTCCGCCCTCCAGGACGACGGAGGCTCCCGCTTCCGCGCCCATCCGCGCGTGCGGGAGGCGCTGGAGCGGCGCAACGCCACCATCGCCGACTTCTGGCTGGCGGAGGGCTCGGGCCGCGGCCGGCCCGACCCGGTCCTCGCCGGGCAGCACGTCCTGATCGTCGACGCCGAGGACACCTTCACCTCGATGATCGGCCAGCAGGTGCGGGCGCTGGGCCCCGAGGTGACGGTCCGCCGCTTCGACGAGGAGTACGCCTTCGAGGGCTACGACCTCGTCATCATGGGCCCCGGGCCGGGCGATCCGCGCGAGGCCGGGCACCCCAAGATCGCGCACCTGCGGGAGGCCGTCGCGGACCTGCTGCGCGAACGCCGGCCGTTCCTCGCGGTCTGCCTCAGCCACCAGGTCCTCAGCCTGCGCCTCGGCCTGGACCTCACCCGCCGGGACGTGCCCAACCAGGGCGTCCAGAAGGAGATCGACCTCTTCGGCGCGCGGGAGCGGGTCGGGTTCTACAACACCTTCGCCGCGCGTAGCGAGGCCGACCGTCTGCTGCACCCGGAGTTCGGCGCGGTGGAGATCAGCCGGGACCCGGAGACCGGCGAGGTGCACGCACTGCGCGGCGCGCACTTCGCGTCGATGCAGTTCCACGCCGAGTCCGTCCTGACCCAGAGCGGCCCGCGGATCGTGGCGTCGATGCTCGGCGGTCTGGTCAAGGGCGGCGCGGTGCAGACGGTGGGATGAGGTGAGGGTCGCGACCCTCGTTACGACCAGTGGCGCCGCCCAGTACCGGGCGGCGCCGCTGTCTGTGTGGCTCGGAATGTGTCAGGGGCCCGCCGCGCCGACCTCCACCCGGCCGAGCACAGTCCGTCCGTCCGGCGCCAGGACCAGCTTCCGGTAGCGGCGGCCGGCGCGGTCGGCCTCGCGGAACTCGATGGCGCCCTCGGTGCGGGCATGGATGTCGCCGAAGCCCGAGACCCCGATGCCCAGCAGCTTGAGCCGCGTCGGCCCGCCGCTGTCCGTGAACGGCGTCCGCTCGAGGCCGAGGAGCTGTCGGGCCACGGAGGCGGCCATCCGCAGGCCGGGGGCGACGAGCCCGTGGCAGCGGCCCTCGACGGCGGCGCACTCGCCGACCGCCCAGATCCGCTCGTCCGCCGTCCGCAGCCGGTCGTCGACGAGGAACCCGCCGCGTTCGCCGGTCGCCAGCCCCGCGCCCGCCGCGAGCTCGTCGCGGGGCCGTATCCCGGCGGAGAAGACGACGAGGTCGGCCTCGATCTCCGTACCGTCCGCGAGCCGCACCCGATCCGCCTCCACGGACACGGTCGTCGCCCCGCAGTGCACCTCGACACCGAGGTCCCGCACCAGCGAGGCGAGCAGCCGGCCACCACCCGCGTCCACCTGGAGCGGCATCAGGCGGGGGGCGGCCTCCACCACGTGCGGGCGCATCCCGAGGTGCCGCAGCGCGCCGGCGGCCTCCAGGCCGAGCAGCCCGCCGCCGATGACCACACCGGGGCGGCCGGGACGCCCGGCGCGGGCGGCGGCACGGATCGCGTCGACGTCCTCGACGGTGCGGTACGTGAAGCAGTGCGGCCGGTCGTGGCCGGGCACGGGCGGGACGAACGGCCGGGAGCCGGTGGCCAGGACCAGCGCGTCGTAGCCGAGGCGCGTCCCGTCGGCGCACCGCACGGTCCGCCGCTCCCGGTCGATGCCGGTCACGGTCGTCGAAAGGCGCACGTCCACCAGGGAGTCGGGGGCGGGCAGCGCGAGATCGGCCGGCGTCGGACCGGAGACGAGGGAGGAGAGCGCGACCCGGTCGTAGGCCCCGCGCGGTTCCTCCCCGAGCACGACCACCCGCCATCCGTCGGTCCGGTCCAGGGTGCGCAGCTCCGTGACGAGCCGATGCCCGACGGGCCCGTAGCCGGCGACGACCAGAGTCCGGCGCCTCATGCGACGCCCTCCGGTACGCGCAGCGCGGCGCACACCGCGCGGACCGCGTCGGCGCAGCCGCCGCAGCCGGTGGTCGCCCGGGTCGCCGCGGCCACCGCCCCGACATCCCGCGCACCGTCCTGCCAGGACCTCACGACGGCCCCCTTGCTGACGTTGTTGCAGTGGCAGAGCACGGCCTCGTCGGCCAGTGCGGCGGGATCACCCCCCGCACCCCCGGCGCCCGCGCCGGCCCCGCCCCTGAGGCCGAGCAGGAGCGCGAGCCGGTCGGCGGGGACAGGGCGGCCCTGGTCGTACAGCTGGGTCACGGCCGCGATCCCTTCGGGCATGCCGACCAGCACGGCCCGTGTCACCTTCCGCTCCGTGATCTCGATCCGCGCGTACCGTCCCCGCGCGGGGTCGGAGAACGTCACGACCTCATCGCTCTCCGCCCGCTCCGCCGCCCACCCGCGCGGACCTAGGGGGTGTCTTGCCGATCTTGCCGGGCTCGCGTGCCCTGGTGCCGCGCCTCGCCGCGTTGTCGTCGGTCGCCAACGCTCCGCGTTGTCTCCCTCCTCCGCCTTGCGATCCACGGCACCAGACCCCGCTCCCTGATCCGGCCTGATCGACAAGACACCCCCTAGGCACACGACGTCCAGGCCCGGGATCCGCGGCCGGACGATCGGGGGAGCGGGGACGCAGGAGGCGTCGCCGCCCGTCAGGACGGTGGCCAGGGTCTCCGCCTGGGCCAGCGCGCCGACGAGGTCCGGGGTGTCCGTACAGGCGCCGATCGCCCGGATCGAGGGGTCGCTCGTGCACAGGCGGTCGTCGACGACGATGCCGCGCCGGACCGTCAGACCGGCCTGCTCGGCCAGGGTGGTCTCCGGAGCGGTGCCGGTGCACCGCAGGACGGTGTCGGCGCCGAGTGTGTCGTTCGCCGCGACGTACGCGCCGAGCCGCAGCTCGATCCCGCACGACTCGAGCCGGGCGGCGACCAACTGCCCGGCGACCTCGTCCAGATGGTGGTGCATCGGGTACGGGCCGGAATGCGCCAGGACCACGCGGTGCCCGCGCCCGCGCAGCGCCGTCGCCGTCTCCACGCCCAGGACGCCCCCGCCGATCACGGCCACCCTGCCGCGTACCGGGCGGGTGCAGTCGGCCAGGGTGTGCACGTCGCCGGACGGCCGCGCCCCGGTCGCCAGGACCAGCGTGTCGTAGCCGAGGCGCGTCCCGTCGGCGCACCGCACGGTCCGCCGCTCCCGGTCGATCGCGAGGGCCTTCAGGCCCGTCCGTACCCGCACCCCCGCCGGTGGCGGCGGCAGCGTCAGCGCGCCCGGGGGCAGGCTGCCGGCGAGGACCGGACCGAGCAGGGTGCGCTGGTACGCGGGATGCGGCTCGGCGCCCAGGACGGTGACCGGGCCGTCGTGCCCGAGCACCGCGAGACGTGCGGTCAGCCGGTGCGCGGCGAGGCCGTTGCCGACGACCAGGATCCGCCCCGTCACGCGGTCACCGGAGCCTGTACCGGCTCGCCCCGGACGGCGCTCACGGGATCCCGCGCCGGTTCTATCCGTACCGCGCTCACCTTGAACTCCGGCATGCCGCTGCGCGGGTCGAGCGCCCCTCCGGTGAGCAGGTTCGCCCGCCCCTCCCCAGGGAAGTGGAACGGCAGGAACACCGTGTCCGTCCGCAGGCTCTCCACCAGGCGCACCCGCGCCACCACGGAGCCCCGCGCCGACACCACCCGGGCGAGCCCGCCCGCCTCCACGCCCGCCCGCCGGGCCGCGTCGGGGTGGATCTCCACATACGGCTCCGGCTCGGCCTCGTTCAGGCGCGCCACCCGCCGGGTCTGCGCCCCGGACTGGTAGTGGGCCAGAACCCGCCCGGTCGTCGCGTACAACGGGAGATCGGCGCCGGGCAGTTCGGCGGAGTCGCGGTGCTCGACCGGCAGGAAGCGGGCCCGCCCGTCCGGATGCGCGAAACCGTCCAGGAAGAGCCGGGGCGTGCCCGGATGCGCGGGCCCCGCCGGCACCGCCGGGCACGGCCAGTACAGCGCCTCGCCCGCGTCGAGCCGTTCGTAGCTCACCCCGGAGTAGTCCGCCCGGCTGCCCTCCGTGGCGCGCCGCAGCTCCTCGAACACCTCCCGGGGCCGGGCCGGATACCGCTCGGCCGGCTCCCCGAGCCGTACCGCGAGCCCGCGCAGCACCTCCAGGTCGCTCCGTACCCCGGTCGGCGGATCGAGCAGCGCCCGTCGGCGCAGCACCCGTCCCTCCAGGTTTGTCAACGTGCCTTCCTCCTCGGCCCATTGGGTCACCGGCAGGACGACATCCGCCATCCGCGCGGTCTCGGAGGGGACGAAGTCCGCCACCACCAGCAGATCGAGGGCCGCGAGGCGCTCGGTGACGTGCCCGGCGTGCGGGGCGGAGACCACCGGGTTGGAGCCGAACACGAGCAGGGCGCGCGGCCCGTGGGCGGTCCCCAGGGAGTCGAGGAGTTCGTACGCGCTGGGTCCGGGCCCGGGCAGGGACGCGGCGTCCACGCCCCACACGCCTGCCACGTGCTCCCGCGCCGCGGGGTCGGTGATCATCCGGTAGCCGGGCAGCTGGTCCGCCTTCTGGCCCAGTTCACGGCCGCCCTGTCCGTTGCCCTGGCCGGTCAGACAGCCGTAACCGCTGCCCTCCCGGCCCGGGAGCCCCAGCGCGAGCGCCAGGTTGACGAACGCGGAGACCGTGTCGGCGCCCTTGCTGTGCTGTTCCGCGCCGCGCCCCGTCAGGACGTACGCCCGCCGGGCGTCGGCGAGAAGCCGCACCGCCTCCCGCTGGTCCGCGACCGGCACCCCGGTCACCCGCTCGGTCCGCTCCGGCGTCCAGGGCAGCGCCCTCTGCCAGGCGGCCTCGAAACCGTTCGTCCGCTCCTGTACGAAGGTGTGGTCGAGCCGCCCGTCGAGCACCGTCAGCTGCAGCAGGCCGAGTGCCAGGGCGAGATCGGTGCCGGGGGCCGGCCGCAGATGCAGCGCGGCCCGCTCGGCGGTCGGGGTGCGGCGCGGGTCGAGGACGATCAGCGCGGCCCGGTCCAGATGGCGCATCAGCGGCGGCATCGTCTCGGCGGGATTCGCCCCCGCGAGCAGCACCACGTCCGCCCGCCCGAGATCGGTGACCGGGAAGGGCAGGCCCCGGTCGACGCCGAAGGCGGCGTTGGTGGCGGCCGCGGCGGAGGACATGCAGAAGCGGCCGTTGTAGTCGATCCGGCTGGTGCGCAGCGCGAGCCGGGCGAACTTGCCCAGCAGATACGCCTTCTCGTTGGTGAGCCCGCCGCCGCCGAAGACGCCGACCGCGTCCGGGCCGTGCTCCCGCCGGATTTCCCGCAGCCGCCCCGCGACCAGGTCGAGGGTGGCGTCCCAGTCGGCGGGGGCGAGCCGCCCGTCCCGGCCGCGCACCAGCGGCTCCCGCAGCCGGTCGGCCGCGGTCAGCACGTCCGGCGCGGTCCAGCCCTTCTGGCACAGGCCGCCCTGGTTGACCGGGAAGGCGGACGGGGCGACGGACACCTCGCCGAGGGCGCGGCTGAGCTTCGTACCGCACTGCAACGCGCAGTACGGGCAGTGCGTATGGACGGTGCGGGAGCAGGGGTCAGACACGGGTGACTCCACGTCGTACGGGCGGGGCTTCCAGCTGCCGGAGCGTACCGGTGGGACGCAGATAGACCGCCCAGGTGACCGCCACGCACAGCGCGTAGAAGCCGAGGAAGCCGAGGAAGGCGGGCGCGCCGCTGCCGCCCTCGGAGCCGTACGCCGCCCGGAAGGCCAGGTTCACCGCGACACCGCCGAGCGCGCCGACGGCGCCCGCGATCCCGATCACGGCCCCCGAGAGGCGCCTGGCGCGGGCGAACGCCGTCGTGGCGTCCCCGCCGTCCGTGACCTCACGGCCGGCCCGCTCGGCGAAGACGGCCGGGATCATCTTGTACGTGGAGCCGTTGCCGAGCCCGGTGAGCACGAACAGGACGGTGAAGCCGGCCACGAACAGCCCGAACGACCCCTGCGCGGAGGCGAGGAGCAGCCCGCCGGTGCCGGCCGCCATCGCCACGAACGTCCACGCGGTCACCAGGGCCCCGCCCCAGCGGTCCGCGAGCCGGCCGCCGAAGGGGCGGGCGAGCGAACCGAGCAGCGGGCCGAGGAACGTGTACGAGGCCGCTTCGAGCGGGGTGGAGCCGAACTGCGTCTGCAGGACCAGGCCGAAGGCGAAGCCGTACCCGATGAACGAACCGAACGTGCCGATGTAGAGCAGCGAGATCCACCAGGTGTGCGGGGTGCGCAGGGCCTCGCGCTGGGCGCCCTTGTCGCTCCGTACCACCGCCAGGTTGTCCATCCGCAGCGCGGCGAGGAGCGCGACGCAGACGATGAGGGGGAGGTAGAACGCGGCGACGTAGGCGGGGTGGGTGTCGCCCGCGGTGGCGATGACGAGCAGGCCGAGGAGCTGGACGACGGCGACCCCGAGGTTGCCGCCGCCCGCGTTGAGCCCGAGGGCCCAGCCCTGGTGGCGCTGCGGGAAGAAGGCGGTGATGTTCGTCATCGAGGAGGCGAAGTTGCCGCCGCCGACACCGCCGAGCGCGCCGATGACGAGGAACACCCACAGGGGGGTGCCGGGGCGTTGCACGAAGTACGCGGCCGCGGAGGCGGGGACGAGCAGGACGGCGGTCGCGCACACGGTCCAGTTGCGGCCGCCGAAGCGGGTGACGGCACGGCTGTACGGGAGCCTCAGCGCCGCGCCGACAAGGGTGGGAGTGACGACGAGGAGGAACTTCTCGCCGGGCGTGAACGGCAGGCCGATGCGTGGGGACATGAAGAGGACGAGGACCGACCACATGCTCCAGACGGAGAAGCCGATGTGCTCGGAAGCGATGGACAGCGCGAGGTTCCGCCGCGCGATCCGCTTCCCGCGCGCCTCCCAGAAGCGGACGTCCTCGGGGTCCCAGTCCTCGATCCACCGGGAACGGGATCGGGACCGGGACGGCTGGGGGTCGTGGGTGCTCACGGCGCGCCCTTCAGCGCCCGGTCCACCAGCGGCCCCGCCACGCCCGTGTAGGCGGCCGGGTCGCACAGCGCGTCGGCCTCGGCCCGGTCCATGACGCCGGCGAGCTCCGGGGCCTCCGCGAGGACCTCGGGCAGCGGGCGGCCGTCCCGGTCCGCCGTCACCGACGCCCAGGTGAGCAGCTCCTTCGCGGCGGCCTTCCCCAGGCGGGGCGCGAGGACGGCCGCGATCCGCTCGGAGACGATCCGGCTCCCGGTGAGCGCGAGGTTCTCCCGCATCCGGTCGGCGCGCACCTCCAGGCCCTCGGCCAGCTCGACGGCCGTGTGCGCGGCGCCGCCCGTCAGCCGCAGGCACTCCCGCAGCAGCTGCCACTCGGCATGCCACACCCCGGCGGACCGCTCGTCCTCCGTGACGAGGCACTGCGCCAAAGCGCCCGCGAGGGCGGGTACTTGGAGCGCGGCGGACCGGATGAGCGTGGCCAGCACCGGGTTGCGCTTGTGCGGCATCGCCGACGACGCCCCCCGCCCGGCCCCGCCCGACGGCTCGGCGACCTCCCCGACCTCGGTCCGCGCGAGCGACTGCACGTCGATCGCGAGCTTCCCGAGCGCCCCGGTCGCGAACGCCAGCGCGTACGCGAGATCGGCGACGGGGGCCCGCAGCGCGTGCCACGGAAGCAGCGTGGTCGCAAGCCCGGTCTCCTCGGCGAAGGCGGCACCGAGCCGCTCGACGTACGCCCCGGCGTCGAAGTCACCGTCGGCGCCGCCCGGACCACCGCCGGTGACCCGGCCGACCGCACCGGCACCTTCCTCCGCCGTCCGGGCGGTCGCACCGGCACCTTCCTCCGCCGTCCGGGCGGTCGCACCGGCACCTTCCTCCGCCGTCCGGGTGGTCGCGCCGGCATCTTCGTCCGCCGTCCGGGCGGCCGGGCCGGCCGGGTGCGTCGGGTCGTCGACCGGCGTCGGCGCCGCCGGCCTCGCGTACTCCACGTACCCCGCCAGCGTCCCCGCCGCCCCGCCCAGGGAGACCGGCAGGGACTCCTGGACACGGGCCAGCCGCTCCTCCGCCGACAGCAGCAGCTCGCGCCAGCCCGCCGCCTTCAGGCCGAAGGTCGTCGGGACGGCGTGGAGCGTCAGGGTGCGGCCCGCGACCAGGGTGTCGCGGTGGCGTTCGGCCAGCGACGCCAGCGCCGTCGCCGTGCGGGACACATCCGCCCGGATCAGTCGCAGCGCCCGGTCCGCGACCAGCATCGCACCGGTGTCGAAGATGTCCTGGCTCGTCGAGCCCCGGTGGACGTACTCCGCCGCCGCCGGCTCCTCCGCCGCGACCACCCGCGTCAGCGCCTGCACCAGGCCGACGACCGGGTTCGCCGTCTCGCGGGCCGCCAGTGCCAGGGCGCGGACGTCCAGGCGCTCCGCGCGCGCCGCGTTGGAGACGGCCCGCGCCGCCCACTCCGGGACCGTACCGAGCCGCGCCTGCGCCCGGACCAGCGCCGCCTCGGCGTCCAGCATGGCCTGCAGCCACGCCCGGTCGCCGACCGCCGCCTCCGCGGGCGTCCCGGCCCGCACCGGCGAAAGGAGACCCGCGTCGTCGTAGGACCGGGTCACACGATCACCCCGGCGAGCTCCGTCGTGGCCTCCCGCGTCACCGGCCGCACACCCGCCGGCACCTGGGCCGTCGGCGGCAGCGCGCACAGGGCGCGGGCGATCGCGTCCGAGTCGCCGAGCGTCACCGAGTCGACGCCCGGCCGGATCCCGGCCGCGGTCACCCAGTGCACGGACTCCGTCGGCACGCCGTACGCGAACCGGCGCGGATGCGGGCGGCCCCGGCCGTCCACCACCCGGTACGGCCGCTCGGTGACGGCCAGCCCCCCGGTCTCGTAACTCGTCCCGCAGGAACCGGCGATCCGGTACGGCGCCGCCTGGTCGGTGCCCAGCAGGTGCAGCAGCAGCGGATCCTCCGTGCGCCGCAGGTCCGGCTCGGGCAGCCGGGCCTCGATCAGCACCGTGGCCCGTACGGGCGGCCCCGGCACGGTCTCCGACGCGGCCACGAACGACGGCGCCGCCGCGTCGAGCCGGATCTGCGTACCGGGACCGGTGACCTCCAGGACCCCCGCCTCGATCAGCGCGATCATCTCCTCGATACGGGAGACCGGCGGGCCGATCGACAGGAAGCCGTTGAGCGGGGTGTACCAGCCCTCCAGGTCGTCCCGGTGCGAGTTGCCCTCCAGGCCGCCGTGGTCGACGGCGAGCCGGACCTCGTTGCGCAGGTCCCGCAGCACGTCGAGCGCCGCCTTGAGCGGGCCGTCCACATTGCCCGCCCGCGCCTCGGCCACGTCCTGCTCCAGATGGCGCAGCAGCCACGCCCGGAAGTCGTCCCGGCCGGTGAACTCCCGCTCGCCGTACGGCCGTGACAGCTTCTCCCAGTCCCAGCGGCGGGGCTCCTCGATGCCGTACGAGGCGACCAACGCGGCCCGGTCGGACTCCTCGGCCTCGGCCAGGTACCGGGTGGTGAACTCCTCGCGTTCGGCCCCGCGCCCCAGGGAGTCCAGGAGCGTGCCGTAGTAGACGCTCTCCACCTCCCGCGAGATCAGCGGCCACAGGTCCTGCGCGAAGTTCACCCTCCCCCAGCCTCCGGCCGGGGGGACCCCCATCTCGCTTCGCTCGCCGTCGAGGTTCCTGGCCCGCAATCGGGCGACGAACTCCGGGGTCAGCAGCTGCGGCAGATGGCGCCCGTACGCGCCCTTCTGGTTCTCGCCGCGCGCGTGGTACGGCACCCCGCGCCGGGAGGACGCGAACAGCTTGGGCTCCCGCCCCGACGCGCGGTACACCAGGCGGCCGTCGCGCCGCTCGAAGACCCCGCCCCGCCCGGCCGTGAACAGCGCCATGTGGTCGAAGAAGTTGAGCCCGAGACCGCGCAGCAGCACGTGCTCGCCGGGCTCGATGCCGCTCAGGTCCAGGTCCGCCGGGTTGGCCGGCGTGATGTAGCGCAGGTTGTGGATCCGGGCCAGGCTCGCCGTGCGGGCCTCGCGGGCCGTCAGCCGGGCCGGCACATGGCCCTGCGCGAGGACGACCCCGTCGAGGTGGTTGAGCCGGGTGCCGTCCTCCAGCCGTACGCCCTGCGGTCCGCCCGGCACCCCGTGGGTGTCGGCCATCGCGACCGCCCGCGAACGGTGCACGCGCACCGTGATGTGAGCGGGCGCGCGGGCCACCACCCGCTGGAAGGAGTCGTGCAGATACCGGCCGTAGAAGGCCCGGGAGGGGTACGAGTCCGGGCCGAGCCGCCGCGCCTCCTCCAGGGTCGCCGCGTCGTACCCGTCGGCGCCCGTCCCCTCGGCGCCCGTCCCCTCGGTGCCCGTGCCGAACGTCTCCGCGCCGTCCTTGGTGAGAACGGCGAGCGCCGCGAGTTCCCGCGCCCACTCGTAGAGGCTGGGACCGGGCTCGACCGGCCCCTCGATCCGGGCGCTGTCGTCGGTGTACACCGTCACCTGCGAGGCGACCGTGTTCATCAGCAGGTGCCGGGACTGCTCCGTCCGCCACACCGCCCCGGCGCCGGGAGCGGCGGGGTCGACGACATGGAGGGTCAGAGTCCGGTGGGTGGGCGCGATCCGCTCGTTGGCGCAGATGCGCTCCAGGACCGACAGGCCGCGCGGCCCGGCGCCGACCACGCAGTACTCCGCGTGTGAGTCGTTCATGCGCGCTCCCCGGCGGCCGGCGAGGTGCCGGCGGCGAGCAGGCGCGCCAGTTCCAGCCGCTTGATCTTGGTGGTGGCGGTCTGCGGCAGCTCGCCGAGCCGCCACTGGACGGGCTCCGCCATGGGCGGCAGCGCGGCCGCCGCCGCCTTCCAGGCCGCCGGGTCCAGCGGGCGGTCGTTCTTCGTGCACACCACCGGGACGGCCCGGCCGTCGCTGCCCGGAATGATGATGACCTCGGCCAGCTCCGGCAGCTTCCCGAAGAGCGTGTCCTCGGCGGCGAGCGTCGAGCCGAAGCCCTCGATCAGGTCGACCTCCCGGTCGAGCAGGTGCACGCAGCCCCACTTGGTGCGGTAGCCGACATCGCCCATCCGCCACCAGCCGTCCGCGGACACCTGCTGGTCGTACCGCTCCTGCTCGCCGAGGTAGGTGACGATCCTGCCGTCGCTGCGCACCTCGATGTAGCCCGGGTTCTCCGGCGAGGGCTCCTTGCCGTCCCGGCTCACCACCCGTACGTCCGTCATGCCGGGGAAGGGACGGCCGACGCAGCGCCCGTCGTCGTCGAGCGAGCGGCGCCGGGTGAAGGCGCGGACCACGGCCGGGCCGACCTCGCTCTGCCCGTACAGCTGGCCGAAGAGCGGCGCGCGTCGCTTCGTGGCGCGCAGCAGGGTGTGCACGGTCCGCGGGTGGATCGCGTCGAACGTGGAGGAGAACAGCTTCACGTTGGACAGCGGCCCGCGCGGGTCGCGCGCCAGCTCCTCCCACTCCATGAAGGAGTTGGGGTGCGCCTCCAGGATGCCGGGCTTCAGCCGGGCGAAGAGGTCGGCCGCCTGCTTGGGGTCCGGGTCCGCGAGCACGATGATCGGGAAGCCCCGGAAGAGGGAGATCGCGAGCGCGGTGAAGAGCCGCGAGTGCACGAACGACACGTGCATCGCGATGGTCTCGCGGCCGCGGATCAGCGGCGCGACGGCGGAGATCTGCGGCCGGTAACGGGCCTGCAGCGTACGGCCGGTGTGCACGGCCAGCTTGGGCGTGCCCGTGGTGCCGGAGGTGTGGGTGATCAGCGTCGGGTGCTCGGGCGGCATGGTCACGGCGGGCACCCGGGGCACGCCGGCGAGTCCGGCCAGCTCCGTGGCGCCCTCGTGGCTGCCGGAGGCCAGGAGCACCTTCCCGGCCAGCTCGAAGACCTCGGCCGGCAGCTCCTTCTCCAGCTTCGCCGCGTCCGTGAGCAGGAACGGCCGGTCCGTGCGGCGTACCAGCTCCGCGGCCGTGGCGCCGTCCAGCTTCGGCGAGAGGAGCACCGGTACGGCCCCGATGCGGGCGATGGCGCAGGACAGCAGCGTGATGTCGAAGCCGTCGGACTTGTAGACGACGACCCGCTCGCCGGGGCGCACCTTCGCCGCCCACAGCCGGGACGCGAAGTCGTCGATCAGGTCGGCGATCTCCGCGACCGTCGTACGGCGCCCGAGGCCGGGCGCGATGTCGAGGTCGTGGTCGAGGATCACCACGTTCGCGGGGTGCCGGGACGCCGCTCGCTCGAACAGCGTGCCCAGCCGGATTCCACGGTTTCCAATGCGCTGCAGCAGCATGTCCCCAGGCTTTCGTCAGTAGAAATGCCGAGTCCGGCAGAGATCGGCAAGGCGAATTCGGGCCGCTCCCGCGGAAAAGTGCGGGTGAAGAAGGGCGGACGGAGAATGGAGATACTCTTCGCAGTTCTCGGAAGGGGATACTGCTGAGCGCCCGGGGAAGGGTCAACGAAGCGATTCAGGGTCCGTCAAGTCCGGGCCTGTCAGGCCAGTTCCACGGCGTAGTGCAGGGCCACGATGTTCATCCGCTGTGCGTGGTAGAAGCGTTGTGCGCCATGGTTGCCCGTGCCCGTGTCGAGTTCCATCCGTACGCACCCGGCCCGTCGGCCCCGCTCCCGCAGGGCGTCGAGCAGGCGGGCGCCCACCCCGGCCGAGCGGGCGGCGGGCGCGGTGACGAGGTCGTCGACGAAGAGCAACCGGCCCCGGCTGGTGGCCAGTACGCGGTGCGAGGCCACGCCCAGGCAGCGGCCCGCCGCGTCGTGGGCGGCGGTGAAGACCAGGCCCTGACGGTGGGCCGCGGTCGCGAACTCCAGGAAGCCGTCGGCGTCCAGGCCGGGGCGCAGGGCCCGGACCAGGGGGCCGACGTCGGTCACGAGGGCGGGGTCGTCGGGTGTCAGATCGGTCATTGTCAATTCCATGAGCGTCAGCGTAGGACCGTAAAGTCGCCCGACCGCTCCGAGTTGACACATCATGGTGCCCGCGGGCGAAATGCGGGAACGGCCCTGCCAGTATCCGGGTATGCGCGCTGCCTACATCGAAGAGCTCGGACCGCCGGACGCGATTCAATACGGAGAACTGGCCGAACCTCGCCCCGGGCCCACGGATGTTCTGGTCGACGTCCTGGCCACCACGGTCAATCCGGTCGACACGTTCGTCCGTTCCGGACTGTTCAGCACTCCGCTGCCTTTTCCCTTCGTGATCGGACGCGATCTCGTCGGCCGGGTCGCGGAGAGCGGAGCGGGCGTCACCGGTTTCACCACCGGTGACCTGGTGTGGTGCAACAGCCTGGGCCACGAGGGGCGTCAGGGCGCCGCGGCGGAGAAGGCCGTGGTCGCCGCCGACCGGCTCTACCACCTTCCGGAGGGCGTCGACCCGGAGACCGCCGTCGCCGTCGTGCACCCGGCGGCCACCGCGTACCTCGGGCTCTTCACGCACGGCCGGGTGCGGGCCGGGCAGACGGTGCTGATCGCGGGCGCGGCCGGCAACGTGGGCAGCGCGATGGTCACCCTCGCCGTATGGGCGGGCGCCCGGGTGATCGCCACGGCCCGGCAGCGGGACGCGGCGTACGTCGCCTCGCTGGGCGCGGCGGAGGTCTTCGACTACACCGATCCCGCCGCGTACGAGCTGATCCGGAAGGCGGCCCCGGACGGCGTCGACGCGTATCTCGACGCCTCCGGCACCAACGACCTCGCGCACAGCGTGGACCTGCTGGCCCACCGGGGCCGGATCGTGCTCCTCGCGGGCGCCCGCAGCCGGCCCGTCCTGCCGGCCGGGCAGCTCTACATGAAGGACGGCTCGATCGCCGGTTTCGTCATCTCGCACGCCACCACCGCCGAACTGGCCGAGGCCGCCGAGGCGATCAACCACCTGCTCGCCGCCGGGCTGCTGCGTCCGCGCGAGATCGAGGTCCGTCCGCTGAGCGAGGCCGCCGAGGTCCACCGCCGCATCGAGACGGTGGGCCCGCACGGCACCCGCCTCGTTCTCCGCACCCCGGGAGCCTGACACCGGGTCCCCCGTCCCGGTCGTCCGCCTCCCTGTCGGCCACCTTCCGCCCGCCCCCCCCGGGCGGAAGGTGGTCCCACAACACCGCTCCCGGCAGCGGGTGGTGATCGCGCCACCCCGTGCACGCGGCGGGAACTAAGTGGCCGAGGTCACCGTTGACCGTCTCTCGGAGCCGAATTAGTTTCGGCCAGCGGTACGGGTTCCCTCCGGGGCTCCCGGTTTCTCTCAACAACGGGGGTTGGGACATGTCCAAGCACGGCGCGGACGGCGGCGGGGGGACCGACGCGCTCGCGGTTCTGGAGCTGCTGGCCCAACAGGCACCACCCGGCCGTTACGAATCCCTGCTCAGCCGGGCCCGCGGCGCGGGCGCCCCGGAAGCCGAACTGGCCCGGCTCGAACGGGCCGTCCACCTCGCCATCGGCATCTCCTCCTCGTTCGACCGCCGCGAGCAGCGCGAGGCCGGCCTCGCCGCCCTCGTCGACACGGCCCGCGACCTGACACTGCCGTACGACCTCGACAGCCTGCTCCGGGTCATCACCCGCCGTGCCCAACGGCTCCTCGGCTTCGACATGGCGTACGTCAGCCTGCGCGACACCAACGGGTCCTCGTTCATCCACACCACCGAGGGCTCCCACACCGGGCTCATCACCGGCCTTCGCGTCCTCGACGGCCACGGCCTCGGCGGCGAGGCGCACACCCGCGGCGAACCGGCCTGGACGCCCGACTATCTGGAGGACGACCGGTTCCCGCACACGCGGGCGGTCGACGAGGTCGTCCGGGCCGAGGGACTGCACGCCATCATCGCCGTACCCCTGCGCAGCGGCGACACCACCGTCGGCGCGCTGTACGGCGCCGATCGCCGGGTCCGCCACTACACCCCCGACGAGATCGGGCTGATGTCCTCCCTGGCCGACCTCGCCGCCGTCGCCATCGAGAAGGCCGGCCTCCTCGACCAGACCCGGGCCGAGGTCACCGAACTGGAGCTGGACAGCTCCCGGGCCCGGACCAGCCTCACCCGGATGCGGCACGTCAGCGAGGCGCACAGCCGGATCATGAACCTGGTCCTCGCGGGAGGGGACCTGTGCAACGTGGCCAAGGCGGCGGGGGACGCGCTCGACGGCACCGTGGTGATCCGCGACCCGGGCGGCCGTAGCCTCGCCTCCGGCGGTGACATCCCGGGCCTCGACGAGGAGGCGGTGGCGAAGGCCTCGCTGGACGCGCACGCCGGCCGCCGGCCCGTCGTGACCGGCGACAACACGTGGGTGGCGCCCGTCATCGCGGGGTCCGAGGACCTCGGAGTGCTGGTGATGCGCGCGGCGACCGGGCTGACCGGGGAGGACGAGAGGCTGCTCGAACTGGCCGCGCAGTCCGTCGCGTTCCTGCTCCTGATGCAGCGCTCCACGGCCGTCGCCGAGGGCCCGGTCCGGGACGAGCTCCTCGACGACCTGCTCGCCGACCCGCAGCACGCCCCTCCGCAGCAGTTGGTGCAGCGCGCCCGCCGCCTCGGCATCGACCTGCGCAAGCCGCACGTCCTGGTGGTGGCCCGGCCGGAGGGTGGGGAGCAGGGGCGGGCGGTGGTGTGGGCGTCCTCGTACGCGTACCGGATGTCCGGCCTGAAGACGGTGCAGGGCGGCTGTCTCGTGCTGCTGCTGCCCGGGCTCGACGCCTCGGCCGCCGCCCGCGCGGTCTCCGGCGAGCTGTCCCCGCTGCTCGGCCACCCGGTCTCGGTCGCCGCGGCGGGCCCGGGCTGGAGCCCGGACGGTGTGGGCCGGATGTACCTGGAGGCCATGCGCTGCCTGGACGCGATGAGCGCGCTGGGCGGTTCGGGGTCGGCGGCGTCCGTGCAGGACCTGGGGTTCCTGGGGCTGCTGCTCTCCGACGACCACGACGTGGACGGCTTCATCGAGTCGGCGATCGGTCCCGTACTGGACTACGACGCCGAACGGTTCACCGATCTGACGCGCACGCTGGAGGCGTACTTCGCCTCGGGCGGCAGCCCGACGAACGCGGCGGAGGCGCTGCACGTCCACCCGAACACGGTCTCGCGCCGGCTGGAGCGGATCGGCGAACTCCTCGGCGCGGAATGGCAGAAGCCGGGCCAGGTCCTGGAGGTCCAGCTGGCACTCCGCCTCCAGCGCACCCGCGACGTCCTGGCCCAACAACGCGGCACGGAGACGACCCGCCCAACCCCGGAACCGACCGCCGCGACCCCGGAACGGACCCGCCCGACCCCGGAATAGGCCGGTGTGGCTCCCGAACCTGGTCGCCCGGCTCCGGACCCGGCCGGTGCGATTCCGGCCCCGGTCACCCGGCTCCGGAATCGGCCGGCGCGGCTGCGGAACGGACCTGTCCTGGCCCGGAACGGACCGGCCCCGAACCCGCTCGTCCCGCCGAGCACCGGGCCCGCCCGATGGTGTCGTGACCCGCCGGGGCGGGGGGCCCGTGGCGCGCCCCCGCCCCGGCCGGTGTCAGCCGGTCGAGCCGTACGCCGCGTCCCAGTCCGTCGCCAGGACCGTCGCCGCGTGGGCCGCCGAGGCCAGGGTGATGTGACGGTGCCAGCCGCGGAACGAGCGGCCCACGAAGTCCCGTAGACCCGCCCCCTCCCCGACCTGGGTGAAGTCGCGCTCCACCCGCCCCGCCAGCTTCGTCAGGCGCAGCAGCGAGCCGACCGTCGAGCCGGTCAGGTCCGTGATCCACAGCCGGGCCGGGGGCCGCCGCGGGTCGTCCCACTCGCCGAGCAGCAGCAGCGGACGCATGCGTTCCCCCGCGGGCGCCGGCAGCGCGACCCGTACCACCGTGGCCAGCGACGTACGCGAGGTCCGCGCGCCGGACGCGGTGTCCAGCCAGCCCACCGGCCGGCGCAGGCTCTTGAGCGACTCCAGGATCTGCTGGGCCGGCAGCGGCCCGGCGCCGAAGCCGGGCAGCGACCGGTCCGCGACCGCGAGCCGGCACGTCGCGCCGATCCGGGCGACGACCGGAACTCCCGCACCGGCCAGCCGGTTCAGCGCCGCCCGCCCCGCGCCACCCCGGATGTCGAGCAGCAGCGGCTTGCGGCTGACGTCCTGCCAGCGCGCCGTGTCGAGCGCCGCCGCGACCGCGCACTCCTCCAGCGTCTCCTCGCCCGCGCCCTCCGGAACCTCCGCCCGGTCACGCCGGGTCCGGTCGTTCACCCACGGATCGGGCAGGAACAGGCGCCAGTTGACCGGCACGCTCAGCTCCTCGGCGGCGAACCACACACCGAACGCCTGCTGGCCCCGGAAGACCTGCCCACGCTCGGGGTCGAACCGGCGGTCCACGCCCACCGAGTGCTCGCCGGCCTTCGGTATCGGCATCGACCGCACCACCCACGCCTGCGGGCAGCTGTTCTGCTCCAGGAACCCGGCGAGCGCGGCCCGCATGGGCCGCCAGTCCCAGGTGGAGCTGGAGATGAAGTGGTGCAGGCTCTGCTCGGCGGCCGGCCCGCCGATCTGCGCCGCGATGTTACGGATGGACTTACGGCCCTGCGCGGTCAACAGCCCCCGAAGATACTGCTCCGCCTTCAGCCGCTGATCGCGCCGGGGGAACCCGGAGAAGAGCGTGGCGCAGAGCTCGTCGTAGACATCGTCGGCCACCGCGTTCCGGTACGCCGCGGGCTGGGGCCCGGTTCCCGTGCGGTGCTGGATTCCCAGTGGATCGAGAAGGGTCCTGTGCTTGGTTGCGACGGATGTTCTCACGACACTCCTGCCTACGGTTTTGCAGCTCCCTCCAGCTGCCCCTCAACCGTCTCGCCTGGGCGTCCGTGACACGAGGTGTACCCGGCACCCGTCTGGGCCGCCGGATGGTGGCCGGACCACCGTCGCCGTCGCGGGGAGTGCCGCAGCGGGGGCCGGGCACAGGTCGGACGGGGGGTGGGGTGTGGCCGGACCACCAGAGGACGGGCGGCCGGCTGTCGCGCCGACGTCGCGACGTCATACCCGGCGGGGGTGATCTGACAGACTCTGCGGCCGGGCTTTGACCGGGGTGCGGCCCGGGTCGACCATCGCAGAACGAGGCGGCACGGGCCGGCTCCTGGTTAATGCCCCAGGCCAGGAGCCGCGCCTGTCCGCCTCGCTCGCTTCCGCCGACGCGTCTTCCGCCGACGCGTCTTCCGCTTACGCGCCGGCCGTCGTCCCGGTCGTCGTCCCCGCCTCCGCGGCGCGTGCCGCCGCCACCCGGGCCGCATGGGTCGGCCCCGCGGGCACACCGGCCGGCCGCAGGTTGGCGAACTCCTTGCGCAGCACCGGGACGACCTCCTCGCCGAGCAGGTCCAGCTGCTCCAGGACCGTCTTCAGCGGCAGGCCGCCGCTGTCCACGAGGAACAACTGCCGCTGGTAGTCACCCACGTACTCGCGGAAGGACAGGGTCCGTTCGATGACTTCCTGCGGCGAGCCGACCGTGAGCGGGGTCTCGCGCGTGTACTCCTCCAGCGAGGGGCCGTGGCCGTAGACGGGCGCGTTGTCGAAGTACGGGCGGAACTCCCGTACCGCGTCCTGGGAGTTCTTGCGCAGGAAGACATGACCGCCGAGGCCGACGATGGCCTGTTCGGGGCTGCCGTGGCCGTAGTGCGCGTACCGCCGGCGGTAGAGCCGGACCATCTTCTCGGTGTGTTCCTTGGGCCAGAAGATGTGGTTGGCGAAGAAGCCGTCGCCGTAGTACGCGGCCTGTTCGGCGATCTCGGGGGAGCGGATGGAGCCGTGCCACACGAACGGCGGGACACCGTCCAGTGGACGCGGCGTCGAGGTGAAGCCCTGGAGAGCCGTACGGAAACGGCCCTCCCAGTTCACCACGTCCTCCCGCCACAGCCGGTGCAACAGCGCGTAGTTCTCGACGGCGAGCGGGATGCCCTGCCGGATGTCCTGCCCGAACCACGGGTAGACCGGTCCGGTGTTGCCGCGCCCCATCATCAGATCGACGCGCCCGTCGGCGAGATGCTGCAGCATCGCGTAGTCCTCGGCGATCTTCACCGGGTCGTTGGTGGTGATCAGCGTCGTCGACGTGGACAGGATCAGCCGCTCCGTACGGGCCGCGATGTGCCCGAGCAGGGTCGTCGGGGAGGACGGAACGAACGGCGGGTTGTGGTGCTCACCGGTCGCGAAGACGTCGAGCCCGACCTCCTCCGCCTTGCGGGCGATGGTGACCATCGCCTTGATCCGCTCGTACTCGCCTGGTGTGGTGCCGTCGGTGGGATCGGTGGTCCTGTCCCCGACGGTGAAGATTCCGAACTGCATGACACAACACTCCAAGCCGCCCCAGGAAGTCTGTCCTCCCCATAGTGCACGAGCCGGAGCGGAAACGGAAACTTATCCGGAAAGCTGTCGGTGTGGTGACGAAGTCTGTCGCGGCCACTGGACGAGCCGCCGCCGGACACCCACGCTCACAGCCATGACTCCCGTGACCCCCGTGACTCCCGTACGAGACGCGCAACCACCCGTCGTCACCGTCTGGTCGGACATCGGCTGCCCCTGGGCCTCGCTCGCCCTGCACACCCTGCGGGCCACCGCCGCCGAACGCGGCCAGGACCTGCTGATCGACCACCGCGCCTTCCCCCTCGAACTGTTCAACCGCCAGCCCACGCCCAAGCACATCGTCGACGCCGAGGTCGTCATGCTCGGCGCCCACCGCCCGGAACTGGGCTGGCGCCTGTGGGACGCGCCCGCGTGGGAGTACCCGTCGAGCGTCCTGCCCGCCCTCGAAGCCGTCCAGGCCGCCAAGGCCCCCGAGGCCGGTGGGCTGCGCGGCTCCGACCAGCTCGACGCCGGGCTACGGCGCGCCTTCTACACCGAACACCGCTGCATAGCGATCCACTCCGTCATCCTCGACATCGCCGAGACCTGCCCCGACGTCGACGCCCGCGCCCTGGAGGCCGCCCTCGCGCGCGGCTCGGGAAGGCGCGAGGTGTACGAGCAGTGGCACGAGGCCCAGGGCCCGCGGATCCAGGGCAGCCCGCACCTCTTCGCGAGCGGCGGTTACGCGGCGCACAACCCGGGCGCCACCTACGTCTTCACCGGCGACCTGTACGACGGCGGCTTCCCCCGCCTCGACCACTACGACGCGGGCTGGGCCGCCACGCTCCTCGACTCCCTGGCGGCGAGCACGGACTGAGGCCCGTCTCCTGGGGTGTCCGCCGGATCGGGGCCGGAGGGACCCCCTTAGCCTGGCCGCATGGACCTCCGCGGACAGCTGCCCGTCGTCGGGGCCGTCGCCGTCGGCGGCGCCCTCGGCGCGGCGGGCCGCTACGGCGCGTCGCTCGCCTGGCCCACGCCGCCCGACGCGTTCCCGTGGACGATCCTCACCGTCAACGCCTCCGGCTGCGCCGCCCTCGGCGTCCTGATGGTCCTGGTCACCGAGGCCGCCGCCCCGCCCCACCCGCTCGTACGCCCCTTCCTCGGGACGGGCGTCCTGGGCGGCTTCACCACCTTCTCCACGTACGCCCTCGACACGCAGCGGCTGCTGAGCGCCGGGGAGACGGCCCGCGGCGTGGCATACATGGGAGCGACGGTGGCGGCCGCGCTGGCCGCCGTCTGGGCCGCGACCACCGCGACCCGTGGCGCTCTGGCGAGGAGAACGAGGAGAACGAGGAGAACACGATGGCGAGACTGACGGGCAGCGCCCTGCGCGTGACGATCCTCCTCGGCGAGAGCGACACCTGGCACCACCGGCCGCTGTACTCGGAGATCGTGCACCGGGCCCACGAGGCCGGCCTCGCCGGCGCCTCCGTCTTCCGGGGCATCGAGGGCTTCGGCGCGTCCTCGCTCGTCCACACCTCGCGCCTGCTCTCGCTGAGCGAGGACCTGCCCGTCGCCGTCGTGATCGTGGACACCGAGGACCGGATCCGGGACTTCCTGCCGCAGCTCGACGCGCTGGTGACGGAAGGTCTTGTGATCCTCGACGACTGCGAGGTCATCCGGTACGCCGGCCGGGAGAAGCACGCGTGAACTGGCTCCTCGTGCTCACCGGCGCGGCGATCGGCGCGCCCCTGCGCTACCTCACCGACCGCGCCGTCCAGTCGCGCCACGACTCCGTCTTCCCCTGGGGCACGTTCACGGTCAACGTCATCGGCTCCTTCTTCCTCGGCCTGCTGACCGGGGTCTCCTCGACCGGGGCACACCTGTTGCTCGGTACCGGCCTGTGCGGGGCGCTGACCACGTACTCCACCTTCTCCTACGAGACGCTGAAGCTGTACGAGAGCGGGGCGAGGGGGTACGCGGCGGCGAACGTGGCCGGGAGCCTGGCCGCCGGACTCGGAGCCGTATGGCTGGGAGTGGTCGCCGCACGGGCCTGGTGACAAGGTGCTCCGGGCGATCCTCCGAAGGGCGGTACCTGCGCCTGAACTGGGCGGACTTCCCGTACGAGATCTACCTCGACGGCCTCGATCAGCCCGGGGCCGCCGACTGGGCCCAGAGGTCGTTGAGGATCTTGTCGGCGAGCTCCGGGTACGAAGGTGGGGCGCTGACGTGCAACCAGAGGAGGACCCCCAGCGGCACGGGCTTGTTCTTTCCCTCGGTGTACGTCGCCTTGACGGTCCAGTAGAGGGAGGCGGAGCCCGGCGAACGGTCATGGGAGACGGGGCCCTGGTGGTCCCAGTCGGCCAGGGGTCTGCCCGGGCGGCGGTCCGCGAAGGACCGTCGTTCCGCGGCCGAGCAGGAAGCGCCACAGCTGGTGAAGAGGAGGTCCATGCGGAAGCCGGCCGCGGGGCCGCGGCTCGCCGCGCAGACCAGCCCTCCGTCGGCGCCCGTGCGCTGCGCACCGTCCGGGACGTCGCACTGCGCTTCGCGTGGCACCCTCACCGCCACCAGCGCGTCGAGCGTCTCGACGCGTCCGGGATCGCTCTCCTTCCAGACCGCGCCCGCGAGCCGGCCCGTACGTTCCTTGTCGAAGACCCCGAAGCGGGAGTCCTCGGAGATCCGGCTGTCCGGAACGCGCGTGAGGGGCGCTCCCTCGGGGACCGGACCGGCGGGGAGGTCGTAGGTGCGGCGGATGCGGTCGAGGACCTCCCGTACGAGTGTCTCGGCGGCCTGCCAGGCCTGCCGCTCGGTGCCGAACTCCAGCGCCACGTCCACGGCCACCAGCGCGTTCCCCATGCGGCCCCGCGCCCAGCCGACGGGGACGCGCTGCTCGGCGCGGCTCGACCGAGGGTCGAGGGACGACGCCCACTCCGTACCGGCGACCAGAGACCAGTCGGCGCCCGAACTCCGTACCCGGGGGTCGAGCAGCCCCGGCCTGTCCACCTCGTACTGCGCGCGCTTGGCGCTCTTGATCGACCCCGCCCCGGCGGCGAGGGCCACGGTCACCGTGACCTCCGTGTCCGGCCGCAGCGCGGACCGCTCCGTCATCACGCAGGAGCTGCGCGCACGGGCATGAGGGTCGTCGGCGTGTTGCGGCTGCCGGAAACCGTCGTCGAGGAAGCCCCGGGCGTCGGAGAAGATGTCGATACGCGGCTCCCCACCCGCCGCCGGGCGCTCCATGAGGGGGCGTACGGACGACAGCGGAAGCAGCTCGCAGGCCGGGGCGAGGGTGTGGAGCGGTCCCATCGCGCCGGGGGCCGTGACCACCGAGCCGACCAGGAGGACCACGGCCGTCACGCCCGCCGACGCGGCCAGTGCTCCGGCGCCCAGACGCCCCGCCCGGCCCGTACGCCCTCCCGCGTCCCGCGGTTCGGTCCCCGCCGCGAGGCTGCGCCGCAATTCGATGTGCCGGAACCGGTAGACCCCGCCGGTCTGCCGCAGCACACCGCGGCGGTGCGCGTCCGCGAGGAACCCGGTGAGCTGCCGGGGAAGACGTCCTGTCGAGGCGAGCCACCAGCGCGCCACCGTGTAACGGCCCCACGCCGACATGGCGCAGCTCCACAGACACCACCACAGCCCCAGTGCGCCGTACACGGCCGCCCAGCGCCAGGGGGTGACGGCGTCCTCTCCGCGCCCGAAGCCCCAGAGCAGGAGGGTGGCGACCACCGGGAAGGGCAGCACCTTCTGCGCGGAGAGCATGGCCCGCGGATGGGGAAAGGAGAGAGGCGCGAGGGCCAGTGCGGTACGGCGGTCCTGGCGCAGCAGGGTGAGGGGGTCGCTTCGCTGGAGGTCGGCGGGCGCGCGGACGACGGTGAGTGCCCGAAAGACCGCGGCCAGCGGGATGGGCAGCAGGAAAGAGGCGAAGAAGATCGCGACGCCGTTGCCGGAGGAGACGGCCCAGATCCAGACGGCGAGCCCACCCACCGGAAGCAGTACGGAGAAGACGGCTGCCACCGGTCGGCGTCGCAGGGCGCCGAGCACCTCGTCGCGAGGTGAGCGCAGGCGCTGCGGGGGATCGGCGCGCGTTCCGTGCTCGGCGATCCAGTCCAGCGCCCCGGCGCACACGGCCGCGACGAGAGCGAGAAGACCGGCCCGGAGGCCGAGGCCGGGCACGGCCGACTGTCCCGGCGCGGGCAGGGAGCCGGCGGCGACCGCCGCCGCGAGGAGCAGTCCGAGCGGGAGGGAGACCAGCAGGGTACGGAACGTCCACGGCACCTGCTCCTCCAGGCGCCACCAGGCGATGTCCTGCTCCGGGCGGCGGGCGAGGCGGGCCAGGTACCGGCGGGCGCGTGTGGCCGTCCAGCGGTCGCGACGACGCGGTACCGCAGCCGGGTCCGGCTGGTAGGCGGCGTCGACGAAAGCATTCAGCAGATGCCGTTCCACCGCGTCCCGGGTGGTGAGGTCGCGCCGGTTCAGGAGGTCGTCGGGGCGGGCGGTGGTGTCGCTGTAGACGGCTCGGGCGAGGGAGACCATGAGAGGGGTGCGCAGCACGTCGCGCAGGTGCCGCGCCGCGGAGTCGTCCCGGGCGGGGTCCTCCCGGTCGGGGTCGTCCCGGCCGGAGTCGTCCCGGCCGGAGTCGTCCCGGCCGGAGTCGGGCTCGGGGCCGGAGTCGGAGTCAGGGGTGGCGAGCCGGTCGAGGACCTGGTCCCACTTCGTGGTGGAGTCGGCCCGCTCACGGCTGGTGCGCGGCAGGTAGGCGCGCAGGTCGGCCACGTCGAGCGGCTGGAGCTGGACCGCCGCCGTCCTGGGCAGGCGTACTCCGGCGCTGTCCACCGCGGCGGTGAACTCGGCGGTGCGGCTGGTGAGGACGAAGCGGCCGTCGGGCAGCAGGCTCTTGGACAGCTGGGAGAGGGCCTTCGTGCGTGAGGCGGTGGGGAGTTCGTCGAAGCCGTCCAGGATGGGCAGGACGCGTCCGGACGTGATGAGGTGGTGAGCGATGGTGCGCGCCGGGGCGTCGGAGCCCTCCCCGGCCAGGATCCCGGCGTGCGTCTGGGCCAGCCGTCCGGCCGCCCACCACCACAGCGGCGTCCCCTCCTGCGGGTCCCAGGACGAGATCGGGAACACGACCGGCACCGGATCACCGTCCGTACGCCGTGCCAGCAGACCCGCGGCCAGGTGGAGGACGAGCACCGACTTTCCGGCACCCGCGTCACCGAGGATCACGAGGCGGCCGTGCGGCAGGCTGTCGTACGTCCGGACGATGTCGGAGAAGGAGCCGTCGAGTGCGGGTGCCGTCCGCCCGGCGTCCGCGAGGTTCGCGGCGTGGTCGCCGATGCCACGCGGGGCCGCCGTCCAGCGCACCGGCAGCGGCCCGGGGTCGTGCACGCGGACGGCCACCTCCTCGCGTGCGTACTGCTCGGTGAGGGCACGCGCCAGCGACGAGGCCGCCTTGCGCAGTTCTCGGGGCGACGGGGTCCGGTCCTGGGGCCGGCGCCGGCCGCGAGCCCGCCTGAGGATCACGCCGACCGCGGCACCCAGGACGAGACAGGCCGCGGCGGCCCACCCGTCCGCGGTCGGGGAGCCCAGCTGCGCGCCGTCCCAGGCCAGGCCGACGGCGAGCATGACACCCATGAGGACGGCGAGTGCGGGCGCGGCCCGCTCCGAACGCGCGGGGGCGGCCTGCTGATAGATGATGTCGCCGGTCCGGTACGCGTGCACCACCAGCTCGGGGGCTTCCCCGTCCGCCTGAGGGACGTGGAAATTCACCCGCTCCGCGCGGTGGAAGGCGACGCTGCCGCGGTCGGCGTGGACCGTGACGCCCTGGCCGCCCGCGTCGCGGCCGGCGGTGCGGGAGGCCCCCGCGTCACCGTCACCGTCGTCGTGGTCGTTGCGGTCGTCGTCGTCGTCGTCGCCGTCATCGCCGCGGCCGCGGTCGTCGCGGTCGGGGGCGTGCGGTGGGCTTGTGTCAGCCGGTGCCGGTCCGTTCAGCCCTGGGTCGGATCCGGCGCGGGAGGGGCGGGGAGGGTCACATCCCCGTTCACGATGCCGGCCGCGACCGATCCCCGGTCGGCCTGGATCCGGAGGTCCCCCCGTACGGCGATCCCGCCCGTGCCCGCCGCGACCGCGCCGGGCGGGGCGTGCCGCCGCAGCAGGTCGCGCATCGCGTCCGCCGCGCCGTCCCGTTCTTCCTCCGGCAGCTGCTCGAGCAGGTCCTCGATGCGGGACTGCCACACCGCGTCGTGCCGGGCGCGCGCACGTTCCGCGCCCGCCTCGCCCTCGTCCCGCGCGGCCTCCAGCTCCGCCGCGGTACGGTCCAGCCGTTCCAGCTCCGCCTGCCGGCGCTGTTCGTCACCCCGTCCGAACCACTGGGCCACCGCCTGCCGCAGCGCGGCCCACGCGTCCGTCCCGGCGGCCTGCACCACGGCGGCCCCGCCCGCGGCGGCAAGTGCCACCAACGCCTGCTCCAACACCCGTTCGCCCTCCCCATGTTCGGCCGTTACGGCTCCGTACCGTATCGCGACCGTATCGCGCGACTCGGTGTCGCCGGGGCCGATCAGACTTCGTCGACGTGGGTGCCGGTGAGGGGGGACGGTCTGCTGGTGGTGAGCCAGGAGAGGGCGGGTTCCGCGGCGGTTTCGGTGTCGACGGTGAGGTGGAGCCGGGTGCCGCCCTCGGGGACGGGGTAGCTGCGCTGTTCCGTCCCGGCGAAGGAGCGGCGGATCACTTCGGCGACGGCGCGGGCGGCTTCGGGGGTGGCGGCGACGATACGGACCTCGGCGTGGCCGGCCGAGGGCAGGGAAGTGGTGTCGGTGGGGTACAAGGGGTGTGGTCCCTTCATGGGCGAACGAGAGGCCGGCAGGTGGGTCGTCCCGGGTGTCGGGGCCCCACCCGCGGCCTTCGGTCGGAGGAGTGGTCTGAGGTGGTCAGAGCTGGTCAGAGGCTGACGTGGCCGAGGCCGAGGTGGTCAGGGCCAGGTGCCGGTGACCCGGTGGCCGGAGGCTTGCTCCGTGGGCGTGTGGTGGCTGTGGCCCGGTGGCCGGAAGATGGCCGGGAAGGGGTCACTGAAGTGGTGGGCCGCGATGCGTGCGTCGTGCTGGGCGTTGAGACGGTGGATCAGGCGCGTGCCGAGCGCGATCAGCAGGGCGGCTGCCGCGAGGGCGATCAGGATGTCCATGACGTCACCTCCGTGGGTTCCCCGGCAGCGGGATCATCCGCGCTCCGACGACCGGGTGCCGGAGCGGCGGGGCGGACCCGCCGTCGGTCTCCCAGGCGTCCTCGCTGCTTCGGGCGTCCCGCGTACGGCGGCCTGTGGCGGCTTCGTCGGACATCAGGCCACCGGCGGTGAGGACGCTGCCGGGGAGGGCGGCGGCGGTCATGAGCCGGGCGGCTGTGGCGGGTTCGGTCTCCGGAGGGATCACCAGCAGGTCGCGGCGGCCGACGGTGTAGGAGAGCAGGATGATCTTGTCGGGATCCTGTTCGGTGAACCAGCCCACGTGCAGGGTGTGCCCGGTCACGGCAACCTTGTGCGGGACGACCGGCCAGCGGGTGGGGTTCACCGTGACGCGTGTGATGCGTCCGTACGGCCCCTCCAGCGCATCGGCCAGGGCCGGAAGCTCAGCGGCGAGGTCACGCGAACGAGGCCACCAGGCGCCGTCCAGCAGGCCGGCGAGGGTGGTCTTCGGTGTCAGCGACAGGCGCGCCGAGAGCGGGCGCGCGAGGGTGGTGGCCATGAGGGCGGACCCGTCTCCGGGCCGCCCTGCGGGGCGGCCCAGTGTCTTGATCGCCGGAAACGACGTCCGCGTGGGAGCGGGTGTTCGAGTTACTCCCGGTACTTGCAGCGTACTCCGCCCCGTGGTCGGACGAGCCGTCCTGACCAGGCGACTTTCAGCCTGGAGCACCGCCCGGCCGATGGCGCGGACCGGTGGGCCGACGACCGCGGGCATGACCGCAGGCACGCGGAGTACCGTGAGACCACGGCGGTATGTCGGCCATGAGGTGCCGGCGTCCCCGCGTAGGCAGGCGGACCATCATGGCCGAATCCGACACCCCCACCGTTCGGAAGCTACTTCCGGACGAGATCCACCGGGCGGTGAGGCCGGGCACGGCCCTGCTCCGGCTGCAGACGACCCACTCCCGCGAGGGCGTCCTCGACGGCGCCTGGTGGCCCCGCTCCCGGGACGTCGCGACCGAGCTGCCCGCCCTGATCCAGGCGCTCACGACGCACCTCGGCCCCGTCACACGGGTCGGCCTGGACACCGACGCCTGGGAGGAGGTCCCGACCCGTGTGGTCGTCGACGACCGGGTCGTGCACCTCGACTCCTTCCCCGTCGGCGACGACACCGTCCTCATCACCCGTGGCGAGAACGACCACTTCGCCCTCCTGGTGGTGCCGCCGACCACGACACCCGACGCGGCACGTGACGCCATGGCCCGTGCGGTGGACGCCGGCAACGTCACGCAGGCTGCCGAGATCCTTGTCGCCACGCTTCCCGAACCGGCGACCGACCGCGAGGAGTCGGCGTGATCCAGATGGCGGACATCCGTGAGTGGCGCACCCACGACGTGGTGGACACGCGGGGCCACAGGATCGGTGAGCTGGAGGCGATCTACGTCGACACGAGCACCGACGAGCCGGCCATGGCCACGGTCCTCGTCGGCCTGCCCACCCGGCGCCGTCTGGTATTCGTCCCCCTGGACGGCGCGACGGTGGGCCCGGGCTACGTGAAGGTCGCCCATGACAAGGCGCTGGTGAAGCAGTCCCCTTCGGTGGGCACCGACGACGTCCTGCCCGCCGGGGACGAGGAGGCGGTCTTCCGGCACTACGACCTCCCCTACCAGCTCGGCGCGAACGGCGAACGACAGCTGGCCCGCCGCTGATCTCCCCAACCGACCGAGGGGGCGGCCCTCATGACGCTCTTCCTTTCCCTGATCATCATCGCGATCGTGCTGGGCATCATCGGTGCCACCGTCGACGGCCTGCTCTTCCTGCTGATCATCGGCATCGTGCTGCTCGTGGCGGACCTCATCCACATCGCCCTGCGCATCCGCCACTCCACCCACCACCACCCGGCCCGGTGACTCGCCCCACCTGATCACGGCCGGGGGTAAGTTGGGGACCTTCGGCTTGCGCATGCTTCCGGAGTCCCCGAAGGCGAACGCCCGTGATGAACCCCGATCAGCCCCGCGCACGACCTCGCCTCGACGCCGCGCTCCGCGGCCTGGCCGTCACGTTCCGCGGGAGGACCGCTCACCCCGACGAGTTCAACTGCGAGTGCCACTGGGGCAGCGCGGAAGACCTCGCGCGACTCAAGGTGGCGGACGTGGAGCTGGACCTTGATCTCCTGCACCGCACATGGCAGGCCACCGACTGGAGCGACAAGGCATCGGTGCTGCGACGGATCCTTCCTCAGTTCGCCTCGGCCCTCGTCAGCGGCCTCATCGAGACCCCCTTCGGCATGGAAAGCGTCGGCCTTTCGTTCGCCCGCGCCTCCTGGCAGGAGTGGCCCGCCGAGCAGGCCGCCGCGGTGGAGGAGTTCCTGAATGCCTGGTGGGCGTACGCGCTCACGGATCCGGATCCCGTCGTACCGGTGCATGACCTCCTCGTCCTGAACGCTGAGGCCACGGGCACGCTGAGCCCGTGGCTCGCCACCTGGGAAGCGCTGAGCGACCCTGTGGCCGACCGACACCTGGCCGAGGCAGCGGACCGCTGGGAGTACGAACTCCTCGGTGACCAACTTCCCTGGAGCGCCTGGGAGAACGAGGAGGACATGCGCGCCGAGCTGACTTCCTGGCTCGTCCGCCACGCGCCTGCCCGGCTCCGTGCGCACGGCGTACCGGAGGATCTGCTTCACCGGATACGGCTGCTCGGCCTCACCGGACCCGACCGCTGGGACGACCCGCACTGGCCCGGCCACCGTTACTGACCCACCGAACCGCACGACGCTTTCCTGGCGGGTTCGCGGGCGGGGGCGGTCGTCCCCTGAGAACAAGGAAGACCATGACCACGGAACGAGACATCCGGACGAACTTCGCCTTCTGCCCTCCTGAGGGGGAGGGCGGAGCCTGGCACGCCACCCTGGAGTCTCTGGAGCGGGCGCTGCGGGAGGCGTTCCCCGATCCCACCATCGGGCACCGCAGGTCCGGCGTCCACGAGATGACCGTGCTGGACTTCGAGATCGAGCCGGCGCCGGACCTGTGGGTCGACGGTACCGCGGCCATCACCGAGCCCGACTACGCCTACATCACCCTCACCGACGCGACGGCGGACGAAGCCGGCGCCTTCGCCGTCTGGTTGCGTGACTCCTTCGTCCCGACGCCGAGCCTCGTGCGCTTCGCCAGCAGCCTTGCCCTGGCGAACGGCGAGGAGACCCCCTCGCCATTGCCGGCTCATGGGAGCCGGGAAGACATCACTGGCCTGCTGCGTCGGCACCTCGAGGCGTTCGACCACTGACCAGCGCCCCTCGCCCGCCGCCAGGAGCGGCAAAGGGATGGGGCGGCGCCCCGGCATTGGCGGGGCAGCCTTGATCGACTCGCTATACGCACGCACTGGGTCGTGCCCGAGCAGGGCTCGTGGTCGGTTGCAGTCGGCTGCAGAGCCAGCGGGCCTGCTGCGCGCCCACGTCTGCGATCGCCTGCCGAACCGCGTCGCGCCCGGCCGGGGTGACCCGCTCCTCCAGCCCATTGCCGGCGTCGTTGATCCGGTACGCCGACCATGCGTCGTCGAGTCTCTGGCTGGGCTCCCCGCCCTGGCTCAACGCCGGCGTCCCGGCCGCGACCGTGGCCGAGTGGGCGGGCAACAGCGTCCCCGTCCTGCTCGCCACGTACGCCCGGTGCATCGAGTGGGCAGCTGGACGACCTGAAGCATCGGATCGGCGGGCGGGGGAGCTGCCGGACCCCGCCGCGCCCCCGGCCTGAAAAGTTCTCCGCGTATTCTCCGCAGCCACCCGCAGAAACCCGGAATCAGCCGGACACCGCCGGACACGCCCCACGCCCGCCGAGGGGCGCGTCCGTCCATCTCCCGCCCGCCAGAAACCGGCCATGACCAGCAAAAAGACCCTCCCGAAGGAGGGTCTTGATCTGTGCGCCCCCGGCAGGACTCGAACCTGCGGCCAAGTGCTTAGAAGGCACCTGCTCTATCCACTGAGCTACGGGGGCCGGGTGGTGGCCTTGAGGCCGGGAGCCCCTGGTGGGTGGGGCGTGGCCTGTCGGGTCAAGGATAGGGCTCGGATCCCCTTGGCCCGCTTGCTTCACCTGCGTGGCACGATGTGGAGGTTCGGTGAAGCGGAACGATAATCGCAGGCAGGTGCGATTCCCGCAGCGCTTTTCGCGCCACTTGGCCCGGGTGTTGTGCACTCGTTATGCCTGAGGCCCGTGTCATCAGCCGTTCGGTCGGCGCGTAGGACCGCTATACGCTTCAAAAAGGCTCCAAAATTGGGCATTCTTCGCATGTGGTGACCTTGGACGAACGGCCTCAGCTGATCGACGCACTCTCCGCCCTGCGCGACTGTGTCGCCGCCGTGCGTCTACCCCTCCCCCTCCCAGGCGCTCCACGCGCCCGGCAGACCCGCGTCGAGCTGCTCGCCCAGCTCGACGACTATCTGGTGCCCCGGCTGAAGGATCCCGACGCCCCTCTACTCGCCGTCGTCGGCGGCTCCACCGGAGCCGGCAAGTCCACCCTCGTCAACTCCCTTGTCGGGCGGCGGGTGAGCGAGGCCGGGGTGCTCCGCCCCACCACGCGTACGCCCGTCCTCGTCTGCCACCCCGAGGACCACCACTGGTTCGCCGGGATGCGCGTGCTGCCCCAGCTCACCCGCGTCTGGCTGCCCCAGCAGGACGACGACCACCCGGCCGAGGAGCCCCCGGAGGACAACGCGCTGCGCGTCGAGACGTCCTCCGCGCTCGCCCCCGGGCTCGCCCTGCTCGACGCGCCCGACATCGATTCCCTCGTCGTCGAGAACCGGCTGCTCGCCGCCGAGTTGATCTGCGCCGCCGACATCTGGGTCATGGTCACCACCGCCTCCCGGTACGCCGACGCCATCCCCTGGCACCTCCTCCGTACCGCCAAGGAGTACGACGCCACGCTCGTCACCGTCCTCGACCGCGTCCCCCACCAGATCATCGGCGAGATCTCCCGCCAGTACGAGGCCCTGCTCGACAAGGCGGGGCTCGGCGACGTACCCCGGTTCACCATCCCCGAGCTGCCCGAGTCCGCCGGGGGCGGCCGCGGGCTGCTGCCCGACACCGCCGTCGCCCCGCTGCGCGCCTGGCTCGCCCACCGCGCCCAGGACCCCGCCGCCCGTCAGCAGGCCATGAGCCGTACCGCCACCGGTGTCGTCGACTCCCTCGACGGCCGGATTCCCGAGCTCGCCTCCGCGGTCGCCGCCCAGTACGCCGCCGCCGTCCGGCTCGGCGGCGCCGTCGAGTCGGCGTACGAGGAGCAGGGCGAGCGCCTCCGGCAGCAGCTGCGCCGCGGTGCCGTCCTGGCCGGTGACGCCCGTACCCGCTGGCGCGGCTACCCCCGCGACAGCTCCGCCGACGAACTCCTCGACGCCCTCGTCGAATCCCTCGCCGCCCTCCTCCAGTGCGCGGTCGCCGCCGCCGACGAGCGCGTACGGGACATCTGGCGCCACGAACCCGCCGCCGCGGCCCTCGGCGCCGCCGTCGCCGCCCCCGACCGGGAGGCGAACGAGCGGATCGAGATGACGGTACGGCGCTGGCGGCGCGTCCTCGAAGAGCTGGCCGAGGAGGAGCTCCGCAGTACGGAGCGGCTGGGGAGCGCCCGTACCGCGGCCCCCGAGGCCGACACCGTCGCCGCCCTGCTCGCCGCCGCTCTCCTCGGCGGCCGCCGCACCCGCAGCGCCGGTGAACGCCTCGCCGAACTCCTCGGGGCGCAGGCCGCCCTGCGCCTGCGCGACAAGGGCGGCGCGCTCGTCATGACGTACCTCGACCGAGCCCTGCACGCCGAACGCGACCGGCGCCTCGCGCCCCTCGACGCACTCGGCGTGACCCCGGAGCCGCAGGCGGAGCTGATCGCCGCGCTCTCCGTACTGCAGAAGGAGAAGTGACGACCGGTGAGCAGCAGCACGGGCACCACGGGCACCACGGACACCCCGGTGGGCGACCGCTGGGACGACGGCCTGATCGCGCGCCGAGCGGCGGAGAAGGCGAGAGCGGAGGGGAGATCGGAGGCGAGGGAGGGGGCACACGAGCAGGCGGGGGCGCCGGGACCCGGTGAGGACCTTCCGCCCCTGGTCGGGCAGTACGGCGGGGCCCTGCGCATCCGCCTCGACGCCCTCCACGAACTCGTCGGCCTCTCCCGTACGCGGCTGGAGACCGACGCCCTCGCCGAGGCCGGACTCGCCGAGGCCGGACGCGTCCTGGACGAGGCCGCCGCCCGTCAGCGGCTCTCCGCCCGGCACACCGTCGTCGCCGTCGCCGGACCCACCGGCAGCGGCAAGTCCACCCTCTTCAACGCCCTCGCCGGCGTGCCCGTCTCCGAGACCGGACTGCGCCGCCCCACCACGTCCGCGCCCATCGCGCTCAGCTGGTCGGAGGGCTCGGCGGGCCTCCTGGACCGGCTCGCCGTCCCCGGCCGGCTCCGCCGCCGCCCCCTCGCGGGCGGCGCCGGCGACGAGGACCTGCAAGGACTCGTCCTGATCGACCTGCCCGACCACGACTCGGCCGTCACCGCCCACCGCGACACGGTCGACCGGGTCCTCGGCCTGGTCGATGCCGTGATCTGGGTCGTGGACCCCGAGAAGTACGCCGATGCCGTCCTCCACGAGCGCTATCTGCGCCCGCTCGCGGGCCACGCCGAGGTCACCTTCGTCGTCCTCAACCAGATCGACCGGCTGAGCGCCGACGCGGCCGACCTCGTCCTGGACGACCTGCGCCGCCTCCTCGACGAGGACGGCATGGCCCTCGGCGAACACGGCGAGCCCGGCGCCACCGTCCTCGCGCTCTCCGCCCTCACCGGGGACGGGGTGGGCGAACTGCGCGAACTGCTCGGCCGGTTCGTCCAGGAACGGACCGCGCCGGCGCGCCGCCTCTCCGCCGACGTCGACGCGGCGGCCGTCCGCCTCAGGCCGGTGTACGTCGCCGACGGGCAGACCGGTCTGGGCGAGCGGGCGCGGGAGGACTTCGCGCGCCGCCTCGCGGTCGCCGTCGGCGCCACCGCCGCGGGCGAGGCCGCCGAACGCGTCTGGCGCCGGGGAGCCATCCGCGCCTGCGGCACCCCCTGGCTGCGGCTCTATCGCTGGTACGAGCGGATCCGCGCCCACGGCTCCACCGACCCGCGGCTGCAGACGCCGGTGGAGGACGAACTGACCGCGCGGCAGCGGGTGGAACAGGCCGTACGGACCGTGGCAGACGAGGCGGCGCGCGGGCTCCCGGCGCCCTGGGCGCAGGCGGTGCGCGAGGCGGCGGCGCGAGGGGCCGAGGGGCTGCCCGAGGCGCTGGACGAACTCACGGTGACCATCGGGGACCCGGCCGCCCGCCCGCCGCGGCCCGCCTGGTGGCCGGCCGCCGTCCTCGCCCAGGTCCTCATGACGTTCCTGCAGATCTTCGGCGCGGTGTGGCTGGTCGGGCAGATCATCGGTGTGGTGGAGCCCGGGCTGCTGCCGCCGGTGCTCATCATGATCGGCGGCATCGTCGGCGGGCCGCTGGTCGAGTGGGCGTGCGCCGCAGCGGTGAAGGGGCCGGCCCGGCGGTACGGGCAGGAGGCCGAGCGGAAGCTGCGGGAGGCGGCGGGCGCCTGCGGACGGGCACGGGTGCTCGACCCGATCTCGGCGGAGCTGATGCGGTACCGGGAGGTGCGCGAGCAGTACGTGACGGTGTCGGGGACACGGTCGGGCGCGCGCGTGACGCGGCTGGGCGGCTCGGGTGGCTCGGGCGGTACGCGGTGGGGCGGTACACGACCGGGGGCGCGGCTGAGGTGAGTTCCGGTTCCCACCCGTACGGGTGACGGACTTTTCCCCAGGTCGCGACCCCTCCACAGGCTCGGGCACGGGCTCCCGGACCGGTCCAGCATGGAACCGGACTCGGAAAGGGTCGGAAGGGCCGGGAAGGGGAGGGACATGAACGACACGATGGTGACGCTGGTCGGGAACGTGGCGACGAGCGTGGAGTACCGGGACACGGCGACGGGCGGGGTGGCCCGGTTCCGCTTCGCGGTGACCGCGCGCCGCTGGGACCGGGAGCGGGGCGCGTGGACGGACGGACACACCAGCTTCTACACGGTGTTCGCCTGGCGGGCGCTCGGTGTGAACCTGGCCGCCTCGGTCTCGGTCGGCGAACCGCTGGTGGTGCACGGCCGGTTGCGGGTGCGTGAGGAGGACCTGGAGGAAGGCCGGCCGGACGGCAGGCGCAGGACGTTCGTGGACATCGACGCGCTGGCGGTGGGCCACGACCTGACGCGCGGCACCGCGGCGTTCCGCCGGGTGGTGAAGGGAGAGCCGCGCCTGACGGAACGCCAGGGGAACGGAGGCGCGGAGCGGGATCCGTGGGAGGGCGCGCAGGCCCAGGGGGCCGAGGCGGCGAAGGTGCTGGAACCCGTGCTCTGACCTGGAGTTGTGGGGATTTGTCGATACTGTGAGCGGTGCGTACGCGCGCGGCGGGCCCCGGTCATAACGATTCCGAGTCGGAATGGTTATCAGACCGTATGAACGGGCACGCGGGTCTTCCGCATCCCTAGGATTCCCGAGTACTCATACGGGACTTGAGTCAACGCTCGAGTCAACTGGGTCTTTGTGAGTTTGCTGGCGATGCGCTCCCCCCACGTGTCTCGACCAATGACGCGGAGCAGCTCGCCCGGAGGGGAATTTCATGTTTTCTGTTCGGAGGCGCGGCGTCGCCCGCCTTGCCGCCGCGACCGTGGTCTCCGGCCTCGTCGCGGTCGGCGCCATAGCTGTCGCCGGACCGGCGGCGGCCGACGAGGGACTCGACGGCACCGGCGGTGCGACCGCCACGCTGGGCAAGCTCACCACCTTCGACACGGTCGAGATCGCGGGCAAGGGCAAGGTCTCGGCCGGCCTGTTCGAGATGCAGGTCACGCCCGGTGGGGCGCTGCAGACCTACTGCATCGACCTCTACACGGGTGCGAAGACGGGCCAGGAGTACAAGGAGGTCGGCTGGGACCAGTCGTCCCTCCACAACAACGACAACGCCGGCAAGATCCGCTGGATCCTGCAGAACTCCTACCCGCAGGTGGACAAGCTCGACGAGCTGGCCTCCAAGGTCGGCGCAAAGAGCCTCACCAAGGAGACCGCGGCCGCCGCCACCCAGGCCGCGATCTGGCACTTCTCGGACAAGGTCGACGCCATGCCGGTCGACAAGGACGCCCAGAAGCTCACCGCGTACCTGGAGAAGGAAGCGGTGAACCTGGCGGAGCCGAAGGCGTCGCTCAGCCTCACCCCGGCCTCCCTCGCCGGTAAGTCCGGCGAGCGCCTCGGCCCGGTCACGGTGGACACCAACGCCGCCTCGGCCGCGGTCTCCCTCGCCCCCGGCGCCCCCGCGGGCGTCAAGCTGGTCGACAAGGACGGCAAGGTCGTCTCCAGCGTCACCAACGGGGCCAAGGTCTACTTCGACGTCCCGGCCGGCACCCCCGACGGCTCCGCCGAGCTGAAGATCCAGGCCGACACCACCGTCCCGATCGGCCGCGCCTTCGTCTCCACCAAGGTCAAGAGCCAGACCCTGATCCTGGCGGGCACCAGCACCTCCAGCGTCAGCGCCAAGGCCACCGCCACGTGGGCGACCAAGGGTGCGATCCCGGCCGTCACGGCGGAGAAGAACTGCGCCAAGGGCGGCCTGGACATCACGGCCTCCAACGAGGGCGACGAGGACTTCACCTTCGAGCTCAAGGGCCTGAAGTACACGATCGGCGCCGGCAAGTCCCAGACCGTGACGGTCCCGCTCGCCGAGGACCAGGCGTACGACTTCACGATCAAGGGCCCGAACGGCTTCGAGAAGACCTTCAAGGGCGTCCTCGACTGCAAGACGGCCACCCCGGGCCCGCTCCCGTCGGAGACCCCGTCCACCAGCCCGTCCAACGAGCCCGCCCCGGCCACGGCCGGCGGCTCCACGGGCGGCTCCACCACCGGCACCACCTCCGGTGAGGGCGACCTCGCCGAGACCGGTAGCTCCAACGCCACCCCGATGATCGCCGGCATCGCCGCGGTCCTCGTGCTCCTCGGCGGCGGCGCGGTGTTCTTCCTCCGCAAGAAGAAGACCGCCGGCCAGTAACCCACGAGGAACGGCCCCCGACGGCCCCGGTGCGCACCTCGCGCACCGGGGCCGTCGCGCATGGGCGGCGGCCCCGGCCGGTCGCCACCCTCTGCCGGATGGCCCTGCCGGATGACCGACGACGTCACCACCTGGAACGCCTGAGACCGGTCCGTACACGTACCGCCACTCAGCGGCGACGGTCGGCACGCCCGCGTGTCGCGGAGGCGATCAGGGCGGAAACAGCGGCGGTCACGAGGAGGCTCCCCACCATGACCATCCCCGCGCCGATCATGTAGAGACCACTGGCGTCGTCCGACCAGTCGTACACGGCGGCGACGGTCAGGCCGAGGCTGGTGCCGAGGGCGGTGAGGAACACGGCACCTTCGACGGAGCGCCGGGACGCCGCCCAGTACACCGGTACGAGCACGGTCAGCACGAGCCCGATCACCTGCCACGCCTCGTAGGGTCCGGTCGTGGAACCGTCAGGGTGCACGTCACGGTGCTGGTCCCAGCCCAGCCAGGCGGCCCATGCCGCCGCCGCCACCAGGGCCGGCACGAGGAGCACCGAGAGCCGGGGGACGCGCTGCCGAAGTCGTTGTCGCATGGCCCCAGCGTTCCGGCTCACTCCATGAGCGACCAGAGCGTACGTACTCAGCCTCGGCTGAGTGCTTCCGCCGAGTACGGCCGAGCCCGCCGCGGGGTGATCCAGAACCCGCAGGTCAGGCCGTGGCCCCGATGCTGGTTTCCGCCTCGGGGTAGCGGTCAGGCAAGATGGGGTGTATCTGCCCACTCACTCCTAGCCGGACGGTTTCTCTTGGCTGAGTACATCTACACGATGCGCAAGACGCGCAAGGCGCACGGCGACAAGGTCATCCTCGATGACGTGACGCTGAGCTTCCTGCCCGGTGCGAAGATCGGTGTGGTCGGCCCGAACGGTGCCGGTAAGTCCACCGTCCTCAAGATCATGGCCGGCCTCGAGCAGCCGTCCAACGGTGACGCCTTCCTGTCGCCCGGCTACAGCGTCGGCATCCTCATGCAGGAGCCGAAGCTGGACGAGGCCAAGACGGTCCTGGAGAACGTCCAGGACGGCGCCGCCGAGATCATGGGCAAGCTCAAGCGCTTCAACGAGGTCGCCGAGCTCATGGCGACCGACTACTCGGACGCGCTGATGGACGAGATGGGCAAGCTTCAGGAGGACCTGGACCACGCCAACGCCTGGGACCTCGACGCGCAGCTGGAGCAGGCCATGGACGCCCTGGGCTGCCCGCCCGGCGACTGGCCGGTCACCAACCTCTCCGGTGGCGAGAAGCGCCGCGTCGCGCTCTGCAAGCTGCTGATCGAGGCCCCGGACCTGCTCCTCCTCGACGAGCCCACCAACCACCTCGACGCCGAGTCGGTGAACTGGCTGGAGCAGCACCTCTCGAAGTACGCGGGCGCCGTCGTCGCCGTCACGCACGACCGGTACTTCCTGAACAACGTCGCCGAGTGGATCCTCGAGCTCGACCGTGGCCGCGCGATCCCCTACGAGGGCAACTACTCCACGTACCTGGAGAAGAAGGCCACCCGTCTGAAGGTCGAGGGCCGCAAGGACGAGAAGCGCGCCAAGCGCCTCAAGGAAGAGCTGGAGTGGGTCCGCTCCAACGCCAAGGGCCGGCAGACCAAGTCCAAGGCGCGCCTCGCCCGTTACGAGGAGATGGCGGCCGAGGCCGACAAGATGCGGAAGCTGGACTTCGAGGAGATCCAGATCCCGCCGGGCCCGCGTCTGGGCTCCGTCGTCGTCGAGGTCAACAACCTCTCCAAGGCGTTCGGCGACAAGGTCCTCGTCGACGACCTGTCCTTCACCCTGCCCCGTAACGGCATCGTCGGCATCATCGGCCCGAACGGCGCCGGCAAGACCACGCTGTTCAAGATGATCCAGGGTCTCGAGGCCCCGGACTCGGGTTCGGTCAAGATCGGCGACACCGTCAAGATCAGCTACGTCGACCAGACCCGCGCCAACATCGACCCCAAGAAGACCCTCTGGGCCGTCGTGTCGGACGAGCTGGACTACATCAACGTCGGCCAGGTCGAGATGCCGTCGCGCGCGTACGTCAGCGCCTTCGGCTTCAAGGGGCCGGACCAGCAGAAGCCCGCCGGTGTCCTCTCCGGTGGTGAGCGCAACCGCCTCAACCTCGCGCTCACGCTCAAGGAGGGCGGCAACCTGCTGCTCCTCGACGAGCCCACCAACGACCTCGACGTCGAGACCCTGTCCTCGCTGGAGAACGCGCTCCTCGAGTTCCCCGGCGCGGCCGTGGTCATCTCCCACGACCGTTGGTTCCTGGACCGGGTCGCCACGCACATCCTGGCGTACGAGGGCGACTCGAAGTGGTACTGGTTCGAGGGCAACTTCGAGTCGTACGAGAAGAACAAGATCGAGCGCCTCGGCCCGGACGCGGCCCGTCCGCACCGCGCCACGTACAAGAAGCTGACCCGAGGCTGAGCGTGCGTCATATCTACAGCTGTCCCCTGCGCTGGTCGGACATGGACGCCTTCGGGCACGTCAACAACGTCGTCTTCCTGCGGTACCTGGAAGAGGCGCGGATCGACTTCATGTTCCGGCTGGCGCCGGGCGACGGTTCGCCGTCGTTCTCCGGCGGGTCCGTCGTGGCCCGGCACGAGATCGACTACGTACGGCCGCTGGTCCACCGGCACGCGCCGGTGACCATCGAGTCGTGGGTCACGAAGATAGGCGCGGCGTCGCTGACGATCGCGTACGAGATCAAGGATCCGGACGTCGTCTACGTACGGGCCTCGACGGTCGTCGTGCCCTTCGACCTGGAGGCGCAGCGGCCGCGCCGTATCTCCGCCGAGGAGCGGTCCTTCCTCCAGGAGTACGTCGACGACGGGATGACGTCCGCCGCATGATCGCGCCGCTGCACTTCGCCGATGCCAGGGAGGCGGCGGACCTCGCCGCCTTCCTGGCCCGGCTGATCCACTACGACCGCGCCGCCGCCGTCCGCCTCCAGGCGGGGGGCGGGGCGCTCGCGGTGTTCGGGCGGCCGCCGTCGTTCGAGGTGCTCGCCATCCGCACGGCGCGGCTGGCCGACGCGGTGGATCTGGACGTCACGGTGTCCGCCGGCGAGCTCCTCGAAGGCATCGAGGAGTCGGCCGGCAAGGCCGTCGTCCCCGACGCCGTCACCGGGCCGCCGTGGGCCGGCGTGCTGCCGCCTCGGGGCGGCTGGGAGCCGGTCTCCGGAGTGCCCGCCGTCGCGGAGATGCGGGGCGCCGTCGCGGCGGCGGTCGCGGAATTCCGGGCGCGGGACGAGGAGTTGCCCGAGGAGCGGCGCACCCGGGCCGAGCGCGACCGCATCGGCCGCGAGATCTGGTCCCGGACCCTCGCCGACACGGGACTGCCCCTGCGGGCCGTGCACGCCGCGCAGTCGCTGGGCTTCCTGCCGCCGCAGAAGATGCCGGTCGCGCTGTTCGCCTCGGGGCCGTGGCTCCGGCTGCGCACTCCGTACGGCTCGATAGCGCTGCGTTCCGTACCGATGTCCCTGACCGTGACCCCGGGCGCGCCGTCCCGGTGACCCGGGCCGAGGCCGACGCGCGTCCTCACCGCTGACGGGCTGCACCCGCTGTTCCTTTGTTCCGTTCCGCCGGCTGCCGCCAGGGCTTGCGGGGAGGCGCTGACCAGTGTGTGCTGCGCCGCGACCCCACCCTCGCCCTCTGCGGCCGGCCACCAGGACGCCGACCGCGAGCCGGTGACCGGCGCGCAGCCGGCCTGCCGTGACCGGAGCCCGCACCCGCGCGATGCCTCCGCCGCGTGCCGCGCCCGCGCGACGGCCGCCCGCGGGCTGAGCCCGCGCCCCCCCGCGACGTCCCCGCCGCCCGCGACCGCGCCCCGCCCGCGCCGAGGCGGGCGACGCCTCCGCCGTGGCCCGTGGCCAACGCCCCCGCGCCACGCCCGCGCCTCCCCGCCGTGACCGGGGACCTCGTTCCACCGCCGCCCCAGCGGTCCCCCTCCTCCGGTTCTCAGCCGTTCGGTTCCTTGTCGTCCGGCCAGACACCGATGTGGTCCTGCTCCAGCTCCAGCAGCACGCGGTGTTCCATGCCCAGCGTCTCCGTGTACTCCGCCGGCAGCTGGAGCCGGCCCGCGCGGTCGAGCATCGCGTACTCCCGCGCCACCAGCGATTCCTGGCCCTCCGCGTCGATCTCCGTGCGGCGCAGGACCTCCGAGGAGGTGCGGCCGTCGCGGATGGCGACCGTGCGGCGGACCTCGGAGGCGACCGCCTGGTCGTGGGTGACGATCACGATCGTCGTGCCCAGCTCCTCGTTGGCGCGGCGGAAGGCCGCGAAGACCTGTTCGCCCGTCGCCGAGTCCAGTTCACCGGTCGGCTCGTCGGCGAGCAGCACCGACGGGTTGTTGGCCAGCGCGACCGCGATCGCGACCCGCTGCTGCTGACCGCCGGACATCTGGTGCGGCCGCCGGTCCCGGCAGTCCTGGACGTCCAGCATCGCGAGCAGGTCCTCCGCCCGCTCGGCCTTCGCCGCGCGACGAGAACGCCCCCGCAACTGCATCGGCAGCGACACGTTCTGCGCCGCCGTCAGATACGGCAGGAGGTTGCGCGCCGTCTGCTGCCAGACGAAGCCCACCACGTCCCGCCGGTAGCGCAGCCGCGCCTTCGCGTCCATGGCCAGCAGATCGCAGCCCGCCACCTTCGCCGCGCCGGCCGTCGGCACGTCCAGGCCCGCCAGGATGTTCATCAGCGTCGACTTGCCGCTGCCCGACGCCCCCACCAGGGCCATCAACTCGCCCTCCTTCACCAGGAGATCGAGCCCCTGGAGCGCCTGCACCTCCACCCCGTCCGTGGTGAAGATCCGTACCAGCCGGTCGCAGGCGATCAGCGCGTCGTGGCCGTACGAGGGCCGGTCGCGGTGCGCCGTCGCCCGCTGCTCCAGCTCCGCAAGGCTGATGTCGGTCATCGTGCGTCTCCTGCCCTGAGTTCCTTGATCGAGCCACTGCGCGCCGACCACCACGCCTGAAGGGCGGCCGCCACCCCTGCCAGGACCACCACGCCCAGCGCCGGCAGCCCCAGCGACCACGGGTCCGCCCGCAGGGTCGCGCCGGCCGGCCCGGCGAGCCCCGGGGCCGCCGCCAGGGAGAGCCGGACCAGATCCACGCCCGGCCCGAGCAGCAGGATCGTCGCCCAGCCGACGAGCGTTCCACCGACCGAGGCGAGCAGCGCCTGCGGCAGCGCCTCGAGCCCGAGGAGCCGCCGGCCCTGCCGCCGGGTCAGGCCCATGGTCCGCAGCCGGGCGAGGAGCGTGGCCCGTTCCGGCGCCGACTGCAGCAGGGACAGCAGGACGGCGAGCACCGCGTATCCGGCGCCCGCGCCGATCGCCGCCCGATAGATCCGCTCGGCGCCCGACTGCATCGGCGAGTCCACATAGGTGGCCCGTCGCTCGGTCCGCAGCACCACCGGGAGGTCCGGCGACGTCGCCGCGACCGCGGCCCGCAGCGCCTTCCCGTCCACCGCGGCGCCGGACACCAGCAGTGCGGTGTCCGCCCGGTGCGTCAGGTCGGCGGCGTTGACCAGCAGGAAGTCCCCGCCGGGCAGGGCCGGCGTGGTGGACCGTACCGCCACGACACGTACCTTGAACTCACCCGCGGCCGCCGTCACGCTCTGCGGCTCACCGCCGAGCCGCGCCGCGACCGCCGGGGAGGCGATCGCCGGCAGGACCCGCTGGTGGTCGATCCGGCCGCCCGTACCGGTGGACTTCAGCAGACCGGCGGGGAAGGGGCCGAAGCCGGTCTGCCGGGCGAGCCGGGTGTACGACTCCGGCTCCACCCCCACCAGCGGCGCGGACCGGACCTCGGCCTCCGCCGTACCGCCCGGCGCCGACCGGGCCCCTGCTTCCGCCGTACCGTCCGGCGCCGACCGGGCCCCTGCTTCCGCCGTACCGTCCGGCGCGGACCGGCCCCCTGCTTCGGCCGTACCGCCCGGCGCGGACCGGCCCCCTGCCTGCGCCGTACCGCCCGCCCCGGCCCCCGCCGAACCACCCGCCCCGGCCGGCAGCAGCAGGCCGTACTCGATCTGGACGGCGGTCACGTCCCGCACCCCGGCCGCGCCGCGCACCGCCGTCGTCAGACCGGTCGGCAGGGGCACCCCGTCGGCGCTCCCCGTCACCCGCGCGTCGGCGCCCGTCTCCAGGAGCGCGGCCCGGTCGCGGGCGTCGGCGACCCCCGCGAGCACCGAGCCGCCGAACGCCGCCGTCGTCAGCGCCACGAGGAGCGCGAGCAGCGGCAGCGCGCCGGTCGCCGAGGAGCGCCCGGCCCGGGCGAGCGAGAGATACCCGACCGCCCCGCGCAGCCTGCGCGCCGGGCGGGCCGCCCAGCGCAGCGGCAGCGGATACAGCCGTACGAGCACCAGCGCGGCGATCAGCGCGACCAGGACCGGTGCCGCGCTGACGAGATGGTCACCGGAGTCCTCCGTACCACGGCGGCGCAGCGCGACGACCGCGCCGACGGCCAGGACGAGCACGGTGAGTTCGGCGACCGTACGGCCCCGGGAGGGGCGGGCGTCGACCAGATCCTCGCGGCCGCCGTGCGTGAGCGGCCTGCGGTGCAGGAACAGCGCCCGCAGCGGCAGCGCCGACGTGGCCAGAAGCGCCACCGCGCCGGCCGCGGCCAGGGCCGGAACGAAGCGGGCGTCGGGGAAGGCGAGCGTGGCCAGCAGCAGCCCGAGCGCGGCGGCGGGCAGGGCCAGGACGGCCGTCTCGCCGAGCAGCCGGACGCCGATCCCGGCGAGCGAGCCGCCGCGCGAGCGCAGCAGCGCCAGTTCGGAGGTGCGCCGGGCGGCGAACAGGCCGCCGGTCATGGCCAGGACGACCGCCGCGACCGCGCCGATGCCGAACGCCGCAACGGCGACGACCGGGGCGATCGCCGCACGCATCCCGCGGTACCCCGCCAGGATCTCGTCGAGACCGGTGGCGACCGCGCCGGTGCGGCCGACCGTCTCCCGCACCTTCACCAGGTCGGGGCCGCCGGAGAGCGAGGCGACCGCCGCGCTCAGCCGCGGCTCGTCCTGGGCCGTCAGGTGTCCGGAGGTGGGGGCGAGACGCCAGTACAGCTCCGGCTCGCCGGTGCCCGAGAGCAGCAGCGGGCCGCCTTCCGGGGCGAGCAGCAGCGCGGCCTGCCAGAAGAACTGCGTGCCGTCGCCGCGCGGGACCACGGCGTACAGGGGGGACCGCAGCAGCGGTTCGACGGACCAGTAGCTGCCCTCCGGGCGCACCGGGTCGACGATGCCGGTGATGGTGACGGCGAGCGGGTCCGAGGAGAACTTGGACGGCAGGTGGACCACCGAACCCACCTTCAGCCGCAGCGCCGTCGCCGTCGCCGCGGTGACGGCCGCCTCGCCGGTGCCCTTGGCCGGGTCGGCCTTCGCGGGCAGCCGGCCCTCCCGTACCGTCGCGTGCCCGGCGAGCCCGGACGGCGCGGCCAGCATGAACTCGGGCGGGATCCCGTACGGCTGGGGCAGCCAGGGGTCGAGTCCACCGGCCCGTTTGACGGTCCGCACCCCATGCACCGACTGCTCGGGGTCGGTGCGCAGCGGCTCCGGCAACAGCCGCTCCAGCGCGGTCCGCTGCCGGGCCAGCGCGTCGGGACCCATGCCGCGCTCGCGGGCGCGCTGCGAGAGGTCGGGCGGCGGTGGGGGAGCGGTGATGTCGAGGACGGAGGTACGGGGCGTGGCGGCGGCGATGTCGTGCCGCAGGCCCGCGGTCTCGTACGCGTCGAGGGTCCGGGGGAGGGCGGCCGCGAGGAAGGCGGTGACGAGGACGAGGAGCGCGAAGGCGCACGCCGTGCCCGGCGAGGTCCGCAGCCGGGTCCGCACCCAGGGCGCCACGGCGCGGGCGGGTCTGCCGTCCTTGCGGGGCATGTCGGTCGCCTTCCTCGGCTGATCGGTACGCATCACTGGTCTCCCTGGTGGCGCAGGGTCACGGCCGGGTCGGTGCGGCGCAGCGCGATCGTGGCGACGATCAGCAGCGGCAGCGCGGCGACCCCGGCGAGCAGCAGGGCCACGTGTCCGGGCGGGAGTTCGACCAGGACGCGGGGGACGGGCCGGGTCGCCTGCCCGGTCAGGACGACCAGCGGGACGACGGCCCGGGTCAGCACGGCGCCGAGGGCGACGCCCACGAGCAGGCCGATGCCCACGAGCAGGCCCTGTTCGGCGGCGATCAGTCGGGCCAGCTGGCGGCGCGGGGCTCCGAGCGCCCGCAACACACCGAACTCGGCGGACCGTTCACGGGCCGAGCCGGCCGCGCTGACCGCGAAGCCGACCGCCGCGAGCGCCGCGGCGGCCGCCGCCACCGCCATGAGGGCGGCGTTGGGGCCCGCGCCGAGCGGGTCGCCGAGGAGTTCGGCGGCGGCCTCGTCCCGTACGAGCACCTGGCCGGGATCGGCGTCGGGGCGGGCGCGCAACGTCCGGGCGACCTCGTCGGTCCGGCCGGGCGCGGTGGTCAGCCACCACTCGGTGGGCGGCAGGGTCGCGGTGCGGTCGGTGGCGAGGAACTGATTGGCCGCGCGCAGATCGACGAGGAGCGCGCCCCCGTCGTCGGGGGTGACGGACGGCGCGGTCGCGGACACGACCTGGGCCCCGGCGCCCGTGGTGGGCAGCTCCGGGACGCTGTCCACGATGGTCACCCGCAGAGGCAGGTCGCCGAGGGACACCTCGACCCGGTCGCCCTTCTTCGCTCCCGCCGCCGCGAGGAAGGCGTGGCTCGCCACCCCGCGCAGCGTCTGCGGCGGGGCGGGCCGCGGTGCGGCGATCCGTACGGTGAAGTCCTCGGGACCGGCGACACCGGCGACGGCGAATCCGACCGCGTACGGCGTGGCGGCTCCGGACCGCCCGGTGAGCGGGAGCGGGTTCTGCCACTCGCCGTTCGACGTCTGGCGGTAGCTCGTGGCCCAGGAGGCCAGGGAGCGGGCGGCGTCGAGCGGGCGCTCGCCGCCGTCGTGGAGCGAGACGAGGCGCTCGACGGCGAACGTCTGCTGTCCGCCGGGACCCACGGCGCTCTGCCCGTCCAGCTCCACGCCGGTCAGGTTCAGCACGCCCGCGGGCGACGGGCCGGTTCCCTCGGGGCCGAGGTCGAGAGCGAGCCGGTGCGGCTTCCCGTCGGCCGGAAGCGGCCCGAGGAGCTGACGGTACGGAGTGCCGTGGCGGTCCTCCAGGACGACCGTCACCTGGACCGCCGCCGTGCCGGGCGGCGCCGCGCGCCGCAGGTCGAGAGCCAGGCCGCGGCTGCCGGCGGGCAGGGCGAGCCCCGGACGGGGAGCGTCCTTCGGGGCCAGTGACGTCAGCAGGGCGGAGGTGGGCCGGTCGGCGAGGTCGTCGCGGAGCAGGAACCCGTCGGCGGCGTGCCGCGTGTCCAGGGCGAGGATCGTCGCGGTCCGGTTGCCGGCGACGTCCGTGGTGGCGCGGTGCGCGGGGGCGGCCGAAGCGACCCCGGGCAGCGCCGCGTAGCGCCCGGCCCCGGCCGGGTCGGGGGTGCCACCGGTCAGGACCCGGAGCGCCGTTCCCGTACGGAAGTCGGCCCGGTCCTCCTGCGAGCGGTCCCAGGAGGCGCTCTGCCCGATGGCGAGCATCCCCATCGCGACGGCGAGGACGAGGAGCAGCACCGGCCCCGCTCCGCGCAGCGGCCGGCGGCTGAACTGCCAGCCGGCGAGCGCGGCCGGCAGCCCGCGGCCACCGGCGGCGCGCCGCTCGGCGAGCCTGGCCAGGGGCGGCAGCAGACGCAAGGTCAGGACGGTGCCGGCCAGCAGCGCGAGCGCGGGGGCGGCCACGAGCAGGGGATCGATGCCGAGGGAGCCGCCCCGGTCGCCGCTGAGCGCGCCGCCCCCCGCGCCGACACCCGCGTCCGCGGAGGCGTCCGCGGAGGCCCCGGTCTGCCGCTCAAGCTGCCAGTAGGCGACCGCCGCGACGACGAGAAGACCGACGTCGGCCCCGGCTCGTACCGGCGCGGGCAGCGCGGCCGTACGCCCCTTGCGGAGCTTCACCACCCCGCCGTCCCCCGTGCTCAGCGCGGGCGCCACGACAGCGGCCGCACAGCACACGGCGACGAGCGCCGCGACGAGGGACACCTGGCCGAGAGGGGCGTCGTCGAGCCGTACGCCCAGTGCGGCGAGCGAGGACCGGTCGACGAGCAGCCGGGTCAGCGGACCCGCGAGGAGCGGGGCGAGCACGGCGGCGGGAAGGGCGAGCAGCAGCGCCTCGACGGCGGCGAGCGAGGCGATCCGGCGTCGCGAACCGCCGCGGGCCCGGAGCAGCGCCGTCTCTCCCGACCGCTCGGAGCTCAGCAGTCGGGCGACGAGCAGCAGGGCGTACGCGGCGAGCAGTACCAGCTGCACGGCGACGATCATCAGGGTGGACCGGGAGACGAGCAGGGCCCGATCGGTCCGTTCGAGGACGGTCGGCAGCGAGGTGTGCGCGGTGACGGTGCCGCCGAAGGGGGACGTGTCGGCGGCGAGCGCCTTCGGCTCCGCCGTGGCGGTGGCGCGCAGCGCCTCCATCCGGCCGGTGGTGACCCCGGTGAAGTCGGCGGTGGCCAGCCAGGACGTCTCGCCCGAGGTGACCCGCCCGGAGCCGAGGACGGCGGGGTCGGCGACCAGCGGACCGTACGTCGTGAAGACGACGGTCCTCACGCCGCGCCCGCCCGCCGGGTCCAGCTGCCAGTAGAGGTCGGTGAGATCGGTGGGCCGGTAGAGGCCGGTGACGCGGGCCTCGACCGGCTTGCCGCCGAGCCGGTCGGTGAGATCGAGCACGCTTCCCGGACCGATCCGCAGCCGCTCCGCCGACGCCTCGGGCACCGCGACGTCGACGGTTCCCCCGGCAACGCCGGCGCCGGGCCAGGCGCCCTTCACCAGGGTGAGGCGCGAACGGTCGAGGGCGGCGAGGTGCGTGAGGTCGGGTTCGCCCAGGCGTGCGGCCGGATCCTGGAGGCCGCGGGGCAGCGCGTACGGCCCCGAGAGCTCGAGCTTCTGTACGTCCACCGGCAGCCCGTCGAAGGTCCGGCCGGCCGCCTCGCGCGTGGCCGCGTCGGCGCTCTGCCGCTGGGCCACCGGCACCTGCGCGGTGACGACCAGCGCGGCGGCGGGCGCGGCCCGGCCCCGCAGGGTGCCCTGGAGGGCGGCGTTGCCGACGGAGCCGGAGAAGGCGGCGAGCGCGGCCAGCACGGAGGTGGTCAGCAGCACGGCGAGGAGCGCCGCGGCGAGCAGCAACCGGTGGGCCCTGACACGCAGAAGTACGAACCCGGTCACCCATCCCCCTGAAGCCCACCGAACGTTCATCCGATGCTTTCAGAGGGCACGTGCCCTGGTAACCGCTTGCACAGGGCCTTGACGCGATCGTGACCGTTATCCGGGACCCGGACTCCGGAATGCGTCAGTCCGCGGACGGCGCGGGGATTCCGGACGGCGTCAGTCCGCGGCGTTCACCATCGACGCCGCCGCGTACGTCAGGTACTTCCACAGCTGGCTCTCGTGCTCGGGCGCCAGGCCGAGCTCGTCCACCGCGTCCCGCATGTGCCTCAGCCAGGCGTCGTGAGCCGCCCTGTCGACCGTGAACGGCGCGTGGCGCATCCGCAGCCGGGGGTGGCCGCGGTGGTCGCTGTAGGTGCGGGGACCGCCCCAGTACTGGATGAGGAAGAGCACGAGGCGCTCCTCCGCCGGGCCGAGGTCCTCCTCGGGGTACATCGGGCGCAGCAGGGGGTCCTCCGCGACCCCCTGGTAGAAGCGGCGGACGAGACGCCGGAAGGTCTCCTCGCCACCCACCTGCTCGTAGAAGGTCTGCTCCTGAAGTGTGCCGCGCGGAATCTCCATCACCGCTCCATCGTCTCAGATGCTCCGACCGAGGACCGGAGGTCTAGGACCACTGGCCCGCTGCCCCCCCCGGGCCTCTCGCCTCCTCACCCGCCGCGCAGGACAGTGGAGGCATGGGCGCACACGGGGATGCCTTCGCCGAGGACGGCGCGCGGGAGCGACGGGAGCTGGTGCGGGAGATCGAGGCGTACGGCGCGCTGTGCGACCCCGCCTGGCGCGCGGCCTTCTCCGAGGTGCCCCGGCATCTGTTCGTCCCCTCCTACTACGTCGCCGGGGCCGGCGGCTACGAGCGGCTCTGGTCCGGCCACGCCGACCCCGCCCGCCGTGCCCGCTGGCTGCGCGGGGCCTACCAGGACGAGCCGCTGGCCACCCGGGTGCGGGACGGGGAGCTGGTCTCCTCCTCCAGCCAGCCGTCCCTGATGGCCGAGATGCTGGAGGCGCTGGACGTACGGGACGGACACGACGTCCTGGAGATCGGCGCCGGCACCGGCTACAACGCCGCCCTGCTCTGCCACCGGCTCGGCGCGGAGCACGTCACCACCGTCGACCTGGACGAGGAGATCACCGCGTCCGCCCGCGCCCATCTCGCCGCCGCCGGATACAGGCCCACCGTGATCACGGGCGACGGCGCCCGTGGCTGCCCCGAGCGCGCCCCCTTCGACCGGATCGTCGCCACCTGCACCCTGCCGTCGATCCCGTACGCCTGGCTCGCCCAGTGCCGCCCCGACGCCCTCGTCCTGACACCGCTGTCCACCGGTCTGGTGCTCCTACGGGTGCGCGGGGACCATGCGGAGGGGCGGTTCCTGCCCACCTCCGCGTACTTCGTCGCCCTGCGCGGCGGCCACGCCCGCTTCCCGCGCGCCCGGCCGATGGGGCTGCCCCGGCAGGCGTACGAGGACGACCGGTTCCGCTTCCTGTTCACGCTGGCCGAGGGGAGCCTGGACGCGCGCGAAGCGCTCTCGCTCTGGCAGCGCGAGGGGCGGCCGGAGCGGGAGCGCTTCGGGGTGACGGTGAGCGCGGGGCGGCAGTGGGCCTGGCTGGACGACCCCGAGGGGCCGTACGCCTGGCCACTGCCGAGCCGATGAGGCGAGGGTTATCCGCGGCGCACGGTGATCGTCGTCCACGCGCCGACGTGCACCCGGTCGCCGTCCTGGAGCTGGACGGGGACGTAGGGCTGGATCGGCTCCTCGCCGCCGTTGATCGTGGTGCCGTTGGTGGAGTTCTGGTCCACCACCGCCCACGATCCGTCCGGCTGCTGCACCAGCACCGCGTGCTGGTGCGAGACGCCCGGGTCCTCCGGCGGCACGGAGAGGTCGATGTCGGGGGACTCGCCGGTGGAGTGCCGGCGGCGGCCGATGCTGACCTGGTTGCCCTGGAGGGGCAGGTGCTGCTCGGGGGAGTAGGCGGGCAGGTTCAGGCCCGAGGCCTCCGGGCCGCTGCGCTGCATCATCGCCATGAAGTAGTCGCGGTCCGGCCCGATGTACGCCGACCAGCCGGCGGCCGGCCGCTGCTGCTGGAACTGCTGCTGCGGCTGTTGGTGCTGTTGCGGCTGGTGCTGGTGGGGCTGCTGCGGGGCGTGTTGCTGCTGCATCGGGGGCGCCTGCGGTGCCTGCGGCGGCGCCTGGGGCTGCGAGGGCGGCGGCAGCATCCAGTCGTCGTCGGCCCTGCCCGGCTGCTGCCGCGGCGGGGCCTGCGGAGCGGGCGGCTGAGGCGCCTGCTGTGAGGGCGGCGGGCTCTGGAAGAAGGACGGCGGAGGCTGCGGCGTGCCCTGCTGCTGGAACCCGTGCGGTGCCTGGGGGGCCTGCGGCGGCGGTCCCTGATGCTGCTGGGGAGCCTGGGGCGGCTGCTGCTGCATCGGCGGACGCTGCGGCGGCGCCTGGTGGTGCGTGGGGTCGGCGGACAGCGGCTCCGCGGGCCGGTTCATCTGCGAGGGCCGCGAGCTCTGGTACTCGTACGGATCCGGCTGCTGCTGCGGCGGCTGGGACGGCTGAGGCTGCTGTGGCTGCGGCGGGCGCGGCGGCGACTGGAAGCCCGGCGGCAGGTTGAGGCCCGGCGGCGGGCTCTGCTGCGAGGAGGGCGGAGCCACCGGCGTGTACGAGGTCGCCGTGTTGGTCTGGAAGTTCCAGCGGCACTCCTCGCAGAACGGGGCCATGGCCTCGCGCGGGGTGCGGCACTGCGGGCAGAGCTCCGCCTGGGCGGTCGCGTTCGGGTCGTAACCCCCGGGACCGCCGGGACCGCCAGGACCGCTGGGGCCCCCAGGGCCGGGATAGCCGTACGCGGGAGGAGGCGGCGGGGGAGGCGGCGGTACGGCACCCGCCGGCGCACCCGCCCCGGCCATGCGGTGGCCGCAGACCTCGCACCAGTCGTCGGAAACCGACTGGTGTCCGTTCGGGCAGGTCGGCATGTCGGTGCTTCCCCCTCTCGTCGTCCGGCCCTCCTGGCCGGGCTACTTCTTGACGCGAACCGTCTTGGTGGAGCGGGTCTCGAGAGTCATCTCGTCCGCTTCCGCGACCTTCGCCTTCAAACGCACAGTACCGGTCGCCGCGTCGACGACGTCCACCACCTTCGAAAGCAGTTTCGCAGTGTCCTCGTTGCCCGAGGCGGCCGCCAGCTGCACCGCGCGCCCCAGTTTGGCCGTCGCCCCGTCGTGGTCGCCGGACTTGCGCGCGTCCAGGCCCTGCTGGATGACCTGGGCCAGTTCGGCCTGGCCCGTGTAGTGCGCGACCTGCGGATTGATCGACGTGGACATCGCCATGTCGTCCGTCCACACCGCCCGTACCAGGCCCTGTCCCAGCGTGCGCGGAGTGCCGCCCGCCGGGTCCGGGACGATGAGCGAGACGCGGGCGGCGAGCATCTCCTGGCCGATCTGGGCCTGGGGGACGTGGACGCAGACGTGGTAGTCGCGCGACTCGTCGCCCCACGAACCGGTCGGGTAGTCGCCGGCCCGCGGACCGGCCTCGGTCCGCCGGCCGGTCAGCTCCTCGACCGTGGGCGCGACCTGCTTCACATAGCGGATCTCCACCCCGACCGGGGTCCACAGGCGCAGCGAGACATCCGCGACCTCCTTGCCCATGGTGTTCTCCATCATGGTGGTGAAGTCCGCCGACAGGCCCTTCGGGTCGGCCACGATGTCGGCCGTGCCGAGCAGGGCGGAGGCGATGCCGGTGACCTCCTTGACCTCCCAGTCCGTACCGACGCCCCGCGCGTCACAGGTGAACCGGCCCGCGCAGGCGTCCAAGGCGGCCCGCAGGTCCCCCGGCGCCTCGTGCTCGTTGCGGCCGTCGGTGAGCAGGATGCCGTGCCGGATCGACACGTCGGCGGAGGCGAGCAGCCGGTCCGCGAGGCGCAGCCACGTGCCGATCGCGGTGCCGCCGCCCGCGCTCAGCCGGCGCAGCGCGTCCTTGGCCTGGCCTCGGGTCGCGGGGCCGGCGACGGCGAGGCCGCCGTTGCCCGGGTAGATCTCGTTCGCCACGTGCGTACCGGCGATGACGGCGAAGGAGGTGCCGTCGCGCAGGGCGTCGATGGCGGCGGACGTCGCGTCCCGCGCGCCGCGCATCTTGGTCGGCGGGTAGTCCATCGAACCGGAGCAGTCGACCATGATCACCACGGCGGCGTCGGCGCCGGTCCCGCTTCCCCCGAGCGCCGCACCGCCGGTGGTGCCCCCGCCGGTCGAGGTGACCGTGACGATGGCGTTGACCTCACGGCCGCCCTCGGGCAGGAACTCGTTCTGGTACACGTCCACCGAGAACTGCGGCACGTTCGACTTGGAGAAGTTCGCCATGGATTGAAGCTCCTCGACAACAAGCGTGACAGGGGGCGGGTGGGTCGGGGGAGGAAGGACAGGGGGCGGCGGCCGGTCAGGCCGATCCTGCCCCTTGCGGGGAGAGGGCGAACGGCAGCAGCGCCACTGTTACGTTGTCGTGGCCCCCGCCGTCCAGGGCGTGGCCGACCAGGACCTGGGCGCCGTGCAGCAGCCGTCCTGCGGCGTCCGGTGGCACGACCCTGGCCATGTCCTCGGCGGCCTCCGCGTAGTTCCAGAGGCCGTCGGTGCAGACCACGACCACGCCGGGCCGGTCGGGCTTGAACGCGGCGGTGTGCGGTTCCAGTTCGTACGCGTCGGCGCCGAGCCAGCCGGTGATGGCGTGGGCGCGCTCGTCGGCGTACGCCTCGGCCTCGTTCATCAGGCCCGCGGCGACCATCTGGGCCGCCCAGGAGTCGTCCTGGGTGAGCCGGGCGGGCGGGGAGGTGCGGTCGTCCGGCACCCAGTAGGCGCGGCTGTCGCCGACCCAGCCGACGATCAGCAGCCCGTCGGCGACGACCGCGCCGACGATGGTGCAGGCGGGGGCGTTCTGGTGGCGGTGCGGATCGTGCTCCATGCCGCCCTGACCGGGCTCCTCGGCCAGGGCGTTGACCGCCTCCGAGGCGGCGACGATCGCCTCGTGCATGGCCTGCTGCGGGTGCGTGCCGCGCGGCAGGGCCGTGAGCAGCGTCTGCCCGGCCGCGCTCGCGGCGGCGGCGGACGCCTCGTCGGGACGGGTCGCGGAGGAGACGCCGTCGCAGACGATCGCGAGGGTGGCGGGGGAGCCGTCGGGGAGCGCGGTGGCCGAGACGGCGAACGCGTCCTCGTTGCGGTGGTGGCGCAGGCCGCGGTCGCTGACGGCGGCGACCGTGGAGAGCTCCTGCTCCATGTGGTCACGCTCGCGCGGCTGGGCGTGGCCGCAGTTCTCGCAGTAGCCGTCGGGATCCACGTGCCCGGCGCGGCAGGCGACGCACAGCTTCGTCCCGGCGGGCGGGGTCGCCGTCGGAGGGACGGTACGGGGGTCGGGAGCGGCGAGCGCGAAGTCGCCGTCGGGGACGGCCGGGGTCGGGGCGGGCGGCTCCGGAGTCCCGGCGGCGAGCGCCGCGAGACCGCTGCCGGACGTCGCGGCCGCGTGCGGCCCGTCCGTACGAACGGGCACGGTCGCCATATCCCGTCCGGACGCGACGGCACCGGGCGCGGCGCCCGTCTCCCAGGAGGCACCCGCCGCCGGGGCGGCGGAACCCGCAGGTCCCTGGGGCAGCGGGCCGGGGCCTTCGGCACGGGCGGTGGGGCCCGGCGCGGCGCCGGCCGCCGGGGCTCCGTAGGCCGGGCCGCCGGGTGTCGGGGGGAGGTCGTGGCCGCCCGAGTCCGTGCCCGGGAGGTCGCCCGGGTGTTGGGTCACCGTCGAGAGGGAGCCGGGGTCGCGGGGTGGGGCGTCGGGCCAGTTCACGGGCGTGCCGATCGCCACCGTCGGGCGGTCCGCCGGCGGCGCCGGTACGGCCGACAGGTCGTATCCGCACGCCCCGCAGAACCGGTCACCCGAATCCAGCGGCTCCGCGCACCCGGGGCAGGCGGAGAGATCGTGCTGGGGCATCTGGGACATCCTCACACCCACGTCCGGGGGCGGAAACGGTTGGCCCGCTCCACCAGTTCGATCCTCTCCTCGCCCCGCTGAGCGAGCCGGGCGAGCACCCGGTACGAGCGTTCGAGGCCGAAGCGCAGTCCGCGCTCGTCCAGTTCGCTGCCGAGCAGGTGCGTGCCGCCCGGTCCCGCTCCGGGACTTCCGGAGAGTACCCAGTCGAGCGCCGTGCCGAGGACCTCGGTCGACAATCGCTCGCGGCGCACCGCGTCCAGACCGAAGCCCTGGAGCGCGGAGACCTGCGCGGCCGCCGCCGTCAGATCCGCGCCGAGCGGTTCGTTCGGCGGCCGGCGCCGCAGCCGGGCCCGTACGGCCGCGACCCGGGCCGCCGTGTAGTGGATGGACGCCTCCGGTACGGACTCCAGCGTGCGTACGGCTCCGGTGCGGTCGCCGGCCGCGAGCTGCACCCGGGCGAGCCCGAACGCGGAGCTGACGTAACTCGGATCGGTCGCCCACACCAGGCGGTAGTACTCCGCGGCGTTGTCCAGCTGGCCGAGTATCTCGGCGCAGATGCCGAGGGCCAGCTTGGGCGCGGGCTCCCCGGGGAACGCGTCGTAGATCGCGTCGAAGGACAGGGCCGCGTTCGCGTGGTCGCCGGTCACCAGGGAGGTGAGGCCGCGGTACCAGACCACCCGCCAGTCGTCCGGGACCTGCTCCTCCAGCGTGGCCAGCGCGCGCCCGGCGGAGCCGAGATCGCCCATCTCCAGGCGGGCCCGCAGCTCACGCAGACGCAACTCCAGGGAGGGCGCGGGCGCGTGGTGCAGGGCGCTGATCAGCTCGGCGGGCGCGGAGGCCATGAGACCGGCGAGGAACCCGGCGTTCGGGTCTCCGGGGTCCACCCGGGGCACGGGCAGCGCGAGCGCGCAGGCCCGCCCGTCGAGGGGTCTGAGGAAGGGCCCGCCCGGTGGCAGACCGATGCCGGAGGTCCCACCCGTGACCGGCCCACCCACGACCGTGCCGACGGCCCCGCCACCCGCAGCCCCGCCGGTGAGCGCCGCCGCGCCCGTACGGCCTCCGCGGCTCCGCCGGGCCTCCCGGGCGCCCAGGACCGACACGTCCTCCGTCAGCTCCGCGAACAACTCCGTGTCCGTGACCTTCAGTTCCGTCCCGAACAGCGTCGAGAGCGCCGGGCGCGGCCGGCCCGACTGGAGGGCCACGACCTCGCGCAGCACCCCCGTCAGCTGCTCGGCCATCTCCTGCGCGGAGGCGAACCGGCGCGCCGGATCCGGGTCCGTCGCCCGCACCAGGAGCCGGTAGAACGACTCGTACGTCCGGAAGACCTCGATGTGGTCCGGGTCGGGAAGCGAGTCCACGAAGACGTTGGTGTAACCCTGGAAGTCGAAGGTCAGCACCGCCAGCGTGCGCGCCACCGTGTACAGGTCGCTCGCCACCGACGGGCCGACCTCGGCCACCTCCGGCGCCTGGTAGCCCACCGTCCCGTAGATCGCCGACTCGTCGTCGTCCATCCGCCGGACCGCGCCCATGTCGATCAGCTTGAGCTGGTCCTCGCTCTGGATCGCGTTGTCGACCTTGAAGTCGCAGTACAGCAGGTTCCGGCTGTGCAGGTGACCGAGCGCCTCCAGCGCCTCGATCCCGTACGCGCACGCCTGCTCCACCGGCAGCGGGTCGCGCCGCCCGTCGGGCGTCCGGCGGTCGTTGGCGATCTCCTTGAGCGACTTGCCGCCGACGTACTCCATGACGATGTAGCCGTCCAGGGAGCCGGTGCGCTGGTCGAGGTGCTCGACGAAGTTGTAGATCCGGACGATGTTGGAGTGCTCGATCTCGGCGAGGAAGCGACGCTCGGAGATCGCCGCGGCCATCGCGTCCTGGTCGCCCGTGTCGAGCAGGCCCTTGAGCACCACCCACCGGTCGGAGACCGCCCGGTCGACGGCGAGGTAGATCCAGCCGAGCCCGCCGTGCGCGAGACAGCCCGCCACCTCGTACTGCCCGTGCACGATGTCTCCGCCGCGCAGCTTCGGCACGAAGGAGTACGGGTGCCCGCACTTGGTGCAGAAGCCCTCCGTACGGCCCGGCCGGTCACCGCGCGAACGGCCCACCGGGGCGCCACAGTCCGAGCGCGAGCAGAATCGCTTCCGCTCGGGAACCTCGGGCTTCTCCATCACCGCGGCACGCGGGTCCGGGCGCGGCACCTCCGGGATCGAGACCAGGCCGGCGCCCAGCCGGTTCCGCCCGGACTGCGCCGTCGACGAGCCGGAGCTGCGCACCGAGACCGAGCGGCTGCTGTTCCCGCCCGACAGCGCGCGCGAGAGCCGCCCGGAGACCGAGCGGCGCGACGTCGAGGAGCGGGAGGAACGGGAGGAGCTGCGGGCCGAGGCCCGCGAACTCGACCGCGACGAACCCGACTCCTTGCCGGGCACGGCCAGACCGGTGGGGTTGGACTGGAGCTGACCGCCGGGCGCGACGACCGGGGCGAGACCGCAGGTGTCGCAGTACAGCTCGCCGCCACCCATATCCTCGTACGCACCCTCGCACGAGGGGCGCTGACAGGCGCTCACCACTGCCTCACCACTCACCACTGACTCCCCCTGGCATCTCTGGGGCCGGACAGAACCTCCGCCGCGGCCTGCTGGTAGCGCAGCACGGCCTGCTCGGCGACCCGCAGGTCGCACGGCGCGCTCCACAGCATCCGGCGCGCCGCGTCGTACCGCTCGATCAGCAGCGGATCCTCCGCCGCGCCGAGGCGGGCGACCTTCGCCTTGTACGCGTCGAGCCGGCCGCGCAGCTCGGCGCGGACCGCGAGCGGCGCCGTGACGGCGGACAAGGACTCACGGGCGCGCAGCAGTTCGTCCTCGGCCTCCCGCTCCAGGGACTCCAGGAGCGGGGACAGCCGGTGCCACTGGGCGTGCCTGCGGTACTCGGCGGCCGTCGCGAGCCGTTCCTGGAGGGCCGTCGGCGGACCGCTGACGGCCGGCACCTCGGAGGCGGCGATCTTGGCGAGGACCTCGCCCCGCGCCGCCCGGGCCTCGGCGAGCGTCCGGTCGGCCCGCGAGAGCACGTCCCGCAGCCGCAGCAGTCGCTCCTCGGAGTCCTGCCGGACCGCGAGGACCGCCTCGATCTCCCGCCGGATGTCCTCCAGGGCCCGCGCCGCCCGGTCGTACCGCTCGGTGTCCGGCCGTCCGCCGCCGGGCGCCGAACTGCCCTGCGCCGGCCGCCAGAAGGACAGCGGGTCGGTGACGACCTGCGCACGCAGCGCGGTCAGCTCGGCCGTGATGGACTCCAGCTCGTCGCCGGCCGGGTGCTCCCCGGGCCGCACACCGACCGAGTGCGCCAGCGAGCGCGTACGTCCCAGCTCGGCGGCGAGCAGATCTATCCGGGCGGGCAGCGCGGACCAGACGGCGTCGGCCGTCACGACCATGTCGAGCGAGGAGGCGTACAGCTCGTTCATCCGTTCCACAAGGCGTGACAGCGTGAACCGCTCGGAGAGCCCGGCCTCCTGCCGCGCCCCGCCCGAGACGAGCACGCTCTCGCCGCGCAGCCGCTCGGTCAGCTCCTCCAGGTCCTCGCGACTGGACCAGCGACGCCGCGCCCGCAGCTCACGGGCTTCGCTCAGCGCGCCGGTGTACGCGTCGAAGTACGTCCAGAGCAGGGTGATCGTCCGCTCGGTGGACTGCCAGCGTTCCCGGGTCGTGCCGGTCAGCTCGGCGCCTTCCAGCAGCCTGCGGCCCGCGTGGTCCTGGAGAGCGAGGAGCGAGTCCTCGATCGCCTTGTGCTCCGCGCCGAGCCGCGCCAGCGCACGGTCCACCTCGTCCCGGTCCATCACAGGCCCGGGGGTGCCCGCGACGCCCATCGATCACCTCTCGCTCTACTTGTACGTGGGTGCGGGCGGCCCGGATATCCCGGGCAGGTCCGCCTTGAGCCAGTCGTCGTACGCCTTCTGCCAAGGGCCCTGCCGGTACTGGACGAGGACGTGGTTGACCCGGCGGACCAGGTCGTCGTTGCCGAGCTTGGCGGCGACGCCGTAGAACTCCGTGGTGAACGGCTTGCCCTTGAGCTCGACCGCCGGGTCCTGCGCGGCCTGGCCGGCCGCCAGCGCGTTGTCCGTGACGACGGCGTCCACCTCGCCCAGCTGGAGCCGCGCCAGACAGTCGAGCTGGTTCGGGACCGTCAGCAGGTCCTTGTCGTCCTTGGTGCCGTCGGCCTCGTCCTTGAACGTGGCACCGAAGGAGTTGCTCTCCAGCGCCTCGTAGGCCGTGGAGCCCTCGGCCGTGCAGACCCGCTTGCCGCTGAGCGAGGAGTCGTACCCGGTGATCGTGGAGACCTTGGGCGCGAGGACCTGCTGGCCGGCCTGGAAGTAGGCGGTGGAGAAGGCGACCTGCTGGATCCGCTTGCAGTTGATCGTCATCGTCCGGACGACGAGGTCGACCTTGCCGCTCTCCAGGGCCGCGATCCGCTGGTTGGTCGGGATGGCCCGGAAGATGATCCCGTCCTCGCTGCCGAGGATGTCCTTGGCGATGGCCCGGGCGAGGTCGATGTCGAAGCCTTCGAGCGTGCGCGTGGACGGATTCCGGTATCCCCAGCGGTAGCTGGACTGGTCGACGCCCACGACGATCTTCCCGCGCGCCTTGATGGCGTCGATGGAGGGGCCACCGGCCGGGGAGGGGCTGAGGGATGCCTCCGGCTTCTCGCAGGTGTCCGCCTTGATCGGCACGCCGATGCCGATGCCCGGACCGGTCACCGCGGTCCCGCCGGAGTCGCCGCGGGCGCTGTGGGTGAGCGGCAGCAGGGTCAGGGAGGCGGTCAGGCCGCAGGCCACCGCCATCGCGGCCACCCCGCCCCAGCCGCGCAGGCGGGCGAGCGGGCGCCTGCCCCGGAGGGGACCGCCGGACCCGGCCGGGCCGTGCATCCTCGCGCCGTCGACGCCGTTCCGCATCCCGCCCCCTCTCACCGGTACTCCGACAGCCTGCGGTTGATTCCCACGACGGCGCCGGCGGCGCCCAGTATCCCGAGAGCGGCCGCACCCAGCGGGAGCGCGGTCAGCGCGCCCCTGCCGTCCTCGGCGGCGCGCGTGAACTCGGACTGCTCGTGGTCCAGGGCCCGCTTCAGGGCGGCGTCGACCTGGTCGAAGGACTGCCCGGTGGAGTCCTTCGAGCCGATGATCCGGGTCACGGCGCCCTCGTAGTCGCCCGAGTCGTCCGCCGCCCGCGCGACCTTGTGCCGCTTCTGCCACTCGGCCGTACGGTCCGCCGCCTCGTCCAGCGGGACGCGGCCGGCGTCGTCGTCGGCGCGCTCCCGCGCCGTGGCGAGCGCGTCGGTCAGCGCCGCCATGCTGCCGGTGTAGTCCGTCTCGTACTTGTCGTTCTTGCCGTCGTCGGTGAGGACCGCGCCGCGCGAGACCACGGCCAGGTTCTCGTTGGCCCTGGCCTTCAGGGAGCTGATCCGGGCGGTGGTGAGGACCTGGAGCGAGCTCTGCCCGTGCTCGCGGGCGTCGTCCAGCTCGGTGCGCGCGAGCGTGTGCGCCGTCGCGAGCCAGAGCAGCACGACCACGGAGGCGGCGGTGGCGGCGAGGAGACCGTGGTTGAACACCCGGTTCGTCAGGGCGTAGTTGCGGCGCTGGGCCCACACGAGGGCGGCGAGGGCGAGGATCCCGAGCGCGAGGGAGAGGTACGGCCGGTCCCGGGCGTCCTCGTCGTCCTGCTGGAGCCGCGCGGTCTCCGCCTCGTAGAGGCGCTCGGCGGCGGGCAGCAGCTCGTTCGTCATCTGCTGGTTGGCGTACCGCAGATAGGCGCCGCCGAGCGGCAGCCCCTGCCGGTTGGCGGCGCGGGCCCGCTCGATCAGGCCGGTGTAGCGGGGGAGCTGCTCGTTGAGGGTGGCGATCTCGCGGCTCGACTCGGTCGACCCCTCGGTGCTCGCGGCGGCCTTGACCAGCAGACGGGAGGCGGTCCTGATGTCGTCGGCGTACCGCTTCTGGACGTCCGGGGGCTCCTGCGCGCCGGCCAGGAAGGCGCTGGCCGCGGCGGTGTCGGCGTCGGCGAGGGAGCGGTAGATGTCGGCGGCGTCGGCGCTCAGCGGCTGGCTGCGGCTCACGACGTCGTCGGCGGAGGAGGCCCGGTCGGCGACCTCGAAGGCGGTGACGCCCCCGAACGCGACGACCAGCAGGGCCAGGACGGCACCGAGGATCTGCAGCCGTCCGGGCTCGGTCGTGGCGGCGCGGCGCAGCCGCGCCCTCGCCTCCTCCCAGGCCCCCCGCCCGGGCGGAGGCGTCGCGGCCGGCTGGATCGCGGCGGGCGGCGGCGACTGCTGTGCGGGCACGCCGGGTCCCGGCTGCACCGGAGCGGTGCCCGGCGCCGAGGCGGCGGGCGCATTCGGCGGGTATGTCAACGTGGCCTCCCCCTCGGTCCGACGTAGTGCCCGGAGGGCAGTATGACCTCAGCGGCCCCACCCGCACACCAGGATTGACGCGATCTTGTTCCTATCGTGCCTCACCCCTGCGCCGCCCCCGCGGGCGAACCCCCTGCTATGAATACGCCGCCCGGCCGGAATCGGTTCCACCACGTACGGGTGAACACGACGACGGGGCGCCCCTTTCGGGACGCCCCGCGCCGGTCGTGCGCCGTCAGGCGCCGTAGTGCTCCCGCAGCCGCGCGGCGGCCTCGGGGCCCGCCGCCACCTCGTCGAGCGCGAGCAGGGCCGCGCCCAGGACCGGTGGCGAGGTCACGACCCGGATCACGGCCTTCGGGGCCTTCACGGCCAGCAGTTCCGCGATCCCGGCGTCCAGTTCCGGGTGGCGCGCGGCGAGCACGCTCCCGCCCAGCATCACCGGCACCTCCTCGTCGAGCAGGCCCAGCCGCCCGAGGGCGACCGTCGACAGCACGACGACCTCCTCCGCGAGCCGGCGCACCAGCGACCGGGCGATCGCGTCGCCCTCCGCGCTCGTACGGAACAGCACGGGCGTCAGTTCGTGCCGCCGCTCGAACGGGATACGGCCCAGGTGCAGCGCCTCGATCAGCGCGTACATCGTCGGCAGCCCGAAGTGCGCGGGCAGGGTGCGCGCCAGCTCGGTCGGCTCGCCCCGCCCGTCCTCCGCACGCGCCGCGAACCAGAGCGCCTCCTCGGCGAGCCCGCTGCCGCCGCCCCAGTCGCCGGAGATCTTCCCGATGGCGGGGAAGCGGGCGGTACGGCCGTCCGGCGTCATGCCGACACAGTTGATGCCCGCCCCGCACACCACGGCGACGCCCCGCGGCTCGTCGAGCCCGGCGCGCAGGATCGCGAAGGTGTCGTTGCGCACCCGTACGGAACGGCTCCACCGCCGCGCGCGCAGCGCCTGTTCCAACTCCGCCTCCTCCACCGCCAGATCGGCGTTGGCCAGACAGGCGGAGACATGGGCGAACCGGGGTGGGAGACCGGCGCCGCCGGCCTGCTCCCACGCCCGCCCGACGATCTCCGCGAGCGCGTCGACCGCCGGCGCCACCCCCACCACCGGGGGCTGGAACCCGCCGCCGCGCGCCGCGCCGAGGACGGTGCCGTCCGGCGAGACGACCGCGACGTCGGTCTTGCTGTTCCCCGCGTCGATCGCGAGGAGGACCCCGTTCAGGTTCACGCCCACGCGAGGTGCTCCCGGTTGTGCGCGATCAGCCGGTCGGTGAGCCCGTCGGCGTACGCGTACTGCCCCACCAGGGGGTGCGCGAGGAGCGCCTTGAACACCCGCTCGCGGCCGCCGCGCAGCGCCGCCTCCAGGGCCAGGTCCTCGTACGCGGTCACGTTCGCGATCAGCCCGGCGTACAGCGGGTCGAGCGGGGCGACGGGCAGGGGCACGGCCCCCTGCGAGCCCACCGCCGCCTGCACCTCGATCACGGCGTCGTCCGGCAGGAACGGCAGTGTGCCGTTGTTGTACGTGTTCACCACCTGGTACGGCGATCCCCCGCCGCCCAGCAAGGACGCGGCCAGGTCCACGGCGGCCTCGGAGTAGAACGCGCCGCCGCGCTTGCCGAGCAGCGCCGGCTTCTCGTCGAGCGCCGGGTCCCCGTACATCTCCAGGAGTTCCTTCTCCATCGCGGCGACCTCGGCGGCCCGCGAGGGCTTGGTGCCCAGCTCCCGTACGACCTCGTCGTGGGCGTAGAAGTACCGCAGGTAGTACGAGGGGACGACGCCCAGCCGGTCCACGATCGCCCGCTCAATGCGCAGGTCGTCGGCGATGGCGTCGCCGTGCTCGGCGAGCAGCCGGGGCAGCACGTTCTCGCCCTCGGGTCCGCCGAGGCGTACCGCGGTCTCCCAGGTCAGGTGGTTGAGCCCGACGTGGTCGAGATGGACGTCCGCCGGGGCGACGCCGAGGAACGCCGCGAACTTCCGCTGGAAGCCGATGGCCACGTTGCACAGGCCCACGGCCTTGTGCCCGGCCTGCAGCAACGCGCGCGTGACGATGCCGACGGGGTTCGTGAAGTCGATGATCCAGGCGTCCGGGCTGGTCCGCCGGACCCGCTCGGCGATGTCCAGGACCACCGGGACGGTCCGCAGCGCCTTGGCGAGGCCGCCGGCGCCGGTCGTCTCCTGTCCGACGCAGCCGCACTCCAGCGGCCAGGTCTCGTCCTGGTTCCGGGCGGCCTGTCCGCCGACCCGCAGCTGGAGCAGGACGGCGTCGGCGCCCTCCACCCCCGCGTCGAGGTCCGAGGTGGTGACGATCTCGCCGTCGTGCCCCTGCTTGGCGAAGATCCGCCGGGCGAGCCCGCCGACCAGCTCGAGACGGTCGGTGGCCGGGTCGACGAGGACGAGTTCGGTGATGGGCAGGGTGTCGCGCAAGCGCGCGAAACCGTCGATCAGTTCGGGGGTGTAGGTGGAGCCGCCCCCCACGACAGCGAGCTTCATTGCAGTCAGCTAGCCCTTCACTCCGGTCAGTGTGACTCCCTCGACGAACGCCTTCTGGGCGAAGAAGAAGACGAGGATCACAGGGGCCATGACCAGTACGGTCGCGGCCATGGTCAGGTTCCAGTCGGTGTGGTGCGCGCCCTTGAAGGACTCGAGGCCATAACTCAGGGTCCAGGCTCCCGGATTCTCGGAGGCGTAGATCTGCGGTCCGAAGTAGTCGTTCCAGCAGGAGAAGAACTGGAACAGCGCCACGGCGGCGATGCCGGGCCTGGCCATCGGGAGCACGATCGTGAGGAGGGTGCGGAACTCTCCGCAGCCGTCGATCCTCGCCGCCTCGATGTACTCGTTCGGGATCGTCAGCAGGAACTGACGCAGCAGGAAGATCGCGAACGCGTCGCCGAACGCCATCGGGACGATCAGCGGCCACAGCGTTCCGGAGAGATCCATCTGCTTGGCCCAGAACAGGTACATCGGGATGATGACGACCTGCGGCGGCAGCATCATCATCGAGATGACGAGCAGCAGCGACAGATGCCGGCCGCGGAAGCGGAACTTCGCGAGCGCGTACGCCACCGGGACCGAGGACACCACGACGAGCACGGTGCCGAGCCCCGCGTACAGCAGGGAGTTCTTCCACCAGATGAGGAAGCCGGGGGTCTCGAAGACCCGGACGTAGTTGTCCCAGTGCCAGGAGTTCGGGGTCAGGTCGCGGGTGAGCGCCTGCTGGTCGCTCATCAGGGACGTGAGGAAGACGAACACGAACGGCAGCACGAAGAACAGGGCCGCGGCGATCCCGAGGGAGTGCACGGCGATCCAGTGCAGTGCCGCCGTGCGGCGGGCGCGCCTCTCGGCGGGGCTCGTCCCGGTGCGGGCGAGCGGGGACGCGGTGGTGGTCATGGGTGTCATGGGTCAGTCACCCGAGCCGATCAGGCCGCCGCGCCGGCGCATCAGCAGCGCGGTGCAGGCCATGGAGAGGGCGAACAGGACGAGGGCCACGACGCAGGCGGCGCCGTAGTCGAAGCGGCCGAAGCCGAGGTTGTAGACGAGCTGCGGCAGGGTCAGCGTGGAGTCGTCCGGGTAGCCCGGCTCGAACGTCTGGCCGGAGCCGCCCATCACCCCCGAGGCGACCTTCGCGGCCACGATCGGCTGGGTGTAGTACTGCATCGCGCCGATGATCCCGGTGACGACCGCGAAGAGCACGATCGGCGAGATGTTCGGCAGCGTCACGTACCGGAACCGCTGCCAGGCCGAGGCCCCGTCCAGCTCCGCCGCCTCGTACTGCTCCTTCGGCACGTCGAGCAGCGCGGCCATGAAGATGACCATGAGGTCGCCGACGCCCCACACGGCGAGGACGGTCAGCGCGGGCTTGGCCCAGGCCGCGTCGTTGAACCAGGAGGGGGCGGGGATGCCGACCGCCTCCAGGAGCGAGTTGACCGGTCCCGTGCCCGGGTTGAGCAGGAAGACGAAGGCCAGCGTCGCGGCCACCGGCGGGGCCAGGTACGGCAGGTAGAAAAGGGTGCGGAAGACCCCGGCGCCCGTCTTGATCCTGGTGATCAGCAGCCCGACGCCGAGGCCGAACACCACCCGGCAGGCGACCATGACGACGGCCAGCCAGAGGGTGTTCCGCATCGCCGGCCAGAACTTCGGCAGGTCCGAGAAGACATACGTCCAGTTGTCCAGGCCCCGCCAGGTCGGCGGATTGAGCCCGTCGTACTTCATGAACGAGAAGTACAGGGTCGAGACGAGCGGATAGGCGAAGAAGACGCCGAATCCGATCAGCCAGGGCGCCATGAACGCCGCGGTGCGCAGCGTGCCGCGCACGCGCTTCGACCGCAGCGCGGCCTGACGCCCGGCGAGGGTGTCGGTGGACATGAGAACCGGTCCTGACTCTTACTTCGCCTGGGCGATGTCGCGGTCGATCTGGGCCGCCGTCTCCTCAAGGCCCTTCTTCAGGTCCTTGACCTGGCCCTTCTCGTACTTCTGGGCGAAGTCCTGGAAGGTGTCCTGGTACGTGGAGCCGTTCACCGCGCCGTCGGAGGTGGAGGACTCGGGGTGCTGGGCGATGTCCAGGAAGACCTTGAAGCGCTCGTCGACCTTCAGGTTCGGGGACTTCAGGGCGTCCAGGGTGGAGGGGACGTTGCCGATGCCGTTGGCGAAGTTCACCACGGCCTCGGTGTCCATGGTCATGTACTTGACCAGCTTCCAGGCCGCGTTCTGCTTCCTGCTCTGCGGCGCGATGCCGATGATCGTGCCGGAGAGGTAGCCCTTTCCGTACTCGGCCACCTCGTCGTCCGCCACCGGCAGCGGCGCGACGCCGACCTCGAAGCCGACCTCGGCCTCCTTGATGAAGTTCAGCCGCCACTCGCCGTCGAGCTGCATGGCGACCTGGCCGGTGTGGAAGGGGTGCTTGGCGCCCCACTCGTCACCGAAGGTGGTGCGGTACCTGTCCAGCTTCGCGAACCCGCCCAGTCCGTCGACCAGCGACTTCTGGTACGTCAGCATCTCGGCGAAGGCCGGGTCCTTGGCGAGGTTGGACTTGCCGTTCTCGTCGAAGTACGTGTGGTCCCACTGCGACATGTAGTGGCTCGGGACCGTCTCGTAGCCGAGGTAGTTCGGCATGAAGCCGAGCTGCTCGTAGCTGTCGCCCTTCTCCTTGGTCAGCTTCTTCGCGACGGTCGTGAACTCCGACCACGTCTTCGGCGGGGCGGTGATGCCGGCCGCCTTGAAGGCGTCCTTGTTGTAGTAGAGCCCGTACGCGTCGGAGAGCAGCGGCAGAGCGCAGCGCTTGCCCTCGAACTGGGTGTAGTCCTGGAGGACCTTGGAGAAGGTCCTGTCCAGGTCCACCTTGTCCTTCTCCAGGAAGGGCTTCAGGTCCGCGAGCGCGCCGGAGGCGCAGAACTTGCCGACGTTGGACGTGGTGAAGGAGGCGGCCACGTCCGGGCCGTTCGAACCGCCCGCGCGCAGCGCCTGGTTGAGCTTGTCGTCGTTGATGTTGCCGACGACCTTCACCTTGATGTTCGGGTGCGCCTTCTCGAAGCGGGCGACGTTGTCCTGGATGGCCTTGACCTCGGTGGGCGCCGACCAGCCGTGCCAGAAGGTGATCTCGGTCGTGGCGTCGGGGTCGTCGCTCGCCTTGTTCTCGGCGGAGCCGGTACAGGCCGAGGCGAACAGGGCGATCGAGGCGGTGACGGCGAGTGCGGCAGCGGCTCTGCGCGGGCGTACGGGCATGACGAAGTCTCCCTGTGGCGGAGGGCGGGGGGCGGGGGCGGAGGGCGGAGCGGGCTGGAGGGGTGGTCCAGAGGTACTACCGGGACGTGTCGAAGACCTCGTCACGGGTGGTGGCGAGGGCGCTTTCCAGCGCCCCGCGCAGGACGGGGTGCCGGTCCACGTCCCCGAGGACGAGCCGGGGCCGGGAGGCGGCGAGCTCGGCCAGTTCGGACTGGACGCGCTCCCGCAGGGGTTCCCCGCCGGAGACGGTCACCTCGCCGGACAGGACGAGGAGTTCGGGGTCGAGTACGGCGACGAGGGAGGCGAGACCGGTGGCGAGGCGCTCGGCGTACTGGTCGAGGAGCGCCGCGTACCGGGGGTCGTCGCCGTGGTGGGCGGCGGCGTGGGTGAGCAGCCGGGTCGCGACGGGCACATAGGGCTGTTCCGGGGTGTCGATGCCGAGCGACCGGGCGATCCGGGGCACGGACTGGACGCCGGCGAGTTCCTGGAAGCCGCCGGAGTTGGCCTTGGTGACCTGCCGTACGAGCGGGGTGCCGGGCACGGGCAGGAAGCCGACCTCGCCGGCGCCGCCGGTGAAGCCGCGGTGGAGCCGGCCGCCCAGGACGAGGGCGGCGCCGATGCCCTCCTCGTTCCACAGCAGGACGAAGTCCTCGTGGCCTCGGGCGGCGCCAAGCCGCTGCTCGGCGACGGCGACGAGGTTGACGTCGTTCTCGTACTCGAACGGCATCGGGAGCACCGCCGCCAGCTCCTCCAGGAGGGTGGGGGAGTGCCAGCCGGGCAGGTGGGAGGCGTACCGCAGCCGTCCGGTGGCCGGGTCGAACGCGCCGGGGGTGCCGATGACGAGGCGGTGCACCTCGGCGCGGGTGATCCCGGCGTCCTTGACGGCACCGTCGAGGGCGGTGGTGACCTGCTGTACGACGCCTTCCGCGGCGCGCCCCGTGGTCCTGAGCTCGAACTCGCCGACGACCTCGCCGGTGATGTCGGCGACGGCGGCGCGGATCCGGTGCGGGGTCACATCGAGTCCGGCGGCGAAGGCGACCCGGGCGTTGACCGCGTACAGCTGGGCGCTGGGTCCCGGCCGGCCGGCGGTGGTGCCGGTGGCGACGACGAGCCCGGCGGCTTCGAGCCGGGCGAGAAGCTGGGAGGCGGTCGGCTTGGAGAGCCCGGTGAGCTTCCCGATCCGGGTCCGCGAGAGCGTGCCGTGCTCCAGGAGCAGGTCCAGGGCGGCCCGGTCGTTCATGGCCCGCAGGACACGCGGGGTGCCGGGGGTCCCCGGGGTCGTACCGGCCATGACGAGGCACCTGCCCTTCGGTTCTGGAGGGGCCATTCTGCTGCCCCGTAGCCCGCTCCCCCAACAACACTGTTAGGAAAGTTTCCTATTCGGTGGAAGGACCGTAGGCCGGGCATCACCGGGGCGTCAATACCCGTGGACGCACGACGCCCCCGAAGGCAACCAAAGCGTTACCTGCGGGGGCGTCGTCCGGATCGGGGTGCTACTTGCTGAGCTCCGGCTTGGCGGGCGGGATCGGGGTCGCCGCCGCGGACTGCGGGGAGGTGGTCGAGGCGAAGGCCGAGGGCGCCGCCATGGCCGCTGTCGGGTCCGCCGTGGACTCCTCCGCCTGGGCGGGGGCTCCGCCGACGATACGGATGCCGGCCGCGTCCAGCGCCCGCTTGATCCGCCACCGCAGCTCGCGCTCGACGCCCAGGGCCTTGCCCGGCATCGTCTTCGCCGAGACCCGGATCGTCATGGAGTCGAGCAGCACCTCGTTGAGGCCGAGGATCTCCACCGGGCCCCACAGCCGCTCGTTCCAGGGCTCTTCCTTCGCCATGGACGCCGTGGCCTCGTTGATCACCGACTGCACCCGGTCCAGGTCCTCCGTCGGGCGCACCGTGACGTCCACCGCCGCCGTCGCCCAGCCCTGGCTGAGGTTGCCGATCCGCTTGATCTCACCGTTGCGGACGTACCAGATCTCGCCGTTGTCGCCGCGCAGCTTCGTCACCCGCAGGCCGACCTCTATGACCTCGCCGGAGGCCACGCCCGCGTCGACCGAGTCACCGACGCCGTACTGGTCCTCCAGGATCATGAAGACACCGGACAGGAAGTCGGTGACCAGGTTCCGGGCGCCGAAACCGATCGCGACACCCGCGACACCCGCCGAGGCGAGCAGCGGCGCCAGATCGATCTGGAAGGCGCCCAGGATCATCAGCCCCGCCGTGCCGAGGATCACGAACGACGCCACCGAGCGCAGCACCGAGCCGATCGCCTCCGAGCGCTGTCTGCGCCGTTCGGCGTTGACCAGCAGCCCGCCGAGCGCCGTCCCCTCCACCGCCTGGGCGGAGCGGTTCATCCGCTCTATGAGCTTCGTCAGGGCGCGGCGAATCGCCATCCGCAGCAGGAACGCGACGATGAGGATGAGGAGGATGCGCAGACCCGTGTTCAGCCAGGTGGACCAGTTCTCCTCCACCCAGCCCGCGGCGTTCGTCGCCCTCTCCGCTGCCTCGTCCAGGGTGACGGGGACGGGCTGCGGATCGTCGGCGGTCAGCAGGGCGGACCAGGACACGTAGAACCTCCAGGCGTGATGTACGCAGAACATCCACACTAACGGGGCATCGGTGGTGGTCCCGTGCCCTGTTCGAGGGAGAGACGGACCTCACGCGGGGATGATCCGGGGTGACGATGCCGATGTGGTCGAGAACACCCCAAGCCCGTTACCGCGACGTGGTGGCGTTCCGACCAGGCATGAGGAGAGACTGAGAGCAGTTCGTCCCGGCGCGAGCCACGCGCCGCCGGCGTATTAGGAGGCCATCCGTGCCGCATGTCCTGGTCCTCAACGCGTCGTACGAGCCCCTCGGCGTCGTACCGCTCCGCCGCGCGCTCGTCCTCGTCCTCGAGAACAAGGCACTCTGCCTCGAGGAGTCCGGCGCCTTCATGCACAGCGAGACCCGCGTCATCCCCGCACCCAGTGTGGTCCGGCTGAAGCGGTTCGTGCGGGTCCCCTACCGGGGGCCCGTTCCTCTGACCCGCAGAGCGCTCTTCGCCCGCGACGGCGGACGCTGCATGTACTGCGGTGGCGTCGCAACCAGCGTCGACCACGTCGTTCCGCGCAGCCGCGGGGGTACGCACGCCTGGGACAACGTCGTGGCGGCCTGCCGCCGCTGCAACCACGTCAAGGCCGACCGGCACCTGCGCGAGCTGGGCTGGCGGCTGCGGCACCAACCCGCTCCACCCACCGGCCTGGCCTGGCGGATCATCGGGACCGGACATCGGGACCCGCGCTGGCTGCCCTACCTCCAGCCGTACGGCGCGGACGATGTGATGGCCCGGATCGACGCCGTCTCCACCACCCCCATGGGGGCCGTGAAGACGGGTTGAGCCGGGCCTTCGTCGTCCACCGGCCGGCCTCCGTCGGAGGGGCGCCTTCGGTGAGGCGTCCCTATTCGGGCTGCTGCTCCGGCTGCTGCTCCGGGTCTTCCCGCTGTCCGGGCTGCTCGGGCCGCTCGGGCTGTCCCGGCTGCCCGGACCCGCCCGCCGGCTGGGCCACCGCGTACGTCTCCACCGACCAGAGCGAGTAGCCGTACTCCGTCGCCCGCGCGTCGCCCTGGACCCGCAGGAAACGGGTGTCCGCCGCGTCCATCCGCACGCTCTCGCGCCCGCCCCGCCCGTCGGAGACCGTCGCGGCGGTGCGCCAGGTGCGGCCGTCGGCGGAGACCTGGACGCGGTAGCGGGAGGCGTACGCGTCCTGCCACCGCAGGACCACCTGCCCTATCCGGGCCGGCCGAGCGAGTTCCAGCTGCCACCAGGCGCCGTCCACCAGCTCCGAGGACCAGCGGGTGGCCGGGTCACCGTCCACGGCCGCGGCCGCGGGGAAGTCGGGCGTCTCGTCGCCGGAGGAGGAGGCCGTCGCGGTCCGCGCCAGGTCGGGGCCCGCCGTGCGGGGGAAGGCCCGGACGGTCAGGACCCGCTCCTCGCCCGCGAACGACACCGGCACCCGGTACGAGCCCGCCGGCACGTCCGGGGCCACCGATATCTCCAGCGGGACGGTCGCGCGCGTGCCGCGCGGCACCCGGGTCTCCTTCGGGAGCCGCACCGTGATCCCCTTCGGGGCCCGCGCCGCCAGCTCCCCGCGCACCTCGTCGGCGCGCCGCCCCGCCAGCCGGACGTCCACCCGCTGAACGGGCCCGCCGATCTCGGCGTCCGTCTCGCTCCGGGCCAGCTCCAGCTCGGCGCGCGGCTCGTCGGCGAACCACGGCACCAAGGAGCGCACCTCGGGATCCGTGCCCTCCCACGCGACGCGGACCGCGTCCACGCGCAGCCCCTTCACGTCCGCCTGCGTCCAGCCGGACGGGGACACCGGGCCCAGCGACCGCCAGCCCTCGCCGGGGACGAACGCCTCCACGCGCGCGGAGTCGCCCGCGCCCGGCTCCGTCATCACCGTCACCGTCTCGACGGGGCGCGCCCGCTCCAGCCGGACGGTGTACGCCGCCGGCTCACGGTCCGCCCGCCGCCCCGCGCGCTGCTCGCGGTCCGCCCCGGTCCAGGCCGCCGACTCCGTCACCGCGCGCGTGAGGAAGGGATCGAGGACCCCCTTGCCGACGGTCACCTCGCTCGCCTTCAGCGCCTCTCGCAGCGGCTCAAGGCGCAGCTGGGCCTGCCAGGCCGCCGCGCCGTCGCCCCTGGCCTGCGCCAGCAGCATGTCGACGGCCGTCTCCCCGGCCAGACCGTAGCGGGACAGCTGCTCCAGCCAGGGCCGTACCTCGTCGTCCAGCGTGCCGTCCGCGGTCGCCGTCAGGCGCTCGGGCGCCTCGCGCATCACGGTGAACGCGGCCCGCAGTTCCCGTGCCGCCTTCTCCCGCGCCGCGGGGTCCGCGGTCGTACGGCTGTGCCAGAACGCGGTCATCAGCGGCTTGAGGTACGCCGACTCGCCCGTCGGGTCCAGGATCGAGGAGGCGTCGTTGCCGGCCAGGGCCCGCAGCGCCTCGCGGGCCGCCGGGTCCGGTCCGGCCAGCTCGTCCACGGCCGCCCGCCAGGACTCCTGCGGCCGGTAACCCTTCGGGTTCCAGGCGTAGTCCGCGGCGGTGAAGAGCGGGACGCGGGAGACCGCCGCCTGTTCCATGGCGTTGGCGAGGAAGGCGGCCGAACCGGCGGCCACGGCCGGCTCGCGGCCCGTGGCGGGGCCGAGGAAGAGCCGGTCCTGGGCGTAGTCGTTGACCGGGTAGTTGTCCATGGTGACCAGCGGGTGGCGCAGCGCGTCCCGCGCGCCGGCCAGTTCCCGTCCGGTGATCGTGCGGGGGACGGCCCCCACGCCCGTCCAGGCGACCTGCACCCGGTCGTCGAGCGCGGCCGCGAGCGCGGTGCGGTACTTCGTCGCGCCGTCCTGGTAGTACTCCGTCGGCATCAGGGTGAGCGGTTCGGCGTCCGGGTGGCGGGCGGCCAGGTGCCGGGCCACCTCGCTCGCCACGCGCGCGTGGGCGGCCGCCGCCGCCTCGGGTCCGCGGCCGAAGGTGTCCGCGTCCTCGGAGCAGTGCCACTCGCTGTAGCTGACGTCCTGGAACTGGAGCTGGAAGGAGCGCACTCCCAGCGCCCACATGGCGTCGAGCTTGCGGGTGAGCGCCTTCACGTCGTCGTCCGACGCCAGGCACATGGATTGGGCGGGTGCCACGGCCCAGGCGAGGGTCACATGGTTGGCGCGCGCCCGCTCGGCCAGCGCGCGGAAATCGGCACGCTGCTCGGCGGGGTAGGGCTCGCGCCACTGGGTCTGGCGGTACGGGTCGTCACCGGGCGCGTAGAGGTAGCGGTTCAGCTTGGTGCGGCCCATGAAGTCGAGCTGGGCGAGGCGCTGTTCCTGGCTCCAGGGGCGGCCGTAGAAGCCCTCGGTCAGGCCGCGCACGGCGGTGCCGGGCCAGTCACGCAGGACGACACCGGGGAGGGACCGCCCGCCGTCGGCCGGGCCGCCGATCAGCTGACGCAGGGTCTGTACGGCGTGGAACAGGCCGTCCTCGCCGACTCCGTCCAGGGCGACCGTGTCCCGGCCCTGGATCCGGCCGGTGGCCAGCCGGTACCCGCCGCGCGGCAGATCGGCCCGCTCGGGCACGCGCAGCGTCCGCAGGGCCTCCGCGGAGGCGGCGTAACCGGCGCGGATCACGGTCCCGCCTCCCGGCAGGGACGTGTGGACGGTCCGTACCCCCGCCGCCCGCAGCACCTCGCGCAGCGCGGCGACGGCGTACGGATCGGCGTCGGCGTCCGTGAGCAGCGTCACCTCGTCGCCGAGCGGCACCGACGGACCCGTGGTCTTCGCCAACTGTGGCCGAGGCCACACCGAGGGGGCCGCCCCCTGCTCGTCGGGGACGGTGACGGGGGAGACGGGCGCGGCCTGGGCGAGACCGGGCACGGCGCCGCCGAGGAGACCACCGATCACCGCGGCGGCCACGGCCGTCGCGGTCCGCTTCCTGCGCCCGAGGTGCACGTGCGACTCCCTATGTCACGAGTGGATGACGAGCCCACCACCCGGCCGACGAGAGTGTCAATGCAGCTGGCCGAAGTGTCCGCTTTGCCTGGTCCGCTTTCGGCGAGGTGACGTTCTTCGGCCACGTTCCGCCGGTAAAACGGGGTGCGATGGGTAGGTCTGAGTCGTTGTTCACCTGTCGAGACGAACCGGGAGACCCCCGTGGCCGCGACCACCACCCCCCACTTCACCCACATACGCGTACCGAAACAGGGCCCGCTCACGAGCGAGCCGCCCCTTGCCGACGCCGCCCCTCTCACCAGCGAGCCGCCCATGACCCAGGCGGCCCCGCTCACCAGCGAACCCACCGCCCCCGGCACCGCGGGCGGCACGGAGTCCCCCGGAGCGTGACCGGTGGGCCGGCCGCCACCGTCCCAGACCTCTGGAGTGTGAAGTGACCCTGGCCCGCCTCGCCGAACTCCACGGCGTCGCCACCGCGTACGAGCCGTCCGAGGGCGTCACCGTCCAGGTGCCCGACGCCACGGTCGTGGCCGTGCTCGGCGCCCTCGACGTGGACGCCACCACCCCGGAGGCGGTCGCCGCCGCCCTCGGGGCGGCGCGACGGGCCACCGAGGACCGGTTGCTGCCGCCCACGCTGGTGCGGTGGCGGGACGAGGGCCCGGTGCGCCCGCCGGAGGACCTGCCGCCGGGCACCCGGCTGCGCGTCACCACCGAGGAGGGCGAGGTGGTGGAGGGCCCGGACTGGCAGCCGCTGCCGCTCGGCGTCCACCGCGTCGAGGCACTGGCCCCCGACGGGCGCGCCGGAGGGAGCACGCTGATCGTCGCCCCCGCGCGCGTGCCCCGGCCCGAGCGGCGGGTGTTCGGCCTGCTCGCCCAGCTGTACTCGGTGCTCTCCAGCCGCTCCTGGGGCATGGGCGACCTCGGCGACCTGCGGGAGCTCGCGAGCTGGGCGGGCCGGACGCACGGCGCCGGGTTCGTCCAGGTCAACCCGCTGCACGCGGCGGTGCCTGGGGCGCCCACCGACCCCTCCCCGTACCGCCCCTCCTCGCGGCGCTTCCCCGACCCCGTCCATCTGCGGATCGAGGACATCCCCGAGTACGGCTTCCTGGCCCCCGAGTACCGCGACGCACGCGATGCCGTCCTCGCCGACGCCGCCGAACTGCGCGAGCGGGTCCTGCGCAAGGGCGCGTTGATCGACCGGGACGCGGTGTGGGACGTCAAGCGGCGCGCCCTGGAGCTCCTGCAAACGGTGGAACTCGGCCCCGGCAGACGGGCGGAGTACCGCGACTTCCTCGCCGAGCGCGGTCGCGCCCTGGAGGACCACGCCACCTACTGCGCCCTCGCCGAGCGGCAGGGGCACCACTGGCGGAGCTGGCCCGAGGAGCTGCGCGACCCCCGCTCCGCCACCGCGGTGGTCCGCGCCGACGACGAGCTGACCGCACGGGTCGACTTCCACTGCCGGCTGGCCTGGCTGACGGACCGGCAGCTCGCCGCCGCCGCCGAGGCCGCCCGGGAGGCGGGCATGGCCGTCGGGATCGTCCACGACCTCGCGGTCGGTGTCCATCCGGACGGCTCCGACGCCTGGGCCCAGCAGGACGCCTTCGCCGCCGGCATGTCGGTCGGCGCCCCGCCCGACGCCTTCAACGCCCGCGGCCAGGACTGGGGCCTGCCGCCCTGGCGCCCGGACGCGCTCGCGGCCTCGGGCTACGCCCCGTACCGCGGCCTCCTGAGGGAGCTGCTGCGCCACGCCGGTGCGCTGCGCATCGACCACGTGATGGGCCTGTTCCGGCTCTGGTGGGTTCCCGAGGGCCGCGAGCCCACGGAGGGCACGTACGTGCGCTACGACTCCGAGGCGATGCTCGCCGTCCTCGCCCTGGAGGCCCACCGGGCGGGCGCGCTCGTCATCGGCGAGGACCTCGGCACCGTCGAGCCGGGCGTCCGCGAGCGGCTCGCGCGCCGCGGGGTGCTCGGCACCTCCGTGCTCTGGTTCGAGCGGGACTGGTCCGGCACGGCCCGCCCCCTCGCCCCGGAGGAGTGGCGCACCGACTGCGTGGCCACCGCCACCACGCACGACCTGCCCTCGACCGCGGCCCGGCTCTCCGGCGACCACGTCGCCCTGCGCCACCGCCTCGGGCTGCTCACCGGCGATCTCGGGCGGGAACGCGCCCTCGACGCGGCCGAGGTGGGCGACTGGCTCACGTATCTGGAGCGGCTCGGGCTGCTGCCGGAGGGCCCGGGCGACGAGGAGGCCGAGGTCCGGGCCGTCCACCGGTTCCTGCTGCGCACCCCGGCGGCGATGGTCGGGGTGTGGCTGCCCGACGCGGTGGGGGACCGGCGGCCGCAGAACCTGCCCGGCACCTGGGATCAGTACCCCAACTGGCGGTTGCCGGTGGCGGGCCCGGAGGGCCAGCCGATGAGCCTGGAGGAGCTGGCCGCCTCGCCCCGGCTCCACCGCCTCCTCTCGGTCTTCGGATCCCTCGGGGAGCACCGTGCCGAGCCGGGCACCTGGCCGGGCACCGGGGCGGGTGCCGGGTCAGCTGCCGGGTCCCGTACGGCACCCCCGGACGCGCGGCCCGTTTGAGGGTTCGCTACGTTTGCACCGTGGACAAGAAGAACGCCCTGCGCGCCGGTGCTGTCGCGGCCGGTACGACGCTGATGATGCTGCTCATGTCGTCCCCCGCGCTCGCGCTCACCCGCGACGACGGTGACGACCCGGCCCCCAAGCTGAGTGTCGTCGAGACCCTCGGCCTGTACGTGGCCGCGCCGATCGTGCTGTTCCTGGTGATCGCCGGTCTCGTGATGGTGCTCGACAAGTCCAAGAAGGCCTAGAGCCCCAGCCTCTCGACGAGGGCGCCGCGGCGGTACGCACGTACCGCCGCGGCGCCCTCGTGTGCGTTCACCCGGCCGTGGTCGCCAGCAGCCTGCGCAGCAGCCCGGCCAGCTGCTCCGCCTCCTCGGGCGTGAGCGCCTCCTCCAGCGCCGCCCGCTGCTGGGCCAGTCCGGCGGCCACGGCCTGGTCCACCAGCTCGCGGCCCCGGTCGCTGAGCGTCACCCGCAGCCCGCGCCGGTCGTTCGGGTCGGGGCTGCGACTGAGCAGCCCGGCCTTCTCCAGCTTGTCCAGCCGGCCCGTCATCCCGCCGGTGGTGATCATCAGCGTCGCCGTGAGCTCGCGAGGCGAGAGCGTGTAGGGCTCACCCGAGCGGCGCAGGGTCGCCAGCACGTCGAACTCCCCGAGCGCCATCCCGTAGGGGGCGTACGCCTTGTCGACCCGGCCGCGCATCGCGGCGGCCAGCCGGTAGATCCGCCCGAAGACGGCCATCGGCAGCGTGTCCAGGTCGGGGCGGACGGCCGCCCACTGGTCGGTGATGGCGTCGACGGCGTCGTGCGCGGGAGTTGCGGCAGGTTCGGTGCTTTCCATGACGGCAGTCTCCTGATCGATCGACTCGGCGGCAAGTAAGCCACTTGTCAATAAGTAGCTTACTGCTAAGCTACTTATCAGCAAGCAACTCGGACCAGTCCTGAATCAGGGGGGACCTGCCATGTCCCGCAAGGCCGCCGTCGTCGCCCTCACCGCGCTCGCCCCGATCTCCTGGGGCTCCACCTACTTCGTCACCACGGAGTTCCTGCCGCCCGACCGGCCGCTCTTCACCGGTCTGATGCGCGCGCTGCCCGCCGGGCTGCTGCTGCTCGCCCTCACCCGCAAGCTCCCGCGGGGTGCCTGGTGGTGGAAGTCCGCGGTCCTCGGCGGCCTCAACATCGGCGCCTTCTTCCCGCTGCTCTTCCTCGCCGCGTACCGGCTGCCCGGCGGGGTCGCGGCCGTCGTCGGCTCGGTCGGCCCGCTCTTCGTCGTCGGTCTGGCCGCTCTCTTCCTCGGCGACCGCCCCACCGTGCGATCCCTGCTCACCGCGATCGCCGCCGCCTTCGGTGTCAGTCTCGTCGTTCTGAAGGCGGGCGCGGCCCTCGACCTCGTCGGCGTCGCGGCCGGCCTTCTCTCCGCCCTGTCGATGTCGGCCGGCACCGTCTTCACCAAGCGCTGGGGGAGGCCCGAGGGAGTCGGTGCGCTGGCACTGACCGGATGGCAGCTCACCGCCGGCGGGCTGATCATCCTGCCGATCGCCTTCCTGGTCGAAGGTGCCCCGCCGGCCCTGGACTCCACCAGCCTGCTCGGCTACGCCTACCTCGCCTTCGGCAACACCGCGATCTCGTACTTCCTCTGGTTCCGCGGGATCGAGCGGCTGAGCGCCTCCTCGGTGACCCTCCTCGGCCCGCTGTCGCCGATCGCCGCGGCGGTCATCGGCTGGGTGGCGCTCGGTCAGGCGCTGGGGCCGGTACAGCTCGCCGGTATGGGCGTCGCCTTCGGCGCCACCCTCTTCGGCCAGCTGAACCCCCGTACTCGCGCCTCCAGGAAGACCCAATCGTTCAGTTCAGCTGAAAGGAATGGTCAGGAACTTTCGATGGACCTGGAGGTTTCCTCGGTGCGACGGTAGAGCCACACCGACCGAAGGGATCACCGTGGCACTCCTGGACCGCGTCCGCACCGAACCGAGCACGACCGACGAGCCGGCCACCGCGAAGAACCTCGCGCGGGGGGCCGGCCTCGGCGCTCTGCTCGCGCTCGTCGCCACGGTCGTCTGGTCCGGCAGCTTCGTCGCCTCCCGCGCCCTGCACGACTCCGTCCCGCCCGTCCAGGCCGCGTTCTGGCGCTGGATCGTCGCGATCCTGGCCGTCGCGCCCTTCGCGGCCCGCGCGACCTGGCGGCAGCGCCGGGTGATCCGCCGTCACCTCGGCTTCGTCACCCTCTCCGCCCTGCTCGGCATCACCGTCTACAACACCCTGGTCAACCAGGCCGGACTCACCACCTCGGCCGGCAACATGGGCATGATCATGGCCGCCTCCCCGGTCCTCATGGCCCTGTACGAAAGGCTCGGCGGCGCCCGGCTCGGCGCCCGGCGCGTGACCGGCATGATGATCGCCTGCGTCGGCGTGCTGCTCCTCGTCGGCAACGGCGCGCTGCCCACCTCCCTCGCCGCGGGCGACCTGTGGATGCTGGCCGCGGCCGTCAGCTTCGCCTCGTACAGCGCCCTGCTCAAGCGCCGCCCGGCCGAACTCGGCGGTCCCGTCTTCCTCTTCGCGACCTTCGTGCTCGGCGCGCTGATGCTCCTTCCGGCGTACGGCGTCAGCCTCGCCGTCCAGGGCGGCTTCGAGCCCTCCTTCGGCACAGTCGGCCCGCTGGTCTACGTCGGCGTCCTCTCCTCCGCCCTCGCCTTCTTCGCCTGGAACAAGGCCATCGCCCTGATCGGCGCGGCCCGCGCCGGGGTCGTCTACTACCTCCAGCCGGTCTGCGTGGCCCTGCTCTCGTACGTCCTGCTCGGCGAGGAGCTGGGGGCGGCGGGCGGCGCGTCCATGGCGCTCATCCTGGGCGGTGTGGCGCTGGCGAGCGCCGCCCGTGCCCGCGGATGAGCGGTCCGACCACGTGCGGACGGCCCGATAGGTTGCGCCCATGACCGAGTGGGACATCAAGAAGCTCCAGATCCTCCGCACCCTCCGCGACCGCGGCACCGTCACCGCGACCGCGGAGACCCTGCTCATGACCCCCTCGGCCGTCTCCCAGCAGCTCACCAACCTCGCCAAGCAGCTCGGTGTCCAGCTCCTGGAGGCGCACGGGCGCCGGGTCCGGCTCACCGACGCCGCGCATCTCGTGCTCCGGCACGCGGAGGCCGTCTTCGCCCAGTTGGAGCGCGCCGACGCCGAGCTGGACGGTTATCTCCGCGGTGAGGTGGGACAGGTCCGGGTCGCGGCGTTCTCGACGGCCGTCCCCGCCCTCCTCGTCCCCGCCGTGCAGCACCTGCGGACCGCCCACCCTCGGCTCGACGTCCGGATCCGCGAGGCGGAAGCCTCCGAGGCGTACGAACTGCTCGCCGCCGGCGACGTCGACCTGGCTCTCTCGCTCGCCGCCCACGCCCCCTCCGTGCGCGACCCCAAGTTCAGCCGGGTCCCGCTCCTCGCCGACCCCCTCGACGTCGCCCTGCCCGCCGGGCACCCGCTGGCCGACGCGCCCGGGCTGCGCCTCGCCGACCTCTCCGCCGAGCCCTGGATCTTCGGCGGCTCCGGCCCGTGGTCCGAGATCACCACCGCCGCCTGCGAAGCCGCCGGATTCGTGCCCGAACAGGCCCACAGCGCCTCCGGCTGGACCGCGATCCTCGCCATGGTCGAGGCGGGCATGGGCGTTGCCCTGGTGCCCCGGATGGCCTCCGCCGAGCGCCGCGCCGGAGTCGTCATGCGCGTCCTCTCCGCGGATCAGCCGCGCCGCCATGTCGTCGCGGCGGTACGACGCGGGGCGGAGGAGGGGATCGCGGTGGCCCGGGTGCTCGCCGCGCTCCGCCAGGCGGCCACCCAGCGGGAAACCGTTCAGTAGAAGTGACTGCGACATTGTTCAGCAGAGCTGAAAATATCTGTCGAAAACATTCGATGGACCGACCAGGTCTCGCGGGTGCACAGTCACGGCATGACCTTCGAGACGAGCCAGGACCAGGACCCGCACGCCAACGACGCCGCCCCGTACGGCGGAGGCGACCCGTACGCCGACTACCGCACCGGTGACTTCCCCTTCACCGAGCTGGTCGACCTGGCCGACCGCCGTCTCGGCGCCGGCGTCGTCGCCGCCAACGACGAGTTCTTCGCCGAGCGCGAGAACCTCCTCGTCCGCGAGCGCGCCGTCTTCGACCCGGAGCACTTCGGCCACAAGGGCAAGATCATGGACGGCTGGGAGACCCGCCGCCGCCGTGGCGCCGACGCCGAGAACGTCTTCCCCGCCCCCGAGGACCACGACTGGGCGATCGTCCGCCTCGGCGCCCCCGGCGTCATCCGCGGGATCATCGTCGACACCGCCCACTTCCGCGGCAACTACCCGCAGCGGGTGTCGATCCAGGCCACCGCCGTCGAAGGGTCCCCGAGCCCCGAGCAGCTCCTCGCCGACGACGTGAAGTGGGAGGAGATCGTCCCGCCCACCCCCGTCCGCGGCCACGCCGCCAACGGCTTCGAGATCGACGTCGAGCGCCGCTTCACCCATCTGCGCCTCTGCCAGCACCCCGACGGCGGCATCGCCCGCCTGCGGGTCCACGGCGAGGTCGTGCCCGACCCCGAGTGGCTGGAGCTGCTCGGCACCCTCGACCTGGTCTCCGTACTCAACGGAGGCGTGTACGAGGACGCGTCGGACCGGTTCTACTCCTCGCCGACCCAGATCATCCTGCCCGGCACCTCCCGCAAGATGGACGACGGCTGGGAGAACCGCCGCCGCCGGGTCCGCGGCACCAACGACTGGGTCCGCTTCCGGCTCGCCGCCCAGGGCGCCGTACGCGCCGTCGAGATCGACACCGCCTACCTCAAGGGCAACTCGGCCGGCTGGATCGCCCTCCAGGGCTGCAACGGCGATCCCTCCGCCGGCGCGGAGTGGTTCGAGATCATCCCGCGCACCCGGCTCCAGCCCGACACCCTGCACCGCTTCAAGCTCCCGGCCCAGGCCGTCGTCACCCACGTCCGACTCGACGCCTTCCCCGACGGCGGCGTCGCCCGGATGCGGCTGCACGGCACGCTCACGGAGCAGGGCGCGGCCGACCTGCGGGCCCGCTACGCGGCGCTCGGCGGCTGACACCTCCGACGCACAGCTTCCGCCCGGCGGAGCGGCCGCGCGCCGACGCCCGTCCGCCGGGCGGACCTCAGACACGACGAAGGGGCACCCCCACGGGGGAGGGTGCCCCTTCGTCGTGCGTTTCCCGGGCCGCTAGGCGGCTGCCGCGTCCGCCGCCCGCGCCTTCAGCGCGCGCTCGACGCCCGCACGGCACTCCGTCACCAGACGCCGCAGCGCCGGAGCCGGCTCGTGCTCCGCGATCCAGGCGTCCGTGGCGTCCAGGGTCTCCTGCGAGACCTGGATCGTCGGGTAGAGGCCCACCACGATCTGCTGGACGATCTCGTGGCTGCGGGTCTCCGAGATGCCCTTGATCGAGGCGAAGTACTTCTCGGTGTACGGGGCGAGCAGCTCACGCTGGTCGGTCTGCACGAAGCCGCCGATCACCGCCTCCTGCACCGCGTTCGCCAGCTTGTCGGACTCCACGACCGACGCCCACGCCTCGGCCTTGGCCGTCTCGGTCGGACGGGCCGCCCGCGCGGTCGCCGCGTGGCGGTCGCCCGCGGCGGTCCTGTCCCGCGCCAGCTCGCCCGCGATCTCCGGCTCGTCGTACACCCCGGTCGCCGCCAGCCGCTGCACGAACGCCCAGCGCAGCTCGGTGTCCACGGCCAGGCCCTCGATCGTCTCGTTGCCCTCGAGGAGCGCGGCGAGCAGGTCGAGCTGCTGCGGCGTGCGGGCGGTCGCGGCGAACGCGCGGGCCCAGGCCAGCTGGTGGTCGCTGCCCGGCTCGGCCGCCTGCAGATGCGCCAGCGTCGCCTCCGTCCACCGGTTGAGGCCCGTCTCGCGCCACTCCGGCGCCGCGTACAGCTCCAGGGCCGCCTTCGTCTGCCCCTGCAGCGACTGGACGACGCCGATGTCGCTCTCCTTGCCGATACCCGAGAGCACCAGCTCCAGGTAGTCGCGGGTGGCCAGCTCGCCGTCACGGGTCATGTCCCAGGCCGAGGCCCAGCACAGCGCGCGCGGCAGGGACTCGGCGAAGTCCCCGAGGTGCGCGGTGACGTTCCCCAGCGACACCTCGTCGAGCCGGACCTTGGCGTACGACAGGTCGTCGTCGTTGAGCAGCACGACCGCCGGACGGGCCTTGCCCTCCAGCTGCGCCACGGGCGTCAGCTCGGTGGCGGTGACGTCCAGCTCGACCCGGTCCGTACGGACCAGCTTGCCGCTCTCGTCGAGGTCGTAGAAGCCGATCGCGATCCGGTGCGGGCGGAGGATCGACTCGCCCTTGGCACCGACGGGCAGCGCCGGGGCCTCCTGCTTGACGGCGAACGAGGTGATGACACCGCTCGCGTCCGTCTCGATCTCCGGGCGCAGGATGTTGATGCCGGCCGTCTCCAGCCACGCCTTCGACCATGCCTTCAGGTCACGCCCGGAGGTCTCCTCCAGGGCGCCGAGCAGGTCCGTCAGACGCGTGTTGCCGAAGGCGTGCGCCTTGAAGTACGCCTGCACGCCCTTGAAGAACTCGTCCTGGCCGACGTACGCGACCAGCTGCTTCAGGACGCTGGCGCCCTTCGCGTAGGTGATGCCGTCGAAGTTGACCAGCACATCCTCGAGGTCGTTGATCTCGGCCATGATCGGGTGCGTGGACGGCAGCTGGTCCTGGCGGTACGCCCAGGTCTTCTCCGCGTTGGCGAAGGTGGTCCAGGCGTTCGGCCAGCGGGTGCCCTCCACGGAGGCCTGGCAGGCGACCGAGGTGAAGGTAGCGAACGACTCGTTCAGCCACAGGTCGTTCCACCACTCCATGGTGACCAGGTCGCCGAACCACATGTGCGCGAGCTCGTGCAGGATCGTCTCGGCCCGGCGCTCGTACGCCGCGTCCGTCACCTTCGAGCGGAAGACGTACTGGTCGCGGATGGTGACCGCGCCCGCGTTCTCCATCGCGCCCGCGTTGAACTCCGGGACGAAGAGCTGGTCGTACTTGGCGAACGGGTAGTCGTACGCGAACTTCTCCTGGAACCAGTCGAAGCCCTGGCGCGTGACGTCGAAGATGTGGTCCGCGTCGAGGAACTCGGCCAGCGACGGGCGGCAGTAGATGCCGAGCGGGACGACCTGCCCGTCCTTCTCGTAGGAGGAGTGCACGGCGTGGTACGGGCCCACGATCAGCGCGGTGATGTACGTCGAGATGCGCGGGGTGGGTTCAAACACCCATACGTCGTCCTTGGGCTCCGGCGTCGGCGAGTTGGAGATCACCGTCCAGCCGCTCGGCGCCTTCACGGTGAACTGGAAGGTCGCCTTCAGGTCCGGCTGCTCGAAGGAGGCGAAGACGCGACGGGCGTCCGGCACCTCGAACTGCGTGTAGAGGTACGCCTGGTCGTCGACCGGGTCGACGAACCGGTGAAGGCCCTCACCGGTGTTCGTGTACGCGCAGTCCGCGACGACCTTCAGCTCGTTCGGGCCCTGGTGCAGGTGCCTGAGCGTGATCCGCGAGTCCCGGAAGACGGCGGCCACGTCCAGCGCGTGCCCGTTGAGCACGACCTCGTGCACGGCGGGGGCGACGAGGTCGATGAAGGTCTCCGCACCGGCCTCGGCGGAATCGAAGCGGACGGTGGTGACGGACCGGTAGGTGCCGCCCTCCTGCGCACCGGAGAGGTCCAGTTCGACCTCGTACGCGTCCACGGTCAGCAGCTTCGCCCGCTGCTGCGCCTCTTCACGGGTCAGGTTTGTGCCAGGCACCCGGTCAACTCCTCGGTTTCGTGACGTTTGGCTCATCCTTCCACGGCGTGGCTCAGCGACGCACCGCACATTTCCACGGCCCGTCGCCGCTGATCCGCAGCAGTCCGGGACCGGAGACGGGCGCGCTCACACGGACCTCACCGATCTCGTTGACCAACATGTCCTGGTCCTCGGCGTCGTACTCCGGCTCGCGGGGCGGGGTGTGGTGATGCACGGTGAAGTTGGACTCGCCGTGATGGAAGAAGTCGAGGACACCGGGCGGTCCGTCGTAGACGACGAGATCGTGCGCGAGGCCCTCGATGTGGCTGTCGAAACGGCGCGCGTGTGTCAGAGGCAGCACCCGCAGCGTCCAGGGGGTGTCGGCGTCGACCCGCAGCGTCAGCGGCCGGCCGCGCGGGACGAGCGCGACGGTACGGGCCCGGACGTCGTCCTCGTACGCCATGAGCAGGAAGTCCTCGGCCCGGCCGTACGCGTCGCAGGACTCGATCGTGGTGGAGATCGAGTGGTACGACTCGATCTCCAGGAGGGCCCAGCCAGGGGGGAGGGACGGGTCGCACCGCACGGTCTCCTTGCCGCGGCCCTGGTGGACGGAGGGGCGGAAGGAGGAGGAGAAGGGGTCGACGTCGGCGACGGGGGCGACGGGGGCCGCCGGGGAGGGTGGCGCGAACGGAGCGGAGGGGGCTGCCGGGACGGTCGGGGATCCGTACGCCGAGGCCGCGGGAGAGCCGTACGACGGGACCGGCGGAGCCGGCGGGGCGGCCGGGAAGCCGTACGACGGGGCCGCGGGGGAACCGTACGCCGGGGCGGGGGTGACGTAGCCCGGGCCCGGGATCGGCGGCGGCGGGGCCTCCACCACGACGCCGAAGTCCGTCGCGAGGCCGGCGAGACCGGAGGCGTACCCCTGCCCCACGGCACGGAACCGCCAGCCGCCCGCACACCGGTAGAACTCGCCGAAGACGAACGCCGTCTCCGTCGTCGCGTCCCCGATGGGGAAGTACGCCACCGGTGCGCCCGTGACGTCCGTGACCCGCACGTCCAGGGCCGGCACCTGTCCGAAGGCCCCGCCGTCCGCGGAGGCCACGACCGCGATCCGGTCGATACCGGGCTCCACGCGCGCGAGGTCCAGCCACAGCCAGTCCGCGGCCGTGCTGCCGGGCGCGCCCGGCGCCGACTTGCCCAGATGCCGCACCGCGCCCGAGGGGTGATCGACCTGGTTGTAGAAGACGAGATCCGTGTCCCCCCGCACCCGCCCGCCGCCGTCGAGCAACAGCGCCGAGACGTCCACCTCGGGCGCCCCGGGCACGACCTGCCAGGCCACGGCGACCTGGAGGACCTGGGAGGGCACCGCGACGTTGGCACCCTTCGGTATCTGGGTCATGCGCGGATCCTGTCATCCCGGATCCCGGCTTCGAACGCGTTGTCCGAATTTCGACGGGTCGCCGGGCCGAGACCAGGGGACGCCGCGGGAAACGCCGCGGGGGCGGCCGGATGCCGGCCGCCCCCGCGTGTGTCGCACCCGATCAGGCCTGGCGGAGCTCCGCCGCGACCAGCTCCGCGATCTGCACCGCGTTGAGCGCGGCGCCCTTGCGCAGGTTGTCGTTGGACAGGAAGAGCGCCAGCCCGTTCTCGACGGTCTCGTCCGCGCGGATGCGGCCGACGTACGAAGCGTCCTTGCCGGCCGCCTGGAGCGGGGTCGGGATCTCGGAGAGCTCGACGCCCTCGGCGTCCTTCAGGAGCTCGTAGGCGCGCTCGACGCTGATCGGACGCTCGAAGCGGGCGTTGACCTGGAGCGAGTGTCCGGAGAAGACCGGGACACGCACGCAGGTGCCGGAGACCTTGAGCTCGGGGATCTCCAGGATCTTGCGGGACTCGTTGCGGAGCTTCTGCTCCTCGTCGGTCTCGAAGGAGCCGTCGTCGACGATCGAGCCGGCCAGCGGGACCACGTTGAACGCGATCGGACGCTTGTAGACGTTCGGCTCGGGGAAGGCGACGGCCTCGCCGTCGAAGGCCAGCTGGTCGGCCTGCTCGGCGACGGCGCACGCCTGGGTGCGCAGCTCGGCGACGCCCGCGACACCCGAGCCGGACACGGCCTGGTAGGTGGTGGCGATCAGCGCGGTGAGGCCGGCCTCCTCGTGGAGCGGCTTGAGGACCGGCATCGCGGCCATCGTGGTGCAGTTCGGATTGGCGATGATCCCCTTGGGACGGTCCTTGATCGCGTGCGGGTTGACCTCGGAGACCACCAGCGGGACCTCGGGGTCACGGCGCCAGGCGGAGGAGTTGTCGATCACGACCGCGCCCTGGGAGGCGACCTTCTCGGCGAGGGCCTTGGAGGTGGCGCCACCGGCCGAGAACAGGACGATGTCCAGTCCGGTGTAGTCGGCGGTGGAGGCGTCCTCGACCGTGATCCCGTCCACGACCGTGCCGGCGGAGCGGGCGGAGGCGAAGAGCCGCAGCTCATCGGCCGGGAACTTTCGCTCGGCCAGGATGGTGCGCATGACTGTGCCGACCTGACCGGTGGCTCCGACGATTCCGACCTTCACGGGGTTCCTCCGTACGTTTGTGCAGGCTGCTGCCCTCCATGATGCGTATGACCGGGCCCGCCTTGTCCAATCCATTGTCCGGGGATCGGGACGCGGAAGGGGCGGGCACCGGTTCCGGCGCCCGCCCCTCACGCGTACAGCGGTGTCACGGGGTACTGCGTCACGGGGTACTACGGAGTGACGCTGCCGATCACGACGCTGCCGGAGCCCGCGACCGTGCCGCGCGCGTTCAGCAGCTGGACCTCGCCGAAGAACTGCCGGCCCTCGGGCGCGGCACCGGCGACCAGGACCTCGGCGCCGACCGTGGCGCTCGCGCCGTTGGCCAGCGGGTAGCTCTTGGACGCGTCGACCTGGACGCTGCCCAGGGCCGCCGAGTAGTACACGTCACGGTAGTCGAAGGTCGTACCGCCCTCGGCCTGGACCGAGTAGCCGTCGATCACGACGGTGTAGGTACCGGCGGCCGGCTTGACCAGCGAGACGGCCTCCTCCGAGTCGCCGTCGGCGGCCTGGCCGACCTGCTTGCCGTTGAGCAGGACCGTCAGGTCCAGGTCGGCGGCCTTGTCGGAGGTGTTGCCGATCGCCACGTCCAGCCGCTCGACACCCTCACCGATGGTGACGGTCTTCGTCTGCTGCTCGTGGTGCTTGATCGTCGGGGTCTCGACCTTGGCCGAGCCCAGCGAGCCGCCCTTCAGCTTGCCGTCGATCGCGGCGAACTTGTTGGTGACGGTCCACTCGACGGCGGCCGGCGTGCCGACCTTCGCCTCGGCGACGGTCTTCACGGCCGGATCGAAGTCGGCACCGAGCACCGAGACGTCCAGCTTGTACGGGTTGTCCAGATCGGGCGAGGTGCGACGCGACTCGACCTCGATCTCCCAGACGCCCGGCGTCGGGTTGGCGTACGAACGCAGGTCCGGACGGCAGGTGTTGGCCGGGTTGTAGTGCGGGTAGCACGCGGTGGACGCCGTGGACTCGATGGCCACGCCGTACGGGTGGATCGCGATGAACCGGGTCTGGCTCTTCGCCTTCAGGCCGCCGAGGGCGACCTCGAGGGTCTTGGCGCCCTCCGGCACGGTCACGAAGTACGACGCGTGGCTGTTGCGCTGCACCGTGCCGGACGCGGAGGTCGCGAAGCCGGGAGCGGTCAGGTCCTTGGCGACCACGACGGTCGACAGGATCTGCTTGTCGACGCCCTCGGTGCGCTCGTCGTCCAGCTCCAGGATGGCGCTGTGGACACCGGCCGTGCGCGGCAGCGCCTCGACCTTCACGGTCACCGGCTTGTTCAGCGGCAGCGTGATGTGGTCGTACGCGGTCGCGGCCCGGAAGGTGCCGTCGTTGTACTTCCAGTTCAGCTCGTGCCGCACGCCGTACGCCGGGCCGGAGGTCCGGGTGACGGTGACGTCGTACGTCTTCTTCTGGCCGGCCTTGAGGCCGCCCTCACGGTCGTACACACCGGTGCCGGTGTGCGGGGCCGGGAAGATCGCCGTGTCGACCGGGGCCTCGACCTTGTAGTCGTGGGCGGTCGCGCCGTCCAGGATCGAGTCCCAGGCCTCGTTGATGTCGATCAGACCCGAGCCCTGCTCGTGCGCCTTGACCCCGGAGATCCGCTTCGCGGTCGAGGTGAGCGCGGTGCGCAGGGTGAGCGGCGAGACCGTGACACCCTTTTGCTTCGCGGCCGAGAGCAGCAGCGCGCTCGCGCCCGCGACCTGCGGGGAGGACATCGAGGTGCCGTTGAGCATCCCGTAACCGGCGGGCAGCGTGTAGCCGGCCTCGGGCACGCCGGAGCCGGCCTGCCAGGTCGGGATGGTGTTCACGGACGAGCCCGGACCGGTGATGGTCGGGGTGAAGCCGCCGTCCTCACGCGGGCCGCGGGAGGAGAAGGGGAACATGGCGTACGACTTGGTGACGGCCGAGCCGTAGTTGGCGGCCCAGGTCGACCTGGAGATGGCCGCGCCGACCGAGACGACCTTGTCGGCCAGGCCGGGGTCGCCGATGGTGTTGATGCCCGGGCCGGAGTTGCCGGCCGAGATCACCAGCTGCACGCCGTACTGGTCGATCAGCCGGGTGTAGAGGCGGGCGCGGACGTTGTCGCCGTCGTTCTGCGCGGGCAGGCCGCCGATCGACATGTTGACGATGTCGACGCCACGGTTGACGACGAGGTCCGTCATGCCCTCGGTCAGGGCGGTGTTGGTGCAGCCGCCGGTCCACGTGCACGCGCGCGAGGAGACGATCTTCGCGCCGGGCGCGGCGCCGTTCATCCTGCCGCCGAACAGGCTGTTCGCGGCGGTGATGCCGGCGACGTGCGTGCCGTGGGAGGACTCGGTCAGGCCGATGTTGACGAAGTCACGCTTCTGGCCCACCCAGCTGCCGCCGAGCGGGTCCATCGCGACGTCCTTGCGGATCTCGACGACGAACGGGGTCTTCTCGACGACCTCGGTGGCCGGGTTGTCGGTACCGAAGTACCCGATTTGGTACCCGTCCTTGTACGGCTTCATCGGCGCGTTGTCCGTGAAGTCGTTGTTCTGGTCGGTGTCCACGCGGACGGTGCCGGCGGCCGGGTCGTACAGCATCCCGAAGACGTCGGTGGTGTCGCCGTCGCGGTTGATGTCACCGGCCGGGTCGCCGCCCGCGGTGATCGACTCGCTGAAACGGCTCCACTGGTAGGAGCCCTCGGGCGCCTTCCAGCTCTGGGTGGCCGCGGTGAAGACCGGACCGGTGACCGGGGTGACCTGGGCGCGCCAGGTGGCGTCGCCCTCGGTCAGCGGGTCGGTGGCGGTGACCCAGTCGACGATCTTGCGCTCGCCGGTGGTGGTCTTCTGCAGGGCCGGGTGGCCGAGGTCGACACCGGAGTCGAGGACGCCGATGGTCACGCCGCGGCCGTCCGCCTTGGGGTGGTCCTCGACGAACTCGACCGCGCCCGTCTCGTGGGACGGGTTGTACGGGTTCTTCGCCGGGGTGTTCTTGCCCGGGGCCGGGTACGTCGTGGTGACGGTCGTGCCCTCGACGCCGCCGGTGGCGGCGCCCGCGTCCGGGGTGGGGTCGTCCAGCTTGATCTCGGCCTGGAGGTCGATCGACTGAACGGAGGAGAGCTTGGTCGCCGCCTTGATGGCGGCGTCCGCCTTGCCGGTCGGGATCGTGGCGCGGACGTAGCCGAGCTTGTCGTCCTGCCTGCCGACCGAGGCGCCCTGGACGGCGTCGAGCTGGCCGGCGACCTGCTCGGTGGAGCCGGGGGCGGTGGCCACGAGGATCGTGACGTTCTTCTCGCCGGACGCCTCGGCCTCGGTCAGGCGCTGGGCGTCCGTCGGGCCGAGCTTGTCGGCGGAGTCGGAGGACTTCACCGGGGGAGTGGTCGTCGCCGGATCGTCGGCGGCCAGGACCGGGGCGGCACCGGCCGCGATGAGCGCGGTCACGAGTCCGGCGGCGGCCGCGATACGGGCCGCGCGTCTGTGCCCGGAGGTCGAGCGCCCGGGTATGGAGCTCTGGGTTTCGGGGGTGGTCATTTACATCCCTGTTTGTGAAAGAAGAGGGTCCGGATTTCGGTACCGGATGACCGCTCAGCCTTTCGCAAGAGACAGGGGTTTGTGGAGAGTTGCCGGGGGCGGTTTACGGCCGTGGCACACATCCGCCACCGCGCGCGATGCGCCACAGGGAGCGTAACGGGACGGAACGGGGCGAGTCGACTCCCCTCTACCGCCGGTTAGTTGTCCTTTGTACGGGCGTAGTGACGCGAGGCCTTGGCCCGGTTGCCGCACTTCGTCATCGAGCACCACCGCCGCGTGCCGTTCCGCGAGGTGTCGAAGAAGTGCAGGATGCACGCCTCGTGGGCGCAGGCCCGGATCCGGTCCGGCGCGGTGCGCAGCAGATCGAGGTAGTCGCGGGCGGCGGTCCAGCCGGGCCCCCAGGCGGCGTCCTCGAACTCCGGCTCCTCACCCGGACCCTCCGGCGTGAGGGTGGCGCGGATGCGGCCGTGTCCCAGGACGGCGTCGACGCGCGCGACGGCGGAGGGGTCGCCGGGGAGGTCGACGATGCCGGCGAGGGCGTCACGGGCGGCGACCGTGTGCCGCAGGGTCGCCGCGTCGGCGGCGAAGCGCTCGTCGAGCCCGTTCGCGGCGAGCCAGATGGCCAGGCCCTCGGTGTCCGTGAGCAGGTCCTGGCGTACCCCGTCCAGCATCCAGCGGGTGTTGAGCAGGTCGAGCGAGACGGGCTCGCCGAGCAGGGGCCGCGGGTCGGAAACGGTCATGACGGACGCCCTCCTCGAAGAACTAACCCCTCAAGATTACGTGACCGGTTGCGCGACCGAGCCTCTAACCTCTAATGTCGAATTAAGAGGTTAGTTACTCGGAGAGGGGAACCGCCATGTCGGCGATCGGAACGCTGAACACCGGCCACATCGGACTCAACGTCACGGACCTGGAGCGCTCGCTCGACTTCTACGGGGAGGTCCTCGGCTTCGAGGTGCTCGGCGAGGGCAAGGAGGAGGGGCGGCGCCACGCCTTCCTGGGCCGGGGCGGACAGCTCGTCCTCACGCTGTGGCAGCAGGCGGAGGGCGCGTACGCGTCCACCCGGGCGGGCCTGCACCACCTGGCCTTCGAGGCCGAGTCGATCGAGCGGGTCAGGGCCGCGGAGACGGCCCTGAAGGAGCGCGGCACGTCCTTCGCCTACGAGGGCGTGGTCCCCCACGCCGAGGGCGGGGTCTCCGGCGGCATCTTCTTCCACGACCCGGACGGCACCCGCCTGGAGATCTACGCCAAAACGGGCGCGGAGGGCGCGGAAGCTCCGACTGAATCGGCCCCGACCTGCGGCTTCTTCTAGAGGCCGCCCCCGTTGTGGGCAATCGTTCCGCAGGGCGGAACGGGTGGGCACAACCCACGAACGCGCTGCCCGCGCCAAGGGCCCTCGCCCCGACCCCCGGACCCGTACACGAAAGGACCTCCAGGACATGGACCCGTATAACCAGGGCTCCCTCGCGGTCCAGGAAAGGGCCGGCGTCCGCCACCTCGCCGCCCACATCGCCCCCTCCATCACCCCCGGCATCCGCCCCATCGCCGCCGCCTTCCTCGAACTCCAGCCCATGCTGGTGCTCGGGGCGGCCGACGCCGAAGGTCAGGTCTGGAGCACCCTCCTGACCGGCGCACCCGGCTTCGTCCGGGCGACGGGCCCGCACACGATCTCCGTGGCCGCGCCCCTCCCCGCCCCCGACGGCGCCCCGGTGGGAACGATCGCGCTCGACCCCCGCACCCGCCGCCGCATGCGCCTCAACGGCATCGCCCGCCCCAGCGCCCGCGGCTTCACCGTCGAGGCGGAGCAGGTCTTCTCCAACTGCCCGAAGTACCTCCAGAAGCGAGAGCTGTACGCGCCCGAAGCGACCACCCCGCCCGGCGCCCCGCACAACGGAACGGCGCTCACCCCCGACCAGGAGCGTTTCGTCCGCGCCGCCGACACCTTCTTCATCGCGACCGTTGCCCCCGACGGCGCGGACGCGAGCCACCGCGGCGGCAACCCCGGTTTCGTCCGGGTCGACTCGCCCTCCGAACTGAGCTGGCGGGACTATCCCGGCAACGCGATGTTCCTGACCCTCGGCAACCTGGAGGCCGACGGCCGCGCGGGACTGCTCTTCCTCGACTGGCACACCGGCACCACGCTTCAGCTGACCGGCCGCGCCCACACGACGTACGGCCCCGGCGGAGTCCGTACCGCCCGCTTCCGTATCGAGCGGACGGTCGAGACCCCGACCGCCAGTCCCCTGCGCTGGTCCCGCCCCGAGTTCTCGCCCGCCAACCCACCCCTGGACTCCTGAATGCCATCCGCCTCCGCATCAGCGCGCCCCTCCGCCCCCGCCCGCCCCCACCCCCGTGCCGTCGCCACGGCCACCTCCGTCAGCGTCGCGGCGCTCCTCGCCCTCGTCGCGCTCGGCACCGTCCTGCACCAGCCCCTGCTGATCCCGCCCCTGGCGGCCAGCATGGCGCTCGTCGCCGGGGCGCCCGACCTGCCGCTCTCCCAGCCCCGTTCGGTCGTCGGCGGCCAGCTTCTCTCCGCGCTCACCGGCTTTGCCGTGCTGCTCGTCGCGGGGCCCGGCCTGTGGGGCGCGGCGCTCGCCGGCGGCCTCGCGCTCGGCGTCATGATGGCCGCCCGCACCCCGCACTCGCCCGCCGCGGCGACGGCCGTGATCGTCACCCTCCAGAATCCGCCGTTCTGGAGCTTCCTCTCCCTGCTCGCCCTCGCGAGCGTCCTGCTCGTCGCCGTCGGCTTCGCGGGTGCCCGGGCGGCGGGGCGGACGTACCCGTCGTACTGGTTCTAACCTCAGGGCATGAAGCAGGAGTTGAGGGTGGCGGCCTACGCCGTGTGTGTCCGTGACGACGCGATACTCCTCGCCCGCTGGGTGGACAGCGCCGGCGCCAAGCGGTGGACCCTCCCCGGCGGCGGGATGGACCACGGCGAGGAGCCGGTCGACACCGTCGTCCGCGAGGTCGAGGAGGAGACGGGGTACGTCACCGAGCCGGTGGCCCTGCTCGGCATCGACTCCATCCGCCGGGGCTGGCTTCGCCGGTTCGCAGGTCCGGGGGACTTCCAGGGGCTCCGGATCATCTACGAGAGCCGTGTCACCGGGGGCGCCCTGCGCAACGAGACCGGCGGCTCCACCGACCTCGCCGCCTGGCATCCCCTCGACGCCGTCCCCGACCTCGCACGCGTCGAGCTCGTGGACATCGGCCTCCAGCTCTGGCGCGAGCGGCCCCCGGTCGGCCGCTCCCGTCTCGCCGATCCGGCGAACGGCTGAAACTCGCTCAACCCCCGGGTGGCCCTCAACCCGCCGCCCGGAACCGGGGTCCCCTCCCGTGACCGCAGTACGCACACCAGGGGAGCCCGCACATGTCAGCCGTACGCACCGCCCGTACCGTCCTCGCCGCCACCGCCGTGGCCGCGCTCACCGCCACCGCGCTCGCCGCACCCGCGGTCGCCGCCACCGCACCGCAGAAGACGGACCACCGCGCCACCCAGCAGGCCCTCGACGCGGCGGTCGAGGCCGGCGTGCCGGGGGCCGTCGCCCAGGCCCGGTCCGGCCGCTCCGGCTGGACCGGCACGGCGGGCGAGCGCGGCGGCAAGGACCGCTACCGGGTCGGCTCCATCACCAAGACCTTCGTGGCCACCGTCCTCCTCCAGCTCCAGGCCGAGGGCCGCCTCGACCTCGACGACCCCGTCGAGAAGTGGCTGCCCGGCACCGTCCGGGGCAACGGCCACGACGGCCGGAAGATCACCGTCCGCCAGCTCCTCAACCACACCAGCGGCGTCTACAGCGTCACCTCCGACCCCGGTTTCCAGCAGAAGGTCTTCGGACCGGAATTCCTGAAGCACCGCTACGACACCTGGACCCCGGAGCAGCTCGTCGCCATCGCGATGACCCACGAGCCGGACTTCGCCCCCGGGACCGACTGGAACTACTCCAACACCAACTACGTCCTCGCGGGCATGGTGATCGAGAAGGCGACCGGCCGCCCGTACGGCAAGGAGGTCGAGCGCCGGATCATCAAGCCGCTGCACCTGCGCGCCACCAGTGTGCCCGGCACGACCGTCACCATGCCGAAGCCCAGTTCACGGGCGTACTCGACGCTCTCGATAGACCCGAACGCGACGAAGACGTACGACGTCACCGAGCTGAACCCGAGCCTCGCGCACGCGGCGGGCGAGATGATCTCCGACTCCAACGATCTGCAGACCTTCTACCGGGCCCTGCTCAAGGGGAAGTTGCTGCCGAAGGCCGAGCTGCGGGAGATGACGCAGGCGGTGCCCGTCAGCGCCGAGATGCCGGAGGTGCGCTACGGCCTCGGGCTCATGCGGCAGAAGCTGAGCTGCGGCAAGGAGGTGTGGGGCCACGGCGGAGGCATCCACGGCTCCGCCTCGGAGGCCGTCACCACCAGGGACGGCGAGCACTCGCTCGCCCTGAACTTCAACGCCGACTGGACGGGTGACACCCAGACCGTCATCGAGGCCGAGTTCTGCGGTACGGCCCCGAAGAGCTGACCCTCACCGGGGCAGGACGACGACGTAGGCGGCGGGCTGCCGGTCCGACGCGGCCATCAGGGCCGTACGGACCACGGTGGCCTGCTGGTCCATCGCCTCGCGCAGCTTGCGCGGGGTGATGTGGACGACCGTGATGCCGAGCCGCTCCAGGTGCTCGCGCTTGCGGGTGTACTCCGACCACAGCGCGTCGTCGTCCTGCCGCGGCGCCCGGGTGTCCAGCTCCACCGCCACCGCGTGGTCCGGCCAGTACGCGTCGAGACCGCCCAGGTGCGGGCCGCCGGGCAGCCGCAGGTCCACGTTCCACAGCGGGTCGGGCAGGGCGAACTCCCGCACCATCTCGTACAGCCGCTCCTCGGCGATGCTCCGGCCCTCCGCGAGCAGCGAGTCCACGGCGTCCACCACATGGGACCGGGTCAGCAGCCGGGCCCGGTTCAACTCCCGTACCACCGCTCCGGGTTCGCAGTGCCCGCCGCGCACCGCCTCGGTGAGCAGCCGGCGCACCACGCCCGCGTCGGTCAGGCCGGAGACGGCGTCGGCGAGGGCCCGGGGGACCGGGGCGACCGGCACCCCGGTGATCTCCAGCGGCTCCGGCATGTCCTGGGCGCGCACCACCCGGGCCCAACCGGTGGACCGCAGCCGGCGGGTGCGCGGCACCAGGACGTCGATCAGGTCCAGGGAGAGCAGCGGCGGGGCGGACGAGAAGCGGTGCAGGGCGAGCGCGGCGAGCCCGGTGATCATCGCCTCCGACCCCTGGGTGGGCACCCCGCCGGAGCGGCGGGCGTAGAGGAGCGCGGCCCGCAGCCGGTCCTCGCTGGTGGGCTGCCCCGGGTGCAGCAGAAAGACGCCGGGAAGAATCTGCTGCCATCCGTCGCCCGGCCTGCAGTGCGCGGAGATCTCGGCGCCGGACAGACCCTGAGCGCGCAACTCGGCGACGGAAACGACGCGTTGCCGGTTCGCCGGGAGGGCGGGGAGGGGGAGCGGGCGGGGGCTGATGGGGGTGTTGTGGTTCATGACGGGGGTCTTCCGCTTCCCGAGCCCCCGCTAACCGCTGTTACAAGCGCGTCGCCAAACCGGGACAACCTCGTCCTAAAGTACGCACGTTCGACTGCCGATGGGGTGCGGCCCTCCTCGTCGAGGAAGCCGCACCCCGCGGCACTCCTCCGGGCTACGCCCCGGCGTCCCCAGCGTCGCACGCCTGTGCGCGCAGCGCCCGTGCCAGGTCGTCCCGGCCCTCGAGAACCAGACGCCGCAGCGCCGGCGCGGCCGACTCGTGCGCGGCGAGCCACGCGTCCGTCGAGGCCAGGGCCTCCTCGCCCCGCAGGCTCGGGAACAGGCCCCTCACCACGTCCATCCCGATCTGGATCGAGCGCTCGTCCCACACCCGCTCGATCGCCGCGAAGTACTTCTCCGCGTACGGCGCGATCAGCTCCCGCTGGGAGGGCTGCACGAAGCCCGCGATCGTCGCCTCCACCAGCGCGTTCGACAGCTTGTCCGACTCGACGACCTGCGCCCAGGCCTGCGCCTTGACCGCCGCCGAGGGCCGGGCCGCCAGACAGCGGACCTGGTGGCGCTTGCCGGTCGCCGTGTCGTCCCGGGCCAACTCCTCGCCGATCCGGGCCTCGTCGGCCCGGCCGTGCGTGGCCAGCGGCTCCAGGAACGACCAGCGCAGCTCCTGGTCGACATCGAGCCCGTCGATCTTCGCCGTACCGTCGAGCAGGCCCTCGAGCAGCTGGAAGTCCGCGTCGGAGCCGGCGACGGACGCGAAGAACCGCGCCCAGGTCAGCTGGTGCTCGCTGCCCGGCTCGGCCAGGCGCAGCTCGCGCAGCCCGCCCTCGGCGAGCAGCCGGCCGCCCTCCGCACGCCACGCGGGCGCCGCGTAGTGCGTGACCGCCGACCGCGCCCAGGCGTGGACCATCTGCAGCACGCCGATGTCCGTCTCACGACCGGCGAAGTCCAGGACGACCGCCACGAAGTCCCGGGCGGGCATGAGACCGTCCCGGGTCAGGTTCCACAGCGCCGACCAGCACAGCGCGCGCGCCAGCGGGTCCGTGATGCCGCCCAGATGCGACCGCAAGGTCGCCAGGGAGCGCTCGTCGAAGCGGATCTTGCAGTAGGTCAGGTCGTCCTCGTTGACGAGCACCAGGTCGGGCCGGTCCGAGCCCGCGAGCTCGGCCACCACGGTCCGCGTCCCGTCGATGTCCGCCTCGGCCCGCGCGTACCGTACGAGCTCGCCCTCCACCGACAGCTTGTACAGGCCGACCGCCGCCCGGTGCGGACGCAGCGCGTCGCCGTCCTGGAGGACGGCCAGCTCTGTGATGCGCCCCTCCGCGTCGTACGTGACCACCGGGGTCAGCGTGTTGACGCCCGAGGTCTGCAGCCAGGAGCGCGACCACGCCTTCATGTCGCGCCCGGAGGTCTCCTCCAGGACCGACAGCAGATCGGTCAGACGCGTGTTCCCGTACGCGTGCCGCTTGAAGTAGCGGCGGGCGCCCTCGAGGAAGGCGTCCCGGCCCGCGTACGCCACGAGCTGCTTCAGGACCGAGGCGCCCTTGGCGTACGTGATGCCGTCGAAGTTCAGCTTGGCGTCCTCCAGGTCACGGATGTCGGCCGTGATCGGGTGGGTGGACGGCAGCTGGTCGGCGCGGTACGCCCATGCCTTGCGGTTGTTGGCGAAGGTCACCCAGCTGTTGGTGAAGCGGGTCGCCTCGGCCAGCGAGAAGGAGCCCATGAAGTCGGCGAAGGACTCCTTCAGCCACAGGTCGTCCCACCACACCATGGTGACGAGGTCGCCGAACCACATGTGCGCCATCTCGTGCAGGATGACGTTCGCCCGGCGCTCGTACGCCGCCTGCGTGACCTTGCCCCGGAAGATGTACTCCTCGCGGAAGGTCACCATGCCCGGGTTCTCCATCGCGCCGAGGTTGTACTCGGGGACGAAGGCCTGGTCGTACTTCCCGAAGGGGTACGGATAGTCGAAGTTGTCGTGGAAGAAGTCGAAGCCCTGCTTGGTGATCAGGAAGACGTCGTCCGCGTCGAAGTGCTTGGCGAGCCCCTTGCGGCACATCGCCCCGAGCGGGATCTCCAGCTCGGTCCCGTCCTGAAGGGTCCGCTTGTACGTGTCGGTGACGTAGTGGTACGGCCCCGCGACGACACAGGTGATGTACGTCGAGATCGGCGCCGTCTCCGTGAAACGCCACACGCCGTCGGCGTCCTGCTCCCCGGCGCCGTTGCTCCACACCGTCCAGCCCTCCGGCGCCGTCACCGCGAAGCGGTAGGGCGCCTTGAGGTCGGGCTGCTCGAAGTTCGCGTACACGCGGCGGGCGTCGGCCGGCTCGTACTGCGTGTAGAGGTAGACCTCGCCGTCCTCCGGGTCCACGAAGCGGTGCATGCCCTCGCCGGTCCGGCTGTAGGCGCACTGCGCGTCCACCACGAGCACGTTCTCGTCCGCGAGGCCGTCCAGCGCGATCCGCGCGCCGTCGAAGACGACGGCCGGGTCGAGCGCCCGCCCGTTCAGCTCGACCGAGGTCACCGCGGGGGCGATCAGGTCGACGAAGGTGGCGGAGCCGGCGCCGGTGCGGCGGAAGCGGATCGTGGTCACCGAACGGAAGGTGCGCACGTCCTCCCCGGACTCGCCGACCGCCGAGCGCAGGTCGAGGGCGACCTCGTACCCGTCGACGGACAGCAGCGCGGCCCGCTCGCGGGCCTCGTCGCGGGACAGATTCTCACCGGGCACGGTCACTCCTTCGTGGCGCGTTCGAAACAGCACCGATCCTCCCATGTGCCACTGACGTTCGGCACTCGGGGAATGCACCCGCCGCCCGAGGACGTTGCCGCTTCTGGCGCACAGACACCCGTCCCTGAGGAGTGACATGTCCGAGAGCAGGACCACCGCCGACTTCTGGTTCGACCCCCTGTGCCCCTGGGCCTGGATGACGTCCCGCTGGATGCTCGAGGTCGAGAAGGTGCGCCCGGTCGACGTGCGCTGGAAGGTGATGAGCCTGGCCGTCCTGAACGAGGACAAGCTGGACGAGGTCCCGGCCGAGTACCGGGAGATGCTGGAGACCCAGGCCTGGGGCCCGGTCCGCGTGGTCATAGCGGCCCAGCAGCTGCACGGTGACGAGGTCGTCGGCAAGCTCTACACCGCGCTCGGCACCCGCTTCCACAACAAGGGCGAGGGCCCCACGCGCGAGGCGATCTCCGGGGCCCTCGCGGACGTCGGCCTGCCGGCCGAGCTCGTGGAGTACGCCGACAAGGACACGTACGACGCCGAGCTGCGCGCCTCCCACAAGGAGGGCATCGACAAGGTCGGCCAGGAGGTGGGCACGCCGGTCATCTCCGTCCCGGGCGCGGACGGCGACCAGGTCGCCTTCTTCGGTCCCGTCGTGACCCCGGCCCCGCGCGGCGAGGCGGCGGCCCGGCTGTGGGACGGCACGCTGCTGGTGGCGTCGACGCCCGGCTTCTACGAGATCAAGCGCACGCGGACGGCGGCGCCGAGCTTCGAGTAGTCCGCCCCGGCACCATGGAAGAACCCCCGTGATTCACGTCATCACGGGGGTTCTTCGTTCTTCCGCCCGCCCGGTGAAGGTTGAGAAGACGATCACGAGCAGGACGACCGAGGGGTGCTGATCAGATGGAGATCAGCGGGACGGACGCCTTGGCGGCCTGGTAGCGCTTGTTCACGTCCTGCCAGTTGACGACCTGCCACATCGCCTCGATGAAGTCCACCTTCTGGTTCTTGTACTGCAGGTAGAAGGCGTGCTCCCAGGCGTCGAAGACCAGCACCGGGATCGAGCCCTGGCCCACGTTGCCCTGGTGGTCGTAGACCTGCTCGACGATCAGCCGGCCGCTGATCGGCTCGTACGCGAGGACACCCCAGCCGGAACCCTGGGTGGTCGCGGAGGCCTTGGTCAGCTGGGCCTTGAACTTCGCGAAGGAGCCGAAGGACTCGGTGATGGCGTCCGAGAGGTCCCCCACGCCGTCGGCGGCCAGCGGCTCGCCGCCGCCGCCGTCCTTCGGGCTGTTCATGTTGTTCCAGTAGATGGAGTGCAGGATGTGGCCGGAGAGGTGGAAGGCCAGGTTTTTCTCCAGGCCGTTGATCGAGCCCCACTGCTCCTTGTCGCGCGCCTCTTCCAACTGCTCCAGGGTGTCGTTGGCGCCCTTGACGTACGCGGCGTGGTGCTTGTCGTGGTGCAGCTCGATGATCTGCGGATTGATCACCGGCTCCAGCGCCGCGTAGTCGTACGGCAGTTCCGGAAGGGTGTAGATCGCCATGTGCCGAGCCTCTCGCTGCTGGTGCTTATTGCAATCTATATGCAAGTGCAGGCTAACAGCAGTAGAGCTCCGAAGTTGATCAGCCGTTGGGCCTAGGTCTCGCGTCGGAAAACGCAAGAACCCCCGGACCGAGAGGTCCGGGGGTTCCGTGCGTACGCGGCGGGGTCAGGCGTCCTGCGACACCGGCCCGCGCGCCTTCTGCACGACGAGGCCGATCGCGGCGAGCAGCACCGTGAGGCCGCCCGTCCAGTACAGCTGGACCCGGGTGCCCTCCTCACGGGCCATCAGGAAGAAGATCACCGCCATGCCGGCCAGCGCCACCCAGGTCAGCACCGGGAACGCCCACATCTTCACGACCAGCTTCTCCGGCGCCTCGCGCTCGGTCCGGCGGCGCAGCAGCAGCTGCGAGACGGCGATGAAGAACCAGACGACGAGGATGATCGCGCCGATGGTGTTCAGGAGCCAGACGAAGATGTCGTCGGGCCGCCAGTAGCTCAGCAGCACACAGAGGAAGCCGAAGACCGAGGAGACGAGCACCGCGGGGCGCGGCACGCCGCCGAAGGTCCGGCCCAGCGCCTTCGGGCCCTGACCGCGGGCGACCAGCGAGGTGGCCATCCGGGACGCGCCGTAGATGTTGGCGTTCATGGCCGACAGCAGGGCGATCAGGACGACGACGTTCATGATCTGGCCGGCGGCCGGGATGCCCAGGTGGTCGAGCGTGGCCACGTACGGGCCCTTGGCGACGACCGCCTCGTCGTCCCACGGGACGAGCGTGACGATGACCGCCATCGAACCGATGTAGAAGAGCGCGATGCGCCACATCGCCGTACGGACGGCCTTGGCGACACCCTGCACGGGGTGCTCGGACTCGGCCGCGGCGATGGTGACCGTCTCCAGGCCGCCGTACGCGAAGACGGAGGCGAGCAGACCGACGATCAGACCCTCGGAGCCGTTCGGGAAGAACCCGCCGTCACCGGTGAGGTTCGCGGTGCCCGGGGCGTCCGAGCCCGGCAGCACGCCGACGATGGCGAGTACGCCGATGCCGAGGAAGAGGACGATCGCGCCGACCTTGAGCGCGGCGAACCAGAACTCGAACTCGCCGAAGTTCTTCACCGCCGCCAGGTTGGTCGCGCAGAACACCAGCATGAAGAGGGCCACCCAGGCCCACTCCGGGGTGCCCGGGAACCAGCCGGTCATGATCTTCGCCGCGCCGATGCCCTCCAGGCCGACGGCCACGCAGAGCAGGAACCAGAAGGCCCAGCCCGCGGTGAAGCCGGCCCACGGGCCGATCGCGCGCTCGGCGTGGACGGAGAAGGAACCGGAGGCGGGGTTCGCCGCCGACATCTCGCCGAGCATGCGCATCACCAGCATGACCAGGAGCCCCGAGATCGCGTACGCGACCACGATCGAGGGACCGGCGGCGGCGATACCGGCGCCTGAGCCGACGAAGAGGCCGGCGCCGATGACGCCACCGAGGGCGATCATCGAGAGATGACGCTGCTTGAGGCCGTGCGTGAGTCCCTGTGAGAGGGGTGCCCGGTCGTCCTTGCGGTCGACGGGCTCGGGCGCGGTGGTCCGTGACATGGGCCGCCCTGTTCATTGGCTGAGACGGGGGAACGGCCCACAGTCTGAGCGGGCTCCCCGCTCACAGGGAACAGATGTCCGCTATACGGTCACGATCTTCACACAAAGTGAAGGATCATGACCGAGCCGTACGCAGCTCCCGCAGCCAGGCCACCAGCAGGACGGCCCCGGTGGCCGCGCCCGACCACAACACCTGCGGCCGAGCCCCGTCATCGGTCAGCATCAGCACCAGGACGGCACCCATCGCGGCCAGCGCCGCCCAGGTCAGCCAGGGGAAACCCCACATCCGCAAGGTCAGGGTCTCCGGCGCCTCGCGCTCGATCCGGCGGCGCAGCCTCAGCTGGGAGACCGCGATCAGACCCCAGACGAAGAGGAGGACGGCGCCGACCGCGTTGAGCATGTAGAGGAAGACCGAATCCGGCCACTTCAGATTCAGCAGCACCGAGACGAAGCCGAAGGCGACCGACGCGAGCACCGCCCGGCGCGGCACCCCGCCGGCCGAGACCCTCAGCAGCCCCTTCGGCGCCTCGCCGCGCTCGGCGAGCGAGAAGACCATCCGCGAGGAGCCGTACAGATTGGCGTTGAGCGCCGACAGCAGCGCCACGAAGACCACGACGTTCATGATCTGGCCGGCCGACGGCACCCCGAGGGAGTCGAGCACGGCGACGTACGGCGACTGGCCCGGCTTCATGGAGGTCCAGGGCAGCAGGGTCACGATGACCAGCATCGAGCCGACGTAGAAGAAGAGGATCCGCCACACGGCGCTGCGCACCGCGCGCGCCACGTTGCGCGCCGGGTCGTCCGACTCGGCGGCCGCGATCGTCACGACCTCCAGACCGCCGAAGGCGAAGACGACGGCGAGGACTCCGGAGACCACGCCCTCCCAGCCGTTGGGCAGGAAACCGCCCTGGCCGGTCAGATTCGCCGTCCCCACCGGATAGGTGTCGGGAAGCCACCCGACGATCGCCAGCGTCCCCAGGATCAGGAACAGGACGATCGCGCCCACCTTGAGCGCCGCGAACCAGAACTCGAACTCGCCGAAGTTCTTCACCGCCGCGAGGTTGGCGACGGTGAACACGATCATGAAGATCAGGACCCAGCCCCACTGCGGGACGCCCGGCACCCAGCCGTGCGCGATCTGCGCCGCGCCCGTGGCCTCCACGGCGAGGACGACGACCAGCAGGAACCAGTACAGCCAGCCCACCGAGAAGCCCGCCCAGCGCCCGAGCGCCCGCTCGGCGTGGACGGAGAAGGCGCCCGAGGCCGGCATGGCCGCCGACATCTCGCCGAGCATCCGCATGACCAGCATCGCGAGCGTGCCCGCGATCAGATACGAGAGGACGATGCCGGGCCCGGCGACCGCGATGCCCGCGCCCGAGCCGACGAAGAGACCGGCCCCGATCACCCCGCCGAGCCCGAGCATCGTCAGATGACGCTGCTTCAGCCCGTGGGAGAGCGGCTCCGGTTCGGGGGCGAGGGGAGCCGGGGAGGAGGGCGGCGCGTCGTGCATGGGAAGGGCTCGTGCTCTCGCTGGATTCACCAAGGGATTTATGGAGAACCCACAGTCTCCCCGGTGACGGCCCCTTGACGCAAAAGGGACCTCTCGGCGAGCTTCCCAGTGACAAGCATCACGTGGCGCGCGGGATTGGGCGCTGCTGTTTGTCCGATTCCGACGAAGGGCTCAACCTCCGCTTTGTGAGCGGCTGATGGTGATCGAGCGTTCACTCCTCGACTACGGTCAACATGACCCTGCCACTCTCACCCCTGCGGAGTACCGATGAGCACCGCCGCCGCACCCGTCCGTTCCCTCCGCCCGGGAACGGTCCTCGCCGACCTCGTCCCGGCCAGCCGGGCCCGCGACATCGCGCTGGTCGTCGGCGGCGCCGCGCTCACCGGCATCGCCGCGCAGATCGCCGTCCCGGTCCCCGGCTCCCCGGTCCCCGTCTCCGGCCAGACCTTCGCGGCCCTGCTCGTCGGCACGGCGCTCGGCGCCCGCCGCGGCTTCCTCTCCCTCGCCGTGTACGCCCTCGTCGGCATGGCGGGCGTGCCCTGGTTCGCGCAGGCCACCTCGGGCTACGCGATGCCCTCCTTCGGCTACATCCTCGGCATGCTGCTCGCCGCCACCGTCGTCGGCGCCCTCGCGCGCCGCGGAGCCGACCGCTCCGTGCTCCGCACCGCGGGCACGATGGCGCTCGGCTCCCTGATCATCTACGCGGTGGGCGTGCCGTACCTCGCCCTCGCCACCGGCATGTCGCTGCCGCAGGCCGTCGCGGCCGGCCTGACCCCGTTCCTGATCGGCGACGCGCTCAAGGCCGCGCTCGCGATGGGCGTGCTGCCCACCGCCTGGAAGCTCATCGGCCGGAAGAGCTGAGACGCTACCCGGGCACGATGTTGTAGTTCCTGCGGAAGAGGTTCGCCGGGTCGTACATCCCCTTGACCCGGGCGAGCCTCTTGCGCGTCTCGGCGTCGTACAGCCCCTCCGTACGCTCGCCGTCCCCGAACAGGAAGTTCAGCGCCCGGCCGGTGGCCCACGGAGCGACCGTCAGCTCCACGCGCGCGTGGAGCTCCTTGATCGGTCCCGTGCCGTCCTCGCCGATCGGGTACAGCGCCCGCACGAGGAAGCGCGCGTCGCGGTGCGGCACCGCGTTGGGCCGCTCCTGGGCGAGCGCGCCGCCCAGGTGGCTGATCTGGAGCACGGCCATCCGGTCCGCCGCGGGCCCGGTGAGCCGCAGCAGTTCGGCCGCGGCGTCCACCGGCAGATCGCTCACGGTGATGCCGTCGCCCCAGTAGGCGTGGGGGAAGTCCGGGTCGCTGTGGATCGTGTGGCTCTCGGTGTACGGCATCTCCCGCAGCGAGTCCGAGAGCGCGGGACCGATCGCCCGCAGCGGCGCCACGAGCCGCTCGCCCTCGGCCGCGTCCCCGGTGAACGCGAGCCGCACCGACACGACGTAGGCGCCGCGCAGCGGCTCCGGCAGCATCGGGGCGTCCGGGTAGACGAGCGCCGCGAACGTCGACGTCACCGTGTCCGGCACGGTCTCGGCCCACTCCCGGTACGCCCGCACGATCGTGGCCGGATCCACCCGGCGCCCGTCGAAGGAGATGTCCCCGCCGTACAGCCGCGCGACCGGGACCAGGCCCACCTCCAGCGCGGTCACCACACCGAGGTTCTGACCCCCGCCGAGCAGCGCCCCGTACAGCTCCGGGTCGCTCGCGGCCGTCACCTGCCGCAGGGCGCCGTCCGCCGTGACCACGTCGAGCGCGCGCACATGGTCGGCGGTCCAGCCGAACTCCCTGGCGAGGATCCCCACACCACCGCCCAGCGTGTACGAGACGGCCCCCACGCCCGGCGCCGACCCGTTCAGCGGGGCGAGGCCGTGCGGGGCGGCCGCCTCGACGACCTGCCCCCAGCGCACCCCGGCCTCGATGTGCGCGGTCCGCGCCACGGGGTCGATCCGGACCCCGTCCATCCGCCGGGTGGTGATCAGCATCCCGCCCTCGGCCGCGCCGGGCAGCCCGTGCCCGGTGGCCTGGACACCGACCGGCAGCCCGCGTTCGGCGGCGTACGAGACGGCCGCCCGGACCTCCTCGGCGTCGGTGGCCCCGACGACGACCTCGGGGCGGACGGTGAAGCCGGTCTGGAAACCGGCGATCTCCTGGGCGTACCCGGGGTCGCCGGGGCGGAAGACGTACTGGGCGGCGATGGACATGAGAAGGCTCTCCGTTCCCGAGGTGGTCGGTGTACGGAGAGCCTCCCGCTCATACCTGACATCGGCCGTCAGGTATGGATTCAGTCCTTCGTGACGGGCTCCGCGGTCTTCCCGAAGCGCTCGCGGACCACGGCGATCGCCACGACCAGGCCACCCACCAGCAGCGACAGCAGGACCTGCTCACGGGCGGAGCCGCCGTTGTAGAGCATGTAGCCGAGGACGAAGACGATCATCGCGATCGTCGCCCAGGTGAGGTACGGGAAGAGCCACATCTTCACGAGCAGCTTCTCCGGGGCCTCCCGCAGGATGATCTTCCGCATGCGGAGCTGCGAGAAGCAGATGACCAGCCAGACGAAGAGCGCGATCGCGCCGGACGCGTTCAGCAGGAAGGCGAAGACCGTGTCGGGCCACTTGTAGTTGAAGAAGACGGCGACGAAGCCGAAGACGACCGACCCGATGATGGCGGCCCGCGGCACGCCCTTCTCGGTCGTCCGGGCGAAGGCCTTCGGCGCGTCACCGCGCCGGCCGAGGGAGTGGGCCATGCGCGAGGCGGTGTAGAGGCCCGAGTTCAGGCAGGACAGCACCGCGGTCAGGATGATGACGTTCATGATCTGACCGGCGTGCGGGATGCCGATCGAGTTGAGCGCCGCGACGTACGAGCCGTCCTTCTGCAGCGACGGGTCGTTCCACGGCAGCAGCGAGACGACCACCAGGATCGAGCCGAGGTAGAAGATGCCGACCCGCCAGATCACGCTGTTGGTGGCCTTGGCGACCGCGCGGCGCGGGTCCGAGGACTCCCCGGCGGCGAGGGTGACGATCTCGCTGCCCATGAAGGAGAAGACGACCATCAGGATGCCCGTGAGGATCGCGCCGTAGCCGTTGGGCAGGAAGCCGCCGTGCTCGGTGAGGTTGCTCAGTCCGGCCGCCGAGGTGTCGGCGCCGGGCAGGACACCGAAGATCGCCAGCCCGCCGACCACGATGAAGGCGGCGATGGCGACGACCTTGATGCCGGCGAACCAGAACTCGAACTCACCGTAGGAGGCGACCGAGCCGAGGTTGGTGGCGGTCAGGACGACCATCACGATCAGCGCCCACGCCCACTGGGGGACGGACGGGATCCAGCCGTTCAGGATGTCCGCGCCCATGGTCGCCTCGACGGCGAGCACGACGACCCAGAAGAACCAGTACAGCCAGCCGATGGAGAAGCCCGCCCAGCGTCCGAGCGCCCGGTCGGCGTGCGCCGAGAAGGAGCCGGAGGTCGGGTTGGCGACGGACATCTCGCCGAGCATCCGCATGACGAAGACGACCATCGTGCCCACGAGCGCGTAGGACAGCAGGATGCCGGGGCCCGCGGCCTTGATGCCGGCCGCGGAGCCGCCGAAGAGTCCGGCGCCGATGACGCCACCGATGGCGATCATCGAGAGATGGCGGTTCTTCAGACCGGCCTTCAGTCCGTCGGAATGCTGGGAATCACCGGTGGTTCCGGTGTTCCCGCCTTCCTTCGTAAGGGTCGGCTGCGTGTTCATGAACGCTTCCTAACGTGAGAGGGGCGCTCGGGTCGCGAGCTGGAGCATTGAAACCCGTGACCCGGGGTGATCGGAAGACCAGATTCCGGATCGTTGTGCGAAATCCGTAGGTCCAGACCAGTACGGGTGACGGCCCCGACCCCGCTGACCGCTACCCGGGACCCCGCGTGCCACACTCGGAACCATGCGCGTGTACCTCGGCTCCGACCATGCCGGTTTCGAACTCAAGAACCACCTCGTCGAGTGGCTGAAGGCCCATGGCCACGAGCCCGTCGACTGTGGACCCCACATCTACGACGCCCTGGACGACTACCCGCCGTTCTGCCTGCGTGCCGCCGAGAAGACGGCCGCGGACCCGGACAGCCTGGGCATCGTCATCGGCGGCTCCGGCAACGGCGAGCAGATCGCCGCGAACAAGGTGAAGGGGGTGCGCGCGGCCCTCGCCTGGAGCGAGCAGACCGCCGCCCTCGGCCGCGAGCACAACAACGCCAACGTCGTCGCCATCGGCGGCCGGATGCACACCCAGGAAGAGGCGACGAAGTTCGTCGAGATCTTCCTGAGCACCCCGTACTCCGGTGACGAGCGTCACACCCGCCGGATCGACATGCTCTCCGCGTACGAGACGACCGGCGAGCTCCCCCCGATCCCGGCCCACCACCCGCAGCAGGGCTGACCGCCCGTCCCCCGTGCCGCCGGCTCACCCCGGCGGCACGGCCATGCCGTCGAGGAGAACAGCAGTGCCCGAGGGGCATACGATCCACCGCCTCGCCGAGGACCACCTGGAGCGCTTCGCCGGACGGCCCGTGCGCGTGAGCAGCCCGCAGGGCAAGTTCTCGGACAGCGCCGCCCTGCTCGACGGCCGGGTCCTGGACGGTGTCGACGCCCACGGCAAGCACCTCTTCCTCGGTTTCGAGGACATCGGCTGGGTCCACGTGCACCTCGGCCTGTTCGGCAAACTCGGCTTCGGTACGACTCCGGCGCCGCCGCCCACCGAGACGGTCCGGCTGCGCCTCGTCAACGACGACCACTACGCCGACCTGCGCGGTCCGACCACCTGCGCGCTGATCACCGAGCCCGAGAAGCGGGCGATACACGACCGCCTTGGCCCGGACCCGCTCCGCGGTGGCGACGATCCGGACAAGGCGTGGCGCCGGATCTCGACGTCCCGCACGACGATCGCGGCCCTGCTCATGGACCAGAAGGTCATCGCGGGCGTCGGGAACGTGTACCGCGCGGAGGTCCTCTTCCGGCACGGCATCGACCCGTACCGCGCGGGCAGGGATCTGACCCGCCCCGAGTGGGACGCGATCTGGGACGACCTCGTGGACCTGATGCGCGAAGGTGTCCGCCACAACCGCATCGACACCGTCCGCCCCGAGCACACGCCGGAGGCGATGGGCCGCCCGCCGCGCGTCGACGACCACGGCGGCGAGGTCTACGTCTACCGCCGGGCCCTCCGCCCCTGCCACATCTGCGGCGCCGAGATCCGCACCGCCGACCTCGCCGCCCGCAACCTCTTCTGGTGCCCAGGCTGCCAGCAGCGCTGACGCTCCGGCCCCCCCCGCCCACGAGGCTGCCGCGTCAGAACCCGTGCGGCAACCACGGCGCGACAGGCGACCCGAACGCCACCGACGCCTCCACCAGGGCCCCGCCCCGAAGCTCCCGCACCCGCCCCGCCGCGGCCAGCGAGGTCAGGCTCACGCCCCCCAGGTACGCAGCCCCCAACTCCCGTACGGACAGCGAAAGATCCGCGGCCTCGTCCGTACGGACGCACACCGCCCCCTTCGCGTCCCCCGTCAGCCGCCAACGCCCCTCGTTCCAGGGACAGAACGCGTCCGCCACCTCGAACACCACGTCCACCGGCGCCTGGTACGTCCGCGCCGACAGCGCCGCACCCACGTCCACCAGACGCAGGTGCAGCGAGTCACGCTGCGTCGGAGCGCACCGCCGCACATCCGTCACCAGGTGCTGCCAGGCGTCGTCCACCGGCCTGCCGTGGATCCGGACCGAGGACGTCAGGTCGATCGAGCAGAGGAACCGCCACAGCGCCGCCTCCGCCGCTGGGTCCAGCGCCCCCAGATCCTTCAGCAGCACACTGCCGTCGGCCCCGGCCGGCGACCACTCCGGCTTGATCGCGTACAGCGCGTACCCGACGACCTCCCCGTCCCGCTCCGCCAGCACGCACTGCCGCGGCGAGGCCCCGCCCCGCTCGCCCTCCGGGTCGATCAGCGGCAGCCGCTCCCAATGGGGCCGGCGGGCCAGCATGCCGGGCCGGCGCGGCACCAGCCGCGCGTAGACGGCCTCGCAGGCCGCGGCCGCCTTCACCGGGTCGGCCTGCCGCAGCACCACCTCGTCCGTCCCCTCCGGCACCGTGAGCCCCACCCGGGTCGTGTCGATCGACGCCCGCGTCTGGTACGTGGCGATGCCGTAGCCGAACCGTCCGTAGATCTCCGGTTCCGACGCCGTCAGGACGGCCAGCGGCTCGCCCCACGCGCGTACGTCATCGAGCTGACGCCGCATCATCGAGCTGAGGATCCCGCGCCGTCGGTGCGTCGCGGCCACGCTCACCATCGTGACGCCCGCCGTCGGCACGATCGCCCCACCCGGTACGGACATCCGGAAGGTGAACGCGCCCGCCGTGCCGACACAGCTCTCGCCGTCCCAGACCCCGATGAAGCGGTCGTGCTCGGTCAGGTCCTGCCAGAGCCGCCGCTCCTCCGGGGCCTCCGGAACGCCTCCGAAGGCGAGCTCCAGAGTCCCGTACCAGTCGTCCCACTCGGCCGCGTCCAGCACCCGCAGTTCAGTCGTCATATGCCATCGATATCAACGCCCGGCAAGGGAACGCGACCCGATTTCGCGCGCAATGTCTGAGGGGTCCCCCTGCACGAGGTCCGACCGGGTGGATAGGGTCCAGGCCAATGAGAAATCGCCCGGGTGTCGCTTCGTACTCGGCCCGGATGCGCAAACGCGCGCACCGGGTCCGCATCTCCCTGCGCAGATCCGGTGTCGACTACTTCCGCGGCGAGGGCTCCGACTGGGTCGCCTTCGCCGGTCTGCTCCTCACCATTCCCGCGATCACCTGGGGCACACTCACCAATCCGGTGTGGTGCTCGCCCGCCGCGCTCGTCCTGCCGATCGTGGCCGGCGGACTGCTCCTGCGCCCCGCGAGCCTGCTCGGTCTGTACGCGACGGCCGCAGGCGCCCTGATCGTCGAGTCGATCGTGCTCGGCCCGTACACCCAGGGCCCGGTCCGCGTCACGCCCGGCACGGTGCTGGTCGTCGCGGCCTGTGGACTCTTCGGGCTGCTCATCGCCCAGTTCCGGGCCCGGGTCGGCGTGCCCTGGCGGCGCGGCGGCACCATGCTCTTCGACCTCCGCGAACGCATCCGGGCCCAGAGCGCCCTGCCGCGGCTCCCCAAGGGCTGGCACCGCGAGATGGCGCTGCGCCCGGCCGGCGGCCAGTCGTTCTCCGGCGACTTCGTCGTCGCGGCCCGCACGAACGGCGGCCGCACACTGGAGGTCCTGCTCACGGACGTGTCCGGCAAGGGCATGGACGCCGGCTCGCGCGCCCTTCTCCTCTCCGGGGCCTTCGGTGGTCTGCTCGGCTCTCTGCCGCCGCACGGCTTCCTGCCGGCCGCCAACGGCTATCTGCTGCGCCAGGACTGGGACGAGGGCTTCGCCACCTCCATCCACCTGGTGCTCGACCTGGAGTCCGGGGACTATGAACTGCTGTCCGCCGGCCACCTTCCGGCGCTCCAGCTCCACGCGGGCACCGGACGCTGGGAGGAGAAGTCCGGCGAGGGCCCGCTCCTCGGCGTCTACGACGGCGCCGAGTTCCACCCGGTCAAGGGCTCGCTCGAGCCCGGCGACGTCCTCATGCTCTTCACCGACGGACTCGTCGAATCCGCCGACCGGGACATCGCCGAGGGCATCGACCGCCTCACGGGCGAGGCCGACCGCTACGTCGCCTCCGGCTTCGAGGGCGCGGCCTGGCACCTGATCGAGGCCTGCGCGAAGGACGTCAACGACGACCGCGCCCTGCTGCTCATCAGCCGCCGGACCTGAGCTCCCCGGGGCAGCGCTCCGTCGCACCGCGCCGTACAGTCGGTCCATGCCGTACCTCACCCTCGCCCAGGTCGAATCGCTCGCCGTCGCGGCCCACGAGGGCCAGACCGACAAGGCGGGACGCCCGTACGCCGAGCACCTGCGGGCGGTGGCCGAGGGGGTACGGGCGCGGGGCGGGAGCGAGGAGCAGATCGCCGCAGCCTGGCTGCACGACTCCGTCGAGGACGACGCGCTCTCCGTCGAGTGGCTGGATTCGGCCGAACTCCCGCGCTCGGTCAAGGACATGGTCCTCGCGCTCACCAAGCGACCGGGCGAGGGACCGGAGTCGTACACACGGCGGATCCTCGCCGTCCCGGGCGCCCTCCTCGTCAAGGAGGCCGACCTCGCGCACAACGCGGACCCGGCCCGCCTCGCCCTCCTCGACGAGCCGACCCGCACCCGGCTGACCGCCAAGTACGCCACCGTACGAGGACTGCTCGGGCTCACCGACAGCTGACCCGAGCCGGAAACGATCAAGACGAATTCTCGCGGGTTGGCTCGATTCCTCCGTCCACGATTCGTCACCCGGGGCCGGTGGGCAAGAAGTTGGTGGCACGATGGATGCAGCGGGGGTGTTCTGTGACGTGCGCTCCCGGGCGGCAAGGTGGGACCGACCGAGGGTGTGATCAGTTGTGGCCATTTCACTGTCTGTGGTGCTGCTGTTGGCGATCATCCTGGTGGTGCTGATCCGCGGCGGAAACCTCAAGGCCGGCCCGGCCGTGGTCGCGGTGCTCTTCGGCTTCTTCCTTGCCTCCACGGGCATGGCCGACGACATCCAGCGCTTCCTCGACTCGATAACGCAGACCGTGAGCTCCATCAAGTTCTGAACCGGCCACGGGCCCCCGTCGATCCCGACGGGGGCCCGTGACAGGTGTGCCGCGGCGCGTCAGAAGAAGCTGACGCCCCTCCAGCCCGAGGCGTGCAGGGTCACCGGGGCGCCCAGCGAGCCGTCCTCGGCGGCCGGGTGGAGCAGCAGCGCGCCCGAACGGTCACCGGTGACCAGATCGCTCCGCCCGTCGCCGTCCAGGTCCCCGACGACGGCCACGGAGGGCCGCTGACGCGCGGACCAGCCGGACGGGGCGACGGTGGTCGGCGTCCCCAAGGCCCACAGCTCGGTGGTGCCGTTCTCGACGGGGTAGTACGCCACCGTCCCCTTCTTCGTGTCCCGTGCCCAGAAGAACGGCAGCCCGACCTCCTCGGGGCCCTCCGCGAAGTGCACCGACTTCGACGCCCAACCACTCGCGGCGAGGACGTACGGATCACCGGCGTAGAGCTGCCCCCCGTTGTTCAGGTGGAAGAGCAGGAGCCGGTCCCCCTCCTTGGCCAGCAGCATGGGCATGGTGCTCTCGCTCCGGCTCAGCGAGATGTCCGTGACGCGCGACCAGTCGTACCCGGTGATCTCCACCGGCGCGCCGAAGCCGCCCTCGCCGTTCCCCGGGTACGCGAACAGCTTCCCGTCCCGCAGCGCGACGATGTCGTTGCGGACATCGTTCGGCTCCTGCGGGCCGTACCGGTTGACGAGCCAACTCGCCCGTGCCAGCCGCGCGTTCGACCAGTCCCGGCCGTCCGCGACGACCGGGGCGCCGAAGCCGCCGCCCTCCTGGCCGACGCGCAGGGTGAGCTTCCCGTCCGCGCCGACACCGAGGAGATCGGCGCGGCCGTCGCTGTCGTAGTCACCGAAGCGCTCGACGAACGGGTAGGTGATCCAGTAGTCGGCGGACGCGCGGTCGGACTGATTGCCCGCGCGGTCGCGGGCCCGCACCCAGACGGAGCCCGGACCGGTCGATTCGGGGGTGACGAACGTCGTCGTGGCGGTTCCGTCGGCTCCGACCGGCACCATGGTGTCGGCCGTGCAATCGGCGGTGGTGTATTTCGGGTCGACGCAGAAATGCGTTGCCTCGGTCCCCGCCGGAAGGCTGACACGCACCGTGCGGACCGTCCCGGGCGGCGCCCCGTTGGGATACGCCTCCTTGTCCGCGAAAGCCACAGCCGGCGCGCCCGGCCTCGTCCGGTCCACGTTGAAGCCGCACGGCGCGGTCCAGGCGGAGGCGCCGCTCGTGCTCTCCAGCCGGGCCTGCCACCAGTAGCCCTCGCCCTCGGGCAACCGGTCCTCGGGCACCCGCAGCGTGGCGTAGCTCCCCGCGGACGCGCCGATGGACAGGTCGAGGATCGGCGTGGTGGCTCCGGCATCGCTGCCCTGCCACAGCACGTAGTGCACCTGCGGGTGCCCCTCGGTGCTGCTCTGGCCGTCCACGCGCAGGGTCAAGCTGACATCGGTGTTCCCGATCCAGGGCAGCGCGCCGGAGGTCACGCACGTCCCCCCGGGCAGCGTCTTCGGATCTCCCGGCGTGTACGGATACTCCTCCGCGGCCTGCGCCGTCCCGCCCCCCAGCAGCCCGGCCGCGCACGCCAGGGCCAGCGAGGCCGCCCCCAGCCAGGTGTTCGTTCTCTTCATGGGTCCCCTCCCCGACAAGCAGCTGACCAGAGTTGATCACTGCGGGGCGAACCTATCGGGAGGTTCGGACATCCGGCCCGGGGTTTTCCGGCGGCGAACGACTCCGGCCCGGCCCCTCGAAAGGGGCCGGGCCGGAGTCGTATGGAGCGGGCGACGGGAATCGAACCCGCGTAGCTAGTTTGGAAGACTAGGGCTCTACCATTGAGCTACGCCCGCACAGGTCGCGCCGCAGGTCACGAAGGCCGCGGCACGGACAGCATCGTAGCGGGTCCCGGGCGGTCCCCGCACACCCCATAAAGAGGGGGCGTCGCACCGTCCTCGTGCATGTACCCTACGTGTCGCACCGACGGGGTGTGGCGCAGCTTGGTAGCGCGTCCGCTTTGGGAGCGGAAGGCCGTGGGTTCAAATCCCGCCACCCCGACCACCATGATCGCGCGATGCAAGATCGCGTTGTGGGCCTCATCCCGCTTGCGGTTACTATGCAAGCTGCGTGCCCGTGTGTCTCTCTGACCGGGCCGATCGGCCGGAACCGCCACCCAGCGGCATCGGCAGAATCCAAGAATCAGCCACCAAGGAGACCGAACCGTGAAGAGCGCCGTGGAGACCCTGAACCCGACCCGGGTTCGGCTCACTGTCGAGGTGCCCTTCGAGGAGCTCAAGGACAGCCTCGACGCGGCGTACAAGAAGATCAACCAGCAGGTCACGGTCAAGGGCTTCCGTAAGGGCAAGATCCCGGCTCGTGTGATCGACCAGCGGTTCGGCCGTGGTGCGGTGCTGGAGGAGGCCGTCAACGACGCCCTTCCGAAGTTCTACACCGAGGCCGTCAACGAGGCCGAGGTCAACCCGCTGGGTCAGCCCGAGGTCGACATCACCGAGCTGAAGGACGGCGAGCTGCTGGCCTTCACCGCCGAGGTCGACATCCGCCCGACGATCGAGATCCCGGACTACTCCGGCATCGAGGTCACCGTCGACGCGGTCGAGGTCACCGACGAGGACGTCGAGAAGTCCGTGCAGCAGCTGCGCGAGCGCTTCGCCTCCACCAACCCGGTCGAGCGCGCCGCCGCCGAGGGCGACGTCGTCACCCTCGACCTCGAGGCCAAGGTCGACGGCGAGGTCCTGCCCGACGGTGTCGCCCAGGGCGTCTCGTACACCATCGGTTCCGGCGAGCTCCTCGACGGCATCGACGAGGCCGTCACCGGCCTGGAGGCCGGCGGCGAGGCCACCTTCACCTCGCAGCTGAAGGGCGGCTCCGCCGAGGGCAAGGACGCCGAGGTCACCGTCAAGGTCACCGCCGTCGCCGCCCGTGAGCTCCCCGAGCTCGACGACGACTTCGCGCAGCTCGCGTCGGAGTTCGACACCCTCGACGAGCTCAAGGCCGACAGCCGCAAGCGTCTCGAGAACATGAAGCAGTTCGACCAGGCCACCCAGGCCCAGGAGCGCGTCCTCGACGAGCTGCTGAAGCTGGCGGACGTCCCGATGCCCGAGAAGCTGCTCGAGGACGAGATCAACACCCGCAAGCACAACCTGGAGCACCACCAGCTCGGCCAGATGGGCCTCGACCTCGCGAAGTACCTGGAGATCCAGGGCAAGACCGAGGAAGAGTTCCTGGCGGAGACCAAGGAGCAGGCCGAGAAGGGCATCAAGACGCAGTTCATCCTGGATGAGCTCGTCAACAAGGAGAAGCTCAACGTCAGCCAGGAGGAGCTCACCGAGCACCTCATGCGCCGCGCCGCCTCCTCCGGCATGAGCCCCGACCAGTTCGCCCAGGCCGTCGTCGAGGGTGGCCAGGTGCCGATGCTCGTCGGCGAGGTCGCCCGCGGCAAGGCCCTCGCGGTCGTCGTCGAGGCCGCCAAGGTCGTCGACACCAACGGTGAGGTCGTCGACCTCGAGGACGACGAGGACGAGGCCGAGGCCGCCGCCGAGACGGTCGAGGCCGTCACCGGTGACGCCGAGGTCGCCGAGGAGAAGAACGAGGCCTGAGCCTCGCTCGAACCGCAGGTCCACGGGCCCGGACGCACTGCTGTGCGCCGGGCCCGTGCCCGTATCCGGGGCCCGGTTCCGGGCTCCGCGCGGGCGTCGACAACCTTGCGCTCCCAGCGAACAGTTAGGGAACCGGGATGGTGTTGTCCTACCTGCGCGTTAGGGTCCATGAATACGAGGGCACTGCCCTCAGAACGAGACGCGAGACGGCCGTCGCCGTCGGAGACGAGCAGGTGGATACGTGACGAATCTGAAGCCTTACGCCGCGGGTGAGCCGTCCATCGGTGGTGGCCTCGGCGACCATGTCTACAACCGGCTGCTCGGCGAGCGCATCATCTTCCTCGGCCAGCAGGTCGACGACGAGATCGCCAACAAGATCACCGCGCAGATGCTGCTCCTTGCCGCCGACCCGGACAAGGACATCTACCTGTACATCAACAGCCCCGGTGGCTCGGTGACGGCCGGTATGGCCATCTACGACACCATGCAGTACATCCCCAACGACGTCGTCACCATCGGTATGGGCATGGCGGCCTCCATGGGCCAGTTCCTGCTGACCGGCGGCGCCAACGGCAAGCGCTTCGCGCTGCCGAACACCGACATCCTGATGCACCAGGGCTCCGCCGGCATCGGCGGTACGGCCTCGGACATCAAGATCCAGGCCGAGTACCTCCTTCGCACGAAGAAGCGCATGGCCGAGATCACCGCGCACCACTCCGGTCAGACGGTCGAGGCGATCATCCGCGACGGCGACCGTGACCGCTGGTTCACCGCGGAGGAGGCCAAGGACTACGGCCTCATCGACGAGATCATCTCTGCCGCTTCGGGCGTTCCGGGCGGCGGCGGCACGGGCGCCTGAGCGCCGGCAGTCCGCTGAACAGCCCCAGCCCACCGAACGCCACCAGGACGGTGAACATCCAGATGCAGAACAACCTCTCCCCGAGCGGCCTCTACACCGGCGCTCCGATGGACAACCGGTACGTCGTCCCGCGCTTCGTGGAGCGTACGTCGCAGGGCATCCGTGAGTACGACCCGTACGCCAAGCTCTTCGAGGAGCGCGTGATCTTCCTCGGCGTGCAGATCGACGACGCCTCCGCCAACGACGTCATGGCGCAGCTGCTGTGCCTGGAGTCGATGGACCCGGACCGCGACATCTCGATCTACATCAACAGCCCCGGTGGCTCCTTCACCGCGCTGACCGCCATCTACGACACGATGCAGTTCGTCAAGCCGGACATCCAGACGGTCTGCATGGGCCAGGCGGCCTCCGCCGCGGCCGTGCTGCTCGCCGCCGGCACGCCCGGCAAGCGGATGGCCCTGCCGAACGCCCGTGTGCTGATCCACCAGCCCTCCGGCGGCACCGGCCGTGAGCAGCTCTCCGACCTGGAGATCGCGGCCAACGAGATCCTGCGGATGCGGACCCAGCTGGAAGAGATGCTGGCCAAGCACTCCTCGACGCCGATCGAGAAGATCCGCGACGACATCGAGCGCGACAAGATCCTGACCGCCGAGGACGCCCTCGCGTACGGCCTGGTCGACCAGATCGTCTCGACCCGCAAGAGCACGGCCGCCGCGGCAGCCTGACGCTCGGCCTTCCCCTGGCACGGTCGGCGTGGCTGAATCACGACCATGCGAACCGTGCCAAGGGGGGCCCGAACGGGGGGCCCGGCAAGGTACCGTCGAATATGAGGCACCAGGAGTCGCTGAACCAAGCGCTCCCAGGCGAAGGGGAAGCACCTCGTGGCACGCATCGGTGATGGCGGCGACCTGCTCAAGTGCTCGTTCTGCGGAAAGAGCCAGAAGCAGGTGAAGAAGCTCATCGCAGGACCCGGTGTGTACATCTGCGATGAGTGCATCGACCTCTGCAACGAGATCATCGAGGAAGAACTCGCGGAGACGAGCGAGGTCCGGTGGGAGGAACTCCCCAAGCCGCGCGAGATCTACGAGTTCCTCGAGGGGTACGTCGTCGGGCAGGAGCCCGCGAAGAAGGCCCTCTCGGTCGCGGTGTACAACCACTACAAGCGCGTCCAGGCCGGCGAGAACAGCGGCGGCGCGGGCCGTGACGACGCCATCGAGCTGGCGAAGTCCAACATTCTGCTGCTGGGCCCCACCGGGTCCGGCAAGACGCTGCTCGCGCAGACCCTGGCCCGGATGCTCAACGTCCCGTTCGCCATCGCCGACGCGACGGCGCTGACGGAGGCCGGCTATGTCGGCGAGGACGTCGAGAACATCCTGCTCAAGCTGATCCAGGCGGCCGACTACGACGTCAAGAAGGCCGAGACCGGGATCATCTACATCGACGAGATCGACAAGGTCGCCCGGAAGAGCGAAAACCCGTCGATCACGCGTGACGTGAGCGGTGAGGGCGTCCAGCAGGCGCTCCTCAAGATCCTGGAGGGCACCACCGCCTCCGTACCGCCGCAGGGCGGCCGCAAGCACCCGCACCAGGAGTTCATCCAGATCGACACGACGAACGTGCTGTTCATCGTGGGCGGCGCCTTCTCCGGCCTGGAGAAGATCATCGAGTCGCGTGCGGGCGCCAAGGGCATCGGCTTCGGGGCGACGATCCGCTCCAAGCGCGAGATCGAGGCGAGCGACCAGTTCCAGGAGGTCATGCCCGAGGACCTGGTGAAGTTCGGGATGATCCCGGAGTTCATCGGCCGTCTCCCGGTCATCACCTCGGTGCACAACCTCGACCGCGAGGCCCTGCTCAAGATCCTCATCGAGCCGCGCAACGCGCTGGTGAAGCAGTACCAGCGCCTCTTCGAACTCGACGGCGTGGAGCTGGACTTCGACCGCCCGGCCCTGGAAGCCATCGCCGACCAGGCGATCCTGCGCGGCACGGGCGCGCGCGGTCTGCGGGCCATCATGGAAGAGGTCCTGATGTCGGTGATGTACGAGGTCCCGTCCCGCAAGGACGTGGCCCGGGTCGTCATCACGGCGGACGTCGTGCGCAACAACGTGAACCCGACGCTGGTCCCGCGGATCGTGAAGAACGACGGACGGCACGAGAAGTCGGCGTAGGACGAGAACACACAGGGGCGCCCGGCCCGGTGTCGCCAAACCGCCCGGCGCCCCCGGGGGTGGCCGGCCGCCCGGCGGGGGTCGCGCCGCCGTGGAGCGCAT
>NZ_JBIAPJ010000006.1:56437-140849 GCF_042888285.1 Streptomyces sp. NPDC003035 | reverse complement strand
GTTTTTGTTACCCCGGCCGGCCGCCTCGTTGCGGGGGCTCGCCCCCACACCCCCCGGGGCCCCCGGGGGGGGGCCCCCCCCCGGGCGGCGCGCCCCTGTGTGTGCCGGGCCTCAGGCCTTGGTACGCGCCGAGTTGTAGAGCTTGGCGGTCAGCTCCTCCAGCTCGGGCCGCGGTACGGAGACCTGACCCGTGACGCTGCCGGCCAGGTCCATGAGGTTGGTCGAGCCGACAGTGGAGTAGTCGGCCCACGCGCAGGTGAAGAACTCCATGGACTTGGGGCCGGGCTGCGTGGACTCCTTCGTGCTGGTCATCTTGACCTTCCCGCACTTCATGAGCGCGCCCTCGAAACCGGACGGCGTCACGCTCTCCGGACCCTCGACGAGCTCGTACTTCAAGCCCATCGTCTCGAGCTGCTTGTTGTCCTTGCCCAGGTTGTCGAAGAAGCTGTCGAGCGTCTTCTCCGGGTCGGCGACCTCGCCGTACAGACCGCTGAACGAGAGCTGCTTGCCCTTGAGCGGCTCCGTGTTGTCCTTGTACTGGGCGTTGTGCTGCGCGGCGTTCTTGATGCCCATGGCCTCGGCACGGGTCTTCTGCTCGTCCTTGAGCGGGCCGTTGGTGTCCGCACCCTGCGCGGGCACCTTCTTGTACGCGTCGACCGTCTCGGGCGCGGCGATCTTGTAGCCCTTCGTGTCGTCGCTCACCGCGCCGTTGCCGGCACCGCCGGCGAACACGAAGTACGCACCCACACCCAGCGCGGCGACCACGGCGACGCCGCCGATGATCAGGCCCGTCTTCTTCTTCGGAGCGGCCGGCGGGGGCGGCGGGTAGCCGCCGGGGCCCTGACCGTACGGGGGCTGCTGCGGGGGCTGGCCGTAGGGGCCCGGCTGCTGGGGCTGGCTGTACGGTCCGGGCTGCTGGGGCTGCTGGGGCTGCTGCGGGTAGCCGTACGGCGGCTGCTGCGGCGGCACACCCTGGGGGGCCTGCTGCGGGTACCCATAGCCGGGCTGCGGCGCTTGCGGCGGCTGGCCGTAAGGACCGGGCTGGCCCGGCTGACCGTACGGCCCGGGCTGCTGAGGCTGACCGCCGTACGGGCCCGGCTGGTTGTAGCTCATGGACAGGTTCCCCTCACAGGATGTTTACGCGTAGCCAACATCCTGTCGGAAGGCCGGGCCCGCAGGGGCGGCGGGGGGCACACCGTTACGGAACAATCGCGTTTCAGGACAACCCCGGGGCACCCCTAAACTGACCCCGTGACCGAGAACACTCAGCAGCAGCCAGCAGCCACCCCCGAACTGCCGACCCAGTACGCGCCGGCCGAAGTAGAGGGGAAGCTGTACGAGCGCTGGGTAGAGCGCGGTTACTTCGAGGCGGACGAGAAGAGCGACAAGCCGCCGTACACCATCGTCATCCCGCCGCCGAACGTCACCGGTTCGCTCCACCTGGGCCACGCCTTCGAGCACACGCTGATCGACGCCCTCACCCGCCGCAAGCGCATGCAGGGCTACGAGACGCTGTGGCAGCCGGGCATGGACCACGCCGGTATCGCGACCCAGAACGTCGTCGAGCGCGAGCTCGCCAAGGAGGGCAAGTCCCGCCACGACCTGGGACGCGAGGCGTTCGTCGAGCGTGTCTGGCAGTGGAAGGCGGAGTCCGGCGGCCAGATCTCCGGCCAGATGAAGCGCCTGGGCGACGGCGTCGCCTGGTCCCGTGAGCGCTTCACCATGGACGAGGGCCTCTCCCAGGCCGTCCAGACCATCTTCAAGAAGCTCTACGACGACGAGCTGATCTACCGCGCCGAGCGCATCATCAACTGGTGCCCGCGCTGTCTGACGGCGATCTCGGACATCGAGGTCGAGTACCAGGACGACGACGGCGAGCTCGTCTCGATCCGGTACGGCTCCGGGGACACGGAGATCGTCGTCGCGACGACGCGTGCCGAGACGATGCTCGGTGACACGGCCGTCGCCGTCCACCCGGACGACGAGCGGTACAAGCACCTGGTCGGCACCGAGATCGAACTGCCGCTCACCGGCCGCCGCATCCCGGTCGTCGCGGACGAGCACGTCGACCCCGAGTTCGGCACCGGCGCCGTCAAGGTGACCCCGGCGCACGACCCGAACGACTTCGAGATCGGCCAGCGGCACAACCTGCCCAACCTCGCGATCATGGACGAGCGCGCGGTCATCACCGCCCACGGCCCCTTCCAGGGCCTGGACCGTCTGGAGGCCCGCTCCGCCATCGTCGGCGCGCTGCGCGCCGAGGGCCGGATCGTCGCCGAGAAGCGTCCGTACGTCCACTCCGTCGGCCACTGCTCGCGCTGCAAGACCACGATCGAGCCGCGCCTGTCGATGCAGTGGTGGGTCAAGGTCGGCCCGCTCGCGAAGGCCGCCGGTGACGCGGTCCGCGACGGCCGGGTCAAGATCCATCCGCAGGAGATGGAGAAGCGGTACTTCGACTGGGTCGACAACCTGCACGACTGGTGCATCTCGCGCCAGCTGTGGTGGGGCCACCGCATCCCGGTCTGGTACGGCCCCAACGGCGAGATCGTCTGCGTCGGACCGGACGAGCAGCCGCCGACGGGCGAGGGCTGGCGCCAGGACACGGACGTCCTGGACACCTGGTTCTCCTCCGGCCTGTGGCCGTTCTCCACGCTCGGCTGGCCGGAGCGGACCGACAGCCTCGCGAAGTTCTACCCGAACTCCGTCCTGGTCACCGGCTACGACATCCTCTTCTTCTGGGTCGCCCGGATGATGATGTTCGGCCTGTACGCGATGGACGGCACCCCGCCGTTCCACACCATCGCCCTGCACGGCATGGTCCGCGACCAGTTCGGCAAGAAGATGTCGAAGTCCTTCGGCAACGCGGTCAACCCGCTGGACTGGATGGACGAGTACGGCTCCGACGCCGTCCGCTTCACCCTGGCCAACGGCGCCAACCCGGGCGTCGACGTCCCGATCGGCGAGGACTGGGTCAAGGCGTCCCGTAACTTCGCCAACAAGATCTGGAACGCCACGCGCTTCGCGCTGATGAACGGCGCGACCGTCGAGGGCCCGCTGCCGGACCCGTCGCAGATGTCCGCCACGGACCGGTGGATCCTCTCCCGTCTCAACAAGACGGTCGCCGAGGTCGACGCGTACTACGACGACTATCAGTTCGCGAAGCTCGCCGACGCGCTCTACCACTTCGCGTGGGACGAGGTCTTCGACTGGTACGTCGAGCTGTCGAAGACCACGTTCTTCGCGGGCGGCGAGCAGGCCAAGGTCTCCGGCCGGGTCCTCGGCGAGGTCCTGGACGTCATGCTGCGCCTGCTGCACCCGATCGTCCCGTTCGTCACCGAGACGCTCTGGACCACGCTCACCGGCAAGGAGTCCGTCGTCATCGCCGACTGGCCGGTCGACTCGGACTTCCGCGACGAGGCCGCCGAGAAGGAGATCGAGCTCGTCCAGCGGGTCGTCACCGAGGTGCGCCGGTTCCGCTCGGACCAGGGTCTCCAGCCCGGCCAGAAGGTCCCGGCCCGCCTGGACCTGACCGGCACCGCGCTCGCCCCGCACGAGGCGGCCATCCGTCAGCTGCTGCGCCTCCAGCCGGAGGGCGATGACTTCTCGGCCACCGCCTCCCTGCCGGTCGCCGGCGCCACCGTCGCGCTCGACCTGTCCGGCACGATCGACGTGGCGGCGGAGCGCAAGCGCCTCGCCAAGGACCTCGCGGCCGCGGAGAAGGAGAAGGCCCAGGCAAACGGGAAGCTCGGCAACGAGGCGTTCCTGGCCAAGGCGCCGGACAACGTGGTCGAGAAGATCCGTACGCGGCTCGCCAAGGCGGACGAGGACATCGCCCGCATCCAGGCCCAGCTGGAGCGGCTGCCGCAGGCGTGAGCCAGGTGAGGGGCCCGGAACCGATCGGTTCCGGGCCCCTTCGCCTGTCCCTCTCCCCCCGGCCCACGCCGGCCCCCGCGACGGTGGCCCGAAAGTCCCGAAAGGGGTGGGTCCACGGTGCTGTCGGTCCCCCTCCGTAGACTGGGGCCGTGAGTGAGCCCAGCGACCAGTTCGACGCGTCCGACCCGTCCGACCCGTTCGACGAGATCGTCGACACAGAGACCGACCGTGACCCCGACCTGGCGGTGATCGAGGCCGGCAGCCGCACGCTGCGCGCGCAGGCCGGTCCGCCCCAGGGCGACCCCGTGCCCGCCCGGCCCGCCGACCCGGAGGTGGACAAGGCGCTGCGCCAGGTCGAGACCGAGCTGGCGACCCGTTGGGGGGAGACCAAGCTGGAGCCCTCGGTGACGCGGATCGCGGCGCTGATGGACGTGCTCGGCGAGCCCCAGCGCGCGTACCCCTCGATCCACATCACGGGCACGAACGGCAAGACGTCCACGGCCCGCATCATCGAGGCCCTGCTCACCGCCTTCGACCTGCGCACCGGGCGGTACACCTCGCCGCACGTGCAGACGATCACCGAGCGGATCAGCCTGGACGGCGCCCCGATCTCCGCCGAGCGGTTCGTCGAGACGTACGAGGACATCAAGCCGTACGTCGAGCTGGTCGACGCCCGCGAGGAGTTCCGGCTCTCCTTCTTCGAGGTCCTCACCGGAATGGCGTACGCGGCCTTCGCCGACGCGCCGGTGGACGTGGCGGTCGTCGAGGTCGGCATGGGCGGTACCTGGGACGCGACGAACGTCATCGACGCCCAGGTCGCCGTCGTCACCCCGATCGACCTCGACCACACGGACCGCCTCGGCGAGACGCCCGGCGAGATCGCCGGTGAGAAGTCCGGCATCATCAAGCAGGGCGCGACGGTGATCCTGGCCCAGCAGCCGGTGGACGCCGCCCAGGTCATGCTGAAGAAGGCCGTCGGGGTCGACGCGACGGTGGCCCGCGAGGGCATGGAGTTCGGCGTGGTCTCCCGCGAGATCGCGGTCGGTGGCCAGCTGCTCACCCTGCGCGGACTCGGCGGCGAGTACGAGGACGTCTTCCTGCCGCTGTACGGCGCGCACCAGGCGCACAACGCGGCGGTCGCCCTCGCGGCGGTCGAGGCGTTCTTCGGCATCGGCGCGGAGCACGCCCGGACCCTGGACATCGACACGGTGCGCCGCGCGTTCGCCACGGTGGCCTCTCCAGGTCGCCTGGAGGTCGTCCGCACTTCCCCGACGGTGATCCTGGACGCGGCGCACAACCCGCACGGCGCGCGGGCGACGGCCGACGGCATCAGCGAGTCGTTCGGCTTCTCGCGGCTCATCGGTGTCGTCTCCACCAGCGCCGACAAGGACGCGAAGGGCCTTCTGGAGGCCTTCGAGCCGATCTTCGCGGAGGTCGTCGTCACGGCGAACTCCAGCCCCCGCGCCACGGACGTGGACACGCTCGCGGCGATCGCCGTGGAGGTCTTCGGCGACGACCGGGTGGTCGTCGAGCCGCGCCTGGACGACGCCATCGAGGCGGCGATCACGCTCGCGGAGGAAGAGGACGAGTACGCGGGCGCGGGCGTCCTGGTGACCGGTTCGATCTTCACGGTCGGGGATGCCCGGCTGCTCCTCGGAAGGCGCTGAATCCGATGCGTACGCTCTGTGCCTCGACGCTGATCGGCGAGTTCTTCGTGATCGGGTTCGCCGGTCTTGTCGCCATGAAGGACGACAGCCTGTCGATGTCCGCCGTGTGGTGGGTCTGCGGCATCGCGATGCTGGTGTCGGTGCTGCTGTGCGGGATGATCACCCGCCCGGGCGGGCTCCAGCTCGGCTGGGCGCTGCAGATCGCCCTCGTCGCGAGCGGCTTCGTGGTGCCGGTGATGTTCTTCCTGGGCGCGACCTTCGCGGTGCTGTGGTGGGCCTCGATCCACTACGGCCGCGCGATCGACGAGGCGAAGGCCCGCTGGGCCGCGCAGACCGAGGCGGGAGCGGAGACAGGGTGACACCTTTCGCCCGCTCCTCAGGGCCTGACGCTGCGTAATCGGCGGCCGTGGGCGCCCTGTAGCCTCTGAACCCCGCACACCGTATTGAAGGAGTCTCTACGTGAGCCAGCGCACGCTCGTCCTGCTCAAGCCCGACGCCGTCCGCCGTGGCCTGATCGGCGAGATCATCGGCCGTATCGAGCGCAAGGCGGGCTGGACCATCGCCGCGCTCGAACTGCGTGAGCTGAGCCAGGACACGCTGGAGCAGCACTACGGCGAGCACAAGGGCAAGCCGTTCTACGAGCCGCTCATGGGCTTCATGCAGTCCGGCCCCGTCGTCGCCCTGGTCGTCGAGGGCGAGCGCGTCATCGAGGGTCTGCGGACCCTCGCCGGCCCGACCGACCCGATCGCCGCCGCCCCCGGTTCCATTCGCGGGGATTTCGGCACCATCGTCCGCGAGAACCTCATCCACGCCTCGGACTCCGAGGAGTCCGCCATTCGGGAACTGAAGCTTTTCTTCCCCGGGCTGGCGTGACCCGCGGCTGACTCCGTGTCAGCCATACACCGCAACAAGCTGGGGCGACCGAAGGAATTTCGGTCGCCCCCGGGCATATGAATGGCGCGACCGGGAACGCATCGCAGGGTCCTACCGTCACCTATACAGAGGTGGACCACCGCGCGGTATCCCGGGAGGCGGCACTACGATGGAAAACTCCACGCCGCAGTACCGGAACACCCACCACCTCGCCGACCTGAGAAGCCGTCAACGCTCCAATTGGGAAGGCCCGACGCATCCTCATGGGAAACAAGGGGAACTCAATGTCGTTCATCGGCCGTGACATGGCTGTCGACCTCGGGACCGCCAACACGCTGGTGTACGTCAGGGGTCGAGGCATCGTTCTGAACGAGCCGTCCGTCGTCGCGATCAACACCAACACCGGCGGTATCCTCGCGGTCGGCTCCGAGGCGAAGAAGATGATCGGCCGGACGCCCGGCAACATCGTCGCCGTCCGGCCGCTGAAGGACGGTGTGATCGCCGACTTCGAGATCACCGAGCGCATGCTCCGCTACTTCATCCTCAAGATCCACAAGCGCCGCTACCTGGCCCGCCCGCGGGTCGTCGTGTGTGTGCCCTCCGGTATCACCGGGGTGGAGCGCCGCGCCGTCATCGAGGCGTCCACCCAGGCCGGCGCCCGGCAGGTGCACATCATCGAGGAGCCGATGGCCGCGGCCATCGGCGCGGGCCTCCCGGTCCACGAGGCGACCGGCAACATGGTCGTCGACATCGGTGGCGGCACCACCGAGGTCGCCGTGATCTCCCTGGGGGGAATCGTCACGGCACAGTCCATCCGGGTGGCCGGCGACGAGCTGGACAACGCGATCATCCAGCACATCAAGAAGGAGTACTCGCTCCTCCTCGGTGAGCGCACCGCCGAGCAGATCAAGATCACCATCGGCTCGGCGTACGACCTCGACAAGGACGAGCACACCGAGATCCGCGGCCGTGACCTCGTCTCCGGTCTGCCCAAGACCGTGGTCATCTCGGCCGCCGAGGTGCGCAAGGCCATCGAGGAGCCGGTCAACGCGATCGTCGACGCCGTGAAGACGACGCTCGACAAGTGCCCGCCCGAGCTGTCCGGTGACGTGATGGACCGCGGCATCGTTCTCACGGGTGGGGGCGCTCTGCTGCGCGGCCTGGACGAGCGGCTGCGCCGCGAGACCGGGATGCCGATCCACATCGCCGAGGACCCGCTGGACTCGGTGGCGCTGGGCTCGGGCAAGTGCGTGGAGGAGTTCGAGGCCCTGCAGCAGGTCCTCGACGCCCAGCCCCGCCGATGACGGATCGACGTCGATCGTCCCCCTGGGCCCTGCGGCCTGGGGGGACCCCCCGTACGGGTGGCAAGAACGCCCGTACAGCCGGTCGCTGACAGCACGACACCAACCGCACAGGACGACGAAAGGCACGGCCGCCGCACGTGAGGGACACACGAGAGAGCCGGCTGCTCCTGGTACTGCTGGTCGCCATCGCGTTCGCACTGATCACCGTGGACATCCGCGGTGGCCAGGAGTCGCCCGTCGACGGCGCCCGACAGGCCGCCGCCGCGGTCTTCGGCCCGGTGGAGAACGGTGTCGCGTCGGCCGTCGATCCCATCGGCAACGCCATAGGAGCCGTGCGCGACTCCGGCGAGCGCCACACCCGGATCGCCGCACTGGAGCATGAGAACGCCGCCCTCAAGGCCAAGCTCGGCAGCGACGACCGCAACCGCAGCCGCCTGCGCGAGCTGGACACCCTCCTCAAGACGGCCGGCGCCGGCCAGTACGGCATCAAGGCCGCGCAGGTCGTCGCCATAGGAGCGGCCCAGGGCTTCTCCTGGACCGTCACCATCGACGCGGGCGCCAACGACGGCATCCAGCGCGACATGACCGTGCTCAACGGCGCCGGTCTCGTCGGCCGCGTGACCACCGTCGGGCCCTCCACATCGACCGTGCTCCTCGCCAACGACCCCGACTTCACCGTCGGCACCCGCATGGAGAAGTCGGACGAACTCGGCTTCGCCACCGGCCAGGGCAACGGCCCGCTCCTCGTCCAGCTCCTCAACGGCAAGGCGAAGGTGAAGGCCGGCGACCGGCTGGTCACCTTCGGCTCGCAGGCGAACAAGCCCTTCGTGCCCGGCGTGCCGGTCGGCGAGGTCGTCCGCGTCGACCCGCTGGGCGGCGGCCTCACCCGTAACGTCTACGTCCGCCCGTACGTCGGCTTCTCCAAGCTCGACATCGTCGGCGTCGTCGTCCAGGCCCCGCGCACGAACCCCCGCGACCTGGTCCTGCCGCCCAAGCCCAAGCCGGCCCCGACCGTCACCGTCACGGTCACCCCGCCGCCGCCACCGGACGGAGAGCAGCAGCCGGCCGGGCAGCAACCAGGGCAGCAGCAGCCCGCGCAGCAGCCGGAACAGGGGCAGAAGCCCGAGAACGAGCAGGGGGACTGAGGCATGAAGTTCAACAGGATCCTGCTCTCCGCCGCACTCGTCGTCGTCGCCCTGGTCATCCAGGTCTCCGTCCTCGCGCGCCTCCAGCTCCCCGGCGCCGTACCGGACCTCGTCCTGCTGACCGTCCTCGGCCTCGCCCTCGTCTACGGCCCCGTCAGCGGTTGCCTCATCGGCTTCGGGGCCGGCCTCCTCGCCGACCTCGCCCCGCCCGCCGACCACGCCGCCGGCCGCTACGCCCTGGTGCTGTGCGTCATCGGCTACCTCGCCGGGCTCGCCCGCCCCGAGAACGGCCGGCTCAAGTCCGCCAGCGGCCCGATGGCCGTGGTCGTGGCCGCCGCGATCGGCACCACCCTGCTGTACGCGGGAGTGGGCGCCCTCGTCGGTGACACCGCCGCCCGCCATGTCGGCCTCGGCTTCCTGCTGTTCACCGCGGCCCTCTACGACCTGCTCCTCGCGCCCTTCACCGTGCCGCTGATCATGGCGCTGGCCCGGCGCGCGGAGAACGACCCGCTCGCCGACACCTCCGGAAGCACCGACGTCGCCTCCGGTTGGCTCTCCTCCGGCACCGGCCTGCGGATCGGCACCCAGCGCGGCGGCCTGCTCGTCAAGGCCGCCCGCACCAGGGCCTCGCGCGCCGGACGCATCAAGGGAGTCAAGCGACTGTGACCGAGGGGGCACCGGCAGCATGAGCAACATCCCGGAGACCGGACGGACCCCCCGGGTCCAGATCCGGCTCGTCATCATCCAGATCCTCGTCTTCTCCCTCCTGCTCACGCTCGGCGGGCGCCTCTGGTACCTCCAGATCCGCAACGGCAAGGAGTACACGGACGAGGCGAAGAGCAACCACGTCCAGCAGGTCGTCCAGCCCGCGGTCCGCGGCTCCATCCTCGACGCCCGCGGTGTCCCGCTCGCCGACAACGAGACCCGGCTCGTGGTCTCCGCCTCGCGCACCGACCTGATGAAGATGAAGGACGACGGCAAGGCCGTCCTCACCCGGCTCGCCGGTGTCCTGGGCATGAAGCCCCAGGACGTCATGAACAAGATCCGGCTCTGCGACTCCGAGACCCCCAAGCCCTGCTGGAACGGTTCCCCCTTCCAGCCGATCCCGGTCACCGACAAGGCCACGACCCAGCAGGCGCTGACGATCCGGGAGGCCTCCGAGGACTTCCCCGGCATCACCGCCGAACTCGCCGCCGTACGCCGCTACCCGGCGCCCGGCAAGGCGCGCACCGCACAGGTGCTCGGCTACCTCTCGCCCGTCACCGACGAGGAGATCGAGAAGGCGAAGGACACCGACTCGCCGTTCCTCCGCTCCGACCAGGTCGGCCGCTCCGGCATCGAACGCACCTACGACAAGGCGCTGCGCGGCAAGGCCGGCGTCACCCGCTACGAGGTCGACAACCTCGGCCGCGTCATGGGCCAGGCGAAGTCCGACCCGGGCGTGCCCGGCTCCACCCTCGTCACCAGCATCGACGCCCGGGTCCAGTCCGTCGCCGAGTACGAACTGCACGCGGCGATGGAGACCGTACGGAAGGAGACCGACAAGATCACCGGTCGCCCGTACGAGGCCGACGCGGGCGCCGTCGTCGTCATGGAGTCCAAGACCGGCCGGGTCGTCGCGATGGCCTCCCAGCCCGACTACGACCCCAACGCCTGGATCGGGGGCATCTCCGCCAAGGACTACGCGCGGCTCACCGACAAGAACTCCAACTACCCGCTGCTCAACCGGGCCATCCAGGGCCAGGCACCGGCCGGCTCCGTCTTCAAGGTGGTCTCCGCGAGCGCCGCCGTGCGCGCCGGCTACCCCTTCAACGACACCTACAACTGCAGCAGCTCGTACAGCATGGGCAACCGGAGCTTCGCGAACTTCGAGTCCAAGGGACACGGCCCCATCACCCTCGGGGACGCCCTCAAGTTCTCCTGCAACACCGTCTTCTACCGCCTCGGCCACCAGGAGTGGAACCGTGACGGCGGAATAAAGCCGAAGAAGAACGCCAACGACTGGTTCTACCGGACCGCCCGTGACTACGGATTCGGCTCCGAGACCGGCATCGACCTGCCGAACGAGGTCACCGGCCGCATCCCGGACCGCCAGTGGAAGCAGAGCTTCTGGGAGGCCAACAAGGACTCCTGGTGCAAGCAGGGCAAGAAGGGCGGCACGTACGTCGAGCAGATCGCGTACGAGAGCTGCCTCGAGGGCAACCAGCTGAAGGCCTTCGACAGCATCAACTTCGCCATCGGGCAGGGCGACGTGCTCATCACGCCGGTCCAGCTGGCCACCGCCTACGCCGCCATCAGCAACGGCGGCACCCTCTACAACCCCACCGTCGGCAAGGCCGTGATCAGCCCCGACGGCAAGAGGATCCAGGAGATCAAGCCCAAGGCCCACGGCAGGCTGCCGGTCGACGCACAGACGATCAGCGACCTCGACAAGGGTCTGCGCTCCGTCGTCGAGCCCGGCGGCACCGCCGCCTGGCGCTTCGGCGGCTGGCCCCAGGACAAGATCCCGATGCGGGCCAAGACGGGCACCGCCCAGGTCTACGGCAAGCAGACCACCTCCTGGTTCGCGACCTACACCGACGACTACACGATCGTCATGACGATCTCCCAGGGTGGTACGGGCTCCGGCGCCTCCGGTCCCGCGGTGCGGAACATCTACGACGCGCTCTACGGCCTCGACGACGAGGGCAACCAGGACCTCAAGCGGGCGCTGCTGCCCAAGCCGCAGCAGACGCTGCCGAAGATCCAGCCCGACGGCTCCATCGACACGCCCGAGATCAAGCCGTACGACCCGAAGTCGCAGCTGGTCGACCCGAACAAGAAGAGGGAAGGCGGGCAGGAGCCACTCGCGGGCCCGCCGCCCGTCTGGAGGGACTGACCCATGACCGCCCCCCACGGCTTCTCCGTCTCCCGGTACGCCCCCGAGCGCGGCACGCTCGCGAAGCTCACCGCCCGTGACTCGGTGCTGCGCCGGCTCGACTGGCCGATGCTGCTCTCGTCGGTCGCCCTGTCCTTCCTCGGCGCTCTGCTCGTGTGGTCCGCGACCCGCAACCGGACCGAGCTCAACGGCGGCGACCCGTACGCCTTCCTGTTCCGGCACTCGCTCAACACCGGCATCGGCCTCGTCCTGATGATCGGCACGATCTGGCTCGGCCACCGCACCCTGCGCGGCGCGGTGCCGGTCCTCTACGGCATCTCGATCCTGCTGATCCTCGCCGTCCTCACCCCGCTCGGCGCCACCATCAACGGCGCCCACGCGTGGATCCAGCTCGGCGGCGGCTTCTCGCTCCAGCCCAGCGAGTTCGTGAAGATCACGATCATCCTGATCATGGCGGTGCTGCTGGCCTCCAAGGTCGACGCGGGCGACCAGGTGCATCCCGACCACCGTACGGTCGCCAAGTCGCTGGTTCTCGCCGCGCTGCCGATGGCCATCGTCATGCTGATGCCGGACCTCGGCTCGGTCATGGTGATGGGGGTCATCGTGCTCGGCGTCCTGCTCGCCTCCGGCGCCTCCAACCGCTGGGTCCTCGGCCTCATGGGCGCCGGCCTGGGGGGCGCGGTCCTGGTCACCGTGCTCGGGCTGCTCGACGAGTACCAGATCAACCGCTTCGCCGCGTTCGCCAACCCCGAGCTCGACCCGGCAGGCGTCGGCTACAACACCAACCAGGCGCGCATCGCGATCGGCTCCGGCGGCCTCTATGGCGCGGGACTGTTCAACGGCCACCAGACCAGCGGCCAGTTCGTGCCCGAACAGCAGACCGACTTCATCTTCAGCGTCGCGGGGGAGGAGCTCGGCTTCCTCGGCGGCGGACTGATCATCGTGCTGCTCGGCGTCATCCTGTGGCGGGCCTGCCGGATCGCCCGGGAGACCACCGAGCTCTACGGCACGATCGTCGCCGCCGGCATCATCGCCTGGTTCGCCTTCCAGTCCTTCGAGAACATCGGCATGGCGCTCGGCATCATGCCCGTGGCGGGCCTCCCCCTGCCGTTCGTGTCGTACGGCGGGTCGTCGATGTTCGCGGTGTGGGTGGCGATCGGACTGCTCCAGTCCATCAAGGTGCAACGCCCGATGACGGCGTGACCGCATGGACCGGTCCTTCGGGGGCAACTAGATTCGAATGATGGCGGAGACGAAGCGCGAGATCGAGCGGAAGTACGAAGCCACCGAGCAGACCGGACTCCCCGACCTCACCACGGTCCCGGGCGTCGCGGCCGTCGTCCACCAGGGCGTCGCCGAACTCGACGCCGTCTACTACGACACGGCCGATCTGCGGCTGGCCGCCGGCTCCCTCACCCTGCGCCGCCGCACCGGCGGCGAGGACGCGGGCTGGCACCTCAAGTTCCCGGTCGCCACCGGGATCCGCGACGAGCTCAGAGCCCCGCTCGCCGACACCCTTCCGGCGGACCTGGCCGAGCTCCTGCGCTCCCGGGTCCGCGACGAGGAGGTCGTCCCCGTCGTCCGGCTCCGCTCCTCCCGGGACGTCCGCCACCTCGTGGACGACGAGGGCGCCCTGCTGGCGGAGGTGTCGGTCGACACGGTCCACGCGGAGCGCCTGACCGAGGTCGGCGGAACGACCTCCTGGACGGAGATCGAGGTCGAACTGGCGGACGACGCCGATCCTGTCGTCCTGGACGTGGTGGACAAGCGCCTGAAGAAGGCGGGGGTACGGCCCTCCGCGTCGGCGTCGAAGCTGGCGAAGGCCCTGGAGGAGACGGCACCGAAGGAGCAGGGGAGCCCGGCCGCCACAGAACGGCACCCCACCGACAACACCGACAACACTGCCGGCGGCCGCGTCCTCGCCTACGTACGCGAACAGATCGGCACGATCGTCGCCCTCGACCCCGCCGTCCGCCGCGACCTGCCCGACTCCGTCCACACGATGCGCGTCGCCACCCGCCGCCTCCGCAGCGCCTTCAAGACGTTCCGCAGGGTCCTCGACCGCACCGTCACCGACCCCCTCGGCGAGGAGCTCAAGTGGCTCGCCGGGGAACTCGGCGTCGCCCGCGACCAGGAGGTCCTCATGGCACGGCTGAACGCCCGGCTCGACGAGCTCCCCGACGTCCTGCTCCTCGGCCCCGTACGCGCCCGGCTCCGCGTCGATGCCGTCTCCCACGGCGACGAAGCCCGCACCAGGGCCATCGCCGCCCTCGACTCCGACCGGTACCTGGCGCTCCTGAACGCCCTCGACGCCCTGCTCGCCGACCCGCCCCTGCGGAAGGCCGCCGCCAAGGACCCGGCGCGCGTCCTCGCCCGGGCCGTCCTCAAGGACTACGACCGCCTCGCCGGCCGCGTCGAGCACGCCCTCGCCCTGCCCGCCGGCCACGACCGCGATCGGGCGATGCACGAGGCCCGCAAGGCCGCCAAGCGCGCCCGCTACGCCGCCGACGCCGCCAGGCCCACCCTCGGCAAACCCGCCAAGCGCTTCGCCCGGCGCGTGAAGGCCGTCCAGCGCCTCCTCGGCGACCACCAGGACAGCGTCGTCGCCCGCGATGCCCTGCGCGCCCTCGCCGTCCGCGCCCACGCGGCGGGGGAGTCCGCCTTCACCTGGGGACTTCTGTACGGGCACGAGGAGGCCACCGCCGCGGCACGGGAACGCGAGCTGCCGGAGGTCTGGGAGGAGGCGTCCGCCCCCGGAACGAGGGCGAAATTGACTCGCTGAGCACCGGGTACGCTTGAGAGTCGCCCCCTGCCAGCTCACGAAGGTTCGAGATGTCTGCTGCCGAGTCTGTCTTCCCGCAGCTCGAAGCTCTGCTCCCGCACGTGCAGAAGCCGATTCAGTACGTCGGTGGAGAGCTGAACTCCACGGTCAAGCCGTGGGAGTCCGCCGACGTCCGCTGGGCGCTGATGTACCCGGACGCGTACGAGGTCGGTCTGCCCAACCAGGGCGTCATGATCCTCTACGAGGTACTGAACGAGCGCGAGGGCGTCCTCGCCGAGCGCACGTACAGCGTGTGGCCGGACCTCGAGGAACTCATGCGGGAGCACGGCGTTCCGCAGTTCACCGTGGACAGCCACCGTCCCGTCGGCGCCTTCGACGTCTTCGGCCTGAGCTTCTCCACCGAGCTGGGCTACACCAACATGCTCACGGCCCTCGACCTGGCGGGCATCCCGCTGGAGTCCAAGGACCGCACCGTCGACCACCCGATCGTCCTCGCCGGCGGCCACGCGGCCTTCAACCCCGAGCCGATCGCGGACTTCATCGACGCGGCGATCATCGGCGACGGCGAGCAGGCCGTCCTCGACATGACCGAGATCATCCGGACCTGGAAGGCCGAGGGCCGCCCCGGCGGCCGCGAGGAGGTCCTCCTCCGGCTGGCGAAGACCGGCTCGGTCTACATCCCGGGCTTCTACGACGTCGAGTACCTGCCGGACGGCCGGATCGCCCGCGTCGTGCCCAACCGTTCCGGCGTGCCGTGGCGCGTGTCCAAGCACACCGTCATGGACCTCGACGAGTGGCCCTACCCCAAGCAGCCGCTGGTCCCGCTCGCCGAGACCGTCCACGAGCGGATGTCCGTCGAGATCTTCCGCGGCTGCACCCGCGGCTGCCGTTTCTGCCAGGCCGGCATGATCACGCGCCCCGTGCGGGAGCGAAGCATCACCGGCATCGGCGAGATGGTCGAGAAGGGTCTCAAGGCGACCGGCTTCGAGGAGGTCGGCCTCCTCTCGCTCTCCTCCGCCGACCACACCGAGATCGGTGACATCGCGAAGGGCCTCGCCGACCGGTACGAGGAGGACAAGATCGGTCTGTCCCTCCCCTCGACCCGCGTCGACGCCTTCAACGTGGACCTCGCCAACGAGCTGACCCGCAACGGCCGTCGCTCCGGTCTCACCTTCGCCCCCGAGGGCGGCTCCGAGCGCATGCGCAAGGTCATCAACAAGATGGTCTCGGAGGAGGACCTGATCCGGACCGTCTCCACGGCGTACGGCAACGGCTGGCGCCAGGTGAAGCTGTACTTCATGTGCGGCCTGCCGACCGAGACGGACGAGGACGTCCTCCAGATCGGCGACATGGCGGTCAAGGTCATCGCGGAGGGCCGCAAGGTCTCCGGCCAGAACGACATCCGCTGCACGGTCTCCATCGGCGGCTTCGTGCCCAAGCCGCACACGCCGTTCCAGTGGGCCCCGCAGCTCTCGGCGGAGGAGACGGACGCCCGTCTCACCAAGCTCCGCGACAAGATCCGCGGCGACAAGAAGTACGGCCGCTCGATCGGCTTCCGCTACCACGACGGCAAGCCCGGCATCGTCGAGGGCCTCCTCTCGCGCGGCGACCGCCGGATCGGCGCCGTCATCCGCGCGGTGTACGAGGACGGCGGCCGCTTCGACGGCTGGCGCGAGCACTTCTCGTACGACCGCTGGATGCGGTGCGCGGAGAAGACGCTGCCCGCCATGGGCGTCGACGTCGACTGGTACACCACGCGCGAGCGCACCTACGAGGAGGTCCTGCCCTGGGACCACCTGGACTCCGGTCTCGACAAGGACTGGCTCTGGGAGGACTGGCAGGACGCGCTCGACGAGACCGAGGTCGAGGACTGCCGCTGGACGCCGTGCTTCGACTGCGGTGTCTGCCCCGCGATGCAGACCGAGATCCAGGTCGGCCCCACGGGCAAGAAGCTGCTTCCGCTGACGGTCGTGAAGTAGGCCGGACGGGTAGGCCGTTCGGGTTCGATCACGTCACACTTCCACGACGGCCCGGCGCGAGGGGAAACCCTCCGCCGGGCCGTCGCGTCATTCCCGGCATGAGCATGGAGAAGCCGCAGCCCCGCCCGCCCGAGCCGGAGGGCTGCCTCACGGCGTTCATCAGGATCCCCGTCCGGATCGTGGTCCTGGTGATCGTCGTGCCCGTCCGGATGGTGTGGGACGTGCTGGTGGTCTGCGCGCGCGCCGTCGACCGGACGCTGCTGCGCCCGCTCGGGCGCGCCCTGGGCTGGATCGGCACCCAGCTGCTCGCCCCACTCGGCCACGCCCTCCTCTGGCTCGGCAAGGCGCTGTTCGTCTGGCCGTGGGTCGCCCTGTGGCGGTACGTGCTCGTGCCGATCGGCCGGTACGGGGTCGCGATCCCCGCCGCCTGGCTGTACCGGGCCGTGCTCACCCCGCTCGGCCACGCCCTCCTCTGGCTCGGCAAGGCCCTGTTCGTGTGGCCATGGGTCGCCCTGTGGCGGTACGTGCTCGTGCCGATCGGCCGGTACGGGATCGGTGTCCCGGCCGTCTGGGCGTACCGGTGGATCCTCGCCCCGCTCGGCAAGGGGCTCGCCTTCCTGGCCGTCGGCCTGTGGCGGTACGGGATCGCGATCCCGGCCGGCTGGCTGTACCGGGCCCTGCTGACCCCGCTCGGGCACGCCGTCCTCTGGCTCGGCAAGGCCCTGTTCGTGTGGCCTTGGGTCGCCCTGTGGCGGTACGTGGTGGTGCCGGTGGTCCGGTACGGGATCGTCGTCCCCCTCGGATGGCTCTGGCGGCGCGTCCTCGCGCCCCTCGGGCGGGAGATCGCCGACGCGTTCCGGGTCTGCTGGCGGGTCGCCGGACACCTCTCCCGCGCCGTCGGCCGAGCCCTCAAGTGGGCGGCCTGGAACCTGCTCGGACGGCCGGTGACCTGGTTCTATCGCGGAGTCTGCACCCCCGTCGGGCACTGGGTCCGTGGCAGCGTCTGGGCCCCCGCCCGCACGGCCGCCGTCGGGGCCGGACGCGCCGCCCGGGCCGCGCTCGCCTCCGCCCGCGCGACCGTGCGGCAGGCCCGCCGCGACGCCTGGCACGCGCTGGTCGGGGGACCCCGGATGACCGAGCCTGGGGAACCGGTGGTGGCCTCTACGCGTACTCTGGGTAGTACAACAACCGCCTCCGGCGCGGCGCCCGCACCCGAGATCTCCCTGCGAAAGCGGGGGTGAGCCGGTCGGGACCCCCAGAGGCCACCCGTATCTCGAGGGCGGCGCTCCACCGCGCCCGCCCCGCACCGAGGAGAAGAACCACTGGGCAAGCGACAGCCCGAAGGCCCGCCGCCCGCACCGGCGGTGCAGCGCATCCGACTGCGCTACACCAAGCGCGGCCGCCTCCGGTTCACCAGCCACCGTGACTTCCAGCGCGCGTTCGAGCGGGCGCTGCGCCGCGCCGAGGTGCCCATGGCGTACTCGGCCGGCTTCACCCCGCACCCCAAGGTGTCGTACGCCAACGCCGCCCCCACGGGTACGGGCTCCGAGGCCGAGTTCCTGGAGATCGCGCTCACCGAGACGCGGGATCCGGAAATGCTGCGGGTCCTGCTCGACGAGTCGCTCCCGGACGGTCTCGACATCATCGACGCCGTCGAGGCCCGGACCTCGGGACTCGCCGACCGGCTCACCGCCTCCGTGTGGGAGCTGCGGCTCGACGGCGTCACCGTCGAGGACGCGGAGAAGGCCGTTGCCGCCTTCCTCGCGGCCGAGACCGTGGAAGTCCAGCGCAAGACCAAGAACGGCATCCGCACCTTCGACACCCGCTCGGCCGTCGCCGATCTCGTCGCGGAGCATCCACAGGCGCGTCCCCAGCCTGATAGGCCGCTGGACAATGCCTGTGCGATACTGCGGCTGGTTGTTCGGCACGTGACACCTGCCGTGCGACCCGACGACGTCCTGTCCGGTCTCCGAGCTGTGGCCGACCTGGCGCCGCCGGTCCCCGCAGCGGTGACCAGGCTGGCGCAGGGGCTCTTCGACGAGGAGTCCGGCACGGTGACCGACCCGCTCGCGCCCGACCGCGAGGCAGTCACGGCCGCTCCACCCACGGCCGCCGCGACCGCCTCAGCGACGGCGCCGGGTGCCGGTACCGCGTAGGGAGCGGTCGTTGTAGCGCAGCCCTGGTACTCGGGAGCCACCTGGGTCGGGCAGCGCACTGACCAGGAGACTTTCGCCAGGCCGTACGTACAACGCGTAGGGAACCGGCGAGCCAGACATCAGCTCCCGTGCGGCGCCCGCGCCCCGGACGGCGGCACCGCGCAGATTCGCGCGATCGTGCCGCCGGACCGGAACAAGGCGCGGCGCCCGGGGGCGTGACGGGAGAACCGCCCGCATGCTCGAGCAAGAAAACAGCGAGAACAACAACGCACCTGGTGACAAGCTGCCTCCGCGCCGCAGGCGCCGAGCGGCTTCCCGCCCCGCCGGTCCGCCGGTCGCGGCGGAGGCCACCGACACCGTGGCCGAGGTCGTCGTGGAGACGCCGGCCGCCGCGCCGGAGCCCACGGAGGAGCCCGCGCCGCGTACGCGCCGCCGTGCCACCCGTAAGGCCACCTCCCCGGAGCCGGTCGTCGCGGCCGAGGCCGCCGCCGCGCCGGTCGCGGAGGAGCCCGCTTCCGCCGAGGAGCCGGCCCCGGCCCGTACGCGGCGCCGCGCCACCCGTAAGGCCACCTCCCCGGAGCCGGTCGTCGCGGCCGAGGCCGAGACCACCCCCGCGCCGGTCGCGGAGGAGACTCCCGCCGAGGAGCCCGCCCCGGCCCGTACGCGCCGCCGTGCCACCCGTAAGGCCACCTCCCCGGAGCCCGTCGTCGCGGCCGAGCCCGAGACCGCCCCCGCACCGGTCGTGGCGGAGACCCCGGTCCAGGAGTCCGCTCCCGTCGAGGAGCCGGCCCCGGCCCGTACGCGCCGTCGTGCGACCCGTAAGGCCACCTCCCCGGAGCCGGCCGCCGAGGCGGCGGGCGAGAGCCTGCCCCAGGAGACCGTCGCGCAGATCACCGCCGAAGAGGCGGAGCCCGAGGTCGTCGCCGCCGAGAAGGCCGCGACCCGTGGCCGTACCCGCCGCCGCGCCACCGCGCCGCAGTTCACCGCCGAGCCGGTCGTCGCCCCGAAGGCCGAGGAGGACACGCCTCGCGGCCGTCGCGCCGCGCGTCCCGCCGTCGCCGTCTTCCAGGCCCCGGTCTTCACCGAGCCCATGTTCCAGACCCCGGAGACCGCGGCCGCCGCCGCTGCCGCCGAGGCCGTGGAGCCGGAGGAGGAGGAAGAGGCCGCCGTCGAGACCGTGGAGGCGGTCGAGGAGGTCGTCGAGCGTCCCGAGCCCGCCGGCCGCCGTCGCCGCCGCCGTCGGGGCGAGCCCGCCGCCGAGCCCGTCGCCGTCGAGCCGGTGCCGGCCATCGTCGCGGACGAGCCCGAGGTCGAGGCCGAGGAGCCCGAGACCGAGGCCGTGGAGGCGGAGGAGTCCGACGAGTACGAGGACCGTCCGTCCCGCCGTCGCCGCCGTGGCGGCCGTCGCCGTCGTCGCGGTGAGCTCGCCGAGACGGAGGAGTCGGACGAGACCGACGAGGCGGAGGAGGCCCGCGCCGAGGACGAGGAGTCCGAGGAGGAGGCCGAGGAGTCCGACGAGTACGAGGGCGGCACGCCGTCCGCCGCCGGCTCCAGCAGCTCGCGCCGCCGTCGCCGTCGTCGCCGCCGCAGCGGGGACACCGGCGACGCCGAGGGTGGCGAGGACGACGGCGTCCGTACGGTCGTCAAGGTCCGCGAGCCCCGCCCGGCCCGCGAGAAGGCCGAGCCCGGCACGGGCGCGGACGAGGTCCAGTCGATCAAGGGCTCGACCCGTCTGGAGGCGAAGAAGCAGCGCCGCCGCGAAGGCCGCGAGCAGGGCCGCCGCCGCGTCCCGATCATCACCGAGGCCGAGTTCCTGGCCCGCCGTGAGGCCGTCGAGCGCGTCATGGTCGTCCGCCAGAACGGCGAGCGCACCCAGATCGGCGTCCTCGAGGACAACGTGCTCGTCGAGCACTACGTCAACAAGGAGCAGGCCACCTCGTACGTCGGCAACGTCTACCTGGGCAAGGTCCAGAACGTCCTGCCGTCCATGGAGGCCGCCTTCGTCGACATCGGCAAGGGCCGCAACGCCGTCCTGTACGCCGGTGAGGTCAACTTCGAGGCGCTCGGCATGGCCAACGGGCCGCGCCGCATCGAGACCGCCCTCAAGTCCGGCCAGCCGGTCCTCGTCCAGGTGACGAAGGACCCGATCGGCCACAAGGGCGCCCGTCTGACCAGCCAGGTCTCCCTGCCGGGCCGCTACCTCGTGTACGTCCCCGAGGGCTCGATGACCGGCATCAGCCGCAAGCTCCCGGACACCGAGCGCGCGCGCCTGAAGACCATCCTCAAGAAGATCGTCCCCGAGGACGCGGGCGTCATCGTGCGCACCGCCGCCGAGGGCGCGAGCGAGGACGAGCTGCGCCGTGACGTCGAGCGTCTGCAGGCGCAGTGGGAGGAGATCCAGAAGAAGGCGAAGAGCGGCAACGCCCCGACCCTTCTCTACGGTGAGCCGGACATGACCGTCCGGGTCGTCCGCGACATCTTCAACGAGGACTTCACGAAGGTCATCGTCAGCGGCGACGACGCGTGGGAGACCATCCACGGGTACGTGCACCACGTCGCCCCGGACCTGACCGACCGCCTGTCCAGGTGGACGAGCGAGGTCGACGTCTTCGCGACGTACCGGATCGACGAGCAGCTCATGAAGGCGCTGGACCGCAAGGTCTGGCTGCCGAGCGGTGGCTCGCTGGTGATCGACAAGACCGAGGCGATGATCGTCGTCGACGTCAACACCGGCAAGTTCACCGGGCAGGGCGGCAACCTCGAGGAGACCGTGACGAGGAACAACCTCGAAGCGGCCGAGGAGATCGTGCGCCAGCTGCGCCTGCGCGACCTGGGCGGCATCGTCGTCATCGACTTCATCGACATGGTCCTGGAGTCCAACCGCGACCTGGTGCTGCGCCGCCTCCTGGAGTGCCTGGGCCGTGACCGGACCAAGCACCAGGTGGCCGAGGTCACCTCGCTGGGCCTGGTCCAGATGACCCGTAAGCGGGTCGGCCAGGGCCTCCTGGAGTCCTTCTCCGAGACCTGCGTCCACTGCAACGGGCGTGGCGTGATCGTGCACATGGAGCAGCCGACCGCCCCCGGCGGCGGTGGCGGCGGCAAGCGCGCGAAGAAGCGCGGCCGTGGCGGTGCCGAGCACCACGAGCACGAGCACGTCGAGGACACCGCGGCCGTCGAGGCCGAGGCGGTGGAGCCGCTGGAGACCGAGACCGAGGCCGAGCTGGCCGCGGAGGTCGCCGCTCCGGTCGCCGTGGAGGAGCCCTTCCGCCCGGACGAGGAGCTGTACAGCAGCGCCGCCGAGGCCGAGGCCGCCGCCACGCGTGGCCGTGGTCGCCGTCGCGCCACCCGCAAGGTGTCCGCGCCGGCCGGCCCGCCGGTCGTCGCCGCGCCCGAGCCCGAGCCGGTCGTCGAGGCCGCCCCGGAGCCGGAGCCGGAGCCCGAGCCGGTCGTCGAGGCCGAGCCCGTCGCCGAGGCCCCGGCCGCCGCCGAGGAGGCCGCCCCGGCTCCTCGTGCCCGCCGCCGTGCCACCCGCAAGGCGACGGCCCCGGCCGGTTCGCCCGCCCCGGCCCCGACGCCGGAGCCGCTCGTGGAGGCCGTCCCGGCCCTGGCGCCGGAGCCGGTCGTCGCGCCGGAGCCCGAGCCCGTGGCCGAGAAGCCGGTCGTCGAGGAGGCCCCCGTGGCCGCCCCCCCGAGGGCCCGTCGTCGTGTCGTCCGTAAGGTGACCGCCCCCGCCGGCTCGCCCGCGGGCGCCGAGGAGGCCGCCGTCGTGGTCGTCGAGACCCCGGCTCCGGTCGAGACCCCGGCCCCGGTCGAGGCGCCCGCCGCGGACGTCGAGGCAGAGACCGGGACCGAGGCCGCCGCCCCGGCCAAGAAGACGGCCGCCCGCAAGACGGCCAAGAAGGCCACCGCGAAGAAGGCCGCCACCAAGAAGACGGCGACGGCCAAGAAGACCGCGGCGAAGAAGACCACTGCGAAGAAGGCCGCCACCAAGAAGACGGCCGCCCCCACGCAGGACTGACGCGGCCGGTGTGGGCCGTCCTCTAGCGGACGGCCCACACCGCCCCAGAGGTCGAAGTCACCGAATTTGACCCCTTGAGGCACCGGCCCGTAACCTTGACCGTCGGCGTGTCGTATGACGCGCCACCCCCCTGAGCACCCTCCTCCCGGTCCGCCGGGAGAGGCCGCTCGTCCACTTCCGGATCATCGCGGGCTCCGGCCCGTGTGAGCGGCTGGCATCAGGGGACCGTTCCCGAGTGAGAGAGAGATCCGCGTGTACGCCATCGTGCGCAGCGGTGGTCGCCAGCACAAGGTTGCTGTCGGCGACATCGTTGAGGTTGACAAGATTTCCACTGCCAAGGTTGGCGACACGGTCGAGCTCTCGACCCTGCTCGTTGTCGACGGCGACGCCGTGACCAGCGACCCGTGGGTGCTGGCCGGTATCAAGGTCACGGCCGAGGTCGTGGACCACCACAAGGGCGCGAAGATCGACATCCTTCGCTACAAGAACAAGACCGGCTACCGCCGTCGCCAGGGCCACCGCCAGCAGTACACGGCGATCAAGGTCACCGGCATCCCCACGGCTGCGAAGTAAGGGACTGAGGAGAGATGGCACACAAGAAGGGCGCATCGTCCACTCGGAACGGTCGCGATTCCAACGCTCAGCGGCTCGGCGTGAAGCGCTTCGGCGGTCAGGTCGTGAGCGCCGGTGAGATCCTGATCCGTCAGCGTGGCACCCACTTCCACCCGGGCGCCGGCGTCGGCCGTGGCGGCGACGACACGCTGTTCGCCCTGCAGGCCGGTTCGGTGCAGTTCGGCACCCACCGTGGCCGCAAGGTCGTGAACATCGTTCCGGTCGCCTGATCGGTTCTTTTGCGGAGGCGGACCTCACTTCCCGGCAGGGAAGCGGGTCCGCCTTTCGCGTGTTACTAGATAGACATTCCACCCAGAAGTAACTGGAGGCACCACCATGACCACCTTCGTGGACCGCGTCGAGCTGCATGTCGCCGCGGGTAACGGAGGCCACGGCTGCGCCTCCGTACACCGGGAGAAGTTCAAGCCGCTCGGCGGCCCCGACGGCGGCAACGGCGGCCGTGGCGGCGATGTGATCCTGGTCGTCGACCAGGCCGTCACCACGCTCCTCGAGTACCACCACTCTCCGCACCGCAAGGCGACCAACGGTCAGCCCGGTGCCGGCGACAACCGCTCCGGCAAGGACGGCCAGGACCTCGTCCTGACCGTGCCCGACGGCACCGTCGTCCTCGACAAGCAGGGCAACGTCCTCGCCGACCTGGTCGGCCAGGGCACCACCTTCATCGCGGGTCAGGGCGGCCGCGGCGGCCTCGGCAACGCCGCGCTGTCCTCCGCCCGCCGCAAGGCCCCCGGCTTCGCGCTCCTCGGCGAGCCCGGCGAGGCGCGGGACATCGTCCTGGAGCTGAAGACCGTCGCCGACGTGGCGCTGGTGGGTTACCCGAGCGCGGGCAAGTCCTCGCTCATCTCCGTCCTGTCGGCCGCCAAGCCGAAGATCGCGGACTACCCCTTCACCACCCTCGTGCCGAACCTGGGCGTCGTCACCGCCGGCTCGACCGTCTACACGATCGCCGACGTGCCGGGCCTGATCCCGGGCGCCAGCCAGGGCCGCGGCCTGGGCCTCGAGTTCCTGCGCCATGTGGAGCGCTGCTCGGTGCTCGTCCACGTCCTGGACACGGCGACGCTGGAGTCCGACCGTGACCCGGTCAGCGACCTCGACGTCATCGAGGAGGAGCTGCGGCAGTACGGCGGCCTCGACGACCGCCCCCGCATCGTCGTCCTCAACAAGATCGACATCCCGGACGGCCAGGACCTGGCGGACATGATCCGCCCGGACCTGGAGGCGCGCGGCTACCAGGTCTTCGAGGCCTCGGCCGTGGCCCGTACGGGTCTGAAGGAGCTGTCCTTCGCGCTGGCCGACATCGTCGCGAAGGCGCGCGCGGCCAAGCCGAAGGAGGAGTCGACGCGGATCGTCCTCCGCCCGAAGGCGGTCGACGACGCCGGCTTCACCGTCACCTACGACGAGGCCGAGGATGTCTACCGGGTGCGTGGCGAGAAGCCGGAGCGCTGGGTCCGCCAGACCGACTTCAGCAACGACGAGGCCGTCGGCTACCTGGCCGACCGCCTCAACCGCCTCGGCGTCGAGGACGCCCTGATGAAGGCGGGTGCCCGCTCGGGCGACGGCGTCGCGATCGGTGCCGAGGAGAACGCGGTCGTCTTCGACTGGGAGCCCACGATGATGGCCGGCGCCGAGATGCTCGGCCGCCGCGGCGAGGACCACCGCCTCGAGGCCCCGCGCCCGGCCGCACAGCGCCGCCGCGACCGCGACGCGGAGCGGGACGAGGCGCAGCGCGAGTTCGACGATTTCAACCCCTTCTAGGTCCTGCCGGACCGCGGGGAGCGGCCGGTCGGCGACGTCGGCCGCTCCCGTAGGATCCTCGGTGTGAGTAGCGTCCCCCCACCCACGCCAGAAGGCACGCTCGGTGTCGTGGTCATCGCCTACAACGACGAGGCGCTGGTCGGCGAAGCGATCCGGTCCGCTCTCGACCAGGGACCCGTGGTCGCGGAAGTCGTGGCCGTCGACGACTCGTCGAGCGACGGCACCGCGAAGGTCCTGGACGAGTGGGCCGCGCGCGACCCCCGTGTGCGGGTCGTCCACCGTACGGAGAACAGCGGCGGCTGCGGCACCCCCCGTAACGACGGTGTGCAGGCGGCCACCGCCCCCTACGTGATGTTCCTCGACAGCGACGACATCCTGCCCGAGGGCGCGGCCGAGGCCCTGGTCACGGCGGCCGAGCGGCACCGGACCCCCGTCGCGGTCGGTGTCTGCGTACGGCGCGAACTGCCCGAGGGCCGCGATGTGCGCTGGCAGCCCGGGCTCTACCGGGAGCCGGCCCTCCTGGAGAGCGTGACGGACCTCGCACCGCTGGTCCACGACACGCTCTGCGTCAACAAGATCTACGCCCGGTCCTTTCTGGTCGAGCACGGCATCCGGTTCCCCGACGGCCGTTTCATCTACGAGGACTTCCTCTTCACCGCCCGCGTCCTGGCCGCCGCGCCGCGCGTCGCGGTGATCCCCGACACGGTCTACGTCTGGCACGTGCGGCGCGCCGCCGAGCAGCTGTCGATCTCCCTGGACCGGGAGGGCGTCGCCAACTGGCAGGCCCGTATCGCCGCCCATCGCAAGGCCGTGGAGACCTTCTCGGAAGCCGGCCGCGCCGAGCTCGCCGCCGCCTGCCGCACCAAGTTCCTCGAACACGATCTGTGCCTGTACGCCCGCGAGTTGAGGCTCCGCGACGCCGACTACCAGTCCGAGTGGTGGGCGCTGACCCGGGACCACATCGGGGCGTTCGACGAGAGCGAGATCGCCGCCGCCGCCGCGCCCGCGCGCTGGGCGGCCCGGTTCGTACTGGCGTCCAAGGAGCCGCGTGACCTGCTCCGGCTGGCCCGGCTGGCCGCCGAGCCGGCCCGTCTGCTCCCGCCGTACGCGCGGAGCGAGGACGTCGCGGTCTGGTCGCTGGACGTCCCCGACGCGGAGCTGGACGGCATGGACACCCTGCCCCTGGCCGAGCTCCCGGTGGTCGTCGACGCGGGTCTGCACACCGGCGGGACCGGCGAGCTGCGCCTCACGGTCCGCGATCTGTACGGCCGGCTGCGCGCGGCCGGCCCCCGGACCATCGAGGTCGCGTTCCTGCCCCGCGGATCGGACGAGCCCGCCCGCACCGAGCGGACGGAACTCGCCGAGGGGGAGGGCGGCTGGACCGCCCGCGTTCCGGCCGGTCTCACCTCCCTGGCCCGGGCCGGCCGCCGCCGGAGGCGCCGGGGCATCCAGCTGTGGGACATTCGGGCCACGGTGACCTGCGCGGACGGCGGGTCCTTCACGACGGCGCTCCGGCTGCCGGACGGCGGCCAGCGTCGCTCGGTCGTCCCGAGCAGCCGGTACGGTGTACTGCTGGTGCAGCAGTACACGACGGCGAACGGCTCGCTCGCCTTGCGGCTCGCACCGGGCGCCCGTGACGGGCTCCGGGCGGTCAGGGCCAGGCTCCGTCGACTCTCCCGCAGTTCTTAGCGAAGGGATTTGGTGCGTAATGACTTTTCTGATCACCGGAGGCGCCGGATACATCGGCTCGCACGTGGTCCGCGCCATGACGCAGGCCGGCGAGCGGGTTGTCGTCCTCGACGACCTGTCCACGGGGTACGCCGAGCGGATCCCGGAGGGCGTACCCCTGGTGGTCGGTTCGACCCTGGACCGTGACGTCCTGGACCGGACCATCGCCGAGCACGGTGTGACCGGTGTGGTCCACCTGGCGGCGAAGAAGCAGGTCGGCGAGTCCGTCGAGCAGCCCCTGCACTACTACCGCGAGAACGTGCAGGGCCTGACCGTGCTCCTGGAGGCGGTGGCCGCCGCCGGTGTGCGCAACTTCCTCTTCTCCTCCTCGGCCGCGGTCTACGGCATGCCGGACGTGGACCTCGTCACGGAGGACACGCCGTGCCTGCCCATGAGCCCGTACGGCGAGACGAAGCTCGTCGGCGAGTGGCTGGCCCGCGCGGCCGGCAAGGCGCACGGCATCTCCACGGCCTGCATGCGCTACTTCAACGTGGCCGGTGCCGCGACCCCCGAGCTGGCCGACACCGGCGTGTTCAACCTGGTCCCGATGGTCTTCGAGCGGCTCGACGCCGGCGAAGCCCCGCGGATCTTCGGTGACGACTACGCCACCCCCGACGGCACGTGCATCCGCGACTACATCCACGTCGAGGACCTCGCCGACGCCCACCTCGTCGCCGCGCGCAAGCTCGCCACGTGGGCGGACGCCGGGGAGACGCGCGACCTGACCGTCAACATCGGCCGCGGCGAGGGTGTCTCCGTCCGCGAGATGATCGACCTGATCAACGAGATCACCGGCCACTCGATCGCCCCCGTCGTCACCCCGCGCCGCCCCGGCGACCCGGCCAGGGTGGTCGCCGCCGCGGACCGTATCGCCTCGGAGCTGGACTGGAAGGCCCGTCACGACGTCCGCGAGATGATCAGCTCCGCGTGGGCCGGCTGGGTCGCCCGTCGCGGGGTCTCCGTCTGACCACTGCCGTCCGAGCGCAGGAAAGAGGGCCGCCCGTCACGGGCGGCCCTCCCTTTTTCGCTCTTCGACCTAGCGGTCCAGCAGCGTGAAGAGGTTCTCCCAGCGGGCCACGATCTCGTCCGTCGAGTAACGCTGGATGTCGGTACGGGCCTGCTCGCCCATGCGGTCGCGCAGCTCCTTGTCCGAGATCAGCCGGTCGAGCTTGCGGGCGAACTCCGCGGTGTTGCCGGGTGGCACGATGAGGCCGTTCTCACCGTCCGTGATGATCTCGCGGACGCCGGGGGCGACATCGAAGGCGACACACGGCACCGCCGTGGCCATGGCCTCCATGAGCGCCAGCGGGAAGCCCTCGCCCCGGGACGACAGCGCGAACAGCGAGCTGTCCTTCAGAGCCCCCGGTACGTCACTGGTACGCCCCATGAACTCGACCGATGAGGTCAGGCCCAGCTGCTCCGTCTGCTTCCTCAGCGCCGCCTCCTCCTCGCCGGAGCCGTAGAGGCGCAGGGTCCACTCGGGGTGCCGGGGCGCCACCTCGGACCAGGCTTCGAGGAGCAGGTCGACGCCCTTCTCCTCGTGCAGACGACCGATGCTGACCACGACCTTGGCCGTGCGCGGTGACGGCTCCTCGGGGAAGAACGGCAGCGGGTTCGGCATGGCCCCGACATGGTCGAAGCGCTGCCGGATCCAGAGGTCCGCGTCCTCACGGGTCAGCGCGAGCATCCGGTCGACGTCCTTGTAGAACTGCTTGACCCGCTGGAAGCGGGACGAGTTGCGGCACGTCTCGAAGGACTCGTGGCTCATGCCGACCACGCGCAGCCCCGAGGTGTCCGCGAGAGCGACCCACTCCATGGCCCAGACCTGCGTCACGATGACGACGGATCCCGGCCGCGCGGCGCGGAAGATCGCGGTGAGCTTGGCGGCCTCCCGGCGCATGCCGGCCGCGCGAGCGGCCCTGCGCCGGCGCTCGACCAGGTCCAGCTTGCCCTTGATGCCCCGCAGCGGCTTCAAGGACGGCGGATGGACGTCGTACAGCGTCGTCGTCCGGTAGGGCAGGTCGTCACCGAGGTCGGCACGCCGCCCTTCCGGGGCGGGAACGACGCCGACCACGTGCACCGCGTGCCCGCGCTCGCTGAAGAGCCGGGCCATCTGGTGCGACCAGCTGGTGATTCCGCCGAGCTCGTCGACGCTGTTGGAGACGAGGATGATGTCGCGGGACGTGGTGGTCCGCTGGTCGGTCGTCGTCGGGGTCATCACTTCGGTCATCAACGGCTCCACCGGGAGAAGAACTGCTGCACGATGGACTGCGCGGCGTTGCCCTGGTCGTACTCGCCGAACTCGGCCACGAAGCGCTTGCGGGCGTCGCAGAACTCCCGGCCCTCGGAGTCGAGGTTCCGCACGGCCTCGTGCAGCTCCTCCTCCGTCCGGAAGACCGGGCCGGGCGCGTGCTCGAGCAGGTCGAAGTACGTGCCGCGGTCCTCGTGGACGTAGGTCTCGTAGTCGTACGTGAAGAACAGCATCGGCCGGTCGAGCAGCGCGTAGTCGAACATCACGGAGGAGTAGTCCGTGATCAGCGCGTCGGCGAGCTCCATCAGCGGCATCACGTCGTGCTCCGACGAGACGTCGATGATCTTGCCCGCCACGTTGGGCGGGAGCACCACGTGGTTGAAGTAGTGCGCGCGCACCAGCAGGACGAAGCGGTCGCCGAACTCCTCGGCGAAGCGCTCCACGTCGAAGGGCAGGGCGAACTGGCTCTCCTTGCCCGACGTACGGAACGTCGGTGCGTACAGCAGCACGGTCTTGTCCGCCGGGATCCCGAGCTTCTCGGCGAGCGGTCCGCGCACGCGGGAGCCCGCCTCCTCCTCACGCTGCCTGGCCTGGACCAGGACGTCGTTGCGCGGGTAGCCGGACCGCAGCAGCGTCTGGTCCTTCAGCCGGAAGGCCTTGGCCAACGTCCGTACGTCGTGCTCCGAACGCACCAGGAAGTGGTCGAAGCGGTCGAGGTGCTTCTGCTGAGCCTCCTGCTGCTGCCGCGTCTTCGCCTTGAGGTTGGGCTGGTCGAAGCCCATCTTCTTGAGCGCGGAGCCGTGCCAGGTCTGGATGTACGTCGTCTCGGGACGCTTGGCCAGACGCAGCGGATAGCTCTGGTTGTCCACCCAGAACTCGGCGCGCGCCAGGGCCTTCAGGTACGGCAGCGACCAGCGGCGTACCAGCTGGGCGTCCTTGGGGAAGTCCTTCGGGGTCCCCGCGTACGACCAGATGGCCTGGAAGTCCAGTCCCTGCCTGCGCATCTCCTCGTAGATCGCGCGCGGGCTGTCGCTGTACTGCTTGCCCAGCTGGCTCTCGAAGACGACCGTCCGCTTCTTGACGGGCAGTCGGCTGTAGACCTCGTGGTAGAGCCGCAGCTTGGTGTCGCCGGAGGTGAGCGTCTTGCGCAGTTCCTTGGCGCGGCGGTACCCGGACTTCACGAGCCGGCCCGGCTTGCCCTGCAGGCCGCGCTGGAGCAGCTCCTCGATCCGCTCGGTGTCGCCCTTGGTGGAGAGGCGGAAGGCGAGGTGGCCCTTGGCGGTGGGGTGAGGCTCTATGTGGTCGCCCACCAGTCGCGTCAGCCGTGGCTTGACGGGAAGCGCGCCGCCGCCCAGGTCGCTCTGCTCGACGGTGAGGCGGGTCTGGGTGCGTACCCCGTTCACCGTGAGGTTGACGCGGACGTCCCACACCGAGTCGATGATGCCGAGAGGCCGCAGCTTGGAGCTGATGTCGGCCGTGGTCGACCAGTGGAGGCTCTCGCCGTCGTGGCGCAGCGTCGTGACGGGGAAGACGAACGTCTGCAGGCTGCGGCGGCGGGCCTGGAACTCCAGCTCCGCCGTGAGCGTGTCGCCGGGCTTGACGATCTCCAGCGGGTTGGTGATCCGGCCGGCGAGCCGCGCGGTGCCGTCGGACTCCGTGTACTCGGTGAGCTCGTTGCGCAGGAACAGCTTGTTGATCGGCTTCTGGTGGTAGCCGAGGTCCGTGACGTCGAGCACCTCCCGGCCGAACGGGTCGTCGAGGTGCTCGTCGCACCAGTAGATACGACCGTCGCGCTGGACGAGAGGCGAGGAGAGCTTGTCACGGTGGATCAGGGTGTCCACGGCGGGCAGCAGGTTGTCCCAGTCGCCCTTCTCCAGAAGGTACGCGCAGATCGCCTGGATCTTGGCGGCCTTGCCGTACGCCTCACGGTCCAGCCCCTGGAGGTACGCGAGGGACACCTCGGCGAACTCGCGGCGGTACGCCTCGTCCCGGAAGGGGAGATCACGCAGATGGAGGACGAGGTCGTGCTTGAGGAACTTGACGTCCTTGGCCGCCCGCATCTCCTCCATGCCGTGCTGGTCGAGGAGCGCGTCGATACGGCGGTGGATCTCCAGCCGGTGCTGGTAGTTCCGCATCTCGTGCCGGCTGTTGGTGACCGACTTGACCTTGGCCTGCTCGTAGACGTGCCAGAAGTAGACCTGGTTGGGGATGAGGGTGATCTTCTTCGCGGCGAGGTAGGCCTCGGCGATGAACATCAGGTCCTCGTAGAACATCCCCTTGGGGAAGCGCAGCGCGTTGTCGACGAGGAAGTCGCGGCGATAGCACTTGTTCGTGGAGAGGGTGTCCCACACGAACAGGTCGGGGAGCTCGGCGACCGAGTCCAGGGTCCGGGTCGTCGAGTAGAGCCACGGGTACCACTCGTTGCGCTTCTCGTTGCGCGTGTCCTTGGTGAGGCGCACGCAGAGACCCGACACCATGTCGGCCTGCGTCTCCTCGGCGGCTGAGACCATGTTGCGGCAGGCGTTGAGCTCCAGGACGTCGTCACTGTCGAGGAACATGACGTAGCGGCCCCGCGCGTGGCCGATGCCGACGTTGCGGGGCTCGCCGCCCGCGCCGCTGTTCTCGGGCAGCTGGTAGGCCCGGACCTGCTCCGGGTGCGCGGCTGCCAGTTCCTGGGCGACTTCGAAGGTGCGGTCCTTGCTGCAGTCGTCGACGATCACGACTTCGACGCTCTGCAGTGTCTGGTCCAACACCGATCGCACGGCCGTAGGGAGACGCTCCGCGTCGTTGTAGGCGATGACGATCACTGAGACGTCAGGCACTGGCACCTCGATCCATTTGTCTTGCGCAGGCTGCCACAACGGTACCTCGCGTTCACTTTCCGACGGTCCGATGCTCCGGGGGCGTCCGGGCCGGGAGGCCGGGCCTGGGCGATCGAGCGACTCTCCTCGATCGGATTCGTCGATTTTAAGGGGCAACCCATTCGGCTCCGTCCCCGTCTAGCAGATGCGTGCAGATAAGGCCTTAGCCTCTTTCTGCGACCGTTTCATGACAGAGGGTGACGGAAAGTACATATGCTGACCAGGTGGGACATCCAGGGGGCGGGGGGCCTTCAGGAACGTGGAGCCCATGGACGGCCCCCATGCTGAATCCCGCACCTGACACGGCCGCTCGCCTCCGGAGGGCCGACGCCGCGTCTCTGGAGACACCGGCCGCCCGTGAACCCCGGTGGAACCGAAGACCCCAGCTCGCGGCGGCATGGTTCGCCGCCCTGGCGTCCATGGGGGCGTACTGCCTGGCCATGGCCGTCCAGGGCACGTACCCCTTCGGCGGCCGGTCCCGCGCGGTGAACGACCTCGGCAACCAGTTCGTGCCGTTCCACGCCCGCCTGCGTGACCTGATGCACGGCGACACCTCCGGCGACCTCGTCTTCAACTGGGCAAGCGGTTACGGCACACCGTTTCTCGCGGACTTCTTCACTTATTTGATGAACCCGTTCTCGTGGCTGGTCGGGGTCTTCCCCCGGGACGGCGTCGAGTTCCCCGTGTTCCTTGTCACTCTCCTCAGCGTCGGGCTCGCCGCGGGTCTGATGACCGTCTTCCTGGGCCGCCTCCACGCGGGCAGTCCCTGGCTCCGCGCCCTGCTCTCCGTCGGCTTCGGACTGAGCGCCTGGATGATCACGGACGGCTTCTCCGACCCCATGTGGATGTGGGGCCTGGTCGCCTTCCCGGTCCTGGGCATCGCGTACGACTGGTGTCTGGACTGCCGGCGCTGGGTGCTCGGCGCCCTGCTCGTCACCGTCTGCTGGGCGGGCAACTTCTACACCGCGGCGATGGCCACCCTCGGCATGGGGCTCGTGCTGCTCGTACGGATCCTGCTCGACGAGCGGCCGGCCGCGGCCGAGCGGCCCGCCGTGGAGCGCGGCCGCGTCCTCGCGCGCGCCGCCTCCATGACCGTCACCGGCATCCTGCTCGCCGCCCCCGTGCTCACGGTGAGCCTCAAAGCGAGCAAGCTGTCCCAGCCCGCGCCCGAGGCCGTCTACAAGGGCGCGCCGGCCGTCACCGAATACCTGGCGCACCTCTTCCCCGGCGGGCTGATCGGCCGGGCACCCCACATCTCCGTCGGCATGTTCGCGCTGCTCCTGGTCGCCACCTACCCGTTCATGGGCAGGGTGCCGCGCAAGGAGCGGCTCGCCTGGCTGGGTCTGACCGTGGCCATGGGTGTCTCCCTGGTCTGGGAGCCCACGATCCTGCTCTGGCACGGACTGGCCATGCCCAACGGCAGCCCCTACCGCGCCGCGATCGCCCTCACCGCCGTGCTCGTGTGCGTCGCCTGGCTGGCCCTCGCCCGCGGACCCCGCCCCGGGGAACTGCTCCGCGGCGCGGCGGTGGTCCTGGTCCTGGCCGCCTGCGTGAGCACCACGCGGTACATGACCCGCGGCCCCTGGCTCCTCGCCGTCGGCGGACTCGTCTGCCTCGCCCTGCTCCTCGCGCTCCACCGCTACCGGTCCGACCGCCGGGTCCACGGGGGAGTGGTCCTCGCCCTGGCCGGATACGTCTTCCTCTCCTCGGCCGTCGCCGTCCTGACCACGACGCGGCTCCGCGACTCCATGGAGTGGTGGCAGCCCAAGCGCACGTACGACAGCCGGTCGCTGGCCGCGTACAAGCAGCTGAAGGCGACGGACGCGTGGCCCGCGACCCGTACCGACCCGGGCCCGCACGCGGTCGCCAACAACGACCCCATGCTGCTCGCCGGCCAGGGCGGCGAGTACTACAGCAGCTATCTGCCGGCGACCACCGCCGACACCCTGCAGCGGCTCGGCACCGGCTGGTACATCCAGGGCCGTCACACGCGCAGCTTCAACGACCCGGTCGGCCGCGCGATCATGGGCGTGAGCAGCTACCTCGAACGCAGGCGCGGAGGCGTCGGCTTCGTCCAGCGGACCGCCACCGCCCCGCCCGTCGTCACCCTGCGTCCGGCCGGCACCGCCCTCGACGGGACCACCGGCGACCCCACGATCTTCGCCCGTCAGGAGCGGGTGCTCGGCGCGAAGCTCTACGAGGTGCCCGCGTTCGTCCCCGCCGCGGCCATAACGCCGGGCGGTACGGACACCGCGCTCGTCCCCGGCCGAGGGTGGCCGCTCAAGGCCGACCGTCCGGGCAGCAGGGGCACGACGTTCACCGCGGCCTGCACCGCGGGCACCGAGGCGTACCTCTACACGCCCTGGCTGAACGGACGGGTCCGAGTGCTCGGCAAGACCGTCAAGGTGGACGGCAAGTACGCGATGACCAGCATGCCGCTGATCCGCCTCGGGACCGTCCCGGCCGACGGCAGGATCACCGCCACGATCCACTCGGCCCGCGGCCAGTTCCTCCCGGAGCACCCGATCGGCTGCCTCGACCGCGCCGCGCTCGACCGGACCGTGCGCCATCTGCGCGACACCGGGCCCAACCGCGTCGAGACCGCCGGCCACAGCATCAGCGCCACCTTCGCGCCCGGCACCAAGGGCACCGCGGTGGTCTCCGTCCCCGCGACGCCCGGCTGGCGCTGCTCGGTCGACGGAGGCCAGGCGCGCGCCCCCCGGACGCTCGGCGGACTGATGGCCGTCGAGCTCGGAGACGGCGCCTCGGAACTGTCCTGTTCCTTCCGCACCCCCGGACTGAGGCTCGGCCTCGCCGCGAGCGGTGCCGCCGCGGCGCTGCTCCTCGCCGTGGCCGTGACCCACACCGTGCGAACCCGTACTCCTCGCCCCTCGCCCAGGAGCCAGCGCTCATGACCAAGATCTCCGTCGTTGTCCCCTGCTTCAACGAGGAAGCGGTGATCGACCAGTTCGACACCCGGATTCGTGAGGTCCTCACCGGCCTGCCCGTCGAGTACGAGCTCTGCTACGTCGACGACGGCAGCGAGGACGGCACCGCCCTCCGGCTGCGCGCCCTCGCCACCCGGTTCCCGAAGGAGACCCGCTACGTCTCCTTCAGCCGCAACTTCGGCAAGGAGGCCGCGATGCTCGCCGGGCTCCGCGAGGCCACCGGCGACGCCGTCGTGATCATGGACGCGGATCTCCAGCACCCGCCGGAGCTCATCGCGCGCATGCTCGAACTGCACGAGCGCGGCCACGACCAGATCATCGCCCGCCGCACCCGCGAGGGCGACAAGAAGGTCCGCAGCGCCCTCAGCAGGCTCTACTACCGTGCCGTCAACAAATGGGTCGACGTCGAACTCACCGACGGCGTGGGAGACTTCCGTATGCTCTCCCGCCCGGCAGTGAACGCGCTGCTGTCGCTGCCCGAGTACAACCGCTTCTCCAAGGGCCTTTTCTCCTGGATCGGCTTCGACACCGTCACGTTCGACTACCAGAACGCCGCGCGCGAGGCGGGGGAGACGAAGTGGAAGTTCGGCTCCCTGCTGAACTACGGCATGGACGGGCTGATCTCCTTCAACAACCGGCCGCTGCGCATCGCGATCTGGCTCGGCCTCACGCTCGTCGGGATCGCCGCGCTGTACGTCGCGTGGATCACGGTGACCGCCCTCACGCAGGGCGTCAGCGCCCCCGGTTACGTGACCCTCGTCGCGATCATCGTCGGTCTCGGCGGCGTCCAGATGGTCATGCTGGGGCTGATCGGTGAGTACATCGGCCGTATCTACTACGAGACCAAGCGCCGGCCGCACTTCCTGGTGAAGGAGACCCACCGCCATCTGGCGGCCCACGGCCGCGACCCTCGCCTGGACGGCGCCGCCCGCGTCCGCGCCGCGGCGACCGACCGGGAGATGTGATGCGCGGGCAGCTCATGCGCGGACAGCTCGGCCAGATCGTCCGCTTCGCCCTGGTGGGCGGCATCAACACCGGCACCTTCTACGGCTGCTATCTGCTGCTGCACCCGTGGATGCCGTACTTCGCCGCCTACTCCCTCGCCTTCGTGCTCAGCATGGTCGGCTCGTTCTTCCTGAACACCTACTTCACCTACCGCACCCGGCCCACCTGGAAGAAGTTCGCGCTCTTCCCGCTCACCAACGTCACCAACTACCTGGTGCAGAGCATCGGCCTCTACGCACTGGTGACCTGGGCCGGGATGGACGACCGGATCGCTCCGCTCGTCGCTGCCGTCGTGGCCATCCCGTTCACCTATCTGCTGTCGCGGAAGATCCTCGTGCCCGGCGGCAGGAAGCCGGCGACCGGCGCCGCCGGTGATGCCGAGGCCGCCTCCGACCCCGTCGCCAGCCGCTGACGGAAACCGCTGAGGGAAGACGCTGACGGAAACCGCTGACGGAAGACCTCGCCACGCCCTCTTCCGGCGCGGCGCGCGCACACCGCCCGCCCGTTCCATCCACCGGAATGGACGGGCGGCGGGCGTCCCGGCTCGCGTAGATTGCCGCGTGACAGCCGAATGAGGACGACGCAGGTGACGGCGGTACAGGTGACAGTGGCAAGGCAGTACGTGACGGAAGCCCGCAGGATCGTCGTCAAGGTCGGCTCGTCCTCACTGACCACCGCGGCCGGGGGCCTCGACGCGGACCGGGTCGACGCCCTCGTCGACGTCCTCGCCAAGGCCCGCAGCGGCGGCGAGAAGGAGATCGTGCTGGTCTCCTCCGGCGCCATCGCCGCCGGCCTCGCCCCGCTCGGCCTCACGCGCCGCCCCAAGGACCTCGCCCGCCAGCAGGCCGCCGCCAGTGTCGGCCAGGGCCTCCTGGTCGCCCGCTACACCGCCTCCTTCGCCCGCTACGGCGTACGCGTCGGACAGGTGCTGCTCACCACCGACGACACCAGCCGCCGCGCCCACTACCGCAACGCCTACCGGACCCTCGACCAGCTCCTCGCCATGGGCGCCCTGCCGGTCGTCAACGAGAACGACACCGTCGCCACCGACGAGATCCGCTTCGGCGACAACGACCGGCTCGCCGCCCTGGTCGCCCATCTCGTCCGCGCCGATCTGCTGGTGCTGCTCTCGGACGTCGACGGGCTCTACGACGGCGACCCGTCCAAGCCGGGCACCTCCCGGATCGCGGAGGTCACCGGTCCCGAGGACATCGCCCATGTCGAGATCGGCTCCGCGGGCAAGGCCGGGGTCGGCACCGGCGGCATGGTCACCAAGGTCGAGGCCGCCCGGATCGCCGCCGCCGCGGGCATTCCCGTGGTGCTCACCTCCGCCAGCCGCGCCGCCGACGCTCTCACCGGCCGCGACACCGGCACGTACTTCCACCGCACCGGCCGCCGCTCGGCCGACCGGCTGCTGTGGCTCGCCCACGCCTCCACCCCGCAGGGCCACCTGACCCTGGACGACGGTGCCGTACGGGCCGTCGTCGAGGGCAAGAAGTCGCTGCTCGCGGCCGGGATCGCGGCCGTCGAGGGGGAGTTCGTGGCGGGCGACCCGGTCGAGCTCCGGGACACCCACGGCCGGGCCGTCGCCCGTGGCCTCGTCAACTTCGACGCCAAGGAGATCCCCCGGATGCTCGGCCGCTCCACGCCGGAGCTCGCCAGGGACCTGGGACCGGAGTACGAGCGGGAGGTCGTCCACCGGGACGACCTGGTCGTCGTCAGGGCCTGAGACGGGGGCGCCGCGCGGTCGGTGACGAGGGCGCGGCGCGGGGTGGCGACGGGGGCGCTTGCACGGGGTGGCGCTGAGGGCGCGGCCCGGGGTGGCGTGGGGTGGGTCTCGGTGTGTGGGGAAACGGCCGAAACTCCGGCCATCCGGTAGAGACCTTTACCAAAACCGCCCCACGTGCCGCCTCGGGCTGGTCAACTTTGTCTCGGGGGCAAGACAAGGCGGGGTACAGCACCACACGCATCAAACAGGAGGCCGCCGGTGAGACGAGCGCGCCCAGGGGCACCGCCCCGCGGGACTGCCGAACGCGCCCTGACCAGTGTCGAGGCCGGAGCCGACTTCGACGAGGGCCAGGACACCGAGACAGCTGAGGCACGCGGTGAGGAGAGGGCGGTGGTCGCCTCGAAACTCTGGCACATCACCCTCAGCGTCTCGGGGGCCGAGGCCCCACTGAAGGAGGTCAGGCGCGCCCTGGAGCAGCTGGCCCACGACCATCCCTTCCTGCTGACCAGTCGCTACGCCAATGATCACGCGGAGATCCGCTACTGGGAAGAGGCCCGTGACCTGCACGATGCCGCGGCGGTCGCGCTGCGGCTGTGGGGCGAGCACCGGCAGACCGCCAAGCTGCCGCCCTGGGAGATCGTCGGCCTGGAGGTCATCGACCGCGAGACCTACCACCAGCGCATCGCCGAGGGATACGGACCCCCACCGGCCGCGCCGGTGGGGGTCCACCCGTACTGACACCCGTACGGAGGGTCGCCTCCCTCGTCGGAGGCGTCTCGGAGTGCGGGATACGTACGGGATACATGCGGGATGTCCGCAGGCGTGCCAGTACCCTGCGGACATGACCTCGCTCACGCCCCTCGACAACCTGTCCCCGGTCACCCGGGCCGCCTACCAGGCCCGCGGGGCCGCCGCCGAAATCGCGCCACTTCCGCGCGCGGCGAAGGACGACGCCCTGCTCGCCATCGCGGACGCCCTGGAGGTCCGCGCCGCCGAGATCGTCGAGGCCAACGCCGAGGACGTCGCCCGCGCCCGCGAGGCCGGCACCAGCGAGTCGATCATCGACCGCCTCACCCTCACCCCGGAGCGGGTCCGGGCCATCGCCGCCGACGTCCGGGACGTGGCCGCACTGCCCGACCCGGTCGGTGAGGTCGTCCGCGGCTCGACCCTCCCGAACGGCATCGACCTGCGCCAGGTCCGCGTCCCGCTCGGCGTCGTCGGCATCATCTACGAGGCCCGGCCGAACGTGACCGTGGACGCCGCCGCCCTCTGCCTCAAGTCCGGCAACGCCGTGCTCCTGCGTGGCTCGTCCTCCGCCTACGCCTCCAACACCGCCCTGGTGAAGGTCCTGCGCGACGCCGTCGGTGGCGCCGGCCTGCCCGCCGACGCCATCCAGCTCGTCCCCGGCGAGTCCCGCGAATCGGTACGGGAGCTGATGCGCGCCCGTGGCCTGGTGGACGTCCTCATCCCGCGCGGCGGTGCCTCGCTCATCCGCACGGTCGTCGAGGAGTCCACCGTCCCGGTCATCGAGACCGGCACCGGCAACTGCCACGTCTACGTCGACGCCCAGGCCGACCTGGACATGGCCGTCGACATCCTGATCAACTCCAAGGCCCAGCGACCCAGCGTCTGCAACGCCGCCGAGACCCTCCTCGTCCACCAGGACATCGCCGAGGCCTTCCTGCCGCGCGCGCTCGCCGCCCTGGCCGACGCCGGCGTCACCGTCCACGCCGACGAGCGGGTCCTCGCCCACGCCGAGGGCTCCAAGGCCACCGTCGTCCCGGCCACCCCGGAGGACTGGGAGACCGAGTACCTCTCCTACGACATCGCCGCCGCCGTCGTCGACTCGCTCGACAAGGCCGTCGAGCACATCCGGCTCTGGACCTCCGGTCACACCGAGGCGATCGTCACCACCTCGCAGGCCGCGGCCCGCCGCTTCACCCAGCTGGTCGACTCCACGACGGTCGCCGTCAACGCGTCCACCCGTTTCACCGACGGTGGCCAGTTCGGTTTCGGTGCCGAGATCGGCATCTCGACGCAGAAACTGCACGCCCGCGGCCCCATGGGTCTGCCCGAGCTGACCTCCACGAAGTACATCGTCACCGGCGACGGCCACATCCGGTAACGCCCCCGATTTCCCCCGTTCGGCCTCGCTCCCGCGGGGCCACGGGGGCCTCGGACGGACAGGGATGGTTCGCACTCTCCCTGCCCAAAACCACCTCCCGGGTCTACTCTGAAAAACGTGCCGGACGACGTGGGGGGCAGGCCGTTCCCGGACGGCGGGGACCCCGAGAACTCTGACAACCGCGGGGGCGCGGACGACGACTTCGCCACCGTGGTGTTCGACGAGGACTTCGTACGGGCGGCCGAGGTCCACGAGCCGACCGCCGTGGAGCGTCTCCTGGCCGCCGCACAGGCCCGCGCCGAGGCGGAGGCCGCCCGCGCCCGCGCCGGCGGGGGACAGGGCGACGACGAGCTCTACGAGGACGCGGACGGCTACGCCCCCTCGGACCCCTTCGGCAGCCCCTACGGCGACGCGTACGGCGACGACGACTCCGGGCCGTACGGACGCCACGGCGGCGCCCTGCGCCCCTACCGGGGCAGCGCCCGCTGGCACCGACCGGTCGCCTGGGTGCTCGCCCTCGTGATGGGCGTCGGCATGGTCGCCCTCGCCTTCACCGCCGTCTACCGCGGCGCCTCCGCCAACCGCCAGGACCAGGTCCCGGCCCCCGCCACCACCGGCATCGACAAGCCGCGCGCCGTCCCTCCCGCGGTCACCGCGCCCTCGGCCTCCGCGGAGTACTCCAGGCCTCCCGTCCCCGCCGTCCCCGCCGCCCCGCGCACACCTTGAACCCCCCGGGTCCGGGGAGCGCCATGCGGGGGAATTCTTCCGAACTTGTCGTGTACCTGGGCGTTTACCAGGGCTTCCGCAGACCTACTCTGAAGGTATGGCAGGGCGTGGCGACCCGCCTGAGGGGCCGGTACCCGACCCCGGCGGTGGTGAGGACGAGTACCGATCCGTCGTCTTCGACGAGTCGTTCGTCCGCGCTGCCCGGCTTCAGGAGTTCTCCGCGGAGGAGCGGATGGGCGAGCACTCCCAGGCCGTGCGCCCCCGCTCCACCTGGGAGGCCGGAAGCGGCTCACGCCAGGCCGTGCTGCTGGTTCTGGTGATCCTCCTCGCCTTCGGAACGGCCATCTATCTCGGTGTGCGCAACCCCTACCAGCCCCCGATGGACCAGCGTGCGGAACCACTGCGGATCACTCTGGTCCCGCTCGCCCCGCAGGACCCGGTGGCGGGCGGTGAGCCCGCCCAGCTGTTCGCCCGCAGCCCCGCGGCCGCGCACCGCAGCGGAGCCGCCGGCATCAACCTCCCGGTCACCGGACGCACCACCCACTTCTCGGAGAGCCAGGTGGTGACCGCCCTGACCATCGCCAAGGACTACCTCGTGGCCTCCTCGCTGGAGCCCGAGGTGCTGGCCGGCGTCACAGTCCGTCCCGCCCGGCTGCTGCTCGACCCCGACCAGCTGGCGCAGTTCGACCGGAGCGTCGAGTCCTCCCTCGACGACGGCCGCCACGCCGTGTCCGGCTGGCTCGTGCGCTTCGACCCGGCCAAGGCCGCCCTGGCCGACCCCTCGGTCCGCGTCCAGGGCACCCTCCGCTTCGCGGAGACGGGCACCGACATGCTGGAGGTCACCGCGGACCACACGTTCACCTACGCCCTGCGCCCCGCCGCCTCCGGCCCCGGTCCGGTGGGCCAGGCATCCCTCTTCACCGTCCACCGGGAGATGCACTTCCGCTTCGACCGCGAGGACCTGCGGATGCACCGTGCGGAGCTGCTGACGAGCACGGTCGAGGCCGGCCCACAGGCCTGCGGCGCCGACACCAGCGGGTCCTTCCGCCCGCTCCTGGCAGGTGAGCGGACCTCCGCCTCCGGCGACCCGACGGTCACCGACCCGTACGCCACGGGCCGGCCCGCCGTCTCCTCGCTCTGCGGGACCCTGGCCCCGAGCGCTCAGCCCTCGCTCTGACCGCCGCTGCCGTCGCTCTGACCGTCGTCGCCCTGACCGCTGCCGTTCCGGCCGCTGCTTCCGCCGCTGTCGCCGTTCTGGCCGCTGCCGTTCTGGCCGCCGCCGAACCTGCTGCGCAGCTTGCCGCCCAGGTCACCCGCCAGGTCGCCCGCCCCACCCGCTATGTCGCCGACGAGCTTCATCAGCGGATCCTTGCTGGTGCGCACCGATTCGGCGTAATGCCCGGCCGATTCCCGGAACGAGTCGGTCACCGAGGTGTCCTTGTCCTCCGACCGCCGCGGGTAGTGCCCGTCCATGATCCGCTGGTAGTCGCGGGTCTCGGACCACTTCTTCAGCTCGGCCGCCCGGACGGTGGTGAACGGGTGGGAGCGTGGCAGCACATTGAGGATCTTCAGGACGGAGTCGCGCAGGTCGCCGCCCTTCTCGTACTCGTCGGCCTGGGCGAGGAACGCGTCCACGTTCATCTCGTGGAGATGGTTGCCGCCGGCGATCTTCATCAGACCGCGCATCGAGGCATGGAGGTCCTGGCCGACCAGAAGGCCCGCCCGGTCCGCCGAGAGCTCGGACTTGCGGAACCACTCCCGCAGCGCCGTCACGATCGCCATGATCGCGACGTTGCCCAGCGGGATCCAGGCGACCTTCAGCGCCAGGTTGGTGAGGAACAGCAGGATCGTGCGGTACACCGAGTGGCCGGAGAGGGCGTGCCCCACCTCGTGGCCGACGACCGCCCGCATCTCCTCCTCGTCGAGCAGCTCCACGAGCCCGGTGGTGACCACGATGATCGGCTCGTCCAGGCCGATGCACATCGCGTTCGGCTTGGGGTCCTGGGTGACGTACATCGGCGGGACCTTCTCCAGGTCCAGGATGTAACACGCGTCCCTCAGCATGTCGTTGAGGTGCGAGAACTGCGCGTCGCTCACCCGCACGGAGTCGGAGAGGAACAGCAGTCGAAGACTGCGCTCGGGCAGCAGCCCGCTCAGGGCCTTGAAGACCGTGTCGAAACCGGTGAGCTTGCGCAGGGCGACGAGCGCCGAGCGATCGGCCGGATGCTCGTAGGCCCGTGAGGAGATGCCGGGGAAGCGCTTGCGCTGCCTGCTCGGCACGTTCCCGTTTCCGTTGTCGGTCTTCTCGGTCATGGATGCCCCCTGTTCGTACGAGACCTTGCTCGTCCCCCTGACGAATCCCAGCCTAGGCGCTGGGGTCACCACGTGCCGGAGCCTGTGGATAACTCAGGCACAGCGGACAACCGCGGGGTACGACCGCCGTGACAACGACTGAGTCGGCGTGAGCGTGCCCGGACGGCCCGCATACGATGTGCGCGAAGTCTCCGCTCCCATCCCCGATCGATTGGTCCTGCTGAAGATGAGCCTCCACAGCACCGCCGCCAACCTGGTCTCGCTCGCCGAGGGTGCCGCCGAGCACGGCGGCAACCACGACAGCCTCAACCCTTACCTCACCGGTTTCGGCGCGCTCGGCGCGCTGCTCCTGCTGCTGTGGATCACGACTCGCTTCAACCGCGACCGCTGAGCCGGCGACCGCGGATCGGACGCCCGAAGTGGTGCCAGTAGGCTCTGCACGCATGGGAGAGCAGGAAGTGCCTACTGGCGGCCGCGGCAAGCGCCGACTCGGCGTGATGGGCGGAACGTTCGATCCGATCCACCACGGACACCTGGTGGCCGCCAGTGAGGTGGCCGCCCTGTTCCACCTCGACGAGGTGGTGTTCGTGCCGACCGGGCAGCCGTGGCAGAAGAGCCACAAGGCCGTCTCGGCGCCCGAGGACCGCTATCTGATGACGGTCATCGCCACCGCGTCCAACCCGCAGTTCTCGGTGAGCCGCATCGACATCGACCGCGGCGGGCCGACGTACACCATCGACACCCTGCGGGACCTGCGCTCCCTCAACAGCGACTCGGACCTCTTCTTCATCACCGGGGCCGACGCGCTGTCGCAGATCCTGACGTGGCGCGACGCCGAGGAGCTCTTCTCGCTCGCCCACTTCATCGGCGTCACCCGGCCGGGCCACGACCTCACGGACGACGGACTGCCCAAGGGCGGGGTCTCGCTCGTGGAGATTCCCGCGCTCGCGATCTCCTCCACCGACTGCCGGGCGAGGGTCGCGCAGGGCGACCCGGTCTGGTATTTGGTGCCGGACGGCGTGGTGCGCTACATCGACAAGCGCCAGTTGTACCGCGGCGAGTGAGCCTCGGAGAGGGGCACCGGTGAACGATCAGAACCCGTACGACCCGTACTACCCGCAGCCGCAGATCATCGGCTACGACGAGTACGGGCAGCCGGTGTACCAGCAGGTCCCACCGCAGGCACAGCAGCCGTACGACCCGTACGCCCAGCAGCGTCCGGTCCAGCAGCCCGCGCAGCAGCAGCCCGTCCAGCAACAGGGGTACGGCTACGACGCCTACGGGCAGCCGATCCAACCCCAGCAGGCACAGCAAGCGCAGCAGCCGCAGCAGACCCCGTACGACCCGTACGGGCAGCAGCACGGATACGACCCGTACACCTCGTACGACACCGGGCAGCAGTGGGCCGTACAGGGAGATCCCGCGCCCGCCGCCCCGCCGCCCGCTCCCGCCCCGCCGCCCGCCCCCGCCACCGTGGCAGCTCCCGCGGGCGTGTCCGGTCAGCGCCCCGCGCCGGACGACAGCGGCGACGACCGGGCCTACCGCACCGAGCAGTTCTCGTTCATCGAGGAGCCCGACGAGGACTCCGAAGACGTCATCGACTGGCTGAAGTTCACCGAGAGCCGCTCCGAGCGGCGCGAGGAGGCCAGGCGGCGCGGCCGCAACCGGGTCGTGGCCCTGGTCGTGGCCCTTGTCCTCGCCGCCGTCGGCGGAGTCGGCTACCTCTGGTCCGCGGGCAAGCTCCCCGGCATGTCCGGCGAGGAACAGAAGCAGAACACCGCGACCGGACCGCAGAAGCGGGACACGATCGTCGTCCACCTCCACGACACCAAGGGCGGCGGCACCAGCACCGCCCTGCTCGTGGACAACACCACGACCCAGCAGGGCACCACCGTCCTGCTCCCCAACGCACTCTCCGTCGCCAACGACGAGGGCTCCGCGACCACCCTCGCCAAGTCCGTCGAGGACGACGGCTCCAGCGGCACCCGCGAGGCCATCGGCAACCTCCTCGGTGCGAAGATCACCGGCACCTGGCGGCTCGACACCCCGTACCTGGAGAACCTCGTCGAGCTGGTCAGCAACATCGACATCACCACCGACACCGAGGTGCCCAGCGGAAAGAAGGGCGAGGCCCCGCTCGTCACGAAGGGCGAGAACCAGACGCTCAACGGTCGCGCGGCCGTCGCCTACGCGACGTACCGCGGGCCCGGCGAGGCCGAGGCGAAGCAGCTCCAGCGCTTCGGGCAGGTCCTCTACGGGGTGCTGCGGAAGATGTCCGACGACCCCAAGGCCGCCACGGTCACCGTCGAGACGCTCGCCCAGATCCTCGACCCGTCCCTGCGGGAGCAGGACCTCGGAGCCTCGCTCGCCAAGCTGGCCGAGCACGCCAAGGGCGGCGACTACAAGACGGCCCTGCTCCCGGTGGAGCAGGACGGCTCGCTGAGCGAGGGCGCGGCCGACAGTGTGGTGAAGGACATCCTCGGCGGCAAGGTCAGCGCTCCTGACGAGGGCAGCGCGGTCCGGGTCTCGATCCGGGACGCCAGCGGCAAGGACGCGACCGAGGCCGCCAGGGTCGTCCTGATCAACGGAGGCTTCGCCTTCGTGGGCGGCGCCAAGGCGGAGACCGTGGAGACCTCGCAGGTCATCTACGGTGACGACGCCCAGAAGACGACCGCGGGTGAGGTGGCCAAGACCCTGGGCCTGCCGGAAAGCGCGGTCAAGAAGGGCAAGTCCGCCGGGAGCGGTGATGTCACGGTGGTTCTGGGCGAGGATTACAAGATCCCCGGGAGCCGAGAGTGACCTGCTCGTAATGGTTTGCGGGGCGGTCGGCGGTACGTGAGACCCTTGATGTGTCTCTGACCGCCGACGAAAGCCTGCTTGTGACCGCCACGGATCGCTCCATCGAGCTCGTCAACGCCGCCGCCCAGGCGGCGGCCGACCGGCTCGCGCACGACATCATCGCGTACGACGTCAGTGATGTGCTGTCGATCACCGACGCCTTCCTGCTCGCCTCCGCGCCCAACGACCGCCAGGTCAAGTCGATCGTCGACGAGATCGAGGAGCGGCTCAACAAGGAACTCGGCGCCAAGCCGGTGCGCCGTGAGGGCGACCGGGACGCCCGCTGGATCCTCCTGGACTACGTCGACATCGTCGTCCACGTCCAGCACAGCGAGGAGCGGGTCTTCTACGCTCTGGAGCGGCTCTGGAAGGACTGCCCCGAGCTGCCGCTGCCCGAGGACGCCCTGAAGACCCGCGGCAAGGCCGCCGAGCACGCCGCCCTGACGGGTGCCGCCGGGGAGACGGACGGTGAGCTGAGCTGAGCACCACCAAGGGCGGCAGCGGCCGTCGCATCGTCCTGTGGCGGCACGGCCAGACCTCGTGGAACCTGGAGCGACGTTTCCAGGGCTCCACGGACATCGAGCTGACCGAGACCGGCGTCGCCCAGGCGCGCCGGTCCGCCCGGCTGCTCGCCTCGCTGAAGCCGGACGCGATCATCGCCTCCGACCTGAAGCGGGCGGCGGCCACCGCCGGCGAGCTCGCCGGTCTCACCGGCCACCCCGTCGCGTACGACTCCGCCCTGCGCGAGACGTACGCGGGGGAGTGGCAGGGGCTGACCCACGACGAGATCGTGGCGCGCTACGGCGAGCAGTACGCCGCCTGGAAGCGCGGCGAGCCCGTGCGCCGGGGCGGCGGCGAACTGGAGACCGAGGTCGCCGACCGGGCCGCTCCGGTGGTCCTGGAGCACGTCGACAAGCTGCCCGAGGACGGCACGCTCGTCGTGGTGAGCCATGGCGGCACGATCCGCACCACCATCGGCCGGCTGCTCGGCCTGGAGGCGCATCACTGGGAGAGCCTCGGCGGGCTCTCCAACTGCTGCTGGTCCGTCCTCGGCGAGGGCGCCCGGGGCTGGCGGCTCCTGGAGCACAACGCCGGCACGCTGCCCGAGCCGGTCCTCGGCGACGACGACTGAGCGGCCTGCGGGCCCGGATTTCACTTTCCGGCAGGTCGCAGGCTAAAGTTCTTCTTGTTCGCAGCGCGGAGCGCGAAGAACACGAGGGGCTATAGCTCAGTTGGTAGAGCGCCTGCATGGCATGCAGGAGGTCAGGAGTTCAATTCTCCTTAGCTCCACAGTCACCGAATCCCGTCCCCGTCAGGGGGCGGGATTCGTCGTTTCCCCTCCTTGCTTCGCTTCGTCGTGTCCGTCAGTGTCCCCGCAGCGCCTCGATCGCTCGACGGCTCTCCTCGTCGTTGGGCGTGTACGCCACGATCCGGCACTCCGGCATCCCGTTGATCGACAGCGACACCGAGGTCATCCGGAGCTCACCCACCCGGTCGTGGCGGAAGGTCTTCACCCGGGTCCCCGGCGGCACCACGTCGCCGCTCCTCCAGAGCCGGGCGAAATCCGGGCTCGCCTCCGAGAGCCGGCGTACGAACGACTCCCAGGCGGGCTCGCCCACGTGCCGTCCATAGGCACCGCGCATCTGGGCCACCATCAGGGGCAGCTCCAGGCGTTTGTCGACCACGGGACAGACCGGGTCGGGAACCGTGAAGAGCGTCCACAGCACATTGCGTATGCCGAGCGGATTGCCCACGAGCTCCTGCGCGGAGGGCAGGAACAGCGCCTCGTACGTGGTGTTCGTCGCCAGCACGTCGTACCGGCTGTTGTAGACCACCGCCGGATGCGGGGCCAGGGCGTCCAGAATCCCCTGGATCTCGACGCTGACCGTCTCGACGGCCTCGGCGCCCCGGTCCGGCGCGAACGGCACCTCCGCCAGGTGGTACAGGTGCTCGCGCTCGGGCCGGTCGAGCCGCAGCGTGCGGGCGACCGCGTCGAGCACCTGGGCGGAGGCGTTGATCGGGCGGCCCTGCTCCAGCCATGTGTACCAGGTCACGCCGACGCCGGAGAGCTGGGCGACCTCCTCGCGGCGCAGACCCGGTGTGCGGCGGCGCAGGCCGGGCGGCATGCCCACGTCCTCCGGGGTCACCCGGGCCCGGCGGCTGCGCAGGAACGCGGCCAGTTCCGGCCGGCGGCGCTGCTGTGTCGGTGCTGCCAAAGTCGTCACACCCCCATGGTCGACTCCCCGTGCCCGCCGTTGCCAGGTGGTGCCGGTACCAGCATCGGCGGGCTCTCGTTACCCGTATCGCATCCTCGTCAGGCTGCCTCGTATGACGACGACCACAACACGTCCCGTACTCAGTAAAGACGGTGGCACCGACAACCGGCCCGGGCTGCTGCTCGGGGTGGTGCTCGCCGCCCAGTTCATGGCACTGCTCGACGTCTTCATCGTCAATGTCGCCGCCCCGACCATCCGTACCGAACTGTCCGCCTCCGGGGCGGGACTTCAGCTCGTCGTCGCCGGATACACCGTCGCCTACGCGGTCCTGCTGATCACCGGCGCACGCCTGGGCGACCGGCTCGGCCACCGCCGGATGTATCTCGGCGGACTCGCCGTCTTCACGGCGGCGTCGCTCGCCTGCGGACTCGCCGCGGGGACGGGCCAGCTCATCGCCTTCCGGCTCGTCCAGGGCGCCGGGGCGGCCCTGATGATCCCTCAGGTGCTGAGCCTCATCCAGCGGAACTTCACCGGGGAGGGCCGCGTCCGCGCGCTCGGCGCGTACTCAGCGGTGCTCGCCACGGGCGCCGCGGCCGGCCAGGTCGTCGGTGGCATCCTCGTCAGCGCGGACCTCTTCGGCAGCGGCTGGCGGCCGGTCTTCCTCGTCAATGTGCCCATCGGTCTCGTCCTGCTGGCCCTCGGCGCCCGGGTGCTGCCGCCCGACGCGCGCACCGGGGCCGGCCGCGCCCGCTCCCTCGACCTGCCCGGTCTCGTCCTGCTCGCCGCCGCCGTCTCGCTCCTCACCCTCCCCCTGGTGCTCGGGCAGGAGCAGGGCTGGCCGGTGTGGGCCTGGATCTCGCTCACGTGCTCCGCGGTCTTCCTCGCGGCCTTCGGCGTGTACGAGTCCCGGCTCGCCCGCCGGGGCGGTGCTCCGCTCATCGCCCCACGCGTCCTGCGGGCGCCGGGCATCGGCCGGGCCGCGTTCGTGATCGCCGTGGCGATGGCCGTCAACGCCGGCTTCCTCTTCACCCTCACCCTGCACCTGCAGGGAGGGCTCGGGCACACCGCCCTGCGTGCCGGGCTGACCTTCGCGCCGGCCGCCGCGGTCTTCGGGGTGGTCGGCCTCACCTGGCGCCGCTGGCCGGCCCGGGGGCAGCGTCACCTGATCCCCGGCGGCTTCCTCCTGGCCGCGCTCGCCTCGGTGGCCATGGGCGGGCTCCTCAGGGACGGTGACGCGGGCGGCTGGGGGCTCTACCCGGCGCTCGCCGCCATGGGCGCGGGGCTCGCGCTCGCCTTCAGCCCCGCCCTGACCGGAGCGCTGGCCCGCGTACGTCCCGAGGACGCCGCCGACGCCGGCGGTCTGCTCGCCACCGTCACCCAGCTCGGCCAGCTGATCGGCGTCGCGAGCTTCGGCACATTCTTCCTCGGCCGACCGCATACGCCGGGGGCGCATGACTCCGCCGACGCGCTGTGGGCGTGCGCCCTTGCGCTGGCCGCCGCATCGATCTTGGGAGCATCGGCCGGCCTGGTACGCCGAGCGCGCTGACCCCCTTGCGTGGCCATGGCAGAATCGGACGGCCGGAGGGGAACGAGGGTCCGGACGGGAGGGAGTGTGCGATGGCCGCGAGCGGTGCCGAGGGTGCCGAGACGGCTGCCGTCGCCGAGTCCGCCGAGGACCGTGCCGCGGTCCACGGGGCCGGATCCCTGCTCGACTGTCCCTCGTGCGGTTCCGCCCAGGTCGTCCATGTGCTCGGCGACGACGGCGGAGTGTCCCTCGTGTGCACGTCCTGCGGCCACAGCTGGAGCTGATTGATGGGTGCCCACAGGCGGAAGTGCGACTGGTGCGGCAGCGGTACGCCCATCGTCCGGGACATGGACCCCGTCAACGCCGAGTTCCAGTACTGGTGCGAGGAGTGCGCGCGGGCGCTGATCATAAAAGGCGACCCCATCGAGACCTACCGCGAGCTCGAGGGAGAGCCGATCTACGGACGGCTGCTCGACGAGCACTGCACCCTCAAGCGCTTCTACTCCTTCGCCACGGCCTGACGCCACCGGCTGAGGCCGTACCCCAGGAACAGGGCGGTCGCGGTCAGCGGATAGACCGCCGACAGCAGCATCTGACCGGGGTTCTGGTCCAGTTCGGGGCGACCCGGGTCGTGCGGGACCCACCACAGCGCGAACGAGGCGAAGGCCAGCGCCACCGCGGCCACCGCCCACCCGGGCCGCACACGATCGCGACGGTCCACCAGCAGGACGAGCAGCGGCACGCACCACACCCAGTGGTGCGACCACGAGATCGGGCTGATCATCAGCGCCGTCACCGCACAGACGATCACGGCCAGGGCCTTGTCCCCACGCAGCGCCGCCCGCACCGCGAGCACCATGGCGGCGCCACCGAGCACGGCCGCGACCACCGCCCACCACATGCCCGGGTCGTCGGTGTGCATCAGCCGCGCGAGCACCCCGCGCAGCGACTGGTTGGCCGTCTCCTCGGCGAAGCCGACCCGGCCGGTCTCGAAGAGCGTCTCGGTCCAGAAGCGGCGGGAGTCGTACGGCAGGATCAGCGCGCTCGTCACGGTCGCCCCGAGGAACACCGCGACGGCTGTGGCCGCCGTGCGCAGCCACTGGTTCCAGCCCTTCTCGCGGCGCCACAGGAGCAGGCCGGCGGCGAGGAGGAGGACGACGAACAGGCCGGGTGTGAGCTTCACCGCAGTTGCCAGACCGATGCCCAGGCCCGCCCAGCGGTTGCCCTCGCGGCGTGTGAAGTCCCACAGCACCGCCACCGCGACGAGCAGATTGATCTGCCCGTACCGCAGCGTCGTCCACACCGGCTCGCACCAGACCACGATCGCCGCCACCCACAGCGTCGCCTGCCAGAGCCGCGCGCGGGACAGGGAGGGGCGGACGAGCTGCAGGGAGAGCTGGACCAGCGCGACCACGAGGAGCAGGTTCCCGGCGGTCGCCAGCGTCCGCATCAGCGGAACGCCGACGAACGTGAGCGGCACGAACAGCAGCCCCGCGAAGGGCGGATACGTCATCGCGAGGTTCGCCGAGGTGGCGCGCATCGCGTAGAGGTCGCCGCCGGCCCGGACGGTCTCCCCCTCCGCCCGGTAGACCATCACGTCGAGCATGTTCACGTGGGCGAGCCGTTGCGCCACCCAGAAGGCTATGAACGACACGAGACACACCGCCGCGGCGGTGGCGAGAGGCCACTGGCGGGCACGGGTTCTGACAAGCACGGACACGGTCACAGAGGGGGACCCTACCCGCCGCCCACGGACCGCCCGAGAAACGATTTGGTGATCCTCCGGGGGGCCGGTTAATGTTCTGTCTGTCGCCGCGGGGGAAACCGGAACGGGGCGGACAGCACGGGGCTATAGCTCAGTTGGTAGAGCGCCTGCATGGCATGCAGGAGGTCAGGAGTTCAATTCTCCTTAGCTCCACAGAAGAGAAGCGGATCATCCGAATCGGATGATCCGCTTCTTCGTGTGTGGGACGGGCCTCAACCCCTGCCGCTCCCCAGCGCCTTACGGCCCGCGCCCGGAGGCAGGGCCGGCCGCTCCTGCGCCGGCTGCTCGATCCGCAGCGCCAGAGCGGGACAGCGGCGTACGGCTCGCTGCGCCCGCCCTCGCAGGTGCACCGGCACGGAGGCGTCGGCGAGCACCGGGTAGCCGTCCGGGCCCAGCCTGATCAGCTCCGGGACGATGTCCGCGCAGAGCCCGTGCCCCTGGCACAGCGTCCAGTCCACGGCCAGCCTCTCGCCGCTCGGAATCGACTCCTCCGCGTCCTGGTAACCAGGGGCGGGGAGCGGCAGCACACCGACGGTCGGGCGGCCGCAGCCACCGTCGAGGACGTGGGCGGCCAGATCGTCCGTGAAGGCCGAGAGCGTCGAGGCGAAGAAGCGTGCCGAGCCGTCCGGATGCTTGCAGGCACCCCGGCCCCTCACCGCCTGGGTGACCTCACGCAACGCCTCCAGGGCGGCCGGCCCGCCACCGTTCAGCACGTCCGAGAGGCCGCCGGCCGCCGCCGGCAGGCCGAGCCGGCACGGGCCGCACTGGCCCGCCGTCTCCGCCGCGAGCCAGTGCGCGACCCGCAGCGACTCACCGAGCGGGCACGTCCCGGGGCCGATCGGCAGGATCGCCCCGGCGCCCAGGGCGCCGCCGACAGCGGCCAGGGACGCCCGCGAGACGACGGCGTTGTCGACGGCCACGGAGTCGATCCAGTTGCCGTGGTACCCGCCCGTGAGCACGCCCTGCGGAAGCGGCGGGGCTCCGGCCAACTGGAGCACATACCGCAGCGGGACGCCCGTCGGGACCTCGACCACCATGGGGCGCGCGACCGCCCCGGAGAGCGTCAGGAGCACCGTGCCAGGCTCTGCGTCCAGACCGGTGTGGCCGTAGCGGCGCGGACCGATCCGGGCGGCCACGGCCAGCTGCGCGAACGTCTCGGCGTTGGACAGCAGTGTGGGCGCACCGCCCACCCCGGACTCCGCCGCGCGCTCGCGGCGGCCGGCCGGCAGCGCGGGGCCGCCGCCGGCCGCCCGGATCACCGCCGACGCCTCCCCGGAGACCATGCGCTCGGGAGTCCGGACGACACGCGCGCGTAGAGGCTGCCCGCGGCGGTCGGAGAGGCCCCGTTCGGCGAGGGCCGAGCGGATGGAGATCTCCGTGGAGTTACGGGTCACGGCCACGATCAGCGTCCGGGCACCGAGCGCCTCCGCCGCCAGCAGGGCGCCGTCCAGGATCAGATGCGGGGCCCGGTTGAGCAGCACGGTGTCCTTCCGGCAGGCGGGCTCACCCTCACTGCCGTTGACGACCACCACGGGGCGCACCCCACGGCGGATCGCCGCCTGGCCGACGGCCCGCAGTTTGCGGCCGAAGGGAAAACCGGCTCCACCGCGCCCGTGGAGGGATATCTCGTCCGCGAGCTGGGCGAGCCGCTCGCCGCTCATCGGATCCAGCGGCCCGTGCACCTTCAGATGCATCTCCAGACCGAGCCGCTCGACCAGGTCGAACCCCTGGGTGAGCTGCGGCAGACCGACCACGCGGACCTCGGGGACGTCGGGGAGCGGGGCGTTCACGGGCGGTCTCCTGCGGGTGCGGTCCAGGGCTCACCCGCGGGCGGCGGGCTGGAGTAGGTCGGCATCGGGGGCGAGGGAGTGGGCCAGAAGCCGGGGCGGGGGGAGGGGTCGGGGACGACGGGGATCTCCTCGGTCATGGGGATGCGCTCGGCGAGCGGAGCGCCGCCGGAGGCGTACGGGGCGTGCGGGGTATGCGGGGTGTGGGGGGTGTGCGGAGCGGGGTCGGGCGCCGGGGTCGCGCGGGACACCGCGCGGTAGGCGGCCGAGAAGCCGGCGGAGGAGACGGGGCCGGTGGTGGGGACGGCCGGGGGAGCCGGGGGAGCCGTCTCGTGGAGCGGGGGCGCGGTCTCGCAGGGCGGGGGAGGGGGCGCGTACAGCCGGCTGCTCGGCACGGGGGGTGGGACGGACGCGAGGGGAGGGAGAGGAGGGTGGCCGGCGGGTCGGTCCAGCCATTCGGCGGACATGGTGGGCCGCTCGTGGCCGCTGTCCTCCTCCTCGGCTCCGGCTGCGGCCTCGGCCGGGTTCGCCCGGCCTGCCGGGTCGTCGCCCCGAGCGGACCGATGGGAACGGGTGGACCGAGTGGACCGAGCGGTGCTTTCCAAAGACGCGAGGAGCCCGGCGAGCCGGTCGGCGAGCTCCCGCTGCGTCGGGGCGGGGAGCAGCCGGAGCGAGACCGCCGCGGCGACGGCGGTCAGTGCCAGGCAGTACATGACGACGACCCAGGTGGCGGCGGGCCTGCCCGCGTACAGACCGTGGACCAGGGCGAAGCACCACGCCGGGTACGCCAGCATGTGCAGCGGTCGCCAGCGGGCCGCGAAACGGCTTCGGCCCGCCAGAGTGCTGCGCAGGGCGCCCGTCGAGGCCGTGACGACCATGAGAAGCCCGGCGAGCGAGCCGAAGCCGATGAGGGCAGAGGTGCCCGTGATGCCGAGGCCGAAGGGGATCAGGGCGCCGATCGGCTCCACATGGCCGAGGGACACCTTGACGGTGCCGTGCAGCAGCAGGAAGCCGAGGGAGGCGACCGCCGTGGCGCGGTGCACGCCCTGTGCGATCAGCCGGTGGCGGGGGGAGAGCAGCAGCCGGTCGGTGGCGATCAGGCCCCAGGCGACCGAGGCGGTGAGGGACACCAGCGACAGGACGCCGCTGGTGAAGTCGAGCGCGGCCCGGAAACCGTCGCTGCCGCCGATGGCGAGCAGCGGAATGATCACCAGTGCCGCGACGGAAAGCCCGCCCTGAACCGGCCGGCTCAAACCGGTTCGCAGGACGGGAGAAGAGCGGATCTTGCGATGAGGGTTCATGGGGGCGACTCCGAATGGTGCGGATAAGCGGTCCCGTTGCCGCATGCTAAGTCGCTCCATACCGGCTGGTAGGTGGTTTGCCGGTTTACAAGGTCGGTGCTCTGTTACTGACTCTGGGGTTGCCCTGGATAGGGGCGATACGCGGAGTAACCCGGGCGGCTCGGGCGGCTCGGAGCCGCCGCGTGGAACGCCGGTGCGGCCCGCTCGGGCCCTGCGGTACCCTGGCGCCATGCGTGCCGTACGCCTTCTGCTTAGCGAGCCGCGCTGATCAGTCCCGACGGATGAAAGATCCGGTCGGAATCGGCGCGGCGTCCCCTCCTGTGCGAGGGGATTTTTCATTTCGTGGCAGTGCAGTTCGCGGGCAGTGGGCAGAGACGATCGATGGAGCTTCAAGGATCATGAGCGAGATGAATTCGGCTGCCGAGACGGCGGCCCCGCATCGTTATACGGCGGTCATGGCCGCCGACATCGAGGCACGCTGGCAGGACTTCTGGGACGCCGAGGGCACCTACGAGGCGCCGAACCCCACGGGTGACCTGGCGGGCGATCCGGCGGTCGCCGCCCGGCCCAAGAAGTTCATCATGGACATGTTCCCGTACCCCTCGGGCGCGGGCCTGCACGTCGGCCACCCGCTGGGCTACATCGCCACGGACGTCTTCGCCCGTCACCAGCGCATGACCGGCCACAACGTGCTGCACACCCTGGGCTTCGACGCCTTCGGCCTGCCGGCCGAGCAGTACGCCGTGCAGACGGGCACGCACCCGCGCGTGTCCACCGAGGCCAACATGGAGAACATGAAGGTCCAGCTGCGCCGGCTGGGCCTGGGCCACGACAAGCGCCGGTCGTTCGCCACGATCGACCCGGAGTACTACAAGTGGACCCAGTGGATCTTCGTGCAGATCTACAACTCCTGGTACGACGACGAGGCGAAGAAGGCCCGTCCGATCGCCGAGCTGGTCGAGCAGTTCGAGAACGGCACCCGTGAGGTACCCCGTACGCCCGGCGCCGCCTCCACGCGCGCGTGGAGCGAGCTGACCGCCGCCGAGCGCGCCGACGTCCTGGGCGAGTACCGCCTGGCCTACGCCTCCGACGCGCCGGTCAACTGGTGCCCCGGCCTGGGCACGGTCCTGGCCAACGAGGAGGTCACCGCCGACGGCCGTTCCGAGCGCGGCAACTTCCCCGTCTTCAAGGCCAAGCTGCGCCAGTGGAACATGCGCATCACCGCCTACGCGGACCGCCTGCTGGACGACCTGGACGCGCTGGACTGGCCCGAGGCCATCAAGCTGCAGCAGCGGAACTGGATCGGCCGCTCCGAGGGCGCCCGCGTCGACTTCCAGGTCGGCAAGGCCGGTGCGATCACCGTCTTCACCACCCGTCAGGACACCCTGTTCGGTGCCACCTACATGGTGCTGGCGCCGGAGCACGACCTGGTCGAGAAGATCGTCCCGGACGCGTGGCCCGCCGGCACCCACGACGTGTGGACGGGCGGACACGCCACCCCGGCCGACGCCGTCGCCGCGTACCGCAAGCAGGCCGCCTCCAAGTCCGACGTCGAGCGGCAGGCCGAGGCCAAGGACAAGACCGGCGTCTTCACCGGCGCGTACGCGACCAACCCGGTCAGCGGCGAGCAGGTTCCGGTCTTCATCGCCGACTACGTGCTGATGGGCTACGGCACCGGCGCGATCATGGCCGTCCCGGCCCACGACACCCGCGACTTCGCGTTCGCGCGCGCCTTCGAGCTGCCGATGCGCTGCGTCGTCGAGCCGTCCGACGACCGCGGCACCGACCCGTCGACGTGGGACGACGCCTTCTCCTCGTACGAGGCGAAGCTGGTCAACTCCGCGAACGACGAGATCTCCCTGGACGGCCTGGGCGTCGTCGAGGCCAAGGCGAAGATCACCGCCTGGCTGGCCGACCGCGGCATCGGCGAGGGCACCGTCAACTTCCGGCTGCGCGACTGGCTGTTCAGCCGCCAGCGCTACTGGGGCGAGCCCTTCCCGATCGTCTACGACGAGGACGGCGTCGCGCACGCGCTGCCCGAGTCGATGCTGCCGCTGGAGCTGCCGGAGGTCGAGGACTACTCCCCGCGCACCTTCGACCCCGACGACGCCGACACCCAGCCCGAGACGCCCCTCTCCCGCAACGAGGACTGGGTCAACGTCACCCTGGACCTGGGCGACGGTCCCAAGAAGTACCGCCGCGAGACCAACACCATGCCCAACTGGGCTGGTTCCTGCTGGTACGAGCTGCGCTACCTGGACCCGCACAACTCCGAGAAGCTGGTCGACCCGGCGATCGAGCAGTACTGGATGGGCCCGCGCGAGGGCATGCCGACGGGCGGCGTCGACCTGTACGTGGGCGGTGCCGAGCACGCCGTACTGCACCTGCTGTACGCGCGGTTCTGGTCCAAGGTGCTGTTCGACCTGGGTCACGTCTCCTCGGCCGAGCCGTTCCACAAGCTGTACAACCAGGGCATGATCCAGGCCTTCGTCTACCGCGACGCGCGCGGCATCGCCGTGCCGGCGGCCGAGGTCGAGGAGCGTGACGGCGGCTACTGGTACCAGGGCGAGAAGGTCAGCCGCGTCCTGGGCAAGATGGGCAAGTCCCTGAAGAACGCGGTCACCCCGGACGAGATCTGCGCCGAGTTCGGTGCGGACACCCTGCGCCTGTACGAGATGGCGATGGGCCCGCTGGACGTCTCCCGCCCGTGGGACACGCGCGCGGTGGTCGGCCAGTACCGGCTGCTGCAGCGGCTGTGGCGCAACATCGTCGACGAGGCGACGGGTGAGGTCACGGTCGTGGACTCCGAGCCTGACGAGGACACGCTGCGCGCCCTGCACAAGGCCATCGACGGTGTCTCGCAGGACATGGCGGCCATGCGCTTCAACACCGCCATCGCCAAGGTGACCGAGCTGAACAACCACCTGACCAAGGCGGGCGGCGCGGTCTCGCGCTCGGTCGCCGAGCGCCTGGTGCTGCTGGTCGCCCCGCTGGCCCCGCACATCGCCGAGGAGCTGTGGCGCAAGCTGGGCCACACCGACTCGGTCGTCCACCAGGACTTCCCGGTCGCCGACCCGGCGTACGTCGTGGACGAGACCGTGACCTGCGTCGTGCAGATCAAGGGCAAGGTCAAGGCACGTCTGGAGGTCTCCCCGTCCATCACGGACGCGGAGCTGGAGGAGCTGGCGCTGGGTGACGCGAACGTGGTCGCCGCCCTGGGCGGCGCGGAGATCCGCAAGGTGATCGTGCGCGCCCCGAAGCTGGTCAACATCGTCGCCTGACGGCCTCGGACGCATAGGGGGCATCCCCTACGGGCAGGTTGGGGGTTCCGATGGAACCCTCGGCCTGCCCGTTCCGTTTACCGTGGAGAACGACAGCCGAGGAAACTCGACCCACGCCGGAGGGGCGCACATGGAAGCCGCGATTGTGATCATGGCGCTGCTCTTCGTCGCGTTGGTGGCACTGGGGGTCTACGCGACCGTGAAGGTGGTCAAGGCCGCCAAGCGGGGCGTCGACCGCACCATCAACCAGGCCCGGCGGACGGTGGAGGACACCACGCTGCGCGCCAAGAGCTATGGACAGGGCGGGGTCGCCGGTGAGCTGGCCCAGCTGCGGCTCTCGCTGCGCACCTCGATGCGCGCGACACAGGACGCCCTGCAGGCGGGCGTCGCCGAGGACGCCTCGCTGAGGGAGTCCCTCGACCTCTTCCGCCGGCTGAGCGCCCACGGCCAGGAGCTGGACGAGGACCTGAAGCGACTGGAGCGGGAGCCGGACCGGTCGAGGGTGGCCGGACAGCTCACCGACCTCCGTAAGCGTACGGAGCAGATCACACAGTCCGCGGAGTCGCTCCGGTGGGCGGCCAGGGACCGGGCGCGGAAGTTCGCCGAGGACGACCTGTCCTCGCTGAGCGCGCAGATCGACATGGAGGCGGGCGCGTTGCGGCACTGGTCGGGGCCCGCCGCCCAGGACCCCGCGGCGGATGATTTCTCGTGGCCCGATGCGAGCGCCGCCGCGCCGGGCGCCGATCAGGGGCAGGTGTGGCCCGCGGACGCGGAGGCCGCCGCGGGTCAGCGACCGGAAGCACGACCGGATGCCCACGCGAATGGGCGACCGGACGCGCAGGCCGCCGGCGCCCAGGGACAGCAGCCGCCGCCGGCGATCACGGCGCGCGATCCGCGCCAGGCCGCCTATCCGTGGGAGAAGTCGGCGCGTCCCGAGACCACCACCTGACATCGCGGGCCGCGCTCGGACGGCGCGGGTGACCATCGATCGAGGGCCGGGCTGCCATGCGGCGGCCCCGACGGGTAACCTCCCGCTCATGTCCCGGCATGTCGCGATCGTCACCGATTCCACGGCCTACCTGCCACCCGAGGCGATGGAGCGGCACGGCATCACCGCGGTCCCGCTCACCGTCGTCATCGGCGACCAGGCCCTCGAGGAGGGGACCGAGATCTCGGCCCGCTCACTGGCCCAGGCGCTTCAGAAGCGACGGCCGGTGACCACCTCGCGGCCGAGTCCCGAGGTCTTCGCGGAGACCTACCGCGCGGCCGCCGAGGCCGGTGCGCGGGGCATCGTCTCGCTCCACCTCTCCGCCGAGTTCTCCGGTACGTACGATGCCGCCGTGCTGGCGGCGAAGAACGCCCCCGTACCGGTCCGGGTGGTCGACACGCGGATGGTGGGGATGGCCCTCGGTTTCTGCGCGCTCGCGGCGGCCGAGGTCGTGGACGCGGGCGGCTCCCTCGACGAGGCGGTCGCCGCCGCGGAGAAGCGGGCGGCGGGTACCTCCGCGTTCTTCTACGTCGACACGCTGGACTACCTCCGCAGGGGCGGCCGGATCGGCGCCGCACAGGCGATGCTCGGCTCCGCCCTCGCGGTGAAGCCGCTGCTCCAGCTCGACGGCGGGCGGATCGAGCTGCGCGAGAAGGTGCGGACGGCGTCGAAGGCGATCGCCCGCCTCGAGGAGATCGCCGTGGAGCGGACGGGTTCCGGAGCGGTGGACATCGCGGTGCACCATCTCTCCGCGCCCGAGCGCGCCGCCGTCCTGGCCGACCGGTTGCGAGAACGCGTGGCGGGGATCGAGGAGTTGCACGTCAGTGAGGTGGGTGCGGTGATCGGGGCGCACACGGGCCCCGGGCTGCTCGCCGTCGTGATCTCGCCCCGCTGACGAGTGCTGTCCCTCGTGTGAGTGACGAGTTTTTCCCCAACCGGCTGCTCGTCCACGGAAATTGAGGCGTCTCAGCGGGTTCGGACAGATGTGCCTACCGTCCTGTCCATGGCTCTTCACACGGATACCGCAGCAGACGACCCCACACGCACACGTGACGTGACGCGCGACGTGCCACACGGCGCGACCGCGGCCGCGTCCTCGGTGAGGAGGGCGGGTGCGACCAGCGGTCCGGGCCGCGCGAGCGGCTCGGACGGGCGGACCCGCGTCGGGGGGCGGGGTTCGCCTCCCGCGCGGGCGCGAGGGCGGGCGCGGGGAAGACACGCGGTCGCGGCGAGCCGTTCCGCCGTACGACGCCGAGGTGAGGCGCTCTTCCCCTCCGCCGCGGCGCCTACCGAGCCCGAACCGGCCGCGGGGTGGGGCGCGTCGGAGGTCATGGCGCCGCCCGGGGCACGGGAGGAGGAAGGCGCGCCGGGAAGGTGGGGACGGCTGAGGCTCGCGCTGCGCGACCGGCTGCCGGTGTGGGTGCAGTCCCGGTGCGGTCTCGAACCGAGGACGCTGGCCGCGCTGGCCGTGGTTCTGGTCGTGGCCGCGGGCTTCGCCGGACGGCACTTCTGGGCCGGACGGCCGGAAGCCGTCCGGGCGCCGGAGCTCGTGCGCGCGGCGCCGCTGCCGGAGAGCGGGGCGTCTCCGGCGGTGCCGGCGGTGCCGGCGGTGTTGGCGGGGTCGGCGGGGCCGACGGCCGGGGCGCCGCCGTCGGAGGTCGTGGTCGATGTGAGCGGCAAGGTGCGACGGCCCGGGGTGCTCACCCTCCCTGCCGGATCGAGGGTCGCGGACGCGCTGCGAGCGGCCGGAGGGGTCAGGCCGGGCACGGACGTCAGCGGACTCAACCGGGCCCGGGTTCTCATGGACGGCGAACAGGTGGTGGTCGGGCTGCCGGCCCCGAACGTTCCGGGTGCGGGTGCGGGTGCGGGTGCGGGTGCGGGTGCGGGTGCCGGGGCGTCGGTCGGTGTCCGGACTGGGCCGCTGAGCCTGAACTCGGCGACGGTGGAGCAGCTCGACACGCTGCCCGGGGTCGGGCCCGTGCTCGCCCAGCACATCGTCGACCACCGCCTGGAGCACGGCGGGTTCCGGTCGGTCGCCGAGCTGCGTGAGGTCAACGGGATCGGTGAACGGCGGTTCGCCGACCTCGCGCCCTTGGTCCGGCCGTGAGGACGTCCCCCGCATCCCGCGGCCTGCGTGAGGAGGGGCCGGCCGACCTTCGGCTCGTGCCACCGGCGTTGGCGGCCTGGGGAGCGGCCGCGCTGGCGGTGGGCGCCACCGGGTGGTGGGTGGTCGTGGGGGTGCTCGGCTGCCTGGCAGCGGCGGCGATCCTGCCCGTGGCTATTCGCGGACGGCCCGGTCGGCGGCTGAGGGTCACCGCTGCCGCGGCGGTGCTGCTCGGTGCCGCGGCCGGTGCCGCGTCGGGCGGTCTCCACGCGGCGGACCTGACACGCGGTCCGCTTCCGGGCCTCGCGGGGGAGTACGCCCGGGTGAGTGTGGACGTGACAGTCACTTCGGATCCGCGACTGACCCGTCCCCGGATCCGAGGCGACCGGACGGCACCGGTCTCTGTCGTCCTGAACGGGGAGGTGACCCGGGTCGAGGCGCCCGGAGGTGCGATCCACCGGACCAGGACGCCGCTCCTGGTGATCGTGCCCGCCGCCGACGCCCAGCGGGAGTGGCTGCGGACCCTGCCCTCGACCCGGCTGCGGCTCGCGGGGCGGCTCGCGCCCCCGATGCGCCCGGGAGACCGGTTCGCGGCGGTGCTGCGGGTCGACGGGGCAGGGCCGCCGCGGGTCACCAGGCCCGCGAGCAGCGTGCAGCGCACGGCAGGGGAGTTGCGGGCGGGGCTGCGGCACGCCACGGAGGACCTCGAACCGGACGCCCGGGCGCTGCTGCCCGGGCTGGTCGTCGGAGACACCTCACGGATCGAGCCGGAGCTGAGCGACGCCTTCGAGGCGACCGATCTCACCCATCTGCTCGCCGTCTCCGGGTCCAACCTCACAGTGGTTTTGCTCCTTCTCGTCGGCCGGCCGGGCGCCGCGATGCGGGCCGAACGGAGCGGGCTCGCGCCCCGGCTCGGCATCCCGCTGCGGTCCACCGCGCTGATCGGGGGAGGGCTCACACTCGCCTTCGTCATCGTCTGCCGGCCGGACCCGAGCGTGCTGCGGGCCGCGGCCTGCGGCCTGGTCGCGTTACTCGCCATCGGTACGGGGCGCCGCAGATCGCTGATTCCCGCCCTGGCCGCGGCGGTGCTGCTGCTGGTGCTGTACGACCCGTGGCTGGCACGGAGTTACGGCTTCCTCCTCTCGGTCCTGGCCACAGGGGCGCTGCTCACCATCGCGCCGCGGTGGAGCGAGGCGCTGCGGCGGCGCCGGGTGCCCGGCCGGATCGCCGAGGCGCTGGCCGCGGCCCTGGCGGCGCAGGCGGTGTGCGCGCCCGTCGTGGCGGTCTTCGCCGCGCGGGTGAGCCTGGTCGCGATCCCCAGCAATCTGCTGGCCGAACCGGCGGTCGCCCCGGCCACGGTCCTCGGGTTCGCCGTGCTCGCCCTCGCCCCCGTATGGCCGTCGGCCGCCGAGCTGGTCGCCGGGATCGCGGCCTGGCCCGCCGAGTGGATCGCGGGGGTGGCCCGCACCGGAGCGGCGCTGCCGGGTGCCGAGACCGACTGGCCGGGCGGCTGGTGGGGCGGGCTGATGCTGGCCGGCATCTTCGGCCTGCTCATGCTGGGCGCGTGGAGACTGCCGTACCGGCGGCGGATCGCCGTGGGCTGTGCCGTGCTGCTGCTCCTCGCGGTGGTCAGGCCGCCACCGCTGGCCCGGGTGGTCACCGGATGGCCGCCGCCGGGCTGGGCGTTCGCGATGTGCCAGGTCGGGCAGGGCGACGCGGCCGTGCTCGCAGCCGGTGGGGACGCCGCCGTCGTCGTGGACGCCGGACCCGATCCGGCTCTCGTGGACCGCTGCCTCCACGATCTGGGGGTCCGCCGCATCCCTCTCGTGGTGCTCACGCACTTTCATGCGGACCATGTCGCGGGGCTGCCCGGGGTGCTGCGCGGGCGGTCGGTGGGGGCGATCCAGACGACGGGGCTGGAGGAACCGAGGGGACAGGCGGAGTTCGTGCGGCGGACCGCCGCGGCGGCCGGGGTTCCGTTGGTCCGGGCCGGTCCCGGGGAGCGGCGGCGACTGGGCCCGCTGGAGTGGCAGGTGCTGTGGCCGCGAGGGGGTCCCGGTGCGGTGGAGCCGGAGGAGTCCGGGCCGAACGACGCGAGTGTCACGCTGCTCGTGCGGACCGCCGCCGGGCTGAGCCTGCTCCTCCTCGGAGACCTCGAACCACCCGCTCAGCACGGCCTGCTGAGGGCGTACCCGGCGCTCGCCCCGGTGGATGTCCTCAAGGTCGCGCACCACGGATCCGCGCACCAGGATCCCGGGCTGATACGGGCGGTCCGGCCGCGGCTGGCGCTGGTGTCGACCGGAAGCGGCAACCCGTACGGCCACCCGTCGCCGCGGACGGTGGAGGCACTGCGGGCCGGGGGAGCGGAGGTGCTCCGGACGGACCGGGACGGAGCGATCGCGGTGACCGGCGCCGGCCGCGAACTGCTGGCCGTTTCGACGGGAAGGAGCTTGTAGAGAGATCCTTGTAAAGGAGTCTTTCTAAAGATAATGAGGAGCAGAAGCAGCAGGGGAACGAAGAGCAGCCCAGGAGTATCCGCCTCACCGACCCCCGGGCCCGGGTCGTTCCAGATGGCGCTGATACCCGACGCGGTCCCGGCCCGGGTGATAGGCGCCTTCCGCACCCTCGACCACGGTTTCCGCCCCCTTGGCGCGCTGGTCGCCGGCCTGCTCAGCACAGCTGCGGGACTGCGCCCGACGCTGTGGATCGCCACCGCCGGAGCCGTACTCGCCGTGCTGTGGCTGCTGCCCTCGCCGCTGCCGGGCACCCGGGAACTGCCCGTGCCGGTCGCGGATCCGGTCCCCGCGGGCCGGCGGTCGGAGGCCGGACACCCGGGCCGGACGGGAGCCCGGCACACTTTCCGCATGAGCACTGACACCCAGCCGGTACCGGATGCGACCGTCGAGGCCTACCTGCGTCGTATCGGAGCCACGAGGCCGGACCGCCCCGACGTGGCGGCCCTGCGGGACCTGCATCTGCGGCACCTGAGGACGGTCCCCTTCGAGAACCTGTCGATCCACCTCGGCGAAGACATCGTCCTGGAGGAGAAGGCGCTGCTCGACAAGGTGGTCGGCGCCCGCAGGGGCGGGTTCTGCTACGAGATCAACGCCACGTTCGCCGTCCTCCTGCGCGAACTCGGCTTCGCCGTAACCCTCCTGCAGGCGCGCGGCTATGGCGAGGGCGGCCGGCTGGGCATTCCGTACGACCACATGGCGGTGCTGGTGGAGGTGGCAGGGGAACGGTGGCTCGCGGACGTGGGGTTCGGTGACCACACCCACTTCCCGCTGGCGCTGGACGAGCGGGGCGACCAGGCGGATCCGGGCGGCACGTTCCGCATCGTCGAGACCGAGGACGGGGATCTGGACGTGCTGCGCAACGGCAGGCCGCAGTGCCGACTGGAGACACGGAGGCGGGTGCTCGCCGACTTCACCGCAGGCGCCTGGTACCACCGCACCTCCCCGGACTCGCACTTCACCCGCTCCCTCGTCTGCTCCCGGCTCGGCGAGGAGGGCCGGATCACCCTCAGTGGCCGCAAGCTCGTCACGCACGTGAACGGCCGGCGGGCCGAGCGGCTGCTCGACAGCGACGAGGACGTCAGGGCGGCGTACCGGGACCGGTTCGGGATCGAGCTCACGGACCTGCCTGTGCCGCCGCCTCGGGCGCCACAGGCGTAACACGCTGCTCGGCCGGCGCGGCTCGGCCGACGCTACGGGGCCTCCAGCCAGCCCTCGTACTCAGCGGCGAGCTCGTCGAGCGCCGAGGAGTCCAGCCGGCCCTCCGGGTCCTCGACGACCACCAGCCACTGCGCGTCCTCGGCGTCGTCCTCCCCGGCCAGCGCGTCCCGCACGAGCTGCGGTTCCTCCGTGACGCCGAAGCGGGCGGGAAGCTCTTCGGCGACCTCCTCGGCGGAGTCGCGGTCGGGCAGTACCAGTACGTGTCGTTCGCTCACCCCGTCATTCTCGGGCATCGCTGTCAGTGGCCCGTGGGATGCTGGGACGCGATGACTCCGCCAAGAAATCAGAAGAATTCCTCCGACGACCTTCTCGCCCCCGTCACGCTCGCCGTGGGCCAGGAGGACCTGCTCCTCGACCGTGCCGTCCAGGAGGTGGTGGCGGCCGCACGTGCCGCCGACGCCGACACGGACGTACGGGACCTCACGTCCGAGCAGCTCCAGCCCGGGACGCTGGCGGAGCTGACGAGCCCGTCGCTCTTCGCCGAGCGCAAGGTCCTGGTCGTGCGGAACGCGCAGGACCTGTCCGCCGACACGATCAAGGACGTCAAGGCGTACCTCGACGCGCCCTTCGAGGAGATCACGCTCGTGCTGCTCCACGCGGGCGGCGCCAAGGGCAAGGGCCTCCTGGACGCGGCGCGGAAGGCGGGCGCGCGGGAGGTGGCCTGCCCGAAGACGACGAAGCCGGCGGAGCGGCTGACGTTCGTACGGCAGGAGTTCCGGGCGCTGGGGCGGTCCGCGACGCCCGAGGCGTGCCAGGCGCTGGTCGACTCGATCGGCAGCGACCTGCGGGAGCTGGCGTCGGCGGTGTCGCAGCTGACGGCCGACGTCGAGGGGACGATCGACGAGGCGATCGTCGGGCGGTACTACACGGGCCGGGCGGAGGCGTCATCGTTCAACGTCGCGGACCGCGCGGTGGAGGGACGGGCGGCGGAAGCGCTCGAGGCGCTGCGCTGGTCGCTCTCGACGGGTGTCCCGGCGGTCCTGATCACCAGCGCGCTGGCACAGGGCGTCCGGGCGATCGGCAAGCTGTCGTCGGCGCGGGGTGGCCGGCCGGCGGATCTGGCGCGGGAGCTGGGGATGCCGCCGTGGAAGATCGACCGGGTGCGGCAGCAGATGCGGGGCTGGACGCCGGACGGGGTCTCGATCGCGCTGCGGGCGGTGGCGGAGGCGGACGCGGGTGTGAAGGGCGGGGGGGACGACCCGGAGTACGCGCTGGAGAAGGCGGTGGTGGCGGTGGCGAGGGCGGCGCGGCTGCGTCGGTAGGGACGTTTCCCCCACCCCACCCCTTCCCGAAACCCCGCCGGGGGCTGGGGGCGGGACCTGTGCGGGGCTCCACCCCGCGCCCGCGCCCCCGTGCCGGTGGATGCGGCCGCTTCGCGCCGCCGTGGCAGGGCGCTGCAGACCACGCCGCAGGCCCCCCGCCGAGGAGCGGCTGCTTCGCGCCGCCGGTGCCCCGCCCCCTCCGGGTGTGGCTGCTTCGCGCTGCCGCTGGCCGCCGTCCGTTGTCCCGCCCACGGTAGGAGCGTGCGCGGCCAGTAGCCCCGCGTCAGCTGCGTGGCGCCGCCTGCCCGCCATCCCCCACACCCCACGCACGACGAAGGCCCCGCCGCCTCCTGGGGAAGGAGGGGGTGGGGCCTTCGTCGTGTAGATGGTGGGCTCGCGCACGCGTGGCGAACGCGTATCGCGCGCGAGTCCGGGGTGCCGGGTTGGGAGCGGGAGAGAGGGCCCGCTGGGTCCCGTCCGGCGTTACATCAGAGGAGCTCAGCCCTGCAGAGCGGCAACCTTGGTGGCCAGCGCCGACTTCTTGTTGGCGGCGGCGTTCTTGTGGATGACGCCCTTCGAGACAGCCTTGTCGAGCGCGCGGGAGGCGGCGCGAGAAGCCACGACGGCCTTCTCGACGTCACCCGCGGCGACGGCCTCGCGGGCCTTGCGGATCGCGGTCTTGAGCGAGGACTTGACGGCCTTGTTGCGCAGGCGCGCCTTCTCGTTCGTCTTGTTCCGCTTGATCTGGGACTTGATGTTCGCCACGAAAGAGCCTTTTCAGGTTCGGTGTTGTTTCTGAGGTGTGCCTCATCGCTGAGAGGGCGTACGAGACACAGCTGTCCACGGTATCAGGGGGCGTAACCTCCGCCCAAACCGAGCGGACCTCCGCAGTCGTGGGACCATGGAGCCTACGTATCGATCCGACCATCGCCCCGAGACGAGACCTTGCGTGCCCGCGACTCCTACCCACGTGCCTGAGCCGAGCCGTACCGACCCGGCGTTGATCCGCAATTTCTGCATCATCGCGCACATCGACCACGGCAAGTCCACCCTTGCCGACCGGATGCTCCAGCTGACCGGGGTGGTCGACCAGCGGCAGATGCGCGCCCAGTACCTCGACCGGATGGACATCGAGCGCGAGCGCGGCATCACGATCAAGTCCCAGGCGGTCCGTCTGCCCTGGGCCCCCAACGAGGGTCCGGACCAGGGCACCACGCACATCCTCAACATGATCGACACCCCCGGGCACGTCGACTTCACGTACGAGGTCTCGCGGTCCCTGGCGGCCTGTGAGGGCACGGTCCTGCTGGTCGACGCGGCCCAGGGCATCGAGGCGCAGACCCTCGCGAACCTGTACCTGGCGATGGAGAACGACCTCACCATCGTCCCCGTACTGAACAAGATCGACCTGCCGGCCGCCCAGCCGGAGAAGTTCTCGGAGGAGCTCGCCAACCTCATCGGCTGCCAGCCCGAGGACGTGCTCAAGGTCTCCGCCAAGACGGGTCTCGGCGTCGAGGCGCTGCTCGACCGCGTCGTCCGGGACGTTCCGGCGCCCGTCGGTGTCGCCGACGCCCCCGCCCGCGCGATGATCTTCGACTCGGTCTACGACTCCTACCGCGGCGTCGTCACGTACGTACGAGTCGTCGACGGGCAGCTCAACAAGCGCGAGCGCATCAAGATGATGTCGACCGGCGCCACCCACGAACTCCTCGAGATCGGCGTCTCGTCCCCCGAGATGACGCCGGCCGACGGGATCGGCGTCGGCGAGGTCGGCTACATCATCACCGGCGTGAAGGACGTCCGTCAGTCCAAGGTCGGTGACACGATCACCTCCCTGCACAAGGGCGCCACCGAGGCACTCGGCGGGTACAAGGACCCCAAGCCGATGGTGTTCTCCGGCCTCTACCCGCTGGACGGCTCGGAGTACCCGGACCTCCGCGAGGCCCTCGACAAGCTGCAGCTCAACGACGCCGCGCTGGTCTACGAGCCGGAGACCTCCGCCGCCCTCGGCTTCGGCTTCCGCGTCGGTTTCCTCGGCCTCCTCCACCTGGACGTGATCCGGGAGCGCCTGGAGCGCGAGTTCGGTCTCGACCTGATCGCCACCGCCCCCAACGTGGTCTACCGCGTGGTCATGGAGGACGGCAGCGAGCACACGGTCACCAACCCGAGCGAGTTCCCCGAGGGCAAGATCAACGACGTGTACGAGCCCGTCGTACGCGCCACGATCCTCGCCCCGAGCGAGTTCATCGGCGCGATCATGGAGCTCTGCCAGACCCGTCGCGGCACCCTCCTCGGAATGGACTACCTCTCCGAGGACCGGGTCGAGATCCGCTACACCCTCCCGCTCGCCGAGATCGTCTTCGACTTCTTCGACCAGCTGAAGTCCAAGACGCGGGGTTACGCCTCCCTCGACTACGAGCCCACCGGCGAGCAGGCCTCCAGCCTGGTCAAGGTCGACATCCTGCTGCACGGTGACAAGGTGGACGCCTTCTCCGCCGTCACCCACAAGGACGCGGCGTACGCTTACGGCGTGCGGCTCGTCGCCAAGCTGCGCGAGCTGATCCCGCGGCAGGCCTTCGAGGTGCCGATCCAGGCCGCCATCGGCTCCCGGGTCATCGCCCGCGAGACCATCCGCGCCATCCGCAAGGACGTCCTCGCCAAGTGCTACGGCGGTGACATCTCCCGTAAGCGGAAGCTGCTGGAGAAGCAGAAGGAAGGCAAGAAGCGGATGAAGATGGTCGGCTCCGTGGAGGTCCCGCAGGAGGCGTTCATCGCCGTCCTGTCGAGCGACGACTCCGCGGGCGGCAAGGGCAAGAAGTGACCGCGAGCTGACCGGAAGTAATCAGCCAATTAGCTGACAGATACATCGAACGGGTTCACGCGTGCACAGCGCGGGGGCCCGTTCGTTATGAAGCGGGTATGAAGAGGCGGCCCGCAGCCTCTTACGCGCCGGTCCCCGGCGCCTTACTCTGATCGCGGCTCGTAGGTTACTCGCCAGTTAGTACGCATGGAACGCACCGCCAGAACGCACCGCCGCCGCCCGGAGGACGTCGTGAGCGACACACAGACCCTGATCGAGAACCGGCCGCCTTCCGTGGCGACCCTCTTCCTTGAGCGCGTGGAGCGGACTCCGGACGCGGAGGCCTATCGCTATCCCGTCCCGGCCGCTTCGGGGCAGGGCCCGGATGACTGGAAGTCGCTCAGTTGGGCGCAGGCCGCCGACCGGGTCTACGCCATCGCGGCCGGTCTCATCGACCTCGGCGTCCAGCCCGAGGAGCGGGTCGCGCTGGCCTCCTCCACCCGGGTGGAGTGGATCCTCGCCGACCTCGGCGTGATGTGCGCGGGTGCCGCCACCACCACGGTGTACCCGCAGACCAACGCCGAGGAGTCGGCGTTCATCCTCTCCGACTCCGAGTCCAAGGTGCTGATCGCGGAGGACGCGGCCCAGGTCGCCAAGGCTGTCGAGCGCCGCGCCGACCTGCCGAACCTCCACCACGTCGTGGTCGTCGACCCCACGGGCGTGGAGACCGACGACTGGGTCCTGTCCCTCGCCGACCTGGAGGCGCGCGGCAAGGCGTACCTCGAGAAGCACGCCGACGCGGTGAAGGAGCGGGTCTCGGCCATCACCGCCGGTCAGCTCGCCACCCTCATCTACACCTCCGGCACCACCGGACGGCCCAAGGGCGTCCGCCTGCCGCACGACAACTGGTCCTACATGGCCAAGGCCATCGCGGCGACCGGCCTGGTCACCAAGGACGACGTCCAGTACCTCTGGCTGCCGCTCGCGCACGTCTTCGGCAAGGTCCTGACCTCCGGCCAGATCGAGGTCGGGCACGTCACGGCCGTCGACGGCCGCGTCGACAAGATCATCGAGAACCTGCCGGTCGTCCAGCCGACCTACATGGCCGCCGTGCCGCGCATCTTCGAGAAGGTCTACAACGGAGTCGCCGCCAAGGCCCGGGCCGGCGGCGGTGCCAAGTACAAGATCTTCCAGTGGGCGGCCGGAGTCGCCCGCGAGTACGCCAAGACCACCCAGGACAACTTCCGCCGCACCGGCACCGCCTCCGCCCCCTTCGGCCTCACCGCCAAGCACAAGGTCGCGGACGCGCTCGTCTACTCGAAGCTCCGCGAGGCCTTCGGCGGCCGGCTGCGCGCCGCCGTCTCCGGTTCCGCCGCCCTCTCGCCCGAGATCGGCTTCTTCTTCGCCGGCGCCGGCATTCACATCCTGGAGGGCTACGGCCTGACGGAGAGCAGCGCCGCCTCCTTCGTCAACCCGGGCGAGGCCTACCGCACCGGCACCGTCGGCAAGCCGCTCCCCGGCTGTGAGGTCCGCATCGCCGACGACGGCGAGATCCTGCTGCGCGGCCCCGGCATCATGGAGGGCTATCACGGTCTGCCGGAGAAGACGGCGGAGGTCCTGGAGTCCGACGGCTGGTTCCACACCGGCGACATCGGCGAACTGTCGGCCGACGGCTACCTCCGCATCACCGACCGCAAGAAGGACCTGATCAAGACGTCCGGCGGCAAGTACATCGCCCCGGCCGAGGTCGAGGGCCAGTTCAAGGCCGTCTGCCCGTTCGTCTCCAACATCCTGGTCCACGGCGCCGACCGGAACTTCTGCACGGCGCTCATCGCCCTCGACGAGCCCACCATCCTCGGCTGGGCCGCCGAGAACGGCCTCGGCGGCAGGTCCTACGCCGAGATCGTCGCCTCCCCGCAGGCCGAGAAGCTGATCCAGGGGTACGTCGACCGCCTCAACGAGGGGCTCCAGCGCTGGCAGACGATCAAGAAGTTCCGCCTGCTGCCGCGCGACCTCGACATCGAGCACGGCGAGCTGACGCCGTCGCTGAAGCTGAAGCGGCCGGTGGTGGAGCGGACGTACAAGGACCTGATCGAGGACATGTACGCGGGCTCCCGCGAGGCGTAGAGGCAACGGCCCGGGGCTCTTCCGCAGGGTTGTCCACAGGCTGAAGGCTTACCTCGGGCAGTACGGGACAATGGGTTCATGCCTTCCGTACTGCCCGATGGTGAGCCCATGCCCGAGGACGGGGCGCTGCCCGCGCACGCCCTGGAAGGGGCCGGGGAACGGCCGCTCGGGTTCTATCTGCACGTGCCGTACTGCGCCACGCGGTGCGGCTACTGCGACTTCAACACGTACACCGCGAGCGAGCTGCGCGGTGCCGGCGGCGTGCTCGCCTCCCGGGACAACTACGCCGGGCAGGTCGTGGAGGAGATACGACTCGCCCGGAAGGTCCTCGGCGACGACCCGCGGCCGGTGCGGACCGTCTTCGTGGGCGGGGGCACGCCGACGCTGCTCGCCGCCGGGGACCTCGTACGGATGCTGCGGGCGATCCGGGACGAGTTCGGGCTCGCGGACGACGCCGAGGTGACGACGGAGGCGAACCCGGAGTCGGTGGACCCGGCGTATCTGGCCGAGCTGAGGGCCGGGGGCTTCAACCGGATCTCGTTCGGCATGCAGAGCGCCCGTCAGCACGTCCTGAAGGCCCTGGATCGCACCCACACACCCGGGCGGCCCGAGGCGTGCGTCGCGGAGGCGCGGGCGGCGGGTTTCGAGCACGTCAACCTGGACCTCATCTACGGCACGCCGGGGGAGTCCGACGACGACTGGCGGGCGTCGCTCGACGCGGCGATCGGCGCGGGCCCCGACCACGTCAGCGCCTATGCGCTGATCGTCGAGGAGGGTACGCAGCTGGCGCGGCGGATCCGGCGCGGCGAGGTCCCGATGACCGACGACGACGTGCACGCGGACCGGTACCTGATCGCGGACTCGGTCTTCGCGGAGGCCGGCTTCGAGTGGTACGAGGTGTCGAACTGGGCCACCTCGGAGGCCGGGCGCTGCCTCCACAACGAGCTGTACTGGCGCGGCGCCGACTGGTGGGGCGCGGGGCCGGGGGCGCACTCGCACGTGGGCGGGGTGCGGTGGTGGAACGTGAAGCACCCGGGCGCGTACGCGGCGGCGCTGGGGGAGGGCCGGTCTCCCGGCGCGGGGCGCGAGGTGCTGTCGGCGGAGGACCGGCGCGTCGAGCGGGTGCTTCTGGAGCTCCGGCTCCGGGAGGGCGTCGAGCTGTCGCTGCTCAAGCCCGCGGGGCTTGCGGCGGCCGACAGGGCGCACGCCGACGGGCTCCTCGCGCCTGAGCCGTACGTTCGCGGGCGCGCCGTGCTGACCCTGCGGGGGCGGTTGCTCGCCGATGCGGTGGTGCGGGATCTGGTGGACTGACGAGGACGACGCCCGGCGGTAGCCGTACCCCCGCTGTCGCGGGGAGCGAGACCTGCTCGGCCGTGTAGACGAACTGATCGACGGAACACCTCCGCCCGAGTGCGGAGAAAGGGCCGGGCGTCAGTCGCCACAATGAGCCGACCGGAGGTCAGGGCACGGTCACGTGGTCGATCAGTCGTTCCACCGCGCCCAGGAGTTCCGGTTCCAGGTCCTTGTAGGAGTGGACCCGCGACAGGATGTGCTGCCAGGCCGCGCCCGTGTTCTCCGGCCAGCCCAGCGTCCGGCAGATGCCCGTCTTCCAGTCCTGGCCGTGCGGGACCGTCGGCCACGCCGCGATGCCCACGGACGACGGCTTCACCGCCTCCCAGACGTCGATGTACGGGTGGCCCACGATCAGCACGTCCGGAGACGTGACCTGCGCCGCGATGCGGGACTCCTTCGAGCCGGGGACCAGATGGTCGACCAGGATCCCCAGCCGCGCGTCCGCCGCCGGGGCGAAGTCCGCGACGATGGCCGGAAGGTCGTCGATGCCCTCCAGGTACTCCACCACCACGCCCTCGATGCGCAGGTCGTCGCCCCAGACCCGTTCCACGAGCTCGGCGTCGTGGCGGCCCTCCACGTAGATCCGGCCCGCCCGTGCGACCCGGGCCCGTGCGCCCGGGACCGCGATCGAGCCGGAGGCCGTGCGGGTGGGGCGCGCGGGGGAGGCGGAAGGGCGGACCAGGGTGACCACCCGGCCCTCCAGCAGGAACCCGCGCGGTTCCATCGGGAAGACCCGGTGCTTGCCGAAGCGGTCCTCCAGCGTCACCGTGCCCGCCTCGCAGCGGATCACCGCCCCGCAGAAGCCCGTCGACACCTCCTCGACCACGAGATCGGCCTCCGCCGGGACCTCCGGCACGGGCGCGGAGCGCTTCCAAGGGGGCGTCAGGTCCGGGTTGTAGCTGCGCATTTGGGGGACGTTATGACACTCCGAAGCGGCGTGCCAGTTCATCCCGCTGCGCGCGGACGAATGTCGCGTCCACGACCGCGCCGTGGCCCGGCACGTACACCGCGGCCTCCCCGCCCAGACCGAGGAGCCGGTCCAGGGCGTCCGGCCAGCGCGACGGCACCGCGTCCGGCCCCGCCTGCGGCTCGCCCGACTCCTCGACCAGGTCGCCGCAGAACACGATCTCCTCCGTGCCGGCCGGGACGAGGAGCACCAGGTCATGGCTCGTGTGGCCCGGCCCCACGTTCGCGAGGAGCACCTGGCGGCCGCCCAGGTCCAGCGTCCACTCGCCCGACACCGTGTGGTGGGGCGCCACCAGGACGTCGACCGCCTCCGCCGCGGCCTCCGGGTCCACCCCCTGGCGTACCGCGTCCGTGAACAGCTCCTGCCCCTCCCGCCGCAGCAGTGCGTCGACGCCCACCGCTCCGTACACCTCCGCACCCGCGAACGCCGCCGTGCCCAGCACATGATCGAAGTGGGGGTGGCTCAGTGCGATGTGCGTCACTCTCCGGCCGCCCGTCAGCGCCTCGACCTGAGCCCGCAGCTCGGCGCCCTCCCGGATCGTGGAGCCCGTGTCGTAGAGCAGCACCGCCTTCTCGCCCACCACCAGGCCCACCGTGGCGTCCCAATGGGGCAGTCGGCGCCGTCCCACCCCGTCCCCGAGCCGCTCCCAGCCGAACTCTTCCCACGCAACATCCATACCGCGACGCTATCCGCTACGACGCGACCTCCGAAGCGGCCTCCTTGCCAGGAGCGATGCCCGCCGCCGTACACTGGCCTGGGGTTTGCTGGCACTCGGGCAGGGCGAGTGCCAAAAGCGGAGCAACCCAAGCAAGCCGATACGACAGCTGGAGGTGTGCGCGATGCTCAGCGAACGCAGACTCGAGGTGCTGCGCGCCATCGTCCAGGACTATGTCGGGACGGAGGAGCCGGTGGGCTCCAAGGCGCTCACGGAGCGCCACAAGCTCGGCGTCTCGCCCGCCACCGTGCGCAACGACATGGCCGTCCTGGAGGACGAGGGCTACATCGCCCAGCCCCACACCAGCGCCGGACGCATCCCGACCGACAAGGGCTACCGCCTCTTCGTCGACCGGCTCGCCGGCGTCAAGCCGCTGTCGACGCCCGAGCGGCGCGCGATCCACAACTTCCTCGACGGCGCGGTCGACCTCGACGACGTCGTCGGCCGTACGGTCCGGCTGCTCGCGCAGCTGACCCGGCAGGTCGCCGTCGTGCAGTACCCGTCGCTGACCCGCTCGACGGTCCGGCACGTGGAGCTGCTCTCGCTCGCCCCCGCCCGCCTGATGCTCGTGCTGATCACGGACACGGGCCGGGTCGAGCAGCGGATGATCGACTGCCCCGCGCCGTTCGGCGAGACCTCGCTCGCGGACCTGCGGGCCCGGCTCAACAGCCGGGTCGTCGGCCGCCGTTTCGCGGACGTGCCGCAGCTGGTGCAAGATCTTCCGGAGTCGTTCGAGGAGACGGAGGACCGCGGCACGGTGTCGACGGTGCTCGCGACCCTGCTCGAAACCCTGGTGGAGGAGCACGAGGAGCGGCTGATGATCGGCGGCACCGCCAATCTCACCCGCTTCGGACATGACTTCCCCCTCACGATCAGGCCCGTCCTTGAAGCATTGGAGGAGCAGGTCGTGCTCCTCAAGCTGCTCGGCGAGGCCAAGGACTCGGGCATGACCGTACGGATCGGGCACGAGAACGCCCACGAAGGGCTCACCTCCACGTCCGTCGTCGCGGTCGGCTACGGTTCGGGCGACGAGGCAGTCGCCAAACTCGGCGTGGTCGGACCGACCCGCATGGACTACCCCGGAACGATGGGAGCGGTACGCGCAGTGGCACGTTACGTCGGACAGATCCTGGCGGAGTCGTAAGTGGCCACGGACTACTACGCCGTACTCGGCGTGCGCCGCGACGCGTCCCAGGACGAGATCAAGAAGGCATTCCGGCGGCTCGCGCGCGAGCTGCACCCGGATGTGAATCCCGATCCGAAGACGCAGGAGCGCTTCAAGGAGATCAACGCCGCCTACGAGGTGTTGTCGGACCCGCAGAAGAAGCAGGTCTACGACCTCGGCGGCGACCCGCTGTCCGCGTCCGGCGGTGGCGGCGGAGCCGGTGGCTTCGGCCAGGGCGGCTTCGGGAACTTCTCGGACATCATGGACGCGTTCTTCGGTACGGCGTCGCAGCGCGGGCCGCGCTCGCGCACCCGCCGCGGCCAGGACGCCATGATCCGGCTGGAGATCGACCTCAACGAGGCCGCCTTCGGCACGACCAAGGACATCCAGGTCGACACGGCCGTCGTCTGTACGACGTGTTCGGGCGAGGGCGCCGCGCCCGGCACCTCCGCGCAGACCTGTGACATGTGCCGCGGCCGCGGCGAGGTCTCGCAGGTCACCCGGTCCTTCCTGGGCCAGGTCATGACCTCCCGCCCCTGCCCCCAGTGCCAGGGCTTCGGCACGGTCGTCCCGACCCCGTGCCCGGAGTGCGCGGGCGACGGGCGGGTGCGGTCGCGCCGGACGCTGACCGTGAAGATCCCGGCCGGTGTCGACAACGGCACCCGTATCCAGCTGGCCGGCGAGGGTGAGGTCGGCCCCGGCGGCGGCCCCGCCGGTGACCTGTACGTCGAGATCCACGAGGTCCCGCACGAGACCTTCCAGCGACGGGGCGACGACCTGCACTGCACGGTCACCATCCCCATGACGGCGGGCGCACTCGGCACGAAGGTGCCGCTGCAGACGCTCGACGGCATGGAGGAGGTCGACATCCGGCCGGGCACGCAGTCCGGCCAGTCGATCCCGCTGCACGGGCGCGGCATCACGCACCTGCGCGGCGGAGGTCGCGGCGACCTGATCGTGCACGTCGAGGTCATGACCCCGTCGAAGCTGGACCCGGAGCAGGAGCGGCTGCTGCGCGAACTGGCGAAGCTGCGCGGCGAGGAGCGGCCGACGGGCCAGTTCCAGCCGGGGCAGCAGGGGCTGTTCTCGCGGCTGAAGGATGCGTTCAACGGGCGGTAGGCGGGGCTGCTGGGGGTCCGGGGGTCGGCCCCCGGGTCAGCACAGTCAGCCGGGGCAGCAGGGGCTGTTCTCGCGCCTGAAGGACGCGTTCAACGGGCGGTAGGCGTGACTGCTGGGGGTCCGGGGGTCGGTCCCCGGGTCAGCACAGTCAGCCGGGGCAGCAGGGGCTGTTCTCGCGCCTGAAGGACGCGTTCAACGGCCGGTAGGCGCGACGCGTTCGACAGCCGGTAGGCGACGGTACGGAAGGGGCGGCGCCCGCGTCATCGCGGGGGCCGCCCCTTCCCCGTACCACCGGAACCATCGATTCGGTCCCCGACCCACGTCATGAAACGATGCCCGCATGTCCACCGCACTGAGCGATCTCTCCCGTTACCCGATCGTGCAGGCCCCCATGGCGGGTGGCGCATCCTCTCCGCAGCTCGTCGGTGCCGTCTGCGAGGCCGGCGGGCTCGGGTTCCTCGCCGGGGGGTACAAGACCGCCGGCGGGCTGTACCAGGAGATCAAGCAGGTGCGCGGGCTGACCGGGCAGCCCTTCGGCGTCAACCTCTTCATGCCGCAGAGCGGACAGCCCACCGACCCCGCCGCCATCGAGGTGTACCGGCACCAGCTCGCCGGTGAGGCCACCTGGTACGAGACGCAGCTCGGCGACGCCGACAGCGGGCGGGACGACGGCTACGACGCCAAGCTCGCGATCCTCCTGGAGGACCCGGTCCCCGTCGTCTCCTTCACCTTCGGCTGCCCCGGCCGCGACACCTTCGACGCGTTCGCCCGCGCCGGTACGTTCACGATCGTCACCGTCACCTCGTTCGAGGAGGCCCAGGCCGCGCAGCGCGCCGGGGCAGACGCCGTCTGTGTGCAGGGCGTCGAGGCCGGCGGGCACCAGGGCACGCACCGCGACGACCCGGACGCCGCCCTCGCCGGGACCGGGCTCCTGACGCTCGTCACGCAGGTCCGGGAGGCCGTGCAGCTGCCGATCGTCGCGACCGGCGGGATCATGCGCGGGGCGCAGATCGCCGCCGTCCTGGCCGCCGGGGCCGACGCCGCCCAGCTCGGCACCGCGTTCCTCGTCTGCCCCGAATCGGGCGCGCACGCCCTGCACAAGCGGGCCATGACCGACCCCCTCTTCGTCCGCACCGAGCTCACCCGGGCCTTCTCCGGGCGCCCGGCGCGCGGGCTCGTCAACCGCTTCATGCGCGAGCACGGGCCGTACGCCCCCGCCGCCTACCCCGAGGTCCACCACCTCACCGCCCCCCTGCGCAAGGCCGCCGCCACCGCCGGGGACGCCCAGGGCATGGCCCTGTGGGCCGGCCAGGGCCACCGGCTGGCCCGCGAACTCCCGGCGGGACAACTGGTCGAGGTGCTGGCCGCCGAACTCGACACCGCACTCACCGCGCAGGCCCACAGGAGCGCCTCATGACCGCACCCGTCTTCGTCGTCGAGGCCGTCCCCGGCGGCCCCGGCACCTTCCTCCTCGACGGTCCCGAGGGCCGCCACGCCGTCTCCGTGAAGCGGCTGCGCGCGGGGGAGGAGCTCGTCCTCACGGACGGGCGGGGTGCCTGGGCGGAGTGTGTGGTGACCGCAGCCGAGGGCAAGGACCAGCTGACCGCCGACGTCACCGCGGTGCACGAGGACCCGGAGCCCGCGCCCCGTATCACCGTCGTCCAGGCACTGCCCAAGGGCGACCGGGGCGAACTCGCCGTCGAGATCATGACGGAGACGGGCGTCGACGCGATCGTGCCGTGGGCCGCGTCCCGCTGCATCACCCAGTGGAAGGGTGACCGCGGTCTGAAGGCCCTCGCCAAGTGGCGGGCGACCGCGCGCGAGGCCGGCAAGCAGTCGCGCCGTACCCGTTTCCCCGAGGTCGCGGACGCGATGACCACCAAGCAGGTGACGGCGCTCCTGGCGGGCGCCGACCTGGCCGTCGTCCTGCACGAGGACCGGGACCATCCCAGTGGCGCGCTCGCCGACGCCGAACTCCCCGCCGAGGGCGAGATCGTGCTGGTCGTCGGGCCCGAAGGGGGCGTGTCGCCGGAGGAGTTGGCGGCTTTCGAGTCGGCGGGCGCGAAGCCGTACCGTCTCGGCCACAGCGTGCTCCGTACCTCCACGGCCGGTACGGCGGCCACCGCACTGCTGCTGGGCCGCACGGGCCGCTGGTCCTAGCCACCCCCCAAGGCCCTAGCGGTCGTCCTCCTGAGGCGCCCGGTCGGCCACGATCGCGTCGAAGAGCGGCCAGCCGTCCTCCTCCGTCACCCCGTTCGCCACCGGAAGCAGGCCGCGCGCCACGGCCTCGTCGAGGAAGCGGCGCACCACCCCGGGCTCGTTGAGGTTGAGCCAGTGGCCCCCGCCGCCGATGATCTCGCCCTCGCCCAGGGGGAAGCCGGCCACCGCGCGGCCCTCGCCTGAGCGGAAGACCAGGCGGAGTTGGGCGTGCGGGGTGTCGGCGCGGCGCAGGGAGAGGATCTCGCGGCACTCCGGGTGCCGGTGCCGTCGGCCCCAGAGCCAGACGGTGTCGTCCACCACCAGCTTGCGCAGCACGCCCTTTCGTCGCATCCGCCCACCGTAATCTTCGGGAACCCGGTGGACCAGCGCCCGGGGGGCCTCCCTAGGCTGCTCGCATGTCCGACGAGTCTCCCCTGATCCGTAGTCTGCGCGCCGCGGTCGCCGCCGCGCCCGAAGACGTGCCCCTGCGGCTCCACTTCGCCGAACTGCTCCTCGCCGAGGGCTTCGGCGACCAGGCCGTCGCCGAGGCGGCCGTCGCGCTCCAGCACGCGCCCGGCGACGCCGCCGCCCGCGCCCTGATGGCCCGCGCGATGGGCATGCCCGCGGTGCCGAAGGAGACACCCGCCGAAGCGCCCGCCCCGGAGTCCTCGGAGGCCCCCGCCGCCCCCGCCCCGGAGACCCCCGACACCCCCCGCTTCGATTGGGCCGCCGCCGAGCAGGAGGTCGGGGACCTCGTCGGGCCCCGGTTCGTGTCCGGCGAGACCGAGCAGCCCCTCACCTCCGACGGCAGCGGCGACGCCGGTGACGTGTCCGCCTGGGACATCGACGCCCCCGGATCCGTACGCCTCGACGACGTCGGCGGCATGCAGGAGGTCAAGGACCGCCTGGAGGCCGCCTTCCTCGCCCCCATGCGCAACCCCGAACTGCGCAAGCTGTACGGCAAGTCCCTGCGCGGCGGACTCCTCCTCTACGGTCCGCCCGGCTGCGGCAAGACGTTCATCGCCCGCGCCGTCGCGGGTGAGCTCGGCGCGAGCTTCATGTCGATCTCGCTCTCCGACATCCTCGACATGTACATCGGCACGTCCGAGAAGAACGTCCACGACATCTTCGAGACCGCCCGCGCCCAGGCCCCCTGCGTCGTCTTCCTCGACGAGCTCGACGCGCTCGGCGCCAAGCGCTCCCGTACGCACCACAGCGGACTGCGCAACGTCGTCAACCAGCTCCTCACCGAGCTCGACGGCATCAACGGCGCGGAGAACGAAGGCGTCTTCGTCCTCGCCGCCACCAACGTGCCCTGGGACGTCGACCTCGCGCTGCGCCGCCCCGGCCGTCTCGACCGCACCCTGCTCGTGCTGCCGCCCGACGCCCCGGCGCGCGAGGCGATCCTCCGCTACCACCTGCGCGAGCGCCCCATCGAGTCCGTCGACCTGGGCAAACTGGTCAAGGCCACCGAGGACTTCTCGGGCGCCGACCTCGCCCACGTCTGCGAGACCGCCGCCGAGTCCGCGCTCCTCGACTCCGCCCGCACCGGCACCGTACGCATGATCAACATGAAGGATCTGCTGGGCGCGGCGAAGCAGATCAAGCCGTCCAGCGAGTCCTGGTTCGCCTCCGCCCGCAACGTGGCGATGTTCGCCAACGACGGCGGCATGTACGACGACCTGGTCGCCTACCTGAAGAAGAAGCGCAAGCTGTGAGCGCGACACCTCTGGACCCGCGGGTCGAACAGGCCGACGCGCTCTACGCCATGGAGCGGTACGAGGAGGGCCTGGCCCTCGTCGACCGGCGGCTCGCCGAGGCACCCGACGACCACGAGGCGTGGGCCACGCGCGCCCGGTGCCTCTGCGGTCTCAAGCGGTACGAGGAGGCGCTCGACGCGGCCGACGAAGCGCTGAAGCTCGAACCTGAGCTCGCCGACGGGTTCTTCATGCGCGGATTCGCCCTGCGCAGGCTGCGCCGGCTGCCGGAGGCCGACCACGCCCAGCGCGAGGCGATCCGCCTCGCGCCGCACCGCTGGGGGCCGCGCACCCAGCGCGCCGAGATGCTGATCTTCATAGGCACGAAGGAGGAGGCGCTCCAGGAGGCCATGGAGGCGGTACGGCTCGGTCCCGACGTGGTCGACACGTGGCACACCATGTACAAGGTCGCCGCGTTCAACGAGCGCTTCGACCTGGTACGGGAATCCATCCAGCAGATCCTGCGCATCGACCCGACCGACAGCCTCGCCGTCACCGAGGTCACCGAGCGGGAGGCCCGCAAACCCGGCACGTCCGCCGCCCAGGCCGCCGACCTCTACGCGAGCGGCCTCGCCACCAGCCCCGACGCCCCCGCGCTGCGCAGGGACCTCGACAAGGCCGTCTACCGCATGCTGCGCGGCACCCGGTGGCTCGCCCTGCTCTGCCTCGCCATCGCCGCCGTCACCGCCGACATCTTCCCGACCGACGGCGAGGAGCCGAAGGAGCTCCCGATCCACCTCGGCACCCGGCTCTGGGCCCTGTGCCTGATGGCGGCGGTGTGGGGATTCGGCGCGTGGCGCCGCTATCTGCGGATGCGTACCGGCGCGCAGCTGACCGTACGCGCCCTCGTGCGGCGGCTGTTCTGGCCCCGGGTGGTCCTCGGGCAGGCCACCCTCGCCACGCTGTGCGCGCTGCTGATCGTGCTCGTGCCCTGGGCCGACCGCACGATCCCCCAGGTCCTGTTCTGGCTGGGACTCGTGCCCAACCTGCTCAGCATCACGCACGATCGGGACAAAGTCTGATGAGCCATCCGGGCAACACCACCTTGGACAGGGCCGACGCGCTCTTCGACGTCGGACGCTACGAGCAGGCCGCCGCCCTCGCCGCCGAGCACCTGGCGACCGACCCGCACGACGCCACCGCGCTGGTCCTGCTGGCCCGCTGCCAGCACCGCCTCGGCCGGGAGCGGGAGGCCTTCGACTCCGTCGAGACGGCCCTGCTCGCCGAACCGGACTCGCTGCCGGGCTGGCTGATGCGTACGCACATCCTGCTGGCGCTGAAGCGGTACGAGGAAGCCGAGCTGTCCGCCCGGTACTCCGTCGAGCTCGCCCCGAACTACTGGGGCAGCCACTACGCCCTCGGCACCGTCCTCGACCGGTCCGTCCGCGTCGAGCGCCGGCGCGAGGCGTACGAGGCGGCCCGTACCGCCGTGGCCCTCGCCCCCGAGGAGAGCGACGCGCACTTCCTCGTCGGGCTCACCGCCCAGCGCAACGGAGACCACCGCGTCGCCAAGCAGGCCTACGAGACGGCCCTGCGGCTCGACCCGCAGAGCAGCGAGGCCCACAACAACCTCTCCCTGCTGCACCTGCGCCGCCGCTGGTTCCGGCCCGGGGCGTGGACGAAGGCCGCCGAGGGTTTCGTCGAGTCCGCCGCCCTCGACCTGAACGACCGGCAGGCCCGCTACAACCTGGAGACCATGGCCTGGGGCACCGCCGCGGGCGCCCGCTGGGTGGCCCTCCTCGGCTTCGTCGCGGCCGCCCTCGGCTCGGCGCCGGTGCGTACCGGGGCGTCGGGCGGTGAGGCACTCGTCCCGTACCTGATCGGCGCGGCCGTCCTCGTCGGCGGCTGGGCCGGCTGGGCGCTGTGGATCACCCGGCGCGTGCCGCCGCGGCTGCGTCGCCCGCTGCTCCTGGTGGCCCGCGGCTGCAAACCGGTCATCGCGATGGCGGCCGCCGTCGGCCTGCTCGGCCTGCACTCGGTCGTGACCCTCGCGCTGTGGAGGGCGGACGCCGGGGTGGTCGGCGGTCTGGGTACGCCGCTGTTCTGGGCGGTGGTCATCACGTACTGGGTGAGCCGCTCGGCCCTCAATCGCCGCGCCCCCACGGAGGGACGCGGGAGGTAGGGCGGGCTCGACGGGTGGGGCCGGCCTACCCCTCCCGACACCCCCTGTCCGTGACGCCCGCACCACGGCCCCGCGCGGCCGATAGCATGCCCGGGTACCTGATCATCGAAGGCGAGGAGGCCCGGGCCATGGCCGGAGAGCCGCAGAGCGACTGCCTGTTCTGCAAGATCGCGGACGGGGAGGTTCCGGCGACGATCGTGCGCGAGACGGAGACGACCGTCGCCTTCCGGGACATCAACCCCCAGGCGCCCACGCACGTGCTCGTCATCCCGCGCGTCCACTACCCCGACGCCGCGAGCCTTGCCACGGCCGCGCCCACCATCGCCGCCGACGTGCTGCGCGAGGCCGGCGAGATCGCCGCGCAGGAGAAGGTCGAGGGCAGCGGCTTCCGGATCGTCTTCAACACCGGGACCGGCGCCGGCCAGACCGTCTTCCACGCCCACGCGCACGTCCTCGGCGGCCGCGGCCTCAACTGGCCTCCGGGATAAGACGTGTCCGTACGTGAACTGGTCGTGCTCGGGACCGCCAGCCAGGTCCCGACCCGGCACCGCAACCACAACGGCTATCTGCTGCGCTGGGACGGGCAGGGCATCCTCTTCGACCCCGGCGAGGGCACCCAGCGCCAGATGCTGCGGGCGGGGGTCGCCGCCCACGACATCGACCGGATCTGCGTCACCCACTTCCACGGGGACCACTCCCTGGGCCTGGCGGGCGTGATCCAGCGGATCAACCTCGACCAGGTCCCGCACCCGGTCAGCGCGCACTACCCGGCGAGCGGGCAGCACTTCTTCGAGCGGCTGCGGTACGCGACGGCCTACCGCGAGACGGTGAAGCTGACCGAGACCCCGGTGGCCGCCGACGGCCCGCTCGCCGTCACGGAGTCGTACACCCTCGACGCGTACCGGCTCTCGCACCCGGTGGAGTCGTACGGCTACCGGCTCACCGAACCCGACGGGCGCCGCATCCTGCCCGAACGGCTCGCCGCGCACGGCATCAAGGGTCCGGACGTCGGCCGGATCCAGCGCGAGGGCGTCCTGGACGGCGTGACGCTGGAGGAGGTCAGCGAGATCCGGCGCGGGCAGCGGTTCGCCTTCGTCATGGACACCCGGCTCTGCGACGGGGTGTACGCGCTCGCCGAGGGCGCCGACATGCTGGTCATCGAGTCGACCTTCCTCGACGAGGACGTGACGCTCGCCACCGACCACGGCCATCTGACGGCCGGACAGGCCGCCGCCGTGGCCCGCGACGCGGGGGTGCGGCACCTCGTTCTCACCCACTTCTCGCAGCGCTACAGCGAGCCCGCCGAGTTCGAACGCCAGGCGCGGGCGGCCGGGTTCGACGGCGAACTGAGCATTGCCCAGGACCTGATGAGGGTCCCCCTCCCCAAGAGATAGACGAAAGACCCATGCCCCTCCGCCTCCCCAAGGCCGAACTCCACCTCCACATCGAGGGCACCCTCGAACCCGAGCTCGCGTTCGCGCTCGCCGCGCGCAACGGCGTCACGCTGCCGTACGCGGACACCGAGGAGCTGCGCAAGGCCTACCTCTTCAGCGACCTGCAGTCCTTCCTGGACCTGTACTACGGCCTGATGGCCGTCCTGCACACGGCCGAGGACTTCACCGAGCTCGCCGACGCGTACCTGGCGCGGGCGGCGGCCCAGGGGGTGCGGCACGCGGAGATCTTCTTCGACCCGCAGGCCCACACGGCCCGCGGGGTACCGATCGGCACCGTGATCGAGGGCCTGGCCGCCGCGCTCGACCGGGCCGAGGAGCGGCACGGCGTCTCGACGCGGCTCATCATGTGCTTCCTGCGCGACGACTCCGCCGAGTCGGCGATGGCGACCCTGGAGGCGGCGCGGCCGTACCTCCACCGGATCACCGGTGTCGGCCTGGACTCGGCGGAGGTCGGCCATCCGCCGTCGAAGTTCCGCGAGGTGTACGCGGCGGCCGAGGCGCTCGGGCTGCGCAAGGTCGCCCACGCGGGCGAGGAGGGTCCGCCGGCGTACATCCGCGAGGCCCTGGACGTCCTCGGCGTGGAGCGGATCGACCACGGCCTGCGCTGCATGGAGGACCCCGAGTTGGTGGAACGCCTGGTGCGCGAGAGGGTGCCGCTCACGCTCTGCCCGCTGTCGAACGTACGCCTCCGGGCGATCGACATCCTGGAGGACCACCCGCTGGCGTCGATGCTGGCCGCCGGTCTGATGGCGACGGTCAACTCCGACGACCCGGCGTACTTCGGCGGCTATGTGGGCGAGACGTTCGACGCGGTGCGGGGCGCGCTCGGTCTGGACCGGGAACAGTTGCGGACCCTGGCCCGCAACTCGTTCGAGGCGTCCTTCCTCGACGACGACGAGGAGCGCAGGGCGCGGTACCTCGCCGAGGTGGAGGCGTACGACTTCGACGCGGAGTAGCGCGCGGGGGGCTCCGGCCCACCGGAACAGCCCAGGGGGGGGGGGGGGGGGGGGGCCCCCCCCCCCCCGCGGGGGGGGGGGCCCCCCCCCCCCCCGCCCCCGGCCCCCCGGGCGGATTTTTTTGTGTC
>NZ_JBIAPJ010000006.1:0-56427 GCF_042888285.1 Streptomyces sp. NPDC003035 | reverse complement strand
TTCCCGCGCGGGGGGGGCGGCGACCCTGTCCGCGGGGGGGGGGGGGGGGGGGGCCCCCGCCCCCCGGAAACCCCCGGGGGGGGGGGGGCGGGGGCCGCCGCGCCCCCCTGGGCTGTTCCGTTCCCGCCAAACCCTTGACGCCAGGAAACGGATGCTATTGAGTGTGCGACCAATAACCTATTAGCCGGTTGACCAATACCCGGAGGGCTCCGTGGCGTCCACGATTCCTGACCCGCACCCCAGAACGGACGACGCGTCCGGAGCCGCCCCGCCGGCCTCGGGCCGAGCGGGTCGTATCGAGGCCCACGGCGTCGACCACATCCCGGACTCCGAACGCCATGGCCGCCCCCGGGAGCTCTTCTCCGTCTGGGCGGCGGCGAACGTGAACTACCTCAGCCTGATCATCGGCGGCGCCCTCGTCCTCATGGGCCTGAGCCTCTGGCAGTCGCTCGCCGTCATCGTCGTGGGCAACCTCTTCTGGCTGCTCACAGGGCTGCTCGCCACCTCGGGCCCGGCCGCGGGCGCCCCCAGCGAGGTGATCACCCGGTCCCTCTACGGCGTCATCGGCAACCGGTTCAACAACGCGATCGGCGGCTGGCTGGTCTCGGTCTGCTACTTCGCCCTCAACCTGGCCGCCGCCGCGGCCGCCGCCTTCGCCCTCGTCGAGAAGGCCGGCATCACGACGAACACCCCCGTCAAGGTCGTCGTCGTGGTGGTCATCGCGGCGCTCACCCTGGTCATCAGCGTCTACGGACACGGGATGATCATGAAGCTGTACCTCCCGATCACCCTGGTGCTCGCCGCCGCCTTCGCCGTCGTGGCCTTCGCGGTGGCCGGACACGCCGACTTCGCGTACCGGCCGGCCGAGCCGCTGACCGGCATCGAGCTGTGGGCCGTTCTCGTCGCCGGCGTCACCATGATCGCCTCGGGACCGCTGTCCTACACAACCAGCGCCGACTTCTCCCGCTACCTGCCCCGTACGGCCTCGCGGAAGGGGATCGTCGGCTGGACCGCGTTCGGCGCCTTCCTGCCCAGCGTCCTCACCTGCGCCCTGGGCGCCGTCGCCGCGACGGCGGTCGACATGACGGACCCGCAGACCGGGCTGGAGCGGATCCTTCCCGGCTGGTTCCACCCGGTCTTCCTGCTCGCCCTGGTCCTCGGCACGATCGCCATCAACGCCCTGACGGCCTACAGCGCCGGACTGGCCCTCCAGGCCGTCGGCCTGCGCATCCGCCGCTCCCTCAGCGTCATCGTCGACGGCGTCGTCGCCGTGGCCCTGACGCTCTACGGCCTGCTGGCCTCCAGCCTCCTCGACACCGTCAGCAACGCCCTCCAATTGGCCGTCGTCCTGACCGGTCCCCTCATGGCCGTCTACGCCACCGACATCGTGCTGCGCCGGGGCCGCTACGACGGAGCCGCCCTGTCGGACGAGACCCCGAACAGCCCCTTCTGGTACACCGGCGGCGTCAACGGGGCGGGCGCCCTCGCGCTCGGGGCGGGCGTCGCCTCCGCGGCCCTCTCCGTCAACACCCTCTACGCGGGCCCGGTCGCCGACGCGCTGGGCGGTGTGGACCTCTCCCTGCCCGTCGGCATGGTGGTCTCCGCCGCGGTCTACGCCGTCCTGATGCGGAAGCACGCGACCGTGCGGGCGGCGAGAGCGGAGGCATGAGCGACCGTACGATCCTCCGGATCACCGGCGACGGCCCCGCGAGCGGGGCCACGCCGCCGGCCGCCGGACCCGCGGGACCGCCCGCTCCTGCCACGTCCAGGACCGGCGCCTCAGGGCGACCCGGCCCCTGGCCGCTCGCCCGGAGCGGCCTCCAGGGCGGTCCGGCCCCCGGCCGCTCGGGGAGTGGGCCTCCAGGGCGGTCCGGCCCCCGGCCGCTCGGGGAGCGGGCCTCAGGGCGGTTCCGGCCCTGGCCGCTCGGAGGGGGCCCCAGTGCCTTTCAGCGCCCGTCGTTCGGGCAGCGGGCCCCCGGGCGGTCCGGCCCTTGGCCGCTCGGGGAGTGGGCCTCCAGGGCGGTCCGGCCCTTGGCCGCTCGGGGAGTGGGCCTCCAGGACGGTCCAGCCCTGACCGCTCGGAGTGGGCCCCAGGGGCCTTCCAGCGCCCGTCGCTCGGGTGGTGGGCCTCCAGGACGGTCCAGCCCTGACCGCTCGGAGTGGGCCCCAGGGGCCTTCCAGCGCCCGTCGCTCGGGTGGTGGGCCCCAGGACGGTCCAGCCCTGACCGCTCGGAGCGGGCCTCCAGGGCCTTCCAGAGCCCGTCGTTCGGGAGAGGCGTCCCCTGAGCCGGTGTTTGGCTAGCCGCGGGCGCTCGGGCGGGCCAGGCGGAAGGCGCGGCGGTCGGCGCGGCGGCGGGACGGGACCGGGATCTCGGTGACCTGCTGTTCCGGCGCGCCCATCTGCGGGACCAGGCCCGTGGCCGCCGTCGTCGTGCCCGCGACCACGGCCGCCGGGGCGCCGCCGCGGCGGCGGACGGAGCCCGGTACCAGCGGGCGGCCCGAGGTGTGCAGGGCGACCGCGGTCATCGGGACCGCGACCAGCAGGAGCAGGACGCACAACACCATGCCCATGCCCGGGTACCCGGCCTGCGCGGACAGGACGCTGCCGGTGACCGGGCCGCAGGCCACGCCCAGCGAGGACGCCGAGCCGACGAGCACGGCCCAGCGGCCGCGCGGGTCCAGGGAGGCGGCGAGACCCAGCAGGTAGGACAGGACGACCGGGTAGAAGAGGTTCCAGAGGATCTCGCCGGTCGCGAAGGCGGCCAGGTTCTCCGCGCCCGAACTCACCAGGACGCACCCGGCGATGATCGCCGTGCCGGCCCCGATCGGGACGGCGCGTCCCAGCCGTGAGCCGAGCGCCCCGGCGGCCGTGACACCCGCGAGCCCGGCTCCCAGCGCCACGGCGAAGACCGCGCCGACGGTGACCTCGCCGAGCCCGGCCTGCGTCAGGCCGATCCGGCCGCTCACGCCCCACAGGGCGTTCTGCGCCAGGGACCACAGCAGGATCGCGGCGGCGAGCACGAGGCCCGAACGCCGGTGGGGGAGCGGCACGCCCTCGCCGCCCCTGCCCGGCCGGCCCGGCGCGTCCTCCGCACCTCGCGCCGCACCTCGCGCCGCACCTCCCGCCAGGCCCCCCGTCAGCGGCCACACCAGCGCCGCCGCCAGCGCGATCGACGCGAACGGCAGCGCGTGGCCGCCGCCGAGGTGCGGCAGCGTGAGATAGAGCGCGCCGGCCGTCGCCGAGACCGAGAGCAGGCCGAGGGTCGAGGCCCGGTGCGGGTCCCGCTGCGCCGCGATGCCCGCGGCGGCCACCGCCAGCGTCGTACCCGAGCCGAAACCGCCGACGACCGCACCGCCGACCACCAGCGGCACACTCGTGGTGAGCGCCGCCGAGCCGTAACCGACGCACATGGCCAGCAGGCCGGCCCGCGCCGCCCTGCGTGGGCCGAACCGCTCCACGCGCGCGGCCAGGGTGAAACCCGCCGACGCGGAGGCGAGGAGGAGGACCGATCCCACCAGGCCCGCCTGGGCGGGGCTGAGGCCGAGTCCGGCGGAGAGCCGGCCGACGACGGTCGGCAGCAGGTACGGGGCGAGATAACCGGCCGTGAACAGGGCGACGAGAGGCCCCAGGGCACGCGGGCGCGACAACATGGGCGTTCCAGGAACAAGGGGAAGGGAGGGAGGAGCGCCCGGTGTTGCACGGGATCGCGGGACATAAGTATCAAGTGACGGAGGGTCCCGAGAAGACCGGAGAGGCCGGAATCCAGCACTTCCAGTTGTGATCTGGGTCACCATGGGTTTGAGGACCGGTTCCGCGGGTATGTCCGCGCGCTTTTCGGCCCGCGTCACCCCCGTCACCGGAGACCCATCAGGCACACTGACCTGATCCGCACCACGTACGGGGAGGCCGCCGTGACCACAGCAAGGGGAGACCAGCAACACGACGCCGGGGTCGACCCGTTGGTGTGCCTGCGCGAGCCCACCGACCCCGACTGCGACGTCTTCCTCACCGGCACGGTCTTCCTCGACATCATCTTCACCGGCCTCGACAGCGCCCCCGTACGCGGCACCGAGTCGTGGGCCAGGGGCATGGGCTCCAGCCCCGGCGGCGTCGCCAACATGGCCACCGCCCTCGCCCGCCTCGGCCTACGCACCTCGCTCGCCGCCGCCTTCGGCGACGACCACTACGGCGAGTACTGCTGGGACGCCCTGGAGCAGGGCGAGGGCATCGACCTCTCGCTCTCCCGGACCGTGCCCGGCTGGCACTCCCCGGTCACCGTCTCCATGGCGTACGAGGGCGAGCGCACCATGGTCTCCCACGGCCACGACGCACCGCCCCTGGAAGGCGCCCTGCCCGCCTACCCGCCGCACGCCCGCGCCGCCGTCGCCTCGCTCGTGCCCGGGCGCGCCGAGGAGTGGGTCGCGCAGGCGGCCCGCGGCGGGGCGAAGGTCTTCGCGGACGTCGGCTGGGACGAGACCGGCCGCTGGGACCTGGGCGGTCTGGGCGACCTGGAGCACTGTGAGGCCTTCCTGCCCAACGCGCAGGAGGCGATGCGGTACACCCGTACCGACTGCCCGCGGGCCGCCGCCCGGGCGCTCGCCGACAAGGTCCGCTACGCGGTCGTCACCCTCGGCGCGGAGGGCGCCTACGCGGTCGACGGGGCCACCGGCGAGACCGCCGAGGTGCCGGCGATCCAGGTCTCCGCCCTCGACCCGACCGGGGCCGGCGACGTCTTCGTGGCCGGCTTCGTCACCGGCACGCTCGCGGACTGGCCGCTCGCCGACCGGCTGGCCTTCGCCGGGCTCATCGCGGCGCTCTCGGTGCAGGAGTTCGGTGGATCGCTCTCTGCACCCGGCTGGGGCGAGGTCGCCGCGTGGTGGGAACACGTCCAGGACCACGTCTGCCAGGACCCGGAGGCCCTGCGCGCCCGCTACGCCTTCCTGGAGCGGCTGCTCCCCGCCGCCACCCGCCCCTGGCCGCTGCGCCGGGCCGTGCCGACCATCGGCTTCAGAGCGGCGAGCCTGTAAAAGCCTTCGGCCTTGTCAGCGCTACGTCGTAGGCTTGTACCCCAGAGGTTGTCGAGCAGCGAGAACCCTGCAACGGGAGGTATGTGCAGGCCACAGTGCCGGCCCATGACTCAGACACCCACAGCCCGCAATGGCGCGCAGGGCGAGGCCCGCGCCCACTTCACCGTCCCCGCCAAGCATCCGATGGTGACCGTCCTCGGCTCCGGTGACGCCCTCCTGCGCGTGATCGAGAAGGCGTTCCCGAAGACCGACATCCATGTCCGGGGAAACCAGGTCAGCGCGGTCGGCGAGGCGACGGAAGTCGCCCTGATCCAGCGACTGTTCGACGAGATGATGCTGGTGCTCCGCACCGGACAGCCGATGACGGAGGACGCAGTGGAACGCTCGATCGCCATGCTCAGGGCGAGCGAGAACGGCACGACGGAGGCAGGCCAGGAGACCCCGGCCGAGGTGCTCACCCAGAACATCCTCTCCAGCCGTGGCCGCACCATCCGCCCCAAGACCCTCAACCAGAAGCGGTACGTCGACGCGATCGACAAGCACACGATCGTCTTCGGCATCGGCCCCGCGGGTACCGGCAAGACGTATCTGGCCATGGCCAAGGCGGTCCAGGCCCTGCAGTCCAAGCAGGTCACCCGGATCATCCTGACCCGGCCCGCCGTCGAGGCCGGCGAGCGGCTCGGCTTCCTGCCCGGCACGCTCTACGAGAAGATCGACCCGTATCTGCGCCCGCTCTACGACGCGCTGCACGACATGCTCGACCCCGACTCGATCCCGAAGCTGATGGCGAGCGGGACGATCGAGGTCGCGCCGCTGGCATACATGAGGGGTCGCACGCTCAACGACGCGTTCATCATCCTCGACGAGGCGCAGAACACGAACCCCGAGCAGATGAAGATGTTCCTCACCCGCCTCGGCTTCGACTCCAAGATCGTCATCACCGGTGACGTCACCCAGGTCGACCTGCCGGGCGGTACGAAGAGCGGTCTGCGTCAGGTCCGCGAGATCCTGGACGGCGTCCAGGACGTGCACTTCTCGTTGCTCACGTCGCAGGATGTCGTCCGGCACAAGCTCGTCGGCCGTATCGTCGACGCGTACGAGCAGTACGACAGCCGCAACGGGAAGTAGTCACAGAGCACCATGTCGATCGACGTCAACAACGAGTCCGGAACCGAGGTCGACGAGCAGGCGATCCTCGACATCGCCCGCTACGCCCTCGCGCGGATGCGCATCCACCCGCTCTCCGAACTGTCGGTGATCGTCGTCGACGCGGAGGCGATGGAGCAGCTCCACATGCAGTGGATGGACCTGCCGGGCCCGACGGACGTCATGTCCTTCCCGATGGACGAGCTGCGCCCGCCCTCGAAGGACGACGAGGAGCCCCCGCAGGGGCTCCTCGGCGACATCGTGCTCTGCCCCGAGGTCGCCACCCAGCAGGGCAAGGACGCGCCGACGGAGCACTCCATGGACGAGGAGCTCCAGCTCCTCACCGTCCACGGAGTGCTGCACCTGCTCGGGTACGACCACGAGGAGCCGGACGAGAAGGCCGAGATGTTCGGCCTCCAGGCGGCCATCGTCGACGGCTGGCGCGCGGAGAAGGGCCTCACCGGCCCGTCCCCGGCGCCGACCGTCTCCTGAGCCCCCGATGAACGCTTCGCTGATCTTCGGCGCGGTCGGCCTGGTGATCGTCGCCTGGCTGGCCGCCTGCGCCGAGGCCGGTATCGCGCGCGTCTCCAGCTTCCGCGCCGCCGAGGCCGTACGGTCCGGGCGGCGCGGTGCCGAGAAGCTCGTCGAGGTCGCCTCCGATCCCACCCGCTATCTCAACGTGGCGCTGCTCGTGCGCGTCTCCTGCGAGATGGCGGCCGGCGTCCTCGTCACGTACGCCTGCCTGGAGGAGTTCCCCCAGACCTGGGAGGCGCTGCTCGTCGCCATCGCGGTGATGGTGCTCGTCTCGTACGTCGCCGTCGGCGTCTCGCCGCGCACCATCGGCCGGCAGCACCCGCTGAACACGGCCACCGCCGCCGCGTACGTCCTGCTGCCGCTGGCCAGGATCATGGGCCCGATCCCGCAGCTGCTCATCCTCATCGGCAACGCGCTCACCCCCGGCAAGGGCTTCCGCAAGGGCCCCTTCGCCTCCGAGGCCGAGCTGCGGGCGATGGTCGACCTCGCCGAGCAGGAGTCGCTGATCGAGGACGACGAGCGCCGGATGGTGCACTCCGTCTTCGAGCTCGGCGACACGCTCGTACGGGAGGTCATGGTGCCCCGCACCGACCTGATCTGCATCGAGCGGTACAAGACCGTCCGCCAGGCCCTCACGCTCGCGCTGCGCTCCGGCTTCTCCCGGATCCCCGTCACGGGCGAGAACGAGGACGACGTCGTCGGCATCGTGTATCTGAAGGACCTGGTCCGCAAGACGCACATCAACCGGGACGCCGAGGCGGACCTCGTGTCGACGGCGATGCGCCCGGCCGCCTTCGTGCCGGACACCAAGAACGCCGGCGACCTGCTGCGGGAGATGCAGCAGGAGCGCAACCACGTCGCAGTCGTCATCGACGAGTACGGCGGCACGGCCGGGATCGTCACGATCGAGGACATCCTGGAGGAGATCGTCGGGGAGATCACCGACGAGTACGACCGCGAGCTCCCGCCGGTCCAGGAACTGGGCGACGACCGCTACCGCGTCACCGCCCGCCTCGACATCGGGGACCTCGGCGAGCTGTACGGCTTCGGCCCGGACGAGTACGACGACGAGGACGTGGAGACCGTCGGCGGACTCCTCGCCAAGGCGCTGGGCCGGGTGCCGATCGCGGGCGCGAAGGCGGTCGTGGAGCTGCCCGACGGGCGCTCACTGCGGCTGACGGCCGAGTCCCCGGCGGGCCGGCGGAACAAGATCGTCACCGTGCTCGTGGAACCCGTGGCCGTCGCGTCGGAGGGGACGCCCGATGACGCCTGACCAGCTGCGCGCATTCTGCCTGGAGTTCAACGACGCGACGGAGGAGTTCCCCTTCGGGCCGGACACCTCCGTCTTCAAGGTCGCCGGGAAGATGTTCGCGCTGTCCTGGCTCGACGGCCGGCCGCTGCGCATCAACCTCAAGTGCGAGCCGGAGGAGGCGGTCCGGCTCCGCGAGGAGCACCCGGCGATCGCTCCGGGCTACCACATGAACAAGCGGCACTGGAACACGGTGACGGTCGGCGAGCTCCCGGACCGCATGGTCCGGGAGCTCATCGAGGACTCGTACGACCTGGTGGTCGCGGGCCTGCCCAAGGCGGTACGGCTCCGCCTCGACCGGCCGTAGCGCCCCGGCCTGCCGCCGCTACGCGCGCCGCCGCAGGCCGAGGGCGACCAGCAGGGCAGCCGCCAGCACGATCGCCGCGTCGACGGCGAGGACCGTGCGGACACCGTCGTACAGACTCGGGCCGGTCGTCGCGAGGACACCGAGCAGGGGGATGCCGACGGTGATGCCGACCTGCTGGGTCGTCGTCACCAGCCCGGTCGCCAGACCCTGCTCCTCGTCCGGGACGCCGGAGGTGACGGTCACGCCGTACGAGATGATCGCGGCGAGGTGGCACATGCTTGCCAGCGAGACCGCGATCGTCGCGAACACGGCACCCGAATCCGTGCCGAGGCCCAGCATCGTCGCCACGAACACGCCCTGGCCGAGCAGGGAGAACGCGAGCGTGCGGCGGGCGCCGATCCGCCCGATCACCTTCGACGCGACCGACCCGGCGAGCACCGACAGGACGCCCTGCACACCGAAGACCAGACCGGTGCCGAAGGCCGAGAGGCCCAGCGTCTCCTGGAGGTACAGGGTCAGCACGAAGATGACGGTGGACATCATCGAGAAGGTCACGAGCCCGCCCAGGTTGCCGAAGGCCACCGTGCGCCGCCGCAGCATCGGCAGCGAGACCAGCGGGGACTCGTGCCGGGACTCGACCGCCACGAAGGCCGCGAGCAGCAGCACGCCCGCCACGAGCGTCACGAGGACGTCCGTGCCGCCGAAGCCGCGCTCCGCCGCCGACGACAGGGCGTAGATCACCGCCAGCAGACCGCCGGTCACGGTCACCGCGCCCGGCACGTCGAGCCGCGGCCGGTCCGCGGTCCGCGACTCGCGCAGCAGGCCGGGGGCGAGGGGCAGCACGATCAGGGAGAAGAGCGCGAGCAGACCCATCGTGGAGCGCCAGCCGAGGGCGTCGGTCATGACCCCGCCCAGGATCATGCCGACGGTGAAGCCCAGGGACATCACGGTGCCGGAGATGCCGAGCGCCCGGTCCCGCGCAGGGCCCTCGGGAAACGTGGTGGTCAGCAGGGACATGCCGGTCGGCACGATCGCCGCCGCGCCGAGGCCCTGGAGGGCACGGCCGGCCAGGAACGAGGCCGGGTCCCAGGCGAACGTGGCGAGCAGCGAGGCCGCGCCGAAGAGCGCGAGGCCCGCGAGGAACAGCCTCTTGCGCCCGTACAGGTCTCCGATCCGGCCGAACAGCAGCAGGAACCCGCCGGACGGCAGGGCGAAGGCCGTGACCGCCCACTGCAGCGCGGACGGGCTCAGGCCGAGATCGGAGCCGAGGACGGGCAGCGCCACGTTCAGTACGGAGAAGTCGAGCGCCACCATGAACTGGGCGGCGCACAGCACGAAGAGGACGAGCCGGGAACGGCCGGTCAGGACCGGTGGGGCGGGGGCGGGAGCCGGAGCCGAGGAAGTGAGCGTGGTTGCCATGGGCACCACCCTCGGCGCGCGGGAACAAGCGTGGGGAGCGGGAACTTATCCTGTTGGTCGCACCACCAGGCATCCCGGGGGAGGAAGCACACGTGGCCCCAGTGATCGAGAGCACGGACGCCAAGGCACACCGACTGGCCGAACTGCGCGAGTTCCTGATGAGCCGTCGGGCCCGGGTCACCCCGGCCGAGGCCGGCCTTCCGGACGGCGGTGCCCGGCGCCGTACGCCCGGCCTGCGCCGGGAGGAGGTCGCCGTCCTCGCGGGCGTCGGCGTCTCCTGGTACCAGTGGCTGGAGCAGGGCCGCGACATCACGGTCTCGCCGCAGGTGCTCGACGCGGTGGCGCGGGTGCTGCGGCTCAGCGGGGCGGAGCGCCGCCACCTGTACGTCCTCGCCGGGCTCAACCCGCCCGCGCCCGAGGTCGATCCGGAGGCGCGGGACATGTGCGCGGGTTTGCGTCGGCTGATCGACGCGTGGATGCCGTTCCCGGCGCACATCATGGACGTGTACTGGAACACGATCATGTACAACGAGTCGGCGTCCGTCGTCCTCGGCATGCGGCCCGAGATCTCGCAGAACTGCCTCGTCTCCTTCTTCACCGACCCGATCTACCGCTCCCGGTCGACCGACTGGAAACGGCTCGCGCCGCAGGTCGTCGCACAGTTCAGGGCCGCCTGCTCGGAGTGCCCCGACGACGAGGGCTTCCGCGCGGTGGTGGAGGAGGTGAAGGCGGCGAGCGCGGAGTTCGCCGAACTGTGGGAGCGGCGGGACATCTCCCCGGGCGGCCAGATCCGCAAGGAGATCGAGCACCCGCTCGTCGGCGTCCTGCACGTGGAGTCCACGCAGTTGAGGGTGCCGGCCCGCCCCGACCTGACGATCGTCATGCACACCCCACTGCCGCAGGCGGACACGGCCGCCAAGCTGGAATGGCTGGTCTCCCCGGAGGGACGACGCGGGGCGATGTATCCGATAGCGGGCTGAACGAGGCGCTGCCGTCAGGCCTTGTCGGTGGGCCCGTATATCCTCCTGGCGATCCGGCCGTCCCCCACCGGTGCCGGGCTGTCCCACCACCCTCAGCCGCAAAGGGCACATTCACCATGCGCACTCGCATTCGCCACGGACTGGCCGCCGCTCTCGCCGTCTCCGCTCTCTCGCTCACCGCCGCGTGCGGTGGCGGCGACGCCAAGGACGACGCGAAGAAGGACAAGGCGGCCGACAAGCCGGCCGCCGAGCAGACCACCTCGGCGGCTCCGGCCGCGCCGCTGACGGCCGCCCAGATGAAGGCGGCGACGCTGACCGTCAAGGACCTGCCCTCCGGCTGGAAGAGCGGCACGTCCGACACGGACCAGATCCAGCCGAAGGCGGACAAGGCGGAGTGCCAGCCGCTCGCCGGCTTCATGGCCGACACCATCACCGGGGCGACGATGGGCCCGTCCGGCAGCTTCGAGCGCACCAGCGACACGACCGGGATCGACAGCCAGGTCTTCACCTTCCCGGCCGCCGGTGCCACGGACTTCGTCAAGGCGCTGGGCACCTCGCTGGACACCTGCAAGGGGTTCGCCGCCGACCTCCAGGGCATGAAGATGACCGTCACGGCCGAGAAGCTCGCGGGCCCGAAGGCCGGTGAGGAGTCTCACGCCTTCCGGCTGAAGATGAAGATCGCCGACATCTCCATGACCGTCGAGACGAACATGCTCGTCGTGCGGCAGGGCACCGGCGTCGCCCGCGTCTCCCACGTGCCGCCGAACGCCTCCGGCCACAAGGACTTCGAGGCCCTCGCCAAGCTCGCCGCCGACAAGTTCGTCAAGGGCGCGCAGAGCTGACCCCGTGCCCCGACCTATGCTCGGGGTATGACACTCAAGCCCGACCACGGCGCTCTCGGCGCCGAGGACCTCAAGATCATCACGCTGGCGCGCAGCGCCCGCGCCCGCAACGGTGTGCCCGAGGGCGCGGCGGTACGGGACGAGACCGGCCGCACGTACGTGGCGGGGACCGTGGCCCTGGAGTCGCTCAGACTGAGCGCGCTCCAGACCGCGGTCGCGATGGCCGTGGCCAGCGGGGCCCAGTCCCTGGAGGCCGCGGCCGTCGTCTCGACCGCGGACGCCGCCTCCGAGGAGGACCGCGCGGCGGTACGTGACCTCGGCGGCCCCGAGACCCCGGTGCTGCTCGCCGGCCCCGACGGGCAGCTGCGCGCGGCGGTCACGGCGGGCTGAGGCCCGGCGGACTCGAAGAGGGCCCGGCATCCCGCCGGGCCCTCTTCGCGTGCTGGTGAAGAATCACCGGACATTCTCTTGCCTTCCCCGGCCCGCTGCGCATCAATGAACAGCGGTCCGCCCGACGGACCGTCAGTTCTACGCCTCACGCAGCGTCCGCACCCCTGCGTGCTTCATCGGAAGGGGTACGACCTCATGAGAGGCACCAACTTAGGACTCGGCGCCGTCCTCGCGGGTGCGCTCGCCGCGACCGGACTCGCCTTCGCCCCTGCGGCGGCCGCCGTGACGCCGTCGACCGCGACGGCGACGTACGACTGCGGCATGTGGGGCGGCGGGCTCGCCACCCTCAAGGCCACGCAGAGCGGCACGGCCGCGACGATCACGCTCACCGCCGCCGTCAAGACGCCGATCGCGGTCGGCGCCGACCAGATCAACGCCCGCCTGACGATGGCCAAGACCGGCGGCGGCACCCGCGTCTTCAGCGGCAAGAAGAACCCCGCACTGGCGGCCAACCAGGCCGTCACCATCGGCCCGCTCAGCGGCACGGTGGCCGTCGGCGACAGTCTCAACTCCTACTTCGCCGGCACCGCTCTCACCATGACGATCTTCGGGACGACCGTGAACTGCGACGCCATCACCTCGCAGTCGCCCGGCCCGTTCGTCTTCTGACCCATCGGAGCGCCACGCACCACCGCGCCCACCGCGCACCACCCACGCACCACCCCTCAACCGGCGTCGCCCCAGGCGGCGCCGGTACCTTCCCATCCCTCAGGAGGGGCACACATGGCACAGAGAACACCGACGCCACCCCGAAGACGGCGCTGGACCGCCGCCCTCGGCGTCGCCGCACTCGCGGTAGCCGCCGGCGGCGCGCTGGCCGCTCCGGCCGGCGCCCTGGCGACCGCGTCCCAGGCGGTGGACTTCCCCACGCACTGCGTCCCGCCGCCGATCGCCGGCATCCCGCCCATCGACGGCACAACGACCGCCGAGATCACCGTGGACAAGCCCACGCCCAAGGTCGGCGACACCGTCACCGTCACCTACAAGGTGACCAAACCGGCCGCGTCCAACCCCGTCGACCTGGCCCTCCCGGCCGACATCATGACCCCGAGCGGCAAGGTCGTCCTCGGCGGCGCCCAGACCGGCGCGGTCACCGTCACCGGTCCCAAGAAGAACGACCCCGTCCCCGGCAAGGGCGCGTTCCCGCCGTTCTCGATGACCGGCACGTTCACGGTCACCGCGCCCGGCTCGATCACCCTCTCGCCCGGCGACTACAACATCCACACCAGCTACCTGATGGAGCTGGACACCCCCTGCACCGTCACCGACCCGCCCGCCCCCGTCTCCGAGACGATCACGGCGAGCGCGCAGCCGGGCGCCAACGAGCGCAACATCTCGCTCGGCACGGCCTCCGGCGCCCCGGGCGTCCGCGTCACCGTGACCGGCGCCAAGTTCACCCCGCTCACCGAGGTCACGGTCGTCGGACGTTCCGGAGCGGCGGAGACCGCCGACCGGATGACCGTCACGACCGACACCGAGGGCGGGTTCGCCGCGCGCCTGAGGGTCGACGACAAGGCGACCACCGGGATCGTCGCGTACGAGGGGACGGCCTGGGACCCGGAGAAGGGCGCCGGACCGGCCGCGTACACCGTCATCGACGACACCCCGCAGCCGCCGAACAGCCAGAAGCTCGAGGTGGCCGTCACGGCGGGCGAACTGTCGATGACCCAGGCCGGTGACGCGGTGCAGCTGTCGTCCGTCGACTTCGGTCAGGGCGGCGCGGCGACCGGCGATCTGAGAACGGTGACGGTCAAGGACTTCCGCGGCGGCCCCGCGGGCTGGTCCCTGACCGGCAAGGTCACCGACTTCACGGGCCCCGGCGGCTCCATCGGCGCGGGCGCGCTCAGCTGGACCCCTGCCTGCACCACCAAGGCCGGCAGCCCCAGCACCTGCGTCCCCGGCTCGGCCGGAACGGTCGGCGGCGGCGGGGCGACCCTCGCCTCGACCCCGAACGGCACGCTCACCGGCGGCGAGTTCACCGTCGACGCCAAGGTCTCCCTCGACGTCCCGGCCTTCACCGCACCCGGCGCGTACGCGGGCGTCCTGACCCTGACCCTGTCCTGATCCCGGGCGAGCAAAAGGAGTTCCGCACCGTGCGCAACCTGTACGTACTCCTCCTGGCCGCCGTGCTTCTGCTCCTGCCCGGCGGCCCTGCCCCCGCCCACGCCGCCGAGAACGGCGAGTGGGCCGTCCACCCCGCCGCCTCCCGGCTCGGGAGCCGGCCGTACTTCTATCTCTCCGCCGACCCCGGCACGACCCTGACCGACCGGGTCACCGTCACCAACAAGACCGGCGCGCCGCTCACCTTCCGGCTCTACGGCGCCGACGCCTACAACACCGAGCGCGACGGCGGCTTCGCCGTCCGCACCCGGCAGGAGAAGCAGACCGGCGCCGGCGCCTGGATCACGCCCGAGCGCACCCGCGTCACGGTCCCGCCCCGTTCCTCCGTGACCGTGCCCTACACCCTCGCCGTCCCCGCCGACGCCGAGCCCGGCGACCACCCCGGCGCGCTGGTCGCCCTCGACGAACGGATCCAGCCGGGCCGGGGGTCCGTCGCCGTCGGCGTGCAGCGGGCCGTCGGCGCCCGTGTGTACCTCCGGGTCAACGGCCCCACCGTCCCCGCCCTCGCGGTCGAGGACGTCACCCTCGACCAGGACCGGCCGCTCGTCCCCGGCGCCGGGACGAGCACCGCCCTCATCTCGTACACCCTGCACAACCGCGGCAACGTCACCCTCGACCCCAAGGTCGCCCTGCGCGCCGAGGGAGTCTTCGGCCGCACCCTGCTCGCCCGCGACCTGGAGAAGATCCCCTCGGAGCTGCTGCCGCGCCAGAAGATCCGGCTGACCGAGCGCTGGACGGGATCGCCGCAGTTCGACTGGGGTGAGGTGACTCTCACGGCCACCGCGAAGGACGTACGGGAGTCCGGGCGCGCGTCCTTCCTCGCCCTGCCCTGGCTCGCCGCCGCGGTGGTGCTGACCGGGGGAGTGGTGGCGCTGATCGGCCTGCGGGTACGGCGTCGGCGGGCACTGGGTACGTGATGACGCCCCGCATCGGGGAGAATGGCCCCCATGAGCGCTCGTAATCAAGAATCCGAAGCCGTCCACCGGGCCGGCTTCGCCTGCTTCGTCGGCCGCCCCAACGCGGGCAAGTCCACCCTCACGAACGCTCTGGTCGGCCAGAAGGTGGCGATCACCTCCAGCCGGCCACAGACCACCCGGCACACCGTCCGCGGCATCGTGCACCGCCCGGACGCGCAGCTGATCCTCGTGGACACGCCCGGCCTCCACAAGCCGCGCACGCTCCTCGGCGAGCGGCTGAACGACGTCGTGCGCACCACGTGGGCCGAGGTCGACGTGATCGGCTTCTGCCTGCCCGCCGACCAGAAGCTCGGCCCCGGCGACCGCTTCATCGCCAAGGAGCTCGCCGGGATCAAGAAGACCCCGAAGGTCGCGATCGTCACCAAGACCGACCTGGTCGACTCGAAGACCCTCGCCGAGCAGCTCATCGCCATCGACCAGCTCGGCAAGGAGCTGGGCTTCGAGTGGCAGGAGATCGTCCCGGTCTCGGCCGTCGGCGGTTCGCAGGTCCAGCTCGTCGCCGACCTGCTGATCCCGCTCCTGCCGGAGTCCCCGCCGCTCTACCCGGAGGGCGACCTCACCGACGAGCCGGAGATGGTCATGGTCGCCGAACTGATCCGCGAGGCGGCGCTGGAAGGCGTACGGGACGAGCTGCCGCACTCGATCGCGGTGGTCGTCGAGGAGATGATCCCGCGCGAGGACCGCCCGGCGGACCGGCCGCTGCTCGACATCCACGCGAACGTCTACATCGAGCGGCCCAGCCAGAAGGGGATCATCATCGGCCCGAAGGGCAGCCGCCTGAAGGAGGTCGGGATGAAGTCCCGCAAGCACATCGAGGCGCTGCTGGGGACCCCGGTCTTCCTCGACCTGCACGTCAAGGTCGCCAAGGACTGGCAGCGGGACCCGAAGCAGCTCCGGAAGCTCGGCTTCTAGCCCGCCCGGCTGCCTGAGGCTCGGGGTCGTTCTTCGCCGGATTTCGGGGTTCTCCCCCGGGACATCAGCGGGCTCTTTAGGGTAGTCCCGCTATCTTTTCGCGCGGCCGGCCCGGGGGCGGTCCGCCGGACGAGGGGGAGAACGGTGCTGGTCGAGACGTTGACGGCGTTGGCCGCCGCGGGGGGCGGTGCGGTCGTGCAGGCCGCCGGGACCGACGCGTGGCACGGCGTACGACGGCGGGTGGCGGAGCTCTTCGGGCGCGGCGACGAGGAGCTTGAGCAGGCCGAGCTGGAACGCCTGGACCGGACCGCCCGGGCGCTGGAACCCGGAACCGCCGCGGACCCGGAGCGGGAGCGCGACCGGCAGAGTGAGCGGGACCGGCAGGGCGGCATGTGGCAGGGACGCTTCGAGGCCCTGCTGGAGAACGCGCACCCCCAGGACCAGGAGCGCGTGGCCGAGGAACTGCGGGCGCTGCTCGCCTTCGCCGCCGGCTTCGAGGGCGACCTGGCCGTGTCCACCGGAAGGGCGGTGGCCACGGACGGGGGCCACGCGGTGACGGGCGTCGAGCGCGGCGGCGGGGTCGGCGGGCGGCCGGCACGCGCGGTGAACACCGGGGACGCGGAGGCCACAGGCCCGGGCTCCCGCGCGGTCAGCGGCATAGCCGACGCGTAGTCGCCGGGCACCGTGCGAAGGCCGAAGAGCGACGAGACGAGGGATCGGGAGCGGCCGTGGCCAAGTGGCGCTGGGGCAGGCGACGTGACGGTGGCGGGCGCAGCCCGGCACGGGGCACCGCCGTCGAGGGGGTGCGCGTGACGGGGGAGGCCCCTCCGCCCCCTCCCGTCCAACAGGTGACAGGGTCCGGGAACGCCGTCGCCGACAACGGCGGCATCGCGGTCTCGGGCATCTACAACGACCATTCCAGCGTGCTGCTGCCACCCGAGGTGTTACGGGCGGCGGCCAAGGTGAAGGCCCCGCGGGGAATGGACGATCTGCCCTACCTGCCGGGCCACTTCGTGGGCAGGGAGGCCGAACTCCAGACCCTCGACTCGGCCTTGAGAGTCTCCGGCCAGGTGCATCTGCAGGCGGTGCACGGACTCGGCGGGGTCGGCAAGAGCGCTCTGGCCGCCCATTGGGTGGCCACCCGGGCCCGCTCCCAAAGGCTGAGGCCGGTCCGGTGGATCACCGCCGACAGTCCGGCCGGCGTCGAGCAGGGGCTCGCCGCCCTGGCCATCGCCCTGCAGCCCGCCCTTGCCAAGGTGCTCACGACGGCCGCCCTGGCCGAGTACGCCCTCCAGTGGCTGGCCGGGCACACCGGCTGGCTGCTGGTCCTGGACAACGTCACCGACCCGGCCGACATCGCCGGACTGCTCGCCCGCGCCCCCGGCGGCCGCTTCCTGATCACCAGCCGGCTCGCCACGACCTGGACCACCGCCACCACCGTCATCCGGCTCGACGTCCTGGACCCGGCCGAGTCCCTGGCCCTGCTCACCCGCATCACCACCGCGGCCGGCCCCCGTGACCTGGACGGCGCCGCCGAGTTGTGCGCCGACCTCGGCCATCTGCCTCTCGGGGTCGTGCAGGCCGCGGCGTACCTGGCGCGGAACCCCATGCTCACCCCGCGCGACTACCTCGGCCTCCTGCGCGAGGACCCGGCCGGGACGTACCAGCGGGGAGGCGAAGGCCGCACCGCCGCCGAGCGCACCGTCGCCCGCGTCTGGCGCGTGACACTGAACCGCGTCAGCGAACTTCAGCCCTACGCCGTCGACCTGCTGCGTGCCATGGCCTGGTACGGCCCCGACCGTATCCCCGCCGGCCTCCTCGACCGCATCCCCGCCGGCACCGTCGAAACAATGCCCGCGCCGCGCGACGTCGCTGGCGCCATCGGCCTCCTGAACGCCTACAGCATGATCGATGTCGACCCCGCAACCCGCACCCTCGCCATGCACCGCCTGGTGCAGGGTCTGGCCCGCACACCCGACCCCGACGATCTGCACCGCGACCCGATGCTCGTCCATGTGGGCCGCTACCGTGCGACCCACGCCCTGCACGAGGTCGTCCTCCCCCTTTCCTGGCGGGATCCCGCCTTGTGGCCCCAGTGGCGCAGCCTGATCCCGCACATCGACGCCCTGGCCCGTAACACGCCCGCCGCCGAGGACCTGCCGGACATGGCGGCACTCCTCAACCAAGCGGGGGGCTACCTTCACGGCCAGGGACTGGCCGACCGGGCGGTCCCGCACCTCGAACGAGCCCTCGCCCACCGGGAACGCCACCAGGGTCCGGACCACCCGGAGACCTCCCACGTCCTCAACAACCTCGCCGCCGCCCGGCTCGGGATCGGTGACCTGGCAGGGGCCGTCGCCCTGTCCGAGCGGGCCGTCGCGGCGACCGTGCGGCACTGGGGCGAGGACCATCCGCTCAGCATCGGAGCCCAGGTCAACCTCGCGGCCGTCCACCTGGAGGCCGGGGAGGTGGACCGGGCGACGGCCATGATCGAGCAGGCCCTCGCCGACAGCCTTCGGCTGGGAGGCGAAGGGCACTACGCCACCATCATGACCCGCTCCAATCTGGCGACCGCCTACCTGGCGGCAGGGCACTTCGACCGGGCGCTGGAGCTGCAGACGCGGAACGCCGCCATCTGCGCCCGGGTGCTGGGGGAGGACCACCCCGACACCCACGCCGCCCGCCTCATCCTCACCCAGGCCGCCCAGGCGGCGGGAGACCCGGCCCGAGCCGTTCCGCTGTACGAACGGCTCCGCCGAAGCCAGGAGCAGGCCCTGGGGGAGGATCACCCGCACACCCTCGCCACACGTTCGAACCTCGCCTCCGCCCACCGGGCGTCCGGAAACCCGGGCCGGGCGATCGAGGAGTACGAGCAGGTGGTCGAAGACCGGGTGCGGGCCCTCGGCGAGGACCATCCGCACACGCTCGCCGCCCGAGGCCAGCTCGCCGACGCCCATACCGAGGCCGGGGACACGGAGCGGGCGATCCCGCTCTGCGCGCGAGTCCTGGAGGACCGGCTGAGGGTCCTGGGGGAGGACCACCCCGACACGCTCGCCGCCCGCGAGAGTCTGGCCGGGGCCCACCGGGAGGCGGGAGACCTCGACCGGGCGATCCTGCTCTGCGGCCAGGTTCTCGACGACCGGCTGCGCGTGCTCGGCCCGAACCACCCCGACACCCTCAACTCACAGAGCAATCTCGCTCTCGTCCATATGCAAAGGGGGGACCTCGACAAGGCGATCCCCCTCTTCGAGGAAGCCCTCGCCGCGCGCCTACGCGTCCTGGGCGAGGACCATCCGCACCTTCCCGCCACCCGTCTCAACCTGGCGTCCGCCCACCTGGAGGCCGGTGACCCGGGCCGCGCGATACCCCTCCTGGAGCAGGCCCTCGCCACGAGCGTCCGCACGCTGGGCGAGGACCATCCCCACACCGTCAACGCCCTCCACGGCCTCGCTTCGGCCCACCGGGACGCGGGAAACGCGGCCGAGGCCGTCCCGCTGTGCGAGCGGATCCACGCCTCCCACAGCCGGACGCTGGGCAAGGACGACGCCCAGACCCTCAAGTCGGCCTCCCACCTGGCTCTCGCCCATCTGGAGGCGGGAGACCCGGAGCGCGCCCTCCCCCTGCTGAAGGCGACCTACCGCGCGCAGAAGCACCTCCTCGGACCCGGGCACATCGATTTCCTCACGACCGCCCACAATCTGGCGCTCGCCCACCACACGGCGGGGCGCCTGGGCAAGGCCATCCGCCTCTACGGGACGGTCCTCTTCATGTCCGTCCGCATCCTCGGCGAGGACGATCCCCTGACGATGTCCGCCCGAGCCCACCACGCCGCCGCCACCGCCGAACGGGACGCCCGCCGGACAGCCCGCTAGGACCTGTCCGTAATTGGTTTGCCGTCGGCGAGCCCGGTCGGATAGGAAGCGTGCATGCTCAGAGGAAGCAAGGTCGGGCTCAGGGCCCGGCACGAGGACGACATCCCGATCCTGCGGGCCGAGCTCTACGACGACGTGGTCAACGCCTCGAGGGCTGAGGGCGCGCCGTGGCGGCCGATCACGCCCGGCTCGAAGGATCCGCGACTCGTGGTCGACGACAAGGAACAGGGGCACGTCCCGTTCTCCGTGGTGGAGTTGGACGGCGGCACGCTGGTCGGCACCGCGACACTGTGGGGCATCGACAACCACCACCGGTCCGCGCACATCGGCCTCGGGCTGCTGCCGTCCTCCCGCGGCAAGGGCTACGGCACCGACGTGGTCGCGACGCTGTGCCACTACGGCTTCGTCGTGCGCGGCCTGCAGCGGCTGCAGATCGAGACGCTGGCGGACAACGCCGCGATGCTGCGCTCGGCCGAGCGCAACGGCTTCGTCCGCGAGGGCGTGCTGCGCTCCTCGGCCTGGGTGATGGGCGAGTTCCTCGACGAGGTGCTGCTCGGGCTCCTCGCACAGGACTGGAAGCCGGATGCGAAGGGCGAGGGCTAGGGCTGGGGCCCTCGGCGTCTCTAGGCGCCTTCCTTCAGGACCTTCGCGATCAGGGCGCGCTGCGACTCGGTCAGACGGGGATCGCAGCAGCGGATCGTCTCGCCGTCGACCGTGATCTCGTACGAGAAGCCGTCCGGCACGCCCCGGACGTCGCCGTCGCCCTCACGGAGGACGGTGGCGGCCAGGGTCTGCCACTCCCCGGTGTCCGGCCGGCCGGAGGTGTCCACCTCGGCCGACCGCTCGATGCCCGCGAAACCGCCGGTGCGCCGCACTCGAATACGCATGGCTCAGGTCTATCAGTCCGTCGGCACGCCGACAGCCGTCCACGCCTTCAGCACGGCCTGGATCTCCGCCCCGTCCCCGTACCGCGCCTTCGCCGCCTTCGCCGTCGCCCGCGCGAACTCGGTGAACCGGGTCTCGGGGGTGAGCGTGCCGCCCGTCATCACGTCGTACCAGATCTGCCCCGCCCGCTCCCAGGCGTTGCCACCCAGCTCGGTCGCCGCGAGGTAGAAGGCCTTGTTGGGGATGCCGGAGTTGATGTGCACCCCGCCGTTGTCGCTGCTCGTACGGACGTAGTCGTCCATGTGCGCCGGCTGCGGGTCCTTGCCCAGGACATCGTCGTCGTACGCCGTGCCCGGCGCCTTCATCGAGCGCAGCGCCACGCCCTGGACGTTCTCGTGGAGCAGGCCCTCGCCGATCAGCCAGTCGGCCTCGGCGGCGCTCTGTCCGAGTGTGTACTGCTTCACCAGCGACCCGAAGACGTCCGAGACCGACTCGTTGAGCGCCCCGGACTGGCTGAAGTACTCCAGATTGGCCGTGAACTGGGTGAAGCCGTGGGTCAGCTCGTGGCCGATCACGTCCACCGGCACGGTGAAGTCGAGGAAGATCTCGCCGTCGCCGTCACCGAACACCATCTGCTCGCCGTTCCAGAAGGCGTTCGCGTAGTTCCGGTCGTAGTGGACGGTCGCGAGCAGCTTCATCCCGGCGCCGTCCATCGAGTTCCGGCCGTAGGCCTTCAGAAAGAGGTCGAAGGTGGCGCCGAGGCCGGCGTACGCGCGGTTGACGGTCGCGTCGTCCGTCGCCTCCGCGCCCTCCTCGCGCACCGTGACGCCCGGCAGGTCGGTGCCGTGCTCGGCGTCGTACACCGTGCGCCGGGGCTTCGCCGCCTCGTCCGGGGCGGCCTGCGCGGGGGCGGTGGGCGCGGCGAGGCGGCGCGCGGTTCGCTGGGCGGCGTCGGCGGCCAGGGTGCGGCGGGCGGTCTCGGCGATCGCCGGGTTCCCCGACCGGGCCAGGTGCTCCAGCAGGTGCGGGGGCACGATGGAGCAGAAGACAGGGTGCTGCGCGTGGGAGGTCATGCCTGCAATGTGGCACTGCGTGATCCGGCTGTCACTACCGGCGACGATGATCCGCGAAATAGAGTGATTCGTCACTCTTTCGTATTGACGCCGCACCGTGTCCCGCATACTGAAACAGGACGTCCGGAGTCCGCCGTCCTGAGCTAGGCTGCGGCCATCATGCGTTTCGGGCTGCTTCTCCTTAGCTGCCGCGGCGAGGGCCTGTAGTCGTAGGCCGACCCCCTCCCCGCGGGACCTGGTGTTGCGTTCGACAGTCGGCCGTCCCTCCCCAGCTGGACCCGAGGAGCCCTACGCAATGTCTCAGCCCGTTGGCCGCCCCACGCCCATCACCAACGCCACCCAGATGCAGAAGCCGTCCGGGATGCCGATCCACAAGTACGGCCGGTACGAGGCCGTGCACATCCCCGATCGCACCTGGCCCGAGCAGCGCATCACCAAGGCGCCCCGCTGGCTGTCGACCGACCTGCGCGACGGCAACCAGGCTCTGATCGACCCGATGAGCCCCGCCCGCAAGCGCGAGATGTTCGACCTGCTGGTGCGCATGGGCTACAAGGAGATCGAGGTCGGCTTCCCCTCCTCCGGCGAGACCGACTTCAACTTCGTGCGCTCCATCATCGAAGAGGGCGCGATCCCGGACGACGTCACCATCTCCGTACTGACCCAGGCCCGCGAGGACCTGATCGAGCGAACCGTGGAGTCCCTGGTCGGCGCCAAGCGCGCCACCGTCCACCTGTACAACGCCACCGCGCCCACCTTCCGCCGGGTCGTCTTCCGCGGCTCGAAGGAGCAGATCAAGCAGATCGCCGTCGACGGCACCCGCCTGGTCATGGAGTACGCGGACAAGCTGCTGGGCGATGAGACGATCTTCGGCTACCAGTACAGCCCGGAGATCTTCACCGACACCGAGCTGGACTTCGCCCTGGAGGTCTGCGAGGCGGTCTGTGACGTCTGGCAGCCCGAGGAGGGCCGCGAGATCATCCTGAACCTGCCCGCCACCGTGGAGCGTTCGACGCCGTCCACGCACGCGGACCGGTTCGAGTGGATGTCCCGGAACCTGACCCGCCGCGAGTACATCTGCCTGTCCGTCCACCCGCACAACGACCGCGGTACGGCGGTCGCGGCGGCCGAGCTGGCGATCATGGCCGGCGCCGACCGTATCGAGGGCTGCCTGTTCGGCCAGGGCGAGCGGACCGGCAACGTCGACCTGGTGACGCTGGGCATGAACCTGTTCTCGCAGGGCGTGGACCCGCAGATCGACTTCTCGCAGATCGACGAGATCCGCCGCACGAGCGAGTACTGCAACCAGATGGAGGTCCACCCGCGCCACCCCTACGCGGGCGACCTGGTCTACACCGCCTTCTCCGGCTCCCACCAGGACGCCATCAAGAAGGGCTTCGACGCCATGGAGGCCGACGCGGCCGCCGCGGGCAAGACCGTCGACGACATCGAGTGGGCGGTGCCGTACCTGCCCATCGACCCGAAGGACGTCGGCCGCTCGTACGAGGCTGTGATCCGGGTCAACTCGCAGTCCGGCAAGGGCGGCATCGCGTACGTCCTGAAGAACGACCACAAGCTGGACCTGCCGCGCCGGATGCAGATCGAGTTCTCGAAGATCATCCAGCAGAAGACCGACACCGAGGGCGGCGAGGTCACGCCGGCCGCGATCTGGTCCGTCTTCCAGGACGAGTACCTGCCCAACCCGGACAACGCCTGGGGACGCATCCAGCTGCGTTCCGGCCAGACCACGTCCGACACGGACGGCACCGACACCCTGACCGTCGAGGCGGTCGTGGACGGCGTCGACACCGTCCTGACGGGCTCCGGCAACGGTCCGATCTCCGCCTTCTTCGCCGCACTGCAGGCGATCGGCGTGGACGCCCGCCTGCTGGACTACCAGGAGCACACGATGAGCGAGGGCGCCTCCGCGCAGGCCGCCTCGTACATCGAGTGCGCCATCGACGGCAAGGTCCTGTGGGGCATCGGCATCGACGCCAACACCACCCGTGCCTCGCTGAAGGCCGTCATCTCGGCGGTCAACCGCGCCGCGCGCTGACCTCGCGGACCGTACGAGAGCCGGTGCCCCGCATCCCCCGAGGGGGTGCGGGGCACCGGCCTCTCCACCCCTGAGGGTGATCTCGCGGGGCGTGATCGGGAGCGCGGCGAGCCCCTTCCGGCGGTGTCGCGTCTCGGCCATGTCCGTGGCGTTCTGTCGACGGGGTGCTGACGCCACATCACAGATGTGGTTAACATCACGCCCACGTCGGCAATGCTGCCGGTTCGCCAAGGGAGGTGCGGGATGCGGTCTGCCCGGGAGTCACGTAGTCGAAAAGTGGGCATCTGTGGCATTCGTACTTCCTGGAACACCGTAGGGGACGGCGAGTTCTTCTGCGAGGAGTGCGGCGGCGACCGCAACTACCGCCGTCGGACCGGCCGTCGGCGCTTCGCCGTCCTGGGAGTCCCGGTGCTGCCTCGCGGGCACGCCGGACCGGTCGTCGAGTGCGCGGCCTGTCATACCCACTTCGGTACCGACGTCCTCGACCACCCGACGACGAGCCGCTTCTCCGCGATGCTGCGGGACGCCGTGCACACCGTCGCCCTCGCCGTCCTCGCGGCCGGCGGCACCTCCTCCCGTACGGTGGTGGACACCGCGGTCGCGGCGGTCCGCGCCGCCGGGTTCGACGAGTGCACCGGCGTCCAGCTCACCGACCTCGTGGAGGCGCTTGCCGCCGACACCGGCCGCTTCCTGCCCGACGAGGGCAGCGGGGGCGCGGCCCTGGCCATCGAGCTCCACGAGGCCCTGGAGCCACTCGCGCCGCACCTCGCCGTCTCCGGGCGCGAGTCGATCCTGCTCCAGGGAGCCAGGATCGCCCTTGCGGACGGGGCGTACAGCCCGGCGGAACGGGACGTGCTCCACACCGTCGGCAACGCGCTGGCGCTGTGCGCCGACGACACCGCCCGGCTGCTCGCCACCGCCAGGACACTGCTCTAGTCAGGGCTTCCCTCACGGCGCGATGTTGTGATTGAGACGGAACAGGTTGCCGGGGTCGTAGCGGCGCTTCACCGTCCGCAGCCGGTCGTAGTTCTGCCGGTAGTTGGTGCGCACCCGGCTCTGGTCGTCGGTGTCCATGAAGTTGATGTAGCCGGCCTCCTCGGTGTGCGGCCGCAGGTCCCGGTCGTACGCCCGCGTCCAGGCGATGTTCGCCTCGTTGTCCGCGGGATCGGTGTGGCTCGTGCCGAACGCGGCCGAGAAGGAGGCGTCGCGGTAGGCGAACGCGGTGTCCTCGGGGCCGACCCGGTGGCACGCCCCGTCGATCGGGAAGATCGCGGTGTCGCTCTCCATCGAGGGCATCGTCTCCCCGTAGCGCATGTGCACATCGATGGCGCCGTCGCTGAGATCGCGGCTGAAGCTCCCCTTCCAGTAGTGGTACAGCCCCGGTGGCAGCTGCTCGTCGAAGAGTGTGTTGATCACCGGGTACGGCATCCGCTCCACGAACCGGCCCACGACCGGGCCCAGTTCGTCGAGGAGGCCGAGCATCTTCTCGTCCTCGGTGGCGGGGCCGCTGAAGCAGGTCATCAGGCCGCAGATCGGGCGGCCGTGCCAGCGCTCCGGCAGGAACGGCATCTCGGGGCCGAGCGCGATGACCAGGATCGTGTTGAGCTCCTCGGGGGCGTCGGCGTTCATGTCACGCCAGCGCCGGGCCACCTCCGCGTCGAGCGGATAGAAGACGGCGCCGCCCAGGATGTCCGACACCGGGTGCAGGCGGTAGACGAGCGAGGTGACGACGCCGAAGTTGCCTCCGCCGCCACGCAGCGCCCAGAACAGGTCCGGATGCCGCTCGGCGTCGCAGGTCAGGAGGGCGCCCTCGGCGGTGACGACATCGGCCTGCACGAGGTTGTCGCAGCTCAGTCCGTAGCGACGGGCCAGGTTGCCCATGCCGCCGCCGAGGGTGAGACCGGCGATGCCGGTGGTCGAGACGACCCCGCCGGTGGTGGCCAGGCCGAAGGCGTGCGTGGCGTGGTCGAAGTCGCCCCAGGTGCAGCCGCCGTCGGCGCGGGCGGTACGGGTCACGGGGTCGACGCGGACGGAGCGCATCCGGGACAGGTCGACGACGAGACCGTCGTCGACGGTGCCGTACCCGGCGACGGCGTGGCTGCCGCCGCGGACGGCGAGCGGCAGCCCGTTGTCCCGGGCGAAGAGGACGCCGGCGATCACGTCGCCCGCGTCCACGGCCCGGACCACGACGGCCGGGTGTCGGTCGTGGAGGGCGTTGTAGACCCGGCGGGCCTCCTCGTAGGACGGGTCGCCGCGGACGACGACGTCGCCGCGGACGGTGCCGCGCAGGGTGTCGAGGGCGAGTTCGGTGGTGGGTGCGTTTGTGGTGGGTGCGTTTGTGGTGGGTGCGTTTGTGGTGGTCATGTACCCGTTCTAGGCCGCGGGGGCCGGCGCGGGCATCGCCCGAACCACCCACGTCGGTGGGCGGCCGGGCATGGGTGAAACGGCCTATGCCCGGGTGCCTATGCCCGGGTTCTGACCAGACCGTGGGCGTAGGCGTAGGCCGTGGCGGCGGTACGGGAGGTCACGCCCAGCTTGGCGAAGATGTTGTTCAGGTGCCGGGCGACCGTGTGCTCGCTGATCACCAGGGCGTGGGCGATGTCCTTGTTGGTACGGCCCTCCGCCACCAGGCGCAGCACCTCCGCCTCGCGGCCGGTCAGACCGCCGGGCAGGCGGCGGCGCAGCCCGGTCAGCAGGGCGGCCGCACGGCGGGCGTCGGGGGCGGCGCCCAGCCGCTCGAACGTCGCCCGGGCGGCCGCCAGCTCCAGCCGGGCCGCCTCCTCGTCGCCCGAGGCCCGGTCGGCGGCGGCGAGCAGCATCCGTACCTGCGCGGCCTCGTACGGGACGCGCAGCTCCAGCCAGCCGGCCAGCGCCCGGCGCAGCGGAGGCAGGGCCGGTTCGTGCCGGGCGAGGGCGAGGGCGCCGCGGGCGGTGTCGGCCAGGGCGCCCAGGAGCGGCGCCCCGCCGGAGAGCGCCTCCAGCTCCGCGACCGCCTCGGCGGCCCCGTCCGGGTCCCCGACGGCCAGCGCCACCTCCGTGCGGGCCGCGAGCAGCCGGGCCCGGCCGAGGAGGTCGTGGCTCGGGTCGCTCTGACAGGCCAGGGCCAGCTTCAGGCCCGTGACGGCGGCGTCCGCCTTGCCCTGGGCGAGCCGGAGCAGAGCCAGCCCCGGCTGCGGGATCCGGCCGAGTTCGTGAGCGTGCGCGTACGAGACGGCGGCTGCGTCGAGCCGCCCCTGGCGGCGCCGGATCTCCCCGGCCGCGTAGTGCGCCGCGGCGGCGACGTCCAGGCTGTCCACCGGCACCTCCCCGCACACCCGCGCGGCCTCGGCCTCGGCCGGCGCCCAGGACCCGAGCAGGTCGAGCACCTCGACATGATGGATCCGACACAGGCCCCGGAAGGGGTTGTCGGCAAACGGCGCGTCCGCGCCGGCCAGCGGCGCGGCGCCCGGCGGGGCGGCGCCGGTCGTCAGCGCAGGCACGGCGGCCGGCACGGCGGCCGGGCCGGAGGCCCCGGACCTCGCGCCGGGCGCGCCCGGCGCCTCGGTGCCGCCCTCGCCGGGCCCGGAACCCAGCCCCGACGCGCCGGCCGCGGACGCGGCCCTCGCGCGGACGTGCTGGGACCAGGGGACCTCGCACCAGGCCATCGCCGCGTCCGTCCATTCCACCGCGCGGCCGAGGTCCGCCGCCTCCATGCACTGGGTGAGGGCCAGGCAGAAGAGCCAGCCCGTGAACATGCCGCTCAGCTCGCCCGCCGTGACCGCGCACATCGCGTCGTCGAGGAGCGCGAGGCCCTCCGCCCTCCGGCCGTTCGCGAGGAGGACCGAGGCCTGGGCCTGCCGGCTCAGGGCGATCAGGTCCGGGCTTCCGGAGGCTCGCGCGAGGCGCTCCATGCGCCGCGCCGCGGCGAGCGCCGCCTCCGGATCGTGGCGCTCCTGGGCCTCCTCCGCGTCCGTCCAGGCGAGGAAGCACTGCTCGGGGCAGTCCGGTTCGCCCTCCAGGTGGTGCCGGGACCGGTGCAGCCAGCCCGCCGCCGCCGCGGGCCGCCCCAGGCAGCGGTACTCGAAGGAGAGCCACCACGCCACCTGCCCCGCCCCGCGGTGGTCGCCCGCCGCCACGTACCCCGCGTGGGCCCGCAGCCGGGCCGCGACCGACTCGTCCACGTGGCCCGTCCACCAGGCGGCGTCGGCGAGAAGGTCCAGGTCCTCGGGGCCGAGCGCGGCGGAGGGATGCCGGTCGGCCTCGCACAGCAGGACGTACACCTCGGCCCACGACTCCCGGGCCGCCGCTCTTCGCGCCCGCTCGAAGGCGGGGGCCTCTTCGACGGGGACGGCCATCGCCGCTCACTCCCTTTCCGGTCCTTCCAGAGTAGGAGCGCGCGGGCGGCCGCGCCCGCTCCCCGGCGCGTACCGCGCGCGGCCGCCCGCCCCGTACTCCCCAGGGAGTACCGCCCACGCCGCGCCGCCGCCGGCAGTAGCCCGCAACTCGATCGCCGGGCCGACGAATCGCCCCTGCCCCGACGGGAGTCTGGGAACGACCCGGACGCCACACGCAGGAGGGAGGCCCGACATGGGGGCCCCGAACAGGACCATCGGCGAGCGCAGGGGGCGGAGGGCCGTCCCCTGGGGGGTGCTCGCCCTGTGGGTGATCGTGATCGCGATCGCCGCACCCTTCGCCGGACAGCTCGGCGACGTGCAGCGCGACCGGGCCGTCGACTACCTGCCCGCGAGCGCCGACTCCACCCAGGTCGCCACGATCACCGAGCAGCTGCCCGGCGGCGACTCCACCGACCTCGTCCTCGTCTACCACCGCGACGGCGGGCTGACACCGGCCGACGAGGCCACCGCCGCCCGCGAGGTCGCCCGGGTCGCCGCCGAGCATCCGCTCACCGCCACGCCGCGACCCGTCCCCTCCGAGGACGGCACGACCCTGCTGTACGCGGTCTCGAGCACCGAACCGGGGCAGGACGAGGAGGCCAGGGACGCGTTCGTCAAGGACATCCGCGCCACGGTCACCGGCGAGGTCGGCGGGCCCGGCGCCCTCGCCACCGACGCGGGCGAGGTCTACAACTCCCTCGACGGCCCGCTCCTCTACACGACCGTCGCCGTCGTCGCGATCCTGCTGATCGTCATCTACCGCAGCCCCTTCCTCTGGCTCGTCCCCCTGGTCGTCGCCGGAGTCGCCGACTACCTCTCCATGGCCGTCACCTACGGCCTCCACCAGGGCTTCGACATCAGCGTCTCCGGACAGAGCACGGGCGTCATGACGATCCTCGTCTTCGGCGCCGGCACCGACTACGCCCTTCTGCTCGTGGCCCGCTACCGCGAGGAACTGCGCCGCGTCCCCCGTCCGTACGACGCGATGCTCGCGGCCCTGCGCGGCTGCGGCCCCGCCGTCCTCGCCTCCTCCGGCACCGTCGCCGTCGGCATGCTCTGCCTGCTCGCCGCCGACATGAACAGCAGCCGGGGCATGGGCCCCACGGCCGCCGTCGGCGTCCTGTGCGCGCTCGTCGCCATGATGACGCTGCTCCCCGCCCTCCTCGTCGTGCTCGGCCGACGGGTGTTCTGGCCGTTGGTCCCGGCGTACGGAAGCGAGCCGAAGGCCCCGCGCCGCTCCCTCTTCGCCGTCATGGGCAGCTCCGCGGGCCGCCGCCCCCTCACCGTCCTGCTCACCGGAGCTGCGACCCTGGCCGCCCTCGCCCTGGGTGCGCTCACCCTGCCCGGCGCCCTCAAGCAGGAGGACTCCTTCACCTCCACCCCGGAGGCGGTCGCCGCGATGAAGACGCTGGCCGTCGCGTACCCGGAGATGGGGACCCAGCCGATCACGGTCGTCGCCCCGACCGCCGGTGCGCCCGGCGCCCTGCGGACCGCCCTCGCGACCGAGGGCGTCGCGAGCGCCGAGCGGGGCCGCAGCGGCGACGGCTGGACCGAGATCTCCGTCATCGCCGCCCACCCGCCCCAGTCCGCGGCCGAGACCGCGACCATCAAGGAGCTGCGGCAGGCGCTCGGCGACGGCGTGTACGTCGGCGGGCCGAGCGCCGAACAGCTCGACATGAGCGACACCAGCGCCCGCGACCGGAACATCGTCGTCCCGCTCGTCCTCGTCGCCGTCCTGCTCGTCCTGATCGTGCTGCTGCGCAGCCTGGTCGCCCCGCTGATCCTGCTCGGAGCCGTCGTCGCCGTCTGGGGCGCGGCCCTCGGCATCGGCGGACTGGTCTTCGAGTCGCTCTTCGGCTTCGAGGGCACCGATCCCGGCCTCTCCCTGCTCTCCTTCGTCTTCCTCGTCGCCCTCGGCGTCGACTACGGCATCTTCCTGATGCACCGGATGCGGGAGGAGTGCCTGAACGGTACGGAGCCGGGAGCGGCGGCCCTGACCGCCCTGCGCACCACCGGCGGGGTGATCGCCTCGGCCGGACTCGTCCTCGCCGCCACCTTCGGGGTCCTGATCAACATGCCGATGGTGCAGCTGGCGGAGCTCGGCTTCGTCATCGCGGTCGGCGTCCTGCTCGACACGTTCCTGGTCCGCACCTACCTCGTCACGAGCGCGAGCGTGCTGCTCGGCAGGAAGGTGTGGTGGCCGGGTCCGTTGGCCAGGGCGCCGGAGCCGGCCGTCGGTCAGGGACCGGAGCGGACTCCCGTAGGGGTGTGATCAGGGGCGGGCGGGGGCCTTCCCGGACTGTCAACGGCCCCCGCCCGCAGGGAGGATGAACCTCGTGGACTTCGCAACAGCTCTGACCCGAGACCCGCAGGCCGCTCCGTACCCGGTGCGGTGGGACGCGACGGCCGCCGCCGTGTTCGCGGTCGTCGCGGCCGTGCTCGCGCTGACCACCGACGACGGCCGCCGGCCGGACGCCCTCGGCTGGGCGCTGCTGCTCGCCGCGCACGTCCCGCTGGCCTGGCGCAGGCGCCGCCCGCTGCCGGTGCTGCTCGCCGTGGTGGCGTTCGTGGTTCCGTACCACGCGCTCGACTACATGCATCTGGCGCCGATCCCGGCCTCGATGACCGCGCTGTACACGGTCGCGGCGAACGGCCGTCCGCTGCGGACGCTGATCGTCGGCCTCTCGGTCACCGCCGTCACGCTCACCATCCAGCTGTTCGCCAACCCGCACGAGATAGCCGAGATCCTGCGGGTCTCCGGCTGGGTGATCGCGATGCTCGTCTTCGGCGCGAGCATCCGCCTCTACCGCCAGCTGGTGGCGGGCATGGTGGAGCGGGCGGAGCGCGAGGCCGAACAGAAGGTGGCCGAGGAGCGGCTGCGGATCGCCCGCGATCTGCACGACCTCCTGGCGCACTCGATCACGCTCATCGGCGTCCAGACCTCGGTCGCCGCGCACGTCCTGGTCGCCGATCCGGACCGGCTCGACCGCGAGGCGCTCGCCAAGGCCCTCGACGGGATAGCCGAGACCTGCCGGGACGCCCGCTCCGAGATCCGTACGACGCTGGACGTGCTGCGCGCCGCCCCGGAGGGCCCGCTGCCGGACCTGGCGGCGCTGCCCGATCTCGCACGGGCGTCGGGGGCGGAGCTTGCGGTACGGACGGGGGAGGCGCGGGTGCCGGCGGCGGTGGGCGCGGCGGCGTACCGGATCGTGCAGGAGTCGCTGACCAACGCGGTACGGCACGGGGGCCCGGACGCCTCGGTGCGGGTCGATGTCGGCCTGGCGGACGAGGTGTTGACCGTACGGGTCACGGACGACGGCGCCGCACCCGAGGGAACGGGCGGATCCGGCTACGGAATCCTGGGGATGCGCGAACGGGCCCGGAGCGTGGGCGGCACACTGAGCGCGGGCCCGCGCACCGGCGGGGGTTTCGAGGTCACGGCGGCCCTGCCGCTGCGGACGGGGGAGGTCATGGCGTGAGCGCGATCCGGGTCCTGCTGGCGGACGACCAGACGCTGGTCCGGGCGTCGTTCGCGATGCTCGTCGACTCGGCGCCCGGCATGGAGGTCGTGGGGCAGGCCGGCACCGGCAAGGAGGCGGTGGAGCTGGCCCGTTCGGCGCGGGCGGACGTGGTCGTCATGGACATCCGGATGCCCGAACTCGACGGCATCGCGGCGACCCGGCTGATCGCCGCCGACGAGGACCTGGCCGGCGTGCGGGTGCTGGTCCTGACCACGTACGACACCGACGAGCATGTGATGGAGGCGCTGCGGGCGGGTGCGTCGGGCTTCGTCGTGAAGGACATCCGACCGGCCGAACTCCTGGACGCGATCCGCACGGTGGCGGCGGGGGAGTCCCTGCTCTCGCCAGGCCCGACGGCGCGCCTGATCGCCCGTGCGCTCGCCGCCCCGGACGCCCGGCCGGCGGGCGGACCGGACGAACTGTCGGAGCGCGAGCGGCAGGTGCTCGCGCTCGTCGCCCGAGGTCTGAACAACACGGAGATCGCGGAGACCCTCGCCCTGTCGCCGCTCACCGCGAAGACCCATGTCAGCCGGATCATGGGCAAGCTCGCGGCCCGTGACCGGGCCCAACTCGTCATCATCGCCTACGAGTCGGGCCTGGTCCGGCCGGGTGCTACTGCGGGGTGACGGCGTTGCTCGCGCGCAGCATGTCCTCGCGCTCGACGATCTTCACGCGCTCACGGCCCTGCGGCTCGCCGAGCGCCTTCTCGGCGGCGTCGAGGGCGTACCAGCCCTCCCACGTCGTGTACGTGATGCCCTTGCCCTCCAGGAAGGCCACGACGGCGTCCGTCTCCGGCGTCTCGGGGGTGAGCAGCCGGCCGTGGGCGAAGTCGTCCAGGAGGTTGGCGACGGTCTCGTTGGCGTCTCCCTTGGTGTGGCCGATGAGGCCCACCGGACCGCGGCGGATCCAGCCGGTGACGTACGTGGAGGCGAGGTGTCCGCCGCCCTCCTCGATGACCCGGCCGCCCTCGTCCGGGACGGTGCCGCTGGCGGTGTCCCAGGGAAGCTTGGGCAGCTCGTCGGAGAGGTAGCCCACGGCCCGGTAGACGGCCTGGACGTCCCAGTCGGTGGTCTTGCCGGTGGAGGTCACGTTGCCGGTGCCGTCGAGCTCGGTGCGCTCGGTGCGCAGCCCGACGACCTCGCCGTCCTCGCCGAGGATCTCGACGGGCGACTCGAAGAAGTGCAGGAAGAGCTTGTGCGGGCGGTCGCCTATGTCGCGGATCGCCCAGTTCTCCAGGGTCTTGGCGACCATGTCGGTCTGCTTGTTCTTGCGCCGCTCGGCGATCGAGCCCTCGTCGTAGTCGATGTCCTCGGGGTTGACGATGACCTCGATGGTGGGGGAGTGGTCCAGCTCGCGCAGCTCCATGGGGCTGAACTTGGCCTGGGCCGGGCCGCGGCGGCCGAAGACGTGGATCTCCACGGCCTTGTTGGCCTTGAGGCCGTCGTAGACGTTCGGCGGGATCTCGGTCGGCAGCAGCTCGTCCGCGGTCTTGGCGAGGATGCGGGCGATGTCGAGGGCCACGTTGCCGACACCGAGCACGGCGACCTTCTCGGCCTTGAGATCCCAGGTGCGCGGCACGTCCGGGTGGCCGTCGTACCAGGAGGCGAAGTCGGCGGCGCCGAAGGAGCCGTCGAGCTCGACGCCGGGGATCTTCAGCTCGCGGTCGAACATGGCGCCGGTGGAGAAGATCACGGCGTCGTAGAAGGCGCGCAGGTCGTCGAGGTGCACGTCCGTGCCGTAGTCGACATTGCCGAAGAGGCGGACCTGCGGCTTGTCGAGGACCTGGTGGAGGGCGGTGATGATGCCCTTGATCCGCGGGTGGTCGGGGGCGACGCCGTAACGGATGAGTCCGAAGGGGGCCGGCATCCGCTCGAAGATGTCGATCGACACGCCCGGCTCGGCGGCGGCCTCGGACTTCAGCAGCGCGTCAGCGGCGTAGATTCCGGCGGGGCCGGCGCCGACGATCGCGACCCGGAGAGGGCGGGGCATGTCAGGTTCCCTTCGCAAGGACGTGACGACGATGACTGTCGTCGCTTAGGTCACCCTAATTAGCACGCCGAGCGAAGCGGTACCCGCCCCCGGTCTATGAGCCCATAAGGTGGACTTATGACATCCCAAAGGGCTGGCGAGGGTCCCTAGCTTCCGTCGCCGGTGAACAGACCGCCGGTGAGGGCGTCCACCGCGATGATCGCCACCATCACCATGCCGAGGAGCCCGCAGAAGAGAAGGAAGGACCCCATGACGGTGTTGAAGCGCCGCAGGAGCGGGTTCTGCGGCGCGTAGACGTCCGCCGGGTCGTCGGGGTCATAGCTGACCGCCACGTACGCGCTGTTTCCCTCCCACGACACGACGCGGACCACGCCGGCGCCATCGGTGTACAGATACCGGCCCGGCACGTCGGCAGGCCGGGCGAAGGTCTTGACGCCGTGCTTGAGCAGCCGCCGCCTGCGCATCCACACCCCCATCTCGAACACACCGGCCGTGAGCGCCGCGATCGCGAGGAAGCCGAACGGCACGAGGGCGATGATGTGACCGCCGCTTCCCACGACCGCGCAGATCACACACAGCGCGACGACCGTTCCGACACAGCTCAGCACGAACCACTTGAGCCGGCGCAGGGCCTTCTCGCGCGCCTTGGTCCTGAGGGTCCGCACGACGACGAGGGTGGCGGCGTCGACCTCCTCGTCCGGCTCGATCAGCAGCGAGTTCACGCCCTCGGCGAAGGCGGCGGCCGCGTCCTCGCTCACGTCCTCGATCCTGTGCACGGCCGGAGTCGCCCCGGCCGGCGCCCTCAACTCGACGGCGACGGACCGCCCCTCGGCACGCACCCGGGCGACGGCCTCACCCGGGATCGTGACCACCTCGCGGGGACGCTCCAGGATCAGACCGCCGCTGACGGCGCACAGGACGACGCCGTCGCGGCCCTGGAGTATCGGGAGGGAGGAGATGATCGACATGGGTGTGATCGTAGGGGTGGGGCGACGGATGGGGACAGCCCCTGGACGTCGGTACGGCGAGGGGTGACGGGACGCCGGAGGCGTGGACGCCGATCCGCCTACCCGTCGAAGGCAGGGAGCGCGAGGAGGACCGTCCCGTAGACGACGGGAGCGGCGAACGCGAGGAGGAACACGACGAGGAGCAGGTCCTTGACCTGGCGGCCCCACCCTTCGCAGGAGACCGCTCTGCTCGGCCTGCGCACGCTGTACGCGACCCGGACGGTCTCGTCCCTGGACGAGCCGGAGAAGGGGTGGGTCTTCCCGCTGGTATCGGTGTACACGTGCCTGTCCCTGCCGTCGAGCCAGACCTGCTGCGCGTCGACCGTGATGCCGTGGCGGGGCAGGTACCAGTTCTCCCACGCCGTGAGCAGCGCCGAGCCGACCATGGCGAGGAACAGGGCGCCGAGGCCGCCGAGGAGCAGCACCGCGACCGCGCGGCCCACGTGCTCTCCCACGATCCCCACGACGACCGAGAAGGCCACGAGCATGACGCCGACGCCGAGGCTCATCCACCTGAAGCGGCGTGACCCTCCGTTCTCCTCCTCTTCCTCATCCTCCTTCTCGTCGGCAGGCCGCACGCTCCGGACGGTGACGAGCGTGGAGCCGTCGACCACCTCCTCCTCGGGGGCCCGCTCGGGCAGAGCTTCGTTCACCGCGTCGGCGAAGGCGGTGGCGGCGGCCCGGCTCACGTCCTCGATCCGGTACGCGGTCGGCTCGACCCCGGCCGGGGCCGTCAACCCCACGACGACGGCACGCCCTTCGGTATGGACCCACCCGATGGCGGTGAGCGGAATGCGCAGCTCGTCATCAGGACGGCGCAGCAGCAGTGCCTCGCCCTGAGAGCGGAGTTCTGTGCCTTTGTCACCTTGGAGAACGGGTATGGGCGAAGTGATCGACATGGGCGTGATCGTAGAGGCGCGCTGTGGGCCGGTGAAGGGGAATGGAGGGGTTTCGGTCGGGTCCCGTGCTGCCGTACGGTCCGGACATGGTCAACGCAGTGCTCATAGGCTTCGCGATCCTGTCCGTGCCGGTCTTCTTCTTCGCCCTGATGTGGATGCAGGGCGAGCGGGACAACCTCAAGAAAGCGACAGAGCTGGTCGACATCGGCATCGAGGTCCAGGCGCGCCTGACGTATGCGGAGCCGATCCGCGACACGGGGACCTTGCGTGTCGTGTACGAGTTCGAGGGCCCGAACGGCGAGAAGGGACGGCACCAGACGGGCGTGGGGGTCTCCTCGGTCCACGTGGTGGGCAACACGTACCCGCTCGTCCACCACCCCCAGCGCGTGAACCGCGTGCACTTGGGAACGAAGCGGACCGTCCGCAAGGAGCGAAAGGAACGCGCGGGCTACGTGAAGACCGCTCAGGGGATGGCGCTCGGGTCTTTCGTGGTGTTCGCCCTCGCGGTCGGTGGGTTCGTCCTCAGCCCTTGACGCCCTTCACGAAGACGGCCCAGGCGGCGGCGGGGAGGATGAGGGCGGGGCCGGTGGGGTTCTTGGAGTCCCGGACGGGGACGGCGCCGGGGATGTCGTCGAGGACTTCGACGCAGTCGCCGCCTTCGCCGTTGCTGTAACTGCTCTTGCGCCAGGCGGCGCCGGTGAAGTCGTACGAGACTTCGACGCAGCTGCCGCCCTCACCGTTGCTGTACGAGCTCTTGAACCAGCGGGCGTTGCTCAGGTCGTACTCGCGCATCGTCTGTAGTCCTCCGCCGCCGACTCGAGCAGGGCCAGGGACGCCTCCGGCGACAGAGCGGCGACCCTGAGCAGATCGTAGGCGCGCTGTACGCGCTTCACCACCGCCGGATCGTCGATCAGCGTTCCCGAGAACGACGTCTCTGTATAGCCAGTTGGCGGCGCGTCCTCGAACTCCATGAGCTTGAGCGAGCCGGCCATAGAGGCGTGCGCGCCAGCCGCGCGCGGGAGGACCATCGCCAGTACCACCCGCTCGCGTACGAGCGCCGCCAAGTGCTCCAGCTGCGCCGCCATCACGGCCGCCCCGCCCACCGGCGTAAGCAGCACGTTCTCGTGCACGACCACCCAATACTCGGGCCTTGTAGCGTCCTTGAGGATCCGCGCCCGCTCTATCCGCGCGGTCACCTTCTCCTCCACGTACGCCTCGGTCACGAACGGGTTCGCCGCCAGCGTCACCGCCCGCGCGTACTCCGCCGTCTGCAACAGCCCCGGCATCACCGTCGGCGCGAACTCGCAGATCTTCGTCGCCAGCGCCTCCAGTTCCACCACCGGCTCGAAATAGGACGCGTACGGCGACGCGTTGATCAGTCGCCTACACGTCCGTTCGAAAAAACCACCGGTTTGTAGGACCTCGTCGATTCGCCGCGCCACATCCAGCTGCGGCTTCCGAATTCCCTGTTCGAACTGGCCGATGTATCCGCCCGAAACGAACACCCGCTCGCCCAGCTCCCCCTGCGTCATCCCCTTCGCTTCCCGCTGGGCCTTCAGCTCCTGGCCGAAGAACCGCCACGTGTCCAGCCGTCGAGCTTTGGCCATGGATTAACTCCCCATCCCTACGCCGCAGTTGTAGGACCTGCGCATCTGCCGATTCTACGGATCCCGTACCACCCTGGGTGCGGTAAGCGGGAAATGGATTCGGAAAGGGATGCGTTGGTGAAGGAACACGACATGCGGTCGATCACGGGGTCCGTCGAAGAAGCGAGTGAGGCGGTGACGGAATTGCGCGAGGCTCTCGTACGGGCGGGAATCGTGCTGCCCTCCCTCGGGCTCGACGCCGTCACCCTCGCCTCCGACAACCCCCGGCCGCTCATCGAATTGGGACGCTGCACGGTGGAAACGGCGCGCCGGCTGGCCGCCGTCGTACTGCCGGGGGAAGAAGGGGGCCGGTCATGAAACTGCCCATCGGGTCGTACGTCGTCGAGATCCGCACCGGGCGTGTGGGAACGGTCATGGGTCACGAGGGCCCCTATGTCCAGCTGCGGCCGCTCGGCGGCGGGCGGGAGTGGGACGCGGAGCCGGAAGGGGTCCGGGAGGCGACCTCGGCGGAGCGCCTGAGCGCGGCGACGGCCCACGCGAACGCCCGGAGCCGGGGCGAGGTGCCCTGAAGGGTGACAGCTCAGGGTCGGCCGGCAGCCCCCGGGGCGGGCGGACGAGGGCGGAAACCCGCCCCGGGCCGCAGCGCCCCTCCCGTACGGGAGAATGGGCCCCATGAGTCTGTTCCGCGACGACGGCATCGTGCTGCGCACCCAGAAGCTGGGTGAAGCGGACCGCATCATCACGCTCCTCACACGCGGTCACGGCCGCGTACGCGCCGTGGCGCGCGGCGTCCGTCGTACCAAGTCGAAGTTCGGGGCCAGGCTCGAACCCTTCTCCCACGTCGACGTGCAGTTCTTCGCCCGCGGCAGCGATCTCGTCGGCCGCGGGCTTCCCCTCTGCACGCAGAGCGAGACCATCGCCGCGTACGGCGGGGGGATCGTCACCGACTACGCCCGCTACACCGCCGGGACCGCGATGCTGGAGACGGCGGAGCGGTTCACGGACAACGAGGGCGAGCCGTCCGTGCAGCAGTACCTGCTGCTCGTCGGCGGTCTGCGGACGCTCGCCAACGCCGAGCACGCCCCCCACCTCATCCTCGACGCCTTCCTCCTGCGCTCCCTCGCCGTGAACGGCTACGCACCGAGCTTCGAGGACTGCGCGAAGTGCGGCCTCCACGGACCCAACCGGTTCTTCTCGGTCGCGGCGGGCGGCGTCATATGCGGCGACTGCCGGGTGCCCGGCAGCGTCGTACCCTCTCCGGAGGCCATCGGCCTGCTCAGCGCGCTCCTCACCGGCGACTGGGCGACTGCGGACGCGTGCGAGCCGCGTCACGTCAGGGAGGGAAGCGGGCTGGTGTCCGCCTATCTGCACTGGCACCTGGAGCGCGGCCTGCGCTCGTTGCGGTACGTAGAGAAGAGCTAGGAGACCCATCGCATGGCCATCGCACGACGCGGAATCCTCGGACGGAAGCTGCGGGAGTACAAGACCCCGGAGCCGCACCCGTCCGGTGCGCGCCCGCCGAAGCTTCCCGCGGAGCTGGTGCCGAACCACGTCGCCTGCGTGATGGACGGCAACGGCCGCTGGGCCCAGGAGCGCGGACTGCCGCGCACCGAAGGGCACAAGGTCGGCGAGGGCGTCGTCCTGGACGTGCTGAAAGGCTGCCTGGAGCTCGGCGTCAAGAACCTCTCGCTCTACGCCTTCTCCACGGAGAACTGGAAGCGGTCGCCCGACGAGGTGCGCTTCCTGATGAACTTCAACCGGGACGTGATCCGGCGCCGTCGCGACGAGATGGACGAGCTGGGCATCCGTATCCGCTGGGTCGGCCGGATGCCGAAGATGTGGAAGTCGGTCGTCCAGGAGCTCCAGGTCGCGCAGGAGCAGACCGTCGACAACGACGCGATGACGCTGTACTTCTGCGTGAACTACGGCGGTCGCGCCGAGGTCGCCGACGCCGCGAAGAAGATCGCGGAGGATGTGGCGGCGGGCCGGCTCGACCCGTCGAAGGTCAACGAGAAGACCTTCCAGAAGTACCTGTACTACCCGGACATGCCGGACGTCGACCTCTTCCTCCGCCCGAGCGGCGAGCAGCGCACCTCGAACTACCTGATCTGGCAGAGCAGCTACGCGGAGATGGTGTTCCAGGACGTGCTGTGGCCGGACTTCGACCGCCGTGACCTGTGGCGCGCGTGCGTCGAGTACGCCTCCCGCGACCGTCGCTTCGGCGCGATCCCGGCGGCGGACCGCGCGGCGATGGGTTCCGTCCCGCAGCAGGGGCCGGCCGTCTGATGACACTGGGGGGACAGATGCGCGAGGGCGTGGAGCTGGTCTACGTTCCGACGCGCGCCGACGTGGCCGACGCCGTACGGGTACAGATGCGGTACGGCATGTTCCGGCGACTGCGGTGGCTGCTGCCGGCTGTCGCCGTCCTGGCGGTCCTGGTGATCGCCCTGGAGCTGTTCGGCCCCGGCGAGCCGGATTCGGGACGGGTGGCCCTGATGGCGGGGCTCGGAACGCTCGTCGCCGTCATCGGGCCGCTGACGCCCCGGCTGGCCGCCCGGCAGATGTTCGCGATGATCGAACGGCAGGGGGAGTTCCGGGCCCGCGTGGACGAGCAGGGGGTCGGCTGGGCCACCAGCGACACCGAGACCGTCACCCGCTGGCCGATGCTGCCCCGGTACGTCGAGACGTCGACGCAGTTCGTCCTGCTCTCGGCCGACAAGGCCAGGGCCGGCGTCGCCGCCCTGCCCAAGCGCGGGCTCGCCGACCCCGCCGACGTCGACCGGCTCCGTGACCTCCTGGACCGGAGCATCACCAGGCTCTGAGCCGTACGCGTACGACAGGGGCCCGCACCGGAAGCGTCCGGTGCGGGCCCCTGTCGTCGTGCCTACTTCGCCGCGCAGTCCACGCAGGTGCCGAAGATCTCGACCGTGTGCGCCACGTTCACGAATCCGTGCTCCGCGGCGATCGTCTCCGCCCACCGCTCCACCGCCGGGCCCTCCACCTCGACCGCCTTGCCGCAGACGCGGCAGACGAGATGGTGGTGGTGATCGCCGGTCGAGCAGCGGCGGTAGACCGTCTCGCCCTCGCTGGTGCGCAGCGCGTCGACCTCGCCCGCGTCCGCGAGGGACTGGAGCGTGCGGTACACCGTCGTGAGGCCGACGGAGTCGCCGCGGTGCTTGAGCATGTCGTGCAGCTCCTGCGCACTGCGGAACTCGTCCACCTCGTTCAGTGCCGCCGCCACCGCGGCCCGCTGCTTGGTCGAGCGGCCGCGTACGGGTGGTCCTGCCGTCGCCACAGGGGCCTCCTAGGGATGTCGTCGCCCCCGCCATTCTGCCAGGCCGCTAGAACGTGGCGTCGCCCGTGGGTCGCCGGGTGGCCGGAACCGCCATGTCGCACTCCGCCGAGGACGGCGCCGCGGCCTCCGCGGCCCGGGCGCGGCGCCGGGCGAGGGGCGTCGCGAGGACCGTGAGGAGGACGAAGACGGCGATCGCGAGCAGCACGATCGTCGCGCCCGGCGGCAGGTCCTGGTAGTACGAGGTGATCGTGCCGGTCAGCGTGGTGCCGGTGCCGATCACGACGGCGAGCGCGAAGGTCGTACGGAACGATCGCGACAGCTGCTGGGCGGCGGCCACCGGGACCACCATCAGCGCGCTGACAAGCAGCAGGCCGACGACCCGCATGGCGACCGTGACGGTCACGGCGGCCGTGACGGCGACCAGCAGGTTCAGGGCGCGCACCGGCAGGCCGGTGACACGGGCGAACTCCTCGTCCTGGCTGACCGCGAAGAGCTGGCGCCGCAGCCCGACCGTCACCAGCACCACGAACGCGGCGAGGATGCTGATCGCGGTGACGTCCTCGCGGGAGACGGTGGTCAGAGAGCCGAAGAGGTACGAGCTCAGGTTGGCGTTGGAGCCGGTCGGCGAGAGGTTGATCAGCAGGACGCCGCCGGCCATGCCTCCGTAGAAGAGCAGGGCGAGCGCGAGATCGCCGCGGGTCTTCCCGTAGGCCCGGATCAGCTCCATCGCGACCGAGCCGACGATGGCGACGAGGGTCGCCATCCACACCGGACTCCACGAGAGCAGGAAGCCGAGACCGACACCGGTCATGGCGACATGGCCGATGCCGTCGCCCATGAGCGCCTGGCGGCGCTGGACGAGGTAGACGCCGACGGCGGGAGCGGTGATGCCGACGAGGACGGCCGCGAGCAGGGCCCGCTGCATGAATTCGAGCTGCAGGAATTCCATGGTCAGGTCAGCTTCCTCAGGTCAGCAGACCCGTGCGGAGCGGCTCACCGGCCGCGTGGGGATGGACGTGGTCGTGGCCGGGCAGCGCGTGCTGGCCGACGGCCTGCGGCGGCGGGCCGTCGTGGACGACGCAGCCGTCGCGGAGGACCACGGCCCGGTCGATCAGGGGCTCCAGGGGGCCCAGCTCGTGCAGGACGAGCAGGACGCTGGTGCCGCCCGCGACCTGCTCGCGCAGGGTGGCGGCGAGGATCTCCTGGCTGGCGAGGTCGACGCCGGCCATCGGCTCGTCCATGATCAGCAGCTCGGGCTCGGAGGCGAGCGCGCGGGCGATGAGCACGCGCTGGTGCTGGCCGCCGGAGAGGGCGCTCACCGAGTCCTTGGCGCGGTCGGCGAGCCCGACGAGGTCGATGGCCCGGTCGATGGCGGCCCGGTCGGCCTTGGTCAGCAGGCCGAAGGGGCGGCGGGAGAGCCGGCCGGAGGAGACGACCTCGCGGATCGTGGCGGGGACGCCGGAGGCGGCGGTGGTGCGCTGCGGTACGTAACCGACGCGGGCCCACTCGCGGAAACGCTTCTGTTCGGCGCCGAAGAGGGAGATCGCGCCACCGGTCAGCGGGACCTGACCGATGACGGCGCGGACGGCGGTGGACTTCCCGGAGCCGTTGGCGCCGAGCAGGGCGACGACCTCACCGGGGTTCACGGTGAGGTCGATGCCGCGCAGGACGGGGCGCGAGCCGAGGGCCGCCGTGGCTCCGCGGACGGATATGACGGGAGCGGTCACGGTTGCCTCCTGCTGTGCGTGGGTCACTTCGCGCCGAGGGCCTTCTTCAGCGCGGCGAGGTTGGACTGCATGACCTCGATGTAGTCATCGCCCTTGGACGTGTCCGTGATTCCCTCCAGCGGGTCCAGGACGTCGGTCTTGAGACCGGTGTCCGACGCGAGGGTCTTCGCGGTCTTGTCGCTGGCGAGCGTCTCGAAGAAGACGGTGGAGACCTTCTCCTTCTTCGCGATGTCCTGGAGCGCCTTCATACGGGCGGGGCTCGGCTCCGACTCGGGGTCGATGCCGGCGATGCCCTCCTGGTCCAGGCCGTAGCGCTCGGCGAGGTAGCCGAAGGCGGAGTGGGTGGTGATGAAGGTCTTGGTGGAGGTGTTCTTCAGGCCGGTCTCGAAGGCGGTGTCCAGGTCGCCGAGCTTCTTCACCAGGGCGTCGGTGTTCTTCTTGTAGTCGGCGGCGTGGTCCGGGTCGGCCTTCTCCAGGGAGGCGCCGACGCCCTTGGCGACCTCGGCGTACTTCACCGGGTCGAGCCAGATGTGCGGGTCGGCGCCGGCCTCGGACTCGTGGCCGTGCTCGTCGGCGGGTGCTTCGTCGGCGTGGGCTTCGCCCTCGTGGGCGGCGTGCTCCTCGACGGTCTCGCCCTCGTGGCCGGGCTCCTCCGCGCCGTGGTCGTGGCCGACGGCGGTGCCGTGGTCCTCGAGCTTGGTGAGGGTGGCGGCGTCGACGGTGTTCTTGACGCCGGACTGCTTGATCGCCTCGTCGACGGCGGGCTGGATACCCTTGAGGTAGAGGACGTAGTCGGCCTCGCCGAGCTCGCCGATCTGCTTCGGCTTCAGCTCCAGGTCGTGCGGCTCGACTCCCGGCTTGGTGAGCGTGGTGACGGCGACGTGCTCGCCGCCGATCTGCTCGGCCAGGTACTGCATGGGATAGAACGACGCCACCACGGCCAGCTTGCCGTCGCTCTCCTTGTCCGCGGCGCCCGAGGTCCCGGAGCAGGCGGACAGGGTGACGAGCCCGAGGGAGACGGCTCCGGCGATGGCGGCGGTGGGTATGAGGCGGCGTACGTTCATGACACTCATTTTCAACAAAACTGGAAACGATTGTCAATTGTCCTACTTGTGGTACCGGCCACGTCGGGACGGCCCCGCCCGGGGCCGGACCGATTTGATACGGGGGGTGCGCGCGCCGGTAATCTGAGGCATTCGCACTTCGTCGTCGTAATGAAGAGAGCACCGTGGCCGCCGACAAGATCGACACCATCGTCAGCCTGAGCAAGCGCCGTGGCTTCGTCTACCCGTGCAGTGAGATCTACGGCGGCCAGAAGGCCGCCTGGGACTACGGACCGCTGGGTGTCGAACTCAAGGAGAACATCAAGCGTCAGTGGTGGCGTTACATGGTCACCTCGCGCGAGGACGTCGTCGGCATCGACTCGTCGGTGATCCTGGCCACCGAGGTCTGGGAGGCGTCGGGCCACGTCGCCACCTTCACCGACCCGCTGACCGAGTGCACCTCCTGCCACAAGCGCTACCGCGCCGACCACCTGGAGGAGGCGTACGAGGAGAAGCACGGCCGCGTCCCCGAGAACGGCCTCGCCGACCTCAACTGCCCCAACTGCGGCAACAAGGGCACCTTCACCGAGCCCAAGCAGTTCTCCGGTCTGCTCTCCACCCACCTCGGTCCGACCCAGGACTCCGGCTCGGTCGCCTACCTGCGTCCCGAGACCGCGCAGGGCATCTTCACGAACTTCGGCCAGGTGCTGCAGACCGCGCGCAAGAAGCCGCCGTTCGGCATCGCGCAGATGGGCAAGTCCTTCCGGAACGAGATCACTCCGGGCAACTTCATCTTCCGCACCCGCGAGTTCGAGCAGATGGAGATGGAGTTCTTCGTCAAGCCGGGCGAGGACGAGCAGTGGCACGAGTACTGGATGGAGCAGCGCTGGAACTGGTACACGGGCCTGGGTCTCCGTGAGGAGAACATGCGCTGGTTCGAGCACCCGCAGGAGAAGCTCTCCCACTACTCCAAGCGCACCGCCGACATCGAGTACCGCTTCCAGTTCGGCGGCAGCGAGTGGGGCGAGCTCGAGGGTGTCGCCAACCGCACCGACTACGACCTGAAGGCCCACTCCAAGGCCTCCGGCAACGACCTGCTCTACTTCGACCAGGACGCCGGCGAGCGCTGGACCCCGTACGTCATCGAGCCGGCCGCCGGTGTCGGCCGCACGATGCTGGCCTTCCTCCTCGACGCGTACAACGAGGACGAGGCCCCCAACGCCAAGGGCGTCATGGAGAAGCGCACCGTCATGCGCCTCGACCCCCGCATCGCGCCGGTCAAGGTCGCCGTCCTGCCGCTGTCCCGCAACGCGCAGCTGTCGCCGAAGGCCAAGGGCCTCGCCGCCGACCTGCGGCAGAACTGGAACATCGAGTTCGACGACGCCGGCGCCATCGGCCGCCGCTACCGCCGCCAGGACGAGATCGGTACGCCGTTCTGCGTCACCGTCGACTTCGACACTCTGGACGACAACGCGGTGACCGTGCGCGAGCGCGACACCATGAAGCAGGAGCGCGTCTCCCTCGACCAGATCCAGGGCTACCTGGGCAGCCGCCTGATCGGCTGCTGACGGTCCCACCCGCGGTACGGATCGGCCCCCGGCTCCGGAAGGAGCCGGGGGCTTCCGTCTGTCGTGGACCCTTTGCGCTGTCGTGGGCCTCAGACGCGCGCCGGCCGTCGTACGTGGGTGGTCCGGCGGAAAATCTGGTGTCGGAGGGCTCCGCGGCGGGGTAGCGTCTGGGGCATGTCTTCGTTCTTCCAGATCTACGAGTGAGAGCGCGGCGGGCCTCGGCGCCCGCCCGCCGCACGATCCCCTCACCACTTCTCACCAATGGGAGAACCCCATGGCCAAGGGCCGTAACAACCTTCTCGGCGTCGGCGGACAGCGCAAGAAGCTGTCCCGCGCCGACCAGCAGGGCTCCGTCGAGGGCCGCAGCGCCGACCGCAAGGCCGCTGTCGACCAGAAGCAGGAGCTGCTGAAGAAGATGCGCGAGCGCGCGCTGGGCGTCGAAGGCGCCGACACCGCGCAGGACGCCGAGGACACCTCCGGCGCCCAGCGGTAAGCAGCAGGCCGTACCAGTGGGGCCCGGGTCACCTCCGTGACCCGGGCCCCACGTCTAGCTCACCGTGCGCGGCAGGCGCAGGCTGAGCAGGACCGTGAGGAGCACCGCCGCCAGCTGGACCAGGAGGGTCACGGTCAGCGCGGTGCCCATCGAGCCCGAGGCCGCCAGGGACAGGAAGAGCGAGCCGAGCGTGGCCACGCCCAGGGCCAGGGCCGACTGCTGGGCGGTCACCATCACGCCGCTGCCCACGCCCGCCCGGTCCGCCGGGACCTCGGAGAGGACGACCCGGAACAGGACCGGGAGCTGGAGACCCTGGCCGAGGCCCGCGACGGCCATGCCCGGCAGAAGGCTCCAGGCCGAGAGGTCGGGCCAGGAGCGCCACACCGTCAGGGCGAGCGCGCCGATCCCGAGCCCCTGCAGGAGCCCGCCCGCCGTGACGATCCGGGTGCCCCAGCGTCGTACCAGGCGCGGGCCCGCCAGCGAGGCCCCGAAGAAGGCCACCGCCATCGGGACCAGCGCCAGACCCGAGACCACCGCGCCCAGGCCGAGGCCCTGCTGCAGCGCGACCGCGATCACGAACATGAAGCCGCCGAAGCCGACCGAGAACGGCAGGACCAGCGCCAGGCCCCTGCGCAGCGAGACGAGACCCAGCAGACTCGGCGGCACCAGTGGCGTACGCCCTCGCCGGTCGGCCCGCAGCTCCACCCACCAGAACGCTCCGGCGGCGAACGGGAAGACGCCCAGCGCGATCCAGGTCCACAGCGGCCAGCCGGAGGCCCGGCCCTCGGTCAGCGGGGCGAGGAGGGTGAGCAGCGCGAGAGCGAGGAGCAGCGTGCCGGGCACGTCGACCGGCGCGGGGCGCTCCGAGCGGGTCTCGGGGACGGTACGGACGGCGAGCAGCAGCCCGGCCACCGCGACCGGCACGTTGACCAGGAAGATCGCCCGCCAGCCGGTGCCCGCGAGGTCGGCCGCGACGAGCACGCCGCCCAGGATCTGGCCGGTCACCATCGCGAGGCCGGCGGTCGCCCCGTACAGGCTGAGGGCCTTCGCGCGGCGCGCACCCGTGGTCGAGGAGTGAATGGTCGCGAGGACCTGCGGGAGCATCAGCGCGGCCGAGGCACCTTGTGCCACACGGGCTCCGACCAGGGTCCAGGCGTCGGGCGCGAGCCCGCAGGCGAGCGAGGTCAGTCCGAAGGCGGCCATGCCCGCGAGGAAGAGCCGGCGCCGGCCGAACTGGTCGCCCAGGCGCCCGCCCAGGACGAGCAGCACGGCGTACGAGAGCCCGTACCCGGCCACGACCAGCTCCAGCATGGCAGGCCCGGCCGCGAGGTCGTGGTCGATGGTCGGCAGGGCGACGTTGACGATGAAGAAGTCGATCAGGGGAAGCGCGGCGCCGAGGAGCACGGTGAACAGGCCGAGGGAGCCGAGGGCGGGCGTCGCGTGGTCGACGGCGACGCCGGTCCGCCGGGCGGAGGTCGTGGTGGAGGCTGTAGTACTCACGCCCTCGACCATCGGCCGTCACTCAGCCTGGTACCAGAGTGTCTTTATCCTGGTACAAGCACTACCTGGCAACCGGCTGACGGCCCCGGCACCCTGGGAGCATGACGACCATGACGGTGGAGACGCGCACGGCGCCCATGGCAACGGCAACGACGACGGCGACGGCGCCCACGAGCACCGGCACGGACGCCGATGTCCGCCGGCACGAGCTCGCCGCGTTCCTCCGCAGCCGCCGCGAGCGCATCACCCCCGAGCAGGTCGGCCTGGTCCGCGGCCGCCGCCGCCGGACCCCCGGGCTGCGCCGCGAGGAGGTCGCGCATCTCTCCGCCGTCGGCGTCACCTGGTACACGTGGCTGGAGCAGGCGCGGGACATCCATGTCTCCCCGCAGGTCCTCGACGCCCTCGCCCGGGCCCTGCTGCTCGACCCGACCGAGCGCAGCCACCTCTTCGCCCTCGGCGGGGAGAGCGACCCCCACCCCGAGTCGCCCTGCCCGACCGTCACGCCGGCCCTGCGCGCGATGCTCGACCAGCTGGAGCCGTTGCCCGCCTGCGTCCAGAACAGCCGGTACGACATCCTGGCGTACAACCGCACGTACGGCAGGCTGCTCTGCGACCTCGACGCGCTGCCGCGCGAGGACCGCAACTGCATCTGGCTGGCCTTCACCAACGACGAGTGGCGGGCCGCCGTCGCCGAGCTGCCGGACGTCACGCGCGCGATGGCGGGCAAGTTCCGCGCCTCGATGGCCGAGCATCTCGCCGAGCCCGCCTGGAAGGCGCTGCTGCACCGCCTGGAGGCGGCCTCGCCGGAGTTCCGGGAGATCTGGGCGCGCCACGAGGTGGTGGCCCAGGGCGGCCGCACCAAGTTCATCCGCAACGCCCATGTCGGCATGCTGCACCTGGAGCACACCAACGTCTGGCTCGGACCGAACTCCGGGCCGCGGCTGGTGACGTACGTACCGGTGGACGAGGAGTCCCGGGCGGGCCTCGAACGCCTGCTGGCCTGCGCGGACGGCACGGCCGACGGACAACCGCGGCAGTGCGGGACAATGGCTCAATGACCGCGTTCTCTCCTCTCGCCATCGGGCCGCACATCGTGCAGCCGCCGGTGGTGCTCGCGCCGATGGCCGGCATCACCAACGCCCCCTTCCGTACCCTCTGCCGGGAGTTCTCCGGCGGCAAGGGCCTGTTCGTGAGCGAGATGATCACGACGCGGGCGCTGGTCGAGCGCAACGAGAAGACGATGCAGCTCATCCGCTTCGACGACACCGAGAAGCCGCGGTCGATCCAGCTGTACGGCGTCGACCCGGTGACGGTCGGCAAGGCTGTGCGGATGATCGTGGACGAGGACCTGGCCGACCACATCGACCTGAACTTCGGCTGCCCGGTCCCCAAGGTCACGCGCAAGGGCGGCGGCTCGGCCCTGCCGTACAAGCGGCCGCTGCTGCGCGCGATCCTGCACGAGGCCGTGACCAACGCGGGCGATCTGCCGGTCACGATGAAGATGCGCAAGGGCATCGACGACGACCACATCACCTTCCTCGACGCGGGCCGGATCGCGGTGGAGGAGGGCGTCACGGCGATCGCCCTGCACGGGCGGACGGCGGCGCAGCACTACGGCGGTACGGCCGACTGGGACGCGATCGCGCGGCTCAAGGAGCACGTGCCGGAGATCCCGGTGCTCGGCAACGGCGACATCTGGTCCGCGGACGACGCGCTGCGGATGATGCGTGAGACCGGCTGCGACGGCGTGGTCGTGGGTCGGGGCTGCCTGGGGCGGCCGTGGCTCTTCAGCGATCTCGTGGCGGCCTTCGAGGGCAGGGGAACGTACGCCCAGCCCGGGCTGCGCGCGGTCGCCGACGCGATGGTCCGGCACGCGCGGCTGCTCGGCGAGTGGCTGGGGGACGAGTCGCGCGGTGTCATCGACTTCCGCAAGCACGTGGCCTGGTACCTGAAGGGCTTCTCGGTCGGTTCGGAGATGCGGAAGAAGCTGGCGATCACCTCGTCCCTGGACGAGCTGAGCGCTCAGTTGAGCGAGCTCGATCTGGACCAGCCGTGGCCGGTGGGTGCGGACGGGCCCCGGGGCCGTACCTCCGGAAACAACCGTGTGGTGCTGCCCGACGGCTGGTTGAAGGACCCGTACGACTGCGCGGGCATCAGCGAGGAGGCGGAGTCGGACACGTCCGGAGGGTGACCCGGGACGTCCGGATCGTGGGAAACGAGGCGCTTTTACGGAGTGATTCGCGCCACCCTTGATAAGGGTGCTGCTCAGATGAGCAGATTGCGGGGCGTTGCACTTCTGGAGGGGTGGCACTGGGTGCCACCCCTTCTGTGTTCAAGAGTTGAACGCAGATGCTCGGGAAGGGGCTCATGTGAGCGCGTAGGCTTTGGTTTGAGTCAAGGGAGCTTCGGCTTCTGAAAGCGGAAGCTACCCGTCGGTTACTTTCGATGTGCTGGCGGACGGGTGGTTAAGACCAGATGACCACTAGGCATACCTCCCCAGGAGCCTTCGATCTGGGTATGTTCCTCGCCGTCAGGGCAGCCACCGAGTCCTCGAGGAGTCGAGACACGTGTCGGAAAACAAAGATCAGAAGTTCGTCTACGACTTCACCGAGGGCAACAGGGACCTGAAGGACCTGCTCGGTGGCAAGGGTGCGAACCTCGCCGAGATGACCAACCTCGGCCTCCCGGTTCCCCCCGGCTTCACGATCACCACCGAGGCGTGCAAGGTCTACCTCGACAGCGGCTCCGAGCCGGTCGAGCTCCGCGACGAGGTCAGCGCGCACCTCGACGCCCTCGAGCAGAAGATGGGCAAGAAGCTCGGCCAGGCCGACGACCCGCTGCTCGTCTCCGTCCGCTCGGGCGCCAAGTTCTCCATGCCCGGCATGATGGACACGGTCCTGAACATCGGCCTCTCCGACGAGTCCGTCACCGGACTCGCCACGCAGGCCGGCGACGACCGCTTCGCCTGGGACTCGTACCGCCGCCTCATCCAGATGTTCGGCAAGACCGTCCTCGGCGTCGACGGCGAGCTCTTCGAGGAGGCCCTCGACGAGGCCAAGGCCGCCAAGAAGGTCACCGTCGACACCGACCTCGACGCCGCCGACCTGAAGAAGCTGGTCAAGCAGTTCAAGAAGATCGTGAAGGCCGAGGCCGGCCGCGACTTCCCGCAGGACCCGCGCGAGCAGATGGACCTGGCCATCGAGGCGGTCTTCAACTCCTGGAACACGGACCGCGCCAAGCTGTACCGCCGCCAGGAGCGCATCCCGCACGACCTCGGCACCGCGGTCAACGTCTGCTCCATGGTCTTCGGCAACCTCGGCCCGGACTCCGGCACCGGCGTCGCCTTCACCCGCGACCCCGCCTCCGGCCACCAGGGCGTCTACGGCGACTACCTGCAGAACGCCCAGGGCGAGGACGTCGTCGCCGGCATCCGCAACACCGTGCCGCTGGCCGAGCTGGAGTCGATCGACAAGACGTCGTACGACCAGCTGATGCAGATCATGGAGACCCTGGAGACCCACTACAAGGATCTCTGCGACATCGAGTTCACGATCGAGCGCGGCCAGCTGTGGATGCTGCAGACCCGCGTCGGCAAGCGCACCGCCGGTGCCGCCTTCCGGATCGCCACCCAGCTCGTGGACCAGGGCCTGATCGACGAGGCCGAGGCGCTCCAGCGCGTCAACGGCGCCCAGCTCGCCCAGCTGATGTTCCCCAAGTTCGACGAGAACGCCAAGGTCGAGCAGATCGGGCGCGGCATCGCCGCCTCCCCGGGCGCGGCCGTCGGCAAGGCCGTCTTCGACTCGTACACGGCCGTCAAGTGGTCGCGCTCCGGCGAGAAGGTCATCCTGATCCGCCGTGAGACCAACCCGGACGACCTGGACGGCATGATCGCCTCCGAGGGCATCCTGACCTCGCGCGGCGGCAAGACCTCGCACGCCGCCGTCGTCGCCCGTGGCATGGGCAAGACCTGTGTCTGCGGCGCCGAGGAGCTCGAGGTCGACACCAAGCGCCGCCGGATGACCACCGCCTCCGGCGCGGTCATCGAGGAGGGCGACGTCGTCTCCATCGACGGCTCCACCGGCAAGGTCTACCTCGGCGAGGTACCGGTCGTACCGTCCCCGGTCGTCGAGTACTTCGAGGGCCGGATGCACGCCGGCGCCGACGACGCCGACGAGCTCGTCCAGGCCGTCCACCGGATCATGGCCTACGCGGACCGCGTCCGTCGGCTGCGCGTCCGCGCCAACGCCGACAACGCCGAGGACGCGCTGCGCGCCCGCCGCTTCGGCGCCCAGGGCATCGGCCTGTGCCGCACCGAGCACATGTTCCTCGGCGAGCGTCGCGAGATGGTCGAGAAGCTGATCCTCGCCGACACCGACGAGGAGCGCGAGGAGGCCCTCCAGGCCCTGCTCCCGCAGCAGAAGCAGGACTTCGTCGAGCTCTTCGAGGCCATGGACGGCCTGCCCGTCACGGTCCGCCTGCTCGACCCGCCGCTGCACGAGTTCCTGCCCGACATCACCGAGCTGTCGGTGCGCGTCGCCCTCGCCGAGGCCCGCAAGGACCCGAACGAGAACGACCTGCGCCTGCTCCAGGCCGTGCACCGGCTGCACGAGCAGAACCCGATGCTGGGTCTGCGCGGCGTCCGGCTCGGACTGGTCATCCCCGGCCTGTTCACCATGCAGGTCCGGGCGATCGCCGAGGCCGCGGCCCAGCGCATCGACGCCAAGGGCGACCCGCGCGCCGAGATCATGATCCCGCTCGTCGGCACCGTCCAGGAGCTGGAGATCGTCCGCGACGAGGCCGAGCAGGTCATCGCCGAGGTGCGGGCCCGGACCGGCGTGGAGCTGAAGCTCGCGCTCGGCACCATGATCGAGCTGCCGCGCGCCGCCGTGACCGCCGGTCAGATCGCCGAGGCCGCCGAGTTCTTCTCCTTCGGCACCAACGACCTCACCCAGACGGTGTGGGGCTTCTCCCGGGACGACGTGGAGGCCAGCTTCTTCACCGCGTACCTGGAGAAGGGCATCTTCGGTGTCTCGCCGTTCGAGACCATCGACAAGGACGGCGTCGGCGCGCTGGTCCGCAGCGCGGTCGAGTCCGGCCGGGCCACCCGCCCGGACATCAAGCTCGGCGTCTGCGGCGAGCACGGCGGCGACCCGGAGTCGGTGCACTTCTTCCACGAGGTCGGTCTCGACTACGTCTCCTGCTCGCCGTTCCGGATCCCGGTGGCGCGCCTGGAGGCCGGCCGCGCGGCCGCCGAGTCGAAGGGCTCCGACAGCCGCTGACGCCGTGCCGGGCGCTCGCTGACCGAGCGTTCAGTAGCAAAGACCGCCGGAGCCGCCGCTCGTCCCCGACCCTCAAACCGATGGGCGGTGGCTCCGGTCAGCAAGAGAGACGGGGCGGACACCTTGTGCGGAGGTGTCCGCCCCGTCGTATTTCGTCCGCCCCGAATCGGCACCCGGATGTTCGCGTCATGTGAGTTCATGTTCAATTGAGGCCGGTTGAATTATTGGCCGTTGAACTTTCTGTTTTGAACTTTCCACGATTGGTCCCGCAAAGAACGGGACGGGCGCGGCCCCCGGATCCCCACCCGGTGACCGCGCCCATTACCCATGCCGGGCAGGTGAGCCGCAACCCTCGCCGACCGCCGCCGGACGTGTGAAGCCCCCCACGGTCTTCGTCACGCCACCTCGGTCCTGAAGGTTTCCTGCCCGACCCGCACAGCCTTTCGGTTCGCCCCCGTTCTCCGCGATGCTTTTCAAGTGTGGCTGAAACACCCTGGTAACGTGCTGTGATGGTGTGCATACTCATCGACGGGGGTGGTTGCGAGTGCACAGGTGGGGGTTTCATGCTGCGGATTCATTTCACCGCAAACGATGTGGCCGGGGTCCGGATGGCCGCCCGGCCGGATGTTCTGTGGGAAACGATTCTCAGTTTTCACCGTTTAAGAGACCGGCGCGGGTCCGTCGTCTACGGCGAATGGCGCTCGGACACCCGCACACGCCTCAACGGTGAGACCCGGCTCCTCGCGGCCCTGGTGCCCAGTCGCGGTTACTTCCCCGACTTCCTGACGCCGTCCCAGGGCGTGCACGGCCTCGACGAGGGCCTCCAGGCGATCCGCGCGACCTCACAGGCCCGGCTCCAGCGGGAACTGGCCCTGCTGGGCGCCGACCGGCCGGGCGGCCGGACCGTGCCCCACTCGCTGCGCGCCCTCGCCGAGGGCGGTGCCGAGCCGCTCAGCCGGCTCGTCGGGGCGCTCCGCAGCTACCACCGGGCGGCGATCGAGCCGCACTGGCCCCACGTCCGGGCCCGGGTCGAGGCCGACCGGGCGCTGCGCGGCCGGGCCCTGCTCGACGGCGGCGCCGACGAACTCCTCGCCTCGCTGCCGCCGATGATCCGCTGGCGCGCGCCCGTCCTGGAGGCCGACTATCCCGTCGAGCGCGACCTGTACCTCGACGGCAGGGGCCTGCTGCTCCAGCCCTCGTACTTCTGCCGCGGCACCCCGGTCGTGCTGCGCGATCCCTCGCTGCCGCCGGTGCTCGTCTACCCGACGACCCACTGCGAGGCGCCGACCGTCCGGGAACCGGGCGGGTCCTCGCTGGCCAAGCTGGTCGGCACCACCCGCTCCGCGGTCCTGCACGCGATCGGGGACGGCGGGACCACCAGCGAACTGGCCCGCAGGGCAGGGGTGTCACTGGCCTCGGCCAGCCAGCACGCGGGCGTGCTGCGCGAGGCCGGGCTCGTCGCCACCCTGCGGCACGGCAACGCCGTCCTGCACACGCTCACGCCGTTGGGCGCCGCCCTGCTGGGCGGCGCCCAAGGAGTCGGGGGCCGGTCACGGGCCCCCGCCGAACGCCACTACGCGCGGAACGGACCCGTCACCTCGTAGGTGATGCCGCCGGAGGAGCTGCCGCTCGTGCCGCGCTGGCTGGAGAAGTAGAACCGCCGGCCGTCGGGGGAGAAGGCCGGTCCGCAGATCTCGGAGCCGGACTGGCCGTTGATCCGCAGGAACGGGGCGACGACGTCGTCCGGCGTGATGACGCAGATCTCCATGTTGCCGCCGTCCTCGGCGATGAACAGGTCGCCGGAGGAGGAGCCGGTGACGTTGTCGACGCCGGTCAGCGGGGCGCCGCCGCCGGCCACGAGCGAGTCGTCGTAGGCCAGCTCGTAGGTGTTGGCGGCCAGGTTGAGCTGCCAGAGGCGGTTGTCGCCCTTGGTGGTGAACCAGACGGTGTCGTTGGCGTAGTGGCAGCCCTCGCCGCCGTTGAAGCGCTTGACGCCGGAGACCTGGTTACGGGTCGCGGTGGGCGAGCCGTCGGGGTCGGGCACGGTGGCCCAGGTGAAGGAGCCGGAGGTGGCGGTGCCCGCCTTGAGGACCTGGAGGGTGCCGGAGGAGAGGTTGCCCCAGGTGGTGGGGACGAAGCGGTAGAAGCAGCCGTCGGACGCGTCCTCGGTGAGGTAGATCGCCTTGCGGACGGGGTCGGCGGCGGCGGCCTCGTGGTTGAACCGGCCCATCAAGGGCCGGCGGACCGCCGCGTTCACACCCCACGGGTCGGTCTCGTAGACGTATCCGGTGGTGACCTCCTCGCAGGAGAGCCAGGTGTTCCACGGGGTCGCGCCGCCCGCGCAGTTGCGGTTGGTGTTGGAGAGGATGCGGTAGGCGGAGGTGATCGAACCCGACGAGTTGAACTTGATGGCGCTCGCGCCGCCGGTGGTGGAGATCTCCGAGTTGGAGACATAGATCCAGCCGGTCCCGTCGGCGAAGCAGGCGCCGCCGTCGGGAGCGTTGTGCCAGGTGTACGAGGTGCCGGAGACCGTCTGCCCCGACCGGGCGATGACCCGGCTGGTGAATCCGCTCGGCAGCTGGATGCCGTTGGCGTCGGCCGCGCCGAGGGCGCCGTACGGGCCGGCGCCGGGCTGGGCGGGCGCCGCGTAGGCGGCCCCGCGCATCAAGGTGCCGCCGAAGGCGGCGGCCGACGTGCCGATGACCGCTCCGCGCAGGAAACTGCGTCGCTCCACGTCACACTCCAGAGGTGGTGGTGATCACCCGCCGCACGGTCCGCGGCGGGGTTCGCGCGATTCCGGAAACTAGAAGTACGGAGTTGACGGTGCATCAACAAGCGGTGAAGGGGAAGCGTCGGTCGGAATGTCACTGGGGTTCGCTACGGTCGGGGGCATGGCGATCACCGCACAACTGCTCGACTCGGTACGGCTGCCGGGTGGGAGCGCACTGGTCAACGGCTCGGCCTACGAGAGCCGGACGGGCTCGGCGCGCTGCGCCCTGCTGCGGAACGGGCACGAGCTGGAAGTCCACGACCTGGACGAACTCCTGGCCGGGGAGGGCGCCCCGCGCGCCGTCTTCCCGGTGCCCTGGCCGGGGTGGGACCAGGGAGTCCACTCGGTGAGCCCGGACGGCACGTTCGCGGTCTTCTCCGGCCAGCGCTCGGTACGGGCGGTGGACGCGCGGGGCACGACCCTCTGGGAGTACCGGCACGGGTGCTGGGACCAGCAGATCGGGCACCCGCACACCGGTGACCCGGGGCAGATCTGCCCCGGCATCGAATCCGGGTCCTGCAAGGTCTCCGACGACGGCCGGCTGGTGTGGGCGCACGTCGTCGCGCCGGAGCGCGGTGAGGGCGAGGGCGACGGGGAGTACGACGAGCTGTGGGTCGTCCTCGACGCGGCCGACGGCAGCGAGCTGGCCCGGCTGACCCTGGACAGCGTGGCCTCCGGCTCCCAGCACCACCCGCACCCGGACGGGGTCCACATGGGCCTGGAGATCGGCATGGGCCAGGACGGCATCCTGCTGTACTGGGGGCGCTGGGACGGGGAGAAACTGACCACCTGGGACCTCAACGAGACGCTGGACCGGATCCTGATGGACGTCCATCCGGAGCAGCCCGGCTTCCTGACGGTGGAGCACTACGGGTACGACATCCAGCTGCACGACCTGGACGGGACGGTGGTGGCGGAGGCGGAGCCCCCGGAGCCCCGCGACGACGAGGACCCGCTCGGCTGGGACTGGGCGTGCGGCTTCGTGGACGCCACGACCGTCATCGCCTCCACCATGGAGTTCGGCGACGACCCCGAGGGCCACAGGCACTGGCTCCTGGACGCCCGCACCCTGGAGATACGCGGGACCGTCGACTACCGTTCCTAGAGACTGAGCGGTAGTGAGTCCTGTTGCCAGGACTCATGCTCAGCCGCGTGCCCCGAACGGTTTTCGGCACGCTGGTCGCCCGCGTTCGCTCCGCGTCCGGGCGGCGCGCATCGTGTGCGTGGTCCGGGGATGCGGGGGCGGGTTTCCTCACGCCCGAGGGTGCCCGATGGGGCCTGGGCGGTCCGATGCCCACGACGATCGCTCCGGTCGTCGTGGGGCGGTGCCGTCCGTCGCCGGATCGGGTGCCGTTGGGCGCGCCTTCCGATCGCCACGGCAGCCGTGTCGTGGCGAGTGGTCTTACGGGTGGTGCTGGTCAGGGACTTCTGCCAGTGCTGGGCGCCCC
>NZ_JBIAPJ010000005.1:155638-661461 GCF_042888285.1 Streptomyces sp. NPDC003035 | reverse complement strand
CGGTTACATTCCGAACCCGGAAGCTAAGCCTTTCAGCGCCGATGGTACTGCAGGGGGGACCCTGTGGGAGAGTAGGACGCCGCCGAACAATCATTGTGGGAAAGCCCCGCACCTTATGGTGCGGGGCTTTTCTGCGTTTAGGGCTCGGTTGACCCGATCAGCCGTCAGTTCTTCTTCAGCTCCTCGGCGAGCATCACAAGGATGCCGCTGGGACCGCGGACGTACGTGAGCTTGTAGGCGTTCTCATAGGTCCCCACACCGCGAAGCGGAAAGCATCCGTGCTGTGCGGCTGTCTCGAGGGCTTTGTCGATGTCGTCGACCGAGAAGGCGACGCGATGCATGCCGATCTCGTTGGGACGAGTGGGCTCCGACTCGATCGCTTCGGGGTGGATGTACTCGAAGAGCTCAAGGCGACCATGACCGTCTGGTGTCTGGAGCATCGCAATGTTGGCGTGATTGCCATCAAGGTCGACGGCGGTGTCGGTCCACTCGCCACTGACCGTGGCACGGCCGACGACCGTGAGGCCGAGATCGGTGAAGAAGGAGATCGCTGCTTCGAGGTCGCGAACGGCGATGCCGACGTTCTCGAGTTTGATGGCCATGCGTCGCATGCTAGCGAGCCGGCCGGCTTGCCGGTCTTGGGAAAGCGCGAGGCCAGGGGTGGGAGCTCATGGCCGACCCGGGCTGACGAGCTGGGTGTCGTACGCCAGGATCACTGCCTGGACGCGGTCGCGGGCGCCCGTCTTCGACAGGATGCGGCTCACGTGGGTCTTCACCGTGGATTCCGCGAGGTGGAGGCGGGTCGCGATCTCCGTGTTCGTCCAGCCCTGGCCGATGACCGTGAGGATCTCGCGTTCCCGGTCCGTGAGGGCCGAGAGGCGGGGGTCCTCCCGTGGGGGGCCCGCGGTGGGCGGCAGGTGGTGGATGTACGCGTCCAGGAGGCGGCGGGTGAGGCTGGGCGCCACCACCGCGTCGCCGCCGGCGACCGCGCGGATGCCCGACAGGAGCTCCTCGGGCTGGGCGTCCTTGACGAGGAAGCCGCTGGCGCCGGCGCGGAGGCCCTCGTAGGCGTACTCGTCGAGGTCGAAGGTCGTGACGATCAGGACGCGGGTGCGGGCACCGGCGGCGATGATGCGGCGCGTGGCCTCGATGCCGTCGAGGCCCGGCATCCGGATGTCCATCAGGGCGACATCGGGGTGGTACCGGTCCACGAGGCGGATCGCCTCGGTGCCGTTCGGTGCCTCACCGACGACCGTCATGTCGTCCTGGCTCTCCAACAGCATGCGGAATCCGAAGCGTTGCATCGGCTGGTCGTCCGCGATGAGCACGGTCGTCACGAGGGGGAATCCTCCAGGGGGAGTCGGAGCCGTACGCGCCAGCCGCCGGTCGGCAGAGGGCCCGCTTCGAGTGTGCCGTCGTAGAGGGCGGCGCGCTCGCGCATACCCGTAACTCCCTGGCCGGTGCCGATGATGTCGCTCCCGGGGCCGCCCGTGTCCGCCACCGACAGCGTCACGTCCTCCGGGCCGTAGGAGAGGAGGACGGAGGACTCGGCCCCGGGGCCGGCGTGCTTGAGCGTGTTGGTCAGTGCTTCCTGGACGACCCGGTAGACCGTCAGCTGGGCTCCCGGTGGGAGGGGTTGGGCCTCGGGAGCGGGCTCGTCGCGGATCTCCAGCCGTACCGGCAGGCCCGCGGTCCGTACGCCGGCGATCAGCGAGCCGAGGTCGGCCAGGGTGGGCTGCGGGTCGCGTACGGCCTCGCCGCGCAGCAGGCGGCGGAGTTCGGCGAGTGCCTGGCGGCTGGTGGTGCCGATGGCGTCGAGGGCTTGGGCGGCCTGCTCGGGGCTCTTGGCCGCGGCGTACCGGCCGCCGTCCGCGAGGCCGGTGATGACGGAGAGGTTGTGGCCGATGATGTCGTGCATCTCGCGGGCGATGCGGGTGCGTTCGGCGGCCGCCGCCAGCTGGGCCTGCTGGTCGCGCTCGATCTCGAGGCGGTGGGCCCGGTCGACGAGGGCGGCCGTGTAGTCCTTGCGGGAGCGGACCGCGATGCCGAGCAGGGCGACCATCGCGTACGCCCACAGGGTGGGGACGACCTGTTGGTCCCAGCTTCCCTGCGGGAAGCGGATCGCACCCACCACGAGGGGTGGGGTGATCAGGGCTGGCGTCCACCAGAGGGTGCGCAGCGGCAGCCGCAGGGCGATGCCGAAGACGGCGACCGCCTGGAGGAAGCCGGCCTGGAGGAAGGCTCCGGTGCAGCAGCTGACGAGCGAGGCGCACGCCATCACGACGAGGACGGGCAGGGGGCGGCGGCGGCGCCAGAACAGGGGGACCGACAAGGTCAGGCTCAGGGCGAGGACCAGCCAGACCGGGACGGAAGGGTCGCGGGCGATGTTCCGCCAGCCACCCGCCGCGTCGACCAGGGCCGCGCCCGTCCAGAAGGTGGTGAGCAGTCCGTCCCAGACCCAGGGGCGGCGTACGTCGAAGGCCCGGGCACGCTGGGTCAGTCGCTGGATGTACCGGCTGAGGGGTTCCTCTTCCGTGCCGGGCCGCTTCTCCGTGATCACCCGCTCATCCTCGTACGTCACCGGCTAGACGTCTCGCCGCTTCAGCAACAGGGCCGGGACGATCAGGGCCGCCGCCGCCCACAGGCAGAGGGCGAGCAGGGCGCCGCCCGGGGAGGCCGCGCCCGGCATCGGGTCGGCGGAGCCGAGGGCTCCGGCGGCCTGGGTGGGGAAGTACCTGATCGCGGTCCCGATCGCGTCGTACGGGAGCATGCCGAGGACCTCGGGCAGGATCAGCACGCCGCCGATGAAGGCCCCGATGGCGCCCGGCACCGAGCGCAGCGCGGCGCCGAGGCCGAGGGCGATGAGGCTGAGCAGCGTGACGCCTGCGGCGTTTCCCGCGATGGCGGACAGGACGCCGTCGTCGGTGAGGGAGGCCGCCTGGTCGGTGTCGGAGAGGAAGATCTGCGCGGTGAGGAAGGTGATCAGGGCGGTCACGAAGGAGACGGTGAAGACGACCGCCGTGAAGACCGCGGCCTTTGCCCACAGGACCGGCGTGCGGCGCGGGACGGCGGCCAGCGAGGCTCTGATGAGGCCGGTGGCGTACTCGCCGGCGGTGACCAGGATGCCGAGGACGGCGAGGCAGATCCCGCCGAGCTGGGAGCCGTAGAGGGTGAGGACGACCGTGTCGACGTCGGAGTCGCCGCCGTCGGAGGTGTAGGTGGCGCCCATGAGGATGCCGATGCCGAGGAGGAAGGCGACCGAGGTGAGGACGGTGATCCAGGTCGAGCGGACCGTCCACAGCTTGTGCCATTCGGAGCGCAGGATGCGGGCGGGGGTGATCACGGGAGTGGTCGCGTGGGTGATGACGGGGGTGCTCATGCCGCTGCTCCTTGGTATTCGACCGAGTCGTGGGTGAGGTCCATGAACGCCTGCTCCAGGGAGGCGGTCTGCGGGGTGAGTTCATGGAGCGGGACCCCGTGGTCGGCGGCGGTGCCGCCGATCCGTACGGAGTCCACGCCGGTGATACGGAGGGTGTCGGGGGACTCTTCGGTGATGCGGGCCTCCGGGAGCAGGGCGCGCAGCCGCGCCGGCTCGGGGGTGACCACCTTGACCGAGGCGCCGCCGGACTCCCGTACGAGGGCCTCGACGGTCGTGTCGGCGAGGAGCCGGCCCTTTCCGATGACGATCAGATGGTCGGCGGTCAGCGCCATCTCGCTCATCAGGTGGGAGGAGACGAGGACCGTACGGCCCTCGGCCGCCAGGGACTTGAGCAGCGTACGGATCCACAGCACGCCCTCGGGGTCCAGGCCGTTGACGGGCTCGTCGAGGACGACGGTCTGCGGGTCGCCGAGGAGCGCGGCGGCGATGCCGAGGCGCTGGCCCATGCCGAGCGAGAAGCCCTTGACGCGGCGGCGGGCGACGTCGGTCAGGCCCGTGAGGCCGAGGACGTGCTCGACGCGGGAGCGCGGGATGCCGTGGGTGTGGGCGAGCGCCATGAGGTGGTGGAAGGCCGATCGGCCGGGGTGCAGGGAGCGGGCTTCGAGGAGCGCGCCGACCTGGGTGAGGGGCGCGGGATGGGAGGCGTAGGCGCGGCCGCCGATGGTGGATCGGCCGCGGGTGGGGGCGTCGAGGCCGAGGAGCATGCGCAAGGTGGTGGACTTTCCGGCGCCGTTGGGGCCGAGGAACCCGGTGACCGCGCCGGGGCGGACGGTGAAACTGAGGTCCTGGACGACGGTCCTGGAGCCGTACCGTTTGGTGAGTTCTTCTGCTCGGATCATGTCCACGACGCTACGGAGCGGGCGGCGGCGGATCGTCCGACCGTGGGTGGGAGCGGGGCGGGGCGACGTAGTACCGGGGTACGACGGGGATATGGGTTTGTCGGGGGCGGCCGGTGGCGGTGAAGATCGGGCCATGGACTATCTGATACGCGCGATTCGCGCCGATGAGTGGGAGCGGGCGCGCGAGATTCGGCTCGCGGCCCTCCAGGACCCGGTGGCGCACCTGGCCTTCCTGGAGACGTACGACGTGGCCGTGGCCCGGCCCGATGCGTTCTGGCGGGAGCGGACGGAGGGGGCGGCCGAGGGCGGGACGGGCGCGCGTCAGTTCGTGGCCGAGGCGCTGGACGGGAGGTGGGTGGGCACGATCTCGGTGCTGGTGGAGCGGCCGGCGGACGAGGTGCGGTTCGGGGAGCCGGCGAAGATCGACCAGACGCACATAGTGGGCGTGTACGTACGGCCGGAGGCGCGCGGTGACGGGGCGACCGAGGCGCTCTTCCGGGCGGGCGTGGAGTGGTCCTGGTCGCTGCCGGAGCCGGAGATCCAGCGGGTGCGGCTCTACGTGCACGAGGCCAACGCGCGGGCCCGGGCCTTCTACCGGCGGTTCGGTTTCGTGGAGTCGGGGGAGACCGTGCCCATGCCGGGGGACGAGATGACGCGCGAGGTGGAGTACGAGATCCGGCGGCCGGTGCTCAGCTCGTAGGCGGGGAGCTTGCGCTGCCGCGCCTACGTCTGAGGGAGCGGTTCGGGCCAGCGGGCGCGGGCCTGTTCCTGGGAGCGGAGCAGGACGAGGGTCGGCAGGCCCTGGTCCTGACCGTTCTCCAGCAGTTCCGGGAGCCGGGGAAGAGGAGCCACCGCGGCGACGTCGTCGAGGACGAGCGTCATTGGTGGGTCGAGCCGACCGTCGGATGACCGTGCGGCCATGCGGCGGCCGTGCTCGACCACGCTTGCGGTGAGGGCGGTGAGCAGAGGCATCGCGCCCGGGTGGGTGCGCGGGTCCTCGATCGGTTCGCCCACCACATAAAGGGTGCCCCCTTCCGCCACGAATGATTCCAGCGTCAACGAATCCGTTCGATTCGGGGCGCAGGCGTCCCTGATGTGGATCGAGGAGAGCGCGGAGAGCGCACGGGCCGTCAACTCCTGTGCCACATCGCGGCGCTCCGCGTGGGCGGTGAGGGCGGACTCCAGCAGTCCGGCGTGGCCGGCGGCGGCCTTGGGGTGGGTGCGGAGGATCCGTACGGGCTCGTGGGCGCCCGCGCCCTGCGCCCAGCGGTGGACCTGCTTGAAGGGGCGGCCGTCCAGGGCGGCGGCGTGCAGCCAGCAGCGCAGGAGCGTTTCGGCGGTGTCGGCGACGGCGGCGTCCAGACGGGACGGCGGGCGTACGGGGGCGAGGAGCGCGATCGCCCGTTCCTGGGCCGTGGCCGGCTCCTCGCAGTGTTCGGACGGCGACCAGTGGAGGCGGGCGGGGGTGTCGCAGAGGTGGCAGGGGTCGTAGACGAGGACGGGGCCGAGCTTGCCGCGGGCGTCCTTGGTCTCCGCCCAGACCGTGGGGTCGGAGGTGACGACGAGCACGGGGCCTTCGGCGTCCTGGACGGCCTGGAGGGCGGCGGGGCGGCGGGTGGCGGGGGCGCCGTAGAGGAGACGGGGGGCGCGGGGCGCGGGGACGACGGCTTCGGGGGCGGGGGCTTCGCGGGTGGGGGCCGGGGCTGCTACGGTCTCCGGCGCGACGGGGGCCGGTTGCGGGGCCGGTTGCGGGGCCGGGGTTTCTCCGGCCGTCGGCTGCGCGGCCGGGGTCTCCACGGCGGCCCCGGCGGGCGTCCGCTCCGCGACAACAGTCGCTGCCGTACCGTACGCGGCCCGTCTGCCCGCCCGTACCGCTCTCCACCGGGCCAGCGTGCCCACCACGAACACCCCGAAGACGATCAGCACCATCAGCTCGCCGATGAGCAGACCCCAGAACAGCCCGTACCCCGACAGTTCGTCCGCCGGGGTGTCGGGCCACGCGCCCGGCAGGTCCTGGGGGCTGCCGATCAGGGCGCGTACGGCCATCGGGGTCCTGGTGAAGGTGACCCCGGCCGGCCAGGCGCCCTTCGAGAGCAGGGCGGCCAGGCCGGTCGCCGTCCAGACCAGCACGCTCAGGCCGAGGACGAAGCCGACGAGGCCGATCACCAGGCCGTCCGGGATACCTCCCTGCTGTCGTTCCCGGGACATCTCAGGCCACCGTGTCGTTCAGGTGCTGCTCGATGAGCGCGGCGCGCTGTTCCGTCTCCCACTCCAGTTCCGGGTCGATGGACGGGTCCATGTCGGGATCGACGGACGACTCCGTCATGGCGCGGTCGGTGTAGACGAGCGGCCGTTCCTTCTCGGTGATGAGGTGTTTGACCACCTGCACGTTGCCGTTGACGTCCCAGACGGCGATGCCGGGGGTGAGCGTCGGGATGATCTCGACCGCCCAGCGTGGCAGGCCGAGGACGCGTCCGGTGGCGCGGGCCTCGTCGGCTTTCTGGGCATAAATGGTCCGGGTCGAGGCCATCTTGAGGATGGCCGCGGCCTCCCGTGCCGCCGCGCCGTCCACGACGTCCGAGAGGTGGTGGACGACGGCGACGAAGGACAGGCCGAGTCGGCGGCCGAACTTCAGCAGCCGCTGGAAAAGCTGCGCCACGAAGGGGCTGTTGATGATGTGCCAGGCCTCCTCGACCAGGAAGATGCGCTTCTTCCGGTCGGGGCGGATCCAGGTGTGCTCCAGCCACACGCCGACGATCGCCATGAGGATCGGCATGGCGATGGAGTTGCGGTCGATGTGGGAGAGGTCGAAGACGATGAGCGGCGCATCGAGGTCGATGCCGACGGTGGTCGGGCCGTCGAACATGCCGCGCAGGTCGCCGTCGACCAGCCGGTCGAGGACGAGGGCGACGTCCAGGCCCCAGGCGCGTACGTCGTCTATGTCGACGTTCATCGCCTCCGCCGACTCCTCCTTGGGGTGGCGGAGCTGCTCGACGATGTCGGTGAGGATCGGCTGGCGGTCGGTGATGTGTTCGTTGACGTACGCGTGGGCGACCTTGAGCGCGAAGCCGGCGCGCTCGTCGAGGCCGTGGCCCATGGCGACCTCGATGATCGTACGGAGCAGGGCGAGCTGCCCGGTCGTGGTGATCGACGGGTCGAGCGGGTTGAGCCGGATGCCGGCGTCGACGGCGACCATCGGGTCGAGGCGGATGGGGGTTATCCCCAGTTCCTGGGCGATGAGGTTCCATTCGCCGACGCCGTCCTCGCCCTGGGCGTCGAGGACGACGACCTGGCGGTCGCGGAAGCGCAGTTGGCGCAGGACGTAGGTCTTCTCCAGCGCGGACTTGCCGTTGCCGGATTCGCCGAGCACGAGCCAGTGGGGTGCCGGGAGCTGCTGGCCGTACAGCTGGAAGGGGTCGTAGATGTAGCCCTTGCCGCTGTAGACCTCGCGGCCGATGATCACGCCGGAGTCGCCGAGGCCGGGGGCGGCCGTCGGGAGGTAGACGGCCTGGGCCTGTCCGGTGGAGGTACGGACGGGGAGCCGGGTCGTCTCCACCTTCCCGAAGAGGAAGGAGGTGAACGCCTCGGTGACGGCGGAGAGTGGATCTCGCATGTGCGCGGGCCCCTTAGCGGCTGGCGTCTCGTGGCTAGCGGCGGATGCCGGTCGCGAACGGCAACGTGTTCACAAAGGCCCGGTGGTGCTCGCGGTCGCACCACTCCAGCTTCAGGTAGGACTTGCCGGCGGAGGCCCTGATCGTGCGCTTGTCCCTGGCCAGGGCCTCGGGCGAGCGCGACGAGACGGTGATGTACCCGACGAGGTTGACGCCCGCGGCGCCGCTGGCGAGGTCCTCGCCCCGCTGGTCGAGCCGGCCGTGCGCGGCGATGTCGCGCGGGTCGACGGTGCGGTTCATCTTGGCCTGGCGGGAGGCCTCGGCCTCGTCGTTGGTCTTCTCGGTGAGCATCCGCTCGATGGCGACCTCGGTGGGTTCGAGGTCCATGGTCACGGCGACCGTACGGATCACGTCCGGGGTGTGGACGAGGAGCGGGGCGAGGAAGTTGACGCCGACGGGGGTCATCGGCCACTCCTTCACCCAGGCGGTGGCGTGGCACCAGGGGGCGCGGGTGGAGGACTCGCGGGTTTTGGCCTGGAGGTAGGTCGGTTCCATCGCGTCGAGTTCGGCGGGCCAGGCGTTTCGCTTCGTCATGGCCTGGATGTGGTCGATGGGGTGGTCCGGGTCGTACATGGAGTGCACGAGGGAGGCGAGCCGGGACTGGCCGAGGGGCTGGCGTACGCGGATGTCGGCCTCGGCGAGGCGGGCGCAGATGTCGGTGAGTTCGCGGGCCATGACGACGGCGAGTCCGGCGTCGCGGTCGAGCCTGCGGGCGCCGGAGGTGTGGCGGGCGGCGCGGGCCATGGCATTGGCCTCGGCGGCGAGTTCGCGGGTGTAGTGCATGCAGGCCACGAGGTAGGCGCGGTGCTGCTCGCTGGAGGTGGAGACCATGGACTGGAGCTGTTCGTACGACTCCTGGAGCCAGGCCGGGGCGTGCGGGTCGCCGCGCTGGCCGACGTCCTTGGCGTGGGCGTCGGGGTCGGCGGGGAGGGTGCGGGCGAGCATCTGGAGGCGGGTGACGAAGCCGTCTCCGTTGGCGACGTGCTTGAGGAGCGTGCCGAAACGGTCCACCAGCGCTTCCTGGTCCTCGCTGTCGCGCAGGCCGACGCCGGGGCCTTCGATCTCGATGGCGGCGGTGACGGTGCGGCGGTCGGCGTGGAGGAGTACGGCGATCTCGTCGGGGCCGAAGGGTGCGGCGAGCCAGTTGATCCGGCCGATGCCGGGGGGCGGGCCGATCTCGACCTCGCGGCCGTCGAGCCGTGTGCCGGCTTCGGCGGCGGCGGACCGGTAGGCGGTGCCGCGCTTCAGGCTCCGCTTGTAGCTGCGGTTGATCTCGAACCACTTGTAGAACGTGCGGTGCTTGTACGGGACGTACACGGCGGCGAGCGCGAGCATCGGGAAGCCGGTGAGCAGCACGATCCGCAGGGTGAGGACGGGGACGAGGAGTCCGCTCATCATGCCGAGGAACGCACCGGCGATGATCAGGGCGATCTCGCCGGTCTCGCGGTTCTTGCCGACGATCGCGTTCGGCCGGGCGCGGCCGATGAGATACGTACGGCGGGGCGTGACCGGCTGGGACTGGGTCGTCAACGCCCTCCACCTCCTGTGCTTCCTGTGTTCTTGCGGCTGCTGTGCGGGGTGCCTGATGTGGGGCTGCTGCTACGGGGCGGGGGTGCGGCGGAGGGGACAGTTCCGCCGCCGCCCCCGGCCGAGCCCCCGCGGCTGCTGTGGGCGGCGACACCGCCGGCGAGGGGGTTGGCGGGGCGGCTGTTGCCGCTTCCTCCTTGGCTCTGGCCGCCGTCGCCGCGGGCGCTGTGGGTCTTGATGCCCTGGGAGACGAGGGAGGCGGGGGAGGAGATGACGGCGGCGGCCGCGTTCTCGCCGGCGCGGTGGAGGCGGTTGTTGCGGGAGGCGACGATCTCGTCGCCGAAGCCGGGGACGAAGCGGTAGATCATGGCGGAGGCGAAGATGGCGAGCAGGATGATCGCGAGCCCGGACACGACGGCGGAGAACGAGTCGGGTCCGGTTCCGGAGGAGAGCGCGCCGGCGAGGCCGAGGACGATGACGATGACCGGCTTGACGAGGATGACCGCGATCATGATCCCGGCCCAGCGGCGGACGTGGCCCCACATGTTCTTGTCGACGAGCCCGGCGTAGACGACGACGCCGAGGAGGGCGCCGACGTAGAGCAGGACGGCGCGCAGGAACAGCTCGAGGTAGAGCACGCCGGCGGCGAGGATGCTCACCAGCGACACGATGATCAGCATGATCGGCCCGCCGCCGATGTCGTCGCCCTTCTGCAGGGCTTGTTTGAAGCTGCCGAAGAAGACGTCGGTCTGCTGGCCGGTGCCGGAGGCGATGACTTCGGTGACGGCGTCGGTGGCGTTGACGACGGTGTAGAGGATGAGCGGGGTGAAGGCGGAGGCGAGGACGGTCAGCCAGAGGAAGCCGATGGCCTCGGAGATGGCGGTGGTGAGGGGGACGCCGCGGATGGCGCGCTTGGCGACGGCGAGGAGCCAGAGGAGGAGGGTGAGGAAGGTGGCGGCGGCGAAGACGATGGCGTAGCGGCCGAGGAACTCGAGGTTGGTGAAGTCGACGTCGGCGGTCTCTTTGACGGCCTGGGAGAGCTTGTCGACGATGGCGACGGCGGCGTCGGCGCAGCCGCGGGCGAGGGAGGAGAGGGGGTCGAGGGCGGTGGTGGGGTCCTCGAGCCCGGTGCGGCCGGAGCTGCCGGGTTCGCCGCTGTTGCAGTATTCGCGTGCGGGCCCGCGGATAAGGTCGCACGGGTCGTTGCTCGTGCTCGGGCTGGGCGTCGGTGTCGGCGCCGCGAAGGCACGACCTCCAAGAAGAACCAGCGAGGCCTGTACCGCGGTGGCGGCGGCGACGATGGCGAGCGTACGAGGCGGACGCTTACCGGGCATAGGTGAACCCCCCGAACTGGTCGACGGCGTCGGCCATCTCCTCCGCGCTGGAGGCCCTCTGGTCACGGCCGACCGGCACCGGGCCGTCCTTCTGGTCGAAGTCCGTCACCTTCCAGTCGCCGCCGACCCACTGCAGTTGGTACGTGGTCGTGTACCAGCTCTCGGACACGGGGTTCGTGGACCCCTCGCCGGCCATGCCGAACAGCGACGAGAACCAGACGGCGACCGTGGCCCGGTCACTGCTGTAGCTCTCGATCTTCGAGCCCACGGGGATGACCCGGGAGATGAACGTCAGCCCGCTCGGAGCCGTGCCGTCCTCCTGCAGCCCGATGCGGGCGAGGAATCCCTTGTCCGAGTAGACCTTGTCCAGGTCGTCGCCGCGTTCGGCGGCAGCTGCCGGGGCGTAGACCGAGTTGACGATCTCGTGGCGGCGGGAGGCCACGAACATGTCGGCGGATCCGAGCGGTACCGAGTAGTTCACCGCCGCGCTCTGGGCGCCCTGTTCGTCTCGGGCGAAGCCCGTCGGGATCGTGCCGTTCTTGCCCGTCACCGGGCGGACGCCCGTCGCCGCCGTCGGGGCGGGGGCGCCGGGGGCGGAGGAGGAGGCCGCGGCGTTGTCGCCGGTCTCGTCCCCGGCGCCGCCTCTGTTCGCGAAGGCGATCGCGGCGATCAGCAGGACCACCACGCCCACGACCGTGACGAGCGACCGCGAGGTGCGGGCCGGTGGGCGGCGGGCGCCGCCGTAGACGTCGCCGGTGCCGCCCTCGGGGAGGCGCGTGCGGGTCTGGCCCGAGCCGCCGAAGCCGTCGTTGTCGTCGCCGAGGCTCATGACGGGTACGCCCCCTCAACCGTTCGTGGTTTCCGCGCGGGCGCGGTGTGCTGACTGGACATCAGGGAACGTGACCTCGGTGGTTAGACGGCCATCCCGTACACGATCGTGAACAGCGTCCCGAGTGATCCGATGATGAAGACTCCGGTCAGACCGGCCACGATCAGGCCCTTGCCCTGCTCGGCGCTGAACGTGTCCCTGAGGGCGGTCGCGCCGATGCGCTGCTTCGCCGCACCCCAGATGGCGATGCCGAGGCAGAGCAGGATGGCCACGGCCATCACGACCTCGATCATCACCTTGGCTTCATTGCCCAGGCTCCCGAAAGGCCCCCAGTTCGGGGCGATTCCACCGATGATGGTGGTGATGTCGCCCTTCTCGGCCGCCAGGTACATGTAACTCACCGCCCCTGTTGGGTAGTTCGTCGCCCCTGCCCGATGGCATGGGTCATCGCCCTATCTTCGCTGATGAAACCGCTCGCGTGTGACGGCTTGACGGCTCTCTTTACCCGATCCCCGCACACATGACCGAACTGGCCGTCTTGACCTGCGACGGTGTGGCCGGTTTCTCTACGAAGAAGCGTATGGTCACTCTGTGTATCACGGAGGGTGACTCCGGGCAATGACTGTCGTTGTTGCACTCTTGGGGTGGTCGTCAGGCGTAGGAGGCGATCAGTCGGGAGAGGTGGCGGCCGGCCAGCAGGAGCGGGGTCTCCGAGCGCGTGACCTGGGCGGTCACTTCGGCGCCTTCCAGGGTGTTGATGACCGTCGCCGCGAGATCGCGCGCCTCGGGGTCCGGGAAGCCGCAGCCGAGGAGCTTGTCGGCGACCAGGTTCTGCCAGGCCAGCAGGGCTTCGGCGCAGGCGCGTTGGATGGGGTTGTCCGTGCCGAGCGTCTCCAGGGCGGCCGCGGTGACCGGGCAGCCGTCGGTCCAGCCGGAGGCGCGGAGTTCCTTGGCCAGGAGGCGGGCGCAGGCGTCGACGGCCTCGGCGGGGTCGTCCTCGCCGTCCAGAGCGGTACGCAGGACCGCGGCGAACTCCTCGCGGCCGTACTCCATCGCCGCGACCGCCACGGCTTCCTTCCCGCCGGGGAAGAAGTGGTAGACGGAGCCGAGGGTGGCCTCCGCCTCGGTGGCGATCTGCTTGATGCCTGTGCCGACGTATCCCTGGCGCTGGATGAGGCGGGAGGCGGCGACGATGATCCGATCCCGCGTGCTCGTGGAGCCGGTGCTGGTCTGCATGGGGTGAGTGTAACGAGGCATTGAGTAGAGCGTTCGTTTTAGAGCTGTGCTACGTTTCTGGTCCCGGCTCTAAATAGAGCGTTCGTTTTAGGGAGGACATCGCTATGCGCAACTCCGTCACCGTCATCGGGCTCGGCCCCATGGGCCACGCCATGGCCGGCGCCTATCTCGACCAGGGCTACCGCGTCACCCTGTGGAACCGCACCGCCTCCCGCGCCGACGACCTCGTGCGCCGCGGCGCCGTCCTCGCCGCCTCACCCGCCGAGGCCGTGGCCGCCAACGAGCTCGTGATCGTCAGCCTCACCGACTACGCGGCTCTGTACGCCGTACTGGACGGGGTCGACCCCGCTGTCCTGGCCGGCCGGGTCCTCGTCAACCTCAGCTCCGACACACCCCGTCGGGCCCAGGCGGCCGCGGCTTGGGCGCAGGAGCGGGGCGCGGTCCAGCTCACCGGTGGGGTGCTCGTGCCGCCGTCCGGCATCGGCGACCCCGGCTCCTCCGCCTTCTACAGCGGCCCGCGCGAGGTCTTCGAGGCCCACCGCCCCGCCCTCGAAGTGCTCACCGGCACGGACTACCGTGGCGAGGACCCCGGTCTGGCCGCGCTGTTCTATCAGCTCAACATGGTCATGTTCTGGACCGCCCTCAGCGGTTACTGGCAGGCCCTCGCGCTCGCCGACGCGCACGGCTTCAAGGCCGCCGACCTCCTGCCGTACGCCGTCAACGCCCTGGACCTGCAGCAGTTCGTGGAGTTCTACGCACCGCGCGTCGACGCCGGTGACCACTCCGGTGACGTCGACCGTCTCGCGATGGGGCTGGCGAGCACCGAACACGTCCTGCACACCGTCACCGACGCGGGCGTCGACGGAGCGCTCCCCGCCGCCGTCGTCGACCTCTTCCGGCGCGGTGTCGAGGCGGGACACGGACAGGACAGCAGCTCCAGCCTGGTGGAGGTGCTGAAGCGGAAGTGAGGGCGGCGTGGACGGATCCCTCCGGGCACGACCTAGGGCCGGGACGGCGGTGTGTGGAAGCCCGTGCAGCCGAAGCGCCGCCACTCGGCCCGGTCGTCGCCGTCGGCGCGGTAGGCGACCACCGTCCAATCCCCGTCCCCGAGCAGGATGTGGTCGCCTATGCGCGCGGGGTCCTGCCCGGGTCTCAAGGGGTCCACGTCGCCGCACTGTAGTGCGGGCGGTGTCGTCCGCGGGGGCTGTCGGCCGCCTCGGGACACTTCCGGTCCGTCCCGTTCGCCACCCCCCGAACAGCCTCCCGCCACCTAGACTTGGCCGGGATGGACTGCCAAGACCCTAGGGGTGGTTGACGGTGCGTAGGGCGCGAGGGGCGCGCAAGGCGTGGCTGGTGGGCGCCGGGGTCATCGGGATGTGCTTCGGCTTCGTCGCGCTGCTCGTCGTCGGGACGTACTCCGCCGCCGCCGGGCTCCTCGGTGGTGCCGGGAACGCCAAGAACGGCACCGTCGGGCTGGCCAAGGGGGCCGTGCCGGCCGCGTACCAGGGGCTGGTGCAGAAGTGGGGGAACCTCTGCCCCGCCATCAACCCCGCCCTGCTCGCCGCGCAGCTCTACCAGGAGAGCGGCTGGAACCCGCGGGTCGTCTCGCCCGCCAACGCCATGGGCATCGCCCAGTTCATCCCCGGCACCTGGGCGGGCCACGGGATCGACGGCGACAAGGACGGCGACCGGGACGTCTGGGACCCGGCGGACGCGATCCCGTCCGCCGCCTCGTACGACTGCGAGCTCGCCGGCTATGTGAAGGACGTGCCGGGCGACCCGACGAACAACATGCTCGCCGCGTACAACGCGGGGGCGTACCGGGTCATAAAGTCCGGCGGGGTGCCGCGCATCAGCGAGACACAGAACTACGTGCGGATCATCCGCTCCCTGGAGAAGAGCTTCGCCCGGCCCCTGGGCCGGGTCGACCCCTCGCGGCAGGCCGCCGGAGCGATCCACTTCGCGCAGCAGAAGCTCGGCACGCCCTATCTCTGGGGCGGTACGGGAACAGCCGCGCAGAATGGCCGATTCGACTGCTCCGGGTTGACACAGGCCGCGTACCGGACCGTCGGGATCGAGCTGCCGCGCGTCGCCAACGACCAGTACAACGCGGGGCCTCATCCGGCCCGCGCCGAGCTGCTCCCGGGTGACCTCGTCTTCTTCTCCGACGACCTGACCAATTCACGTGCCATCAGGCACGTCGGCATCTACGTCGGCGGCGGCTACATGATCGACGCGCCGCGCACCGGGGCCGTGATCCGCTTCACCAAGGTCGACACTCCGGACTACTTCGGGGCGACCCGGGTCACCGAGGAGGGCGCGGCTGCGCTGCCGACCCACCTGCCGCAGACCTGACATTCCGTCGGACATGGCCGGAACTGGTCGGAACTCTCCGTCAAGCGCAGGCCCTGAGCTGCGACGACGTGTCTCTCTTCGGTAACGTCATGGTGATCGTCGAGGAAGAGCGGAACGCCCGCCTCAGGCGGTTCGTTTCCTGATCCGACCGGCCACGGTCGACTCACGTGACAAGGCAAGGGGCCTCAGCAGATGGCTGGACTCGCATCGGACGGTTCGAACCCCGATGTCAGCCTGCTCTACGACATCAACGGGCTGGCGCGGGAAGCCCCGCCGTGGTTCGACCGCGTCATGGGGTTCGTCGGCGAGTACGGGATCATGCTCGGCCTCGTCCTCGTCGCGCTCGGGTGCTGGTGGAGCGTCCGCCGGCGCGGCACGCTCACCGACTCCGTCACCGCCCTCTCGGGACTCGTCTGGGCCCCGATCGCCGCGGGCATCGCGCTGCTCGTCAACATCCCCATCCGGGGGTTCGTCGAGCGGCCCCGGCCGTTCAAGGACCACGAGGGCCTCGACGTCCTCGTCGACGGCAAGACCGACTTCTCCTTCGTCAGCGACCACGCCACCATGGCGATGGCCATCGGCGTCGGGATCTTCGTCGCCCACCGGAAGTTCGGCCTCGCCGCCATCGCCCTCGCCTTCGCCGAGGGCTTCTGCCGCGTCTACATGGGCGTGCACTACCCGACCGACGTCATCGGCGGCTTCGCCCTCGGTACGGCGGTGGCCCTGCTCCTCGCGCCCGTCGCCCTCGCCCTGCTGACCCCGCTGGTCTCCGCCGTCGCCCGCTCCCGGCACGGGGCGAGGCTGGTCCGCTCCCGGAGCGCCGCAGAGCGCTGCCCGCTGCCCGAGACGCTCGGCGTCCCCGAGCAGCGCATGGGGTCCGCCGAGAAGGACCTGGCCGCGTAAGGGCCGACCGCGGGGCGTGGTGGGGGACCTGGCCGCGGTCGGCACTGCCTGTACCCCTAGGCGGTCGGCTGCCGTGCCTCCGCCGCGTGCGTCGTCGCGTCCGACCGGGCCTTCTCCCTCGATCGGCGTGCCGGGCCCGTCCAGCCACAGCTGCACCGGGCTATCGCGAAGGAGCCGCGTTCCGTCGTGGTCGTGTGATGCGGGGCCTGCTGATGCACGGATCCACCGTACTGCGCGTGACGGGTGGCCCAGGACCGTCGTTAGGCGGGTCGGGCGGGTCCCGGACAGGCAGCGGTACGGCGTTGGGGGTTGGCAGGCGATGGTGGTGCAGCGGTACGGGCGCGGGGGCGGCTCCCTCGCTGTCGCGGCGGTCCTGGTCGGGGCGGTGACCACGGGCGGGTGCGCCGCCCCCGAGGACCCCAAGCCGGGCGGCGACCCGACGAGGACCGTGCGGGACGCGGCCGAGGTGCTGACCAGGGCCGGCACCTCCAAGGCGAGTACGAGCATGGAGATGGCGACCGGCGGGACCCGGGTGACCATCCGGGGCGAGGGCGGGTACGACTTCCGCCGTCGTACCGGACGCCTCCAGGTCGTCCTGCCCAAGGACGCCGCCGGGGCCTCCGAGCACCGGCCCATCACCGAACTGCTGGCGCCCGGCGCGCTCTACATGAAGAACCGCGGGGCCGGCGTCCCGGCCGACAAGTGGGTACGGGTGGACACCACCACCCTCGACGACGGCAACCTCGTCACCGGCGGGGCCACCGACCCGGCCGCCGCAGCCGAGCTGCTGCGCGGCGTGCGGCAGGTGACGTACGTCGGCGAGGTCGACCTGGCAGGGGTGAAAGTCAGCCACTACCGGGGGGTCACGGACATCGCCGTGGCCGCCCGAGCGGCCTCGCCGCAGGTGCGCGGGGCGCTGGCCGCGGCGGCGAAAGGGTTCGCCAAGGACACCGTGCCCTTCGACGCGTATCTGGACCACGAGGGGCGGCTGCGCAAGGTGCGTCACCAGTTCAGCTTCGCCAACCAGGGGCGTACGGTCGCGGTCGCGTCGACGACCCTGCTGTACGGGTTCGGTGCCGCCGTCGACGTACGGCTGCCGAACCGGAAGGACATCTACGCCGGGAAGATCGAGGCGTAGCGGGGGGCGTCCGCAGGCCATTCCCAAATGGTCCGGACGTGTCATGCGCGGTGCGTGGCGCGCTCCCTACGCTGGGAGACCGACGCCGGCAGGAAGAGGTGAATGCGCGTGGCTCCGCCCAGTACCGCGACAGTGCCCACTGACCAGGACTGCGTCGCTCTCGCCGAGATCGAGCTGTGCGGCGAATTGATCATCGCGGCCTCGGCCGCCGACGGGGAGCGGCTCAGCGCGGACCGTATCGACGAGGTGCTGAGGGTCGCGACGGAGCGAGCCGAACGCTGCTGAACCGCGGCCGCCGAGACCCCGACGACCGCCACCGACAGGGCCACCGCCACCGACACAGCGACCGCCACCGATCCGACGACCGCCGCCGAGAGGCCGGGGCCGTCGGCCGGGCTCCGGCTCTCAGGTGCGCATCATCCGTGCGATGGCCTTCGTCGCTTCCTCCACCTTCGCGTCGATCTCGTCGCCGCCCTTCATCGCCGCGTCGGCGACGCAGTGGCGCAGGTGCTCCTCCAGGAGCTGGAGCGCGAAGGACTGCAGGGCCTTCGTGGAGGCCGACACCTGGGTGAGTATGTCGATGCAGTACGTGTCCTCGTCGACCATCCGCTGCAGACCGCGAATCTGGCCCTCGATCCGGCGCAGCCGCTTGAGGTGCTCGTCCTTCTGTTTGTGGTAGCCGTGCACGCCGTGGTCGTGCTCGGTGACGGGCACAGCGCTCTCGACGGGCTGGGGGATGCCCTCGGCCGCCTCGGTGGTCGTCATCGCGTCCTCCCGTTGTCCAGAAAGGGTGTGTATACCCCTCGTGGGTATATGGTACCGATCCCCGCCGGTCCGGGCGGGGGCACGTGCAGATCACTGTGCCTGATGGGCGACACTGAAGGGACGCCGGTTAGCCGTGGCCGGATGATGCGCCTAGCATCAGCCTGACCGAAACCCAGCACCCCGAGGACCCCACGTGCGATTTCGTCTGACCCCCAGGGAGACGAGCTTCTACGACATGTTCGCCGCGTCGGCGGACAACATCGTCACGGGCTCGAAGCTCCTCATGGAACTGCTCGGAGCGGACATGTCCGCCCGGGCCGAGATCGCGGAGCGGATGCGGGCAGCGGAACACGCCGGTGACGACGCCACCCACGCGATCTTCCACCAGCTGAACTCCTCCTTCATCACGCCGTTCGACCGCGAGGACATCTACAACCTCGCGTCTTCCCTCGACGACATCATGGACTTCATGGAGGAGGCCGTCGACCTGGTCGTCCTCTACAACGTCGAAGAGCTTCCCAAGGGTGTCGAGCAGCAGATCGAGGTGCTGTCCCGCGCGGCCGTGCTGACCGCCGAGGCGATGCCGCACCTGCGGACGATGGACAACCTCACCGAGTACTGGATCGAGATCAACCGTCTCGAGAACCAGGCCGACCAGATCCACCGCAAGCTCCTCGCGCACCTCTTCAACGGCAAGTACGACGCCATCGAGGTGCTCAAGCTGAAGCAGATCGTGGATGTGCTGGAGGAGGCGGCCGACGCCTTCGAGCACGTGGCGAACACGGTGGAGACCATCGCGGTCAAGGAGTCCTGAGGCTTCGTGGACACCTTTGCGCTGATCGTGACCATCGGTGTCGCGCTCGGCTTCACGTATACGAACGGGTTCCACGACTCCGCGAACGCCATCGCCACCTCGGTCTCGACCCGGGCGCTGACGCCGCGCGCGGCGCTGGCGATGGCCGCGGTGATGAACCTCGCCGGAGCGTTCCTCGGCAGCGGGGTCGCCAAGACCGTCAGCAAGGGACTGATCGAGACGCCCGAGGGCAGCAAGGGGATGGGCATCCTCTTCGCCGCGCTGGTCGGCGCGATCGTCTGGAACCTGGTCACCTGGTACTTCGGCCTTCCGTCCTCCTCCTCGCACGCGCTGTTCGGCGGCATGGTGGGCGCGGCGCTCGCGGGCGGGATCGAGGTGATCTGGTCCGGGGTGCTCGAGAAGGTCGTCATCCCGATGTTCATCTCGCCGGTCGTCGGTCTGCTCCTCGGCTACCTGGTCATGTGCGCGATCCTGTGGATCTTCCGCAAGGCGAACCCGAGCAAGGCGAAGCGTGGCTTCCGTATCGCCCAGACGGTGTCGGCGGCGGGCATGGCGCTCGGTCACGGTCTTCAGGACGCGCAGAAGACGATGGGCATCGTGGTGATGGCCCTGGTCATCGCCGATGTCGAGCAGGCCGGTGACGCGATCCCGGCCTGGGTGAAGATCGCCTGTGCCGTGATGCTCTCGCTCGGTACGTACGCGGGCGGCTGGCGCATCATGCGGACGCTCGGCCGCCGGATCATCGAGCTGGACCCGCCGCAGGGCTTCGCGGCGGAGACCACGGCGGCGTCCGTGATGTACACGGCCTCGTTCATGTTCCACGCGCCGATCTCGACGACGCACGTGATCACCTCGGCGATCATGGGTGTGGGCGCCACGAAGCGGGTGAACGCGGTGCGCTGGGGCGTCGCGAAGAACATCATCCTGGGGTGGTTCATCACGATGCCGGCGGCGGCGCTGGTGGCGGCGGTGAGCTATTACGTGGTGAAGCTGTTCTTCGGGTAGCCCCCCGGCAGGTAGCTCCCGGCAGGCGTACGCGTACGGAAATGGGCCCGCCCCCTCGGGTAGAGGGGGCGGGCCCTTTCGTCCTGTGGTGGCACCGCCATGCAGCACCGCAGGACGGTCTCGGGGGTGTCGGCTTATCCGAAGCGGCCGGAGATGTAGTCCTCGGTCGCCTGGACGCTCGGGTTGGAGAAGATGCGCTCGGTGTCGTCCAGCTCGATCAGCTTGCCGGGCTGGCCCACGGCCGCCAGGTTGAAGAAGGCCGTGCGGTCCGAGACGCGGGCGGCCTGCTGCATGTTGTGCGTCACGATGACGATCGTGAAGCGCTCCTTCAGCTCGCCGATCAGGTCCTCGATCGCCAGCGTGGAGATCGGGTCCAGGGCCGAGCAGGGCTCGTCCATCAGCAGGACGTCGGGCTCGACCGCGATCGCGCGGGCGATGCACAGACGCTGCTGCTGACCGCCGGAGAGGCCGGAGCCCGGCTTGTTCAGGCGGTCCTTGACCTCGTTCCAGAGGTTCGCGCCCTTGAGGGAACGCTCGACGATGTCGTTGAGCTCGGACTTCTTGTACCGGCCGTTCAGGCGCAGGCCCGCCGCCACGTTGTCGAAGATCGACATCGTCGGGAACGGGTTGGGGCGCTGGAACACCATGCCGACCGTGCGGCGCACCGCGACCGGGTCGACGTGGGAGCCGTACAGGTTCTCGTCGTCCAGCATCACCTTGCCCTCGACGCGGCCGCCGGGGGTGACCTCGTGCATGCGGTTCAGGGTGCGCAGGAAGGTCGACTTGCCGCAGCCGGAGGGGCCGATGAAGGCCGTCACCGAGCGGGGCTCGACGGTCATGGAGATGTCGTCGATCGCCTTGTGGGCGCCGTAGTAGGCGGAGAGGCCGCTGACGTCGATTCGCTTGGCCATATCAATTCACTTCCCAGGTGGCCGCGGTCAGCGGCCGGTCTTCGGTGCCTTCCAGCGGGCGATGCCGCGGGCCACCAGGTTGAGGAACATGACGAAGGCGATCAGGACGAGCGCGGCGCCCCAGGCGCGGGCCACGGCTGCGTCGGTGCCGACCGCGTACTGCTCGTACACGTAGAGCGGCAGGGAGGACTGAGCGCCTTCGAAGGGGTTCGGGTTGATGAGCTTCGTCCCGAACACGAGGAGCAGGACGGGGGCCGTCTCACCGGTGATGCGGGCGACCGCGAGCATGACGCCCGTGGTGATGCCGCCGATCGCGGTGGGCAGGACCACCTTCAGGATCGTGCGCCACTTCGGGATGCCGAGGGCCAGGGAGGTCTCGCGCAGCTCGTTCGGGACGAGCTTGAGCATCTCCTCGGTGGAGCGGACGACGACCGGCATCATCAGGATCGCGAGGGCCATCGCGCCGGCGAACCCGGAGGGCCCGAAGCCCAGCATCAGATTCCAGGTGGCGAGGATGAACAGACCCGCGACGATCGACGGGATGCCCGTCATGACGTCGACGAAGAAGGTGACGGCCTGGGAGAGCCTCCCACCGCCGTACTCGACGAGGTAGACCGCGGTCAGCAGGCCGATCGGCGCGGCGATCAGGGTCGCGATGCCGACCTGCTCGATGGTGCCGAGCAGCGCGTGGTAGACACCACCGCCGGCCTCGGCGTCCAGGACGCCGTTCATCGAGTGGGTGAGGAAGTACGGGTCGAGTACCTCCATGCCCTTGCTGATCGTGACCCAGGCGAGGGAGAGCAGCGGGATGACGGCCAGGACGAAGCAGACCCAGACGAGGCTGGTCGCGACCCGGTCCTTGGCCTGGCGGGAGCCCTCGACCTTGGTGGTGATCGCGTACGTCGCGAGGACGAAGAACAGCGCGGCGAGCAGGCCCCACTGGATGCGGCTGTGCCAGCCGGCCGCGAGACCGAGGCCGACGCCGCCGGCGATCGACCCTATGGCGATGGCGAACGGGGTCCAGCGCGGGAGCCGGGCGTGCTTGAGCGGGTCGTGCGTGACAATGCTCTGCACCGGCGGACGGTCCTGTATGGCGTGGCTCATGCTGCTTCCCCATCAATCGCTTCTCCGCCCACGCGGCGCAGAGGTGCGGGCTGTGTCTCCGTCTGCGACCCGGCGGCCGCGCGTGCGTCGCTCATGCCGCGGCCCCCGAGTACTCCTTGCGGCGGGCGATGATCCACCGGGCCGCGCCGTTGACCAGCAGGGTGATGACGAAGAGCACCAGGCCGGAGGCGATCAGGGCGTCCCGGCCGAACTCGTTCGCCTCGTTGAACTTGGCGGCGATGTTCTGGGCGAACGTGCCGCCGCCCGGGTCGAGCAGGTGGCCCGAGAGGACGAAGCTGGGCGAGAGCACGACGGCCACTGCCATCGTCTCACCGAGCGCGCGGCCGAGGCCCAGCATCGAGGCGGAGATGATGCCCGAGCGGCCGAAGGGGAGGACGGACATCCGGATGACCTCCCAGCGCGTGGCGCCGAGGGCGAGTGCGGCCTCTTCGTGCATCTTCGGGACCTGGAGGAAGACCTCGCGGGTCACGTTGGTGATGATCGGCAGGATCATGATCGCCAGCAGGATGCCCACGGTGAACATGTTGCGGGCGACGCCGTCGCTGGCCTTGTCGAAGATGTACGTCCAGCCCAGGTACTCGTCGAGCCACTGGTTCAGGCCGTCCAGGTACGGGACCAGGAATATCGCGCCCCAGAGGCCGTAGATGATGCTGGGGACGGCGGCGAGCAGGTCGACCACGTACGCGAGCGGCTTGGCCAGCTTGCGCGGGGCGTAGTGCGAGATGAACAGCGCGATGCCGATGGCGACCGGCACGGCGATGACCATGGCGATGATCGACGAGACGACCGTGCCGAAGGCGAGGACGGCGATGCCGAAGACCGGCGGGTCGCCGGCCGGGTTCCACTCGAAGGTGGTGAAGAAGTTCGTGGAGTCCTGGGAGATCGCGAGCGCGGCCCGGTAGGTGAGGAAGCCGGCGATCGCGGCCATCAGCACCAGGAGCGTGATGCCGGATCCGCGGGACAGCCCGAGGAAGATCCGGTCTCCGGGGCGGGTCGCGCCCCTGGCGCGCCCGTCGTTTTCTATGGGTGGGGTTGTCGTAGCCATTCCGACTCTCCGGTCTGCGGAGCCGGTACGGATGTACGGGCTCCTGGCGGCGGTGCACCGGATGCCGGGCCGGTCCGTCGGGGGTGGCCGACGGACCGGCCCGGCCTGGGATCAGGACAGGGTGGGGACGATCTCGCGGACCTTGGCCGCGATCTCGGCCGGCATCGGGGCGTAGTCGGCCTCGGCGAGGACCTTCTGGCCCTCCTCGCTGATCGCGTAGTTGAGGAACGCCTTCAGGGTCGGCAGGGTCTCCGCCTTGTTGCCCTTGTCGCAGGCGATCTCGTACGTGACCAGGACGAGCGGGTACGCGCCCTCGGCCTTGGTGGCGTAGTCGAGGGAGAGGGCCATGTCGCTGCCGGTGCCCTTGACCTTGGCGGCGGCGATGGCCTTGGAGGCGTTCTCCGTGGTGGCGGCGACGGGGGCGGCGGCACCGGTGTTGACGCTGACCGTGGAGATCTTGTTGGCGGTCGCGTAGGAGAGCTCGAAGTAGCCGATGGAGCCCTCGGCGTCCTTGACCGCGGCGGCGACACCGGAGGAGCCGTTGGCGGCCTGGCCGCCCGGGGCGGGCCAGGACTTCGCCTTCGGGTCGTGCTTCCAGTCGGCCGCGGCGGCGGTGGAGAGGTACTTGCCCAGGTTCTGGGTGGTGCCCGACTCGTCGGAGCGGTGGAAGGCCTGGATGTTGCTGTCCGGCAGCTTGGCGCCCGGGTTCAGCTTGGCGATCGCCGGGTCGTTCCACTTGGTGATCTTCGTGTCGAAGATCTTGGCGATGGTGGAGGCGTCGAGGACCAGGTTGTCCACGCCGTCGAGCTTGTAACCGATGGCGATGGGGCCACCGACCATCGGCAGGTTGATGCCCTTGCCGCCCTTGCAGATCTTCTGCGAGGCGGCGACCTCCTCCTCCTTCAGGGCGGAGTCGGAGCCGGCGAAGGCGACCTGGCCCTGGTTGAACTTGGTGATGCCACCGCCGGAGCCGATGGACTGGTAGTTGACCTCGACGCCCGAGCACGCGGCCTGGAAGTTCTTGACCCAGAGGTCCATGGCGTTCTTCTGCGCGGAGGAGCCCGCGGCGAGGAGCTGGCCCTTGGCGTCCTCGCACTTGATGTTCGACGCCGCGGCGGACGTCTTCCCGCCGTTCGGGGTCGTGCCGGTGTTGTCGTCCGAACCACACGCCGACAGGACGAGGGCGCCGGAGACGACGAGGGCACCGATCGCAGAGGCGCGAAGCCCGTTGTTGCGCGAAAGCTTCACTTTCGGGTGTTCCTTCCAGAAGCCGCCTGGCGCGGACCCAGTGTCCTGAACGTTCTACGGCGGCGTGTGTCGGGGTTGTGGGTGCAGCGCTGTGCTTGTGCACCTTGTACGGCCGAAATTAGGCAGAACAGGTGAAGCGGCCGACGGGGGAGAGTGAACGGGAAGTGAACCGTGACGGAAGGCCGAGTGCGGGGCCCTCGGGCGGGCGGCCGGACGGGCGACAGTGCCCGGCCCCGGGCGCCTGCCCGCGTCTACGGGGTCGACACCAGCACGTCGAGGAGTTCGCGGTCCCTGGGCTGGGTCAGGCGGTCGCGGGCCTGCGCGGGGGTGAGCCAGTCCACCCGGTCGACCTCCGCCGTCGGGGTGAACGTACCCCCGAGCGCACGGGCCGACCAGTACGTGACCTCCTTCTGGCGACCGTTCGCCAGGTAGCGGACCGCGGGGAGGCGGGGGCCCAGGGCGCAGGACTGGCCGGTTTCCTCCCGTACCTCGCGGACCGCGCACGCCTCGGCGGTCTCGCCGCGTTTCAGCTTTCCTTTCGGATGGGACCAATCATCATATTTCGGCCGGTGGACCAGGGCGATCTCGATGCCCCGCCCCGAGCGGGCGGGACGCCACAGGACGCAGCCGGCAGCGAGGATCACGGGACCGGCGCCGTCGTGCGCTGCCAGGCGCGCTGGAAGGCGAAGCGGGCGGCCTCGACCTCGTGGCGCTGGTCGGCGTGGAGGACGCCCAGGGCGTACGCCGTGGCCGGGGCGATCCGGGGGGTGCGGGCCGCCGTGGCGGCCGCGGCGGCGGCCTCGGAGGCGTCCCGGTGGCGGTCGAGGGCGCGGCCTGCCTCGTAGAGGGCCGGATCGGGCTCGGTGCCGTGCAGGACCTCGCAGGCGTACCGGTGGAGGCGCAGCAGAAGCCGCGTCTGGTGCCAGGGCGCGTCCTGGGCCTCGCCGGCCGCGAGGGCGAGGGCGTCCGCGTTGTACGGGTGGGCCGCCCGGGACAGCGGCAGGCCGGCCACGGCCTCCGTGAGGCGGCGCTCGACGACCGCGGCCGGGGCGTCGAGGACCTCGATCGCCGGGGCCTCCCCCGCGGGCCCAAGAGGCACCTCGGAGGCGAGGAGCGCGACGGCGTCCGCGACCGCGTGGAAGCGGGAGGAGCCCAGCGCCTGGAGGGCCGCCGAGTGGGCTCGCGTACGGGCGAGGCTGAGCTGGCGGTCGAGCAGGGCGCCGGCGCGGGCGGCGCCGACCGTAAGACCCCGGCTGCCTTCCGTACCCCGCGCCACCGGGACGGGACCACTGCCGTTCGACAGCCGGGACAGCGCGTCCACCAGCCGGACGAGCCGGGAGGTGCAGGCGTGCTCCAGGGCGAGCGTTCCCGACAGCCAGGCGAGCTCCGTACGCAGCTGGTCGGCCCAGGCGGCGTCGAGAAGCGGCCGGAAGGTGTGCAGGGTGCCGCTGATCCGGCGGGCGGCGGACCGGAGCGACCGGGCGGCCTCCTCGGAGCCCGCCGTGTCCGCGCCGCTCTCGGTGTGCAGGCGCAGGGCGCGCAGGAAGTCTCCGGCGCGCGCCTGGAGGTAGGGGGAGAGGACCTCACCCGCCGTGACGCCTCTGAAGTCGCCCGCGGAGGCGCGCGGGGCGCCCGTGGAGGCGCCCGCGGAGACGTTCCGGGAGAGGGAGGGGTGGTCAGGGTTGTGCACGCCGGCGCCTCCGCGCGTCGATGAGCATCTCCTGGACGTGCCGCAGCGGCTGGCCCTCCGGGTCGGTCGCGTGCCGCGTCCAGTTCCCGTCCGGGCCGAGGTGCCAGGAGGAGGTGGTGTCGGACATTCCGGTCTCCAGGAGCCGGCTCAGGGCGGCTCGGTGGGCCGGGTCGGAGACCCGTACCAGCGCCTCTATCCGGCGGTCCAGGTTCCGGTGCATCATGTCGGCGCTGCCGAACCAGACCTCGGGCTCGCCGCCGTTGCCGAAGGCGAAGATCCGCGAGTGCTCCAGGAAGCGGCCGAGGATCGAGCGGACCCGGACGTTCTCGGAGAGGCCGGTGACGCCGGGGCGGATCGCGCAGATGCCGCGGACCCAGATGTCGACCGGGACGCCCGCCTGCGAGGCCCGGTAGCAGGCGTCGACGACGGCCTCGTCGACCATCGAGTTGACCTTGATCCGGACGTACGCCGGCCGGCCCGCCCGGTGGTGGGCGATCTCCTTGTGGATCCGGGACACCAGACCGTCCCGGAGGGACTTGGGCGCGGTGAGCAGCCGGCGGTAGGTCTCGCGGCGCGAGTAGCCGGAGAGCCGGTTGAACAGGTCGGAGAGGTCGGCGCCGACCTGCGGGTCGGCGGTGAGCAGACCGAGGTCCTCGTAGAGCCGGGCCGTCTTGGGGTGGTAGTTGCCGGTGCCGACGTGCGAGTACCGGCGCAGCACCTCGCCCTCCTGCCGGACGACGAGCGACAGCTTGCAGTGGGTCTTCAGACCGACGAGGCCGTAGACGACATGGCAGCCGGCCTCCTCCAGCTTGCGCGCCCACTTGATGTTGGCCTGCTCGTCGAAGCGGGCCTTGATCTCCACGAGGACGAGGACCTGCTTGCCGCTCTCGGCGGCGTCGATCAGGGCGTCGACGATGGGGGACTTGCCGGAGGTCCGGTACAGCGTCTGCTTGATGGCGAGGACGTCCGGGTCGGCGGCCGCCTGCTCCAGGAACGCCTGGACGGAGGTGGAGAAGGAGTCGTACGGGTGGTGCAGCAGCACGTCCCGCTCGCGCAGCGCCATGAAGATGTCGGGCGCGGAGGCCGACTCGACCTCGGCGAGATCGCGGTGGGTGCCGGCGACGAACTTGGGGTACTTCAGCTCGGGCCGGTCCAGCGAGGCGATCCCGAAGAGACCGGTGAGGTCGAGCGGGCCGGGCAGCGGGTACACCTCGGCGTCGGAGACCTTCAGCTCGCGGACGAGCAGATCGAGGACGTACGGGTCGATGGACTCCTCGACCTCCAGGCGGACCGGCGGCCCGAAGCGGCGGCGCAGCAGCTCCTTCTCCAGGGCCTGGAGGAGGTTCTCGGTGTCGTCCTCCTCGACCTCCAGGTCCTCGTTCCGGGTCACCCGGAACATGTGGTGGGCCAGCACCTCCATGCCGGGGAAGAGCTCCTCCAGGTGCGCCGCGATGACGTCCTCCAGGGGGACGTACCGCTGCGGAGAGGCCTCCAGGAAGCGGGTGAGGAGCGGCGGCACCTTGACGCGGGCGAAGTGGCGGTGGCCGCTGACCGGGTTGCGTACGACTACGGCGAGGTTGAGCGAGAGGCCGGAGATGTACGGGAAGGGGTGCGCGGGGTCGACGGCCAGCGGCGTGAGCACCGGGAAGATCTGCTGCCGGAACAGGGTGAAGAGCCGCGCCTGCTCCTTCTCCGTCAGCTCGGGCCAGCGGATCAGGTGGACGCCCTCCTCGGCGAGGGCCGGGGCCACGTCCTGCTGGTAGCAGGCGGCGTGCCGGGCCATGAGCTCGCGCGAGCGGGTCCAGATCAGGTCGAGCACCTCGCGGGGCTGCAGCCCGGAGGCGGAACGCGTGGCGACGCCGGTGGCGATCCGGCGCTTGAGACCGGCGACGCGCACCATGAAGAACTCGTCGAGGTTCGAGGCGAAGATCGCGAGGAAATTCGCTCGTTCGAGGAGGGGCGTGGTGGGGTCCTCGGCCAGTTCGAGGACCCGTTCGTTGAACGCGAGCCAGCTGCGCTCGCGGTCGAGGAAGCGGCCCTGGGGAAGCTCGCCGGCGGCGTCGTCGTCCTCGTACGCGTCGGGGTCGGCGTCCAGGTCGGGCTCGAGGTCCGACGCCGGCCCCGTGTGGACGGCGTGGGGGCGGTGCGCCGCTATGGAACCGACGGACGGCTGGGCGGTCGGCTCACCGTTCTGGGCACTCTTGGCGGACGGCTTCGAGGACGCCTTCGCGGACGTCTTGGCGTTCTTCGCGGACGGCTTGGCGGAGGACTGGACCGGGACCTCGGCAGGCTGCTGGCTCATGGCCCCATTCTTCCGCGCGAAGGGGTCGTCGGGCGCGTCGGAGCGGGCCGTGGGCGAGGGAAGTCTCCCTAGGGGGAGCCCCTTGGCGAGAGGAGACACGGCGGGCTTCATTGCGTGAGCGTCGCAAGCGTGTCTGAATGGCCGGTAACGACGACATGTCGTGCGGGAATCGGGGGCGGGGCCCTGAAGGCCCCGCCGACCGGTTCTCGACGGCTCGATCCGTACGTTACGGGTGCCGGGCGCGCAGCACCCGGAAGGCGGCGAACAGGGCGAGGGCGGCGAGGGCGAGGACGATGCCGGTCTCGACCAGCTGGAGTGGCCAGAAGTGGGCGGAGGGATGGAAGTCGGCGTAGTCGGCCGCGCCGCCGCGCCCGATCATGCATGCCGCGCTTTCTCCCGAGTAGGTCTGGCAGGCGTCCCACCCGATGCGCTCGCCAGAGGCGGTGACCATGCCGTTCTCCACGATCCAGGCGTCGGACACCTTGAGTGACAGTTCGCGGCCGGTGACGGTCTCGACGGGCCAGAGGCCCGGGCGCACCCAGGCCAGGGCCGCCAGCGCGAGTCCGATGACCAGCGCCGCTGCGCCCATCGCGACGACCGTGCGACGCACGAGCAAGCCGACGACGGTGCCGACGGTCAGCCCCAGGAGCGAGTGCGCCAACGGCACGACACCGTGCGAGGCGAAGACGTTCGGGTCGTACCAGTACGTGGGGTAGTCGTTGGCGGGCCCCGTCCGCCAGGCCCACGAGAAGAGCAGGCTCAGCAGCGGCACGATCGCGACGACGAGCGCGGCGGGCACGGCCAGCTTCGCCACGAGCCAGCGCGCCGGGCTGACGGACTGCGTCCATGCCAGCTTGTACGTACCGGACTCCAGTTCCCGGGCCAGCATCGGGCCCGCGACGAAGGCGCCGACCAGTCCCGGCAGGACGAGCATGCCGAGTGCGGTGTACTCGATGAGGTGACGGGACATCCACATGCCGTCCCAGTACTCGCGCTCCGGCTGGAAGCAGGAGCGGTCCGTGCTGCCGACGGCGCACCCGGCCGCGCGCAGCGCTTCCACCGTGCTGTCCGACCACAGGCGGGAGCCGATCAGTGCCGCCGTCGCCACCACCGCGAGGGCGATCGCCACCCACAGTGCCCGCCGGTGCTGGCGGGCCGTCACCCAGTACGGGCCCTTCAGGGCGAGGCTGCTCATGCGGAGGCTCCTTCGGGGGTGCGGGCGGCGCGGAGGTGGGCGAGGAGGAGTTCCTCCAGGGTGGGCGCGGAGGTCTGCCACGGGCCTTCGAGCGGCCCCTCCCGCCGAACGAGGGCGGTGAGCTGACGGCCCGTCGTGCGGGAGTCGACGACCGTGTGCGGGGCGAGGTCGGCCACCGGGCCCCTGACCAGGGTGTGGGTGGCGAGGAGGTCGTCGATGGGGCCGTCGAGCCGGACCCCGCCGCCCTCGACGAGGATCAGGTGGTCGCAGGCGCCCTCCAGCTCGCCGAGGATGTGCGAGGACATGACGACGGTCGTGCCGCGCTCGGCGGCGTCGGCCATCAGGACGCCCATGAGCTCGTGGCGGGCCAGCGGGTCGAGGTCGGCCATCGGCTCGTCCAGGAGCAGGAGTTCCGGCCGCTTGCCGAGGGCGAGGGCCAGTGCGACACGGGTGCGCTGGCCGCCGGAGAGGGAACGGATCCGGGCGTCCGGGTCCAGGGGCCCGGCGGCGACGATCCGTTCCGCGAGGGCCGCGTCCCAGCGGTCCGGGTTGAGCTCGCGGCCCATCCGGAGCGTTTCGGCGACGGTCAGCTGCGGGTACAGCGGCTTGTCCTGGGCCACGTACGCGAGATTCTCCCGGGCGGGGGCGAGGATCGTGCCCGCGGTGGGCTTGATCAGGCCCGCGGCGAGGGCGAGGAGCGTGGACTTGCCGGCGCCGTTGGGACCGACGACGGCGCAGACGCGGCCGGCGGGAAGCCGGAAGGAGCAGTCGAGCAGCGCCCAGACCCGCTTGCGTCCGGCGTAGCGTTTGCCCAGCCCGCTGGCTTCCAGAGCCGTGTCGGCGGTCATGCGTCGTCCCCCTCGAAGTGTTCTTTCAGTACGGATGTGAAGAGCGCCGCCACGTCGTCCCGGTCCAGGCCCTCCTCGCGCGCCCGGCGGGCCCAGTCGACGAGCTCGCCCCGCAGGGGTGAGTCGGCGGGGCCGGTGCCGAGCGTCGCGCGGACGAAGGTGCCGAGGCCGCGGCGGGCTTCCACGAGCCCTTCGCGTTCCAGTTCGCGATAGGCCTTGAGGACCGTGTTCGGGTTGATGGCCGTGGCCTCGACGACCTCGCGTGCGGTGGGCAGCCGGTCGCCGGGTTCCAGTACGCCCATGCGCAGGGCCTGTTTGGTCTGCTGGACGATCTGGAGGTAGGTGGCGACTCCGCTGCGCCGGTCGATCCGGTACTCGAGCACGTTCCTTCCACCACCCTTTCACTAATCAAGTAGTGAAAGGGTGGTGGAAAAGAGGGGGCGGTGTCAACCGCCCCCTCCGAAAGTCCGGTTCAGGACTCCGTGCGGTACATCAGGTCCACCTCGTGCGTGACGAAGCCGAGCCGCTCGTACACCGTCACCGCCGCCGTGTTGTCCGCGTCCACGTAGAGCATCGCCGTCGGCAGCGCCTGCGCCGCGAGGTGCCGCAGGCCGATCGCGGTGAGCGCCTTGCCGAGGCCGCCGCCCTGGGCCTCCGGCAGGATCCCGACGACGTACACCTCGCCGAGCTGCTCCTCGGCGTGCACCTTCGTCCAGTGGAAGCCGACCAGCCGCCCCTCCCTCTCCGCGAGGAAGAAGCCCTTCGGGTCGAACCACGGCTCGGACATGCGGTCGTCCAGGTCCCGCTGCGTGAGCGAGCCCTGCTCGGGGTGGTGGGCGAAGGCGGCCGCGTTCACCGCGAGCCAGGCCGCGTCGTCCTGGCCGGGTACGTACGTACGGACGGTGACGCCCTCGGGCAGCACGGGCTCCGGGATGTCGAGCGGCACCAACGGTCGGCGCAGCTGGCGCAGTTCGCGGAACAGGGTCAGGCCGAGCACCTGGGCCAGGTGCCGGGCCGCCGACTTCCCGCCGTGCGCCCACACCCGCAGCCGCTTGCCCGAGGCGGCGAGCAGCGCCGCCCCGAGCGCCCGCCCGTGGCCGCGCCCGCGGTGCGACGGGTGCACGACCAGCTCGGCGGCCGGGGCCTCCACCGGATCGGTGTCCTCCAGCTGGGCGTAGCCGTAGAGGTGTGATCCGACCGTGAGCAGGAAGTGCCGTACGCCCTCGCGCCTGCCGCGCCGCAGATACAGCCGCCCCTGCTCGGACACGGCGTGCAGTCCGTCGGCGCGGTCGGCCGCGTCCAGCAGGTCCAGGACGTCCTGGACCTGCTCGGGGGAGAGTTCGTCGAGGGTGAGGATCTGCCGTCCGGGTTCAAGGACCGGTGTCGGGTCAGGAGTCATGCCCCGAGCCTACGGAATCAACTGACTTGTAACCCGGCCCCCCCTGTTGCGCTACGCGCGTTGACTCTAGGCTGCGCTGGCACACCAGGAGTCGAGCAACGCCGCAAAAGGGGCGAGGAGACAAGGGGAGCGATGTCAGCAACACCGAAGAAGAAGAGGACGGCGCGGCGGATACTCGCCGTGGGCGCGGGGCTCGCCACGGCCGGTGCGCTCGTCGCCGCGCTGCCCGCGGGCGCCTCGGGCACCGAGGACCGACCGGGCGCCGCCCACGGGCGTTACGTCGACGTCCAACTGCTCTCCTTCAACGACCTCCATGGCAACCTGGAGCCGCCGACAGGTTCGTCGGGCCGGCTCACCCACCTCAACGAGGACGGCTCGACCAAGACGATCGAGGGCGTCGGCGGCGTCGAGTACCTCGCCACGCACCTGCGACAGGCCCGCGAGGGCAACCGCTACTCCGTCACCGCCGCCGCGGGCGACATGATCGGCGCCTCCCCGCTGCTCTCCGGGCTCTTCCACGACGAGCCGACGATCGAGGCGCTGAACAAGCTGAAGCTCGACGTGAGCTCGGTGGGCAACCACGAGTTCGACGAGGGCGCGCGCGAGCTGGCCCGCATCCAGAACGGCGGCTGCCACCCGACCGAGGGCTGCTTCGAGGAGGGCCGAAGCTTCGAGGGCGCCGACTTCCCGTACCTCGCGGCCAACGTGACGGACGAGAAGACCGGCCGGCCGATGCTCGACCCGTACTTCGTGTGGGAGCGCAACGGCGTCAAGATCGGCTTCATCGGCGTGACCCTGGAGGGCACGGCGGACATCGTGAACGCCGACGGCATCAAGGGCCTGAAGTTCGGCGACGAGGTCGAGACGATCAACAAGTACGCCAAGGTGCTGGAGCGCAAGGGCGTGAAGTCGATCGTCGCGCTGCTCCACGAGGGCGGACTGCCCGCCTCGGGCGCGTACAACTACGACTGCGACACCCCGGGCGCGGGCGCCGGCATCTCCGGCCCGATCGTCGACATCGCCAAGAACGTCAGCCCGCAGGTCGACGCCCTGGTCACCGGACACACTCACCAGGCGTACGCGTGCAGCATCCCGGACCCGTCCGGCAAGCCGCGCACGGTCACCTCGGCGGCCTCCTTCGGCCGGCTCTACACCGACACGACGCTGACGTACGACCGTCGTTCGAAGGACATCGTCCGCACCGCCGTCGCCTCCGCGAACCACGTCGTCACCCGTGACGTGACCCCGGCGAAGGACATGACCGACCTGATCGGCCGCTACAAGACGCTGGCCGCGCCGGTCGCGAACCGCGCGGTGGGTCACATCTCGGCCGACATCGAGAACCCGATGCCCGACCCCAAGAACCCGCTCGCCGGCATCGAGAGGCCGGCCGGCTACCTGATCGCCGACGCGCAGCTGGAGGCCATGGCCCCGGCCGACAAGGGCGGCGCCCAGCTCGCGCTGATGAACCCGGGCGGCGTCCGCATGCCGCTGGTCCACGCACAGTCCGGTGGCGAGGGCGACGGCGTGGTGACCTACGCCGAGGCGTACGCCGTCCAGCCGTTCACCAACATGATGACGGCGGTCGACCTGACCGGCGCCCAGCTCATCACCACGCTCCAGCAGCAGGTCAGCGGCGCGAACCAGGCCGCACCGAAGTACCTGCAGGTCTCCAAGGGCTTCACGTACACCCTGGACCTGACCAAGACCGGCGCGGACCGGATCGTGGTCGACTCGGTGAGGCTGAACGGCGAGGCGATCGACCCGGCGAAGACCTACCGGGTCGCGATGAACGAGTTCCTGGCGGCCGGCAGCGACGGCTTCCCCGTGCTGAAGGAGCACAAGAACAAGCTGGTCGGTGCCTCCGACCTGGATGTGCTCGTCGCCTACCTGGGCGCCCACTCCTCGGCGAGCGCCCCGCTGGCGCCGCCGGCGCTGGGCCGGATCACCATCGTCAAGTGAACCTGACGTAGCGCCCTGAGCGGAGGGGCGGCGGCCGGAGCGACCGGTCCGCCGCCCCTTCCGCATACGCGGGACCTTCCCCGTACGCGCGACTCTGGCGTTTCTTGACGCGTACGCGTCATACTCCGCGCATGGACCGACGCAGCTTTCTCGCGGGAGCCACGGCGGCCGGCGCCGTCCTCCTGGTCGGAGCCCCGCCCGCGCGAGCGCGCACCCGGGCCCTCACGACCCAGGACTGGATGGCCGGCCACGGCGACCTCACCCCGCTCCAGAGGCTCACCATCCCCGGCACCCACGACTCCGGCGCGCGCTTCGGCGGCCTCTGGTCCGAGTGCCAGAACACCACCGTCGCACAGCAGCTCGCCGCCGGAATCCGCTTCCTCGACATCCGCTGCCGGGTCACCGGCGGCTCCTTCGCCATCCACCACGGCGCCTCGTACCAGCGCATGATGTTCGGTGACGTCCTCATCGCCTGCCGCGACTTCCTGGCCGCCCATCCCTCCGAGACCGTCCTCATGCGGGTCAAGCAGGAGTACTCGTCGGACTCCGACGCGACCTTCGGCGCCATCTTCACCGACTACCTCGACCACCGCGGCTGGCGCTCCCTCTTCCGTATCGGGGACGCGCTCCCCACCCTGGGCGAGGCCCGCGGCAAGGTCGTCCTCATCGCCGACAACGGCGGACTGCCCGGCCTCAAGTGGTGGGACGGCGGGGCCATCGCGCTCCAGGACGACTGGAACGCCCTGCCCAACGCCAAGTACCCCAAGATCGAGGCCCACTTCCGCCAGGCCGTCGAGCAGCCCGGCAAGCTGTACATCAACTTCGTCAGCACCTCGGCCTCCCTGCCGCCGCGCTGGAACTCCGACAACCTCAACCCGCGCGTCCACGGCTTCCTGGACTCCACGGCGAGCGGCTGGAAGGGCCTCGGCATCGTCCCCCTGGACTTCCCGAACACCCGCTCAGGACTGGTCGAGTCCCTCATCCGCCACAACTGACGGCGGCGGCATCGGCGCGCCTGGCAGGCGGAGCACCGCCGCCGTGCCGCCGCCCTCCGGCGACGTCAGGGCCACCGTGCCGCCCGCCTGCTGGACCGTGCGGGCCACGATCGACAGACCCAGGCCCGAGCCGGGGAGGCTGCGCGCCGACGGTGAGCGCCAGAAGCGGTCGAAGACGTGGGGGAGTTCGTCGGGGGCGACGCCGGGGCCATGGTCGCGGACCGTCAGTTCGCCGCGCATCAGGGTCACCTCGACCGTGCCGCCCGGCGGCGAGAACTTCACCGCGTTGTCCAGCACGTTCACCAGTGCCCGCTCGAGCCCCGCCGGTTCCGCCCGGACGTACCAGGGCGCCAGATCCGTGACGAAGGTCAGCTCGGGGCCGCGCAGCCGCGCCCGGTCGAGCGCCGAGCGCAGGATCGTGTGGAGCGGTACGACCTCCAGCGGGCCCGGCTGCACCGCGTCCGGGCGGGCCAGCTCCTGAAGGTCGCCGATGAGCGCGGCCAGCTCCGTCATCTGCGCCTTCACCGAGGCCATCAGCGCCCGCCGGTCCTCGGGCGGCAGCGCGCGGCCGGTCTGCTCGCTGCGCGCGAGCAGCTCGATGTTGGTGCGCAGCGAGGTCAGCGGGGTCCTCAGCTCGTGACCCGCGTCGGCGATCAGCTGCGCCTGCCGGTCCCGGGACACCGCCAGCGCGGCCGTCATCGCGTTGAAGGAGCGCGAGAGCCGGGCGATCTCGTCCTCGCCCTCGACCGGGATGCGCACCGTCAGGTCCTCGGTCGCCGCCACGTGCTCGACCGCGCCCGTCAGCCGGTTCACCGGCTCCAGACCGGTCCGCGCCACCCAGAGCCCGGCCGCCCCGGCGCCCACGACACCGATTCCGGAGACCAGCAGCAGCACCCAGCCCAGCGTGGACATCGAGTTGTCGATCTCGTACAGCGGGCGGGCGACCGAGATCGCCACCGGCTGGTCGTTGATGGTCGCGGGATAGGAGTAGACCCGCATCTCCGTGCCGTTCTCGGCCCTGGTGGTGTGCAGGGTGTACGGCTCCTCCAGGCGCGCCACCGCGAGGTCCCCGGGCTCCGAGGGGATCGGGGAGGTGCCGAGCGAGCAGACCTCTCCGGTGGCGGTCACGATCTGGAGGGTCTGCGAGGGGCCCGCCGGCACCGGACGGTTCTGCGCCCCCGGTGCGCAGGCCGCCAGCAGCCTGCGCGCGTCCTCCTGCGTGAGCCGGGTGCCGCGCAGCGACGAGTCCAGCTCCGCCTCCAGCTGCGCCCGCGTCACGAACCAGCACGCCAGCGACACCGCCGCCACCGCGACCGCCACCGCGGTCGCCGTCAGGAGCGCCAGCCGGGACCGCAACGGCCGCGACCGGAACCACGTCACGGGTCCGCTCACTCCGGACCCCCGCCGCGCAGGACGTACCCCACGCCCCGCACCGTGTGCACCAGGCGCGGCTCGCCGCCCGCCTCCGTCTTGCGGCGCAGATACATCACGTACACGTCCAGGGAGTTCGAGCTCGGCTCGAAGTCGAAGCCCCACACCGCCTTCAGGATCTGCTCGCGCGTCAGCACCTGACGCGGGTGGGCCAGGAACATCTCCAGGAGCGTGAACTCGGTACGCGTCAGCTCCACCGGACGCCCGCCGCGCGTCACCTCGCGGGTCGCCACATCCATCCGCAGATCGGCGAAGCCCAGCACATCGCCCTCGGGCTGCGGTTCGCCGGCCGCCGCGTACGAGCTGCGGCGCAGCAGGGCCCGGATCCGCGCGAACAGCTCGTCCAGCTCGAAGGGCTTCACCAGGTAGTCGTCGGCGCCCGCGTCGAGCCCGGTCACCCGGTCGCCGACCGTGTCCCGCGCCGTGAGCATGAGGATCGGCACGGTCGAGCCGGAGGCCCGGATGCGGCGGGCCGCCGTCAGGCCGTCCATCCGCGGCATCTGGATGTCGAGGACGACGAGATCGGGGGCGTACGACTCCATCCGGGCGAGGGCGTCGACGCCGTCGACGGCCTCCTCGGTCCCGTACCCCTCGAAGGCGAGACTGCGCCGCAGCGCCTCCCGCACGGCGGGCTCGTCGTCGACGATGAGGATGCGGTCGCCTTCGTTCACCGGGCCAGTCATGGGGTCAGCCTCGCACGTGTTTCAGCCCGATCTTGAGAGAAACCTCGGGTGCTCCCGCCCGGGCGGAATCGCATCCTGAGTGCGGGGGCGTGGAGCGCCGCATCGCTCTGGAGTGCTGCCCGGCTGCGGTGGGGAGTTTCTGGTTCTGGATACGTCCTGATGACCGCGAGCGGTGCTCCGCCGCATGATCCGGCGAAACGGGAGGGGGCCGGAAGTGGCCCGCTCACACACAGACACGTACGGATGTATCTGGGGAACTCCTGCCGCAGGAACCGCGCGGAAACACCTTTCAGCGCGCCGTCGAGCCGGGACAGGACCTGGTCGGTGAATATCCCCACCGGTACTTCGTCATGAAAACAACGTGGATGTGAAGAACCACACAGTGTCTGCCAGTTCTGGTGGATCGGTACGGTGTTGTGGCGAGCCGTCGTACGTTGATCGCTATGAAGCTCGTTGTGCAGGTTCGTCTCATGCCGGATGCCGTGCAGGCACCGGCTCTTAAGCGCACCTTGCGCACGGTCAACGAGTGTGCGAACCGGGTCTCGGAAGGATCGTTCGAGAACTTCGGGCTCAAGGGCTCTGTGCGGGATCTGCGGTCGATGTCGTACGGGGAGCTGAAGGCCCGTGGGCTGGGGGCGCAGGCAGCGCAGCACGTCATCAAGCGTGTGGTGGACGCCTACACCACCCTGCGGGCGAACATACGAGCCGTGAACCTCGGTAAGGAGGGGTCGAAACGCCGGATAAAGGCCGGGTCCAAGCCCGTCGTGTTCCGCGTCGACGCGGCGCACACGTTCGATGACCGGTGTCTGTCGTGGAACTACGACGCGCAGGCCGTGTCCATCTGGACCTTCGACGGGCGCATCAAGAACCTGCGGTTCGTGTGCTCGCCGGGCGCTCTCAAGCAACTGGCCGAGCACCGTAGGGGTGAGTCCGACCTGGTGTTCCGGGACGGCAAGTGGTTCCTGGTCGCCACCATCGACGTCCCCGATGCCGAGGTGTTCGAACCGAAGGGCTGGATCGGGGTGGACCGGGGCGTCAACAACCTCGCCACCACCAGCGACGGCACCAACTACACCGGCCGCCGCCTGAACCGGTACCGGCGCTGGCAGGCTCGTAAGAAGGCCGAGTTGCAGGCCAAGCGCACCCGCTCGGCGACGCGTCTGCTCAAGAAGCGTGCCCGGCGAGAAGCCCGGCACGCCACCCACATCAACCACAGGATTTCCAAGGACATCGTGGCCGTCGCCCAACGCACCGATCGCGGCATCTCCGTCGAGGAACTGGCGGGCATCCGCGAGCGGGTCACGGTTCGACGCGACCAGCGGGCCACACAGTCGTCCTGGCCGTTCCACCAGCTCGGCTCCTTCCTGGAGTACAAGGCGCGCCGCGCAGGTGTGCCGTTCATCGCGGTGGACCCGGCCTACACCTCGCAGCGCTGCCCGCGCTGCGGGCACACCGAGCGGGCCAACCGGCCCACTCGGGAACACTTCCGCTGTCGTCGGTGCGGGCTCGCTGGCCCAGCCGACCATGTCGCCGGGGTCAACATCGCCAAGCGCGGTGCCCTGGCGTGGGGCTTCGTCAACAGTCCCGTCCCCGAGTCGGCCTGAGCCGAACCGAGGAGATGCGACCCGTGACCGCCCCGTCGTAGGGGGCAGTCGGGAGCGCGACAAGGTGGAGACGACCGAGCCGACAAGCTCGTCGTTCACGGCCGAGAAGTTGACTTGCCGTCACCGGACCGCAGATCGTCCAGATCGGCCTTGAGCGTGTTGACGGGGATGGCGAATCCGAGACCGACGCTGCCGGCCGAAGAACCGTTCGACGCGCTCGGCGCGTACATGGCCGAATTGATCCCGATGATCTCGCCGTTCATATTGATCAGCGCGCCGCCGGAATTCCCGGGGTTGAGCGAGGCGTCCGTCTGGATCGCCTTGTACGTGGTCTTCGACGAGCCGGTGTCACCGTTGAACTGCTGCCCGCCGAATTCGAAGGGCCAGCCCTGGCGCGGGTCGTACTGCTGCTGCTGCTGTCGCTGGTCCTGGCCGTCGTCCTTGGCCACGGTCACATCGCGGTCGAGCGCGGAGACGATGCCGCTGGTGACCGTGCCGGTCAGACCCTCGGGGGAGCCGATCGCGACGACCTGGTCCCCGACCTTGACGCTGTCGGAGTTCCCGAGCGTGGCCGCCTTCAGCCCGGACGCGCCCTGGAGCTTGATCAGCGCCAGGTCCCTGTCGGGGTCCGTGCCGACGACCTTCGCCTCGTACGTCTTCCCGTCGGACAGCCGCACGCCGATCGAGGAGGCGCCCGAGATCACGTGGTTGTTGGTGACGATCTCGCCGTCGGCCGTGATGATCACGCCGGAGCCGGTGGACTTGCCGGACGTCGAGCTCGCGGAGATCTCCACGATCGAGGGGGAGACGGCCTCGGCGACACCCGAGACTGTGCCCTTGCTGCTCGCGGAGACGGTCGTCCCGCTCACGCCGGACGCGCCCGTGGTGCCGTCCGCGGTGAGCTGCTGGACCAGCGTCGCGCTGCCGCCGCCGACGGCCGCCGCGGCGATCGCCACCGCCGCCATCAGCCCGACGCCCCGCTTGGCCCGCCGGTGGGGGAGAGGGGCCGCGTGGGCGGGACCGGGTGCCGTGGGGTCGTACGGCGGCTGCGGCGGGTAGTACGGCTGCTGCTGCGGCTGCTGCTGGTAGTCCCTCATGTCCGTCATGGAGACGACTCTGGGAGCCGTACATGAGAGCTTCCTGAGGACGGCCTGAGAAGCCCGACAGAACCCTGTATGCCCGATATAAAGGCGGGTCAGCCCTGGCAGCCACAAGAGCGGCGGACGACCAGGGCCGAGGGGAACTGCTTCACCCGCTCGCGCTTCGATCCCGCCACCCGCAGCGAGTCGTCCAGGACGAGGTCCACCGCCGCCCGGGCCATCGCCGGCCGGTCCGAGGAGATCGTCGTGAGCGGCGGGTCCGTGAGGGCCGCCTCCTTCACGTCGTCGAAGCCCGCCACCGCCAGCTCGGTCGGCACGTCGATGCGCAGCTCGCGCGCCGCGCGCAGCACACCGAAGGCCTGGTCGTCGGTGGAGCAGAAGATGGCCGGCGGCCGGTCCGGGCCGGAGAGGATCTTCAGGGCGACCTGGTACGCGTCGTAGCGGTTGTACGGGGCCTGGAACAGCCGGCCCTCGATGGAGAGGCCGGCCTCCAGCATCGCGCGCCGCCAGCCCTCCTCGTGGTCCGCGACCGGGTCGCCGACCGCCGGGGTGTTCGGGACGCCGCCGAGGCACGCCACGTACGGGTGCCCGTGCTCCAGGAGGTGCCGGGTGGCGAGCTGGGCGCCGCCGATGTCGTCGGTGACCACCGCGACGTCGTCCAGCGCCTCGGGCCGCTCGTGCAGCAGCACGACCCGGGCGTCCCAGGCCTCGATCTCGCTCGCGGCCCGCTCGCTCATGCCCTGGCTGACCAGGATCAGACCGGAGACCCGCATCCCGAGGAAGGCGCGGAGGTAGTGGACCTCCCGCTCGTCGCGGTAGTCCGAATTGCCGACCAGGACCATCTTCCCGCGCTCGGCGGCGGCCTGTTCGACGGCGTGCGCCATCTCCGCGAAGAACGGCTGGCGCGCGTCCGGGACGATCATGCCTATGAGGTCCGTCCGGCGCGACGCCATCGCCTGGGCCACCCGGTCGGGCCGGTACCCCAGCTCCTTGATGGCGGCGAGGACACGCTCGCGCGTGGCCGGGGCAACCGGCCGGGGTCCGTTGTTGATGACGTAACTCACCACAGCGGTCGAAGTACCCGCCAGTCGCGCTACGTCATCCCGCGTCACCTTGGCCACGCGCGGCAGTCTACGCGGGGTGACCTACCTACCGGCAGGTCGCACTGTGGCATCCACCACGTTCACGTCGCCCATCGGAGTGACATCCCGGTCCGCCTCCTTGACCCGGGCGGTGCGCGCCTCCTCCTTGGCACGCGCCTCCTCGGCGGCCCGCTCGACCTTCTCCGGGGTCACGAAGCGGTAGCCGACGTTGCGGACGGTGCCGATCAGCGACTCGTGCTCGGGGCCGAGCTTGGCCCGCAGGCGCCGTACGTGGACATCCACCGTACGGGTGCCTCCGAAGTAGTCGTACCCCCACACCTCCTGGAGGAGCTGGGCGCGGGTGAAGACCCGGCCCGGGTGCTGCGCGAGGTACTTCAGGAGCTCGAACTCCTTGAACGTCAGGTCAAGCACCCGGCCCTTGAGCTTGGCGCTGTAGGTCGCCTCGTCCACGGAGAGATCGCCGTTGCGGATCTCCATCGGGGAGTCGTCGGAGACGATCTGCTGGCGGCCCATCGCGAGCCGCAGCCGGGCCTCGACCTCGGCCGGACCGGCGGTGTCGAGGAGGACGTCGTCGATGCCCCAGTCGGCGGTGACGGCCGCGAGACCGCCCTCCGTGACGACGAGGATCAGCGGACAGCCCGGTCCGGTGGAGCGGAGCAGCTGGCAGAGGCTGCGCACCTGCGGGAGGTCGCGGCGGCCGTCGATCAGGATGACGTCGGCGCCGGGGGTGTCCACGAGCGCCGGGCCCTCGGCCGGGGCCACCCGCACGTTGTGCAGCAGCAGGCCGAGTGCCGGAAGCACCTCGGTCGACGGCTGGAGGGCGTTGGTCAGGAGCAACAGTGAGCTCATCGCGCCCCACCTGCCTGGGTCGTCGGTCGGTCGTGCTTCGTTCGCTCGTCCATGACGTCGGTTCCTCCTCGGTCCCTGCGAGGACTACGGCACTGCTTCGTACGCGTCACTGCTGGCTCTCGCGCCCTGAGAGCTTTTGTTCATCCGTCCGTAACAACGGTCGGAAAACGCAAAAGGACCCGGGGGCTGCGTTGCCCGGATCCTCTGCCTAGGAGAATAGCCCACATGACTTCCGAGGCAGAGGGTCGATTTCACATCGTGGATGTTTCCTCGCTCACGTTCCGACACCAGCGTGCCACTTTGCGGACGGATGACGGTGTCCGTATCGAGGCTGTTTACGAACCCTGTACGGCGGGCGTCACCGATACGGTGATCGTCCTCGCCCATGGTTTCACCGGCTCGGCCGACCGGCCCGCCGTCCGCCGGGCGGCCAAGACCCTCGCCCGCCACGCGGCCGTCGTCACCTTCTCCTTCCGCGGTCACGGCCGGTCCGGCGGCCGCTCCACGGTCGGCGACCGGGAGGTCCTCGATCTCACGGCCGCGGTGCGCTGGGCCCGGAAACTGGGCCACACGCGCGTGGCGACCGTCGGCTTCTCCATGGGCGGTTCGGTCGTCCTGCGCCACGCGGCCCTGGAACGGGACACGGGCGGGCACACCGACGCGGTCGCCGCGGTCAGCGCGCCGGCCCGTTGGTACTACCGGGGCACATCCTCGATGCGGCGGGTCCACTGGGTGATCACCCACCCGATGGGCCGGCTGGTCGGCCGTTACGGACTCCGGACGCGGATCCACGACCAGGACTGGGATCCCGTACCGCTGTCACCCGTGGAGGCGGTTCCGCTGATCGCGCCGACCCCGCTGCTGATCGTGCACGGCGACCGCGATCCGTACTTCCCCGTCGACCATCCGCGGATGCTGGCGGCGGCGGCCGGGGAGGGCGAGCTGTGGCTGGAGCGCGGCATGGGGCACGCCGAGAACGCCGCGGGCGACGAGCTGCTCGCCCGACTGGGGGACTGGCTCACGCGCCGATAGCTCATGATGGACAGCGGCGCGCACACGAACGAAGGGAGTGCCGCTATGGCAGCGGGAACCATCCGCTACTGGGCCGCGGCCAAGGCCGCCGCCGGAGTCGCCGAGGAGCCGTACACCGCCGAGACCCTGGCCGAGGCGCTGGAGACGGCCCGCGAGAAGCACCCGGGCGAGCTCGTCCGTGTACTCCAGCGGTGTTCTTTCCTCATCGACGGTGACCCCGTCGGGACCCGCGCGCATGAGACCGTACGGCTTGCCGAGGGCGGCACGGTCGAGGTGCTCCCGCCGTTCGCAGGAGGGTGAACCCCACAGCATGAGCAGCGATCAGCAGCAGCCGTACGATCCGGGTCACGACCCGTACGCGGGACAGCGCCAGTACGGGTATCAGGACCAGGACCCCTACGTCACGCAGACGTGGGAGGGGCAGACCTGGGACACCCAGTACCAGCCCACGGTCCAGCCTTCGCCGACGCCGCAACCGGCCCCGCAAGCGATGGCGTACGACACCGCGTACCTGCCGCCCCAGTCGGCGTACCCGCTGCCGCCCGAGACGCCCGTCGCCCCCGCCCCTGAGGAGCCGGCCGCCGCGCCCGCGTACTCCGCCCCCACCACGGTCGGCAACGCCCGGGTCACCGACGCCCAGCGCGCCAGGGCCGAGGGACGCTCGCCGGTCATCGAGCCGGGGATGCAGCCGGCCGCCCTCACCGCGGGCCTCGGCGTCCTGCTCGCCGCCGGGGCGGCCGTCGGGCCGTACGGACTGCTCGTGCCGCTCGTCCTGCTCCAGGTGGTCACCGCCGCCGGCTGGTTCCGCCTCAACGGCATGTGGCCGGCCCGGCAGGGCATCGCGCTCGCCTTCGCCGGCGGCCTGACCGCCGACGTCGCCCTGCTCGCCGCGGGCCGCGAGCACGCCCCCGCCGCCATCATGGGCACCCTCGGCGTCTGGGTGCTGCTCACGCTCGTCCTCCAGCTGCGCAGCCACGCCGACCCGGACGAGCGCATGTACGGCCTGATGGCGACCGTCGCCTCCGCGGCGCTGACCATCGTGGCCACCGGGCACCTCGGTGCCGCCCCGGACGCCGTGGTCGTCGGCGGGGTCGCCGTCGCCGCCGCCGTTCTCGCCCGGGCGCTTCCGCTGCCGGGTCCGGCCTCCGTCGTCGTGGCGCTCCTCGCCGCCGCGGGCGCCGGCATCGCGGCTGGCGGGTTCACCGACCTGGGCACCTCCGGCGCGCTGCTGGGCCTCGGGGCCGGGGTGTGCGCGCTGGTCGGGCTGCGGGCCGCGAGCTACGACTACCCCTCCCGCTTCGTCCACATGACCGCCGGGGTCGCGCTGCCGCTGACCGCCGCGGCCCCCGCCGTCTATCTGCTGGGCCGCGCGCTCGCCTAGGTCGTGTCCGGAAAGTATCGCCTGGTCCGCGGCGTCCGGCACGCCCGCTCGCTGCGTTGGCCAAAAGCCCAAGTAGCTCCGCTACGAGGGCTTCCGGCCGCCTTGCGATCGCACGCACCGGACGCCGCGGACCCCGCCCTTCGGGCGGACGGCGCTACTTTCCGGACACTCCCTAGCGCTCCCCGCCCGCCCGTGGGAACCATCCGGGCCCCCGACACGTCGATCTTGGTGTCGGGGGCCGGAGACTTATCTGGGGGCGGACAGGCCATGCGAGCACTGCGCGTACTGCTGATCGTGGCCGTACTGCTCGGGGGGATCCTCGTCGGTGTGGACCGGATCGCGGCCGCCTACGCGGAGTCGGAGGCCGCCGACCGGGTCCGGCTCGGTCCCGCGCGAGCGGCTTCGACGGACGTCGACATCAAGGGCTTCCCCTTCCTGACCCAGCTCATGGACCGGCGCTTCGACGAGGTCGACGTGGTGCTGACCGGCGTCGAGGCCACGGCCGGCGGCCGGAAGATCCGCATCGGCGAGATGACCGCGGCGCTCCACGACGTGACGCTGAACGAGGACCGGACGAGCGCACGCGCGGGCACCGTCAGCGGGACCGCGCTGATCTCGTACGCGGACCTCGCCGCGGCCTCCGAGCGCGAGGTGAAGGTCGCCTACGGCGGCGACGGCAAGGTGAAGGTCACGGGCGGGGTCGAGATCCTGGGCCGTACGGTCACCCGCAGCGTCGTCTCGACGGTGACGCTGATCGACGGGAACACGATCCGGGTGCGGGCCGACCGGGTGCCCGGGGGCGGCATTCCCGGCCTGGAGGACCTCGTCCGGCAGCGCACGGACTTCGACCGGCAGATCGGCGGACTGCCGGACGGGATGAAGCTGGAGAAGGTGGAGGCCCGCGAGGACGGTGTGGCCATCTCCGTGAGCGGCAGGAACATCGCGCTGACGGGCTGATCCGCCCTGCGGCCACATGGTGAGACGCCCCCGTCCGATCCGTAGAAGCCTATCCAGGACACCCTCTCCCCAGCCGGGCCAGGACCTCCTCCCGGGTGATCACGTCCCACATCTCGGACGATCGCGTCTCAAAATACGACACACCGGTGACACGGCCGCCTGTCCGTCCCTACGATCGTGGGCATGAAGCGACAGGCGGAACTCACGAAGCGGCGGGCAGTAGACCTGTGCCGCGTCGCCGCCATGCTCTGTCGCTCCGTCTGAGCGGGACGCCCGACTCCCGTATTCCTCAGGCCCTTCGACGATCCGTCGGGGCCGCCCGTGTAGCCCGTACGCACCTCGTTCCCCGCGATGACGCGTACCCGCACCACCCTGCGCAACACCGCCGAACACTGCCCCGGAGGAGAAACGAACATGAGCCGCAGCGACGTCCTGGTAGACGCCGACTGGGTCGAGGCGAACCTCGACAACCCGCAGGTCGCGATCGTCGAGGTCGACGAGGACACCTCGGCGTACGAGAAGAACCACATCCGCAACGCGATCCGGATCGACTGGACCAAGGACCTGCAGGACCCGGTCCGCCGCGACTTCATCGACCAGGAGGGCTTCGAGAAGCTCCTCTCGGCGAAGGGCATCGCGAACGACACGACGGTCGTCCTCTACGGCGGCAACAACAACTGGTTCGCCTCCTACGCCTACTGGTACTTCAAGCTCTACGGCCACCAGGACGTGAAGCTCCTCGACGGCGGCCGCAAGAAGTGGGAGCTCGACTCCCGCGACCTCGTCGCCGAAGTCCCGACCCGCCCGGCCACGTCCTACAAGGCGCAGCCGCAGAACACCGCGATCCGCGCGTTCCGCGACGACGTCGTCAAGGCGATCAACACCGAGAACCTCGTCGACGTCCGCTCGCCCGACGAGTTCTCCGGCAAGCTGCTCGCCCCGGCCCACCTCCCGCAGGAGCAGTCGCAGCGCCCCGGCCACGTGCCGAGCGCCCGCAACATCCCGTGGTCGAAGAACGCCAACGACGACGGCACCTTCAAGTCGGACGACGAGCTCAAGGCCCTCTACGAGGACGAGCAGGTCGACCTGGCGAAGGACACCATCGCCTACTGCCGCATCGGTGAGCGCTCCGCGCTGACCTGGTTCGTGCTGCACGAGCTGCTCGGCGTCGAGAACGTCAAGAACTACGACGGCTCGTGGACCGAGTACGGCTCCCTCGTCGGCGTGCCGATCGAGCTCGGCGCCAACAAGTAATTCTCCGGACCCCTCCCCGGACCTCCCGACCGTAAGGACAGAAGACATGTGTGGTGCGCAGCCCGGCGGCCCCGACGCCTCGACGATCAAGCCCGGTGAGACCACCATCCAGGGCTTCGTGACCAAGGACGGCCAGCCCGTCACCGGTTACGTCCGCCTCCTGGACTCGACCGGCGAGTTCACCGCGGAGGTCCCGACCTCCGCCACCGGCCAGTTCCGCTTCTACGCGGCCGAGGGCACCTGGACGGTCCGCGCCCTGGTCCCGGGCGGCACCGCCGACCGCCAGGTCGTGGCGCAGCAGGGTGGTCTCGCGGAGGTCGCCATCGCCGTCTGACGGCACCGTTGAACCGGCCGAAGGGCCGTGCCTCCTGGGGGGTTGGACGCCTATTCCAGGACTCGAGGCACGGCCCTTCGGTCTGTCCTGTCCGACCGGGGACGCGCCCCGCCCGGACGCGGAACGAAGAAGGCCCCCACCGGGTACGCCCGGCGGGGGCCTTCTCGTGCTGGGGCCCGCGGACGGGCCACCGGTGTCACGACCGGGCCAGCGACTCCTTCTTCTGCTGGACCTTGGCCTCATCGGCTTCGAGGCCCTGCGGGGAGCGGCTCGGGGCCGGGTAGGCAAGGTGGGCGAGGCGCGACTGCTCCTGGCGCAGGTGCATGAACGACTCGAGGATGTACCCCACCAGCAGCACGAGCACCGCGATGGTCATGATCGCCGCGGCGAGCATGGCCGTCGGGAAGCGCGGCACCGTGCCCGTGTTCACGTAGTCGACGATGACCGGCGTGCCGAGGCCGAGGGAGACCAGGGCGAGCAGGCCCGCGACCACGCTGTGGAAGAGCGAGGGCCGCTGGCGGCGGGCCAGGCCGAGGATCATCTTGAGGATGCGCCAGCCGTCCCGGTAGGTGCGCAGCTTGCTCTCGCTGCCGGCCGGACGGTCCTTGAAGTCGACGGGAAGCTCCGCCGTGGGCAGCCGCAGGTTCAGCGCGTGGACTGTCATCTCGGTCTCGGTCTCGAACTCGTGCGACAGCGCCGGGAAGGACTTGATGTAGCGCCGCGAGAAGACGCGGTAGCCGCTCAGCATGTCCGTGACGTCGTTGCCGAAGAGCGTACGGACCGCACCCGTGAGCATCTTGTTGCCGACCGCGTGACCCGGACGGTAGGCGCCCTCGACCGTCTCGCGACGGGCACCGACGACGTGGTCGTAGGGGCCCTCGAAGAGCAGGTCGACCATCTCGCGCGCGCGCGACGCGTCGTAGGTGTCGTCGCCGTCGATGATGAGCAGCGCGTCCGCGTCGACATCGGCGAAGGCACGGCGGATGACGTTGCCCTTGCCCTTGCGCCGCTCGTGCCGCACCGTCGCGCCGGCCTCCAGCGCGACCTCCACCGTGCGGTCGGTCGACGCGTTGTCGTAGACGTATATCTCGGCCTCGGGAAGCGCCGCACGCAGGTCGCGGACCACCTTGCCGATGGCCGCCTCCTCGTTGTAGCAGGGGACGACGCAGGCGATCGTGGGTCTCATCTCTAGGTCCTTCGGCTTGTCGTACACCCATGACGCGAGCGGGGCGTCTCGATACGACGAGTGGGCATGGTGCGGAGACGGGTGAGAATACCCTGCGGTTACTCTCTTTTTCATGTCCGATCAAGTCTCCCTGCGCCTCCGTCTGCGTGACGTCATCCGTGGTCTCTGGCGGGAGGTGGCGAAGTTCGGTGTCGTCGGGGCTCTCGCCTTCGTCGTGGACGCCGGCGGCTACAACCTTCTGGTCTTCGGCCTGCCTGGGACGATCGACGGGCCCATGGCATCCCTGCCGGTCCTGGCGTCGGTGGTGGCCACGGCGGCGGCGATGGTGGTCAGCTGGGCGGGCAACCGGCACTGGACCTATCGCGACCAACGCTCGGAGACGACACCGCGCGAGGTCGTCGTGTTCGTGCTGGTAAATCTTGCCGGGATCGTTATCACGGCCGCCCCGGTCTTCGTCTCCAGGGAGCTGGGCTTCGACTCGGCTCTGACCGACAACGTCACGCGTCTCTTCGGCTGGGCGGTGGCCACGCTCGTCCGCTTCGTCGTCTACCGGCGTTACGTCTTCCAGGCCGCGTAGAAGCGGTCCTGACCAGGCCCACCCGATGCGCGTTCGGTGGGTGAAGCGTGTCGACCTTGTGCTGTTAGGCTCCGACCCCATGAGACCTGAGCGACCCGTGCGACCGATCTCGCGGATGTGGTCAAATCTGTCAGATCGTCGGCTCTGGCCCTGGGTTCTCGCCGCCATCGCCGTGTTCTGCGGCGTGGGAACGGCCCTCCTCTTCTCTCCCGGCTTCCTGAGCCTGGACAGCTCCGACCAGCTGCAGCAGGCGCTGGGCAAGCAGCCCATGACCGACTGGCACCCGCCCGTGATGGCGCTGCTGTGGCGTGGGCTCATCGAGGTGACCGGCCGCCCCGGAGCCCTGGCCGCCCTGCAGTCCGCCGTCCTGTGGGCGGCGCTGTGGACGATCGCCTGGCGGGTCTGGGCCCGCACCGGCAAGCGGGTGGGCTCCCTCGCGGTCCTCGCGATCGGTCTCGCCCCGTTCGTCATCAACTTCACCGGGGTGGTGTGGAAGGACGTCCAGATGGCGTTCGTCCTCCTTGCCGCCTGCGCGGTCGCCTTCGTCGCCCGCGACCTGCCGGCCGACCGCACCCGTACGCGCTGGGCACTGCTGGTCCTCGGCGTGCTCTTCATCGCCTACGCCCTGCTGGTCCGCAAGAACGCGGTGCTGGCCGGCATCCCGGTCTTCTACCTGCTCGTGCGCTCCCTGTGGCCCGCCACCGGACGGCGCCGGTGGCTGATCTCGGCCGGTGCCCTGATCGCCGCGTTCGCCGTGGCGAGCGGGACCGTCTCCGCCGTGGCGAAGCCGACGGAGACCCGCCAGTTCTCGCAGATCCTGCTGGACGACCTGGTGCACGTCCTGACCGTGGACGAGGTGCGGGTGGCGGCCGGAAAGGCGGCGACCACGCCGGACTTCCAGCAGGCCATGGTCGTCACGGCCGAGCGGTGCCTGCCGGAGAAGAACCTGTCCGACGCCTACTGGCGGTGCTACCCGCGCGACCGCGCGGCCGGCCTGGCCGACCTGGGCAGGCACGCGGACGAGCTGACCTCGATGTGGATCAGCGAGATCCCGGGCCGACTGCCCCAGTACGCCGAGTACCGCCTGCAGGTCTTCTCGAAGGTGCTGTTCCAGGGCCGGTACACGTTCCAGAACGGCAGCCTGGACAACATCCCCGGGATCGGCGAACCGGACGAGCGCCGCACGGCGATCCTCCGCTACTACGTCGTCGGCATGGGCCAGGACCTGCCGATCCTCTTCGCGGGCTGGTTCTGGCTGGCCGTCGGCCTCACGCTGACGTTCCGGCCGGGCCGCGGGCAGTACGCGATGCCGATCCGCGTCCTGGGGATCAGCGCGGTGGCGTACTTCGCCGGCTACCTGCCGACGGTGCCCGCCGGCGACTTCCGGTACTTCTACTGGCCCGCGATCGCCGGCACGCTCAGCGTCCTGCTGTTCTGGCTGGGGCGGACCAAGGCGGCGCGCGCCGGCGGCAAGGACACGGCCGCGGCGGGGACCGGCGCCGGGACCGACACCGAGCAGGGTGCGTCGCGCGGTGCGGCTCCGGCCGATCTGACCGGGGTCGACGTCCGGTCGTAATCTGAGGGTATGTACGCGCGTCGGCGCCGCACCTACTTCTGGATGATGGGCATCTGCCTGGTGCTCTTCGTCGGGGCGTGGGCCGTCGTGCGGCTGTTCTCGATGCCCGTCGCCATCGGGATGTGCGTGGTCGCCATGCTCATCCCGCCGGTCGCCGCGATGATCGCGAATCGGCGGGGTCCCGAGGACCGCTGGTGGGACGACCCGTCCGGGGACCCGCAGTCCGACGAGTGGTGGGACGAGCTCGACGGCAAGAAGCGCCGGGAGTCCTGACCGCGAGTCCTGGCAGGGCCCGACTCAGTAGACGAGCGCCTGGGTGCCGTCCGTCATGGCCTCCTGGACGAAGACCTGCGCACCGGCGATCCGTACGCCCTCCAGGACGTCCTTCTCCGTGATCTCGCGCCGGGCCGCGCACTGCGTGCAGAGCGTGATCCGCCCGGCCGCCAGGATCGAGTCGATCAGGTCCGGCAGCGGCGCGGCGTGCGGCAGCTCGAACTCGGCCGCACGGCCCGGGAGCGCGAACCACGACGACTCGCCCGTCAGCCAGAGCGAGACCTCGACCCCACTGGCCACCGCGACCGCGGCCACCGTGAAGGCCTGCGAGCAGCGTTCGGGGGCGTCGGCCCCGGCGGTCACCTTGATCACGAGCTTCTTCGCCATATACCGAACTGTAATGCGGGCCACTGCAACCCCTTGCACCACTCGGGGGTCAGTTGGGTGCGCGGGTTACGGAATCTGCGCTTCAGGTCTCGTGGGGGGACCCTTTGGAAGCCATAGAAACTACGGAAAACACCGGAAACGCCCCGGTCACGGGGCTGGACCCGGTGACGCAGCCGGACTCGGTGACGCAGCCGGAGTCGGCGCCGGTCACGGAGCCTGCGTCCGCGCCGGTGCCGGACGCCGAGCCGCCGCGCCGCCGCCGGACCGGCCGTACCGTCGCGCTGATCGCCGTCGCCGCCGTCCTCGGCCTCGTCGGCGGTACGGCGGTGGGGTACGGCATCCAGGCCGAACGCGAGCCGACACCGCTCGCCGCGCTGAACCAGCCGGACCTCGCCTACCCGAAGCCGCTCCCGAGGGGCCAGAACCCGGCGCCGCTCACGGCCGCCGAGGACCGCAAGGTCAAGACGGACGGCGATCTGCGCAAGCTGCTGCTGCCCAGGCCCGCGGGGACGAAGAAGTCCGAGTTCTCGGACGCCGACGGCTGGATGACGCTGCGCGAGTACGCCTCTGGCTTCAGGAGCCCCGAGTGGGCCCTGGAGGACCAGCTCGAGAACAAGCTGCGACGGATCGCCGCCACGTCCTGGCAGAAGGGCGAGTTCCGGACCACGGAGATCCGGCTCGTCCAGTACCGCGCCGGCGATTCCCTCGGGGCACGGGACCATGCCGAGGGGCAGATCGAGGCGACCGCGGAGATGGCGGAGAACGACGGCGAACCGATCAAGGGATCGGCCGACGGGCGCGTCTTCGTCCTGCCCGTGCACAAGGAGGCCGGGTACGTCGACGTCTACGAGGCCCGGGCGTACTTCCACCGCGGCGACATCATGGTCACGGTTTACATCATCGACACCAAGAAGATCTCCGTGAAGGAGATCAGTTCGGTGGCCGAGCAGCAGCTGGGGCGCCTGTGAGCGAGGACCTGAACACCGTGACCGAGCCGCACAACGTCATGGCCCCGCCCGTGGACGTGCCCGCGAGTGAGCCGAAGAAGAAGACCGGCCGCGGGCGCAAGCTGCTGACGGTCGTGCTGCCCGCCGTGCTCGTGCTCGGGGCGATCGGTGGTGGCGTCACGTATACGGGCGTCACCGTCAGCTCCGCGGACCGCACCGCCCCGACGACCGTGTGGGAGCAGCCGGACCTGGGGGCGATGCCCAAGGACCCGGCGCTCGACGTCGCTCGCGGCCGCTCGTCGACGCCGCTCAGCAAGCTGTTGCTGCCGGTCCCGTCCGCGTACGAGCTCGGTCCCGACATCGAGTCGTACGGGAACGACGGCGAGCTGGGCGCGAAGGAGGCGGCCGCGCTGCTGAAGCAGCAGGGCAAGGGGCTCTCCGGCAAGAAGCGCCGTGACTACGAGAAGCGGGTCGAGCGGCTCGGCGTGCAGGGGATCGCGGTCCGCTCCTTCGCCTGGCCGGAGCAGGGCCTGCTGGTCGACGTGCACATCACGCGGATGAAGGACAAGAAGCGCATCCGCGAGATGTTCGAGCTCCGCGAGGACCTCTCCGGCCTGCTGGAGTTGCCCGCGGGGCCGAAGATCGGCGGACACAGGAACTCCGCCTGCTTCATGATTCCGCAGGACGAGGACGACGGCATGGACAAGGAGGAGAAGGAGGCGCAGCTGGACGGGATGGTCTGTGCGGCGTACGACTCCGATGTCTTCGTCTCGGTCACCGCCGTGGGCGTCAAGCCGTTCCAGAAGTCCGCGGTGGCGGAGCTGGTGAAGAAGCAGCTGGACCACATCAAGTCCCCGGGGGAGTACGTATGACCGAGCAGACGGAGACAGCGACGGAGACGGCGATCCCGCCCCTCCCGGTGGAGGAGCCGCCCGTCCCGCCCGTCGCGAAGTCCTCGCGGCGCGTGCTGTGGGCCGTCGCCCGCTGGACCGCCGCCGTGCTCGTGTGCGGCGGGCTCGGTGCCGGGACCGCGTTCGGGATCACCTCCATGGAGCGCACCGACGTGCCCGGTCTCGCGACCGAGAGCGACGGCCGCTGGGAGTACCCGAAGCTCAGCCTTCCGGCCCTCCCGGCCGACGCCCCGCGTCCCTTCACCGAGGGCAACGTGGGCGAGATCCACCACGCCGACCTGCGCAAACTCCTGCTGCCCGCCCCTGCGGGCGCCACGCCCGACCCGAAGCTGAACGGCGGCTGGGCCACCGTGGACCAGTACCTGGCCGAGTACCGGCCGGAAGACCGCACCGAGTTGAAGGACGCGCTGACCGAGTCCGCGCTGCGGCACATCGCGTCCCGCGGCTGGACCATGCCGGACGGCACGACGACCCGGATCCACCTGCTCCGGTTCAACTCGGTGGCCTTCGCCGAGGCGTACAAGGACGACGCCGTACGGGCCGGCTCGGTCGACGGCCCGCTCCTCGGGGTCGAGGGCATCAAGATGGAGAGCGAGTTCGCGAGCATGGTGCGGGTGCCGTACACCGCCCTCTACACCTTCGTGGAGGCGCCGCAGAACGCCGACCAGACCCGCTGGGCCTACATCCAGGCGGGCGACACCCTCGCGCTGGTCACCCAGACCCGGAAGGGCGAGGCGCTGAAGGTCCCCTTCCAGCAGACCGTCACCCTGCAGAACCAGCTTCTGGGCTGATCGGGCAGGACGCACCTCACAGCGCGGGGCCGGACCCCAGCCCAGTAAGCTGGGGTCCGGCCCGTTCTGCCTTCACCGCTCATTCGAGGAGCACCTGTGATCATCTTCTTCGAAGCCCTGCTGGCTCTGGTCTGCGTGGCCGTGCTCGCGTTCACCGTTCTGGCCGTGAAGAAGCTGTACCAGGGCCAGCGCTAATCACCTCTACAGATCGACAGAGCTGCTCATGATCGAGATCCCGTCCGACCTCAACCCGGACCTCGTCCCCCTCGCGTTCCTCCTCGGAACGTGGGAAGGCGCGGGCGTGGCCGACTTCCCCGGTGCCGAGAAGTGCAACTTCGGCCAGTCCGTGACGTTCAGCCACGACGGCCGTGACTTCATCGAGTACCGCTCGCACTCGTGGGTCCTGGACAACGACGGCAACCAGATCCGTCCGCTGGAGAGCGAGAGCGGCTACTGGCGGATCGACAAGGACCGCAAGGTCGAGACCGTCATGGTCCGCGACCAGGGCATCGTGGAGATCTGGTACGGCGAGCTCGCCGACAAGAAGCCGCAGATCGACCTGGTGACGGACGCCGTGGCCCGCACCGCGGCCTCCGGCCCGTACAGCGGTGGCAAGCGGCTCTACGGCTACGTCAAGGGCGACCTGATGTGGGTGGGCGAGAAGGCCACCCCGGAGGTCCCGCTCCGGCCGTACATGTCGGCGCACCTGAGGAAGGTCGTGACGCCGGAGGAGGTCGCGGAGATGGCACGCGGCCTCGGCGACCTGCCGGACGACGGCATCGCGTTCTTCAAGTAGGCCCGCGAAGACAAGTAAGCCCGCGAAACCCTCGGCTTCTCGCCACGCCCTCCTACACTGGGGGCGTGGTGAGCACCGACTGGAAGAGCGACCTGCGGCAGCGCGGCTACCGGCTGACGCCTCAGCGCCAGCTTGTCCTGGAGGCGGTGGACGCGCTCGAACACGCGACCCCCGACGACATCCTCGGTGAGGTCCGCAAGACCGCCTCCGGTGTGAACATCTCCACCGTGTACCGGACCCTGGAGCTCCTGGAGGAGCTCGGTCTCGTCTCCCACGCCCATCTGGGCCACGGGGCGCCGACGTACCACCTCGCCGATCGGCACCACCACCTCCACCTGGTCTGCCGGGACTGTACGAACGTCATCGAGGCGGATGTCGACATCGCGTCCGAGTTCACCGGGAAGCTGCGCGAGACCTTCGGCTTCGAGACGGACATGAAGCATTTCGCGATCTTCGGCCGGTGTCAGGACTGCTCCCGCAAGGCGTCCGCCGCCGGGTCGTAGGCTTGGCGCATGCAGCGACATTCACCGATCAGCCCTCTGCTGTCCCTCCCGGGTGCCGTCCCCGCCGAAGGCGCTGACGAAGGCGTCGCCGCGCACTACGGCGATCTCTTCCGTGAGCAGCGCACCCTCGCCGCGGGGAACGGTTTCGTCGACCTCTCGCACCGCGGGGTCGTCACCGTCTCCGGGGACGACCGGCTGAGCTGGCTCCACCTGCTGCTCACCCAGCACGTCAGCGAGCTTCCGGCCGGCCGGGCGACCGAGGCGCTGATCCTCTCCGCCAACGGCCACATCGAGCACGCGCTCTATCTCGTCGACGACGGCGAGACGGTCTGGGCGCACGTCGAGCCCGGCACGCGCGAGGAGCTCCTCGCCTATCTCGAGTCGATGAAGTTCTTCTACCGGGTCGAGGTCGCCGACCGTACGGACGACTTCGGCGTCGTCCACCTGCCGGCCGGCTCCATCGCCGAGGTGCCCGAGGGCGTGGTCGTACGGGAGACCCCGCACGGACGCGATCTGTTCCTGCCCCGCGCCGACCTGGAGTCCTTCGCGGCCTCGCACGGGCCGGCCGCGGGGATCCTCGCGTACGAGGCGCTGCGGATCGAGACCCACCGGCCGCGGCTCGGCTTCGAGACCGATCACCGGACCATCCCGCACGAGCTGGGCTGGATCGGCAGCGCGGTGCATCTGCAGAAGGGCTGCTACCGGGGACAGGAGACCGTCGCCCGCGTCCACAACCTGGGGAAGCCGCCGCGGCGGCTGGTCTTCCTGCACCTGGACGGCAGCGAGGTCCATCTGCCGGGCCACGGCACCCCGATCCGGCTCGCGGCGGACGGTGCCGATGGCCGGCAGCTCGGCTTCATCACCACCTCGGCCCGCCACCACGAGCTGGGCCCGATCGCACTGGCGATGGTGAAGCGGAACGTGCCGGTGGACGCGGAGCTGATCGCCGGTGACACGGCCGCCGCGCAGGAGACCGTCGTCGAGCCGTAGCCCGGAGCCGTAGCTCCTCCGGACTCAGACCTCGATCAGGACCGTGAACGGGCCGTGATTCGTGAGTGAGACACGCATGCTCGCTCCGAACCGGCCCGTCTCCACGCGCGCGCCCAGCGCCCGCAGTTGGGCCACCACCTCGTCCACGAGGGGTTCGGCGACGGGGCCGGGCGCGGCGGCGTTCCAGGTGGGCCTGCGGCCCTTGCGCGCGTCCCCGTAGAGGGTGAACTGAGAAATCACCAACAAGGGCGCATTCACGTCCGAACAGGATTTCTCTCCCTCCAGAATCCGGACGGACCACAGCTTTCTGGCGAGCTGAGCCGCCTTCTCCGGCGTGTCCTCGTGGGTCACTCCCACCAGTACGCACAGCCCCTCGCCGACGATCTCGCCGACCGTCTCGCCTGCGACGACGACGCTCGCGCCGTCGACCCTCTGCACCACTGCTCGCATACGGACCAACCTACAGACCGACGCATCTGGGGCCGAACGGGTGCAGAGCGCCTGCATACGCACTGCGGGAGTGGCACCATGCCTGGAGGCGGTGCGGCTCCGCACCGGTCGAGGGGACGAATCACATGAGTGCACCTGGTGCTGGGCAGTCGCCGTCCGGTCCCGTATCGCTGACGCGCGTCGGCGCGACCGTACGTCCGGCCGTACGTCCACCCCTGCAGCGGACGGCTGCCCCCACGCTGCCGGAACGGCCACAGCCCGACCTCGCCGCCCTGCGGCTGCCGGAGCTGCGCGCTCTGCGCCGTGACGCCCAGGGGGACGAGGCCGACCTCAGTTACGTACGGCGGATGCTGCAGGGCCGGATCGACATCCTGCGGGCCGAGCTGGCCCGGCGTACGGATCCGGAGACGCCGGTCCTGGACCGGCTCTCGGAGATCCTGGCGGACGCGCCCTCGCGGCTGCGGACCTCGGCGCGGCACGTGACGCTGTCGACGCCCCGGAGCGAGGAGTACCGGCGGCTCGCGGCGGAGATGCTGTCGGAGGTCGAGCTGTCGGACCTCGGCGCGCGGACGGACGACGAGCTGCACACCGCGATGGGGCGGCTCGCGGGGTACGAGCAGCAGGTCTCGCGGCTGCGGCAGCGGTTGCAGCGGACGGCCGACGACTGCAGCGCGGAGATCGCCCGCCGCTACCGCGAGGGCGAGGCACAGGTGGACGATCTGCTCACCTGACGGGCGGAACCGGACGCCCCGAGGACCCCGGGGAACCGGCCGAAACTCGGGTGCGAGGTGCGCCGAGCCCGGCTTAGCCTCGGAGGATGAGTCTTGAGGTGCGTGCTGTCGTCGAGTCCGAGTACGCCGACTGGCTCCGGGCCATCAACACCGGCTTCCTCCGGCCACCGGTCGTGTCGGACGAGGAGGTCGCCGACCGGCTTCCCCACACCGATCTCTCTCGTGTGCTGGGTGTCTTCGACGGCGGGCGGGTCGTCGCCACCTTCCGCTCGTTCACGCAGGAGCTGAGCGCGGTCGGCGGCGGCTCGCTCGTCGCCGACGCCGTCAGCGGCGTCACCGTCTCCGCGACCCATCGCCGGCAGGGGCTGCTCAGCCGGATGATGGCGCACGATCTCGCCGCCGCGAAGGAGCGGGGCGACGCCGTCGCCACGCTCATCGCCGCCGAGTACCCGATCTACGGCCGGTTCGGCTTCGGCCCGGCGACCTGGACGACCGAGTGGACCGTGGACGTCCGCCGCGCCGGTCTTGACCCGCGCCGTACCGGGCGGCCGGAGGACGGCGGGCGGGTCGATCTCACCGACGGCGAGGAGATCCGGAAGATCGGTCCCGAGCTGCACCGCCGGCTCGCCGCGATCCGGCCCGGCATCGTCGGGCGGGACGCGCGCGGCTGGGACGTCGGCACCGGCCGTGCCTTCCAGAGCACCCCGTGGACCGAGCCGTTCTACGTCGTCCACCGCGACGAGGCGGACCAGCCCCAGGGCTTCGCCGCCTACACCTGCGACGACAGGTGGGAGGACGGCAAGCAGCCCCTCAACACGGCCAAGGTGAAGGACCTGATCGCGGTCACGCCGGCGGCGGAGCGGGCCCTGTGGCATTTCCTGTGCTCGATCGACTGGGTCACGACGGTCAAGTCCGGCTACCGCGCGCCGGACGACCTCCTTCCCCTGCTGCTGCCCGACCCGCGCGCCGCCCGCGTCACGACCCAGGCCGACATGCTCTGGGTGCGGGTCCTCGATGTCGCCAAGGTCCTGGAGGGCCGTACGTACGGAGCATCCGGCACCCTCGTCCTCGATCTGCGGGACGCCGCCGGTCTGGCGGGCGGCCGCTACCGCCTCGACGCCTCCTCGGAGGGCGCCACCTGCGTGCCGTCCACCGCCTCGGCCGATCTCGCCCTCGACATCGCCGAGTTGGGCACGCTCTCGCTCGGTGACGAGTCGGTGGTACGGCTGGCCGCGCTCGGCCGGGTCGTGGAGCTCGTGCCGGGGGCCGCCGCCCGCGCGGACGCCCTGCTGCGGACCTCGCGCCGGCCCTGGTGCCCCGACATCTTCTGAGCCGGGCGGTCAGCGGGTGGTCCGGGTCACGCGGTGCGGCGGCGGAAGAGCGCACCGGACGCGGCCACCGCGAGCGCGAGCAGTGCGGCGCACCAACCGAGCGCGATCCATGGGGTGGTGCCGACCGGCTGGTCCAGGAGCAGCCCGCGCAGTGACTCGATGACGGGGGTGACCGGCTGGTGCTCGGCGAAGCCGTGCAGCCAGCCGGGCATGGTCTCGATCGGGACGAACGCGCTGCTCGGGTAGGGCAGGAACATCATGAAGAAGGTGACTCCGCCCGCCGCCTCGGGAGTGCGGGTGAGCAGTCCGACGGCCGCGGCCAGCCAGGAGATCGCCGTGATGTAGGCGAGAAGCAGTCCGATGGCGGCGAGCCAGCCGAGCGGGGTGGCCGAGGGGCGGAAGCCGATGAGGAAGGCGACGCCGAGGACGAGCGCGGTGGCGATGAGGTTGCGGGCCGCGCTGGCGGCGACATGGCCGGCGAGGATCGGCGTGCCGCCGATGTCGAGCGAGCGGAACCGGTCGATGATGCCGCCCTTCATGTCCTCGCTGACGGCCACGGCGGTGCCGGCCGCGCCGAAGCCGGAGCACAGGATCAGGACGCCGGGGACGACGTACGTGACGTACCGGGTGCCGGTGTCGATGGCTCCGCCGAAGAAGTAGACGAAGACCAGCATCAGCATGATCGGCAGCATCATCGAGGTGATGACGGCGTCGATGTTGCGGCGGCTGATGCGGATGCCCCGGCCGGTCAGCGTGCCGGTCACGGTGAGGACGTCAGACATGGGCGGGCTCCCGGTCGGTGAGGGCGAGGAAGACGTCGTCGAGCGTCGCCGTGTGGAGCGAGAAGCGGACGATGTCCGTGCGGTCCGGGTCGAGCGTGTCGAGCAGGGTCCGGACGTGGGCGGCGCTGCCGTCGGTGGGGATGCCGAGGGTGAGTGACTCGGGGGAGTGGTGGCTCGCCCGGTCCGTGAGCCGGAGATAGGTCTCGCGGTCGCGCAGGACGAGGTCGAGGCGGTGGCCGGCGACGCGTGACTTGAGCGTGTCCGCGCTGCCCTCGGCGACGATCCGGCCGGCGTCCATGACGGCGATGCGGTCGGCGAGCCGGTCGGCCTCCTCCAGGTACTGGGTGGTGAGGAAGACGGTGATGCCGCTGTCGGAGAGGTCGCGGACCGCCTGCCAGAGCTCCTGGCGGCTGCGCGGGTCGAGGCCGGTGGTCGGTTCGTCGAGGAAGATCACCGCGGTGTCGTCGGGGTCGCGGACGAGGCCGGCCGCGAGGTCGAGGCGGCGCCGCATCCCTCCGGAGTACGTCCGGGCGAGGCGCCCGGCGGCCGCGGCGAGGCCGAAGCGCTCCAGGAGTTCGGTGGCGCGCCGGTCGGCGGCGGCGCGGGAGAGGCCCGAGAGGCGGGCCATCATGCGCAGGTTCTCGGCGCCGGTCTGGGTCTCGTCGACGGCGGCGAACTGGCCGGTGAGGCTGATCGCGCGGCGCACACGGGAGCGTTCGGTGGCGATGTCGTGGCCGGCCACGCGCGCGTGGCCGGCGTCCGGTGCGGTGAGGGTGGCGAGGATGCGGACGGTGGTGGTCTTGCCGGCGCCGTTGGGGCCGAGCAGGGCGAAGACGGTGCCCTGCTCGACGTGGAGGTCGAGGGAGTCGAGGACGGTGAGGTCTCCGTAGGCCTTGCGCAGGCCGGTGGCGTGGATGGCGGTGGGCATGGAAGTCCCCCTGAGATCTACTGCGTATGCCATACGCGTTACTGTGTAAGGGTTACGCATTACTAGGATGGCGTCAAGCGAAGAAGGGGCGGCTTGTGATGGCGGACGGCAAGGGCGAGGGCGGTGGGGGCTTCCTGCCCGCGAGTGTCGAGGCCGCCTGGGGGCTGCGCGAGCGCCCGTCCAAGGGCCCCAAGCCCGGGCTCACCCTCGACCGGATCGTGGAGAAGGCCGTCGGCATCGCCTCGGTGGAGGGGCTCGACGCGGTCTCCATGGGGCGGATCGCCAAGGAGCTCGGCGTCTCGACCATGTCCCTCTATCGCTACGTGGGCGCCAAGAGTGAGCTGTACGTCCTGATGCAGGACCTGGCGATGGGTCCGCCCCCCGCCGATCTCGCGGCGGGCCCCGACTGGCGCGCGGGGATCGAGGAGTGGGCCTGGGCCGCCCGCGAGGGCTACCACCGCAACCTCTGGATGCTCCGCATCCCGCTCTCCGGCCCGCCCGCCACGCCGAACACGGTCGCCTGGTGGGAGCGGGCGATGGTGGCCCTGGAGGGCACCGGCCTCGACGAGGGCGCCAAGGTCTCGGTCCTCATGCTGATCGGCGGGTTCGTCCGCAACGAGGCGCTGATGATGGCCGACCTCGGCGCCGTCATCGGCGCCAGCGGGCAGAGCCCCTCGGAGGTGCTTTCGCGGTACGGCCACACCCTGCGGCGCCTCGCGGATCCGGCCCGCTATCCGGCGGTGGCGCGGATGCTGGACTCGGGTGTGATGGAGCAGGCGGACGAGCCGGACTACGAGTTCCGCTTCGGCCTGGAGCGGATCCTCGACGGGATCGCGCTGCTGGTGGAGAAGGAGGGCGGCAGGTGAGCGGGCTCCGGGAGCGGAAGAAGGAGCGGACGCGGCGGGCCATCTCGGACGCCGCCGTCGCCCTCTTCCTGGAGAAGGGCTTCGACGCCGTCTCGGTCGCCGAGGTCGCGGACGCCGCCGAGGTCTCCAAGCCGACGCTGTTCCGCTATTTCCCGGCCAAGGAGGACCTGGCGCTCCACCGGTTCGCGGACCACGAGGACGAGGCCGCGCGGGTGGTGGCCGGGCGGGGCGAGGGGGTGTCGCCGCTCGACGCCCTGCGGGCGCACGTCCTCGCCGGCCTGGAACGGCGCGAGCCGGTCACCGGGCTCTGCGACGACGCGGACGTGCTGGCCTTCCAGCGCCTGCTGTACGGGACTCCGGCGCTGGTCGCGCGGCTGTACGCGTACCAGAGCCGGTCGGAGGCGGCCCTCGCGCAGGCGCTGGGCGGTGCGTCGATGGCCGGCGGGGCGGTGGGCGGTGTCTCGCTGGAGGCGCGGCTCGCGGCCGGTCAGATCGTGGCCGTCCTGCGGATCCTGGCGGAGGAGAACGGGCGCCGGATCGCGGCGGGGGAGAGTGCGGCTGACGTGTACCCGGAGGCGGTGGCGGCGGCCGAGGGCGCGTTCCGGGCTCTGCGGGAAGGGCTTCCCTTCTCGTAACCCGATAACGAATGTGACTGAGTAACGTTATGCGTCTATCCTGGGCGCATGACGTCTCTCGACCGTGCACTCCTCAGCGAACGGAACCACCACGACGCCTGCCGCGCGGCCCTCGTCCGCATGGCCGAGGACGTCGCCGACCAGGTCGTCATCGGCGAGGACGTCGCCGCCTCGGGCGCCGACGCCGAGGTGCTCGGCCACCACCTGCGTACCCGCGCCAAGGAGTTCGGCGAGCAGCCGCCCGGCCCCCTCTTCTTCGGCCGCCTCGACCGAGAGGACGGCCAGACCCACCACATCGGCCGCCGCCGGATCGCCGAGCACCCGGCCGCCCCGCCCCTCGTCGTCGACTGGCGCGCCCCCGTCTCCCGCGCCTACTACCAGGCCGGCGCCCACGACCCGCAGGGCGTGATCCGGCGCCGCCGGTTCGGCTGGGCCCCGAACAGCCGGGGCGACTCGGCCGACCTGACCGGCCTGGAGGACGAGCACCTCGCGACCGGCCACGAGACCGTCAGCGCCATCGTCGCCGGGGAGATCGAGCGCCCCAGGATCGGCCCGATGCGGGACATCGCCGCCACCATCCAGCCCGAACAGGACGACCTCGTACGGTCCGGTCCTGCCACCTCCCTGTGCGTGCAGGGCGCCCCGGGGACCGGCAAGACCGCCGTGGGGCTGCACCGGGCCGCGTACCTCCTCTACACCCACCCGCAGCGACTCCGCCGCTCCGGCCTCCTCGTCCTCGGCCCCCACCGCACCTTCCTGACGTACATCTCCGAGGTCCTGCCCGCGCTCGGAGAGACCGGGATCCGCCAGGCCACCCTCGACGAGGAGATCGCACGTCACCCGGCGCGCGCGGTGGACGGCGAGGCGGCGGCGCGGGTCAAGCACGACGTACGGATGGCCGAGGTGCTGCGCCGCGCCCTGTACGCGCGCGTGGCGGTGCCCGAGGGCGAACTGGCCGTCACCGACGGCTCCTACCGGCTGCGCCTCGCGCCGGAGGAACTCGCGGAGATCGTCACGGCGGTACGGGAGGAGGCGCCGCCCTACGCCACCGGCCGGGAACGGGTCCGGGCCCGGGTCGTGCGCGCCCTCCAGCTCACGGCGGAACGACGGGCCGGGCCCCTGGGCAACGCCTGGGTGCGGAGGGTCGAGCGAGCGCGGCCGGTCTCGGCGTTCGTGGACGCCTGCTGGCCGCGGACGACGCCCGAGGAGGTGCTCGCCGCCCTGCTCACCGACCCGCGCGACCCGCTGCTCACCCCCGAGGAGCGGGCGGCGATCCGGTGGGCGAAGCCGCCGCGTTCCTTCCGCTCGGCGCGGTGGAGCGCCGCCGACCTCGTCCTGCTCGACGAGCTGGCCGGGCTGATCGAACGCCCGGAGGGCTACGGCCATGTCGTCGTCGACGAGGCCCAGGACCTGTCGCCGATGCAGTGCCGGGCCATCGCCCGTCGCGCCGGCTTCGGCGCGCTGACCGTGCTCGGCGACCTGGCCCAGGGGACCACCCCGTGGGCGGCGCGCGACTGGCGCGAGCAACTGGCCCATCTCGGCAAGCCGGAGGCGGAGATCGTGCCGCTGACCACCGGCTACCGGGTCCCGGCGGCGATCGTGGACCTCGCCAACCGGCTGCTGCCGCACCTGGGGGCGGGCGTGCCGGCGGGCAGGTCGCTGCGCGCGGACGGGGAGGTGACGGTCGCCCGGGTCGCGGACGTGGTGGCGGGTGTCGTGGCGGCGGTCCGTGCGGCGCCGGCGAAGGAGGGCTCGGTGGGCGTGATCGCGGCCGGGGAGCACGTCGGCCCGCTGGCGCGGGCGCTGGCCGCGTGCGCGGGGGAGCGGCTGACGGTCCTTCCGGCGACGGAGGCGAAGGGGCTGGAGTACGACCATGTCGTCGTCGCCGAGCCCGCCGCGATCGTGGCCGCCGAGGAACGCGGACTGCACCGGCTGTACGTCGTCCTCACCCGGGCCGTCTCCCGGCTGGACGTCGTCCACAGCGAGCCGCTGCCCGACTGCCTTGCCGTTCAGGCTTCCTGAAGGGCGGTCAGCAGGTCCCGTACGGCGGGCAGGGCGAGCGAGGAATCCCGTACCGCCGCATGGATCGAACGGACCGGCTCCGGGCCGCGGACCGCGCGGACGACGACGTTCGGGTGCCGGCTGCCCAGGCCCATCAAGGGGATCAGGCTGATGCCGAGCCCGGCCGCGACGAAGCCCTGGGCGGTGGCGTACTCCTCGCACTCCACCGCGAGGTCCGGGGTGAACCCGGCCGCCGCGCACGCCTCCAGGACGGCGTCCAGGCAGGGCCCGGGGCGCTCACTGCCCACCCATGGCTCGTCGGCGAGCTCGGCGAGGTCGATGACCCGGCGGTCGGCGAGCCGGTGGCCCTTGGGGAGGACGGCGCGGTACGGGTCGTCGACGAGATGGACCAGGCTCGTGCCGTCGCCGGGCGCTCCCCGGGGCCGTACGACGAGGGTGAGGTCGGCCTCCACATCGGGCGTCGCGCCCTCGGCGATCCTCAGGTCGACCCGTACGCCGGGGTGTTCGGCGCGGAACCGGGCCAGGGCGGGGGCGACGAGATCGGCGCCCGCGGTGGCGAAGTAGCGGACGGTCACCTGCCCGGTGCGTCCGGCCCGCAGATCCGCGAGGGCGGTCTCGGCCTCGGCGACCTGGCGGCCGATCACGGCGGCGTGCTCGGTGAGCAGCCGCCCTGCGGCGGTCGGACGCACGCCCCGGCCGAAGCGTTCGAGCAGGGCGATGCCGGCCTCCTTCTCCAGGACGGCGATCTGCTGGCTCACGGCGGAGGGGGTGTAGCCGAGGTTCGCCGCGGCGGCGGTGACGGAGCCGCTGGTGACGACGGCCCGGAGCACCTGCAGACGTCTCACATCGAGCATGTAGCAGAGCTTAACGCGGGATGCATGATTCTTCGCTTGTCCTGTCAGGTTCCGGCGAGGACCGTGGAGTCCATGACTTCGGCTGTACGGATGGGCGTCCTGGCCCTGCTCTGGGGCTCCGGCTTCCTGTGGATCAAACTGGCCCTCGACCACGGCCTCACCCCGGGGTGGATCACTCTCGTACGGTGCCTGTTGGGCGCGGGCGTGCTCGTCGTTCTCGCGTACGCGGCGGGGCAGGGGCTGCCGCGGGAACGGGGGACCTGGGGGCGGCTGGTCGTCGCGGCCTTCTTCTGCAACGCCCTGCCGTTCTTCTTGTTCGGCGTGGGTGAGCAGACCGTGGACAGTGGGGTCGCGGGTGTCCTGAACGCCACCACCCCGCTCTGGTCCCTGCTCATCGGCCTGGGTCTCGGTACGGAGCGCCCTCTGTCGGCGGCCCGGCTCGGCGGTCTCGTCCTCGGCTTCGCCGGTGTCCTGCTGATCTTCGCCCCGTGGAGCGGGGGCGGCGGGCTGATGAGCCTCGGGGCGCTCGCTCTCCTCGCGGCGTCCGCGAGTTACGCGGTGGCCTTCGCGTACATGGCCCGCCGTCTCACCGGCCGGGGCACCGCGCCGCTGGCGCTCTCCGCGGCGCAGCTGCTGACGGCGACGGTCCTGAGTGTCCCCACCCTGGCGTCCGGCGGCGAGGCCCGGCCGACGTGGACGGGCGTGCTGGCGGTCGTCGTCCTCGGGATCTTCGCGACCGGCCTCACGTTCCACCTCAACTACCGGATGATCGCGGAAGAGGGCCCGACGAGCGCGGCGACGGTCGGCTATCTGCTGCCGGTGGTGTCGGTGACGCTCGGGGCCCTCGTGCTCGGCGAACCGCTGACGGTACGGGTCGTGGCCGGGATGGCGGTCGTGCTGGTGGGAGTGGCGCTCACACGGCGGGGGTCGCGACCCGTTCCCGCTGCTCCCGCTTCGACTCCTCCCCTGCCGGCTGCTCGGGCCGCTTCGGCCGGCGAAGGACGGTGAAGGCGACCGCGAAGGCGGCGAGGAGGAGACCGGCGCCGACCCCGAAGGCCAGGTGGTACCCGCTGGTCAGCGCCTCGGCGGCGGGGCGGCCGGCTTCGGTGAGGGACTCGGTGCGGGAGGCGGCCAGGGTGGACAGGACCGCGATGCCGAGGGCCATGCCGATCTGCTGGGTGGTGTTGAACAGGCCGGAGGCGAGGCCCGCGTCCTCCTCCTTCGCGCCGGACATGCCCAGCGAGGTGAGGGCGGGGAGCGCGAGGCCGAAGCCGGCGGCCAGCAGCATCACGGGCAGCAGGTCGGTGACGTACGAGGCGTTCACGGGCAGGCGGGTCAGCAGCCCGAGGACGCCGACGAGGAGGGCGATGCCGGTGAGCAGGACGGTGCGCTCGCCGAAGCGGGCGATCAGACGGGTCGAGACACCCAGGGAGACCGCGCCGATGACGGCCGCGGCCGGCAGCATCGCGAGACCGGTCTCGGCGGCGCCGTAACCGAGGACCTTCTGCAGGTAGAGCGCCACGAGGATCTGGAAGGAGAAGAGCGCGGCGACCATCAGCATCTGGACGAGGTTGGCGCCCGAGACGCTGCGCGAGCGGAAGATCCGCAGCGGCATGAGGGGGTTGGCGGTCCTGGCCTGGCGGAGGACGAAGCCGGCGAGGAGGGCGAGCGAGAGGGCGCCCAGGCCGAGGGTGTGGGCCGAAGTGACCCCGTACTCCTCGATCTTGACGACCGCGTAGATGCCGAGCATCAGACCGGCGGTGACGAGCAGCGCGCCCAGGACATCCGCGCCGCCTCCGGCCTTCAGCCCGGGGCCGCGGTCGCCCGGCAGGGCGGGGAGGGCGACGAGGATCGCCGCGATGCCGATGGGGAGGTTGATGAAGAAGATCCAGTTCCAGGTGAGCGCGTCGGTGAGGACGCCGCCGAGGACCTGGCCGATCGAGGCGCCGGCCGCACCGGTGAAGCTGAACACGGCGATGGCCTTGGCCCGTTCGCGCGGCGCGGTGAAGAGCGTGACGAGGATGCCGAGGCTGACGGCGGAGGCCATCGCGCTGCCCACGCCCTGGAGGAAGCGGGCGGCGATCAGGACGCCGGGCGAGGTGGCGAAGCCGGCGAGGAGCGAGGCTGCGGTGAACACTCCCGTACCCGCGAGGAACATCCGCTTGCGGCCGATCAGATCGCCGAGGCGGCCGGCGAGGAGGAGCAGCGAGCCGAAGGCGATGAGGTAGGCGTTCACGACCCAGCTGAGTCCGACCGGGGTGAAGCCGAGGTCGCTCTGGATGGCCGGCATGGCGACGGTGACGATGCTGCCGTCGAGGATCGTCATCAGCATCCCGGTGGCCAGGACGCCGAGGGCGAGCCAGCGGGAGCGGGAGGGGGCTTGAGGGGCGGGGGTGGAAGGCATCGCGGTCTCTCCTGTCGTTGGGAGGCAACAGGAGAGACCGTAGCAGATAGTTTTGTTGCAGACTATCTTTTACGGATCGAGGTGTGCGGGCCTGCGGTCGTCATCCCTTCTGGCGAGCCCTCCGCGCCGGCCTCGCGCCCTCCACCGGCGCCTCCAGGTGCCCGGTGACCAGGCGGTTCAGCGCCCGCAGCAGTACCTCGCGCTCGTCGACGGGCAGGGAGGCCAGGGCGCTCTCGTGGACTCCGTCGACGATCTTCTGGCTCTCCGCGGCGACCTTCGCCCCCTCCTCGGTCACCGCGATGATCCGCGCCCGCCGGTCGGTGCTGGACGGCCTGCGCTCGGCGAGCCCGGCCTTCTCCAGGGCGTCGACGGTCACGACCATGGTGGTCTTGTCCATGTCCCCGATCTCGGCGAGCTGCGCCTGGGTGCGCTCTTCTTCGAGGGCGTGGACGAGGACGCAGTGCATCCGCGGGGTGAGCCCGATCTCCGCGAGTTCCGCGCTCATCTGTGTGCGCAGGACGTGGCTGGTGTGGTCCAGGAGGAAGGACAGGTCCGGTTCGGTGCGCGTGGGTGCCATGGCGGTCATGCCTGCCAGGGTAACGAAAGTCGATCCGTCGCGGATTATCAGGAAGTGGACGACAGGGCGGACGCGCTCGTCGGGCTCGGGCTCGGGCCCGTGGCCTTGCCCGCGCTCGTCGAGGCGAGCTCCGCGGCGGCGTCGATCACCTCGTCCAGGACCTCACGGGAGCGGACCAGGTCCGTGATCAGCCGGTCGATGCGTTCCCTTTCCTCCGCGAGTTCGGTGAGCAGCTGGGAGGTGGCGACCTCGGAGGGCCCGCCGTCCGTGTCGCGCATGCAGGGCAGGAGGCGGGCGATCTTCTTGCTGTGCAGGCCGGCGGCGTACAGCGCCTGGATGCGGATGACACGGTCGACCGCCCAGTCGCCGTAACTGCGGTGACCGCCGGGCGTGCGCTCGGCGGCGAGCAGGCCCTGCATCTCGTAGTAACGCAACGAACGCTCGCTCACACCGGTCCGCGCCGCCAGTTCACCGATCCGCATTCCCACCCCGCCCACCCCATCCGTCCCACTCGTCGCTCGCGGACTTGAATCTGACACCGATGGCAGCTTCTACGGTACCGGCATGACGCACACGGCCACGGAAACAGTCCGCGCATCCCGCCACGAAGTCCCCCTCGAAGTCCCCCTCGAATCCCGCCTCTTCGAGCCCGCCCGCCTCGGCGAGCTGGCCCTCCCCAACCGCCTGGTGATGGCGCCCATGACCCGTAACCGCGCGGGCGCCGACGGCGTCCCGCGGGAGGTCATGGCCACTTACTACGCGCAGCGTGCCTCCGCGGGGCTGATCATCGCCGAGGCCGCCACGCCGAACGCGGTGGGCCTCACGTACCCGCACATCCCCGCGATCTACGACCCGTCCCACGTGGCCGGCTGGCGCCGCGTCACCGACGCGGTACGGGACGCGGGCGGGCGGATGTTCCTGCAGCTCCAGCACGGTGGCCGGGTCGGTCACCCCGACAACAGCGGGCTGACTCCGCTCGCGCCCTCGCCGGTCCCGCTGCCCGATCCGATCCACACGGCGAGCGGTCCGCAGGAGCCGGTCGTACCGCGCGAGATGACGGCCGACGAGATCCGCTCGACGATCGCCGACTTCGCCGCCGCGGCCCGGCGCGCCGTCGACGCGGGCTTCGCCGGCGTCGAGGTGCACTCCGCGAACGGCTATCTGCTCCACCAGTTCCTCGCGAAGAACACCAACCGCCGCACGGACGCGTACGGAGGTCCGGTGGCGGGCCGCATCCGCTTCACGGTGGACGTGGTCCGGGCCGTCGCCGAGGCGATCGGCCCGGAGCGGGTCGGCGTACGGATCTCGCCCGGGCTGACCGTCAACGGCATCGAGGAGGGAGACACCGAGGCGATCTACCCGGACCTCGTCGGCACCCTGGCGGAGCTCGGCCTCGCCTATCTGCACATCGTGCACGCCGACCCCGACAGCCCGCTCTTCCAGAAGATCCGCGCGGCCTGGCCGGGCACGCTCATCGCCAACCCGGTCCTGTCGCGCGCGGCCGTCGCCGACGGCGGCGGCCGGCGCGAGGGCGAGCGGCTGCTCGCGGCCGGGGCCGACCTGATCGCCCTCGGCCGGCCGTTCCTGGCCAATCCGGACCTCGTCGACCGCCTGCGCACCGGCGCCCCGCTGAACCCGATCCGCGAGCGGTACCTGATGCACACCGGCGAGGAGACGGGCTACACCGACTACCCGGTGGTGACCGGCCAGGTCACCTGACGGTGTGCGTGCTGTCTCCATCGGTCAGGGCATCGACCGTCGGAACGACGAGACCGAAGAGGTCCGTGATGGTCGTCAGGCTGCTCCGCTGGAGGACGGCGGCGGGCACGGTTCCGCCGTCGGGCGCGGGCAGGGCGCGGGTGGCGGTCGCCTCGGCGACGACGGTGGGGCGGTAGCCGAGGTTGAAGGCTCCCTGGGCGGAGAAGGTGACGCACATGTGGGTCATGAACCCGGCCAGGATCAGATCGGGACCGGCGCCCAGGTCGCGCAGCGTCTTCTCCAGGTCGGTGGCGTGGAAGGCGTTGGGGACCCGCTTGACCACGACCGGTTCGCCGTCCGCGGGCGCCACCTCGGGGCTGATCGCGCCGAGCTCGGAGTCGATGTCGTAACCGGCGTCCAGGACGTGGACGACCGGCGTGCCGGCCGAGCGGGCGGCGGCGAGCAGGCGGGCCCCGGCGGCCAGGGCGGGCTCGGCGCCGTCGAGGGCCATGACGCCGGTGCGGTACGTGTTCTGGAAATCGATCATGATCAGCGTGGCCTCGCCGAGGCGGGGCAGGGTGTTGTCGAGGCCGATGACGTCGCGCAGGGTCGCGGAGGCGTTCATGGGTGAAAGGTTCCTTTCGGGACGTGGACGTGCGTGGGCATGGCGAGGCCGCCGTGTCGCGACGGCTCGCCTGTCGTATGCCGGATGTGGGGATGTAGGGATGCCGAGTGTCAGGAAGCGGTGCGGAACCGGCGGCGGTAGGACGCCGGGGTGGTGCTGATCTGCTTGCGGAACGCGCGGTGCAGCGTCTCCACCGAGCCCATCCCGACCGCCGCCGCGACCTGCTCCAGCGGCTGGTCGGTGGTCTCCAGCAGGCGGCGGGCCGCCTCGACCCGGGCCGCCTCCACATAGGAGGCCGGGCTGGTGCCGGTCTCCTGCCGGAAGACCCGGGCGAAATGGCGCTCGCTCAGGCACATGCGGCCGGCCAGCGCGGGCGCCGACAGATCGCCGTCGAGGTGCTCCGTGATGAACACGCGCAGCTCGTCGATGTCCCTGCGGGCCGCCGCCGGCCGGCTCAGCGGCACGCTGAACTGGCTCTGGCCGCCCTGCCGTCGGAGATACATCACCAGCTGACGGGCCACGGACAGCGCGAGCTCCTCGCCGTGGTCCTCGGCCACCAGGGCGAGCGCCAGGTCCATGCAGGTGCTGATGCCCGCCCCGGTCCACACCCGTCCGGAGCGGACGAAGATCGGGTCGGCGTCGACCTTCACCCGTGGGTGCTCGGCCGCGAGCTGTGCCGCGGTCGACCAGTGCGTGGTCGCCCGCCGCCCGTCGAGCAGCCCGGCGGCCGCCAGCAGGTGCGCGCCCACGCACACGGAGGCGATCCGCCGCGCGTGCGGCGCCGTGGCCCGCACCCACTCCACCACCGTGTCGTCGACCCGGGCCACCGGGCCGTCCGGGCCCGGATCCACCGCGCCGGGCACCAGCAGGGTGTCCACCGCGGTCCCCACCTCGGCGAAGGTGAGGTCCGGCACCAGCCGTACGCCGGCCGAGGTGGTGACCGGTTCGGTGCTCGGGCCGGCCAGTCGGACCACGTAGCCCGCCCGGCCCCCGGTCTCCCGGTTGGCCAGGGAGAAGACCTCGGCCGGGCCGGTGACGTCGAGCAGGTCGACGTCCGGGAAGACCGCGATGACGACACGGTGTGCGGGGGACATGCGTCCATCGTCGCGACGGCGCCGGGTGACCGCAATGACGGCTGTCTGTCACATCCGGACATCGGTGAGACGCGACACTCTTGCAAGCATGTGCTTGCAATAGTTAGCAAGCGATGGCATCGTCGGGGCATGGCATCACTCAACGTCGGCAATCTTGGCGAGTACCTCCGCGAGCAGCGGCGCACCGCGCAGCTCTCGCTGCGGCAGCTCGCGGAGGCCGCCGGGGTGTCCAATCCGTATCTGAGTCAGATCGAGCGGGGGCTGCGCAAGCCCAGCGCCGAGGTGCTGCAGCAGGTCGCCAAGGCGCTGCGGATCTCCGCCGAGACTCTCTACGTGCGGGCCGGGATTCTCGACGAGAAGGAGCGGGAGGAACTGGAGACGCGGGCCGTCATCCTCGCCGATCCCTCGATCAACGAGCGGCAGAAGCAGGTACTGCTCCAGATCTACGACTCCTTCCGCAAGGAGAACGCCGCCGAGGCGGCCGACGGCGACAGCGCCGGTCCCGATGCCGAACGAACCGTGAGCTAGTACGTACACATCCGGGAGGACCACACCCATGGCCATCATCGAAGAACTGCGTACCCCCCTCTACTTCGCCGCCGGCACCGCCGACCTCGCCGTCCAGCAGGCCAAGAAGGTCCCGGCTCTGATCGAGCAGATCGCCGCCGAGGCGCCCGCGCGGATCGACGCCGTGCGCAAGACCGACCCCAAGGCCGTGCAGGAGAAGGTGACCGACCGGGCCAAGGAGGCCCAGGCCACCGTGCAGTCGAAGCTGGCCGAGGTCGTCGGCAGCCTCGACACGGACCTGAAGAAGCTCGGCGAGACCGCCCAGGACCTGGCCCTGCGGAGCGTCGGCGTCGCCGCCGAGTACGCCGTCAAGGCCCGCGAGAAGTACGAGGAGGTCGCCGCGCACGGCGAGGAGGCCGTCAGGACGTGGCGCGGTGAGGCGGCCGAGGAGATCACCGAGATCGCCATCGTCGTCGAGCCCGAGCCGGAGCCGAAGGCCGAGCCGGAGCCGAAGGCCGAGCCCAAGGCGGAGGCGTCCGAGGACTCCAAGCCCGCCCGCAGGACCACCGCCCGCAAGCCGGCCGCCAAGAAGACCGCCGCCGCCGAGAAGTAGGGCGGGACGGGAAGGACGGGGACAGGTAAGGCGGGGACAGGCGGGGCACCAATCAGGGTGACCGGTGCGTTGTACCGGGTACCTTGGCCGCGAGGCGCTCCACTCACTCACGAGGCGGTTCAGACATGTTGCGCGCGGGATTCGACTCCATCATCTGGCTGGTGATCGGCCTGGTCTTCATCGGCATGGCCGTCGCCGCGCTCGTCTTCGCGGTCATGGCGCGCGAGGACGCCTACCGCGCGGCCGACAAGCAGACCAAGAAGTTCTGGCTGATCGTCCTGGGCATCAACCTCGCCGTGAACCTGCTGCTGCCGATGCTCTTCCTGCAGATCGCCGGCGTCATCGCGGCCATCGTCTTCATGGTCGACGTCCGGCCGGCACTCAAGCAGGTGTCCGGTGGAGGTGGCGGCGGCCGTCGCGGAGGCTCCAGCAGCGACGGTCCGTATGGCCCGTACAACGGCGGACGCTGACCGCCGGAGGGTGCTGAGCGACGGCGGATGCCGGTCGCTGAGCGACGCCGGACGGGTGACCGTCGGCCGTTGCCGACCGCCGGAGGGCGCTGACCGGCCGGTACAGGGAGAACGCGGAAACGGGCCCGGGGCTATCCCCGGGCCCTTTCCAGTGCCAGGACCGCCACGTCGTCCGTCAGCTCCCCGCCGTTCAGCGAGCGCACCTCCGTCACCGCCGCGTCCAGGAGCTCCTCGCCCCGCAGGCCCTCCGCCAGCTGCCGGTTGATCATCTCGACCATCCCGTCCTGGCCGAGCCGCGGCGAACCGGGACCGGCCGAGCGGCCCTCGATCAGGCCGTCCGTGTACATCAGCAGACTCCACGCCCCGCCCAGCTCCACCTGGCGCCGCGGCCAGCGGGCGCGCGGCAGCAGGCCGAGGGCCGGCCCGCCGTCCTCGTACGGCAGCAGCCGCGCCGCCCGGCCGTGCCGGGCGATCAGCGGGGAGGGGTGTCCGGCGAGGCACAGGCCCGCCCGGCGCCCGTCCGGGGCGATGTCGACCGTGCAGAGCGTCGCGAAGATCTCCTCGCTCTCCCGCTCGTGCTCCAGGACCTTCTGCATCGTGGAGAGCAGCTCGTCCCCGCACAGGCCGGCGAAGGTCAGCGCCCGCCACGCGATGCGCAGCTCCACGCCGAGCGCCGCCTCGTCCGGGCCGTGCCCGCAGACGTCGCCGATCATGGCGTGGACCGTGCCGTCGGAGGTCCGGACGGTGTCGTAGAAGTCGCCGCCGAGCAGGGCGCGCGAGCGGCCGGGCCGGTAGCGGGCCGCGAACCGCAGGTCGGAGCCCTCCAGGAGGGGGGTGGGGAGCAGTCCGCGCTCCAGGCGTGCGTTCTCCTGGGCCCGCAGGCGCGACTCGGTCAGCTTCACCTGGACCGCGTCGGCCCGCTTGCGCTCGACCGCGTACCGGATCGCCCGGCTCAGCAGCCGGCCGTCGAGCTCCTCGCGGAAGAGGTGGTCCTGGGCCCCGACCCGTACCGCCTCCGCCGCCAGCTCCGCGTCGGCCGAGGCGGCCAGGGCCAGCACGGCGTGGCGCGGCGCGAGCCGCAGGACGTGCCGCAGCGGCGCGAGGGGGTCGTCACCGGCCGCCCGGGGCCCGGGCAGGGCCAGGTCGACCAGGACGCAGTGCACGTCGTCGGTGAGCAGCCGCTCGGCCTCGGTGAGGTTCCGGGCGGTGCGGATACGGACGCGGGTCCCGTCGGCGTCGAGCATTTCAGGTACGGCGAGGGCACCCGCCGGGTCGTCCTCGACGACCAGAAGGGTGAGATCGGTGCCTGTCACAGCCGAGGCGGCCGAGGCGGCCGGGGCAGCCGTGACAGTGCCTGGCGCCGCGGCAGAGTCGTTTCTCTGACGCGGTACGGGTACGGGCATCGGTCTTTCTTCCTTCCCTCCCCCCGAGGGCGCGGCAGGGCGACGAACGACGTCCCGCCAGACCGGGACCATAGCGGTACCCCGCCGGGCAACGGAATGGTGATCACGGTACGAGCGCCGAGGGGCCACTGGCATATGCCGCGCATGGGGAGGTTGTTGCCCGTGAGGTCATGACGAACATCACGCCGCCGAGGTGAGCGGCCTCACTCCGGGCGGACGACTCCCAGGATCTCCATCGAGCCCGCCCCCGCGAGCGTGACGTTCCGCCCCGGCCTCGGCGCGTGCACCATCGCGCCGTTCCCGACGTACATCCCGATGTGACTCGCGTCCTTGTAGTAGACGATCAGGTCACCGGGCCGCATGTCCTTGATGTCCACGCGCGGCAGCAGCCGCCACTGCTCCTGGGAGGTGCGCGGGATGGGCCGGCCGGCCTCGCCCCAGGCCCGCTGGGTCAGTCCGGAGCAGTCGAACGAGCCCGGACCCTCCGCGCCCCAGACGTACGGCTTGCCGATCTGCGCGGTGGCGTACTCCACCGCGCGCTTGCCCTGCGCGGTCGCCTTGCCGTCCAAGCCCTTGAGGACACCGGTGTTCAGCCAGGCGGTCTGGGCCTTGTACCGCTCCTGCTCCTCGAGCCGCAGCAGCCGCGCCCGCTCCTCGGCCTCAAGCTCGGACTCCAGCTTCTCGGCCGCGGCGATCTTCGCGTTGATCTCCTTCTTCGCCTCGGCCTGCTTGACGCGGTTGGCCTCCAGCTTGGTCCAGTTGGTGCCCGCGTCCTTGGCGTAGACGGTCAACTGCGCCTGGGTCCGGTTCATTTCAGCGAGCAGGTCCGTGGTGGCCTTCTGGCCCTGCTGGAGCCGGCCGGCGTTGTCGAGGAAGAGCTGCGGGTCGTCGGTGAGGACGAACTGGGCGCCCTCGGGCAGCCCGCCGTTGCGGTACTGCGCGCGGGCCGCCGCGCCCGCCTGTGCCTTGAGCGCGTCGATCTTCTCGCGGCCGGCCACGATCATCCTGGCCAGCTCCACGAGCTCGGCCGACTGCTCCTTGGCCTTCTCCTCGGCGAGGTTGTACGCGTCGGTGGCGGAGGCGGCCTGGCGGTACAGGCCGTCGATCTCCTTGCGTACCTCTTCGAGCGTCTTCTTGGGAGGGGCGGGCGGCAGCGGTGCCGCCGGTGCCGACGGGGGGCGCGGGGCCGCGGAGGCCTGGAGGGTCAGTGCGGGCGAGGCCAGCACTGTCAGGGCGCAGACCACGGTGATCGCGGTGGTGGCGCAGCGGCGTCGGTTCACAAGCTCCCCCTTGGTCGGCCCTGAGGTTCCCATACCTGATTTACCGTCAGTAACTTAGCGGTGACCTCGGCGATAGTGCCATGCGAAACGTGAAAGCAACAGGGGATACCGGGGCCTGTCGGGTCACTGTCCCCCACAGGGGACGAGTGATCGGGGAGTCGCGTTCCCGACGTACCAAGATTTCACCGGCAGTTGGTCGGCTGCGGCGGGTGCGACCTGCGGCGCGTGTGCGGCGGGTCAGGGGGCCGCGGGCGCCAGGGCCTCCCAGCGCACCGTCACCTCGCCCTGCCGCCACCGCCGGTGCCCGTCCGTCAGCGGCCAGTCCGCCCCCAGGTCACGTACGGCCCGGATCCACCGCTGCCGCGCGCCGAGCGAGGCGTACGGAGCCGCCGCCGCCCACGCCCGGTCGAAGTCCCGGAGGAACGCGTGGACCGGCTCGCCCGGCACGTTGCGGTGGATCAGCGCCTTCGGCAGCCGCTCAGCGAGGTCCGAGGGCCGCTCCAGCGAGCCGAGCCGGGTGGCGAAGGTCACCGTGCGCGGCCCCGTCCGGTCCAGCGCCACCCACACATGGCGCCGCCCGATCTCGTCGCAGGTCCCCTCCACCAGCAGGCCCCCGGGCGCGAGCCGGGCGCACAGCCGCTGCCACACCGCGGCCACCTCGCCCTCGTCGTACTGGCGCAGCACGTTCGCGGCCCGGATCAGGGCGACCTCGCCCGCCACCGGGACCTCGAAGCCGCCGTGCAGGAACGTGAGACCCGCCCGCTCGTACGGGCGGGCTGCGGCGACCCGGGCCGGCTCGATCTCGATGCCGACGACCTCGGTGCGCGGGTCGGCGGTGCGCAGGCGGGTGAGCAGCTCGACGGCGGTCCAGGGGGCCGCGCCGTAGCCCAGGTCGACGGCGACGGGCGGCTCGGGGGACCGGCGCAGGGCCGGTCCGTGGACGGCGGCGATCCAGCGGTCCATGCGGCGCAGCCGGTTCGGGTTGGTGGTCCCGCGGGTCACCGTGCCGACGGGGAGGGTGGTGCGCGGGGCCATGGGACGAGGGTACGCGCCGAAGGCGGGGGCAATGAATTGGCAAAACGGAAATGGATGGCCTCATTCCGGTGTTGTGCCGCGTGGAGGGCGTCATGCGCCGTCCTTGTTGCCGTGCCCGCTATCTCTTGCCGTGCCCGCTACGCCCCCACTCAGCGGAAGGATCGTCGACGTGAGCCAGTACGTGTCCCGGCTCGCCGGCTCCCTGGCGACACCGGCCAGGCTCCGGTTCCCCGGACGTCACCGGACCCCGCGCCGGGTGGCCATGCTCAGCGTCCACACATCGCCCCTCCATCAGCCGGGCACCGGCGACGCCGGCGGCATGAACGTCTACATCGTGGAGCTGGCCAAGCGGCTCGCCGCGATCAACATCGAGGTCGAGATCTTCACCCGGGCCACCACCGGCGGACTCGCCCCGGTCGTCGAGCTCGCGCCCGGCGTCCTGGTCCGGCACGTGGACGCGGGCCCCTACGAGGGCCTGGCCAAGGAGGAGCTGCCGGCCCAGCTCTGCGCCTTCACCCACGGCGTGATGCAGGCATGGGCGGGCCACCGCCCCGGCCACTACGACCTGGTCCACTCCCACTACTGGCTCTCCGGCCACGTCGGCTGGCTCGCCGCCGAGCGGTGGGGCGTCCCGCTCGTCCACGCCATGCACACGATGGCCAAGGTCAAGAACGCGGCGCTCGCGGAGGGCGACACCCCCGAGCCCGCGGCCAGGGTGATCGGCGAGACGCAGATCGTCCGCGCCGCCGACCGGCTGATCGCCAACACCGCCGAGGAGGCCGACGAACTCGTCCGCTTCTACGAGGCGGATGCCGGCAAGGTCGCCGTCGTGCACCCGGGGGTCAACCTCGACCACTTCCGCCCGGCCGACGGCCGGGCCGCCGCGCGGGCCCGCCTCGGGCTGCCGACCGACGCCTTCATCCCCGTCTTCGCGGGCCGCATCCAGCCCCTGAAGGCCCCCGACATCCTGCTGAGGGCGGCGGCCCGGCTCCTGGAGGAGGACCCGTCGCTGCGCTCGCGCATGCTCGTGCCGGTCGTCGGCGGTCCCAGCGGCAGCGGCCTGGCCAAGCCGGAGAAGCTGCAGAAGCTCGCCGCCCGGCTGGGCATCGCGGACATCGTCCGCTTCCACCCGCCGGTCGGCCAGGACCGCCTCGCGGACTGGTTCCGGGCGGCATCGGTACTGGTCATGCCCTCGTACAGCGAGTCCTTCGGGCTCGTCGCCATCGAGGCGCAGGCGGCCGGCACGCCGGTCGTCGCGGCCGCGGTGGGCGGCCTTCCGGTCGCCGTACGGGACGACGTCACCGGTTTCCTGGTCCAGGGGCACGATCCGGCCGACTACGCCCGCGCGCTCGGGCGGTTCGTGGCCGACCCGGGGCTGTCCGCCCGTATGGGCGCCGCGGCGGCCCGGCACGCGGAGTCCTTCGGCTGGGACACGGCGGCCTCCGGCACGGCGGACGTGTACACGGCCGCGATGCACGATCACCGCCGTCGCGTACGCTCGCACCATGGCTGACGTCACCCGTGCCCAGCAGGTCATCGAGGACACCTTCAAGGACGCCGAACTCGAATGGGAGTCCCCCGAGCCCGGCTCGTACGTCGTCAAACTCCCCGGCACGCGCAAGCTCTTCACGACGCTCTCCCTCCGGGTGGGCCGCCACTCGCTCTCCCTCAACGCCTTCGTCATCCGTCACCCCGACGAGAACGAGACGGGCGTCCACCGCTGGCTCCTGGAGCGCAATCTCAAGCTGTACGGCGTGAGTTACGCGGTCGACGGCCTCGGCGACATCTATCTGACCGGCAAGCTGCCGCTGGCCGCCGTCACCCCGGACGAGCTGGACCGGCTCCTCGGCTCGGTCCTCGAAGCGGCCGACGGGTCCTTCAACACCCTCCTGGAGCTGGGCTTCGCGAGCGCGATCCGACGCGAGTACGAGTGGCGGGTCTCGCGCGGCGAGTCGACGCGGAACCTGGACGCGTTCACGCATCTGACCCAGAAGCCGACGAGCTGACGCTCCTTCCGTAGGCGCGCACGACCCCTTCCGTACCTCCCGTGGCCGTGCCATGCTCGCGGCCGTCGCACATCTGAATGTCGTTCACATTCATGAAAGGCGGGGCGGGGCATGGTCATGGGAATCAGCAGAAGGCAGTTCGTGGGCGGTGCGGTGGCGGTCGGAGTGGCCGCCACGACATCCGGATTCGCTCCGGCCCCGGCTCCCGCCGCCCGCCTCTGGGAGGAGTACGCCGACTCCCCGTACACCCACCCGCAGATCCCCTACGTCGGGCGCGCGGGCGCCCGCCGCGGCGCGACGCGGCTGCCCGAGCCGCCCGTCGTCGCGAACGTCCTCGCGTGCGGAGCCGTACCGGACGGCTCCGCGGACTCCGCCCCCGCCATCAACCGGGCGCTGGCGGAGGCGGGGGAGCGGGGCGGCGGCACGGTGCTCGTGCCGCCGGGGACGTACCGCATCGACGGCTACCTCCACATCGGCCACAGCGGCGTCGTCCTGCGCGGCGCAGGATCCGCCCGTACGACACTGCTGGCGACGAAGCACCTCACCGAGCTGATCGGCCCGTACGGCTCGCGCTACGGCGGCGACAAGTCCTCCTGGTCGTGGGCGGGCGGCCTGATCTGGCTGGCCCCGCGTGCACGTTTCGACTCCCTCACCGCCGCGATACGGGAGCGAGCCTGGCCCTTCGAGGGCTGGACCGGCAATCGCCGTGACGAGTGGCGGACCCTGACCACCGTGCGCCCCGCCCGACAGGGCGACTGGTCGGTGACGGTCGACGACCCGTCAGCTCTGCGCCGGGGCCGTGTCGTCCTCCTCCGGCTTGCCGACGACGCCGACCACACGCTCCTGGAGCACTTGGCGGGCGGAGGCGCGGGCCCGGAGGCGTACCACTGGGACGACAAGACCAAGCTGACGTCGTACGTCCCCTACGAATGGCCGGTCCGCATCGCCTCGGTGCGGGGCAGCCGGGTCACGTTCGAACGCCCGCTGCCGCTCGACGCCCGCCCGGAGTGGGACCCGAGGATCGTCACCCCCGCCGAGCCGCTGACGGACTCGGGGGTCGTGGGCCTTACGCTCGAAGCGGTCGAGACCGCGCAGTCCCCGCATCTGCTCGACAAGGGCTACAACGGCGTCACCTTCCAGTGCGCGTACGACTGCTGGGCCGAGGACGTCGTCGTACGCCATGTCGACAACGGCTTCGGTCTCGTCGCCGCCTCCGCCTGCACGCTGCGGCGCACCCGGGTGGAGGGGCGCGGCTCGCACCATCCGTACTTCTGCCGCGAGGGCGCGCACGACAACCTCGTGGAGGACTTCCGCATCGCGGCCCGTACGGTCCCGGCCCCGGCGGGCACCCAGCTGCACGGGATCAACGTGGAGGGGCTCTCCAGCCACAACGTGTGGTCGCGGGGGGCGATGGAGATGGGCACCTTCGACACGCACCGCGGGATGCCGTTCGCCAACGTACGGACGGAGATCACGGTCGAGAACAACGGCCGGCACGGCGGGGACGCCTCGGCCGGTCCGCTGTACGGCGCCCGCTTCGCCCATTGGAACGTGACGGTGACGAACGGCCGGGCGGGCCTGGTCAAGATCGACACGATCGCCCCGTACAGCGCGACGGTCGGCATCAGCGAGGTGCGGGAGTTCGACCAGATCGACGTACCGGACTTCGCGGGCGAGCTCCACGCGCGCGTGGAGGCGTACGGGAGCCCGGGGGCGGTCCACCCCCGGAACCTGTACGAGGCGCAGCGGACGCTCAGGCGCTGACGGAGCCGCTCTCGGTCTTGCCCTCGACGGCCTTCGCGGCAACAGTCCTGCTCTCCGTCGGCTCGTCGTCGTCGAGGGCCTTGCGGAGGCGAGTCGTGTATCCGAGGGCGGCGATGCAGCCGATGACCCCGCAGGCGATCCACAGCACGTCCGATCCGGGGCCGTCGATGACCCAGCCCGCGAGGATCGGAGCGAGGAAACCGGACAGCGCCCAGGACATGCCCATGACGCCCTGGTAGCGGCCGCGGGCGTGCTCGGGGGCGAGCTTGGCGGTGGCGGCGGCGTTGGTGGGGACGTGGACCATCTCGCCGATGGTCCACACGACGACGGTCGCGGCGAACACCAGCGGGGTGCCGGCCAGCGCGGTGGCGCCCGTGCCGACGGCGAAGAGCAGCGCGGAGACCGTGAGCAGCATCGCCGACGAGCGCTTCTCGGTCACCTTGTTGACCAGCAGCTGGAAGGCGACGATCAGGACACCGTTGACGGCGATGACGGCGCCGTATGCGGAGGGTTCGAGTCCCGCTTCCGCCATGGTGAGGGGCAGGCCGACCCAGGGGGCGGTGAAGACGAGGCAGACGAGGAGGTTGAGGAGGACGAGCGTACGGAAGGGGGCGTTGCGCAGGACGTCGAGGACGCTGACACGGTCCTTCTCGACGCGTTCGCCGGCGGGGTTCCGCTTGGTCTCCGGGCGGGTCTCCGGCAGCCGCAGGAAGACGATCAGGGCGCAGAGGGTGACCGCGACGGCCTCGACGAGGAAGAGCGTCCGGTAGCCGAGGAAGACGGCGGCGCCGCCGCCGAAGGCGGCGATGGCGAAGCCGAGGTTGAGGGCCCAGTAGTTGAGGGCGAAGGCCCGGCGGCGGTCGTGCTCGGGGACCATGTCGGCGATGGTGGCCTGGATGGAGGGGCGCACGGCCTGCATGGAGACGCCCATCAGCAGGACGACGGCGGCGATGCCCCAGGCGGTGGTGACCACGGAGAGTGCGGCGGCGCAGGCGGCCGTCATCAGGTGCATCGTGACCATGGTGGGGCGCCGGCCCCACTTGTCGGCGAGCGTCCCGCCGAGCGGGGATCCGGCGACGCCGCCGAGACCGTGGAGGGCGACGACGAGCCCGGCGTACCAGGCCGACTGTCCGAGCTCCTGGGTCAGGTAGAGGGACAGGAAGGTGAGGACGAAGGCGCCGGTGCGGTTCACGAGGGTGGAGAGCCAGAGCCACCAGAATCCGCCGGGGAGACCGGAGACGGTCGCGCGGGCTGATCGTCTGAGCGAGTCGATGGACATGTGGGCCGGCCCCCTGCTGTGTGTAAGTCCCTCTAGCGGCCCTCGTAACTTACGCATCTCTTATCCTGGACGCCAGCGAATTGACGGGGAGCGTCAAGCGTCGGGCGTCGATTAGGCTCGGGCGCATGGCCGACGCACCGTACAAGCTGATCCTCCTCCGCCACGGCGAGAGCGAGTGGAACGCGAAGAACCTGTTCACCGGCTGGGTGGACGTGAACCTCACCGAGAAGGGCGAGAAGGAGGCGGTCCGCGGCGGTGAGCTGCTGAAGGACGCCGGCCTGCTCCCCGACGTACTGCACACCTCGCTCCAGAAGCGCGCCATCCGCACGGCGCAGCTGGCGCTGGAGTCCGCCGACCGCCACTGGATCCCGGTCCACCGCTCCTGGCGCCTGAACGAGCGCCACTACGGTGCGCTCCAGGGCAAGGACAAGGCGCAGACGCTCGCGGAGTTCGGCGAGGAGCAGTTCATGCTCTGGCGCCGCTCGTACGACACCCCGCCGCCGGCGCTCGCCGACGACAGCGAGTTCTCGCAGGCGAACGACGCCCGCTACGCGACGATCCCGCCGGAGCTGCGCCCGCGGACGGAGTGCCTGAAGGACGTCGTCGACCGGATGCTGCCGTACTGGTACGACGGCATCGTCCCGGACCTCCTGACCGGCCGCACGGTCCTGATCGCGGCCCACGGCAACAGCCTGCGCGCCCTGGTCAAGCACCTGGACGACATCTCGGACGCGGACATCGCGGGCCTGAACATCCCGACGGGCATCCCGCTGGCGTACGAGCTCGACGAGAACTTCAAGCCCCTGAAGCGGGGCGGCACGTACCTGGACCCGGACGCGGCGGCTGCGGCGATCGAGGCCGTGAAGAACCAGGGCAAGAAGTAGCCCAGACGCACGGAAAGGCCCTCTACCTGCTGGTTCTCGGCGGGTAGGGGGCTTCTTCATGCCCACCGGACTCCTTCGCGTTCCCTTGACGGTCTACCGTTGAGACGTGGGGAAGCAAGGCCCTCGCAGGCAGAGGTGACTCCCGATGATCATCACCGTCGTCCGGCCCACCGAACTGGGCCCCGCCGAAGCGGACGCTTGGCGCACCATGCTGGACGACGGGCCCGTTCCCGCCAACCCCTTCCTGTCCCCCGAGTTCTCCCGGGCGGTAGGCCTGCAGCGCCCCGCCGTGCGGGTCGCCGTGCTCACCGAGGCGGACCGGTGCGTGGGCTTCTTTCCGTTCGAGCGGCGCCCGCTGGGCCTGGGCCGGCCGATCGGCGACGGTATCTGCGACGCCCAGGGGCTGGTGCACTCCGCCCAGCTCACCAGCTGGGACACCGATGCCCTGTTGCGGGCCTGCCGGCTGTACGCCTGGCAGTTCGACCATCTCACCACGGGGCAGGGCCCGTTCGAGGCGGGTATCACCCACCGGGCGGGCTCCCCGGTCATCGACCTGTCCGGAGCCGCCGAAGGCCGCGACCTGTTCGCCCACTGCTCGGTGAGGTTCCGGCGCGACGCCCGCGCGAAGGAACGCAGGCTGGCGCGGCGCGCCGGGGACATCCGGTTCGTCTTCCACGAGAGCGACCCGGACGCGCTGGAGAAATTGATGGCATGGAAGTCCGCGCAGTACCTCGCGAAAGGCAAGCCGGACCTGTTCTCCCGCCCGTGGGTCGCGGAGACGCTGAGGGAACTGCACCGGACCCGGTCCCCGGCGTGCTCCGGTGTGCTCTCCGTCCTGTACGCCGGCGACCGGCCGGTGGCCTACCACTTCGGCCTGCGCTCACAGCACATGCTGTGTCACTGGTTCCCCGTCTACGACCCCGACGTGGCCACCTTCTCGCCCGGACTTCTCCACTTCCGGAAGCTGGTGGAGGCGGCCGCCGCTGCGGGCCTGTCCCGCATCGACCTCGGCAAGGACGACTACGAGTGGAAGACCTCCGTCAAGACCGGTGACGCCCCGGTCGCCGAAGGCCACGTGGCACGCGCCACTCCCCAGGCCGCGCTACGCGTGCGGGTGCGGCATTCGGAGCTGGTACGAAGGGGCCGCGGTCTCGTGGCGGCCAACCCGGTACTCCGCGCGGCCGCGCTGCGGGTTCTCGACCGCTCTTGATCGACCTGCCGTCCATGAGGGCATGTCAGCCCTCCCGCTGATGCGGCTCTCTGGGGCTCATGAGGAGAAGTGGCATGCCGAGTCGCATCCTGGCCCGGACCCTGGGCGTCGTCGCGACCATGACCGTGGCGCTCACGGCCGCACCGCTCGTGAACACCGCCCATGCCCACACGGCCGCGTCCGGAACGGTGAGCTTCAGCGGTGAAGCGGGCGAGCCGATCTCGGGCGGTCGGTCGTACGCGTACACCGCCGGCGCGGTCGACCTGTTCGACGTCCAGGGCAGCACGGACGGGAACAGCCTCGCCGTCGCGATCGACGCGCGGGAGGGTACGTTCTGGCGTCTCCACATCGCCGCGCCGGAGGGTCAGAAGCTGACCGAGGGCACCACGTACACCGGGGCGAAGCAGTGGCCCGACGCCCAGCCCGGAGACCCGGAACTGCAGTTCAGCGGAACCGACAACGGGACCGACAAGTGGTGCGGCACCAGCTCCGGCTCCTTCACCATCCAGCACATCGCCTTCGGCCTCTACGGATACGTACGCGAACTCGACGCCACCTTCGAGCAGTTCTGCAACGGATCGACGGTGCCGCTCCGCGGTGAGGTTCACGCGGTCATGGTCGAGCCCCCCGTCGAACTGGCCCTGGGAATGAGCGTCGACCCCCACGGCACCGTAGGCGTCCCGGACGGCCGGATCACCGTCGGCGGCACCGTGACCTGCAACAAGCCCGTGAACGTCTCGCTCGGCGGCCACGTCTTCCAGCTCCAGAAGAAGCAGACGCCCGTTGCCTCCTACGGAACGACCGTGGCCTGCACCCCAGGCGCGCCCGTCCCCTGGTCCGTCGCGCTGACCAGCCAGGAACCCGGCACCGCGTTCCAGCCCGGCACCGCGACGCTGCGCGGCAGCGCCCGAGCGAACGACCCGGACTACCCGGTGACCGTCAGCACCGAACAGCAGGAGGCGGCGGTCACGCTCTCGAAGGGCTGATCCCGACGGGGACAGGATCGCCTGTCCCGGCCGGGGTGCGAGGAGGCTCGCGCCGTGCGGGCCTCCGACGACCGCCACCGGCAACCCGTCAGCGGTCGTCGCAGCCCTTCTCGCGGAAGTCCTCGATCGAGGAGGTGACGACCGTGTCGCCGACCTCGTACCGCACCTGGCCCGGCGTCAGGGCCGCCAGGTCCGCCGTCGTGAAGGACACCGACGCGGCGGCCCAGGAACTGTCGGTGGTCCATCCGTACATGCGGTAGGTCTGCTTCGGGTCCAGCCTGCCCAGAGGCGTCTCGACGGTCCAGCCCTCGACCGCGCCACCGGCGGCCATGGCCAGGGGCCAGGTCGTGAACCCGGTGACGGCCTCGTCCCGCTTCCAGCGGCCCGTCTGCTCCCGCGTGTTCGGATCGTCGTCGTCGGGATGGAGGGTTACGCCGTCGATGTGGTCGTGGCACATGAGCACCGCCCCGAGCGGCTGCCCGTCCGCCGTCACCGAGATGCCGGTCCTCCCGGCGGAGGGAACGGTGCAGCCGGCGACGGCGGCAGTCACCGCGCAGGCGGCGGTCATCGCGATCGGACGACGGGTCCATGTCGGACGACGGGTCCATGTCAGCACGGGCACATCCTGGGGTCCGCCCGGGCGCGTGACCAGAGCCCCGGGGAAATTCGCGGGCAAGGCTCATGACCGGCCGGTAGCCTCCGCGCCATGCCTCCATCGCTCCGCCTCGAGAAGATCACCCCCGACACCGTCGACGCCGCGCTCGCGCTGCGCGTCCACCCGCACCAGGAGAAGAACGTCGCGCCGGTCGCGACCTCGCTGGCCGAGGCGTACGCCTTCGGGGACACCGCCTGGCCGCGGCTGATCTTCGACGGCGAGGAGCTCGTGGGCTTCCTGATGGCCTTCCTGGACATCCAGTGGGCGCCGAAGAAGGACCCCGAGGACCGGCGCAGCGGGCTGTGGCGGCTCAACATCTCCGCCGATCACCAGGGCAAGGGGTACGGGAGCTTCGCCGTCGAGGCCGTCCGCGAGGAGATACGCCGGCGGGGCGGCAGCCTGATGTACGTGTCGTGGGAGCCGGGCGAGAACGGGCCCGGGGACTTCTACCTCAAGCACGGCTTCCGTACGACCGGCGAGACCACCGGCGGCCAGACCGTCGGAGTACTCGACGTCGTCGACGGGTGACAGGTGTCCCCGCCCGGCGAACCGGGCGGGGACACCTCCTCGTACGCGCCTATCCGGAGCAGCCCCCGCACTGGCACGGCCCGCCGGACTGGCAGCCGCAGCCGCAGCCCGAGCCGCACCCGCAGGCGCCGAGGACGGGCAGGAAGACCGCGTCGCGCGGCGTCTCCTGCTGGGGGTCGGTGGTGGCGGATTCGGCCATGGGGGTCCCTCCTCGAAGGCGTACGTCGCCTCTCCCCATTGCATGCCCACCCCACCGGGCGCATCAACGGCGCACAGGAGTGCGAACCGCCGCCCCCCGAGTGCGAACCGCCCCCCGAGGACGACGCCCGGATCTACGCCCCGGACCTACGCCCGGACCTACGCCCGGACCTACGCCCGGACCTACGCGCCCTCGACCGGAGCGTCCGCCTGCTGCAGCTCGTCCGCGTGCTCGCCCGTCACCAGGTACACGACACGCTTCGCCACCGACACCGCGTGGTCCGCGAACCGCTCGTAGTACCGCCCGAGCAGCGTCACGTCGACCGCCGTCTCGATGCCGTGCTTCCAGCGGTCGTCCATCAGGTGCTGGAACAGCGTCCGGTGCAGCAGGTCCATCTCGTCGTCGTCCTGCTCCAGCTGGAGCGCCAGGTCGACGTCCTTCGTGATGATGACCTCCGCCGCCTTCGCCATCAGGCGCTGCGCCAGCTGACCCATCTCCAGGATCGTGGCGTGCAGGTCGCGCGGCACCGCCGTGTCCGGGAAGCGCAGCCGGGCCAGCTTCGCCACGTGCTGGGCCAGGTCGCCCGACCGCTCCAGGTCCGCACTCATCCGCAGCGAGGTGACCACGATCCGCAGATCCGTCGCCACCGGCTGCTGCCGCGCGAGCAGGGCTATCGCCCGGGCCTCCAGGCCGTGCTGCAGATCGTCGACCTTCTGGTCCGCCGCGATCACGCTCTCCGCGAGCTTCAGGTCGGCGTCGAGCATCGCCGTCGTGGCGCGCCCGATCGCCGACCCGACAAGACGGGCCATCTCGACCAGGCCCTCGCCGATCGAGTCAAGTTCCTCGTGGTACGCGTCCCGCATCGATGTCCCTCTCTCACAAGCGTCCGGGGTCCGGGTGGGGCTCGGACCCCCACGCTCCCACGTTCGGGCTCCTAGAAGTCAGGCCCTGGCACCCCACATGAATCAGCCCTTTCCCCTCGGTGAACTCTGGGCGACGCGCGCCGCCGCCCCGAACGGTCCAAATGAACCACCACCGTCCCCACGGTGAACTCTGGGCGACGACTGTTCGAGCAGCCACTCGGACGGCTGGGAGAGTGTCCGTGACCACGCATAACCTGGATGGCATGGACGTGAACGCGGCGGTCGCCGCATTGGCCGCGATCGCCGGGGTGTGCACCGGCGTGATCGCCATGCTGGCGTTCCGCTGGAGCGAGCGCGACCAGGCGCGGCCCACCCGGACCTCCCTGCACACCGATGCCGTGCTCCCGCCCGGCGTCGACACCGTGCTGTCCGTGCTGCGCTCCTCCGCCGTCGTCCTCGACGAGAGCGACTCCGTGGTCAAGGCCAGCTCGGCGGCGTACGCCCTCGGCCTGGTCCGCGGCGGGAAGCTGGCCGTCGAGCCCATGCTCAACATGGCCCGCGACACCCGCCGTGACGGGGAGATACGACAGGTCGAGCTCGACCTGCCCCGGCGCGGCACCGGACGCGGCGAGGCCCTCGCCGTCTCCGCGCGCGTGGCACCGCTCGGCTCCCGCCTGGTGCTGCTCCTGGTCGAGGACCTGACGGAGGCCCGCCGTATCGAAGCGGTACGGCGCGACTTCGTCGCCAACGTGAGTCATGAACTCAAGACTCCGACAGGTGCGCTCTCTCTGCTCTCCGAGGCCGTCATGGACGCCTCGGACGACCCCGAGGCGGTCACCCGTTTCGCCGGCCGCATGCAGATCGAGGCGACCCGTCTGACCAATCTCGTACAGGAACTCATCGACCTCTCCCGGGTGCAGAACGACGACCCGCTCGAGGACTCCGAGCCCGTACGGGTGGCCGAACTGGTCGCCGAGGCCATCGACCGCTCCCGGCACACCGCCTCCACCAAGCAGATCACCATGGTCTCCGGAGGGACCGCCGATCTGCACGTCTGGGGCAGCCGCGGCCAGCTCGCCGCCGCTCTCGGCAACCTCGTCGAGAACGCCGTCAACTACTCTCCGGCCCGTACGAGGGTGGGCATCGCCGCCCGCCGCGTGGCCGCCCCCGGCGGCGACCTGATCGAGATAGCCGTGACCGACCAGGGCATCGGCATCTCCGAGAAGGACCGCGAGCGGATCTTCGAGCGCTTCTACCGCGTCGACCCGGCCCGCTCCCGCGCCACCGGAGGCACGGGCCTCGGCCTGGCCATCGTCAAGCACGTGGCCGCCTCGCACGGCGGAGAGGTCACCGTCTGGAGCACCGAAGGCCAGGGCTCCACCTTCACCCTGCGGCTGCCCGAGGCGGGCGCCGTACGGGACCGCCGATCATCCGCCTCCGCGTCTCCCACCCCCGATCTCATGACCGAACCGCTCCCTGCCCCGGAGGTCCTTCCGTGACCCGAGTGCTCGTCGTCGAGGATGAGGAATCCTTCAGCGACGCCCTGTCGTACATGCTCCGCAAGGAAGGCTTCGAGGTCGCCGTGGCGGCGACCGGGCCCGACGGCCTCGACGAGTTCGAGCGCAACGGAGCGGATCTCGTCCTCCTCGACCTGATGCTGCCCGGCCTGCCCGGCACCGAGGTGTGCCGCCAGCTGCGCGGCCGCTCGAACGTCCCGGTGATCATGGTGACCGCCAAGGACAGCGAGATCGACAAGGTCGTCGGCCTGGAAATAGGAGCCGACGACTACGTCACGAAGCCCTTCTCCTCGCGCGAGCTGGTCGCCCGCATCCGCGCGGTCCTGCGCCGCCGTGGCGAGCCGGAGGAGGTCACCCCGGCGGCCCTGGAGGCCGGCCCGGTCCGCATGGACGTGGACCGGCACGTCGTCACGGTCTCCGGCGGCAAGGTCGACCTCCCGCTGAAGGAGTTCGACCTCCTGGAGATGCTGCTGCGGAACGCGGGCCGCGTCCTGACCCGTATGCAGCTCATCGACCGGGTCTGGGGCGCGGACTACGTCGGCGACACCAAGACCCTCGACGTCCACGTCAAGCGCCTGCGGGCGAAGATCGAGCCGGACCCGGGCGCGCCGCGGTACCTGGTGACGGTCCGGGGTCTGGGCTACAAGTTCGAGCCGTAGACCGTACGAGTGAGAAAGGGCGCCCCCGCCGGAGTGATCCGGTGGGGGCGCCCCTTTCGTACGTCCGCGCGTGTCCGCGTGGGTTCGTACGTACGTGTCAGTGGCCGGCCGCGTGGCTCGCCTCGCCCGACGGGTCGGCGGAGGAGCCGGACTCGGCGCCGTGGCCCCCCGGCGACGCGGTGGCCGTCGCCGTCGGCGAGGCGGCCGGCGGCTTCGGGATCTCGGTCGGGCCGAAGTCCTTGAAGTAACCGCTCGCCGGGACGACGAACGCCTGCAGGCTCACGTCGCCGGTCTCGCTCAGCTTGAAGACGAGCTTCTGGACCCCGCCGTCCTTCACGGCCTCGTGGCCGTTCTCGATCGTGGCGCTGGCGTTGCCCTGGCCGCCGATGATGACCGAGCCGCCCGCGGGGACGGTGATCGGACCCGTACCCTCGGCCGCCTTGAGCTTCACGGGCGAAGGGGAGCCCGCCAGGGTGATCGATTCGAGCGTCTGCGGCGCGCGGCCGTTGTTGAAGACCGTCGCCGAGACGACGGCCGGGCCCGGGGCTCCGGCGGTCGGCTGGGTGATCACGATCGCGTTCTGGATCTTGACATCGTCCACGGCGACGGCGGCGTTGTCCGGCCGCACGCCGAGCGTCTGCGCGTCATTGCCCGCGCCACAGGCGGACAGCGAGGCGATCGAGATCACGAGGGCGGAGGCGGCGAGGGCGCCGCGTCGAAGGCTGCGGCTCACGGCGGCGGCAACTCCTAGGACGTACGGACGGGCGGGCTAAGGGCGACCGGCTGGGGGTGGAGCTCAGGACCAACCGGCTAAGGACGAGCTAAAGGTGCGTCAGCGCGCTTAGGTTACCGAGCCGCACTCTCCGTCCCGCACCCGACCCGCCCCTTCGCGCACCCGGGCCCTCCGCACACCCACCGCGATGGCCTGATCACGACGCATTGGCCGGCCGTTCACATAACGGCCTTGATCAATTCTGCGGCCGTGCGCGCATTCCTCCGCCCGCCGCGCGGAAAAACTCCGGTCCGGCCGCCGCGTGATCAATTCGGGATTCGGTCCGGGAAGCATCCGTACGAGTGACCGATCCTCGAACGGAGTACGCGAAGATGCCCGACCTGAACCCGGCAAAACGGGACATCGCTCCTCCTTCGGAGCTCTCCGGGCGGGTGTAACGTGCGTGTTTCTCTGCGTCCGTGCAGCCGCTCCGACCTGCGAATACCGCCTTCCATGAGCCCTCCGCAGCACGTTCGCGTTGCAGTTGTCAAGCCCCGAGATATGCCCTGACCTGCGAAAACGCCATTCAGAAGAAGCCGTATCCGTGTTACCCTGGATAGCCACGGAAGGGGTACCTGTCACATGACGTTCAAGGTTGGCGACACCGTGGTCTATCCCCATCACGGGGCCGCGCTGATCGAGGCCATTGAGACTCGCCAGATCAAAGGCGTGGACAAGACCTACTTGGTGCTCAAGGTCGCCCAGGGCGACCTGACAGTTCGTGTGCCGGCGGACAATGCGGAGTTCGTCGGTGTGCGCGATGTGGTCGGTCAGGATGGGCTGGACCGGGTCTTCGAGGTGCTGCGCGCGCCGTACGCCGAAGAGCCGACGAACTGGTCCCGGCGCTACAAGGCAAATCTCGAGAAGCTCGCCTCCGGCGATGTCATCAAGGTCGCCGAAGTGGTCCGTGACCTGTGGCGCCGGGAGCGCGAGCGCGGACTCTCCGCAGGTGAGAAGCGCATGCTCGCCAAGGCTCGGCAGATCCTGGTGAGCGAGCTGGCCCTCGCGGAGAACACGAACGAGGACAAGGCCGAGGCTCTCCTCGACGAGGTCCTCGCGTCCTGAGTGAAGCGATGCCGCGGTGCCCGTTGACGGCTGTGAGACTCACAGTGCTGTCGCCGGGCGCTGCGGCATGTTCGCGTCCTCGCGACAGCGACACGCCCACCGCATCGACCGTATCGAGACCGATCGGATCGACATCGATCTCCTCGACACCGACCGGATCGATCGGATCGACACCCGCACCATCCGCACCATCGGCATCCGCCGCCCGGACGTCCGCCGCCTCGCGGCCCGGCCGCCCACGGCGCTGCTACAACCGCCCCCCTCGCGTCTTCCTGTGCCACATCCCCTGTGCCGCGCGATACGCCCCGACCGTCGTCACGGAAAGGGCCCGGTCAAGGCGTCGCGTCCAGCACGGTGAGGCCATACCCATGTGGGCCGAGGAAACAAACCTGCCGGAGTGCAACCGATGACAGACGAAACGCGTCCCGCGCGCACCGCCGCTGTGATCCCCGCGGCGGGCCGGGGCGTACGGCTCGGCCCGGGCGCCCCCAAGGCGCTCCGCGCGCTGAACGGCACCCCCATGCTCATCCACGCCGTCCGGGCGATGGCCGCTTCCCGCGCCGTCTCCCTCGTCGTCGTGGTCGCGCCCCCCGACGGCGCCGCCGAGGTCAAGAACCTCCTCGACGCCCACGCCCTCCCCGAGCGCACCGACTACCTGGTCGTCCCCGGCGGGGACACCCGCCAGGAGTCCGTACGCCTCGGCCTCGCGGCGCTGCCCGAGGGCGTCACCACCGTCCTCGTCCACGACGCGGCCCGCCCGCTCGTCCCCGTCGACACCGTGGACGCCGTCATCGAGGCGGTCCGGGACGGCGCCGTCGCCGTCGTCCCCGCACTCCCGGTCGCCGACACGGTCAAGGAGGTCGAGCCCGCGGAGAAGAAGGGCGACCCCGAGAGCGTCGTCGCCACCCCCGAGCGCGCCCGCCTCCGCGCCGTCCAGACCCCCCAGGGCTTCGACTACGAGACCCTCGTCAACGCCCACGCGACCGTCGCCCTCACCGGTGACGGCGCCACCGACGACGCCGGCATGGTCGAACGCCTCGGCGCGCCCGTCGTGGTCGTCCCCGGCCACGAAGAGGCGTTCAAGGTGACCCGTCCCCTCGATCTCGTGCTGGCCGAGGCCGTACTCGCCCGCAGGAGGGCCAACGATGGCTTCTGAGCCCGTACGACTTCCCCAGGTCGGCATCGGAACCGACGTCCACGCCTTCGAGCACGGCCGCGAGCTCTGGTGCGCCGGCCTCCTCTGGGAAGAGGAGGAGTACGGCCTCGCCGGGCACTCCGACGGCGACGTCGCCGCCCACGCCGCCTGTGACGCCCTCTTCTCCGCCGCCGGCATCGGCGACCTCGGCGCCCACTTCGGCACCTCACGCCCCGAGTGGTCCGGCGCCTCCGGCGTCACCCTCCTCACCGAGGCAGCCCGCATCGTCCGCGCCGAGGGCTACGAGATCGGCAACGTCGCCGTCCAGGTCATCGGCGTCCGCCCCAAGGTCGGCAAGCGGCGCGACGAGGCCCAGAAGGCGCTGAGCGAGGCGGTCGGCGCCCCCGTCTCCGTCTCCGGCACGACGACGGACGGACTCGGCCTCACCGGCCGCGCGGAGGGCCTCGCCGCCATCGCCACGGCCCTGGTGATCCGTACCGCCTGACGCCTGGCGATCCGTACCACCTGACGGCCGTGACCCGTACTGCCTGACGGCCGGTGACCCGTACCGCCTGACGGCCCCGGCCCGGCGCACCGCCCGGACGGGCGCCACCCCCCGGTGTGCCCGCGCCCACAAACCTGCCCCGCGTAGCCGAATCGTGCGCGGGGCACTACCACACGCCCACTACCCTGGAGTGGTGACTATTCGCCTGTACGACACCAGCGCCCGGCAGATCCGTGACTTCACCCCGCTCACACCGGGCCACGTCTCGATCTACCTCTGTGGCGCCACCGTCCAGGCGGCCCCGCACATCGGCCACATCCGCTCGGGGCTGAACTTCGACATCATGCGCCGCTGGTTCGAGTACCGCGGCTACGACGTCACGTTCATCCGCAACGTCACCGACATCGACGACAAGATCATCACCAAGGGCGCCGACCAGGGCCGCCCCTGGTGGTCCATCGGTTACGAGAACGAGCGCGCCTTCAACTCCGGCTACGACGCCCTCGGTTGCCTCCCGCCCACCTACGAGCCCCGCGCCACCGGCCACGTCACCGAGATGGTCGAGATGATGCGCGGCCTCATCGAGCGCGGACACGCCTACGAGGCCGACGGCAGCGTCTACTTCGACGTCCGCTCCTTTCCGGGCTATCTGCAGCTCTCCAACCAGGACCTCGACGACCTGCGCCAGCCCGCCGAGGAAGGCATCACCGGCAAGCGCGACCCCCGCGACTTCGCCATGTGGAAGGCCACCAAGCCGGGCGAGCCCGACTGGGAGACCCCGTGGGGCCGCGGCCGTCCCGGCTGGCACCTGGAGTGCTCGGCCATGGCCCACAAGTACCTGGGCTCCGCCTTCGACATCCACGGCGGCGGCCTCGACCTGATCTTCCCGCACCACGAGAACGAGATCGCCCAGGCCAAGGCGTACGGCGACGACTTCGCCTCGTACTGGGTGCACAACGCCTGGGTCACCATGAGCGGCGAGAAGATGTCGAAGTCACTCGGCAACAGCGTCCTCGTCTCCGAGATGGTCAAGAACTGGCGCCCCATCGTCCTGCGCTACTACCTGGGCACCCCGCACTACCGCTCGATGATCGAGTACAGCGAGGAGTCCCTGCGCGAGGCCGAGTCCGCGTTCGCACGGATCGAGGGCTTCATTCAGCGCGTCACCGAGAAGGCCGGCAAGACCGTCCCGCCCGCCCCCGAGGTGCCGCCCGCCTTCGCCGAGGCCATGGACGACGACCTGGGCGTCCCGCAGGCGCTCGCGATCATCCACACCACCGTCCGCCAGGGCAACAGCGCCCTCGCGGCGGACGACAAGGACGAGGCCATCGCCCGCCTCGCCGAGGTCCGGGCCATGCTCGGCGTCCTCGGCCTGGACCCCCTCGACCCCCACTGGGCCGAGGAGACCGACCGCGGCGAGGAGCTCCACGGCGTCGTCGACACCCTCGTACGGCTCGTGCTCCAGCAGCGTGAGTCGGCGCGCGAGCGCAAGGACTGGGCCACCGCTGACGCGATCCGCGACCAGCTGAGCCAGTCCGGCCTCGCCATCGAGGACAGCCCCGACGGCCCCCGCTGGACGCTGGGCAACCGCTGATGATGTGCCGCCCGGGGAACTGGGCGGCACACTTCACTTACAGACCTACGTACGCAACACCGAGGATGAGAGTAGTCATGGCCGGGAACAGCCAGCGCAGAAACCGCCGCACGTCCAACAAGAAGGGCGCGACGGTCGGCAGCGGTGGCCAGCGGCGCAAGGGCCTCGAGGGCAAGGGCCCCACGCCGCCCGCCTCCGCCCGCAAGGGTCACAAGAAGAACCGCGTCGCCAACGCCCAGGCCAGGCAGGCCGCCGCCCGCCGCCCCGCCCCCCGCCGCGGCGGCCCGAAGGGCACCTCGGAGATGGTCGTCGGCCGCAACCCGGTCTACGAGGCCCTGCGCGACGGCGTCCCCGCGACCACGCTGTACGTCCAGCAGTTCATCGACAACGACGAGCGCGTCCGCGACGTCCTCAAGCTCGCCGGCGACCGCGGCAACATCAACCTGATGGAAGCCCCGCGCCAGGAGCTCGACCGGATGACCAACGGCCTGAACCACCAGGGCCTCGTCCTCCAGGTCCCGCCGTACGAGTACGCGCACCCCGAGGACCTCACCGCGGCCGCCTACGACGCCCACGAGGACCCGCTGATCGTCGCCCTCGACGGCGTCACCGACCCCCGCAACCTCGGCGCGATCGTCCGCTCCGTCTCCGCCTTCGGCGGCCACGGCGTCGTCGTCCCCGAGCGTCGCGCCGCCGGCATGACCGCAGGCGCCTGGAAGTCCTCGGCCGGCACCGCCGCCCGCACCCCGGTCTCCCGCGTCACCAACCTGACCCGGGCCCTGGAAGGCTTCCAGAAGGAAGGCCTCACGGTCGTCGGCCTCGCCGCCGACGGCGAGCACACCGTCGAGGACCTGGAGGCGCTCGACGGCCCCGTCGTCATCGTCATCGGCAGCGAGGGCAAGGGCCTCGGCCGCCTCGTCGGCGAGACCTGCGACTACCGCGTCCGCATCTCGATGCCCGGCGGCGCCGAGTCGCTGAACGCCGGCGTCGCCGCCGGCATCGTCCTCTACGAGGTCGCCCGCCGCCGCCAGGGCTGAGCCGCGCTGGACCAGGGCCGGTCCCGGTAGTCCTCCTCGCCGGTCCGCCGCGACATCCCATCGCGGCGGACCGGCGATGCGTGGAGCGTGCACGCCTAGATTCCAGCTGGGGGCGGCATGGGCACCCGGATACTGATCACCGGCGGTGCTGGGTTCATAGGATCGACGTACACCCGGATGCTTCTCGGCCCCGAAGGGGCCGGAGGCATAGAGATCACCGTCGTGGACAGCCTCACGTATGCCGGGAACCGGGAGAACCTGGCCGGACTGGGCGACGATCCCCGCCTCACCTTCGTGCGAGGCGACGTCTGCGACTTCAAGCTGATGGAGTCGCTTGCCGCCCGGCACGACGAGATCGTCCACTTCACCGCCGAGTCCCACGTGGATCGCTCCAACGAGTCCGGCACCCCGTTCGTCACCACCAACGTCCTCGGCACTCAGACCCTGCTGGAGGCAGCCGTCCGCCACGGCATCGACAGGCAGGCCCCGAGCCTCGCGGAGCTGACGGCCGACAACGCGCTGCCGTCGTACGAGAGTTGCCTCGCCCATGCGCGGACGCACCGACGCGTGACGGAATGAGCCGCACACACGCGCCGAAGTGGGCGGCCCGGTTGCCGATCAGACCCCGGATGCCCCGCGGTCACCGTTGATCTTGACGGGCCTCGGACATTTCGCGCCCGTCAAGGCAGTGTCCTAACCCCGCGTCACTCGGTTAGATGAGTGTGGACACCAGAACGCCCCGGCCGGGGTTCGACGATCAGCCCGCGCTGAGCATGGTCAAAGTGGATTCCGACCCCGCGCAGGTCATCGTGAACCACGCCAGCTTCCGTGTGCGGCTCGCGCCGGCCCAGCAGCCGAAGTTCGCCGCCGCCCCCCGGCTCTCCGCCCTGGGGACACCGGCGGGAGCGGCCGCAGGCGCCGCCGGCCGCCGCCGCCCCGTCGTCTGGACCGGAAAGTCCGCGCCTGGCGCCACCGGACTGCTCCAGGCCGTACGCGAGTCCTCCGTCTCGACGCTGGAACCGCCGGACACCGGAATCACCCAGGCCATCCCGCGCATCGACGACACCATGCCGACCCCCGTCGTCACCGCCGACGCGCCCCCGCTCCTGCCCCCCATGCGGCGGGCCGAAGGCGCGTACGACCTCCCGGACGAGACGGCACACGACGACGCGGCCGGCCAGGACGGCGACGACGAGTACCGCAACCGCGCCCACCGCCACGGCGCCGATCCGGTCCGCCACGCCTACTACCCAGGGCGCCGGATGAACCTCGGCGTCGTACTCCTCCCCCTCCGCGTCTTCCTCGGCTTCATCTCCATCTACGCCGGCATGGGCAAGCTCTGCGACCCCGTCTACTTCGACGGCGGCGAACGCGGCTCCATGGTCAAGTGGCTCACCTCGCTGCACCCCTGGGCCCTCGCCGAGCCGCTGCGCGACTTCGCCCTCCAGCACCCCGTCGGCGCCGGCCTGACCGTCGCCTTCCTCCAGGTCGTCGTCGGCGTCCTCACCGTCCTCGGACTCTGGCAGCGGGTCGCCGCCGTCATCGGCGCCCTGCTCTCCGCCGCCCTCATCCTGACCGTCAGCTGGAAGACCGTCCCGGTCTACGACTCCGCCGACATCATCTTCCTCGCCGCCTGGTCCCCGCTGATCATCGCCGGCGCCCCCGTCTACTCCATCGACGGCCGCCTCGCCGGCGAAGCCTGGCGCACCCTCGGACCCCGCTCCGAACTGTGGGAGCTGCGCCGCCGCGTCCTGCGCCGCGGCGCCCTCGTCACCTCCGTCGTCGTCGGCCTCACCCTCCTCGTCGGCTCGATGCTCGGCGGCGCCGTACGGTCCGCCGAGATGGTCACCGTGCCCGGCCCGAACGACGACCCGATCAACCACCTGCCCGGCCAGCCCCTCCCGCAGGACCCGGCCCCCGGCACCCCCTCCCGTACCGCCCCCAAGAGCCCCAAGCCGTCCGCGACGGCCGGCGCGAGCGGCACGAGCGAGGACGACGAGAAGGCTGAGCCGAGCCAGACCGTACGGGAGACCGGCCGGATCTCGGAGAGCCGCCCGACCGCCACCCGCGGCACCGACAGCGCCCCGACCCGGACCCGCCCCGCGCCCCCGCCCTCCACCAGCTCCGGCCCGACCAGTTCGGGCGGCACGAGCGGCGGCGGCACCGGCACCACCGACCCCACGAGCGGCTCGACCTCCGGTGGCAACCGGAACCCGATCGGCGGCCTGCTGGGCTGACGGAGAACCCCCGCCTGTACGGGAAGGGCGGCACCACTTCCGAGTGGTGCCGCCCTTCCTGTTGCGTACGAACCGACCGAGCGGCTCTCAGCGTCCCTGAGCGGCCAGCTCCTTCGCCGCCTCGGTCAGGTCCTTCGCCGTGTCGATCGCCCGCCAGTAGGCCCCCTGAGGCAGCGGGAAGCCCGCCAGACGGCGCTCCCGGGCCAGCCGGGGGAACGTGGTGCGCTCGTGGTCGCCCCGATCGGGGAGCAGCGCCGTGAACTCGGCGGAGAAGACGTACACGCCCGCGTTGATGAGATACGGCGAGGGCGGCGACTCGATGAAGTCGGTGATGTGCCCGAAGGTGTCCGTCTCCACGGCACCCCAGGGGATCCGGGGGCGGGCGAGGGCGAGCGTGGCGGTGGCGTCCCGCTCCGCGTGGAACTCGGCCATCTCGCGCAGGGAGAAACGGGTCCAGATGTCGCCGTTCGTGGCGTACCAGGGCTTCCCGGGCTCAGGAAGATGCGCGGCGGCGTACTTGAGGCCGCCGCCACGGCCCAGCGGCTCCGACTCGACGACGGTCGTCACACGGAGCGGCAGATCGGCGCCCCGCAGCCATTCCTGGAGCACTTCGGCGAGATGGCCGCAGGACACGACGGCATCCGTCACGCCCTCGGCGGCGAGCCAGGACAGCTGATGGCCGATGATCGGGGTCCCGGTGCCCGGGATCTCGACCATCGGCTTGGGGCGGTCGTCGGTGTACGGGCGCAGGCGCGAGCCCTGGCCGCCCGCCAGGACCACGGCCTGCGTCGGAGAGGTATCCATACCGGGAACGATATGCGTACCTCTCGAGGCTGCTGTTCAGCTTCGTGGCGTGGAGTCGTGAAGGGGTGTCGTGGCTCAGCTCGCGTACATCACGCCCGTCGCGAACGAGGTGTCGCAGACCGGGCGGGAGTAGGACTGGGCGCGGGTGGGGCCGTAGTACCGCACGGCGGCCTTGCCGAGGGCACGGGCGATGGACATGCAGTGCTTGGCGAGCGACGGGCTGTTCTCGACCTCGCGCTGGAGGTGCGTCAACGCCGTGCCGGGGTCCTTCTCCTGAAGTTCTGCGAGGAGGCGGTCGCGCAGAATATCCTGCGGTGCACGGGACTTGGCGGGGACGGAGACGTCCTCCGAGGACGCGGTGAGCATCTGGGTCCCGGAGGCCTGACCGGCCCACGGAACGGCGGACACCGCGAGCGTCCCGGAGAGCACCAGGACGACGGGCAGGACGAGAGCGAGAGAGCGGCCGATACGGCGGGCAGTATGCGTCACGCAGGCGAGCGTAGCGGCCGGTAGTGATATGGCGACATTTAGTCACTCTCGCGGGGGATGGTTCGAGGAGCCTTTTCGAATCCCGTGTTGACGCGGCCGCCCGAATTGGCGGTTCTGCCGGGGTATTTGTCGACACGCCCGCCGCGTACGCGAAAGGCCCCGCATCTGCAACAGATGCGGGGCCGTTCAGCGGTTCACGGCGTCAGCCGGAGAGACGCTCACCCGTCGAGGTGGAGAAGACGTGCAGCTCGTCGGCGCGCGGCACCACGTGCAGCGTGGAGCCCTTCTCCGGCACGGCACGGCCACCGACACGGACGACCAGGTCCTTGTCCTCGCTGCCGACGCGCGCGGAGCCGTAGACGTAACCGTCGGCGCCGAGCTCCTCGACGACGTTCACGGAGACGGCCAGGCCCTCCTTGCTGGTGGCACCCGAGACGTCGAAGTGCTCGGGGCGGATGCCGACCGTGACGGTCGTGTCGCCCTTGGCGGACGCGGCGGACAGCGCGTCACGGGAGACCGGGACGACGCTGTTGCCGAACTTCACGCCGCCCTCGATGATCGGCACCTCGACCAGGTTCATGGCCGGGGAGCCGATGAAGCCGGCGACGAAGAGGTTGGCGGGACGGTCGTACATGTTCCGCGGCGAGTCGACCTGCTGCAGCAGACCGTCCTTCAGTACGGCGACCCGGTCGCCCATGGTGAGGGCCTCGACCTGGTCGTGGGTGACGTACACCGTGGTGATCCCGAGCCGGCGCTGGAGGCTGGCGATCTGCGTACGGGTCGAGACGCGGAGCTTGGCGTCGAGGTTCGACAGCGGCTCGTCCATGAGGAACACCTGCGGCTCACGCACGATCGCGCGCCCCATCGCGACACGCTGCCGCTGACCACCGGAGAGCGCCTTCGGCTTGCGGTCCAGGTACGGCGTGAGGTCGAGGATCTTCGCGGCCTCCTCGACCTTGGCGCGGATCTCGGCCTTGTTGACGCCGGCGATCTTGAGCGCGAAGCCCATGTTGTCGGCGACGGTCATGTGCGGGTACAGCGCGTAGTTCTGGAACACCATGGCGATGTCCCGGTCCTTCGGCGGCAGGTGCGTGACGTCGCGGTCACCGATCCGGATGGAGCCGCCGTTGACGTCCTCCAGACCGGCGAGCATGCGCAGGGAGGTCGACTTGCCGCAGCCGGACGGGCCGACGAGGACGAGGAACTCGCCGTCCTCGATCTCGATCTCGAGCTGGTCGACGGCGGGCTTGTCGGAACCCGGGTAGAGCCGGGTCGCCTTGTCGAACGTGACAGAAGCCATGGTGATGTGTCCCTTCACCGGCAGGAACGTGCCGGACGATCCGAGTAAAGGAAGGATTGAGGTCTAGTCCACCGGAGTGAACTGCAGGCGACGCTACCTGGCGCCGCGCGATCTGTCAGTAGTCGGAGACCAGTGAGATTTCCGACCGGGGCAGGGTGGGTGTTGGTTACACTGCACTCGCTGCCTCCTTAGCTCAGCTGGCCAGAGCACCGCTCTTGTAAAGCGGGGGTCGTCGGTTCGAACCCGACAGGGGGCTCACGGCAAAGGGCCAGCGCAGGGGCATGATTCCCCGGCGCTGGCCCTTTCGCATGATCACGGCCGTGCCACCTACGTGCCAGAAGGCCCGTCCTTACGGGCTTGGCGGATCATCTCTCCGAGCTTCCCCGCGATGTGCTGATCACGGTCGCTCGTCATGTGCTGGTAGATCAGCGCGGCCCGGGTCGTGCTGTGTCCCATCCGCGTCATGAGTTCGCGGGTGCTGGCTCCGGCGCTGGACGCGAGGGTGTTCCCGGTGTGGCGGAGGTCGTGGAAGTGCACGTCCCTGGAGATGCCGGCCTTGGTGCGGGCGGCGGTCCAGTCGTCACGGAAGTTGCTGCGGCGCAGGAGCCCGCCGCGGGGACCTTGGAAGAGGTGGCCGTCCTGCCCGGCTCCGGCGAAGTGCTCCAGGTGGTGAGCGAGCTCGGGGACGAGTTCGGCCGGGAAGGCGACCGGTCGGACGCCGGCGGCGGACTTCGGTGCCTTGTCGGCCAGCGTGCCGTTCTGCAGCTCGGACTGTGCGCGGCGGACCAGGACCACGCAGCGGGTCAGGTCGAGGTCTCGGCGGCGGAGCGAGGCCAGTTCGCCGAAGCGGAGGGTGGTGAAGGCGGCGAGGAGGACGAGGACCCGGTAGTGCGGCTGGATGGCGTCGGCCACGGCGTACACCTCGGCAACGGTGAGGACGGGGCGCTCGGGCACGTCGTAGCGGTCGGCGCCCTTGATCCGGCAGGGGTTGCGGCGGATCAGCTCGTCGTCCACGGCCGTGTTCAGGATCGCGCGGAGGAGTTGGTACGCCTTGACGACGGTCGGCTCACCTACGCCGTTTTCCAGCAGGGCGGTGCGCCAGGCTCGGACGCGGGGGGTGGTGATCGCGGCCACCGTCCCGGCGCCGAAGGTCGGCTTGATGTGCAGCCGGATCACGCTCTCGTTCCGTTCCCGGGTGCGATCCTCCAGCTTGCGGTGCTTCAACCAGTCGTCGGCGTACGGCCCGAAGGCGACCTTGCCCGCGTCGGGGGCCTGGTAGGTGCCCCGGATGATCTCCGCCTCGATGGTGGTCAGCCAGACGTCGGCGTCTGTCTTCGTGTCGAAGGTGTGCGGGGCGGACTTCGTCTCGCCCGACAGCGGGTCGCGGTAGCGCGCCTGCCAGCGGCCCGAGGCGAGCTGTCGCACAGTGCCGAACCGGCGACGCCTGCCCTTGCGGTTCGCCATCAGGCCACCTTCCTGTAGCGACGCTCGATGGGCTGCACGGTGTGGGTCTCGATGTGCGCCTCGATGGCGGGCTCGGGGATGCGGACGTGACGGCCGACCTTGACGAAGGTGATGCGCCGTTCCTCGATGAGTCGACGGGGGAACCGGACGGAGGTGCCGAGGAGTTCGGCGACCTGGTCGACGGTGAGCAGACGTGCGGACATGGTCACCACTCCCCTTCGGTGGAGGATTCGAGCTCGGATCGGATCTCGCTGGCGAGTTCGCGGTTGTGCTGGATGTCGCGGTGGATGTTGGCGGCGAGCCACGATTCACCGGGTGTGGCGCCGTGGCCGGCGTAGGTCCAGTGGGCGACGACGAGGACGGTGGCCTCGGGGTGTTCGTCGGGGTCGGGCAGGCCGAGGGCTTCGCGTTGTTGGGCTGCGCGGTAGTCGGCGCGGACCTGGCGTAAGGCGCCGAGGGTGGTGGAGTAGCGGCGGGATTTGGTGGAGAAGTGACCGCGGAACCCGAGCATGTGAGCCCAGACCCTCAGGCGCCGGTCGGGGTAGGCGGCGTCGAGGTCCATGCAGGCTTCCATGAGCCGCCGGGGGTGGTCGGGCACGTCGAGGAGGACGAGCGCTTCCTTGTTGCCGACCCGGTGGTCGACGCTGCCGGTGGTCTCGGCGGCTTTGGTGGCGTACTTGGCGACGTAGGCGGCGACGGCTTGTTCGGCCAGGTCCTCGCCCTGGCCGAAGGCGCCGATGGGCTGGACGTCGAGCTGCGTGCCCCAGGTGAGCGTCAGGTCTTGGCCGACGCCGTGGTCCGGGGCGGCCGGTACGACCACCTGGACGCGGGTGGCGGCGGCTCGGATGGCGTCGGTGAGGAGGTCGAGGGTGGCCCAGGCCGGGGGTGGGCTGTCGGGTCCTTCGGGGCCGTCGAAGCGGATGACGGCGTGGAAGTGGACGGCGCCGCGCTTTTGGTATTCGGCGACCTTGCCGAAGGAGACGCGGGACTGTTCTCGGGCGGCTTTCTGGGTGAGGCCGGCGCGGGCGGCGATCTCGCGGCGGAGGTAGATCGTGAAGTAGCGCCACAGCTCGGAGGCGTGGTTGTTCCACAGCACCGCCCCGGCGTAGTCGTACGCGTATGGGTCGAGCGGGGTGCCGAGTTCGGGCGCGTCCTCCTGGTGCTGCCTGCCGCAGCGACACGGCCGGGTGCCGGGCCGGTTATGGACCGGACCGAAGGACGGGGCGGTCAGGGTGGCGAAGACGCGGGGATGGTCCCGGATCGTCTCCGGGGTGCCCTTGTCCGGGTTACCGACGAGCCCGGCGCGGATCAGGTGGTAGGTGTCGCCCGCGTAGGTCCAGGCGCAGGCCGGGCAGCGAGAGGCCCGGCGGTTGCCACAGGCGACCCGCAGCACGCCACCGGGCTCGTTGTCCGTGGTGTACGCGTTGAGGACGGTCCGGGTCGACGGGTCGAGGAATTTGGTGCCGCCGGAGAGGCGGATGGGTGCGGCGCATCCCCCGGTGCGGCGGATCTGGTCGGTGAGGCGGTCGAAGCCGGGGGACCCGGCCACCCGGAGCAGATCGCTCAGGGTGGCCGGGTCAAGGCCCGCCGCGGTGGCGGTGTCGGTCAAGGCGGTCACTTCCCGGCGCGGACGAGGGCGGCCGTCACGGTGCGGGTGCCGGTGCCCTTACAGGCCGGGCAGGTGGCCGGAAGGGTGCGGCGCCGGCCGTCTCGGGTGACGCTTCCCGTCGTGATGTGGACGACGGGAAACCCGTCGCAGTGGGAACAGACACGAGCAATCTGGGCGTGGGGCATCATGGGCTTTCCCTTTCGGGTCCGTTGGATCTGGAGGGGGTTGAGGCGCCCGGGGCGGCGGAAGTTTGGCGACCGAGGCCGCTCCGGGGGCCGCTCAGTGTGTGTTGCGCCTGCCGTGGCCCTTGGCCGCATACATCGAGGCGTCAGCGGCGGACAGGGCGTCGGTAAGGAGCGGGACCGGCAGGTGTTCGCGGTGGCAGTGCCCGACCGAGGCCGAGACCCGCAGGGTGTGTCCGTCGTGCGTGACCGGCTGGTCCAGCGCGGCGCGGAGGGCGGGAAGGCCGGCGGTGTGGTCGGGGTCGGTGACGATGGCGGCGAACTCGTCTCCCCCGAGGCGGGCGGCGATGCCGTGACGTCCGCACCAGGCCGCCAAGCGACTGGCGGTCGCGGTGAGCACGGTGTCTCCGGCGGCGTGGCCGTGGGTGTCGTTGATGGCCTTGAAGTCGTCCAGGTCGACCAGGAGCACGAGCGCGTTGCCGTGCCGGGTGATGAGGTGTTCGGCGCGGGTGGTCCATCCGGCGCGGGTGTGCAGGCCGGTCAGCGGGTCTCGGCGGGCGGCGCCAAGGCGGCGGGCGAGCATGCTGCCGTGCAGGGCCCAGCCGAGGGCCGGTAACCCGGCGGCGGCGATCGTGTAGGTGTCCATGCGGGTCACCGGCCCTTCTGCATGTCGCGGATGAGCATTCGCAGGACGACCGCGACGACGGCGACGGAGATGCCGGTGATGGCGACGGCCAGGAGCAGGGAGACGAGGACGGTGCCGACGACCAGGACGACGGCCCCGCCACCGGCGGCGAGTGCGACCGCGTTTCCCGGGGTGAGCTGAACCGTCGTGCGGGCCGGGGCGACCGGCACGTGGGCCGGGGCCGGGGTGGCCGGCGTGAGGACGGTCGAGTCGGGCACGGTGTGCTGGACCGGGATGTAGGTGTCGGGTGCCGGGTATTTCGGTGTGAACACGGGGCTTGCTCCTCTCAGGCTTTGCAGCGGTGGGTGCGGGCGGCGAGTTCGGCGGCCGGGCGGGTGAAGTAGTCGGCGGAGAAGTCGCAGCCGGGGGCGGTGCACACGGCGGTGTGCTTAGTACGACCGCGGCCGTCGTGGTGGGTACCGACCTTCACCGGGCCGAAGCGGGCGACGTTGTAGAAGCGGTTCGGGCGCACGGGTCTCCTTTCGAATCAGGCGAGTTGGAGGGCGATCGAGTCCGCGAGCGCGGGCGGGACGCCGAGGCGAGCACGGAGGGTTGCCGCGTCGATCGGGGCGCCGGTCTGGGCGGGGTGGGCGTCCGCGATCTTCCGGGCGTGGTCGAGCAGCGCGGGCGGCACAGGCACGGCAGGCGCAGAGGGAGTGGGCTCCGGCGGGGCTTCCTCGGGAGCGGGATCGGCCGGCGGCAGCTCGGGAGCCGGTTCCGGGGCACGCTCCACGGTCAGATCCGTCAGCGGTTCGGAGTCGGGTTCTTCCACGGGCTCCGGTTCCGGCCTCGACGACGGGGCGGGTGCGTGGGCGAGGAGCGTGCCGCCGAGGAAGGCCAGTGCCGGCCATCCGGCGACGAGGATGCGCAGCCAGGCCGGGACGTTGTTCATGTCGAGCAGTCCGGCGGTGGCGACGTTGGCGCCGAGCGAGGCGACGAGGGCGATGGTGAACCAGAGCCAGGCGTCGCGGTTGGATGCATCGGTTCGCATTCGGCGCCAGGCGGCGACCATCAGCAGGTCGACGCTGACCGGGTAGGCCCACGCCTTCCAGCCGTCCTGTCCAGCCGCGGCCGCCAGGTCGTGCAGGTGGGCGAAGGACAGGGCACCGGCGATGACGGCCTGGATGAGGACGGCGTCGAAACGGAGAGTTCGGAACACGGTTCACCTCCTTTCGGGCATGGGTCGGGTAGGGACCTGGCGTGAGACGGTCACGCCAACCGGCGGGAAGCGAAGGTCAGTCGGTTGCCGGGAACGGCTTGAACAGCGGCATCGGCGGGACGGGCTTGCCCGCGATGAGCTGCACCGGCCGGTAGACGGCGAGGCGCGGGAGGACCGGGGTCAGATGTGCGTACTCGGCGCACGTGGCTGCCGCATCGGCCGCGCTCAACTCGGGGGTGCGGATGCGGGACCAGCCCCCGGAGGAGTCACCGGCCACCGCCACACCGGGCCGGTCGGGCGGGATCGTCGTCACGGCCACGACCGCGTCCGGGGCGATGTCGCCCAATCCCATGTCGGCGGTCTGCTTGTCGTTGACCCGGTGGACGACGCGTCCGGTGAGCTGGGCTCGCAGCGTGGTGGCACCCCTGCCGAGGTCGGAGCCGAACCGCTGGCCGCAGACCTCCAGGAAGATGCCGGCCGCACGGGCCATCTGCCCAAGCCGGATCATCTGCATGACCATCCGGTCCCGCCGTTCCTCGTCCTTCTTCCCCGCAACGAGGAACAGTTCCGCGACCTCGTCCACCAGGACCACGACCGGCACCGGCCGCACCTTCTCCGGCAGAGCCCACACATCAGCGGCGCCGTGCTCGCTGAGCAGGTCGAAGCGCCCTTCCATTTCTTCCACCAGAGCGTCCAGAAGCCCGGACGCTTCCTCGGGCGTCACGGCGAGCGCCGACAGGCGGGGTGCGTATCCGCGCTGTTCGACCCCGCGCTTGCAGTCGATCCCGACCAGGGCGACGTTGAGCCGTGCGAGCCCGGCGATGAGGTTGCGCTGGTACATCGACTTGCCCGACTGGTTTGCGCCGAGCGTCAGCGCGTGCGGGACTTTCAGGTAGTCCCGGACGAACGCGGTGCCGTCCTCCCGCAGAGCGACCGGAACCGTCAGTTGACCGGAGGGGCGACGGCGCGGCATCTTCACCCGCCGCAGGACGTCGTAGCCGGTCATCCGCAGCTCGACGAACCCGGGCTTGGTCTCGATCACGTTGACCGAGTGGACGCCCCAGGCGTGCCGGAGCCGCTCCGAGGCGGCCATCACGTCGGCGGGTTCCAGACCGGCCGGAAGCCGGAGGGTGACCCGCATCCCGGTCGAGGTCCCCCGCACCCGGCGGATCTTCGGCGGCACGGGCTGGACGTCGCTGCGACGGGCCACGTTGCGGACGAGGAAAGCGCGGAAGCGGGAGGGCTGAACCGTCAGCCCGCACACGTCCATCGTGGAGCGGTACGACATCGCGAACCGCACTTGGGTGACCGGCAGTCCGACCAGCGACCAGAACACCCGAGGCGCCCGCACCTTCGCGTACCCGAGTCCACCGGCCCCGGCCAGCGGGAGGCCGACCTCCCATAACGTCGACAGGTCCGTCATGGTCAGGCCCCCATCGGCGTGACCGCGACAGCGCGGAAGGAGATCCCGTGCCGGGTCTGGCCGTTGAACGTGTTCTCCCAGTCGCGGGCCTTGAGGCCGATCACCGAAACCGGGGTCCCGGGCGTCAGGTTGTCGGGGAGGCCGGTCTCCGGCACGGTCACCTGGTAGAGGTTGCCCTCGCCCTCGTCCGAGATCAGCAGACCCACAGTCGACAGGCCGGCACCGGTCTCCCGGTCCATCGCGCGCTCACCGGTCTGCTTGCTTACGAGCTTCGGCGTCGGAGCGGTCGCGACGAACACGACGGCAGTCGAAAGATCGATCTTGAAGGACGGCATGTCCACTCTCCCGGTAAGGGGGGCTTAGCATGTGGCGTATGAAGTCAGATCTCCGTCCGGTTCCGCGAGGTGTTCGCCGTGATTGAAGAAGTGCGGCGGGTTGGCGCCATGCAAAATCACGCGCTCCGCGTGAAGGCCGCAGTGGAGCTGATGACGGAGCTGCAAGCGGCCGTCGTGGAGACGTCACGCATGCGCAAAGAGAGCATCGCGTGGCTCCGCGACAACGGGCACTCGATGGCCGACGTAGCGAAGCTCATGGGCGTGAGCCGGGCGCGCGTTGCCCAGCTCCGTGACGCCGGCCCACCGCCCGAGCGCGCGTTCTTCGGCACCCAGCACGCCCAGGTGCTCGTGCCGATGCGACCAGGTGAGCGTGAGTACGTGGCGCTCGAAGACAGTTCCACGGGCCAGAAGCTCTTGGCGCTCGCGCATCACCTCCAGCTCGAGGGCGACCTGGGGTACATCCCGACCTCTGGCGATATCGATCTCAACCGCGACGACCTCATCGTCGTCTGCGGCCCCAAGACCTCCCCTGTGGCGGCGGCAGCCCTCCAGGGCGATCCTCGTCTCTCGTACGAGACGCTGCTGGACGGCCGTTGGGCCCTCATCGAGCGAGACAGCGGCAAAACGTACACGTCACCGAGCGACGATCCGGACAACCCAACTCGCTCCGACGTGGCATACATCGGCAGGCTCCCGAGGCCGGACGGTCAGGGCACGTTCCTGCTGATCGCGGGCGTGCACGCGGTCGGCTCCCTCGGGGTCGCGCACTTCCTCACGGAGAATCTCGCCGACCTCTACGGCCGAGCCGGAACGCCCGAGTTCTCGATGGTCGTCGAGTGCGACTACGAGCAGGGGACGAAGGCGATCACCGACAGCCGTGCGGCCAGCGAGGTGCTTTTGCACGAGGTGACCTGACGTGCACGTCTCCCTGTCCAGCCTTTCCCGCCCCGGCGGGGTCAACGAGGACTTCGCGATCGCCAGCGCCGAGTGCGCCGTGGTGCTGGACGGCGCCGGCACCCCGAAGGGACTGCCCACCGGGTGCGTCCACGGCGTGGCCTGGTTCGCCCAGAGGCTTGGAACCATGCTGCACCGCGAAGCCGTCGAGAGCGGGCGCGACCTGGCCCGCTGTCTCGCCACCGCCATCGAGGGCACGGCGAAGCTTCACCGGGCGACGTGCGATGTGGGGAGTCCGTTCTCCCCGTCAGCGACGGTCGCCGTGCTCCGAAGCCGCGGGCAAGACGTGGAGTGGCTGGTGCTGGGTGATGCCGTTCTCGTCCTCGACGGCGGTGGAAGACCCGAGGTCGTCACGGATCAGCGCTTGGCGCGGGTGGCGAGTGAGGAGCGGGTCGCCCTGCGTACGACCGAACGGGGGCCGGAGGGGGAGCTGGGGGCGCACACCGCGTTGGTGGAGGCCGAGAGGGCGATGCGCAACCGGCCGGGCGGGTACTGGGTAGCTGCTGCGGAACCCGAGGCGGCGGACGAAGCCATCACAGGTCGGATGTCCATCGCGCAGCTGGACCGGGCAGCCCTCCTCACCGACGGCGCGTCCCGGTTCGTAGACACCTTCGCCCTTGGTGACTGGTCCACCTGTCTCGACGTGCTGGAGCACCACGGCACAGCCGACCTCATCGACCAGGTCCGCGACGCCGAGCGCAGCGACATCAACCTGGAGCGATGGCCGCGCTCCAAAACGCACGACGATGCGACGGTGATCTTCGCTCGCTTCTAAGTCGAGCTGTTACAGGTTTCTCTACCTCATCAAGCACCCGGCTCCGCGTTCCGCTCCGCCGGGCGGGCTTCCCGGCTCCGCTCCGCGCGACGCTCCTGCCTCCGGCCCGCTCCGCGCGCGCTGCGCCGACGCCCGCCCCTGCGAGTGGGATAGGCCCAAAGGCATGAGCCGAGCCCCAACGGTCCGCGGTTCCCTCTCCGTCACCGACATGCCTCCGGCGGGGGCGCTCCGGCTCCGGGATGGCGGGGGCGCCGTACGCGCGTGCCGGCCAGTGGGGGCTTGGGCGGGGAACTCCCATCCCGTCTGCCATCGACCCAGGACAAGCCGAGCAGACACGGCGCCGGGCGTCCAGGTCGTTCGTACAGTGGCGCGCTCCACCTGGACGCCCGGCACCGCGCCCGCTCCACGGTGTGTGGGTCGACGGCAGACGGGATGGGAGTTGGGGGTGAGTGGGGAGAGGCTGGAGATCCGGCTCCCATGGCAGGTTCGGCTTGAGGCCGCTCCCGCAGACTGGGTAACCCTCTGCCGCGACATGGAAGTTGAGGCCCCATGAGACGTGTACAGTGAGCGGCGTCATTCGCGGAAAATGACATGGCTATGAGCCGTAGGCGCTTGCTTGCACGCTGCCGCCACGGCTCTTTAGAGGCAGGAAGTTCAGATGAGGACTAGAAAGCCTGATCCGAAAGACCCAACCCAACGCACTAAGCAGTGCGCATCCAACGAAGGAAACTGTACACCACGTCCGGGACCTGGCAAGTGGCACACTGTTGCAGCCGTTTGTACAGGGCTTGGATCACTCATGGCGGGAGCGGCCGCACTGGTTGGGACAGTCGCAATGCTCGGGCTGAGTGTCTAACTGCGTGACAACGCCGACGAACAGCGGCGGACAAGCGCGAACGTCTGCGGACCATCAGCGCAGGTGAAAGACACACGGGACCAAGGCAGAGCTCCCACCCGAGTTGCTTCGGGATGAAGAAGTCATCCGTACAGCGGCTCTGTACGCAAGCTAAGCGACCAACGGGGCCCGACAGATGCGGGGTCGGCGACTCGCACTCGCCGACCCTGCAATACTCGCGCCGTGACGTTCCCCCAGGAGGCAACCGAGCCGCTCGACCCTGCAGAAGTGCTGGCCAGAACAGCATGGAGCGCTCTGGACCATGCCTATGGGACAGCTGAGGACGCACCGCAGATTCTGCTAGATCTTATGGACACCGATCTGCGCGTGAGGTCGCAGGCGTTGAGCCGCCTTCATCACGTCTTGCACCACCAGAACACCTTGTACACCGCCACAGCGCCGGCCGCCGTGTACGTGGCGGGCATCCTCGGCGACGCCCGGGCCCTTGAGGCCGTCGAGAAGGAGCGTCACGCCTTCCCTGGACCGATGCGTGCCGAATTGCTGGGGTGGCTCGACTCTGTCGCCAATGCCGCAGACGACGAGGCCGCGGCCACCATGCGGCGTTTCGGGTTCCCGCCGGAGAAGTACCCGCCATTCGTCGCAATCTGCCGGATTCGGCCGCAGCTCTTCCTTGCCGTTTCCGCGTTCCTCGACGACCGCGACCCTGACGTACGTGCAGCAGCTACCTCTGCCTGTATCCCACTACTGGACGACCCCCGTCTGGTTCACCACCGAGACACCTTGACCCCCATGTTGCGCGACAGCTTGGCCGCGAGCGTGCTTTGGCAGTACCAGGCGAGGGCGATCGACGCTTTGGGGAGTTGGGGCCAGGACGTCACTGGGTTGGAGGTCCGGCAGGAGCGGTACGCGTTCTGTGACGCCGAGCGTCAGCCTCAGGCTCGGGTGGCCGAGGCGCAGGACTGGAACGACGCCGATCTCCCCTTCTGAAGGCTTCCCAGTTGGCCGACCTCCCCACTCGGCTCCGTCTCGTTTGGCTCCGTCCGTCGTAGTTCAACGGAGGCCGAGAGCCGCGACACCGTCAGCAGCCGAACACGCGTGAACGCAGGAAAACGACCCCGTACGGGCCTCGGAGCAGCAATGACAGACTTGGAAAGCGCGCGCGGCCGGCGCTGGCAGGGCACTCTTGGCCATCGGCGGAGCCTGGCCGTCGGTTGGGTCCCGGGCTTGCACCGGGCCGCCCCCGGACAAAGCCAGGGATGCAGCTGCACTACAGAGCTGGACACCTCGGAAGCCGACCGCGCGCAGGTGGACGCTATCCCGAGGCACTGACAGTCCGCGGGGAAGACCGTGCCACATCCGTGCCAGATCGTGCGGGAAACCTCGGGGAATGAGGGGCGTTGTCGGGCTCCGGGGTGTCGGTCAGCTCCCGCAGTTTTTGTGCAGGTCAGGCATGGCCCCGCCTTCCCTCTCTTGTAAAGCGGGGGTCGTCGGTTCGAACCCGACAGGGGGCTCTGTGAGCAAGGCTCTGAGCTGGGGTTTCTCCTCAGGGAGGGGCTCTAGTCGGCCTCGGGCGTCTCGTCCGGGGCCGTTTGCGTGAGCGGACGTGGAGGGGATCGGCAGCCCGCTGCCTCCCTCCGAGCCGTCACCCCGCGAGCGTGATCGCGTGCGGTGTCGACGTGAGCCGGGCCCGGTAGCGGCGGATGCCCCAGTTGCGGTGGTGCAGTTCCGCTGCCATCAGTACCTCCGCGGTGTTCGGGTGGTCGGGTACGAGTTCCACCAGGGCGGTCACCGGGTGGTCGCCGGCCAGGGGGGAGCGTTTGGTCCCGCGGAACTCCCACAGGGGGTTCGGCTGGGAGGCGCCGTGTCCGCGGACGATCCACTCCTCCTTCGCCGGTCCCGCGTCCGGCGGGCGTTCCACGCCCACGTCCAGCAGACCCGCGTTGACGGTGAGGCTCATGCCCGTACCGAATCCCGCGACCGGGCGGGTGCGTTCGCCGGGGTCGATGAGGCGTGCGACCGGCCGGGCCTCGGGGTCCGGCGTGGAGAGTGCCACCCCCAGGGAGGCGTGGCGGAAGGTGCCTTTGCTCGTCGGTGTCTCCGGGCGGAACGAGCACACCATCAGCAGGTGCCGGAACTCCCGTTCGGGCGTGGCCTTGACGTAGGACAGCCACTCCGCCGGCGCACCCTCGTGGTCGGCGGGCAGCACGTCCCAGCCGAACGTGAGCCGGCCGCGCAGCGGCGCGTCGTCGGCCGGGCTGCCGAGTGTGCGCTCGGGCACGAGCTCGACCTCGTGCGACGGGATCTCGGTCATGCCACGGCTCCTTCGCTCCGGCCACACAGGTAGCTGAACGCCCCCCAGTCACGGTAGTGGGGATACACGGCGCGGGTGGCGAGTTGGGCCTCGCGGAAGGCCTCCTCCGGGGTGGTGCCGTGCGCGACCCGCCGGTGCATGTGGTGGAAGAAGTGCGTGGCCGGTTCCGGGCGTACGGGCCACAGGCAGCCGACGACGGCCTGCGCCCCGGCCGTGATCAGGGCCGAGGGGATGCCGCGGACGTTGTCTCCGCGGTCGTACCGGCCGAGGGCCGACTCGCAGGCGGCGAGCGTGACCAGACGGACGCCGCGCAGGTCCGCCTCCAGGAAGTCGTACGCGAACACCCGGCCGTCGTCGTCGCTGTCCGGGGTGAGGTAGAGGCAGTGCATCCAGGGAGCGTCCTGGTCCGCCGTTCCGTGTACGGCGATGTGGACGACATCCGCCGTCGACAGTTCGGTGAGCAGCCGTTCCCGCGTGGCCGCCGCCCCCGTGACGGCCTCCACGCCGATCACCTGGGCGATGTCCCGGGCGTGCTCCTCCAGGGTGGGTTCGGCGTGGAGCCCGTACGGTACGCCGCCGACGGCGGAGGCCAGTACGGCGGTGCGTGGCGGCCGTGCGGGACCCCGGGCGGGGGTGAGGGCTTCGAGGCCGACGACAGTGGTGACCGTCCAGTCGTCCGCGATCAACCGGCCGGCCCTGTGGCACAGGTGCAGCGGCAGGTAGTGCAGCGCGCCGTGCGGCCAGGCCAGAACGCGGTCCTTGCCGCCGGCCCGCCACTCGGCCCACCGTTCGCCGGGACCGAGCGGCAGACCGTCCGACTCCAGCAGTCGTCGGCCCTCCGGCGTCACGTCGGCGAACAGCGGGTCGCGCTCGATCTCCGCCCTGATCGCTTCGACGTCGTCCGCCATCGGATGCCGGTCGCTGTCCTCGTCCCCACCGTCGCCCAGGTGTACGACGAGGTCCCGGCCCTCTCTGGTCACCGCGAGCAGGACGACCCCGCCGCTCACCGCCGCGGGCAGGAACCAGGTCAGCAGCACGGTTCGTTCGTCGAGGAGTTCGTGCACGTGTGTCCAGAGGCGTTGGTCCTCGACGAACGGCACCGAGCCACGACGCAGTTCGTCGTCGATGAACGCGGAGATCCGCCACCGGAGGTTGCGGGCGACCTGCGTGTCGTCATGTCCTCCCGGTCGGCGGTCGGCCTCCAGTGCGGTCAGCAGGTTCGTCGACGCGCCGCCGAAGGCCGCGGACCGCTCCCGGTCACGGAGCTTGCCGAGGAAGAACTGGATGTGCTGGGGCAGCGTGAGCGGGCCCTCGATCCGCCACCGCACGCCCAGCCGCGACCCCTTGCCCGCTTGGTGCAGACCGAGCATGAGCCCCATGGGCAGCGTCTCGCTGTGCGCGGCGAGCTGCCACACCGCTGTGTGGACGAGATCGCGCAGTACCTCGCCCAGTTCGGGCATGCCGCTCGTGTCGAAGTTCGGCACGTCCACGATGAGCGCGTACAGGGCCCGCTGGAGTTCTTCTCCACGCAGGTTGCCCACCTGCTGCACGAACGGCACGAGGCACGCCCGCGCCGGCTCCTCGAAGCCGAGGGAGGCGTAGGCGGCAGCAGCGTACGTGTAGTAGCCCCACGGGAACGGGAGGGGACCGGCGGCCGGTTCGCCCGCCTCGGCCGCTTGGTGGTGCAGGTCCGCCGTCAGGAGCCGGAGCTCCTCGCTCGAGCCACCGCCCGCCCGGCGCAGGAGAGCCAGCCCCAGCGCCGGCTGCCGTCGGTCGCGGGCGTGAGCCGCCGTGTGCAGCAGCGCCGCCGTTCGTTGCGCGGATGTCCAGGAATCCGGGAACGACGTCGCCAGTTCCTGGTCAGGCCGGGGACAGTCGGTGGGATCGTCGGGCAGGGCGTGCAGCCGCGCCTCGATCAGCTGTCTGCGGTGGGCGGAGTCCCGCCGCACGTGGAGTCGCTCCGCCCAGTCGAGCGCGTGGCGCAGCAGCGGACGGTCGGCCCGCTCGCGGGCGAGGTTGAGGCTCTGGCTGATCACCCTCGCGGTGGTGTCAGTGCCATGGGTGGCGACGAAGTCCGCGAGGGGCGTCCCGAACACCGTGGCGAGCAGGCCGTCTGCTGTCTCCGGGGGAATACCCTCCACCACTCTCAGCAGGAACAGGGCGACGTCCGGATCCCGCATGTCGGGGGAGCCGAGCAGGGCCGAGAACGCCGCTTCGGCGGCTTCCCGGTGAACCTTCCGTTCGTCCGCGAGGATCTGCGCGAGTGTCGCGAGGAGGCGGGGTCGTCGCGTTCCGGCTCCGGCGTCCAGTTCCAGTGCCCGCACCACCAGATGACCGGCCTCCACCACCAGGCGGGGGGACTCGGCCTGGAACGGCTCCTCGTCCGTGAACCACGTGCGGTACAGCTCCGCCGACCAGCGGGCGAACCAGATGGTCTGTTCCCTGCGGGCGTACGCGTCGGCGGCGAGGTCCTCCGGCCCCCGCGAAGCCATCCGTAACCGTGCGGCGGCCAGCAGCGCGGCCTCCATGTCGTCGACGTCGGCGGGGTCGTCCAGGTCGTCGATCAGCCGGGTCGCCACCGCGTCGGCCTCCTCGAAGACCGCGCGCGAGCACCGGTCCGCGAGGAGCGGGACGGCCGTCTCGACGGTGCGGAGCGCCGCGATCCGCCAGGCGGCCCGGCTCTCGCAGGCGTCGGCCACCTCGGTGACCAGGCGCCAGTAGACGTACGTGAGCTCGACCAGGCCGCGGTGGTCGAGGAACTCGTCCCGGAACAGCAGGCCGACCATGGTCTCGGCCGACAGGGCGGAACCCGTGGCGTACCGCACCAGGTCACGCCGGACCCGCTCCAACTCGCGCGCCCGACGCATCGCCTCGTCCAAGGACAGGATCCGGTCGCACACGAACAGGGCCAGTTCCCGCAACTGGCCGACGGGGTCGATGAGGAACCTGGCCGTCGGCTCGCCTCGCTCCGCCTGGTCGGGTGCGCCGAACCGCACCGGGCAGGCGCACACCAGCCCTTGGCGCGTTTCGAAGGCGAGTGTGTCGAGCGGATCGTCCGTAGCGGGCAGCGCGTGAGAGACGACGAGCATGACCGAGCCGGTGCCGTGCGCCGCCTCGCGCCAGCCCGGCGGCCTTTCCAGGTCGAGGTCGTACGCGAATCCCGCGCCGTCGGGGCTGAGGACGGACAGCGTGCCGTCCTCGGCCTCGACGACACACCAGCGAGGGTCGACGGGACGGTCGAAGGGCAGCGCGTCCAGGGAGAGGAGCTCCGGGAGGCCCCACGCGAGCGCGCGGGCGAACAGGCTGCCGCCGGCCCCGTCGGCGGTGGTGAACGGACTGATGCCCGACAGCCCGACCGCCAGGCCGGCCTGCCGGACACCATCCACCTCCGCCAGGAACGCCCACCCGGTGATTCCTTGCGACAGTCGCACGTTGCCCCTTCGTGCCGATCGGCCGTGAACGGATCCCCGCGGTCCCCCCGGGTCCTGTTGGCGTTGGTGTGTCAGCGGCCCGAGAGGCGGTCCGCGAGTGTGGCGAGGCGGTCCGTCGTCGCCGTATGGGTCGTGGATTCGCGGCGGTCGGCCGTGCGGTAGGCCGCGTACATCGTCTGGACGCCGAGCCAGCGCAGGGGTTCCGGCTCCCAGGTGCGGACCTTGTGGTTGACCCAGGGGAGCGTGGTCAGGTCCGTGGGGCCCGACTGGCCGGAGTCCTGTTGGATCAGGTCGCGGAGGGTGCGGGCGGCGAGGTTGGCGGTGGTGACGCCCGAGCCGACGTAGCCGCCGGCCCAGCCGAGGCCGGTGGAGCGGTCGAGGGTGACGGTGGCGCACCAGTCGCGGGGGACGCCGAGGACGCCGGACCAGGCGTGGGCGATGCCGAGGCCGGCGAGCTGGGGGAAGAAGCGGGTGAGGATCTCGCGGAGGGCCTCGATGGTCCGGGGCTGGGTGCGGCCGTCATTGTCCGTCTTGGAGCCGTAGCGGTAGGGGACTCCGCGGCCGCCGAGGGCGATGCGGCCGTCGGCGGTGCGTTGGGCGTACATGTAGGCGTGGGCCGTGTCGCCGAGGGTTTCGAGGCCGTTCCAGCCGATGGATTCCCATTGGGCGTCGGTGAGGGGCTCGGTGGCGATCATGGAGGAGTTCATGGGGAGCCAGGTGCGGCGCTGGCCGGTGAGGGAGGCGGTGAAGCCTTCGGTGCAGCGGAGGATGTAGGGGGCGCGGACGGTGCCGTACGGGGTGATGGCGTGTTTGGGCTTGATCTCGGTGACGGGTGTCGATTCGTGGATGGTGACGCCGAGTGCTTCGACGGCCGTGGCGAGGCCCTTGACGAGTTTCACGGGGTGGAGGCGGGCTCCGTGGGGGGTCCAGGTGGAGCCGACGGCGCCGGTGACGCGGATGCGGTCGGCGGTTTCGCGGGCGCCGTAGAGTTCGCGGTCCTTTTCGCCGAAGGCGATTTCGGCGGCGTGGAAGTGCTTGAGGCGGGCGAGCTGGGCGGGGCTGTGGGCGATTTCGAGGACGCCGCCCTGGTGGATGTCGGCGTCGATGCCTTCCTCGGCGGCGGCGCGGATGACTTCGGTGACCGATTCGTTCATGGCCTGCTGGAGGCGTACGGCTGCTTCGTGGCCGTGGAGTTTCGCGTAGCGGTCGCGGCCGGCGATGCCGTTGTAGAGCCAGCCGCCGTTGCGTCCGGAGGCTCCGTAGCCGCAGAACTTGGCTTCGAGGAGGGTGATGTTGAGGAAGGGGACGGCCTTCTTGAGGTAGTAGGCGGTCCAGAGGCCGGTGTAGCCGCCGCCGACGATGCAGACGTCGGCGGTGGTGTCGCCGGGCAGCGGTTCGCGGGGGGCGGGGGTGCCTTCTTGGGCGTACCAGAACGAGATGCCGCCGTTGACCGTGCTGCTCATGTGTTCCTCGATGCGTCATGCGTACGGAGAGGTGTGGGCGGGAGGTTACTGGATGCGCGGGGGGCGTTCGCAGGGTGCGGGGTGTCTAGCATCGGTGTGTGATTGATGTTCCGGAGGAACTTGCCGCGTCCCAGGTCCGGTTCAACGGTGATGCGGGTCGGGCGTTCATCGCCGCGCTGCCGGGGCGGGCGGCGCGTTTTCTGGACAGGTGGGGGCTGCGGCGGGCGGGGCCTTCGATGTACGGGGTGGCGTCGTTGGTTCTGCCGGTGGTCCGGGTGTCCGACGGTGTGCCCGCGGCGCTGAAACTGCAGCTCCTGGACGAGGAGAGCGCCGGCGAGGCGGTCGCGTTGCGGGTGTGGGCCGGCGGCGGGGCGGTGCGTCTTCTCGCGGAGGACGCGGAGACGGGGACGTTGTTGTTGGAGCGGTTGGACGAGGGCCGGCATCTGTCGGTGCTGGAGGACTCGCGGGAGGCGGTGCGGATCCTGGCGGGTCTGCTCGCGCGGTTGGTGGCGGTTCCGGCGCCGGAGGGGTTGCGGGGGTTGGGGGACATCGCGGTCCGGATGCTGGCGGAGGTGCCGGAGGCGGCGGGGAAGCTGGGGGAGGCGGACGCGCGGCTGTTGCGGGACTGTGCGGCGGCGGTGCGGGGGGTGGTGGGGGAGCCGGGGGACCGGTTGCTGCACTGGGATCTGCATACGGACAACGTTCTGGCGGGCGGGCGGGAGCCGTGGCTGGCGATCGATCCGAAGCCGTTGGCGGGGGATCCGGGGTTCGATCTGTTGCCCGCGTTGACGAGTGCGTTCGATCCGGATCCGGCGGAGACGTTGTGGCGCTTCGATCTGTTGACGGAGGTGCTGGGTCTGGACCGGGCGCGGGCGGCGGCGTGGACGTGGGGGCGGGTGTTGCAGAACGGGTTGTGGGACGTGGAGGACGGGGAGCCCGCGCTGGATGAGGAACAGGTGCTCATCGCGCGGACGCTGCGGGCACGGCTGGGGTGATCGGGTGCGGGCTGGGCGCCGGCCGGGGTGAAAAGGGGAGGCGTGGGGAGAGGGGGCGGTGGCAGGGTGGCGGGGTTTGTGACGATCACGAGGGAGACGAGATGTCCGTGGGCCGTGCCATCACTTTGATCCGCTCCAGTGCTCTTTCCGATGTCGCCGAGTACGCGTACGCGGCGACGGCGCCCGCGGAGGCCCGGCTGGTGTTTCTGGCCGGGGCTTGTCCCTTGAACGAGGACGGGTCGACGGCGGCGGTCGGGGACTACGCGGGGCAGGCGGCGAAAGCCGTGGAGAACATGCGGGTGGCCCTCGCCGCCGCCGGGGCGTCGCTGGAGGATGTCATCAGTACGCGGGTTCTGGTGGCGTCCGCGCGGCGGGAGGATCTGGTGACGGCCTGGCAGGTCGTGCGGGACGCCTTTGGCGACCATGACGTTCCCAGCACGCTGATGGGTGTGACGGTGCTCGGTTACGACGATCAGCTCGTCGAGATCGAGGGTGTGGCCGCCGTTCTCGATTCGTAGGACTGTCGTACGGCTAGGGGATCAGGACCACCTTGCCGGTCGTGCCCCGGGTTTCCAGGGCGTGGTGGGCGGCTGCCGCCTGGGCGAGGGGGAAGCGGTGGACGGCGGGGCGGAGGGTGCCTTCGGCGGCCGCGGCGAGGGAGGCGAGTTCGAGGTGACGGACGTCTCCGCCGGCCTTCTGGATCATGACGGGGCCGAGGACGCTCTCGGAGGTGATGCCCCGGGCGGCGAGTTCCTCGTCGGTGAAGGTGAGCGGTTCGCCGTCGTGGATGCCCTTGCCGGACCAGCCGAAGACGATGTGCTGTCCGCCCTTGCCGAGGAGGTCGACCGCCGCGCGGCCGGTGTCGCCGCCGACCGAGTCGAAGACGACGGTCGCCGTGCGGGAGCCCAGGTACGCGCGGACCTGTTCCGGCCAGTCGGGGAGGGTGTAGTCGACGGCCAGGTCGGCGCCGTTCTCCCGGACGAGGGCGACCTTGCGGGGGCCGCCGGCGAGGCCGATGACGGTCGCGCCGGCGTTCTTGGCGTACTGGACGAGGAGGGTGCCGATGCCGCCGGCGGCGGCCGGGACGATGGCGATCGAGTCGGGGCCCAGGTCGGTGAACTGGAGGATGCCGAGGGTGGTGCGGCCGGTGCCGATCATGGCGACGGCTTCGGCGTCGCCGACGGTCTCGGGCAGGGCGTGGAGCTTGGCGGCGTCGACGACGGCGAGTTCGGCGTAGCCTCCGGGGGCGAGGCCGAGGTGGGCGACGACCCGCGTGCCGAGCCAGGCGGGGTCGGTGCCCTCGCCGAGCGCGTCCACGGTGCCGGCGACCTCGCGGCCGGGGATCGTGGGGAGCTCGGCGGGGGCGGGGAACGGGCCGGACTGGCCCTGGCGCAGGGCGGTGTCGAGGAGGTGGACGCCGGCCGCGGTGACCGCGATCCGTACCTGGCCGGGGCCGGGGGTGGGGTCCTCGGTCTCCTCGTAGGTGAGGTTCTCGGCCGGGCCGAAGGCGTGGAGGCGGATGGCGTGCATGGCGGGCTCCCCTGGTGGTGTTCTCCCGTTGACGTACGACAGCCTTCAGCCTCAAGCGTGCTTGAGGTCAAGCGTGGTTGAGGCCAAGCGCGTGCTTGAGGTCAAGCGTGCTCGGGGTCATGCTTCCTTGAGGTCGAGCTTCCTCGTGCGCAGTGCCAGGGACACCGCTTCGACCGCGCTCGTGAACGACACCTCGGACAGTACGCCGGGCGCCGCGACCTGGTCGCCCACGAGGTAGACGTCGTCGCCGCGGTCGATCGCGGGGCGGTCGCGCCAGGTGGTGCCGGGGCGGTCGACCGCTCCCGTACGGCCGCTGCAGAGGGCTTCGCGGCGCCAGACGGTCCGCTCGCGCCAGCCGGGGAAGCCGAGGTCGAGCAGGCGCTCGGCGTGGGCGATGCCGTCGGCCTTGTTCTGGTCGGGGCCGATGGGGAGCTGTGCCTGGATCAGCTGGTGGCCGGCCGGGGCGAGGGAGGGGTCCTGTGCGGTGAAGCGTTCGATCCAGCCGGGGGCGTCGAGGTCCGAGACGATGTACGGGTCGCCCTTGCGGGTGCGCACCGCCAGGTCGAACAGGACGGTGCGGCCGCTCTCCCAGGTCAGGCCGGGGTCGCCGAGGAGCCGGGCGGCGGCGGGGAGGGAGGTGGCGATGACGACGGGGCCGTCGGTGAGGGGCGGGGTGTCGAGGCGGGAGGACATCTCGATCCGTACGCCCAGGTCCCACGCACGGGCGGCCATGCGGTCGATCAGCTGTCCCCAGCCGCCGCGGATGAAGTGGGCCTCGGGCGGCAGGGCGGCGGCCCGGTGCAGCCGTTCCTGGACGAAGCGGGCGGAGAGCGCGCCGGGGTCGTGGTGGAAGAGGGCGACGCCGCTGTACGCGGCGGCCTGGCGGGCGGCCTCGGGGCCGGCGAGGCGGGTGGCCCAGGTCAGGAAGTCGGTCTCGACAGGGGCCTGTTCGGCGGTACGGAGGGTGTGGCGGAGGAAGCCGAGGGGCGGGGTGCGGCGCAGGGCGCCGGCCTGGTGGAAGCGGAAGCGGGCGGCTTCGGAGAGCGGTACGGGTGCGAGCGGGCCGAGGAGGCCGCGCTGTGCGAGCCAGGTCCAGTGGGGGCCGCCGTTGTAGATCGCGTGGGGTCCCTCGTTGGTGAGGTAGGGGCCTTCGGCGGTGCGGGCGCGCCCGCCGAGGGTGTGGTGGGCCTCATGGAGGGTGACCTCGGCCCCGGCCTCGGCGGCGGTGATCGCCGCGGTGAGTCCGGCGAATCCGCCGCCGATGACGGTGATGTGCTTCCTGTTCCGCTGCATGTCGTGCTCCCTCGTGTGGGTCGTACGCATGGGACGGCGGAGGGGGCGCGGTTTGTGACATCGGGGGCGTTGTCAGTGGCGCACGTCACCATGGGGTCATGGTGACGGGGAAGAAGAAGGTGGCGGTCGTGCGTCGGCCGGAGGTGCGGTTGCCGCCGCCGGGGGAGCGTGCACGAGGTCGGTTCAACTCGATCGCGGCTACGGGAGGCGGGGGAAGCGGGCCTGGAGGTCCCAGATCACCGGGTTGTCGCCGAGGCCCTCGTGCATGTCGGTGAGGTCGGCGATCAGGTCGTGCAGGAAGTCGCGGGCCTCGCGGCGCAGTTCGCGGTGGTTGAAGGTGAGCGGGGGCTCGTCGCCGGGCATCCAGTCGGCCTCGACGTCCACCCAGCCGAAGCGGCGCTCGAAGAGCATGCGGTCCGAGGACTCGGTGAAGTCGAGTTCGGCGTACTGGGGCTGGGAGGCCCGGTTGCCGCGCGGGTCCTGGTCGATCTGCTCGACGATGTCGCACAGCGCCCAGGCGAAGTCGAGCACCGGCACCCATCCCCAGGCTGTGGACACCTCACGGTCGGCCTTGGGGTCGGCGAGGTACACGTCCCCGCAGAACAGGTCGTGGCGCAGCGCGTGGACGTCCGCGCGGCGGTAGTCGGTCTGCGGGGGGTCGGGGAAGCGACGGGAGAGGGAGTAGCCGATGTCGAGCACGGAGACGATGGTCCCACGTGCCCGGGCCCCCGCCGCCCGCGCTCCCGCCCCGCCGCCGCCCGCGCTCCCGCCCCGCCGTCGTCCGCGCTCCCGCCCCGCCGTCGTCCCCGCTCCCGCCGCTGTCGACGGCAGCCCGCGCCGCTGCCGGTAGCCGGTGCCGATACCAGTTGTGTTGTCAGGCGCGCGTCCGGGCGTGCAGGGCGCGGGCCATGCGGGGGCCCAGCCAGCGCTTGAAGCGGCGCAGCGGCTCCAGCTGCTCGGCCGCCCGGTCGATCCGGTAGTAGAGCTGCGGCGGGATATGGGGGAGCAGGGGCGAGTGGCGCTGGCCGAGGAGCGCGAACATCTGGCGCGGCTCCAGGCCCATGTAGCGGGGGAGGTTCTCGTACCACTGGGCGCTGTAGCGGGCCGCGCTCTGGGCCGAGAGGAGCTCCGCGTGCCGCCGCTTGCCGTACCGGGTGAGCGCCGCGTCGAGGTCGCCGCCGTCCCGCAGGGCGTCCGCGAGGGCGAGGGCGTCCTCCAGGGCCAGGGTGGTGCCGGCGCCGATCGAGTAGTGCGTGGTGTGGGCGGCGTCGCCGAGCAGGACGAGGTTGCCGTGGTGCCAGGTGCGGGTCGTCAGGGTGCGGAAGTTCAGCCACTGCGCGGCGGCCTCGGCGTGCTGCGCCCGGCCGATCAGTGCCTGGCCGTCGAGGAGGTCCGTGAAGATCTTCTCCAGGGCGTTGAGGGTGTCCGGCTCGGACATGGTGTCCAGTCCGAGACCCGTCCATGTCTCCGGGGAGCACTCGACAACACAGGTGGACCGCTCGCCGCTGAAGCCGTAGGCATAGCACCAGATCCAGCCGTGGTCGGTCTCCTTGAAGGCGAAGCTGAAGGAGTCGAAGACCTTGGTGGTGCCGAGCCAGATGTAGTGGTTGCGCCCGGTGGCGACCTCGGCGCCGAAGTGGGTGGCGTGGGCCTCGCGCAGCACGCTGTTGACCCCGTCGGCCGCGACGACCAGGTCGGCGTCCGCGAGTTCCGGGTCGTCCGGTCCGCTGATCCCGTGCTCGAACGCGAGGCGTACGCCGAGGGATTCGGCCCGCTCGGCCAGGAGGGTGAGCATCCGGCGTCGGCCGATGCCGAAGCCCTCGTCGCCGCGGTGGACCGTCCGCTCGTCGCGGACGATGGCGACGCCGTCGGTCCAGCGGACGGACGCCTCGTCGACGGCGCGTGCCGACTCCGGGTCGCCGGCCCGCAGCTTGTCCAGGAGTCCGGCCCAGTAGGTCACGCCCCAGCCGTAGGTGGAGCCGGCCGGGTTCCGCTCGTAGACGGTGATGTCGTGGGACGGGTCCTGCCGCTTCATCAGGATCGAGAAGTACAGGCCGGCGGGCCCGCCGCCGACGCAGGCGATCTTCACGTTGCGCTCCCACTCCACGATCGAAAATGACACTTTGTGAAGGAATCGCAACGCAGAGTAGCAGCGTCAAGGCAGCAGGCGGCGTTCCTTCGCCACGGCGACGGCACCCGCACGTGTGTCCACGCCGAGCTTGGCGTAGATGCGGCCGAGGTGGGTCTTCACGGTCGCCTCGCTGATGAAGAGCGCGCGGGCGATCTCGCGGTTGCCGAGGCCGTGGGCGAGCTGGCCGAGGATGTCGCGTTCGCGGTCGGTGAGGGTGGGCCCGGCGGCCCCTCGCATCCGGTCCATGACCCGGCTGGCGACCGGTGGGGAGAGGGTCGTACGGCCCTGGGCGGCGGAGTGGATCGCGGCGAACAGCTCCTCGGGGCGCTCGGCCTTCAGGAGGTAGCCGGTGGCGCCGGCCTCGATGGCGCGGGTGATGTCGGCGTCCGTGTCGTAGGTGGTGAGGACCAGGACGTGTACGCCGGACCCGGCTCCCGAGATCCGGCGGGTCGCCTCGACGCCGTCGATGCCGGGGCCGAGCTGGAGGTCCATCAGGACGACGTCCGGTCGCAGTTTGGCGGCCATCGCGACCGCCTCCTCGCCGCTGCCGGCCTCGCCGACGACCTCGATGTCGGGGGCGCTGCCGAGCAGGGCGAGCAGCCCGGCGCGTACGACGGCGTGGTCGTCGCAGAGCAGGATCCGTACGGTCATGCACCGGCCTCCAGGGGCGTGGACAGGGGGATCGCGACGGAGAGCACCGTGCCCTCGCCGGGGGTGGACTCCACGGTGAGTGTGCCGCCGAGCTGCTGGGCCCGTACGCGCATGGCGGGCAGGCCGTGGCCGCGTACGCCGCTCTGCCGGGCGGCCGAGGCGTCGAAGCCGCGGCCGTCGTCGGCGATGTCGAGGACGACCTGGTCGTCGAGGTAGGTCAGGGTCAGGGCGGCGGAGCGGGCGGCGGCGTGCTCGCGGACGTTGGCGAGGGCGCCCTGCGCGATGCGCAGCAGCGCCGACTGGACGCGCTCCGGCAGCGGGACGGGGGCGCCGTCGACGCGGAACGCGGCGGACTCGCGCCCCGCGAGGGTGCGCAGCGCCTCCTCCAGGCCGCCGCCCTCGGCGAGGTCGGCCGGGGCGAGGTCGTGGACGAAGCGGCGGGCCTCGGCGAGGTTGCGTTCGGCGATCGACTCGGCCGTACGGACGTGGCGGCGGGCGGTCGAGGGGTCGGCGTCCCAGGTGCGTTCGGCGGCCTGGAGCAGCATCTGCTGGCTGGACAGGCCCTGGGCGAGGGTGTCGTGGATCTCCATGGAGAGCCGCTGGCGTTCGGCGAGGGTGCCCTCGCGGCGCTCGATGGCGGCCAGTTCGCGCCGGGTGCGGATGAGGTCGTCGATCAGCGCGCGCTGGCGGTCGGCCTGACGCTGCGCGTGGACGAAGACGGCGGTGGCGATGGCGGCGACGGCCGGCGGGGCGACGAGCAGGTTCGGGTCGAAGCCGCCGTGCGAGAGCTGGACCTGTGCCGTGACGACGAAGGCGGTGAGGAGGGCGACGAGGGCGAGGGCGGCGCGTGGCGGGAGGGTGCGCAGCCCGGTGTAGAAGAGCGGCACCGCGCACCAGGCGAAGCTCGGCGCGAGGACGACCAGGAGCACCCAGACGGCGACGACGGTGCAGAGCCAGGCGATCCGGCGGGGGGTGGCGCGGGTGCCGAGGACGGGGCCGAGGAGGTAGAGGGAGGCGAGGGCGCCGGAGAGGGCGACGATCCAGGGGCTGCGGTCCTCCCACGGGTGGCGCAGCAGGAAGCGGACGAGGGACGCGCCGAGGAGGAGGAAGAAGGCGATGTGCATGACCCGCGCCAGCCAGCGGGCGTCCGGATCCTGCTCCATCGCGTGCTTCTCCATCGGGCCTCTCTCGGTCGTGGCCGGGTCTCCATGGGTCGGCCACGGCTCCCGTCCGCGGCTCTGACCTGGCTCTCCGTGTCCATGCTGGCCCGGGGGGACCACAGGGGCATCAACCGATCGGCTGACACCCCCGTCGTCCATCATGCGCGACGGGGGGAGCCGGTTCGTGGACCGTACGGGCCCGGAATCGGCCGGAGGATCGATGGCAGAGCGAACGAGCCGCCCGGCTCGACCGCCGGGCCGACCACCTGGCTCGACCACCCGCTCGACCACGCCACAGCCTCAAGGAGACCTCCATGAAGAAGAAGATCCTCTTCGGTGCCGCCACCGCCGCCATCGCCGCCGCCGGTACCTTCGGCGCCGTCTCCGCGAACGCCTCCGCCCCGGCCGCCGCGCCCGCCGTCGCGGCCAAGGCCGACGCGTCGGACCAGAACCTGCGGCAGACCACGCACCTGACGATCGAGGCCGCCACCGAGGCCGCGCAGGCCACCCTGGACGCCGCCGAGGACGAGAACCAGCGCGTGACGGTCGCCGTCGTGGACCGCAACGGCAACACCATCGTGACCCTGCGGGGCGACGGCGCCGGCCCGCAGTCCTACGAGTCCGCCGAGCGCAAGGCGTACACCGCCGTCTCCTGGAACGCCCCGACCTCCGTGCTCGCGGAGCGCCTCGCCCAGGCCCCGAACCTGAAGGACATCCCCGGCACCCTGTTCCTCGCCGGCGGCGCCCCCGTGACCGTCAAGGGCGCGCCGATCGCCGGCATCGGTGTCGCCGGTGCGCCGAGCGGCGCCCTGGACGAGAAGTTCGCCCAGGCGGGCGTCGCGGCGCTCACCAAGTAGGAGGCCCGGCGGGCGGGACGCGTACGCCCCCCCGCCCCCCGCCCCCGACCCCCGCCCCCGGACCCTCCTCGCCGGGTGCCACCGATGCCGTACGCCCGCCGCCCATCCCGCCGTACGCCTGCCTAAGATCGGCGAGTGGAATCACGTATCCGCGCCGTTCTGGGAGCCGCCACCGCGCTGCTGCTCCTCGCGGGCTGCACCGGTGCCGCCGACGGCGGTGGCGTGGACATCGGCGGGGTGCGGGGCACACCCGGCGCGGCGGGGCTGCGCGACCCGTACTTCCCCAAGCTCGGCAACGGCGGCTACGACGTCACGCACTACGCGCTCGACCTCGCCTACGACCCGAGGAGCGGCAGGCTCGACGCCACCGCCATGATCACGGCTCGCGCCGGCCAGGACCTCAGCGCCTTCAACCTGGACCTCGCCGGCCTCACCGTCGACTCCGCCGCGGTCGACGGCGCCCCGGCCGCCGCCAGCCGGGCCGGGAACGAGCTGACGCTCCGGCCGCGCGAGGACATCGACAAGGGCGCCGTCTTCCGTACGACGATCGCGTACTCCGGCACACCCGAGACGATCACCGACGCGGACGGCTCGAAGGAGGGCTGGCTGCGGACCGAGGACGGGGCGGTGGCGCTCGGACAGCCGGTCGGCTCCATGGCCTGGTTCCCCGGCAACCACCATCCGTCCGACAAGGCGACGTACGACATCACCCTGACCGTGCCGCAGGGAACGCAGGCGATCTCCAACGGCGTACGGACGTCCGAGCGGACCGCGAACGGCCGGACCACCTCCGTCTGGCACTCCGCCGAACCGATGGCGAGCTACCTGGCGACCGTGGCCGTCGGGCGGTACACGACGAAGGTCTCGGCCACCCCCTCCGGGCTGCCCGTGCTCACCGCCGCCGATCCGGTCGTCGCCGCGAAGAGCGCGCCGCTGCTCGCCCGGATCCCCGAGCTCCTCGCCTGGCAGGAGAAGACCTTCGGGCCCTACCCCTTCTCCGCCACCGGCGCGATCGTGGAGCGGACCGGCGACGCCGGCTACGCGCTGGAGACCCAGACGCGGCCCGTCTTCCCGCTCGACTCCCTCACCGCCGAGATCCTCGTGCACGAGCTGGCGCACCAGTGGTTCGGCAACTCGGTCACGCCCGCCACCTGGCAGGACATGTGGCTGAACGAGGGCTTCGCGGTCTACGCGGAATGGCTGTACGCGGAGGACTTCGAGAACACCCCGGCGCAGGTGAACTTCGAGACCGCCTTCGCCGCCGACATCAACTGGGCCTTCCCGCCCGCGCGTCCGCCGGCGGCGGAGGACCTCTTCGACCCGCCGGTGTACCAGCGGGGCGCGATGGTGCTGCACCGGATCCGGCAGCGGGTCGGCGACCGCACCTTCCGCGAGCTCCTGGCCGGCTGGGCGGCGAGACACCGTCACGGGAACGCGTCCACCGCCGACTTCACCGCGTACGCGGAGGAGGTGGCGGGGGAGGACCTCGGTGAGGTGTGGGACGTCTGGCTGTACGGGGACGAGAGGCCGCGGCGCCCGAACTAGGTCAGTCCCCGGGCACAGCCGAAGAAAGGAGCCCCGGCGCAGTCCTCGCGCCGGGGCTCCTCGTCCTCAGTTCTTCCGTTACGTCAGAGGGTGACGCCGAAGTCGCGGGCGATGCCCTCGAGGCCGGAGGCGTAACCCTGGCCGACCGCGCGGAACTTCCACTCCGCGCCGTTGCGGTACAGCTCGCCGAAGACCATGGCCGTCTCGACGGCGGCGTCCTCGGAGAGGTCGTAGCGGGCGATCTCGCTGCCGCCGGCCTGGTTGAGGATGCGGATGTACGCGTTGCGGACCTGGCCGAAGTTCTGCGAGCGGTTGACCGCGTCGTAGATGGAGACCGGGAAGACGATCTTGTCGACGTTCGGGGGCAGCGCGGCGAGGTTGACGTTGATCTGCTCGTCGTCGCCGCCGCCCTCGCCGGTGCGGTTGTCACCGGTGTGGACGATGGTCTGGTCCGGGGTGGACTTGTTGTTGAAGAAGACGAAGTGCGCGTCGGAGGCGACCTTGCCGGCCGGGTCGACGCCGATGGCGGAGGCGTCGAGGTCGAAGTCGGTGCCGGTGGTCGTCCGGACGTCCCAGCCGAGGCCCACGGTGACGGCGGTGAGACCCGGGGCCTCCTTGGACAGGGAGACGTTGCCGCCCTTGGAGAGGCTTACAGCCATGGGAAGTGCCTTTCTTCGTGACCTTCGTGATGTCGTCGCAGGGGATAACGCGTGCGGAGGCACGGCGGTTCCATCGCGGAAAACAGGATGACGTGGGGGAGCCCCTCCGGGGAACATGGATGACATGTCCGGTCCGTATCCGATCCGCGGCTCCGTCTCCCTGCCCGAGGCCGAGCTCATGTGGCGTTTCTCGCGGTCGTCGGGGCCGGGCGGGCAGCACGTCAACACCAGCGACTCGCAGGTGGAGCTCCGCTTCGACCTGGCGTCGACGGAGGCGCTGCCGGAGGTCTGGAAGGCGCGCGCGCTCGAGCGGCTGGCTTCCCGCCTGGTGAACGGGGTGGTGACGGTCCGCGCGTCCGAGCACCGCTCGCAGTGGCGCAACCGTGAGACGGCCGCGGTCCGCCTCGCGGCGCTCCTCGCGGAGGCGACGGCGCCGCCGCCGAAGCCCCGCCGGGCGACGAAGATCCCCCGGGGCATCAACGAGCGCCGGCTGCGGGTGAAGAAGCAGCGGTCCGAGACGAAGCGGGGGCGCCAGGGCCGCGACTGGGGCTGACCCGACCCCGTCGAGGGGAAGACGAGACGATTCCCCAGCGGGGGCGGGCGTCAGGACAGGCGGCGGTACTTGCCGCGGAAGTACGTCAGGGGGCCGCCGTCCGCCGACGGGAAGTCGGCGGTCAGGACGCGGGCGACGACCAGGGTGTGGTCGCCGGCGACCACGCGGCTCTCCGTACGGCACTCCAGGGTCGCCAGGGCGCCGCCCACCAGCGGTGCGCCGCTCTCCTTCCCGCGCGTGTACGGGACGTCCTCGAAGAGGAGACGGTCGCTCACCCGGCCCTTCATGGCGAAGCGGCCCGCGATGTGGCGCTGGCTCTCGGAGAGGACGGAGACCGCCCAGACCGGGACCTCGCCCAGCAGGTCGTCCATGCGGGAGCCGTTGCGGAGACTGACGAGCACCAGCGGCGGATCGAGGGACACGGACATGAACGCCGTCGCCGTCATGCCGACGTCCTCGCCGCGCGGACCGTCGTCCGGGTCGTGCGCCGTCACCAGCACCACGCCCGCCGCGAGGCGGGACATCGCCGCCCGGAACTCGTCGTTGCTCACCCCTTCAGCATGAGGGATCGCCAGATCCGTGGCGGGGCGCGGGGCGGGAGTCGTCGTCAGCACACCTCGCACGCTAGTCGCGCCCCGCGCCCGCCCACATCGGGCCGGGGGACCAGTCCGGGCCCCCTCGCCGGTCCTAGGACCTCCGGTTCCGGCCCCGTACCCGCCCCGTGCGGCCTCGCACCGCCCCCCGTACCGCACTGTTCTCTTTGCGTTCAAGAAAGAACGGGAGCGCTTTCCGGCCGCGTCTGTGACGCTTCATCACCTGTTGTGACTTGAGTCACAGAGCACAGTATTTGTTGACCCTGTGTACCGGGTGCACAGCTCGCTGTGATTCAGTGGCAAGGACAGTGCAGCACGAAGCCGATGAGAACCCTGGAGTTGCTGTCGAGGTCTCGGGGAGAGCGAGCGATGGAGACCGAGTCGGAGCCGTACGTCCGTCTTGCGACCCTGCGGCAGCTGCATCAGGTCGTGGCGGACCTCAATACTGCCCGCAGCCTGGCGGACACCCTGCAGACCGTCGCCGACGGCATCGTCGCAGGTCTGAACTACGAACTGGCCTGCGTCAACCTCGTACGCCCCGACGGTGACCTCGTCGTCGCCGCCTTCGCCGGCAGCACCGCCGCCGAAGCGCTGATCACCGGCCGCGTCGGCTCCCGGGAGTCCTGGGAGCGCCGCCTCTCCATGGGCGTCGCCTGGGGTGACCTGCGGTTCATCCCGCACACCGAGGGCTGGGTCCTCATAGAGGACGACGTCCCGCAGTGGCACACCGAGGGCCCCGCCCCCCGCTTCGAGGACGAGTGGCACCCCCACGACCGTCTCTACGCCCCCATGTACGCCTCCGGCTCCAAGCGCGAGCTCCTCGGCGTGATCTCCGTCGACCGGCCCCGCAACGGCCGCCACCCCGGCCCCTGGGGTCAAGAAGCCCTGCAGATGTACGCCTCCCAGTCGGCCATTGCGATCAGCAACGCCCGGCTGCGCGCAAACATGCAGCGCGCCCTGGTCCGCCTCGAACGCGAGCAGCAGGCCCTGCGCGCCAGTGAAGAGTCGTTCCGGCAGGCCTTCGAGTACGCCCCCTCCGGCATGGCCATCGCCGAGATGGGCGGCGACCAGCACGGCCGCCTCCTGCGCACCAACGACGCCCTGTGCCGCCTCCTCGGCCGCCCCGCCTCGGTCATGCGCCGGTACTCCTTCGCCGACCTGGTCCACCCCGAGGACATAGGGACCCTGCTCCGCACCTCCGCCGAGGGCGGCCGCGCCGAGCTCCGCCTCGGCCGCCGCGACGGCACCTACGTCTGGGTCTCCCTGCGCAACTCCGTCGTCGCCGACACCGCCGACGGCCCCCGCTTCCTCCTCACCCATGTCGAGGACATCGAGGAGCGCAAGCGCCACGAGCTCCAGCTCGCGCACCGCGCCTCGCACGACGCCCTCACCGGGCTGCCGAACAGCGCCGAGCTCCGCTCCCGGCTCAGCGCCAGGCTCTGCGAGCGCCCGCACGCCGCACCGGAGACCGACTACGACGTCCCGTACGGGCACGAGCACAACTTCGGCTTCGACGCCGGGCCCGGCCCCGCCGGGCCGTACGACCACCACGTCCACACCGTCGCGCCCGCCGGCGGCGAGGTCGACGACGGGACGAAGGGGCTCGCCGTCCTCTTCTGCGACCTCGACGGCTTCAAGTCGATCAACGACCGCTTCGGACACCACACCGGTGACGCCGTGCTCATCGAGGTCGCCCGACGGCTCACCACCGGCGTACGGGACGGGGACACCGTCGCCCGCCTCGGGGGTGACGAATTCGTCGTCCTCGCCGACGGGCTCGGCGCGGCCGACGCCGCTGACCTGGCCGTACGGCTGCGCAACGCCATCATTCCGCCGATCCGGGTCGACGGACGGGCGGTCAGGGTCGGGGCGAGCTTCGGCATCGGCTGGGCCGAGTGCGGCATGAGCGTCGAAGAGGTCCTGAACTCCGCCGACCAGCGGATGTACATCGAGAAGCGGTCCCGGGCGAAGATCCACCGCCGCGCCGGATAGCCCGTTCCGTGCCGCAGCCGTTACTCACGGGTCACCTCCTGCTCGGTCAAGGGCCGGATCGGCGGGTGGTCCGTTCGAGGTAGGCTCGGCCGGTCGGCGACGGCTGGCGAGCATGGATAGGAGTGACCAGGGATGGCTGCCGGTAACAACGGCGCGAACACGCCCGAGGACGACGATCCGTTCGGCTACCTGTACGCGGACGGCCAGGCGGCAGGCGCCCAGCCGCCGGGACAGGCCGGTGGTTACGGCTACCCCGGACCGGCCGCGCAGCCGGGTGTCCCCAGAACCTCGTACAACCAGGTCAGGACGGTCGGCGAGCGCCAGTACGGTGGCGTGCCGCAGCAGCAGACCTACGGCGGCCAGCAGCAGTACGGCCAGCCGCACCCGCAGTACGCCGCGCCCGAGACCTACCCCGGTGGCGACCGGACCCGGCAGTCCCCGATCCCGCCCCAGCGCGGCGGTGGCGGTGGTGGCCGTGGCCCCAACACCAAGGGCCTGCTGATCGGCGCGATCGCGGTCGTCGCGGTCGTCGTGATCGGTATCACCGCCGCTGTCATCAGCAACACCGGTGACGAGAACACCGACGGCGGGACCGCGGGCGGCAAGCCGACCGGCGGGTCCACGCAGGTCCAGGAGCAGCCGTCCACCGAGCCCAGCGCGGACGAGACCCCGGCCGCGCTGCCGCAGCAGGACGCGGCGACGCTCAAGCTGGGCGGCACGGCGCTGCTCGCCAAGGACATCAAGGGCGCGGAGGGCACGGACGGCCTGTACGTGACCGGGTTCAACGCGATCGGCTCGTCCGCGACCTGGCAGACCGAGGTGCCCGAGGCCGGCACCTACCGCATGTACGTGAGGTACGCGATCCCCGCCAAGGACGCCAACGCCACCGTGACCGTCAACGGCAAGGCGAACACCTCACCGATGAATCTGAAGAACTTCATCGGCTCCACCGACCCGAACCCCGAGAAGAACTGGCAGACCACCTGGTCTCAGGTGTCGCTCCAGAAGGGGCAGAACACGATCATGCTCTCCTGCGAGCAGGGGAACCAGTGCGACGTGATCTTCGACTGGGTGAAGATCAGCAAGGGTGAGATCTGAGCCGTACGGCTCGGCCGAAGGCCCCGTGGAACCACAGGTTCCGCGGGGCCTTCGTCATGCCGCCGCGACCTGCTCCGTCACCGTGACCCGCGGCAGCAGCTCCTCGTACGCCGCCCGGTCGAACTCGCCCGCGACCGGGGAGAGCACCGTCGCCGCCGACAGGGCGACCGCCCGGGTCAGCCGGTCCGGCCACGGCAGGCCGTCGACCAGAGCGGACAGCAGGCCCGCGACGGCCGAGTCGCCGGCGCCCGTCGGGTTGCCCCGTACGGTGGCCGGCGGGGCGGCGTGCCACAGGCCGTCCGGGGTGGCGGCGAGGATGCCCGCCGGGCCGAGCGAGGAGACGACCGCGTGCGCGCCGCGCCGTCGGGCGTCGCGTGTGGCGCGGTGCGGTTCCCGGGAGCCGGTGAGCTGGGCGAGCTCGTCCGCGTTGGGCTTGACGAGGTCGGGGCGGGCCGCGATGCCGCGCCGCAGGGGCTCGCCGCTGGTGTCGAGCAGGACCGGGACCCCGACGCCGCGGGCGATGCGCACGAGTTCCGCGTACGCACCGACATGGATGCCGGGCGGCAGGCTGCCGCACAGGGCCACCGCCTCGGCGCCGGCGAGCAGCTCGGTGTAGTGGCCGGTGAAGGCGGACCACTCGGCGGGGGTGAGGTGGGGGCCGGGCTCGTTGAGCTGGGTGGTGTCGCCGGTCGAGGTGTCGACGACGGCGACGGTACGGCGGGTGGGCCCGGCGATCGTCAGGAGCGCGTCGGTCAGCGGCAGCTCGGCGAGGTGGGCGCGGACGACCTCGCCGGTCGGGCCGCCCGCGAAACCGGTGACGACGGTCTCGTAGCCGAGGGCGGCGAGCACGCGGGCGACGTTCAGGCCCTTGCCGCCGGGGCGTTCGATCACCTGGGTGACGCGGTGGGAGGCGTGCGGGGTCAGGGCGGGGACGCGGTAGGTGAGGTCCAGTGCCGTGTTGAGGGTGACCGTGAGAATCACCTGCCGTACCCCCGTACGCCGTCGAAAGATCGTGGAACAGCCGTGGAACAGCCGTGGAACGAGCCCTGATCATGCCAAACAGAAGGCGGTTGGCCCAGTCCCCGGGCCAACCGCCGTGTGCTCTGTTCCGTCGCGATCAGGCCACGTGCGGGTCAACCACCCAGGCGCCCTTGCGCATCACGCCCTTGACGTCGAAGTTCGCGTCGAGAACGACCAGGTCGGCGTCCTTGCCGGGCTCCAGCGAGCCGACCCTGTCGTCGATCCCGAGCAGTCGGGCCGGGTTGGCGGAGATGGCCTGGACGACGGATTCGACGGGCAGCTCGTCGATGGTCGCCGCCCGCTTGAACGCGCGGTCCAGGGTGAGGGTCGAGCCGGCGATCGAGCCGCCCTCGACGAGGCGCGCGACACCGTCCTTGACCTCGACGGCCAGCGAGCCGAGCGCGTAGTGCCCGTCGCCGAAGCCCGCCGCGTCCATCGCGTCGGTGATGAACGCGACGCGCCGCGGGCCCGCGTGATGGAACGCCAGCTCCAGCGAGGCCGGGTGCAGATGCGTGCCGTCGTTGATCAGCTCGACCGTGACGCGCTCGTCCTCCAGGAGGGCGGCGATCGGGCCGGGGGCGCGGTGGCCGAGGCCGGGCATCGCGTTGTACAGGTGGGTGGCGACGGTGGCGCCCGCCTCGATGGCCTCGACGGTCTGCTCGTACGTCGCGTCGGTGTGGCCGATCGCGGCGATCACGCCGTGTTCGGCGAGCAGGCGTACGGAGTCGATGCCGCCGGGCAGTTCGGTCGCGAGGGTGACCATCCGGGCCTGCCCGCGGGCGGCGTCGACGAGCTTGCGGACGTCGGCGGGGTCGGGGTCGCGCAGCAGCGTCTCGTCGTGCGCGCCCTTGCGGCAGGGGGAGATGAACGGCCCCTCGAAGTGGATGCCGGCGATCTCGCCCTGCTCGGCCAGTTCGGAGAGCAGGCCGGCGCGTGCGCTCAGGAAGTCCAGGTCGCCGGTGACGAACGAGGCGACGACGGTGGTGGTGCCGTGCAGCCGGTGGGTGTGGACGCCGGTGAGGATGTCCTCGACCGTGCCGGAGGTGAAGGAGGCGCCGCCGCCGCCGTGGTTGTGCATGTCGACGAAGCCGGGGACGACCCAGTGGCCGGACAGGTCGAGGGAGGGGGCGTCGGCGGGGGAGCTGCCCACGATGCGGCCGCCCTCGACGATCACGCGTCCGTTCTCGACGATCCCGGTCGGCAGCACCACGCGGGCGCCGGCGAGAACTGTGCGATCGGCCATCAGGCGGATACCTCCGAGTCGGGCTCGTTGCGGGCGGGGCCCTCGTGGTGGGTGGGGCGCTGGTTGGCGAGCAGGTCCCAGGCGAGGAGGCCCGCGCCCAGGCATCCGGCGGTGTCCCCGAGGGCCGCCGGGACGATGGCGGGCAGCTTCTGGAACGTCACGCGTTCCTCCACCGCGGCCCTCAGGGGTGTGAACAAGGTTTCCCCGGCCTCGGCGAGACCGCCACCGATGATGAGCGTGCGGGGGTCCAGCAGGGTGAGCGCGGTGACCAGGCCGTCGGCGAGGGCGTCGACGGCGTCCTGCCAGACCTGGACGGCCCGGGCGTCCCCGGACTCGACGGCCTTGGCGCAGTCGGCGGCGTCCGCGTCCGGGTCGCCGGAGGCGGCGGCCCAGGCGAGGGAGACGGCGGAGGCGGAGGCGTACCGCTCCAGGCAGCCGCGCTGGCCGCAGCCGCACGAGGCCCCGCCGGGGCGGACGACGATGTGGCCGATCTCGCCGGCGTAGCCGTGGGCGCCCGCCTCGATGACTCCGCCGATGCCGATGGCGCCGGCGATGCCGGTGCCCAGGGGGACGAAGAGGAAGCGGTCGGCGCCGTTCCCGGCGCCGATCCGGCCCTCGGCGAGGCCGCCGGTGCGGACGTCGTGGCCGAGGGCGACGGGGATGCCGTCGAGGCGCTCGCTGAGCAGGGCGCGCATCGGCACGTCGCGCCAGCCGAGGTTGGCGGCGTAGACGGCGATCCCGTTCTCGGCGTCGACGATGCCGGGGACGGCGACGCCGGCGGCCGCGGCGGGCTGTCCGTACCGCTCCAGGCCGTGGGCGCGCAGCTCGGCGGCGAAGCCGAGGATCGTCTCCACGACGGCCTCGGGGCCGCGCTCGCGTCCGGTGGCGCGCCGTGCCTCGTGGAGCAGGGTGCCGTCCGCCCCGACGAGGGCGGCCTTCATGCCGGTGCCGCCCACATCGAGGGCGATGACGTGTCTCACGGGACCATCCTCGCGCGTGAACGACCGAAAGGTCTAGTCCACTCGCCGATATTGTTGTGCGGGCATACAAATGACCGGCAATGGTGTAGGCCAGTGGTGTAGACCTTATGATTCCTCTTCTGTGAGAAACACAGCTCGACGACGAGCAAGAGGGTGGGACGACGCTGTGCAGCGGCGATTTCTTGGACTGACCGCGACGATCGCCGCACTGGGCCTGACCGCGGGTCTCTCCGGCTGCGGCCTGACCGGCGCCGACTCGGGCGACGTGACCCTGAAGCTGGTCGCCGCCGACTACGACCTCACCGGTGGCGACACCACCGAGCGGTACTGGGACAAGCTCACCGACGCCTACGAGGCCGAGCACCCCGGCGTGAACGTCGAGGTCCAGATCGAGTCCTGGAACGACGTCGACCGCAAGGTCGCCGAGATGGTCAAGGCCGGCCAGGCCCCTGACATCGCCCAGATCGGCGCCTACGCCGACTACGCCGCCGCCGGCGAGCTCTACTCCGCCGACGAGCTGCTCTCCATCCCCGTCCAGGCCAACTTCCTCGCCCCGCTCGTCTCCGCCGGCGAGATGCGGCGCACCCAGTACGGCCTGCCGTTCGCCGCCTCCACGCGACTGCTCTTCTTCAACCAGGACCTCTTCGACCGGGCCGGGATCACGAAGGCGCCGACCACCTGGGCGGAGCTGGCGGCCGCCGCCCAGAAGCTGAAGGACGAGGACGTCCCCTACCCCTTCGCGCTGCCGCTCGGCCCCGAGGAGGCGCAGGCCGAGACGATGATGTGGCTGCTCAGCGGCGGTGCCGGCTACACCGACGGCAGCGACCGCTACCGCATCGACTCCGACCAGAACGTGCGGACCTTCGACTGGCTGAAGGAGAACCTGGTCGAGAAGGAGCTGACCGGACCCGTCGCCCCCGGCAAGCTCAACCGCAAGGACGCCTTCGCGGCCTTCTCGCGCGGCGAGGTCGGCATGCTCAACGGCCACCCCTCGCTGATGCAGGAGGCCCGGAAGAAGGGCGTCAAGGTCGGCAAGGTCGCGCTGCCGGGCGTGTCCGGCAAGGCCAAGGCGTCCATGGGCGTCGCCGACTGGATCATGGGCTTCAAGCAGAACGGCCACCGCGAGGAGATCGGCGACTTCCTCGACTTCGTCTTCAGCGACGAGAACGTGCTGGAGTTCGCGGGCGGCAACGACCTGCTGCCGGTGACGGTCAGCGCGTACTCCCGTATGGAGAGCGAGGAGGAGCACAAGGACCTCCGCGAGTTCCTGGAAGAGCTGCCGAACTCCCAGCTCCCGCCGGTGGGCAAGACGTCCTGGGCCCGGGTCAGCGACACCATCAAGCAGAACATCGGCAAGGCCGTCGCGCCCGGCCAGAAGCCCGCCGAGGTCCTGGGGAAGATCTCCCGCGAGGCGACGGAGGCGGAGAACGCCGAATAAGTTGGGTCGTATGACCAACGATGAGGAACGGGGAGGCGGCAACGGTCCCGGCCACGGCCACGGCCTGGGCACGGGCGGCGGCCTCGGGGAGCGCGAGCGCGCCGTTCTCGCCCTGGAGCGCCGCTCCTGGCCGGGCCCCGGCGCCAAGGAGCGGGCCGTCCGCGAGCAGCTCGGCCTGTCCGCCACCCGCTACTACCAGCTCCTCAACGCGCTCCTGGACGACCCGCGCGCCCTGGAACACGATCCGGTGACCGTCAACCGGCTGAGGCGGGTCCGTGCGGAGAAGGAGCAGCGCCGCTGAGCCCGCCTCGGTAGGGTCGTCGTATGGTCAGCAGCCTTCCGCACCCGACCACATCCGCAGGCCGCGACGGCCTGGGCGCGCTTCTCGCGCGGCCGGACAAGGCCGTCGTCGCCCTCGACTTCGACGGGACGCTCGCCGAGATCGTCCCCGACCCGGAACAGGCCCGCGCCCACCCCGGCGCCGTCGCCGCGCTCGCCGCGCTCGCGCCCGAGGTCGCCTCGGTCGCGGTGGTGACCGGCCGCCCGGCAGGCGTCGCGGTCCGCTACGGCGGTTTCGCCGGCGTCCCCGGCCTGGAACGCCTCGTCGTCCTCGGCCACTACGGCGCGGAGCGCTGGGACGCGGTCACCGGCACCGTGCAGGCCTCCGCCGTGCATCCGGGCGTGGCCGCCGTCCGCGCCGAACTCCCCGGCTTCCTGGACAGCGTCGGAGCCTGGCCCGGCACCTGGATCGAGGAGAAGGGCCGCGCGGTCGCCGTCCACACCCGCCGCTCCACCGACCCCCAGGCCGCCTTCGAGGCCCTCAAGGGCCCCCTCGCCGAGCTCGCCGCCCTGCACGGCCTGGTCCTCGAACCGGGCCGCATGGTCCTGGAGCTGCGCCCGCCGGGCATGGACAAGGGCGTGGCGCTGGGGGAGTACGTACGGGAGGTGGGCGCCGCCTCCGTCCTGTACGCGGGCGACGACCTGGGCGACCTCCCGGCCTTCGCCGCGGTGGAGAAGCTCCGCTCGAACGGCACCCCGGGCCTGCTGGTCTGCAGCGGCTCCACGGAGGTCCCGGAACTGGCCGAGCGGGCCGACCTGGCGGTGGCGGGCCCGGCGGCCGTGGTGGACTTCCTGGCGGAACTGGCGAAGGCGGTACGGGAGGCCCGCTGAGGGCCCGCCCGCACCGCCTGGGCCGGCGTACCGGCGTACCAGCGGGCCCGGCGTGAAGGTCACATGAGCTTCACGCCGGCCTGCGGGGCCCGCCGTGCCGCGGGACGCGTCCGCGTCCGTGTGGTCGGACGCGATGCCGGGACCGACGGCGCGCGCGCCGCCATGGTCACGATGTGCCAGGCCCGTCGACCGGTGCGTCCCGCAGCGCCTCCAGCTGTTTCAGGAACCACTGCTGCGGCGGGAGCGCCGTCGCCGTAGCCGCCAGGCGCTTCGTGCGCTCGGCTCGCTCGCCCGGGGGCATCGTCAGGGCCTCGTGCAGGGCACGCGCCGTCTCGGACACGTCGTACGGGCTGACCGTCAGCGCGTCCTCGCGCAGCTCGTCGTACGCGCCCGCGCCCGTCGAGAGGACCAGCGCGCAGCCCTCCTCCGACACCACCGGGATCTCCTTCGCCACCAGGTTCATCCCGTCGCGGACCGGGTTGATCAGGGCCACGTCCGCCATCCGGTACGCCGCGAGGGAGCGCGTGAAGTCGTCCTTCACCGACAGCAGCACCGGCTGCCACTCGTCCGTGCCGAACTCGGCGTTGATCTCCTCCGCCAACTCCGCCACCGCCGCCGTGTACGCGCGGTAGACCGCGAGGTCCTGGCGGGAGGGGTACGCCGAGGCCAGGTGGACGACCCGGTCGTGCCACTCGGGCCGCTCGCGCAGCAGCTCGCGGTAGGCGAGCAGGCCGCGCAGCACGTTCTTGGACAACTCCGTGCGGTCCACCCGCACGATCGTCTTCCGGTCGCCGACCTCGGCCCGCAGCTGCGCGAGCCGCTCGTCCACCTCCGGTCGGTGCGCCAGGGACCGCAGTTCGTCCGCGTCCACGCCGAGGGGGTACGCCTGCACGCGCGTGGAGCGCTTGGGCCCGCCCCACCGGCGGTGGTGCACTCCGCGCCAGGGGTCGCCGCTCGGCCAGGCGCCCTGCGCCGTTCCCTCGGCACTGTCGATCTGCGCGCCGTTGATGAACGCCCCCGCCCAGCCCCAGGTGTGGAAGCCGAGCTCGTCCGCGCCGAGCATCCCCCACATCAGCTCCTCGCGGATGTCCTCCGGGAGCATCCGCAGATATTCGGACGACGCCCACGGCGTGTGCGTGAAGTGGGCGATCCGCAGGTCGGGACGGAGCTCGCGCAGCTGCCCCGGCACCAGCGCCAGGTGGTAGTCCTGGACCAGGATCTCCGCGCCCTCGGCCGCCTGCTCCGCCAGCGCTTCCGCGAAGGAGCGGTTGTAGGCGCGGTACGACTCCCAGCGGCGCCGGAACTCCGCGTCGAAGACCGGCTCGCGGGGGACGTCCCACAGGTGGTGGTGGAGGAACCACAGCACCGAGTTCGCGATGCCGTTGTACGCGTCGTCGTAGACCCCCGGGTCGAGGGCCAGCATCCGCACGCCGGGCTCCGAGACGCCCCGGCGCACGGCTTCCCGGTCGCCGTCCGACAGCGCGGCGCAGACCCACAGCGCCTCCGGCTGTTCGGCGAGGGCGGCGGACAGACCGGAGACGAGACCGCCCCCGCCGCGCCGGGCACTGAGCGTGCCGTCGGCGGCGAGGGCGTACGAGAGAGGGCCCCGATTGGAGGCAACGAGCACAGAAGCCATGTGGCGAACCTAGCCCGTCCCGTAAACGCTCAAACGTACGTATACGAGTGTGGCGAATCCACGCCTCAGAGTTCGCGCCGGCCGCGCAGGGCCGCCTTCGCCACCACACCCGTCGCCGCCAGGGCGAGGGCGAGGCCGCCGAGCAGCCAGAGGCGCTCGCCGTTGCCGCCGGTCTCCGCCATCGAGCCGCCGGGGCCGTGCGGGGCCGGGCGCGGCTCATGGGGGCTGGTGACCGGTGTCGGCTCGACGGTGGTATCGGTCGGAATCGGAGACGGCGAGGGATCCACCGGGTCCGTCGGCGTCGGCGTCGGTGACGGGGTGGGATCCGGGTCCGGCTTCGGGTCCGGGTCCGGCTTCGGGTCCGGCTTCGGTTTCGGCGCGTCGATCACCGGCGCCACCGCGCAGGCCGGGTCCTTGCTCCCGTCCCCGCAGTTCGAGCGCGGCGAGGCCGCCTCGACGCCGTTCAGCAGCTTCCCGTCCCCGCGCACCGGGTCGCGGACGGTGACGGAGTACGTGATCGTGGCCGCCTTGCCGGCCGGGATGTCACCGACGTAGCCGATCTTCGGCGCGTCGTACGTGACCTTGCCGATCGTCGCCTTCGCGTCGCCGTTGTAGACGGCGTCGTCCAGGGTCCCGGTCAGGTCGTCGGCGAGCGAGGCGCCCGGGTGGTCGAGCGGGCCGGTGTTCTTCGCCGTGATCGTGTACGTGAGGGTGTCGCCCGGCTTCACCTTCTGCGGGTGCGCCGTCTTGGTGACCTCCAGGTCCGGCACCGGTACGGAGAAGGCGAGGGCGGAGGGCACGTAGGTGTCGCCCGTCGTGGTGAAGGTCAGCTCCGCCGACCGGGCGCCCACCGGGATCGCCCCGTCCGGGATGTCGAAGGCCTTGGCGTCGATGCTCAGGTTGTTGACCAGCTTGGGGGAGACGGCCCCGTCGTCCTCGCTGACGAAGAAGTTCTTGGTGTTGCCGGTGTGGCTCTCGGTGACGTTCTTGCCGTCGACCAGGAACTGGTCCCCGGGCGTGTTCCAGTCGCCCTCGTACGCCGTCACGCTCGCCCGCGCCGTGCCCGCCGTGCGGTGGAAGCCGTCGACGGTGATCGTCGTCGCGGGGGAGGTGGAGCGCTGGAGCACGTGCCCGCCGTAGATGGACACATGGCGGCGGTCCGGCGCGTGCGTCGGCTCGGGTCCGGGGAACGCGTAGACGACGGTCAGGGACCAGCCCGCCACACAGCCCTTGCCGTTCGGCGCCCAGATGTTGCCGACCGCGACCTGCGCGTCGATGCCGCGCAGGCCCGCGAAGGCGGCCGTGACGTCCGACTCGCCCGTGTAGTAGTGCGGGCCGCCGGTGTCCGCCGGGTCCGTGACCATGGAGTCGATGGAGACCGCTGTCTCGGCCCCCGCGCCGACCCGGATGTGCGGCACGGTCGTCGCGTGGTCGCCGGGGGAGGGCGCCACATCGGGCCCGGAGATGTCGCAGCGTCTGAGCTGGGCGCCGCTCGGCCCCTTGTACGTGCCGTCGTTGCCGCCCCAGAAGAGCCGGGCGTACGCGACCTCGGCGCCCGCCGGGATCTTCACGTAACCGGTGCTCGATCCGTAGCCGTGGGCCATGGAGCCGGTGTTGACGCGCTCCATGGCGAAGGTGTTGTTGTTGTCGCCGCCCTGGCCCGCGGCGGCGACCGCGCAGCGAGCGGCCAGGTCGGCGGGGAACGTGGGGCAGGCCATGACCGTGTTGCCGATGGTGGTGAAGTCGCCGTACAGGGACGCGTCGTACCGCTTGCCGAAGGGCTCCACCACATCCGCCGCGGCCGGACCGGCCGCGGCGAGGGACAGCGTGCCGAGTGCGCCGGCGGCGAGACCGAGCGCCGCCAGGAAGGTAGTCATTCGATAGGTGAACCACATAAAACGGAAATTTAGGCAAGAAGCGCCATTCCGCGGCGTTACGCCACGCGCCGGTGCGCGTACTCCGTGATCTCGACCATCGGCGGCCGCTCCTCGGTGTCCACCGCGTACGTCCGGGGCGCGAAGCCCCTGCCGCCGTCCTTCTCGTCCCGCTCGAACTGCGTCAGCCGCGGCCGCACCAGATGCCCGCGGGACAGCCGCAGCTGCGCCGTGCGGTAGATCGCCGCCGCCATCCGGCCGAGCGCCTGACCGTCCTGATGGCGGTGCTTGCGGACGCCGACGTCGACCTGGGCGAGGGCGTCGAGACCGACCGTGTGCAGCGCGTCGACGAGGAGGCCCAGCTCCACTCCGTAACCGACGGGGAACGGCAGCCGCTCGAGCAGCGAGCGCCGCGCCGCGTACTCGCCGCCCAGCGGCTGCACGAAACCGGCCAGCTGCGGCCAGTGCAGATTGAGCAGCGGCCGGGCCACCAGCTCCGTCACCCGACCCCCCTGACCTGGGGTGTCGCCGAGCGGGCGGTCGTACATCGCCTTCACGAAGTCGACGTCCGGGTCGGTGAGGAGAGGGCCGACGATGCCGGTGACGAAGTCCGCGGAGAAGTCCCGCAGATCCGCGTCGACGAAGCAGACGATGTCACCGTCGGTCACCATCAGTGACCGCCACAGCACCTCGCCCTTGCCGGGCACGGCCGGTATCCGCGGAAGGATCTCGTCCCGCGCCACCACCCGCGCCCCGGCCGCCGCCGCGACCTCGGCCGTACGGTCGGTGGAACCGGAGTCGATCACCACGAGCTCGTCGACCAGCGGGACCGCCTCGGACATCAGCTCGCGGCGGATCACGGAGACGATGTCGCCGACCGTCGCCTCCTCGTCGAGCGCGGGCAGCACCACGCTGACCGTCGTCCCCCGCTTGGCGGCCAGCAGCCGCTCCACCGGACGGTCTGCCACGGACCAGGACCGCCGGGCCAGCCAGCGCTCCACCTCATCCAGCAACGTGATCTCCATCTCGCGGTTCGGACGACCATCTCGCCCGCCCATGCCTTCGGTTACAGTCTTGAACAACGCGGACGCCCGATGCATGTCGGGGTACCGCCCGCGTTCCACAACCGAATACCGCTCATCCAGAGGGGCAGAGGGAAACGGCCCGTTGAAGCCCCGGCAACCCTCCAGTCGGTCTCGTCCGCAGTCGTCGCACTGCGCAGCGAGGCTCCCGGCTAGGGAAGGTGCCAAATCCGTCTCATGGCGACGTTCGTCATGGGAAAGATGAGGAGAAAGGGCCTCGCCTCCATGGCTGTACAGACTGTTTCCACCACCGAAACCCCCGCCGAGACGGTCAAGACCGTTGATCTCGGTCCCGCTTCCGGGCTTTCCTGCCGGGAATGCGGCGAGGTTTTCGCCCTCGGCCCCATCTTCGCCTGCGAGCTGTGTTTCGGCCCGCTCGAAGTCGCGTACGACCTCCCCACCGGTGACCCCGAGGCGCTGCGCAAGCAGATCGAGGCCGGCCCCGCCAACATCTGGCGCTACGCCCCGCTGCTGCCCGTCCCCGCCGACGTCGCCGAGAAGCCGAACCTGAACCCGGGCTGGACCAAGCTCGTCCAGGCCGACAACCTCGCCCGCGAGCTGGGCGTCGAGCCGGGCAAGCTCTTCGTCAAGGACGACTCCGGCAACCCGACGCACTCCTTCAAGGACCGCGTCGTCGCCCAGGCCCTGGAGGCCGCCCGCGCCTTCGGCTTCACCACGCTCTCCTGCTCCTCCACCGGCAACCTGGCCGGCGCCGTCGGCGCCGCGGCCGCCCGCGCCGGCTTCCGCTCCTGCGTGTTCATCCCGCACGACCTGGAGCAGGGCAAGGTCGTCATGGCCGCCGTCTACGGCGGCGAGCTCGTCGGCATCGAGGGCAACTACGACGACGTCAACCGCTTCTGCTCGGAGCTCATCGGCGACCCGCTGGGCGAGGGCTGGGGCTTCGTCAACGTCAACCTGCGCCCGTACTATGGCGAGGGCTCGAAGACGCTCGCGTACGAGATCTGCGAGCAGCTCGGCTGGGTCATCCCCGATCAGTTGGTCATCCCGATCGCCTCCGGCTCGCAGCTCACCAAGATCGACAAGGGTCTGCAGGAGCTCATCAAGCTGGGCCTCGTCGAGGACAAGCCGTACAAGATCTTCGGCGCCCAGGCTGAGGGCTGCTCCCCGGTGTCGGCGGCCTTCAAGGCCGGCCACGACGTCGTACGGCCCCAGAAGCCGAACACCATCGCCAAGTCCCTGGCGATCGGCAACCCGGCCGACGGCCCGTACGTCCTGGACATCGCGCGCCGTACGGGCGGTGCGGTGGAGGACGTGAACGACGAGCAGGTCGTCGAGGCGATCAAGATCCTGGCCCGTACCGAGGGCATCTTCGCCGAGACGGCGGGCGGCGTGACGGTCGGCGTGACGAAGAAGCTGGTCGAGGCCGGTCTCATCGACCCGAGCCTGACCACGGTCGTGCTCAACACCGGCGACGGCCTCAAGACCCTGGACGCGGTGGCCGAGACCTCCCAGGCGACCGCCACCATCCGCCCGAGCCTCGACGCGTTCCGCGACGCCGGCCTGGCCCACTGACCACCCTCGTCACGGAAGGCAGCACCACCATGAGCGTCAAGGTCCGCATCCCCACCATCCTCCGTACCTACACGGGCGGCCAGGCCGAGGTCGTCGCCGAGGGCGCGACCCTCTCCCAGGTCATCGCCGACCTGGAGAAGAACCACACGGGCATCGCGGCCCGCGTCCTGGACGACCAGGGCAAGCTGCGCCGCTTCGTGAACGTGTACGTCAACGACGACGACGTCCGTTTTGAGCAGGGCCTGGAGACGGCGACGCCGGACGGCGCCGGCGTCTCGATCATTCCCGCCGTCGCCGGCGGCTGCTGAGCCCTCGCATGACCCGCCGTAACCGAATTGCCCCCTCCGCTCGGGAAGCGGAGGGGGCAATTCTGCATGGTTGAACGCGGTAGAGTTGGGGAAGCCCCCCGGCTTCCCTTCGCTGCTCATGCCAGGCGCATATGAGAATGCGTCCGTGCGCGACAAGATGCAGCCAAAGTGTTCGAGTGTTGTGTACCTTCTGCGCACTTTGCCGGGCCCGACTTGCCCCGGAATTCAGTGAATTCTCCTGAATTCTCCTTTACGCCGCGCCCAGAATTCTCGCCCGATTGCCCTGTTGCAGAGGGCAGTTGGGCAGATACATTCAGCCGCGGTCGACGCGTTCCGGCGCAGGGTCTGACCCGGGTCCGCGAAGTGCGGTCCCGCGCAAGGGCCAGTAATAGGGGAGTTAGGCATGGCTCAGGGCACCGTCAAGTGGTTCAACGCGGAGAAGGGCTACGGCTTCATCGCGGTCGACGGTGGTGCGGATGTATTCGTCCACTACAGCGCGATCCAGATGGACGGTTACCGCACCCTTGAAGAGGGTCAGCGGGTCGAGTTCGAGATCTCGCAGGGCCAGAAGGGTCCGCAGGCGGACATGGTCAAGCTCGCCGTCTGAGCACGGCGCGATCGGCCACCACGTACGCACTCACGCGTTCTCATCGCCGAGGGGTCCGCATCCTGACCAGGATGCGGACCCCTCGTGCGTTCGCCGACGGCTTCGCCGGAGGGCGCCCGATCTCCGAGAGGCGCTTGCCCCCGCCCGTCGCCCGACCACCACCCCTCATCGACGTCCCTTCGGGACGGCCTTGCACTCTCCCGGGTCGAGTGCTAATCATTGGCGTTAGCACTCTGAAGGTGAGAGTGCTTACGAGGATCGGGCAGACGAGGCCCGCGGCCAGGTGGGGCAAGGAACCATCGGGCACGCAGGCCGTCCGTCGCGGGCGTCGGTTCGGTCCTGGAGCGTTATCCACCCCATGTCCGGGAGGACCACTTCACATGGCCAAGATCATCGCGTTCGACGAGGAGGCACGGCGCGGTCTCGAGCGCGGGATGAACCAGCTCGCCGACGCCGTCAAGGTCACCCTTGGCCCCAAGGGCCGGAACGTCGTCCTCGAGAAGAAGTGGGGCGCCCCCACGATCACCAACGATGGTGTGTCCATCGCCAAGGAGATCGAGCTCGAGGACCCGTACGAGAAGATCGGCGCCGAGCTGGTCAAGGAAGTCGCCAAGAAGACGGACGACGTCGCCGGTGACGGTACGACCACCGCGACCGTCCTCGCCCAGGCGCTCGTCCGCGAGGGCCTGCGCAACGTGGCGGCCGGCGCCAACCCGATGGCCCTCAAGCGCGGCATCGAGAAGGCCGTCGAGGCCGTCTCGGGCGCCCTGCTCGAGCAGGCCAAGGATGTCGAGACCAAGGAGCAGATCGCTTCCACGGCCTCCATCTCCGCCGCCGACACCCAGATCGGCGAGCTCATCGCCGAGGCGATGGACAAGGTCGGCAAGGAAGGCGTCATCACCGTCGAGGAGTCCCAGACCTTCGGTCTGGAGCTGGAGCTCACCGAGGGTATGCGCTTCGACAAGGGCTACATCTCGGCGTACTTCGCCACCGACATGGAGCGTATGGAGGCGTCCCTGGACGACCCGTACATCCTGATCGTCAACTCCAAGATCTCCTCCGTGAAGGACCTGCTCCCGCTCCTGGAGAAGGTCATGCAGTCGGGCAAGCCGCTGCTGATCATCGCCGAGGACGTCGAGGGCGAGGCCCTGTCGACCCTGGTCGTCAACAAGATCCGCGGCACCTTCAAGTCCGTCGCGGTCAAGGCCCCGGGCTTCGGCGACCGCCGCAAGGCCATGCTGAACGACATCGCCATCCTCACGGGCGGCACGGTCATCTCCGAGGAGGTCGGTCTCAAGCTCGAGAACGCCGGCCTGGACCTGCTGGGCCGCGCCCGCAAGGTCGTCATCACCAAGGACGAGACCACGATCGTCGACGGCTCCGGTGAGAGCGACCAGGTCGCCGGTCGCGTCAACCAGATCCGCGCCGAGATCGAGAACTCGGACAGCGACTACGACCGCGAGAAGCTGCAGGAGCGCCTGGCGAAGCTCGCCGGCGGTGTTGCGGTCATCAAGGCCGGTGCCGCCACCGAGGTCGAGCTCAAGGAGCGCAAGCACCGCATCGAGGACGCCGTTCGCAACGCGAAGGCGGCCGTCGAGGAGGGCATCGTCGCCGGTGGTGGCGTGGCCCTGCTGCAGGCCTCCTCGGTCTTCGAGAAGCTCGAGCTCGACCTGACGGGCGACGAGGCCACCGGTGCCAACATCGTCAAGCTGGCGCTCGAGGCCCCGCTGAAGCAGATCGCGATCAACGCCGGCCTCGAGGGCGGCGTCGTGGCGGAGAAGGTCCGCAACCTGCCCGTCGGCCACGGCCTGAACGCCGCGACCAACGAGTACGTGGACCTCATCGCCGAGGGCATCATCGACCCGGCGAAGGTGACGCGTTCCGCCCTGCAGAACGCGGCCTCCATCGCCGCGCTGTTCCTGACCACCGAGGCCGTCATCGCCGACAAGCCGGAGAAGGCGTCCGCGCCGGCCGGCGGCGGCATGCCGGGCGGTGACATGGACTTCTGATCCTCCCGGATCGGTAGTTCATCGCTGTACGCGACCGAGGGCGGCACCCCTGTTGGGGGTGCCGCCCTCGGGCGTTCGGGGTGATGCTGGTGGGAGGACCCCCACGGCGGGAGAGCGGACCATGATCACGCTGCTGACGACACCGACCGACCGCGAGCTGGTCATCACCCGGACCTTCGACGCCCCGCCCGCCCGCGTGTGGGAGGCGTGGACGAAGCCCGAGCACGTCCGCCAGTGGTACGGGGTCGCCGCCCTGCCCACGGTGGTCTGCGAGATCGACCTGCGCGTCGGCGGCGCGTGGCGCTGGGGACAGAAGGCGCCCGACGGCCGGGAGATCGTCTTCTCGGGGACGTACGAGGAGATCGTGCCGGGCGAGCGGCTGGTCTACACGGAGACCTTCGAGCTGATGCCGGGCCCGCCGGTCCACGTGACCCTCACCTTCGACGACACCCCGGACGGCGGCACGGCCCTCACCAGCACCTCGCTGTGGCCGTCGACGGAGATCCGCGACCAGGCGCTGGCGACCGGAATGGAGGATGGGGTGAAGGAGGAGTACGACCGGCTGGCCGAGTACCTCCGCACGATGTGAGCTTGATCGTTCCCCGGCTGACGGCCGGGTCCTTCGCCGTGCGCCGGTGGGAGCGCGCCGACCTGCCCCTCGTGGAGGAGGCGTCGTCGGACCCGTACATCCCGCTGATCACCACCGTGCCGCCGGTGTACTCCGAGTCGGAGGGCGAGGCGTTCGTCCGGCGCCAGTGGGCCCGCTCGGAGACCGCCGCCGGCTATCCCTTCGTCATCGTCCGCCGCCGTGACGAGCGGCCCGTCGGCATGATCGGCCTCTGGCTCCGCGACCTGCCCGAGGGCCGTGCGACCCTCGGCTACTGGATCGCCCCGTCCTGCCGCGGCGAGGGCGCGGCCGGGGCGGCGCTCACGGCCGTGAGCGACTGGGCGCTGGGCGAACTGGGCATCCCTCGCCTCCAGTTGCTGGTCGAACCCTGGAACGAGGCCTCGGCCCGTACGGCGGAGCGGGCGGGGTTCGTACGGGAGGGGCTGCTGCGGTCCTGGCAGGAAGTGGGCGGGGAGCGGCGGGACATGGTGATGTACGGGCGGGTGGCGATGCCGACGGGGCCCGGGCTTGGGGATCCGGTGACCGGGGAACGCTGAAGAGAGGCCGAGGGGAGGCCGAGGCCGAGGGGAAGCCGAGCGGAGCCGGATCGCGGGGGTGGGCCGATGAGTCGCCGGAAACTGCCGTACCTCGATTACGTGGGGAAGACGTTCCCCACCCAGGAAGCGGACGAGCCGGTCGAGCCGCGCGACGGCACGATCCGCGTGCACGAGCACGTCTTCCGCCGGTCGCTCGACGGGAAGCAGGCCCCTTCCGTCTTCCTCGTGCGGACCCCGGGGCCCGTGGACGGCTCGCGGGGCCTCGTCCCCTGCACGCCGGAGGCGAGCCGTCGCTGGGCGCGGGCCGCCGTCGCCTACATCACCGCCGTGGACGAGGTCACCGACGCACTGTGGGCAGCCCGCCGACGTGCCGCGTCCGTCCCCCGGTGGAGGACCTTCGCCGCGCGCCGCGCCCTGCGCGACTGGGAGGAGACGCGGCAGCGGTACGAGCGGGTGATGCGGGAGGCCGGTGAGGCGTACGAGCCCGTCGGCCGGGAGATCCGGCAGGCGATCCAGGCCGAGAAGGACAAGGCCGCCGAGCGGGCGCGCGAACTGGCCCGGCGGGAGGAGGAGGCCCGGCGTCGCAGGGCGCGGCTGGCCGAGCGGGCGATCTGGGGCCGGGCGGTGGTGACGGAACCGGGCTGGCGGGCGGTGTGCGTCTTCCGGCACGACGTCCCGCGCGGCGAGGCTCCCGACACGGCCTCCCCAAAGGAGAGTCCGCATCTCGACCTGCCGGGTCTGCGCCGGGCGCTCAGGGAGCTGGACCTGCCCCATGTCCTGTGGGACGGCCCCGCGCTCGCCGAGACGGAGCGCGAGCTGGAGGGCGTCAGCTTCGGGCGCTGGTGGCGGGAGCTGTTCCACGAGGACTACCGCACGCTCACGGAGCGCCCGCCCAGCGGGGAGTATCCGGGCGGGGGATCCTCCAGCGGGGGTTCCTCCAGTGGGGGTTCAGGCCGCCGGGGGAACCCTTCCGGCGGGACCGGTACCAGCGGCTCGGGAGGCTTCAGCGGCGGCTTCAGCTGCGTCGGCGGCTTCTGACGCCGGGGCAACGGCTTGGGTGCGCCGGCCTCGGTGTTCCGTGCGAGACCGGCGCGCCCGTCGTCGTCGTGTGCGGCCTACCAGGTGACCGGGCGGCCCCCGAAGGCCGCGACGAGGCGGCCGTCCGCGGCGTAGGACCAGCTCAGAGCCCCGGCGTACGAGGAGCATCGGGAGCCGTTCGAGCCGGACCAGAACTGGTTCGTGCCGTCGACGTCACCGATGGTCCGGTCGTTCGTCCCGCTGCTGGTGCTACGGCAGGAGGTGTTGCTCCGGAACACCGACGTGCCCGCGTCGAAGGAGAAGTTGCGCTGGGCGTTGTCGATGCTGATGTTGTTCGAGACCGTCATCGAGCCCGGGTTGCTGTTGTACGTGAACCCGTGCTTGCCGTTGTGGAAGGCGATCGTGCGCCGGACGACGTGGTCGACCTTGATGTCCTCGCCGCCGAGCTTGAAGCCGTTGCGGTCACCGGCGCCGGCCTGCGAGCCGTCGCTGAGGGTGCCGTTGTCGTACGCGAGGGAGTCCTCGATGGTCACCACGCCGATGGGGCCGGTGTCCGTCTTGGTGTACAGGTCCCAGCCGTCGTCGATGTTGTGGTGGGCCACGGCGTAGCGGAAGACGTTGCCGCTGCCGACGGTGAGCTTGGCGGCGAAACCGTCGGCGTCCTCGCCGTCGGAGTCGGCGTTGTCGTGCGACTCGGCGCTCAGGACGAGGTTGTTGGACGGCCACTGCTCGCGGGGGGTGGTGGAGGCGATGCGCGAGAGCTGGAGGCCGGTGTCGCGGTTGAAGCGGGTCACCGTGCGCTCGATGACGTTGTTGCTGCCGCCGACGAAGATCCCGTTGTCGCCGGCGCGCTCGACGACGATGCCGTTGACGTGCCAGTACGACCCGTTGAGGGCGAGGCCGCGGTTGGCGGGGTCCTCGGTCATGGCGGAGAAGTTCAGCACCGGGGTCTCGCCGGGGTAGGCGGAGAGCTTCTTCCGGGCGGCGGCCGTGCCGTTGTTGGCGGGCGGGACGGTGATCGTCGTGGAGTGACGGTAGGTGCCGCCGCGGAGGTAGATGGTCCCGCCGGGGGCGATGCGGGCGATCGCCGAGGTGAGCGTCGTGGGGTCGGACTGGGTGCCGGAGGCGTTGTCGGTGCCGTTCGGCGCGACGTACAGCGCGCTGCTCGTCGGCGGCGGTGTGGTGTCGCCCGTCGTCGTGACGTTCAGGGAGTCGATGTTGGGCAGGCCGGCGGAGGTGGTGGGGCTGAGCCGGATGGTGTTGCTGCCTGCGGTGAGCGTCACGGTCAGGGTCTTGGTGGCCCAGGTGGACCAGGCGCCCGTGGCCTCGAAGGACGGCGTCTGGACGGTGGACCCGTTGACGACGAGGCCGGCGGGGCGCGCGGCGGTCCCGCCGTTGGCGAACCGGACGGCGAGCGTCGCGGTGCCGGCGGCGGGGGCGTTCACGGTGAACTGGGCGGAGGCGCCGACGGCGTTGGTGCCGTTGCAGAAGCCGCTGCCGGTGAAGCCGGACCAGTCGGACTCGATGGCGCCGGTGCAGACGGCGGGGGAGGCCTCGGCCTCGTACAGGGTGGAGGCGGCGTGGGCGGTGGTTCCGGACAGGGCGACGAGGGTGCCTGCCACGAGGCTGACGCACGCCGTGACGGATCGCAGATGCATCGTGGGGTCTCCAGAGTGGGGAAGGGAGGGCGTTCCGGGACTGGACGAGAAAGCGCTTTCACCGGAAGCTAGGGGCGTGGTCGTGGACGCGTCAATAGTCGCGTACATGATTAGTGTTCAGGTGAGTGAACGCGGTCGAGGCGCCGGGGGGCCGGCCCTGGAGAGGGGCGGGCTTCATGCCCCGCTGGTCACTGCCGGTGGGTGGCGGAACCCCCGACGCCCGTACGGGGCGCGGGGGTAGCCTCCGGGCAGGACGAAACAGGGGGAGTGGACGTCGTGGATGAGCAGACGTGTGGAGTCGTGGGGCAGTTCTGCGACGACGAGGGCTTCGAGGCCGAGTGCGTACTGCCGGCAGGGCATCCGGGCAGGGTGCATAAGGATCCGGTGATCGGCACGTGGGATGAGGACGAGCTCTACGGCGCCCCTCCCGCGTAACGCCGGATCGTAGGCATGGTGCGCGTGCGTAAGTGCTCCCGCATCAGCGGTACTCGGCACAAATAAGCGGCATTTACGGACAAAGTGCATCGCTCGGTGAGTTCTGGGCGGCCTTAGAACTCCTAACGAAATGATCTCCAGGGTGGTTGGATCACTTCGGGACGCTGCGCCGCGGAGAACATAAATGCGTCGACAGCGCCCCTCGGCACCCGGCAAAGTGCCCGTCCGTGACGAGCAGTGAACTGTGGACCCGTGCGACCGCCGACCGCTACGACGCCGAGGAGGCCGAAGCGTCCTCGGCTGCCGTTCTCGGACCGACTCTCGCCTTCCTTGCCGAGCTCGCCGGAGACGGCCGGGCACTGGAGTTCGCCATCGGGACCGGACGAGTGGGCGTCCCGCTCCGGGAACGCGGCGTGCCGGTAGTGGGCATCGAACTGTCCGAGCACATGGCAGCGGTGCTGCGGCGCAAGATCGACGAGGACACGCTCCCGGTAGCCCTCGGGGACATGGCCACCACCGTCGTTCCCGGCGAGTTCGCCCTGGTCTATCTCGTCTACAACACCATCACGAACCTGCTCACGCAGGACGAGCAGGTCGAGTGCTTCCGCAACGCCGCACGTCATCTGGAGCCCGGCGGCCGATTCGTCATCGAGCTGGGCGTGCCGCCGCTGCGGTTCCTGCCGCCCGGCCAGGTCGCGGTGCCGTTCGACGTCTCTGAGCAGCATCTCGGCTTCGACACCTTCGACCTCGTCGAGCAGATTCTCGTCTCGCACCACCTCACCCGCGACGGCGACGACGGCCGCTACCGCCGCGACAACTCCCGGCACCGCTACGCCTGGCCGGCAGAGCTCGACCTGATGGCACGGATCGCTGGGCTCGAGCTGGAACGTCGCGTAGCGGACTGGGACGGGGCGCCGTTCACCCAGGACTCCGCGAAGCACATCTCCGTGTGGCGCAAGCCAACCTGAGGTCGGCCAAGCCGACCACTCAGGGTCGGGTGTCCACACCCACCGGGCAGTGACCAGCCGGGCATGAAGCCCGGCCACCCACCGGCCGCAACACGCTGAGCTCTGCCGGGCCGCCCCATTCCACTGCCGCGCAAACCCACCCACGGACCCGCAGGCGCTCCACGGAGCTCGGGCGCAGACGGTCTTCCGCGCCCGCCCCACCCCCGGGCCGCCCTCCGAGAGTTTTCACGCGCCTGGAGCCGCCGGGTCAAGGGTGGGCGAAGCCCATCGCGCAGCGACGCGACGAAGGAGCGCCCTTGACGCGGCGGCGGAAGGTGCGACTCTCGGAAAGAGGGCGGTCCTACGGTGCCTACTTCAGGCCGTCCACGAAGAGGGCCCAGGAGGCGGTGCCGAAGACGAGCTTGGGCCCCTCCGGGTTCTTGGAGTCGCGGACGGGGACGATGCCGGGGTGGTCGTCGGAGACCTCCAGGCAGTCGCCACCATCGCCTCCGCTGTACGAGGACTTGCGCCAGGTCGCGACCTCGATGCAGTTGCCGCCGCTGCCGTCGCTGTAGCTGGACTTGAACCAGATCGCCGTGCCCAGGTCGTACTCAACGTTGCTGATCTTCATGGGCGTAATCCTCCGCCACTGACTCAATCAGGACCAGGGAATCGCGCGGTGACAGCGCAGCGGCCCCGAGCAGTTCGTAGGTGAGGGTGTGGCGGGCGACCGTGGCCGGATCGTCCTCAAGGCGGCCTGTACCAAGGCCCTGGAGGTAAACCAGAGGTGGGGCGTCCTCGAAGGACATCAGCTTCATCGAGCCGGTCATAGGTCCGTACGCCCCCGCCTTGAACGGCAACACCTGCGCGATCACCCGATGCTTCCTGATCAGCGTCGCCACATGCCGTAACGCCTCCGCCATCACCGCCGAGCCTCCGACCTCCTGTCGCAGCACCGCCTCCCCCAACACCACCCACAACAACGGCTTTGTTGGGTCGTCCAGCAGATGGCCACGGTCCAGGCGCGCCGCCACCAACTCGGCGATCCTCTCGTCCGGAGCGGTGGGCTGGTACGCGCGGAAGACCTCCCTCGCGTACGCCGGCGTCTGCAGCAGGCCCGGGATCAGCAGCGGCGCGAACTCCTTGATGGCCTCCGCCATCGCTTCCGCCTCCGCCGCCTCCGCGAAGTGGTCCGGGTACTTCGACTTGTTCGCCGCCTTGCAGTTCCGCGCGAAGAAGCCGCCCGTCCCCAACACCTCGTCCAGTTGCGCCGCCATCTCCGGCCGGATCCGTCGGGTGCCCGCCTCCATCTGGCCGACGTACGAGCCGCTCACGAACACCAGCTCCCCCAGCGCCTCCTGGCTCAGGCCCTTCCGCTCTCGTGCGTGGCGCAGTTCCGCGCCGATTATCGCTCTGGGCGAGGTCGACGGGTCCGGCTTCCGCTGTCCGTACATGGGCATCAACTCCCGCTTGCACATCTGGGGTTGTTGGGGCTCCACCACTGTTCCCCAGTGTTCTCCATCCGGACACTCTGTGGAGGCGAAATCGATACACACAGTGGAAAGGACCGTAAAATGCCCACTTCACTTGAGCGTCTGCAAGCCGCCCAGGAAGTCGTCACCCGACTCAAGGGCGAGTTCGACGCCCTCGGGGTCGGTCTGCCCTCGCTCGGGGTCGACCCGCTCACGATGGCCGGGGCAGGGAACACGTACCCCCTCGTCGAACTCGGGCGCTGCAACCTCGACACCGCGCTGCGGCTCCTCGCCGTGCTCGGGGAGGTGAAGCGGTGAACATCGGCGCGTACGTCATCGACTCCCGCGACGGCCGGATGGGTCGGGTCATGGCGCGCGTCGGACCCTATGTGCAGCTGAGACCGCCCGGTGGTGGGCGGGAATGGGACTGCCCGGTCGAGGAGCTGACTCCGGCGTCGGTGGGTGACGTGCTCCGGGCGCGGGTGCGGGCGATCAACCGTGAGAGCCGGCTGCCGTGAGCATGTCGGAGATCCCGGGCAGGGGGATAGCCCCACCCCGTACCGTCCCGGCTGCCGGATGGGAGCGTGGCCGGGTTTCAACCAGGCTCAGCACATGACGACTTACGCACGTTCGGGCCTCGTTCTCGTCCTCTCCGCCGCCGCCGTCGCGGCCTCCCTCACCGCCACCGCCACCGCTACCGCCGCCGGCGGGGGGCTCGTGTGGACGGACTGTGCCAAGGAGGGCGGGCCCGCCAGGCAGGAGTGCGCCACGCTCACCGTGCCGCTGGACTACGGCGACCCCGGCGGGGAGCAGGTCTCCCTCGCCGTGTCGCGGATCCGTAGCGACCGGCCCGAGGCGCGGCGCGGGACGCTGATGGTGATTCCCGGGGGGCCGGGCAGCTCCGGTGTGCAGCGGCTGTCGCAGAGGGGGGCCGCGCTGGCGGAGGAGATGGGCGGGGCGTACGACCTCGTGGCGTTCGACCCGCGGGGGGTCGGGGGCAGTTCGACTGCGAGTTGCGCGCTCGACGCGGACGACCGGCGCATGGTGAACCTGCGCTCGTGGCCGGCGGCGGACGGCGGGATCGACGAGAACGTGGCCCGTTCGCGCCGTATCGCCGAGGCGTGCGCACGCAACGGCGGCGAGGTGCTGCGCAGCTTCTCCTCGGCGAACCAGGTGCGGGACCTGGACCGGCTGCGGCAGGCGCTCGGGGAGGAGAAGCTGTCCGCGTGGGGCGTGTCGTACGGGACGTACGTGGGTGCCGTGTACGCGCAGAAGTACCCGGAGCGCACCGACCGATGGGTTCTGGACAGCAGTGCCGACCCGGACCCGAAGCGGGTCGAGCAGGGCTGGATGCGGAACATGGCGCGGGGGGCGGACGACCGCTTCCCGGACTTCGCGGCCTGGGCGGCGGCCCCGGAGCGGGAGGCGGCGGGACTGCGGCTGGCGGGGCGGGCGGAGGATGTACGGCCGCTGGTGCTCGGTCTGGCGGCGCGGCTGGACCGTGCGCCGAGGGAGTCGACGACTCCGGGCATGCCGCTGACCGGGAACGTACTGCGGCAGGCCCTGCAGAACGCCCTCTACAGGGACGCCGCGTTCCCGGGGCTCGCCCGGCTGATCCTGTCGGCGCAGGACCCGGACCCGGCCGTGCGGCCCGTCCTGCCGCCCGGTCTGGACAAGCCCCTGTCCGACGAGGACGCGGCCATCACCGTCGGCGTGATCTGCAACGACGTGAAGTGGTCCGGTTCCGTCCGCTCCTACGAGCGGGCCGTCGCCGCCGACCGGGCCGCCCACCCGCTCACCGCCGGGCTGCCCGCGAACATCACGCCCTGCTCCTTCTGGAAGGCCCCGGCCGAGAAGCCGACCCGGATCACCGACCGGGGGGCGTCCAACATCCTGATGATCCAGAGCCTGCGCGACCCCGCGACCCCCTACTTCGGCGGCCTGAAGATGCGCGCGGCCCTCGGCGAAAGGGCCCGGCTGGTCACGGTGGACCAGGGCGGGCACGGCATGTATCTGAGCAACGGGAACGCGTGCGGGGACCGGGCGGTGACCGCGTTCCTGCGGACGGGGGTGCGGCCGGAGCGGGACGCGTACTGCGGCTAGGGGCTGTGTGGGGGCGTGCGAGGACGTTCCCCGTACCGGGTGCGTCCTCGCACGTCTTGGCCGAGGTCAGGCCGCCGGGCGGGCGGCGAACCTGACCTCTTCGCGGTCCTCGTCCAGCGCGATGGTCAGGGAGGCGTCCAGTGCGACGGCGAGTCGGCGGAGGAGGGGCAGTGTCGGCATGGAGTCCGCCCCCTCGATCCGGGAGATCTTCGCCTGTGAGAGACCGGCCCGGGCGGCGACCTCGGTCTGGGACAGCCCCAGCTCCGTGCGACGGTCGTAGACGGCCTTCGCAAAGGCCATGGCCAGCCGAATCTCCGCCCGCTCGGCGATGATCTCCGGGGGCTCGCCGAGCCCGTCGACGTGTTGCCTCTCGCGGGCGAGCTTCCAGCGCGTGTGGTTCATGGGCGTCCCTTCCTAGCCGCGACTGTAGGTCTTGTGGGCGGGGCCGTGGTCGCTCTCGCACAGGGCGCGTGCGGTGACGGCACGAGCGACTTGGGCGGTCTCGCGCATGCGGGTTTTGCGGAAGACCGTGAGCAGGACGATGCGCCTGTCCGGTGCGAACCAGTAGGTGATCCTTGTGTCCTCCCCGTCCAGTGTCGGTCGAAGTTCATACACGCCATCCCTTAGTGGGCGGGCGAAGGGCATCGGGGTGTGCGTGCCGAGAGCGGCCAGCAGGTCCGCGTACTCCTCGACCTTGCGGTACTGCTTGGCGGGGAGGAGCTCCAGCCATTCGCGTACCTCTGGTTCCAGCTCAATGACGTGCGGGGTCTCCATGCGGCGCACCGTATTATGTCGTGCACGACATAATACGGGACTTGGTGCGGATTCGCTCGTTTCGGTGACGGAGGGGCGGACTGCTCAGGCGGTCGGCGGCGCGTGGAGGGCCGCGCGCAGGTGGCCCCGGGAGTCGGTGAGGCGGTCCGCGGCGGTCTTGGCGTCGATGTCGGCGAGGATCATCAGGATCGCCGTCTTCACCTCCCCGTCCGCCTCCGCCAGCGCCGTCTCGATCTGTTCGTCCGGTGCGCCGGTGGCGAGGGCGACGATCCGCCGCGAGCGTGCCTGGAGCTTGTCGTTGGAGGCGCGGACGTCGACCATGAGGTTTCCGTACGTCTTGCCGAGCCGGATCATCGTGATCGTCGAGATCATGTTGAGGACCAGCTTCTGGGCCGTGCCCGCCTTCAACCGGGTGGAGCCGGTGAGGAGCTCGGGGCCGGTGACGACCTCGATGCCGTGCTCGGCGGCGGCCGCGAGCCCGCTGCCCGCGTTGCAGGACAGGCCGATGGTCAAGGCGCCCCGGGCCCGGGCGTGTTCGACGGCGCCGATGGCGTACGGGGTGCGGCCGGAGGCGGAGATGCCGACCACCGTGTCGTCGGGGGTCAGGCCGAGCGCGTCCAGGTCCTCGGCCGCGAGTTTCTTCGAGTCCTCCGCCCCCTCGACCGCCTGCACCATCGCCGTGGGTCCGCCCGCGATCAGGCCGACGACCTCGCTCGGGTCGGTGTTGAAGGTGGGCGGGCACTCGCTGGCGTCGAGGACGCCGAGTCGGCCGGCCGTGCCCGCGCCGGCGTAGACGAGACGGCCGCCCCGCCCCATCCGTACGGCGGTGGCGTCGATCGCGGCGGCGATCTGCGGCAGCTGCGCGGTGACGGCGGCCGGGACGGTCTGGTCCTCGGCGTTCATGGTGCGGGCGATGTCGAGGGTCGGGAGCTGGTCGATCTCCGCGAGCTCGGGCCGGAACGCCTCGGTGGTGAGGTTGGCCAGCTGCGCCTGAAGCTCGGAGTACGTAGAGGACACGTGCGGCTCTTTCGGTGCTGTGGGTCGTCAGCGGGTGCGGGGGGAGTGGCGGTGGGCGAGGGCTTCGTACGAGGCCGCGAGGGCAGGGGCCGCCGTCTCGTACGTACGTTGGGTGACGCAGGTGAACAGGCAGTCCACGACCAGGAGTTGGCTGGTGCGGGACGACATCGCGGCGGGGCGCAGTTCGCTCTCGCGGGCGGTGGAGGTGGTGAGTATGTGGTCGGCGTACTGCGTCACGGGCCCGTCCGGGCGGCCGGTGATCGCGACGGTGGTGGCGCCGTGGTCGAAGGCGACGCGGAGCGGTTCTATGACGTCGCCGGTCGAGCCGGAGTGGGTGATGGCGATGGCGACGTCGCCGGAGCGGAGCTGTACGGCGTTGGTGACGGCGAGGTGCGGGTCGCTGTGCGCGTGCGCGAGGAGGCCGATACGGAGCAGCTTCTGGCCGAGGTCCTGGGCGACGAGGCCGGAGGCGCCGACGCCGTAGATGTCGATGCGCCGGGCGACGGCGAGGGCGGCGACGGCGGCGCCGAGCTGGACGGTGTCGAGTCCGGCGGCGGTGTCGGCGAGGGTCTGCTGCTCGTCGTAGGCGAGCTTGGCGACGACGTCGGCGATCGGATCGTCGACGGCGATGTCCGCGGTGACGGAGGGCGCGCGGCCGGACTGCTGCTGGGCGGCGAGGCCGGCGAGGGCGAGGCGCAGGTCGCGGTAGCCGGGGTAGCCGAGGAGGCGGGCGGTGCGGACCACGGTCGCCTCGCTCGTCCCGGTGAGCTCGGCGAGGCCGGTGACCGTGAGGGCCGCGCAGCCGGCGGGGTCCCCGGCGACGGCTTCGGCGACCCGCTGCATGGAGCGGGTCATGGACGGCGCGAGGGTGCGCACCTTGGCCGCGAGGGCGGCGGGTGCGGGCGGGGCGTCCTTGGCGGGGGGACCGCCACCGGCGCCCCCGCCCGCGCTGAAAATTTCCTTCACGTGATGGGTCACACCTGAAAGATATTTTCGGCTGGTGGGAGCGTCAAGACGCGTGACAATGGCTGCATGGACGACATCGACCCCCTGGAGCAGGCGCTGCACACCGCCCGCGCCCTGGTCCTCGCTGATCTGGCGGCGCGGAACGTGGCCGCGGCCGAGGTCGTGTCGATGGTCGAGGACTCCGTCACCCACCGCCGGTGGTGGGTCGAGCAGTGGCCGGAGGGCCTCACGTACGTCGCCGGGCTGGTTGCCCAGGACGTGCAGGACGCCCTCCTGGAGCGGCACGGCCGCTGGCCGCTCTGCCCGGTCTGCTCCTCCGGCGACCCGCACGCCCTGGACGTCGAACCCGAGCTCGGCCCGGACCCGCACTGGGTCTGCGGCAAACAGGGCGTGGTCGTCGCGCCGGTCGGCGGTCTGACGTGATGGCGGGCCCGACGTGACGCTCTACATCGATCCGCCGACCTGGCCGGGCCACGGCCGGATGTGGTCGCACCTGGTCAGCGACGTCTCGCACGAGGAACTGCACGCCTTCGCCGCCGCCATCGGCTGCCCACCGCGCGCCTTCGAGCGCGACCACTACGACATCCCGTCGGACCGGTACGCGGACGCGGTGGCGGCGGGCGCGGTCGAGGTCGGCTCGAAGGAACTCGTACGGCGGATCACGGAGGCGGGGCTCCGGCGGCCGAAGTTCCCGCGGCGGGAGCCGGAGACCGACGTGCTCTAGCGGCAGCGGGCGGCAGTCCGACGCGCTCTGGCGGCCGGCTCGTGGCAGTCCGACGCGCTCTGGCGGCAGCGGGCGGAACGGGGAGACCGACGTCCGCTAACGGGACGACACGGCCTTCTCCGGCCGCGGGGTCGAGGAGGCCACCACCCGCGAGCGGGAGCGGTGCAGCCGCAGCGAGAGCGCGACCGTTCCCAGTGCCACCACCGTCATCGCCGCGCCCGCCCACGCCGTCGCGGCGAAGCCGAGGTCCGCGTCGATGACCGTGCCGCCGAACCAGGGGCCGGCCGTGTTGCCGAGGTTGAAGGCGGCGGTGGTCGTGGCGCCCGCGAGGGTCGGGGCGGCGCCGGCCACGTTGAACATGCGGGCGTTGAGGGCGGGCGCGGTGTAGAAGGCCGAGACGCCGAGGAGGAAGGAGAGGGCGACCACGGCGACCGGGCTGGAGGCGAAGAGGGCCAGGGCGGCGAGGAAGACCGTCGAGGCGGTGATGCCGCTGAGCAGGACCCCGAAGAGGTGCGCGTCGGCGACCCGGCCGCCGATCGTCGTACCGATCAGCGCGCCGATGCCGAAGAGGCCGAGGATCGCGGAGACCCAGCGGGTGTCGATCCCGGCGACGTCGGTGATGACCGGGGCGAGGTAGGAGAACGCGCAGAAGACGCCGCCCGCGGCGAGCGCGGTGATCACGACCGAGAGCAGGACCTGCCGGTCGCGGTAGATCACCAGCTCGCGCTTGAGGCGGGGCTTGGTCTCGGGCACCGGGATGTGCGGGATGCGGGTCACCACGCCGACGAGCGCGATGGCGGAGGCCACGCCGACCGCCCAGAACGCGGAGCGCCAGCCGAGGTGCTCGCCGAGGAAGGCGCCGGCGGGGACGCCGAGGACGTTGGCGATCGAGAGGCCGCCGATCATGACGGCCATGGCGCGGGCGCGCGAGCCGACGGGGACCATCGCGATGGCGACGGCGGCCCCGACCGCCCAGAAGCCGGCGCAGGCGAGCGCGCTCACGATGCGGGAGGCGAAGAGGACGGCGTAGTTCGGCGCGAGGGCGCCGGCGACCTGGCCGAGGCCGAAGAGGGTGATCAGGGTGACCAGGGTCGTCTTGCGGGGGAGCCGGAGGGTCGCGACGGCGAGGAGCGGGGCGCCGACGACCATGCCGATGGCGAAGGCGGAGATGAGGAGGCCGGCGCGGGGGATGGAGACGTTCATGTCGTCGGCGATGGGTGGGAGCAGGCCGGACAGCATGAATTCGCTCGTGCCGAGCGCGAAGACGGAGAGGCCGAGGATGTAGACGGCCAGGGGCATACGGGTGGGGGCGGCGGATTCGGGTGTGGTGCGCTCGGCGGAGGTTGACGGCATGACATGGGTCAACGGGTGGTTTGTGCCTGACATTCCCCCGGGCGCGCGCGTCTCGGCATCCGGACCGGTGGACGGCGATAAGTCGACTGCAGCCGCACGGGCAATGCCGTGTCCTCCCTCCGAGGCCGACGGCCGGAAGTTTAGGCGAGAAGGCGCTCGCGCGTGGCTACTTTGAGTAGTCGCGTGGGTGCGCCTTGCAGCCGCCCTATGCTTGGCGGCATGCTCTCACCCGCCGCTGTGGCACCGGCCGACCAAGAATGCCCTCCAAACCACGGGGCCGTCTTCACGCGCCGCTGGGTGGTCGAATTGATCCTGGACCTCTGCGAGTACGTTGCGGACCGAGACCTCACGAGAATCCGCGCCGTAGAGCCGGCGGCTGGAGCGGGTGCGTTTCTGACGGTAATGGTGGAGCGCCTGCTGCGATCGAGGAAGCTGCATGCTGGGATGCAAAGCTGGTCGGACCTGGCTCCATGTCTGCGAGCTTGGGACCTGCAGGAGAACCATGTCGCCTCGTGCCGCCTGGCCGTGACAGAGACTCTTCAGGCCGCTGGCTGTCCACGCGAGGAGGCCCGTGAGCTTGCTGAGGCCTGGGTGCAGCAGGGGGATTTCCTGCTCCTTGAGCATGAGGAGAAGTCTGCCGACCTTGTCGTGGGGAACCCTCCCTACATCCGCATCGAAGACCTCTCGCCGAAGGTCTTGGCTGCGTATCGGAAGGCGTGTCCCACTATGGCGGGGCGGGCTGACATCTACATCGGCTTCTTCGAGAAGGCGATGACACTGCTGAAGCCGGAATCGAAGCTCGGATTCATCTGCGCCGACCGGTGGATGAGGAACCAGTACGGTCGGCGACTGAGAGAGAAGATCGCCACTGAGGGTTACGCCGTGGATGTATCCCTGATCATGCATGACGTCCAGGCTTTCGATGAGTCTGTGAGCGCATACCCGGCCATCACTATCCTGCGTCGAGGAATCCAGGAGTCAGCGGTTCTCGGGAACGCCAGCGATGAGTTCGGCGAGTCGGCTGCACGCCGCTTCGCGTCATGGGCTATCGATTCCGAGGCCGTCGCGTGGACTGATCCCACCGTGACCGCGGCGAGGCTGCCGCACTGGCATGAAGGCGGGGATTCATGGCCGGAGGGTTCGCCTGCGCTCATCGCATGGCTGGAAGAACTGGCTGGCGCGCATCCTCCCCTCGAGGATGAGGAGACGGCGACCCGCATCAGTATTGGTGTGGCATCGGGCGCTGACCGGGTATATGTCACGACTGACAGCGAAGCTGCCGAGCCCGAGCGGATGCTACGGCTGTCCATGGCGTCGGACATCAAGTCGGGCAAGTTTGTCTGGGGAGGTCGCTACCTGGTCAATCCGTGGGACACCAACGGCCTGGTGGATCTTGCAGATTGGCCTCGGTTGCGTGGGTACCTGTCCCGCCATGGCGAGCAGGTACGCGGCCGGGCCATTGCCCGTAAGAACGAGGCAACCTGGTACCGGACGATCGACCGCGTTTCCATGTCCCTGACGGCACGGCCCATGCTGCTGTTGCAGGACATGAAGTCGCACATTCATCCAGTGCTGGCGCCGGCTGGGTACTACCCCCACCACAACCTGTACTACGTCACCTCGGACGTCTGGGACCTGGAAGTGCTCGGCGGGCTGTTGCTGAGCGAGGCAGTAGAGCGCCAAGTCGAGGCGTACTGCGTGAAGATGCGCGGAGGCACCATGCGCTTCCAGGCCCAGTACCTCCGCAGGGTGAGGGTTCCTCAGTTGTCCAGCTTGCCCGAGGAAGTTCGGGATGAATTGAGGCGATCCTTCCAACTGCGTGATCGCCAGAGGGCCAGTGCTGCCGCGCTGCGCGCATATGGGATTCTGGAGCTGCCACGGTAGTGGCGTGAGCCCGTGCACGAGGCTCTCGACGGAATCCTGGGGGGGGAAACGTGAACGAAGCGTCGCGGATGAAGGTCGACCGTGCCCTTCGCAGCTGGGTGGACACCCGATTCGCACAAGCGACGCGGTCTGCCGAGAGTGGGAACGCGCAGCAAGGAAACCGCTCGGCAGTCACTGGTGGGCAGCATCTGAACGGCGTTGATCTGCTTGTGCGCGAGGAGCTTGCCGCTGCATCGGCGACGGGCCTCATCTTCAAGACCGGTCGGCCGACCCTGCCGGGTTACTACAGGGCCACCAAGGCTTGGGACCTTGTGGTCTTCCAGGGCCCGGAGCCGATCCTCGCCATCGAGTACAAGTCGATGAAGGGCAGCGAGGGCAAGAACCTCAACAACCGAGCCGACGAGGTGTTCGGGGTGGCCGAGGATCTGCGGCAGGCGGAGAAGCACGGCCTGCTCCCGGCGACGATGCGGCGGGCCTACGTCTTCGTCATGGGTGTAACGGAGGAGAGTCTGGCGCCGAAGAAACTGCCAGGCGTCCTGGCCGGGAAGCCCGACGAGGCCTTTGAGGGCGCGTCCTACCTGCACAGAGCCGCCATCATGTGTGAGCGTATGCGCGAAACCGGCCTCTACCATCTGACGTGGGCCGTTGGGGTTCAGGAGAAGCCTTTCGAATGGCAGGAGCCGATGCCCTCCGTCGGCTGGGATGTGTTCGCCAAGGGCTTGCGTGACATGTTCGACGACGGTGTCGTCAAACCGCTGCCCAGGGAAGAGATCTGATCTGGTCCGGCGGTTCAGCGGCTGGTCTGGCTTTCAGGTGACGAGGGCCGACAGCTCCCGCTCCAGGTTCCGGCGCGCCTTCGTCTCCCAGTTCCGGGTCCCGTACGGGGTGCGGAACAACCTCGGCAGGGCGAGGAGCTGGCGCAGGACCGCTGCGCGGCCCTCGCGGAAGGTGTCGTCCGGGACGAAGGCGTACTCCTCGCGGACCGCCCGCGCATACCCCCCGTACGTATCCGCGTCCGTCGCCAGGATCGCGAGGTCCGCGTCGCAGAGCACCTCGCCGTCGAGGTCGCCCGCGGCCGGGTCGTGGGTGATCGTCAGGCGGACCAGGCGGGCGACCTCCGTGACCGCCTCCGGGGGCAGGCCGGCCTCGGTCAGGGCCTTCTCCGCCAGGGCCGCCGAGCGCTCCTCGTTCTCGGAGCGGTCCGGGCGGTAGACCGCGTCGTGGAACCAGGCGCCGAGGCGGGCCAGCTCCACGTCGCCGGCGTGCTCGGACAGTTCGTCGACGCGGTCGAGGACCGCCCGCAGGTGGGTGACCGTGTGGTACCTGCGCTGCGGCTCCGCCCAGCGGGCGAGGAGGTTCCGGCCGTACGGGACGGGGTCCGGGCCCTCGCGGCCGGCGCGCGCCGCGAGCAGGGTCGAGGTCCAGCGCCGGAGCAGTTCTTCTTCGCCGTCTGCGGTCATGCGGTCATTCTGCCTGCCCGAGCCCGCTCCTCACCTCACCCTTACATACCCCCCACGGGTATGCTACGGTGCTCCGCGAAGGTACCCCCCAGGGGTATGTACGAGAGAAGGAGCAGGGCAATGTCAACCGTCAACCCCCGGCGCTGGTGGGCACTTGTCGTGCTCGCGGCCGCCCAGTTCATGGTCATCATGGACACCTCGATCATCGGGGTCGCGCTCCCCGAGATGCAGAAGGACCTCGGCTTCACGCAGAGCGAGCTCTCGTGGATCTTCAACGCCTACGTCATCGTCTTCGGCGGGCTCCTGCTCCTCGGCGGCCGTCTCTCCGACCTCCTCGGAGCCCGCAAGATCTTCGTCTCCGGCTGGGCGATCATGATCGCCGGCTCGGTGGTCGCCGCCGCCGCGCAGACCGCCTGGGTGGAGATCGTCGGCCGCGCCGTCCAGGGCGTCGGCGGTGCGCTCATCGCCCCGTCCGCCATGACGCTGCTGATGATGCTCTTCATGCACGACCCGAAGGAGCTCGGCAAGGCGATGGCCCTCTACGGCGCCGCGGCCCCCGCCGGCGGCACCGCGGGCGTCTTCCTCGGTGGTGTCTTCACCGAGTGGATGAGCTGGCAGTGGGTCTTCATCATCTACATCCCGATCGGCCTCGCCACCCTCGCCGCGACCAAGCTGCTCCCGGCCGTCGAGTCCCGCCGCGGCTCCGTCGACATCCTCGGCGCCGTCGCCGTCACCGCCGGTCTCGCGCTCGCCGTGTTCGCCGTGGTCTGGGCCCCCGAGGTCGGCTGGGGTGCCACCGCCACCGTCCTGGAGCTGGTCGGCGCCGCCGCTCTCCTCATCCTCTTCTTCGTGATCCAGAAGTCGGTCCGCGAGCCGCTCATGCCGCTCAGCGTCTGGCGCGTCCCGCGCCTCGGCTCGGCCAACCTGGCGATGACGCTGCTCGGCGCCGCGTGGATCCCGATGTGGTACTTCCTCAACCTCTACCTGCAGCAGGTCCTCGGCTACGGCGCCTTCGCCTCCGGTGCGGCCCTGCTCCCGATGACCGTCCTGCTCATGATCTTCATGACGGCCATCACCGCCCGCCTCATGGGCAAGTTCGGTGCCAAGCCGCTGATCGCCGGCGGTCTGCTCGTCCTGGCGGCCGGGCTCGTCTGGCTGGCGGCCGTCCCGCCGACCGGCACCTTCCTGATCGACGTCCTGCCCGCCTCGCTGGTCGCCGCGCTCGGCATGTCCCTGGCCTACATCCCGGCGATGATCGCCGCGATGGCCGGCGCCCCGCAGGAGCAGGCCGGTCTCGCCTCCGGCATCGTCAACACCACCTACAACGTCGGCTCCGCGCTCGGTCTGGCCGCGCTGACCGCCGTCGCCATGTCCCAGGGCGCCGACAAGATCGGTGACCTGCCCGCCCTCACCGACGGCTTCTCGGCCGCCTTCATCGGCGCCGCGATCATCGCCGCGGTGGGCGGTGTCATCACGCTCCTCGTCATGAAGAGCGACACGTCCCTGGCCGCCGAGCCCGCCCCCGCTCCCCAGGGCGAGAAGGTCTCCGCCTGACGTGAGCACCCGCGTGCTTCCGAAGGGGCCGCCCGATGTCCGACCCGGACATCGGGCGGCCCCTTTTCCCGTATCCGAAGAGGAGAGAAGGGCCAGAGATGGACATCCGTACCCGGGCCGTGCACGTCGTCGACGAACCGCCGGAGGAGGGGAGCCGGCCGCTCTCCGTGCCGCTCGTGCAGTCCTCGGCCTTCGCCTTCGACTCGGCCGACGCGCTCGCCGAGGCGATGGCGGGACCCGACGGCCGGTACGTCTACAGCAGGCGCGGCAATCCCACCGTACGAGCCCTGGAGAAGACCCTGGCCGGGCTCGAGGGTGGCGCCTCGGCCCTCGCCTTCGCCTCCGGCATGGGAGCCATCAGCGGCGCCCTGCTCGCCCTGCTGCGGCCCGGCGACCGGGTGGTGGCGCAGCGGTGCCTGTACGGGGGTACGTACGCGGTCCTCGCCGATCTGTCCGAGCGGTACGGGATCGAGGTCACGTACATCTCCGGCGACGACGTGACCGAGTTCGAGGGGGCGGCCGTCGACGGAACCCGGCTCCTCGTCCTGGAGACCGTCGCCAATCCGACCGGCCAGGTGCCGGACCTGCCGGGCCTCTTGGCGGCGGCGCGGCGCCTCGGGGTCACCTCCCTGGTCGACAACTCGCTCGCCTCGCCCGTCCTCTGCCGCCCCCTGGAGCTCGGCGCCGACATCGTCGTCCACTCCACCACCAAGTACCTCTCCGGGCACTCGGACGTCCTCGGCGGCGCCGCGGTCTTCGCCGACGACGCGCTGCGGCGGGCGGTGTGGCCGCGGACGGTCGAACTGGGCGCCTGCGCCGACCCGTTCGCCGCCTGGCTGACCCTGCGCGGGCTGCAGACGCTGCCGCTGCGGATGCGCGAGCACTGCGCGAACGCCGCCGTGCTCGCCGAGCGGCTCGCCGCCCGCCCGGAGGTGGCGGCCGTCCACTATCCGTGGCTCGCGGGCCACCCCTCGTACGACACGGCCCGCAAGGTGCTCTCCGGGGGCGGCGGGCTGCTCTCCTTCGAGCTGTCGGGCGGCCGGGATGCGGGGCGTGGCTTCATCGAGCGGGTGCGGCTCGCCCGGCTCGCCCTGTCCCTCGGCGGGGTCGAGACCCTCGTGACCCATCCCGCGTCCACCTCCCACCGGGAGCTGGGCGAGGAGGCGCTGCGCGAGGCCGGGATAGGGGCCGGGCTTGTGCGCATGTCGGTCGGCATCGAGGACGTCGAGGACCTCTGGGACGACATCCTCCGCTCTCTTTTGGGTTGACAAAATAAATGGGCCATTCGTAGATTGGGTGATGCCAGGGAACGACCATCCTTTAGGTCAAGGGGGGCGCGTGATGCGCTACTTCGAGGACTTCCGGCCGGGCGACGTCCATGAACTGGGCACCGTCACCGTCACGACGGAGGCCGTGCTGGAGTTCGGCAGGCGCTTCGATCCGCAGCCCTTCCACACCGACCCCGGGCTCGCCGCCGACTCGCAGTTCGGCGGTCTGATCGCCAGCGGTTTCCACACCCAGGCGATGTTCATGCGGCGCTACGTGGACGGGCTGCTCGCCTACAGCGCCTGCATGGGCTCGCCCGGTATCGACGAGGTCCGCTATCTGCGGCCCGTACGGCCCGGGGACGTCCTCGCCGCCCGCGTGGAGATCCTTGGCTCCACCCCGTCGCCGTTCAACCCCGCCACGGGCACCGTCAAACCGCGGTGCACGCTCGTGGCCGCCGACGGGACGGCCGTGTTCAGCATGATCCTGCACAGCATCTTCCGGCGCCGTCCCGCCGGATCCGAGGCCGGCCATCTGTCGTCGATGCCCGCGGCCGAGGACCCCGTCGCCTGTGCGCGCGTCAGTGCCTGAGCACGGCCGTCCGTATCTCTCCATCACATGAAGCGCCATCACATGAAGCGCCATCACATGAGGCGCCATCACACGAAGGGGGACCTCCTGTGGAGGCCGTATCCCGCACCGCCCAGTGGACCGCCGCAGCGCGCGCCCTGGAGACCGAGCGCGAGGACCGGCTGTTCGCCGATCCCTACGCGCGCACCGTCGCCGACGAGATCGGCTTCGAACTGCTCGAGCGCTACGCCGGGGCCGGCACCGTGCCGTTCCTCGCCATCCGCACCACCTACCTGGACCGGGCCATCGTCAAGGCGGTCGAGGAGCGCGGCATCCGCCAGGTCGTCTTCCTCGCCGCCGGCATGGACACCCGCTTCTTCCGCCTGCCCTGGCCCGACGGCGTGACCGTCTACGAGCTCGACCGCCCGGCGCTCCTGGAGGCCAAGGCGAAGATGCTCGCCGACGAGCCCCTGCCGGCCGGCCGCACCCGGATCACCGTGCCGGTCGACCTCACCCAGGACTGGACCGGCCCCCTGAAGGAGGCCGGCTGGAAGAGCGACGAGCCCGTCCTGTGGGTGGTCGAGGGGTTGCTGTTCTTCCTGCCCGAGCAGGCCGTACGGACCCTCATCTCGACGCTCTCCGCCCACGCGGCGCCCGGCTCCGTGCTGCTCGGCGACGTCATCTCCCGGGCCGCCCTGGAGAACCCGCTCTCCCGCCCGTTCCTCAACGCGCTGAGGGAGGACGGCAACCCGTGGCTCTTCGGCACCGAGGAGCCCGAGGCGCTGCTCGCCGCCTGCGGCTGGGACGTGACCGAGGTCAAGCAGCCCGGTGAGGAGGGCGCCGACTTCGACCGCTGGCCCTACCCGGTCCCGCCGCGCAACGTGCCGCGCGTGCCGAGGTCCTTCCTGTTCACCTGCGACCTGCCGGGTTCGAACCGGCCTACGTACGAGGAGGGGAAGGCCGCATGAGCGCCGGCGCCCACGACTTCCACCAGAAGGTCATCACCGACGCCGGCGCCGCCGTCCGCGGGCTGACCGTCGCCCTCGGCGAGCGGCTCGGGCTGTACAAGGCCCTGGCCGAGTCCGGCCCGCTCACCGCCGAGCAGCTCGCCGGGAAGACCGGCACCAACCCCCGCTACATCGAGGAGTGGCTGCACGCCCAGCTCTCCGCCGGGTACGTCGAGCGCCACCCGAGCTCGCTCACGTACACGCTCCCCGCCGACCACGTCGAGGTCCTCGCCGACCCGAAGGCCGTCACCTTCGCCGCCGGGTTCTTCACCGCGCTCAAGGCGCTGTACGCCACCGAGGACCTGCTCGTCGAGGCGTACCGCACCGGCGACGGCGTCGGCTGGGCCGAGCACGACGCGGCCCTCGACACCGGCATGGGCTCCTTCTTCCAGCCCACGTACGAGCACAAGCTCGTACCGGACTGGCTGCCGTCCCTGCACCAGGTCACGGACAAACTGCGCGGCGGCGGCACCGTCGCCGACGTCGGCTGCGGCGTCGGCCACACCACGCTGCTGATCGCCAAGGCGTTCCCCGAGGCCACGGTCCACGGCTTCGACTACTCCGAAGAGGCCATCTCCATCGCCCGGCAGCTCGCCGAGGAGGCCGGCCTCTCCCACCGGGTCGTCTTCGAGGTCGCCTCCGCCGACGACTACCCCGGCACCGGCTACGACCTGGTCTGCTTCTTCAACGCCCTGCACGACATGGGCGACCCGGTCGCCGCCGCGCAGCACGTGCACAAGTCCCTGGACGCGGACGGCACCTGGATGCTCGTCGAGTCGAACGTCTCGCCCGCCGACATCGACACCAACACGCCCGCCGCGCGCATGTTCATGGCCCTGTCCGCCGTGATGTGCCTGCCCGTCGCGGTCGCCCAGCGCGGCCCGCACGCGCTCGGCAACCACTCCGGCGAGAAGGCCTTCCGCGCCATCGCCGAGGAGGCCGGCTTCACCCGCTGGCGGCGCGCCACCGAGACCCCGGTCAACGCGGTCTACGAAGTCCGGCCCTGACGCCCCGCATGCCCGATGGCGAGTGAGCCGAAGGGCGCCGCGGGTGTCGAAAGGGAGAGCGCGCGGAGGTCCCGAGGAACGAGGGACCGAGCACGGTCGACCGTCGACGCACGCAACAGGGCGCCCGGAGGCGAACCGAGCCCCAAAACAGAGGAGTAGAGATGGGTGTCAGCGCCCCGCTGCCCGTTACCGACCGGTTCATGGAAGTCCTGGAGCGGCTCAGTTCCCGCTCCATCGAGGAGTACTACAACCCCTACCAGCAGTTCGACTGGCCCGACCAGCTGGAGGAGAAGCAGCTGTGGATGACGCCGGAGCTGCTCACCGTCTACGGCACGCCGTACTACGACGAGCTCGGTGAGGAGACGATCCAGAAGCTCTCCAAGTGGGAGTCGATCAACTTCTACAGCCTCAACGTGCACGGCATCCGCGAGCTGCTCATCGAGGTCGTCGGCCGCATCCACATGCCCGGCTTCGAGGTTCCCTCGGACTTCTTCCACCACTTCATCGGCGAAGAGAACGAACACATGTGGTTCTTCGCCGAGTTCTGCCGCCGCTACGGCAACAAGATCTACGGCTCCACCGCGATGCGCGCCGACTCCGCCTGGGAGCCGGAGGTGGAGAACTTCCTCGTCTTCGCCCGCATCCTGTTCTTCGAGGAGCTGGTCGACCACTACAACATGCGCATGGCCCAGGACGACTCCCTGTGCCACACCATCCGCGAGGTCAACCGCATCCACCACCAGGACGAGTCCCGCCACATCGCCTTCGGCCGTGAGCTCGTCTCGCTGCTGTTCAGCCGGATGCGCGAGGCGGTCCCCGCCGCGCGGGTCGCCGAGGTCGAGGCGTATCTGAAGCGGTACGTCGTCTACAGCGTCAACTCCCTCTACAACCCGCACGTCTACCGCGACGCCGGCGTCGCCGACCCGCTGGCCCTGCGCAACGCGCTGGTCGCCGACGAGCGCCGTCGCCCGTTCGAGCGCAAGGCGATCCGCAAGCCGCTCGCCTTCTTCCTGAAGACCGGGATCTTCTCCGACGACGTCCTGCCCGTCGTCTGAGGGCACCCGATCGACAGATCACCCGAGAGGTGAACAGACCATGACCGTGACGACCCCCGCGAGCGTCGGGGTCCCCGGGGAGACCAGGGGACTGCCGTCCCTGGGCCCCGAGGCGACCGCGCTGCTGCGGCTCCTCGACGACACCTTCGAGAGCTGGGGAGTGAGCGCGGGCGCCCGCCCGATGACCATGCCCCCGCTGCTGCCGGCCGCCGACCTGGCCCGGCTCGACTACTACGACAACTTCCCCCACCAGGCCGTCGTCGCCGCCCCGCTGAACCTGGAGCGCCGCGAGACCTCGACCTTCTGTACCGACACCGGCTGCTTTCCGTGCGACGCGCTCGAACCCGCCGCGCTCGGACTGCCCTCGGCGTCCTGCTACGCCGTCTACCTCGACCACCAGGGCCGGCAGGTGGCCGACGACACGCTGGTGACCATCTGCTCCTGGTGCTTCCGCAAGGAGACCCACTACGAAGGCATGCGGCGCCAGCTCGGCTTCCGTATGCGGGAGGTCGTCGCCATCGGCGCGCGCGAGCACGCCGAGACGCATCTCGCCGACTTCACCGACCGGATCCACTCCTTCGCCGCGGCGCTCGACCTGCCGCTGCGCCGGGAGGCGGCCTGCGACCCGTTCTTCGACAAGGGCGGCTCCAAGGCGGTGCTCCAGCGCCTCACCCCGGTGAAGCACGAGTTCCTGTACGAGGACCTGGCGATCGCCTCGGTCAACACGCACCGGAACTTCTTCGGCGAGCGCTGCGCCATCACGCTGGCGTCGACCGGCGGGCCCGCGTTCACCAGCTGCGTCGCCTTCGGCCTGGAGCGCTGGCTGTCCGCGCTGACCCGCCGCCACGGCAGCTGGGACGCGGCCACCCAGGCGGTACGGGACGCGGCCGGGCCGGTGATCTGACGTGCCGGCCCGACCCGTCGCCCCGCCGGCGGGCGGCCTGGGCTGGGCGAACCTCGGCATGGACATCGTGTCCGTCAACCGTGTCCGCGCACTCCTCGCCCAGTACGGCGAGGTGTTCTTCGAGCGGATGCTCACCCCCGGCGAACTCGCCGACTGCCGTACCTCCACCGGGCTCGACGTGCTGAGTCTGTGCGGACGGATCGCGGCCAAGGAAGCGGCCTTCAAGACCCTCCGGGTCCGGGGCAGGTTCCTGCCCTGGTCCGACATCGTCGTACGGCGCTCCGAGGGCGGCTGGCCCCTGGTGGAACTGCACCGGTCGGCCGCCGAGATGGCCGCGGGGTCCGGCATCACCGAGATCACCGTGTCCATCAGCCACGACGTGGACTACGCGGTGGCGGTGGCCGCCCCCATCATCGCCCCCACTTCCCTCCCCAACAGCTAGAAGGAGAAGCACCATGGCCGACGGCCTGCAGCAGGTGAAGAACTGGATCCTCGAGCGTCACCCCGAGCGCGAGGACATCGCGTCCGACCTCGACCTGATCGAGAACCGCCTCATCGACTCGCTGTCCTTCGTCGAGTTCGTCTTCCTGCTGGAGCAGGAGAGCGGCCGGTCCATCCAGATGGAGACGCTGGAGGTCGACGAGATCCGGACGCTCGACGCCATCGGCACCCACTTCTTCGCGGACACGCGTGCGGAGGTGGGCCAGGCATGAGCAGCCGGCGCCTGTTCACCTCGGAGTCCGTGACCGAGGGGCATCCCGACAAGATCGCCGACCGGATCAGCGACACCATCCTCGACGCGCTGCTCGCCGACGACCCGGGCGCGCGCGTCGCGGTGGAGACCCTGCTGACCACGGGTCTGGTGCACGTGGCGGGCGAGGTGACCACCACCGCGTACGCCCCGATAGCGAAGCTGGTGCGCGAGGCGATCCTCGACATCGGCTACGACTCCTCCGCGAAGGGCTTCGACGGCGCCTCCTGTGGTGTCTCGGTGTCCATCGGCGCCCAGTCGCCGGACATCGCGCAGGGTGTGGACACGGCGTACGAGACCCGGGTCGAGGGCGGTTCGCAGGAGCTGGACGCCCAGGGCGCCGGCGACCAGGGCCTGATGTTCGGCTACGCCTGCGACGACACGGCCGAGCTGATGCCGCTGCCGATCGCGCTGGCTCACCGGCTGGCGCGCCGGCTGACCGAGGTCCGCAAGAACGGGACCGTCCCGTATCTGCGGCCCGACGGCAAGACGCAGGTCACCATCGAGTACGACGGCGACCGGCCGGTCCGTCTGGACACGGTGGTGGTGTCGTCGCAGCACGCGGCGGACATCAGCGTCGAGGGACTGCTGGCCCCGGACATCCGGGAGTTCGTCGTCGAGGCGGAGCTGAAGGCGCTCGCCGAGGAGGGCGTCAACCTGGAGTCCGACGGCTACCGGCTGCTCGTGAACCCGACGGGGCGTTTCGAGGTCGGCGGTCCGATGGGCGACGCCGGTCTGACCGGCCGGAAGATCATCATCGACACCTATGGCGGCATGGCCCGCCACGGCGGCGGCGCGTTCTCCGGCAAGGACCCGTCCAAGGTGGACCGCAGCGCGGCCTACGCGATGCGCTGGGTCGCCAAGAACGTCGTCGCGGCGGGCCTGGCCCGGCGCTGCGAGGTGCAGGTCGCGTACGCGATCGGCAAGGCGGAGCCGGTGGGCCTGTTCGTGGAGACCTTCGGCACGGGCACGCTGCCCGACGAGAGGATCCAGGACGCCGTGTCGGAGGTCTTCGACCTGCGGCCGGCCGCGATCATCCGCGACCTGGACCTGAAGCGGCCGATCTACGCGCAGACGGCGGCGTACGGCCACTTCGGCCGCGAGCTCCCCGACTTCACCTGGGAGCGCACGGACCGGGTGGAGGCCCTGAAGAAGGCAGCGGGGGTTTAGAAGTGCGTATCGCTGTCACGGGATCCATCGCGACCGACCATCTGATGACCTTCCCCGGCTGGTTCAGCGAGCAGCTGCTCGCCGACCGGCTGGACCGGGTCTCCCTGTCGTTCCTCGCCGACAACCTGGAGGTCAGGCGCGGCGGAGTGGCAGCGAACATCGCCTTCGGGCTCGGCGTCCTCGGACTGCGCCCGGTCCTCGTGGGCGCGGTCGGCGCCGACTTCGAGCCGTACCGGGTCTGGCTGAAGGACCACGGTGTGGACACCGACTCGGTGCGCGTCAGCGAGTCGCTCCACACCGCCCGGTTCGTCTGTACCACCGACCGGGCGCAGAACCAGATCGCCACCTTCTACGCCGGAGCGATGGCCGAGGCCCGCGCGATCGATCTGCGGGAGGTCGTGGCCCGGTCCGGGCGCCTCGACCTGGTCCTGGTCTCCCCGGACGATCCCGAGGCCATGCTCCGGCACACCCGTACCTGCCGCGCGCTCGGGATCCCGTTCGCCGCCGACCCGTCGCAGCAGCTGGCGCGGCTCGGCCGGGACGAGGTGCGGCAGCTGGTGGACGGCGCGCGGTGGTTGTTCTCCAACGAGTACGAGACGGCCCTCCTCGGCGAGAGGTCGGGCTGGTCGGAGGCGGAGATCCTGCGCCGCGTCGGCGCCTGGGTCACCACCCACGGCGAGGCCGGTGTCCGCATCCGCGGCGAGGGCCGGGACACCCTGGCCGTGCCGGCCGTGGCGGTGCCGGGGGTCGTCGACCCGACCGGCGTCGGGGACGCCTTCCGGGCCGGTTTCCTCGCCGGTACGGCGTGGGGCGTGCCGGAGCGGTGCGCGGCGCAGCTGGGCTGCGCGGTCGCCGCCACCGTCCTCGACTACGTGGGCACGCAGGAGTACCGGCTGCACCGGGAGTCGCTCCTGGACCGGATCAGGACGACGTACGGCATCGGCTGCACGGCCGAGCTGCTCGCTCATCTCAGGGGGTTGTCATGAGACGGTCGGCGCGCGGATCGCTGCGGGACGAGTTCACCACCCGGGTCGTCGTGGCCGACGGGGCGATGGGCACCATGCTCCAGGCCGCCGACCCGACGATGGAGGACTTCGAGAACCTGGAGGGCTGCAACGAGATCCTGAACGTCACGCGGCCGGACATCGTCGCCTCCGTCCACGACGCCTACTTCGCCGTCGGCGTGGACTGCGTCGAGACGAACACCTTCGGAGCCAATCTGGCGGCGCTGGGGGAGTACGGCATCGAGAACCGCGTGTACGAGCTGTCCGAGGCCGGCGCCCGGATCGCCCGTAACACCGCCGACGCCCACACGGCGCGGGACGGCCGGCCCCGCTGGGTCCTCGGCTCCATGGGCCCCGGCACGAAGCTGCCGACCCTGGGACACATCACGTACGAGCCGCTGCGGGACGCGTACCAGCAGAACGCCGAGGGGCTGCTCAGGGGCGGCGCCGACGCCCTGCTGATCGAGACCTCGCAGGACCTGCTCCAGACGAAGGCCGCCGTCGTCGGCGCCCGTCGCGCCCTGGAGTGGTGCGGGCTCGACCTGCCGCTGATCGTGCAGGTGACGGTGGAGACGACGGGGACGATGCTGCTCGGCTCGGAGATCGGGGCGGCGCTCACCGCCCTGGAGCCGCTCGGCATCGACATGATCGGGCTGAACTGCGCCACCGGCCCGGCGGAGATGGCCGAGCACCTGCGGTACCTGTCGAGGCACGCCGGGATCCCGGTGTCGGTCATGCCCAACGCCGGTCTCCCCGTGCTCACCTCGGACGGCGCCCACTATCCGCTGTCGCCGGACGAACTCGCGGACGCCCAGGAGCGTTTCGTACGGGAGTACGGCCCCGCGCTCGTCGGCGGCTGCTGCGGTACGACTCCGGAGCATCTGCGCCGGATCGTGGAGCGGGTCCGGGGCGCGGCCGTGCCGGCCCGTGCACCGGTCACGGAACCGGGCGCCTCCTCCCTCTACAGCCATGTGCCCTTCCGCCAGGACACGTCGTACCTGGCGATCGGTGAGCGGACGAACGCCAACGGTTCGAAGAAGTTCCGCGACGCCATGCTGGACGGCCGCTGGGACGACTGCGTCGAGATGGCCCGCGACCAGATCCGCGAGGGCGCGCACATGCTCGACCTGTGCGTGGACTACGTCGGCCGGGACGGGACGGCCGACATGGCCGAGCTGGCCGGCCGCTTCGCCACCGCTTCCACGCTGCCGATCGTGCTGGACTCCACCGAGGTGGCAGTGCTGCGCGCCGGGCTGGAGAAGCTGGGCGGGCGGGCCGTGATCAACTCGGTCAACTACGAGGACGGCGACGGCCCCGAGTCGAGGTTCGCGCAGGTCACGGCGCTCGCGAAGGAGCACGGCGCCGCGCTGATGGCGCTGACGATCGACGAGGAGGGTCAGGCGCGGACGGTGGAGGCGAAGGTCGCCGTCGCCGAGCGGATCATCGCCGATCTGACGGAGAAGTGGGGGATCAGGGACTCGGACATCCTGATCGACACCCTCACCTTCACCATCTGCACCGGGCAGGAGGAGTCCCGGCGCGACGGTGTCCACACCATCGAGGCGATCAGGGAGCTCAAGCGCCGTCACCCGGACGTCCAGACGACGCTGGGCCTGTCCAACATCTCCTTCGGGCTCAACCCGGCCGCGCGGATCGTTCTGAACTCCGTCTTCCTCGACGAGTGCGTGAAGGCGGGGCTCGACTCGGCGATCGTGCACGCCTCGAAGATCCTGCCGATCGCCCGCCTGGAACCGGAGCAGGTCGAGGTGGCGCTCGATCTGATCCACGACCGGCGCTCCGAGGGCTACGACCCGCTCCAGCGCTTCCTGGAGATGTTCGAGGGCGCGACGGCGAAGTCCCTGAAGGCCGGGAAGGCCGAGGAACTGCTCGCGCTCCCGCTGGAGGAGCGGCTGAAGCGCCGGATCGTCGACGGCGAGAAGAACGGCCTGGAGGCGGATCTCGACGCCGCGCTGGCCGGGCGTCCCGCCCTGGAGATCGTCAACGACATCCTGCTGGACGGGATGAAGACGGTCGGTGAGCTGTTCGGCTCCGGCCAGATGCAGCTGCCGTTCGTGCTCCAGTCCGCCGAGGTCATGAAGACGGCGGTGGCCCATCTGGAGCCGCACATGGAGAAGGTCGAGGGCGAGGAGGGCAAGGGCACCATCGTCCTGGCCACCGTGCGCGGAGACGTCCACGACATCGGCAAGAACCTCGTCGACATCATCCTCTCCAACAACGGCTACAACGTCGTCAACATCGGCATCAAGCAGCCGGTGTCGGCGATCCTGGAGGCCGCGGAGGAGCACCGCGCCGACGTCATCGGCATGTCGGGCCTGCTGGTCAAGTCCACGGTGATCATGAAGGAGAACCTGGAGGAGCTGAACCAGCGCGGCCTGGCCGCCGACTTCCCGGTCATCCTGGGCGGCGCCGCCCTCACCCGGGCGTACGTCGAGCAGGACCTGCACGAGATCTACCAGGGCGAGGTCCGCTACGCCCGCGACGCCTTCGAGGGCCTGCGCCTGATGGACGCGCTGATGGGGGTCAAGCGGGGTGTGCCCGGGGCCGTGCTCCCGGAGCTGAAGCAGCGCCGGGTGCCCAAGCGCGAGACGCCGCTGCTTGAGGTACGGGAGCCGGAGCCGGCCGGCCGCTCGGACGTGGCCGCCGACAATCCCGTACCGGAGCCGCCGTTCCTCGGCACCCGGGTCGTCAAGGGCATCCAGCTCGCCGAGTACGCCTCCTGGCTCGACGAGGGTGCCCTGTTCAAGGGCCAGTGGGGCCTGAAGGACGCCGACACGATCGAGTCGGAGGGCCGGCCGCGGTTGCGCGGCTGGATCGACCGGCTGCAGACCGACCAGCTCCTCGAAGCGGCCGTCGTGCACGGCTACTTCCCCTGTGTGTCCAAGGGCGACGACCTGATCGTCCTGGACGAGGACGGAGGCGAGCGGACCCGCTTCTCCTTCCCCCGCCAACAGCGGGGCCGCCGCCTCTGCCTGGCCGACTTCTTCCGCGCCGAGGACTCGGGCGAGGTGGACGTGCTCGCGCTCCAGGTCGTCACGGTCGGCTCGCGGATCGGCGAGGAGACGGCCCGGCTCTTCGCCGCCGACCGCTACCGCGACTACCTCGAACTGCACGGCCTGTCCGTGCAGCTGGCCGAGGCCCTGGCCGAGTACTGGCACGGGCGGGTGCGCGCGGAGTGGGGCATCGCGGGCGCCTCGGAACCGGCGGGCATCGAGGGGATGCTGCGCACCGAGTACCAGGGCTGCCGGTACTCCCTCGGCTACCCGGCCTGCCCCGACCTGGAGGACCGGGCGAAGATCGCCGAGCTGCTGCGGCCGGAGCGGATCGGCGTCGAGCTCTCGGAGGAGTACCAGCTGCACCCCGAGCAGTCGACGGACGCGATCGTCGTCCACCACCCCGAGGCGAGCTACTTCAACGCGGGAGGCCGACGGTGAGCCGTGTGGGAGACCCCACCTTCTCCTTCGAGTTCTTCCCGCCGAAGAGCGAGCGCGGGGAGACGGTGCTGTGGGACGCGATCCGGCGGGTGGAGGCGCTCGCGCCGGACTTCGTCTCCGTGACGTACGGTGCCGGCGGCTCGTCGCGGGACCGGACCATCGACGTCACGAAGCGGATCGTCACCGAGACGACGCTGCGCCCGGTCGCGCACCTCACGGCCGTCGGCCACTCGGTGGCCGAACTGCGGGCCATCATCGGCGCGTACGCGGACGCGGGGGTACGGGACGTGCTCGTGCTGCGCGGCGACCCTCCGGGCGACCCGCGCGGGCCCTGGACCCCGCACCCGTACGGCTTCACCTACGCGTACGAACTGGTCGTGCTGGTCCGCTCGTTGGGCGACTTCCGGATCGGGGTGGCCGCCTTCCCGGAGGGCCACCCGCGGTCGGGTTCGCCGGCCGAGGACATCCGCCACTTCGTGGCGAAGTGCGAGGCCGGTGCCGACTACGCCATCACGCAGATGTTCTTCGACCCGGAGGACTACCTGCGGCTACGGGACCGGGTGGCCGCCGCCGGCTGCGACACCCCGATCATCCCGGAGATCATGCCCGCGACCGACGTCCGCCAGATCCGCAGGTTCGCGGAGCTGAGCGACGCCGCGTTCCCGGAGGACCTGGCGCACCGCCTGGAGGCGGCGAAGGACGACCCTGCGACCGCGTACCAGATCGGTGTCGAGCACGCGACGGCGATGGGCCTGCGGCTGCTGGACGAGGGCGCGCCGGGCCTGCACTACATCACGTTGAACAAGTCCACGGCGGCACGGGAAATCCACCGAACGATTCGAGCTTCAAGGAGCGTTGTCCATGTCTGAGGTCACCGAGTTCACGGACTACAAGGTCGCCGACATCGGCCTGGCGGAGTTCGGCCGCAAGGAGATCACGCTGGCCGAGCACGAGATGCCGGGCCTGATGGCGATCAGGAGGGAGTACGCGGCCTCCCAGCCGCTGGCGGGTGCCCGGATCACCGGCTCCCTGCACATGACCGTGCAGACGGCCGTCCTGATCGAGACGCTCGTCGCGCTCGGCGCGCAGGTGCGGTGGGTGTCGTGCAACATCTACTCGACCCAGGACCACGCGGCTGCCGCGGTCGCCGCCGCGGGCATCCCGGTCTTCGCCTGGAAGGGCGAGACCCTGGAGGAGTACTGGTGGTGCACGGAGCAGGCCCTTACGTGGCCGAATGCTGTGGGTCCCAACATGATCCTGGACGACGGCGGTGACGCCACCCTCCTCGTCCACAAGGGTGTGGAGTACCAGAAGGCGGGCGCCGTGCCCGACCCGTCGACGGCCGAGAACGACGAGCACCGCGTGATCCTGGAGCTGCTGCGGAACACGACCCTGGACTGGGCGGCGCTCGCGTCCGAGATCCGCGGCGTGACGGAGGAGACCACGACCGGTGTCCACCGCCTGTACGAGATGCACCGCGAGGGCGCGCTGCTCTTCCCGGCGATCAACGTGAACGACGCCGTGACGAAGTCGAAGTTCGACAACAAGTACGGCTGCCGCCACTCCCTGATCGACGGCATCAACCGGGCGACGGACGTGCTGATCGGCGGCAAGACGGCCGTGGTCTGCGGGTACGGCGACGTCGGCAAGGGCTCGGCGGAGTCGCTGCGCGGCCAGGGCGCGCGGGTGATCGTCACGGAGATCGACCCGATCTGCGCGCTGCAGGCGGCGATGGACGGCTACCAGGTCGCGACCCTGGAGGATGTGGTGGAGACGGCGGACATCTTCATCACGACGACCGGGAACAAGGACATCATCATGGCGTCGGACATCGCCAGGATGAAGCACCAGGCCATCGTCGGGAACATCGGCCACTTCGACAACGAGATCGACATGGCGGGACTCGCGCGGATCCCGGGGATCGTGAAGGACGAGGTCAAGCCGCAGGTCCACACCTGGACCTTCCCGGACGGGAAGGTCGTCATCGTCCTGTCCGAGGGCCGGCTGCTGAACCTGGGCAACGCGACCGGGCACCCGTCCTTCGTGATGTCGAACTCCTTCGCGGACCAGACCCTGGCCCAGATCGAGCTCTTCACCAAGCCGGAGCAGTACCCGACCGACGTCTACGTGCTGCCCAAGCACCTCGACGAGAAGGTCGCCCGCCTCCACCTCGACGCCCTCGGCGTGAAGCTGACCGAGCTGCGCCCGGAGCAGGCGTCGTACATCGGGGTCCCGGTGGAGGGCCCGTACAAGCCGGACCACTACCGCTACTGATGTGTACCGCCGATGTGCGTGATCCCTGGCTCCCGGACCGCTTGCTGCGGACGGAGCGGGACGCGCTGATGCCCCTGCTGCGGCGCACGCCGGAGGCGTCGTTCGACCTGCGCACCGCCTGCCCGGGCTGGACGGCCCGGCAGGTGCTCGCGCACTGCGCGGCGGCCCTCGTCAGGATCGTCGAGGGCCGTCTGGAGGAGGGTGTCTTCCTGCCGGAGGCCAACGCGGTCGACGTCGCCGAGCGGGAGTCCTGGCCGCTCGCCCGGATCCTCGACGAACTGGAGCGCGGCTTCACGGAGGCCGGCCCGGTGATCGCGGAGACGGCCGACGGCACGCTGGACGCGGTAGCGCTGGGGGAGTGGGTCCACGCCGGAGACGTACGGGAGGCCTTCGGCGAACCCGGCGCGTACTGCGGGGCCAGCCTGGAGCTCGCCCTCCCGCTCCTGTCGGTCACGAGCCGCAGACGGGAGACCCCGGCGCTCGTGGCCGTCCTTCGGGACCACCCGGACCCCGTCTCCCTCGGCAACGCGATCGCCGGCCGCCCCCCGGCCCGCTACGAGGGCGACGCACCGACCCTGATCCGCCTCTACTCGGGCCGGCCCCTGGTCCGCACGCGCTACACCCTGACGGGCGCGACGGAGCAGGAACTCCTCATCTACCGCTGAGCACGGCCCGGGCGGCGGCCGGCGGGCGGGCGCCGGGCAGGGGCCCGGCGCCCGCCCAGGGGCTTACCAGGACACGGCCCTGTTCCTGAAGCCCTGGTTGGCGCCGTAGTGGCAGTCCCACAGCCGCGCGCGGGCGCCCGGCTGCGTGCTCCAGTCGGCTATCTCCAGGCACTTGCCCTGGACGTACGAGTAGTCCATGTAGAGAATGCCGTCGCCGCCGTGGAAGAGCTGGTTGAGGCCGTAGTGGCAGTCCCACTGGTTGGCGGTCGCACCGTTGTTGCGCCCCCAGCCGCCGATCTCCAGGCACTTGTTGCTGTTGACGTTGACGTAGTAGGACGACCCAACGAGATCGTTCGACCGCCAGAAGCGGTGCCACTTCTGGTTGGCGCCACCGGTGCAGGGCCACTGGCGGACGGCCGCGCCGTTCGCCGTGCTCCAGTCCGCCACCTCAAGACACTGGCCGGAGTGGTCCACGCGGATCTCGACGGTGCCGAGGTAGGTGAAGGAGGGCTCGGCCGCCTGGGCCGGAATGGCCGAGACGCCGAAGACGAGACCGAGGGATGCGGCAAGAACGAGCAGGCCGCGACGGGCGCGGACGATCGGGTTGAACTTCATGGTCCTCTGCAATCAGAAAGGCTCCGGCCGATGGCCGGAAATCATTGTCATGATCGCACAAGTGTCCGCATCAACTGATCTCGCTGGAACGCCACTTGATGACAGAAATCGGAGCGCCTCCCTCCGCTCTGTCCGCTTCAGTGCGCCGGCCCTGGCGCGGGACGTGGAGGGCGCCGGGGGTGCGGAAAACCCGTTGCCGGGCCGGTACGGCGCGCGCCACGCTTCGGCGCATGACTTCCCACGCCGTATCGAACCCGGTGGCGGACCTGTTCTCCGCCGAGGGGCGCCTGAAGGCGATCCCGCGCAAGGCCGCGCGCCGCGCACAGCTGCTCGCCCACCTCACCGAGACGCTCTTCGAGCCGACCCGCTCCTACAGCGAGCGTGAGGTCAACGAGGCGCTGCTCTCCGTCCACGAGGACTTCCCGGCCCTGCGCCGCTACCTCGTGACCGACGGCCACCTCTCCCGTACGAAGGACGGCGCCAGCTACCGCCGCCAGCAGCAGCCCGGCTCCCCCGGAGGCGCGATCCCGTCCGTCGCGTGACCGCCGCGGTGGTGGCCGGCCTGCTCGCCGGCTACGGCATCGCGATCCCGGTCGGCGCGGTCGGCGCCTACCTCGTGGCGGTCACGGCGCGCACGGGCTGGCGTACGGGAGCGGCCGCGGCGCTCGGCGTCGCGGCGGCGGACGGGCTCTACGCCCTGATCGCCGTCCTGGGCGGCTCGGCGCTCGTACCGCTCCTCACCCCCGTCATGGCCCCGCTGCGCTGGGTCTCCGCGGTGGTCCTGGTGGGACTCGCGGCCCGCTCGGCATGGACGGCGGTACGGGCCTACCGCGCCCGGGACCTTGCGGTCCGCGACGAGCGCGACAGTCCTCTCACCCCGTTGCGGGCCTTCCTCACCTTCCTGGGCATCACGATCCTCAACCCCATGACCGTGATCTACTTCGTGGCCCTGATCCTGGCGACGGGCCCCTCGGGTCCGGCCACGCCCCTGGACCGTACGGCCTTCGTCCTGGCCGCCCTGGTCGCCTCCGCCAGCTGGCAGCTCTTCCTGGCCTCGGGCGGCGCGCTGCTGGGCCGGGGCCTGACGGGCCCCAGGGGGCGGCTGGCGACAGCCCTGGTGTCGAGCGCGTTGATCGGGGGGCTGGCGATCCACCTCGTGAGCTGATCGAACCCCCTGAAAGGGCGGCGTCGGGCCACGTCTAGGGGGTTTGCGGCCGGAGGCGGAGCATGGAGATCTCCGGCCGCACCTTGGCGATGGAGATGGAGTCGTCGTCCACGTGGATCAGCGTGAGGCGGTGCTGCTCGAGTGCGGGCACCCAGCCGAACGTCTGGCTCAGCATGGTGAAGAACGGCTCGTGGTCTCGATCGGCGCGAACTGCCGAGGTGTTGGCAAGGCAGTTCACAGCCCCGACCGCTCCCGCACTTCCAGGACTTTGAAGTCGAGAAAGTCCTCGGCGTTGTCCTGGAGCCAGCGGAGCGCCCGCGCGCGATCGTCCGCGCTGATCGCCGCCGCCATCGTCAGCGCCCGGTTGATGGTGTCGCGCTTCGTCCTGGTGCCGAGCTGCTGCTGGGCGAGGGCCAGCACGGCATCGTCGATGTCGATCAGTGTCTTGGACGTGGGGCCTCCGCACGGCGGGCGTATACGCGTCGAGACTACGGGTCGGTCACATCTCCCGGCGGCCGTGCGCGGCGGCCCCCGGGGACGCTCAGGATGGGGCCATGCGTACTCGTACCCGCCCCGCCGCGGCTGCCTCCGCCCTGCTTCTGGTCACCCTCGTCGCCGGCGGCTGCGCCGTCCCCCCGGACGACCTGCGGGCGGCCGGGGCGTCGACGGGGACGCCGACGGGGAGACCGGCGGGGACGCCGAGCTTGTACGACCCGGACGACATGGCCGACAAGTACGCCGAGAACCACGGCTACCGGCGCGAGATGGAGCTCACCCCGGAGCAGCGGGCCGGGGCGGAGGACGAGGCGGAGGCGCTCGGGGCCACGCTGCGGACGTTCGCGGGGAAGCCGGCCACGGAGGCCGAGCTGCGGGACGCCGTCGCCCCGGTCATCGGCGTCCAGCCGAACGAGGTCGAGATACGGGGCGAGTTCGGCAAGCCCTTGAAGAACGTCCTCGTCGGCGGCGGCCACGGCAAGGTGTGCGTCAACGGCCGCATCGGTGACCTCGACGGCGTCACGGCCGAGGTCGCCGGCCGCACGATGGACGGCACGTGCCTTCCGGGTCTCGGCGGCCACTGATGGAGGAGAACATGCGTCAGATCGTCAGTTCAGGATCCCCGCTGGAACCGCAGATCGGGTTCTCCCGCGCGGTGCGGGTGGGGCAGCACGTCGCCGTCGCGGGGACCGCACCCATCGGGGACGACGGCTCCACCGTCGGCCCCGGCGATGTCTACGCCCAGACGGTGCGCTGTCTCGACATCGCCGAGCGCGCGCTGCGGGAGGCGGGGGCCTCGCTCGAGGACGTGGTGCGGACGCGCGTCATGCTGACCGACGTCACGACCTGGAAGGAAGCCGCGCGGGCCCACGGCGAACGCTTCGCCGCCGTGCGGCCGGTGACCACGTTCGTCGAGGTCTCCCGCTTCATCGACCCCGACTGGCTGGTCGAGGTCGAGGTCGACGCGGTGACGCCTACGAGCCCTTGAGCCCCTGAACGAAGGGCGTCCAGGCGGCGGCGGGGAGGACGAGGACGGGGCCGTGGGGACGCTTGGAGTCGCGGACGGGGACGAGACCGGGGGCGTCGTCCGCGACCTCGACGCAGTTGCCGCCCGAGGAGTTGCTGAAGCTGCTCTTGCGCCAGCGGGCGAACTCCTCGGCGACCTCGACGCAGTCGCCGCCGGACGTGTTGCTGTAGCTGCTCTTACGCCAAGTGGCGGCGCTCAAGTCAATCCGACTGCGGGCCATTTCGGTAGTCCTCTGCCGCGTCCTCGATCATGGCGAGGGACGCCTCCAGCGGCAAAGCGGCGGCCCTCAGGAGATCGTACGACCTCCGATACTGCTTCACGATGGCCGGATCGTCGACGGTGTTTCCGTGGTGCTGCCCCTCCATGTAGACCATCGGTGGTGCGTCGGAGAAGTCCAGAACCATGGCGTTCCCCAGCATGAGGGCATGGGCGCCGGAGTTCCACGGGAGGATTTGCGTAAAGACCCGACCCCGCCTGATGAGGGCGGCGATGTGATCGAGCTGTTCGGCCATCTGCGCGCCTGGCAAGACGGTCAGCCGAAGCAGGGACTCGTGCAGAACGACGCAGTACTCGGGCTTCTTGTGGTCCTGCTCGAAGAGCTGGGCGCGCGCGAGGCGGCCGTTGATCTTCTCGTCGATCTCCTCTGGCAGGTCCTGGGCCCATTCGGCCCGGAACAGCGCGCGCATGTACGGGGCGGTCTGGAGCAGGCCAGGGAACACGGTAGGTGACCACTGCTGGATGGTCTCGGCGCGCTTTTCCGCCTCCAGCACACGCTCGAAGTACGGTGCGTGCCCCTTCCGCCTCGCCTTGCGGACGTCCTCGCAGCGACGTGCGAAGAAGCCGTCCGTCTTCAAAACCCGGTCCACGTGCCGGGCCAAGTCCAGCGGCATGCGGCGCTCACCGCGTTCGATCTCGCTCAGATACGTGACGCCGTAGAAGCTGCCGTCCACCAGCCTCTCCAGCGTCAGCCCCGCCTCCTCCCTCTTGAAGCGGAGCTCCTTGCCGTAGAACTCCGGCACGCTCGCCGAGCCGTCGATCTCCTTGCGTGCAGCCACCGTTGACCGCCTTTCGCACCTTGCGCCGTGGAGCGGGAAACCCTTCCACCGTAGGGCCCGGCGCGGCAGCGTGTGATCCGTTCATCACAGCACGCAACCGAAGGTGGACCCCCATGGACGACGACATCCGTCCCGACATCGACGCCCTGCGCGCCGCACTCGCAGCTCACGGCATCACGCTGCCGTCCCTCGGCGTCGATCCGGTCACCCTCGCCGGACGCTCGATCCGGCCCCCGCTCGTCGCGCTCGGCAACTGCAACGTGGCGACAGCTCGCCAACTGGCCGGCGTCCTGCGCAAGGCGGCCGAGGGATGAACGAGCTCACCGTGGAGCTGCTGGCCGTACCCAAGGCCGTGCCGGAGGTGCGGCACGCACTGCGTGACCGTGGGCCCGATCTCCAGCTCTGCGTCAGCGAGTTACTGGCCAACGTCATCACGCACGTGGGGGAGGGAACCCCGGTCACCCTCCACGTACGCGCGACGGCCGACGGTCGCACCCGCGTCGAGGTGACCGACCCGGACCCGAGGGTCTGGCCGGTCCTGCGGGACGCGACGGGCGAGGACGAGTCGGGGCGGGGGCTGGCGCTGCTTGAGGCGCTGTCGGTGCGGTGGGGCGTGGAGCAGGCCGCGGACCGGAAGACGGTGTGGTGCGAGCTGTCGGGGTGAACGCGGGGCGGCGCTCAGCGTTTTCGCGCCCGGTGGGCGGCGGGGCTTCATGCCCCGTGTGCCCCGGCCGGTGCGGCTACAGCGCACCGGCTCCCGCCAGGACCGCCACGGGAAGCAGCAGCATCCACTGCGGCAGTCGCAGCAGGGGGCGCGGCCAGCCCGCGCGGAGGGTGATCACCAGGAACACCGCCGCATACGCGAGGAAGTGGGCCGCGATGAAGAGGACGAGTGGCGCGTTCGGCGTGGGACGGGCCGCGAGGGCGATCAGTGCGACGCCGCTGAACAGGAGGTCCGCCGTGGCGAAGTGCCACACCGCGTGCAGGGTGCGCAGCGGCTCGGCTGCCAGGGCGCTGTCCAGCAGCGGGCGGACCACGTCGCGCCCCCCGGCGACGAGGTGGATCAGGGCCGTCACGGTCGCCAGGACGCCTGCCGCCAGAAGCCATCCGTTCACCGGGCCTCGATCCCCTTGGCGGCGATCCCGGCGATGTCCCGGGCCAGTTGGGGCCCGGCGGGCTCGCCGAGGATGCCCAGTCGGAACAGGATGGTGCCGACGAGGGTGTCGAGCACCAGGTCGGTCTCGACGCCGTCGCCGGTCTCGCCGCGCTCCTGGGCCCGTTCGAAGACATCGGCCAGGCGCTGCTTGGCCGGGGCGAGGAAGGCGGTGCGGATGGTGGCGCGCAGCGCGGGGGAGGCGGCGAAGTCCGCCAGCAGGCCGGGCAGCGTCGCCGCGGCGGCCGGTGCGGTGAACTCGTCGATCAACTGCTGTACGAGGACGGTGAGGTCCCCTTCGAGGGTGCCGGTGTCGGGAACCGGGGCGCTGTCGGTGGTGGTGAACACCGCCTCGTAGACCAGCTCGGCCTTGCCGGTCCACCGGCGGTAGATGGTGTCCTTCCCCACCCGGGCCCGGGCCGCCACGGCTCCGAGGGACATGGCGGCATAGCTGGTCTCGGCCACCAGTTCGGTGGCAGCGGCGAGAATCGCGGCATGCGCACGCTCATCACGCGGGCGTCCGCGCGGAGTTGTCCTGACAGTCACGACTCACTTTTACCATACGAGTCGTCCCGTTTGGTTATTCGAGGCGAGTTCATGGCGAGCGATCAGGGCAGCCGAAGCGCCGCTCAGTCGATGTGCACGATCTGGAACGCCTCCGCCATCCGGCCCGGCGGCAGGCCGCCCGCCGTCGCGTGCTCGCTCAGCCACTCCCGTAACAGCCCCGCGAGGTCGTCGAAGTGGGCCGTCTGGGAGGTGTGGATCCGCAGCGCCTCCACCTTGCGGTCGAAGACGGAGGTGACGTCGACGTACTGGTTGGGCGTCGGGCCCGTCATCAGCCACAGCTCGTGGACGATCCACGGCTCCAGGCCCTCCTCCTTCAGCAGCTCGGGGTGGGCGAAGGGGTTGCGGGCCTCGGGGTAGATCGCGCGCAGGCAGGCGTCGCCGACGGCGCGGTGGTCGGGGTGGAGGTCGGCCACGCGCGCCCAGTTGATCTCGGGGGAGGGGATGATCGCCCGCTGCGGGCGCACCTCGCGGATGACCCGGCACAGGTCGCGGCGGAGTTCCACGCTCGGCTCCACGAAGCTGTCGGGGTAGCCGAGGAAGCGGACGTCCGCGACGCCGCTGAGCTTGGCGGAGTGGACCTGCTCGGCACGGCGCAGATCCGCCATCGCCTGGCGCGGGAGCCGGTCGTCGTAACCGCCGGCGCCGCCGTCCGTGACGATGCAGTAGGTGACGCGGGACCCGCGTTCGATCCACTGCATGACCGTGCCGCTGACGCAGAACTCGATGTCGTCCGGGTGTGCGGCCACCACGAGCAGGGACGCGGGGGCGGTGCGATCGGTGTGGTCGAAGTCCTCCATGGGGCCAGCCTGTTGGGGTGGCGGGGGCGTCGCAAGGCCATGTCGTGGCGTGAACTGGACATGGCACTTACGCGCCATTCAAAAAGTTGGTAGATTCAAATCATTGGGTGTGACGGGTTACGTGCTTGGAGGGTGACCGGTATGTGCAGGATCTTCGGCTCCTTCGCCGCCGGGGCGGCGGCCCGCGCGGCCCGCCCCGAGCCGGCCGAGCTCGCGGCGGTGTCGGCCCGCCAGCGACACGGCGGGCCCGACGAACACGAGGTGCTCAGCGGGGCCGGCTGGTCGCTCGGGTGCGACCGGCTCGCCGTCACCGACCCGTGCGGCGGGCAGCAGCCCTACCGGCTGCCGCATCTGCCCGGCGTCCTCGCCGTGCTCAACGGCGAGGTCTACAACCACGCGTCGCTGCGCCGGCACCTCGCCGCCCGCGGACACCGCTTCCCCGACCGCTGCGACGGCAACGTGCTGCCCGCGCTGTACGCGGAGTACGGCCCCGCGTTCGCCGAGCACCTCGACGGCATGTTCGCCGTCGCGGTCCTCGACCTCCGGCCCGGGCGCGCCCAACTCGTCCTCGCCGTCGACGACATGGGCATGAAGCCCGTCCACTGGCACCACGCCGCCGCCGACGGGTCCACCCGGTTCGCCTCCGAGATCCCGGCGCTGCTCGCGTTCGAGGGGGTACGGATCGCTCCGCGCGAGGACTCCCTCGACACCGTCCTCGCCACCCGTACGTCGTTCTCGGCCCGCACCGCGCTCGACGGCATCGAGGTGCTGCCGCCGGGCGCCACCGCCGTCGTACGGCCCGGCTGCCGGCCGGTCGTGCGGCGCCGCGCCCCGCATCCGGCGAGGCCGGTCGGCGACACCCAGGACGTGTTACGGCGCGAGGTGCGGCGGCTCGCCCGCGCCGAGGTGCCCGTGTGCGCGATCACGAGCGGCGGCCTCGACTCCGGACTCGTCACGGCCCTCGCCGCCGAGTACGCCCGCGAGAGCGACGCCCCGCCGCTGCACACCTTCCACCTCACCTACCGGGGCAAGTGGCCCGACTCCGAGGCCGCGTACGCCCGCTCGGTCGCCCGCCGCGCCCGGACCACGCACCACGAGGTGGCGCTCGACCCCGACGAGCTCGGCTCGCTGCTCACCCGTACGGTCCGCCACCTCGGCCAGCCCAACGCCGACCCCATCGCCCTCTCCACGTACGCGCTGTTCCGGGCGGTACGGGAGGCCGGGTTCACCGTGGCCCTCGCGGGGGACGGCGCCGACGAACTCTTCGGCGGGTACGACCGGATGCGCGCGGCGCTCGACGCACCGGCGGGCGCGGACTGGGCCGGGGCGTACGCGGACGCGCTGTCGGCGGCGCCGCGGATGCTGCGCGAGCACCTGTACACCTCGGGATACCGCGCGTACATCGCCGAGCAGGGCTCGGCGGCCGACCGGATCGAGCAGGAGCTGCGCTCGGCGGGGCCCGACCGGATGACGGCCCTGACGGCGTTCGAGACGCGGTGGCGGCTGCCCGCGTACCACCTGCGGCGCGTGGACCATCTGTCGATGGCGTGGGCCGTCGAGGCGCGGCTGCCGTTCTGCCAGCCGGGGGTGGTGGCGCACGCGCGCTCGCTGCCGCCCGCGGCCCTGCGGGGCAAGCGGGCGCTGTACGAGGCCGGGGGCGACCTGCTGCCGGCCGCGGTCCTCGCCCGCCCCAAGCAGCCCTTCACGCTGCCGATCGCGGCCATGCTGACGCCGGGCGGCCCGCTCTTCGACACGGTCCGCGAACTCCTCTCCCCGGCCCGCCTCGTCCTGGGCGGCAAGGTCCGGGCCGACCGCGTCCAGAAGCTCCTCGCCCGGCAGATCGCGCGGCCCTCGCAGCGGGACGCGCTGGCCCTGTGGGGCCTGGCCGTGCACGAGCTGTGGTCGGACGTGGTGCAGGGCATGAGGATCCCGGTGGGTTGTGCGGCGTGATCGCCACGGTGGTCCGGGCCGAGGACGCGCCCGGGCCCACCCTCGTCGTCGAGACGGGACAACTGCCCGGCAGCGCACTGGCGTCGCGGGGAGAGCTGGGCGCGCTGCGTGAGGCCCTCGCCGGGACGCCGTACGCGCGACTGAACAAGATCGCGCTGTACGGCCCCTCGGCCCGCCCCGGCCCGGACCTGGACTACCGCTTCGTGCAGGCCCTGCCGGACGGTGGCTTCGACTTCCGTACCGGCTGCGGGCATTCCCTCCTCGCCTGCGTGGTGGCCTCCGGCCGCCAAGGGCCGGTCACGGTCCGCGCCGTGACGACCGGCGACGTCCTCCACTGCACGCCCGAGCCGCCCGGACCACCCGGACCGCCCGGACCGCCCGGGCCGCCCGAGTCACCCGGACCGCCCGAGCCGCCCGAGCCCTGGAGCTCGTACACCCTCCGCTTCCTGCGACCCCCCGACGCCCCGGGCACGCTCCCCACCGGGCGCCCGGTCGACGTGCTCGACGAGGTGCCCGTCTCACTCGTCCGGTACGGGAATCCGTACGTCTTCGTCGACGCCGCGCACCTCGGGATCCGTACCGCCGAGGGGCTGTTCCGGGCCGGGGACGACACCCTCCGGCGGCTGCTCGCGCTGCGCGCCCACGCCGCCCGCGTGCTCGGGTACGCACCGCACTCCGCCCTGCCCAAGATCGCCGCGTTCACGGCCGGCCCGGGCGGGACCGCCGTCCGTGCCCTCACCGTCGGCGGCTGGCATCCCCGGCTCGCCCTCACCGGCGCCGCCGCGCTCTCCGCCGCGGCCGCGCTCCCCGGGACGGTCGTACCGCCCCTCGACGGGCCCGTACACACCCCCGGCGGGACCGTCGCCGTCTCCGCCGACCCCCGCGGTGTCGCCGTCCACCACAAGCGCGCGACCGTGCTCGGCAGGCTGGAACTGCCGTGGCGTATCCACGCAACGGCGTGAACGCGCACCCCTCTCACCGGGCTTCGGCGCCGATTCCTCTGCCACGCTGAATTCCGACCGGCAACCGGTATCCATGGGGAGAGCGGACGAGCATGAAATTCGAGAATCTGCGTGTCGTCGTGACCGGAGCGTCCCGCTATTTCGGCCGCGCACTCGCCGTCGGATTCGCCCATCTCGGCGCCGAGGTCTATGTCTCGGCCCGCACCGTCGAGGCCGCCGAACGCACCCGTACCGAGGTCATGGGATCCGCCCGCGACCGCATCCACGCGTTCGGCTGCGATCTGAGCAGGCCCGCCGAGATCCGTGAGTTCGCGGCGCGGGTCGGCGAGCGCACCGACCGGGTCGACCTGCTGGTGAACAACGGCGCCCGCTGGCTCGACGGCATGGACCTGGAGGCGGCCAGCGACGACCAGATCGTGGAGACGATCGAGTCGACGGCCGGCGGCACCGTCCTCATGGTCAAGCACTTCCTGCCGCTGCTGCGCGGCTCCCTGCGGCCCGACATCGTCAACATGGTCGCCGTGCGGGACGCCGGGGGCGCCTCCGCGGCGGCGGGCGCCGCGCACGAGGCGTTCTGGGCGGCGAAGAGCGCGCAAGCGGGCTTCGCCGACATCCTCTCGCGCCGGCTGCGCCCTTCCGGCGTCCGGGTCTTCTCGCTCTTCCCGCCGGATTTCTCCACCTCGGATCCCCGGTTCGCGGAATGGGACGGATCGAATCCGGACGGAATAGCCCCGGACGAGAAGCTGACCACCCAGGCCCTTTTCGAATGCATCGTCTATGCCGTCGAACAGCCCCGTGACTGCTTCATCCGCTCCTTCCATTTCGAACCGCGCTGAAGCTCACCGCACCACAGCGTCAAGGAGGTCCCATGAGTACGCCCGTCTGGATCACCGCGACCCCTCCCGCCACCCACGGCGAACTGCACATCGGCCATCTCGCGGGGCCGTACGTCGCCGCCGACGTCCTGTCCCGGTTCCTGCGGGCCGAGGGCGAGCCCGTACGGTTCACCACCGGTACCGCCGACCACGCCAGCTCCGTCGAGGTCCGGGCCCTGCGCCACCACCGCAAGCCCGAGGAGGTCGCCGAGGGCTACCGCGCGGCGATCACCGCCGACTGGCTGCGCTCGGGCGTCGAGTTCGACCACATCGTCCGGCCGCGCCGCGACCGCGGCTACGGCCGCTGGGTGCAGGACCTCTTCAGCCGGCTGTACGCGGACGGCGTCATCGCGCCGCGCACCCGACTGCTGCCGTACTGCGAGCCGTGCGAGCGCTGGCTGTACGGCGCGCACGTCACCGGCGCCTGCCCGCACTGCGGCGCGTCCAGCGACGGCGGGATGTGCCACGAGTGCGCCCGGCCCAACGACGGGGGCGACCTGATCGCGCCCCGGTGCTCGCTCTGCGACACCCCCGCGCTGTCCCGCCGCTGCCGCCGTCTCTACATCCCCCTCGAACCCTTCCGCGAGACCCTCGCCGACTACTGGGCGACCGCCGGCCTTCCGCCCCGTCTCGCCGCGCTGTGCGAGTCGCTGGTGGAGGACGGGCTGCCGGACATCGCCGTCGGCCACCCGGCCGAGTGGGGCCTCCAGGTGCCGGTGGAGGGCTTCCCCGACCATCGCGTCGACGGCTGCTTCGAGGCCGCCGCGATGCACCTGTTCGGCTACGACACCAAGGGCCCGCTGCCCCGCCGCGCCATCCACTTCTGCGGCTTCGGGCACGCGTTCTGCCACGCCGTGCTGCTGCCGGTGATGCTCCTGGCCCAGGACATCAAGCTCCCGCAGGACTTCTGCGTCAACGAGTCGTACGTCGTCGAGGAGGGTGTCCAGGAGGGCAACGTCTGGGCGCTCGACCTGCTCACCGAGTACGGCTCCGACACGCTGCGCCGGCACGTCCTGCAGGCCCGCCCGCTGGGCCGCCGCACGGTCTTCCACCGTGACCGGCTCGCCGCGGCCCGCCGTGAGCTGGACGAGAGCTGGAACAGCTGGCTGTCGCGGCTCTTCACCTCCGTACGCGAGGAGTGCGCCGGCCTCGCCCCGCAGGCGCTGCCCGGCGGCACCGGCTGGGAGGTCCTGGAACGGCGGCTGCACCGGGCCGTCGAGGATCTGCGGGAGGCGTACGGCCCCGATGCCTTCGACCCGCGCCGCGCGGTCGCCGTCCTCGACGAGGTGGTGCGCTCGGTCGCCGACTTCGGCCATGTCAACGCCCATGAGCGCTGCCGGCCGACGACGGCCTGCCGCCATCTGCCCGCGCTCGCCACGCAATTGGCGGTCGCGTCGGCGCTGTCCGCGTGGGCGCGGCCGGTGATGCCGGAGGGCGCCGACCGGCTGGCGGCCGCGCTGAGGGTGGAGCCGGGCCGTCCGATCGACAGCTCCGCCCTGGCCGGGCCGCTGCCGGGCACCCGGCTCGCTCCGCCGTCCGGCCCCGTCTTCGGTTTCTGATCCATCGGTCTCTGATCCATCACCGTCCCGACCACCCTCTCCACCCCCACCCGCCGCGTGGCCGTGCGCGACGCAACGCAGGGACACGTGGCCCGCCCTCACAGGAGCCCCACGTGTCTCTGCGCGTCGCCATGCTCAGCGTCCACACCTCCCCGCTGCACCAGCCCGGGACCGGAGACGCCGGCGGGATGAACGTCTACATGGTCGAGCTGTCCCGTGCCCTGGCCGAACAGGGCGCGGAGGTCGATCTGTTCACCCGCTGCCGGGGCGAGGGCCGCCCCCCGCTCGTGGATCTCGCGCCGGGCGTGCGGGTCCGTCATCTGCACGCCGGCCCGCGCCGGGCGCTCCCCAAGGAAGCCATGCCGGGTCTCGTCGTGCCGTTCTCGCTGGCCCTGCTCAAGGAGGACCGGCGCTACGACCTGGTCCACTCCCACTACTGGCTCTCCGGGCAGGCCGGCCGTATCGCCTCCGCCGGCTGGCGGATACCGCTGGTCCACACCGCGCACACCCTGGCCCGGGTGAAGAACGCGGCCCTCGCGGAGGGCGACACCCCCGAGCCCGAACTCCGGATCCGTGGCGAGCGCCAGGTCGTCCACTCCGCCGACCGGTTGATCGCCAACACGGCCGACGAGGCCGAGGCGCTGCGGGCGCTGTACGGGGCCGAGGCTCCGCGCACCGTGGTGGTGCGGCCGGGGGTCGATCTGCGCACCTTCGAGCCGGGTGGGGGTACCTCCCCGGCCGCAGGCTCCGGGGGAGGGCGCGCGGCGGCCAGGGCCCGGCTGGGGCTGCCGGCCGATGCGTTCATCCCCCTGTACGCGGGGCGCATCCAGCCCCTCAAGGGCCCTGACGTGCTCGTACGGGCGGTGGCGGAGCTGCTGTCGATGGCGCCGGACCTGCGCCGCAGGCTGCTGGTGCCGGTCGTCGGGGGTCACTCGGGGGCGACCCGGGAGGGTTCGGCCTGGCAGCTGGCGCGGGAGCTGGGGGTGACCGATGTGCTGCGGCCCTGTCCTCCCGTACCGCAGGAGCGGCTCGCCGACTGGTATCGGGCGGCGGACGTGCTCGTGGTGCCCTCCCGCAGCGAATCCTTCGGTCTGGTGGCCCTGGAGGCGCAGGCCTGCGGGACGCCGGTGCTCGCGGCGGCGGTGGGCGGGCTGCCGACGGCGGTGTGGGACGGGGTGACGGGGCTGCTCGTCCGGGGGCACGATCCGGTGGAGTACGCCCGCCGGCTGCTGTGGCTGGCGGCGCATCCGGAGGCGCGGGCGAGGATGGGTGAGGCGGCGGTCCGGCACGCCCGGGGGATGAGCTGGCGCTGCTCCGCCGCCCGGACGATCGAGGTCTACGAGGCGGCTCTGAGGGAGGGGGAGAGGGGTGGGGCAGGAGCGGCGGCACGCTCCTGCCCCGACGGCCTCTCTCTCCTGGAGGAACGAGAAGGCCGTACCACAAGCCTAACATCTCTTTTGGTCTGACCAAAGGTATGGGGCATCCCGGATTCGGCAATTCCGTTGTGTGGCCGTCGCATTGGCACAATGACGCATCCACGCCATGGCAGATCCACGCATGGAGAAACTCTGGATCCGTTTCCCGGAGCGGGCCAATATGGAGATGTCTTCAGGGAGCGCCCGGCGGCACGGGCCCCCGGAAGGCGGAATTCACATTCCCACTCCTGGAGGAATCATGTCTGCTGCGCGTCACGCCGGTATCCGCAAGATCGTCCGCCAGTTCGCCCTCGCCATGGTGGCCTGTACGGCCGTCGCCGGCGGCGCCTCGCTGGTCGCCACCCCGCAGAGCGCCCCCGCCCAGCTCCACCAGCAGGCGGACGGGACGAACGACGACTGGCCGGTGCCCTCCCCGGCGCCCACCAACTGATCCGGCAAGAAGCTGAATTCAGCTGGGGAGTCAGCGGTAATCAGCTGGAAACAGAGGAGCCCCGCAATCGCCCGAAGGCGATCGGCGGGGCTCTTTTCGTTTCCGGCGCCGGAGGAACTCAGTCCACCCAGCCCATGCGCAGCGCACGCACGCCGGCCTCGAAACGGCTCGTCGCCCCTAATTCCTGCATGAGTTCCGAGAGCATGCGGCTGACCGTGCGCAGCGAGACCCCGAGGTTCCGGGCGATCTTCTCGTCCTTCATCCCCGTCGCGAGCATCTGCAGCGCCGCCCGCTGCTGCTCGGAGAGGCCGTCGCCGCCCCGGTCGGCCGCCGTGTCGTCCCCGTAGGGGGAGGCGGTGTGCCAGCAGTGCTCGTACAGGCTCAGATACGAGCGGACGAGGACGCGGCCGCGGGCCAGGATGGCGCCCTCGCGGGGGGCCTCCGGGCGGAGCGGCACCACGGCGTACTGCTCGTCGGCGATGACCATGTTCATCGGCACGACGGACGCGATGCGCACCTCCACCCCGAGCTCGACCCGGCGGTTCAGCAGGTCCGTGTGCTCCGGCCGGGCGGCGTCCCGGCTGTGGTAGATCGCGCGGACCCGCACCCCGTTGTCGATCTTCCGCCGGTCGCGGTCGAGGATCCGCTCCGGGATCGCCCGGGTGGGGCCGCTCGGATACATCGAGCAGGAGCTCTCCTGCACGACGTCGACGATGTCCTCCAGGGCCTGCTGGATCCGCCGGTAGTCGGTGATCGCCTCCACCGCGATCCCGGAGCGCGTCAGCGACCCGGCCCGCAGGAAGGTTCCGGCGAGCGTCTCCAGCGTGCTGTACGCCTTGTCGGCCTCGGCCAGGTGCTCCCGCAGCCGCTCGCGCTCCCGGTCGAGCAGGCGCAGCAGGGCGATCTCGGGATCGACCGCGGCCACCGTGTCCGTGTCCGGCTGCCAGTTGGCGTCCCGCACGTCGGAGATCGTGGCGTGCGCCCTGGTCGTCGGGACGATGAGGCCGAGCGAGGTGAGTTCCTCGCGACATCGCTCGTACTCCTCCGGCGCGAGCCGCACGCTCGCGCACGCCTCCCGGAAACTGGACACCCCGCGTCTGCGCAGTTCCTGATAGAGGGTCAGGGCCGCTCCGACGGCCTCCTCGTTCATGCCGTCGCTCACCGTGGCCATGGCGAAGTGACCCCCCTCGTCGCTCCGAGTCGCCCCCGCCTCACCCTGTCACACGGCGCGGCGAGCGGTCGTCGGTCGATCTTGTCCGTGCCGTCGTCACCCTAACTCGGCGTCCCGTTCGCGTAGTTCCCCGTCCAGCAGACCGAGCCGGGCCGCCTTCACCCCGGCCTCGAAGCGGCTCGCCGCGTCCAGCTCCTGCATCACCTCGGAGATCAGCCGGCTGACCGTCCGCAGCGACACCCCCAGGTTCTTCGCGATCTGGTCGTCCTTGATGCCCGAGGCGAGCATCTGGAGCGCGACCCGCTGCTGCTCGGACAGTCCGTCGCCGCCGTGCGTCTCCGTCGCCTCGTCGCCATAGGCGGTGGCCGCGTGCCAGCAGTACTCGAAGAGCGCGCGGTAGGAGCGGACCAGGCCGGGGCCGCGGGCCAGGATCGCGGCCGAGTCCGGATCGTGCGGATCGGTGGGCAGCAGGGCGAAGTTCTCGTCCGCGAGGACCATGTTCATCGGGACGACGGGGGAGAAGCGGAGCTCCACCCCGAGCGCGGCCCGCGCCTCCAGGTGCTGCGCCATCTCCGGTACGGCGCTGATGCGGCGGCTGTACATGGCGCGGACGCGCACCCCGCGGGCGATCCTGTGACGGTCGCGCTCCAGCTCCTCGGCCATGTCCTCGCGCCGTACGGAACCGGTGTGCATCACGTGCAGGGAGCTCTCCACGGTGTCGGTGAGCCCGGCCAGTTCGCGGCGCACGCGCGCGGCGTCGGCGACGATCTCGACCTCGACCTCGGAGCGCGGGGCGTCGGAGGTCCGGAGGAAGGGGCCCGCCAGGGTCGCCAGGCTGGTCTGCGCGCGGCTCGTCTCGGCGAGCCGGCTCTCCAGCCGGTCGCGCTCGTACTGCAGGAGGCGGACCAGGGCGACATCGGGGTCGACGACCGCGTCCGCCGTGCACTCGGCCGGTTCGATCAGGCCCAGGGTGGCGAGTTCGCCACGACATCGCTCGCGCTCGTCGGCGGAGAGGTCGAGCCCGTCGGCGACCTCGTCGAAGGCGTGGGCGGAGACGGGGCGGGCCCGGAGTTCGAGATAGACGGCGAGAGCCTGATCGCTTCCCGTACGCGTCCCGGTGGCGTTTTTCGACACAGCGCAGCAGACTCCCCTCGGATCCCTGCGGATCCCGTTGAATCGCCCCGCTAGACCCTGCCACAAAATCGAACGCGACGCACGGTGTTCAATCGGCCTCAGCCTGACGCGGAAGCCTGCGCGCAGTCGGGGCACAGCCCCTTGAAGACGACCTCGGCGTCGGTGGTCTGCCAGTCGGGAAGGCTGCCGCGGGGCGGGGTGGGCGCCTTGGCCTCGACGTTCTCCACACGGCCGCACTGCACACAGAGCGCGTGCTGGTGGGGCGGTCCGGAGATCTCGAAGACGGCCGGAAGGCCGGGGCGGTCGAACTTGCTGACCAGGCCCGTCTCCTGGAAGTGCCGGAGCATCTCGTACACCGCCTGGCTGGTGAGCGTGCCGAGACGCTCTCGGGCGGTGGTGGTGATGGCCTCGACGTCGAGGTGGCCGGCCGAGGCGAGCACCGTGAGCACCTCCAGGCGGGGGCCCGTGACGCGCAGGCCGACGTCGCGAAGGCGCTGGATCACCGCTTCGCGGCCCGTCAGCTCATCCACGACTGCCATCTTCTCCGCCTGGTCCTGGTCTGCCTGGTCCGCCTGGTCCGCTCAAACTTTTGCAGGCATCGTACCTCTTGCCCGTCCTTGATGTCAGTCGTCCGTACGACAGACCAGCAGCACGCTCTCGGTCCGTTCGTCGATGCGGTGCCGGCGCCGGCCCTCGATGTGCAGGCCGGCGGAGTGCAGTTCGGCCGCGAGGCTCTCGGGGTCGATGATCCACTTGTCGGTGGTCAGCACGGTCCGCTCGGTGGAGAGCTTCCCGGTCCTGGCGGCGTAGTACGTGATCCGCTCGCTCATCTCGCCGAGGTCGAAGACCTGCCGGGCGACCACCCACTCGTCGATCCCGTCGAAGCGCGGGACCTGGAAGGCCCAGGTCCGCCGTGGTTCGGCGACGAGTCCGGGGAGGAGGTGGGAGGTGTAGTCCAGGGCGAGGGCGCCGCCGGTGTCCAGGTGCGAGGCGATCTCGCGCAGCAGACCGGGGCGGGCCATCGGGGGGACGGCGGACACCATGGCGCCGGCGAGCAGCGCGAGGCGGTAGCTGCCGTGCAGGCGGAGTTCGGTGAGATCGGCGTGGGTGGTCACGATCAGCTCGGCGACCTGGGGGCCGATGCGGCTGGCCCAGGTCCGCAGCCGCTCCAGGGCGGCGGCGTCCCGGTCGACGGCCTCGACGGCGAAGCCGTGCCGGGCGAACGGGACGGCGAGCCGCCCGGCGCCGGAGCCGAGGTCGAGCACGGGGCCGTGGCCGCCGGTGGCGCGGGCGAGGCCGAGATAGCGGACGATGTCCGCGCTGTGGGGGCCGAGGAGGGCGTCGTGCAGCCAGACGGAGTCCTCGTCGCCGGGGGCGACGGACTCCAGCCCCGGGAGGGGGTCGGTGGTGAGGTCGTATCGGGACGGCAGGACCGGCGCGAGCGCGGCGCCGCTCTGTTTCTGCATCGCTCCTCCAGGGGCTCGCTCGGTCCATGCCGTCCGGGCGAGGATCCCGTGCCGCCGGGCCCGCGCCGCTGTGATCCATCCTGGAGGGGGGTGGCCCGCCGGGGCCAGCGGATCGCACGGCGTGAACACGCGATGGCGTTCATCTGCCAAGGCGCGACCACCGGGTGGCGGGCCCGTCCCGCCACCAGAGGCGGACGTCAGAGCGGGCGGCTCAGGCGGGTTGGGGTCAGGGGGGTGAAGCCCCGCTTGTCGTAGAAGGGGAGCGACGGGTCGGCCTCCAGTGGGAGGCTCACCCGCTGTTCGGCCGCCCCGTACCCCCGCATGCGGTCCGTCGCCGCCGCCAGCAGCGCCGACCCCACGCCCCGCCGTCGCGATCCCTCCGCCACCGCCAGCGCGTACAGCTCACCCTCGCCCGGGACCGGCACCCCGCCCGCCGCCGCGCCGACGACGGCGCCCTCCGCGTCGGTGGCCACCAGCCAGCCGAGCCAGCCCGGCGCGCCGCCGGGAATTTCAATTTCCGCGCGTATACGGGGAAGTGCGCATTGCGTGGAGACGAGTCGGCGCACGGGGATTTCACCGAGTATTCCGTCATAGCTGCCTCGAATGGCGTCGGCCAGCAGCCTGGATATCGTCGTCGCGTCCCCGGCCGCAGCCGTCCGCACGTCAGCCAGCTGCATTGGTTCGTACCCTTCGATGTGCCGAGCCTGAGCGCCAACATACCCACAATAGCCGGGAATTCAGAGTGATGTGACCGTTGCGAAATCTACGAATTCACTTAGTAATTACGTAGTGAATCGAGTCAATTAGCTGGAGAAGGAACAGCAGGCGATGATCAGCGGCGCCACCGCGAGACCCGCCGCCGCGATCGTCGACAGGCCCCGCAGCACCGGATGCCCCGCACTGTGCGGAGTGAGGATCCGCCGCATCCGCAGCGCCGCCGACGGGCCGCCCGCCGCGAACGCCACGCGCGGCGCCTGCCCCGATGCCAGGGCGTACAGCGCCGTGGCCAGCGCGTCGCGCGTGCAGCGCCGCAACGCCCGGTCGTCCGCCGTCATTTCGAGCAGCAGCGGTACGGCCGCCCCGCCGTGCCGTGCCAGGGGAAGCCGCGGGAACACCGCCGCGAACGCCTCCGCCGCCGCCACCAGCAGATGGTGGCGCCCGGTGATGTGGGCCCGCTCGTGCGCGAGCGCCGCCGCCAACTGGGCGTCGGTGAGCGTGTCCACGGCCCCCGAGGAGACCACGACCCGGCGGGTGCGCCCCGGGAGGCAGTACACCGCCGGCCGCGCGTGGTCGAGCACGGTCGCCCGCAGAGCCGGGTCGTACCGTCCGACCAGTCGCAGGACCCCCGCGTGCCGCAGCCTCGCCCGCCTCGCCCGTACCAGCTCCCGCGCGTACCCGACGGCGGGCAGCGCGAGCACCGTGAGGGCCAGGGCGAGGGCCAGGTATTCGCGGCCGGTGGGGTCGAGGAGCCGCTCCAGGGCCGGGAAGCGGAGCCCGAGATAGACATCGCTCAGCCGGTGGCTGGTGTCCGCCGGCAGGACGAGATGGGCGGGCAGCAGCGCGGCCGACGCGGCGAACACCGCGCCGCTCACCGCCCACACCGCCAGCGCGAGCCGGGGCACCTGCTGGGTCCAGCGCGCCCGGACCAGCAGCCAGGGGACCAGGAGCCCCGAGGAGAGGGCGAGTCCGAGCGGCGGCAGGAGGTGGTGGTTCACCCTGTCTCGCCGCCCTGGGGGCGGCGGGCGGACCGGAGCGCCGCGTCCAGGGCCCGCATGTCCTCGTCGGAGATGGTCTCCACGAAGCGCAGGAGGGCGGCCGGCCGGTCCGCGCTGTCGACGAGGGCGTCCTGCATCAGGGCCGCGGTGTACTCCTCGCGGCTGCGGACCGGTTCGTACAGCCAGGCCCGGCCCGCCTTCTCGCGGCGGAGCCAGCCCTTGCGGTGGAGGATGTCCGCCACCGTCATCACCGTCGTGTAGGCGACCCGCCGCCCCAGATTTATGTCGTCGACGATCTCGCGGACCGTGGCGGGCCGTTGCCAGGCCCACAGTCGGTCCATGATCTCGGCCTCCAGCTCACCCAGCCGGCGCACGCGCATCCCCTCCCCCTACGGGCCCGCCCATCGTACGGGCCGCTCCACCCGCGAAGGTATACCCCCCAGGGGTACGATGTCCGGATGTCGATCCCCATGAAGAACCGCCCCTGCGCGAAGGTCTGCGGCCCCGGTCTGCCCGGTTCGGTGGAGCTGACGCTCCTCCGTCAGGTGCTCGGGCTCTGTCTTCGCCTGAGCGTCCGACTGTCCGCCGACTGCCCTTCGCACAAGGGCGGTTGATCCCCTCACGTGGCCCCCTCAAGGAGGCTTACGTCCTGATCAGCCGGGCGATGGCCTTCGATGCCTCGCCCACCTTCACCTTCGCCTGGTCCCCGCCCTGGGCGATCGCCTCGGTGACACAGCAGCTGAGGTGCTCGTCCAGGAGGGCCACGGCGCAGGACTGGAGGGCCGCGTTGATGGCCGAGACCTGGGTCAGCACGTCGATGCAGTAGACGTCCTCGTCCACCATCCGCTGCACCCCCCGGACCTGCCCCTCGATGCGCCGCAGGCGCCTGATGATGTCTTCCTTGTGCTGTACGTAACCGGCCACGGCGGCCTCCTCGGATGTCCGCAGGGATGTCAGCGGTCGGCGGCCTGGAAACCGCGCAGGCGCAGGCTGTTGCCGACCACGAAGACCGAGGAGAAGGCCATGGCGGCCCCCGCGATCATCGGGTTGAGCAGTCCGGCCGCGGCGAGCGGCAGGGCGGCCACGTTGTAGGCGAAGGCCCAGAACAGGTTCGAGCGGATCGTGCCGAGCGTCTTGCGGGAGAGCCGGATGGCGTCGGCCGCGGCCCGCAGGTCCCCTCGTACGAGGGTCAGGTCGCCGGCCTCGATGGCGGCGTCCGTACCCGTACCCATCGCCAGGCCCAGGTCGGCCTGGGCGAGCGCGGCGGCGTCGTTGACGCCGTCGCCGACCATGGCGACCGAACGGCCCTCGCCCTGCAGGCGCTTGACGACGTCGACCTTGTCCTGCGGCATGACCTCGGCGATGACCTCGTCGATGCCGACCTCGGCGGCGACGGACTCGGCCACGGCCTTGTTGTCACCGGTCAGCAGGATCGGGGTCAGGCCGAGCGCGCGCAGCCGTCGGATGGCTTCGGGGCTGGTCTCCTTGATGGCGTCGGCCACCTCCAGGACCGCGCGGGCCTTGCCGTCCCAGGCGACCGCGATGGCCGTCTTGCCGGCCTTCTCGGCCTCGTCCTTCGCGGACTTCAGCGGCTGCGGCAGCTCCATCGCCCACTCTTCGAGGAGCTTCTCGCGGCCCACGAGGACCGCGTGGCCCTCGACGACGCCCTGCACACCCAGACCGGGAACGTTGGTGAAGTCCTCGGGGGTGGGGAGCGTACCGACCTTGGCGGCGGCGCCGGTGGCGACGGCCTGGGCGATGGGGTGCTCGGAGGAGTGCTCCAGGGCGCCCGCGAGACGCAGGACGTCGGTCTCGTCGGTGCCCTCGGCGGTGTGGACCTTGATGAGGGTCATCCGGCCGGTGGTGACGGTGCCGGTCTTGTCCAGGACGATGGTGTCGACCTTGCGGGTGGTCTCCAGGACCTCCGGGCCCTTGATGAGGATGCCGAGCTGCGCGCCGCGGCCGGTGCCGACCATGAGGGCGGTCGGGGTGGCAAGTCCCAGGGCGCACGGGCAGGCGATGATCAGGACGGCGACGGCGGCGGTGAAGGCGGCCGTCAGACCGGAGCCCGAGCCGAGCCAGAAGCCGAGGGTGCCGAGCGCGAGCGCGATCACGATGGGGACGAAGACCGCGGAGATCTTGTCGGCGAGGCGCTGCGCGGCGGCCTTGCCGTTCTGGGCGTCCTCGACCAGCTTGGCCATGCGGGCGAGCTGGGTGTCGGCGCCGACGCGGGTGGCCTCGACGACGAGCCGGCCGCCGGCGTTGAGCGTGGCGCCGGTGACGGAGTCGCCGACTCCGACCTCGACGGGGACGGACTCGCCGGTGAGCATGGAGGCGTCGACGGCGGAGGAGCCCTCGACGACGGTGCCGTCGGTGGCGATCTTCTCGCCAGGGCGGACCAGAAAGCGGTCCCCGACCTGGAGTTCGGCGGTCGGTACGGTGACCTCGCGGCCGTTCCTGAGGACCGTCACCTCCTTCGCGCCCAGCTGCATCAGCGCCTTGAGCGCCGCGCCCGCCTTGCGCTTGGAGCGGGCCTCGAAGTAGCGGCCGGCCAGGATGAAGGCGGTGACGCCGGCCGCGGCCTCCAGGTAGATGTTCCCGGCGCCGTCGGTGCGGGCGATCGTGAACTCGAAGGGGTGGGTCATCCCGGGCGTACCGGCGGTGCCGAAGAACAGCGCCCACAGCGACCACAGGAACGCGGCGATCGTGCCGACCGAGATCAGGGTGTCCATGGTGGCCGCGCCGTGCTTGGCATTGGTCCACGCGGCCCGGTGGAACGGCCAGGCGGCATAGACGACCACGGGCGCGGCGAGGGTGAGGCTCAGCCACTGCCAGTACTCGATCTGCAGCGCCGGGACCATGGCCATGGCGATGGTCGGGACGGCGAGGGCGACGGCGGTGATCAGCCGCTGCTTGAGGGGCCGCAGCTCCTCGTCGGCCTTCTCCTCGTCGGTGGGCCCTTCGTCGCCCGCGGCGGCCGTGCGCTCCGGCTGGGGCTCGGCGGCGGTGTAGCCGGTGGCCTCGACGGTCGCGATCAGGTCGGCGACCGAGATGTCGGCGTCCGCGTCGAAGGTGACCTTCGCCTTCTCGGTGGCGTAGTTGACGGTGGCCTCGACCCCGTCCATGCGGTTGAGCTTCTTCTCGATACGGGCCGCGCACGAGGCGCAGGTCATGCCGCCGATGGCGAGCTCGACCTGGGCGGCGCCGGGTGTCGTCGTGGTGGACAAGGTGCACCTCTTTCTGTGGAGACTCGTGGCGGCCGGCCCTGAAGCGGGAACTCGGGGGCCGGGGCCCATGGACGGACGGGCCCCGGCGGCCGGGGTGGGGCTCGGCCGGACGGTCAGGCCCGGCCGGTCAGCTCGTAGCCGGCGTCGTCGACGGCGGCGGCGATCGCGGCGTCGTCGGGCGCTCCGCCGGTCGTCACGGTCACCAGGCCGCCGGCGACGTCGACGTCCACGGAGATGACTCCGTCGAGCGCGCCGACCGAGGCGGTGATCGCGGTCTTGCAGTGTCCGCAGGTCATGCCGGACACGGCGTAGACGGTGGCGGTGCTGTCGGCGACGGCGGTGGTGGTGCCCTCCGCGGTGGTCGAGCAGCTGTTGTCAGGAGTACAGCAGGAACCCATGTCTTCCTCCTCGCTGGGTTGGATACCCTCGGGGGGTATCCGGCTGAGACCATGTATACCCCCCTGCCGTATCCGGCGCAAGCGTCTCCCCGACTTGACTTGATACCCCCCAGGGGTATGGTGAAGTGCATCGAACGGTTACTCACGTACGGGAGAGCTGCCATGAACACCGGTGTGAAGATCACTGCCTTCGCCGCCGCGCTCGCCGCGACCTTCGGGACCGCGTACGGGGTCGGCAAGGGCGTCGGACCCGTGGACGAGCCGGCGAAGGCCACGCACGGGGAGCACGCGGCGTCGAAGCCGGGGGCGGAATCCGGGGCGGGAGGCCACGCGGGCCATGGGGAGGGCGCGGCGAACGCCCCCGCGGCCGGCGGCCTCCAGGTCTCCGACGGCGGCTACACGCTGGCCATGGAGACGCCGAGGCCGGCCGCCGGCGCGAGCGTGCTGAAGTTCTCGATCAAGGACGCGGCCGGCCGGAAGGTCACCGCGTACACCACCGAGCACGGCAAGGAGCTGCACTTCATCGTGGCCTCGCGGGACCTCACGGTCTACCGCCACCTGCACCCCGTGCGCGCGGCCGACGGCACCTGGTCGACGCCGGTCGACCTGCCCACCGCGGGCGGGTACAAGGCCTTCGCCGACTTCAAGCCCGCGGGGAAGAACGCCAAGGGCGTGACCCTGGGCGTGGACCTGTCCGTACCGGGCGCGTACGCCCCGCAGCCGCTGCCGGCCGCCGCGCCGACCGCGACGGTCGACGGCTACCAGGTCGCGCTGGGCGGCACCCTCGCCCCCGGCAGGGCGGGCGAGCTGAAGCTGACGGTCAGCAGGGGCGGCAAGCCGGTCACCGACCTGGAGCCGTACCTCGGCGCGTACGGCCACCTCGTCGCCCTCCGCGACGGCGACCTCGCCTACCTCCACGTCCACCCGAACGAGGGCGGCCCCGGCCCGGACGTCTCCTTCACGGCGACGGCGCCCAGCGCGGGGACGTACCGTCTGTTCCTGGACTTCCAGCACGGCGGGAAGGTCCGGACGGCGGCCTTCACCGTGCACGCGGGTCCCGGCCACGCGACCGGTCCCGCGTCGACCGACAGCGCCGCGCACGATGCGGGAGGTCACTCGCACGGCTAGTCTGGTCATTGGACTAGACCTGTAGCCGTCATTCATGGAGGAATGGGCTCGATGAGCAAGCGTGCAGTCCTTGAGGTGATCGCCCTCGGCGCCGAGGACGCGGTCGCCGCCCAGGAGGGCGGGGCGGACCGCCTCGAGCTGGTCACGGACATGGCGGCGGACGGGCTGACGCCGTCACGGACCGGCTTCGAGGTGATCCGTGGCGCCGTGGACATCCCGCTGCGCGTGATGCTCAGGCTCGCCGACGGCTTTGCGGCCGGAGACATCGACGCGCTGGTGGCCCGTGCGTCCGACCTGCGGGAGGCGGGCGCGGAGGAGTTCGTGCTCGGTTTCCTGACGGCGGACGGGGACGCGGACCTGGTGGCGGTCGAGCGGCTGATCACCGTCCTGGACGGCTGCCGCTGGACCTTCCACCGGGCGATCGACCGCGCGGCGCACCGCGAGACCCTGCGCAAGCAGCTCGCGGACCTGCCGGGCCTCGACACCTACCTCACGGCGGGCGCGGCGACCGGCGTCGACGACGGCCTCGCCGTCCTCAAGGCCGAGGCGACGCGGGCGGCTTCGGGCGAGCCGGGCTACGAGCCGCAGATCCTGGTCGGCGGCGGCCTGCGCCTCGACCACCTCCCGGAACTCCGCTCGGCCGGCCTCACCGCCTTCCACATCGGCGGCGCGGCCCGCCCCCAGGGCTGGACGTCCCCGGTCTCACCGGACGCGGTCCGCGTCTGGCGCGAGGCGCTGGACGGGTAGGCGCGGAGGACGCGCAGACGACAAAGGGCGCCCCCTCCGAGGAGGGGGCGCCCTTTGTCGGGTGCCGGGGGTGGGTCAGTGCGCCGTGGAGTTCCTGCGGCGCTTCCACCAGATCACGGCTCCGCCGGCCGCGAGGAGGGCCGCTGCCAGACCGGCCACCGTGCCCACCCGTGTACCGGTGTCGGCGAGTCCGCCGTCCGCGCTGGGCGGCTGGGTGTGGCCGCCGTCGGTGGGCGCCGGGGTGGACGGGGCCGGGCTCGACGGGTCCGTCGGGGTGGGGGACGGGTCGGGCTTGCCGGTGCCGGTCGGCGTCGGCGTCGGCTCCGGCGTGGGGTCACCGGACGGCGTCACGTGGGTGCTGCCACCCAGAAGCTGCGTCCCGGTGTCGCGGTAGTCCCGCGGTGCGATCTTCGAGCGGTCGGTGACCTGCGGCAGGCGCGGGTTCTCGAGGTCGAAGCGCACCTTGGGGATGTTCTTCTTCGGCGCCTTGGAGAAGTCCACGCCGCCGACGCTGTACGTGTAGACGAGGCCGCCGTACTCGCGCTCGAACGAGTAGTCGCCCTCCCTGAAGGACTTCACGTACTTCTGGTAGACGTCGTTCTTGTCCCACTTCTCGCCGCGGATCGGCCAGCTCTTCACGTCGTTGCTGCCGATGATGCGGTGGTAGTCGCCGGCCTTCTTGCGGTCCTGCTGCATGACCCACTCGGCCGCCACCCGGGAGGTGTAGACCCGGCGCAGGTCGGCGTAGATCGGCTCGTCGCTCTTGTTGATCTTCTCTTCGATCTTGGGAATGACGTACTGCTCGATCAGGCGGTGGTTGTGCTGGATCTGCGCCTCGGTGAGGTGGCACTTCTCACCCGGGACGGGGGCGCTGAACTCCTGTGGCACGGACTTGACCTTCAGCGGGGCGTCGAGGATGTAGATGCCGCCGTCCTGCTCGCGCACCTGCGCGGGCTTCGGCTCGATCCAGTTCCGCACACTGTGCAGGCACGGGGCGCCGTCCACGCGGGTGAGGGAGTCCCAGACCCGGGCCGCGTCCGCGTCCTTGGGGTTCAGGAACGCCGCGTAGTCGTGCTTCATCTGGAGGTCGGCCTCCAGGAGCACCCGTCCGGCGTCGGTGGTGCCGAACTTCTCCTCCATGACCCGGTTCGGCTCGTCCGGGTTGAGGTTCACCCAGAACTTCTCCGGGGTGAGCGCCATCCACGTGAAGAACGAGTCCGAGACGAGCTGGGCCTTCTCCTCGCCTCCGAAGGAGGGGTTCTCGTCCGCGTCCGGGTTGATCCCGGCCTTGTACGAGTAGTCCAGGCCCTTGCCATCGACGGGGGTGCCGACGTAGCGCAGCTCGAGGGTGGAGAAGTCGACGCCGCCGGGGCCGCGCATACGCTGCGAGGCGTTCCCGTCGGCGCGTTCGGCCGCGGCGACGCGGCGGGCCTGCTCCCGGTTCTTCGGGGAGCCGTTGGCCGTCCGGTCCGCGGCGCCGTTGGCGGAGCAGATGCCGCCCGCGGCCGCGAGGTTCATGGTGCCGGTGCGCGGGGTCTGGCAGGCGGGGTTCAGGCTGCCGGAGGGCTTGTTGTAGCCGGTGTTGTTGTTGTACTTCGGCTGGGGCGTCGCGGTGTGCTTGTAATTGCCGATCTTCCCCTTGCCGTCGGCGTCGACTTCGGCGAGCTTCCGCTTCGTGGCTTCGTCGGGCTCCTCGCCGAAGATGTAGACGACCTTCCAGCCCCGGCTGGCGAGGGCCTTGTCGACGTGGATCTCCTTGTAGTCGAAGCGCCCTCCCGCCTTGTACTCGTAGATCGTCTTGGTCCTGGGGTTGACCGCGTCGAACCGTCGGTCCTTGTTCGGGAACTTGTCGCCGAGTTCCTTCTTCAGCTCCTCGTGCAGCTTCTTGTCGATGCCCTTGAGCGAGCCCTGGCACAGCCAGTCCGGGCCGGCCAGCTTGTAGTGCCGGGTGACCTGGCGCTCGAACTGGGCGCCTCGCTTGCCGTTGCCTTCGAGGCGGATGACTCCCTTCAGCCACCCGTCGAAGTCGGCCCGTGGCCACCGCTTCGACGCGTCAGTGTTCGCCTGGTTGCGGTTCCAGCGTGCGTAGATCTGCTTGTGGCGGTCGTTCGGCCACTTTTTGGGGTCCTTGCCGTAGCTTTCCAACTCCCTCTGACTCGCCGGAAGCTGGAGCCCGTCGTAGCCGAGGGACGGGTTGTCGTAGTCGTAGACGTACTGCTCGGCGTTCGGGGTGGCGTCCCGGCCGTTGGAGCCGGGCAGGCTGCCGGCCGGCGGCGGCGTGTCCGGGAGGCCGTACTTCTGGTCGCAACGGTTACGAGGCGCGGCCGTGGCGTCCTGGGCGTCCAGGAAAGGCAGTCCACCGGCGAGGAGCCCGGCGCTGACCGCGATGACCGACGCGCGCACGCCGAAGCGTGTACGTATGCGGGTGAGATGACTCAACTGGGTTCCCTGGGGGCAGGGAGGAGGAGGGGGCAGCGCGCATAGCCCCCGTCATGACGCTGCCATGACACACACTAGGGCAGTGTCTTCCCGTTGGCGAAGGGCGCCACGCGGGGCGTGAGGTGGGTAACCGCCCGGTGTGGCCGACTCGTTCAGCGCGGGACCAACCCCCTAGGGTCATGGGCATGACCTCAGGACAGAGTGTGCGCACCGGCGGAGTACCGGACCTGATCGTGTGGATCGACCACGTTCCGGAGGCGATCGACCGGCTGCGGGAGGAGAGTCTTCCCGAAGAGACGCGGCTCGATTTCGGCGTGGAGTCCCTGCCGCGGCTGGAGGCGGCCTTGTTGCGCCACTACGCCCCGGACGCGCCGGCGGAACCGGGCGTCGCACTCGTGAACGACGCCATGGCCTATCTCGGTGAGGTTCTGCTGACGGTCGCGGGCGGAGGATGGGGCTGGGACACGGAGCCGGTCGGTGAGGTGGAGGGCCGGCCGGTGGTGGTGCCGGACGCCGCGCTCGGGCTCGAACCGGTGGCCCCGATGCTCTTGGTCGAACGGGCGCTGAGCCGCCGTACCGGCGACGAGTTCGCGGCGGCCGCCCGGCGGCTGAGCGACGCCGTGGCAGGGATGCGCGAGGAGCGGCCGGACTGGGAGCCGGTGAAGGAGCACACGCCGGGAGTGGACCCGGAGCCGGAGGTCGCGCTCCATCCGTGGCTGGCCGGCTGGCTCGCCGAACGGGAGCGGGCGTTCGCCGCCTGGGTCCAGGAGACCGGGCAGCCGGCGGAGACCTGGGACTTCTCCGCCTCCTCCCTCGACGTGCTGGAGCGGCTGACCAAGGAACGGTTCTCCTCCGGCCCCCACTTCGAGGCGTCGGAGCCGGAGTCGTTCCTCCAGGGCGCCGTCTGGTACGTGGGGGAGGTGGCGCGGCGCTCGCGTGGCGCGGCGTGGAGCTACATGGACCCGGAGGAGCACGACACCACATGGGCGGGCCAGCCGTACCTGACCCAGCCGGGGGTACGGGACGGCAACATCGCCTCGCCCATGGCCGAGCTGTACGCGGCCTCGGTGATGGCCGGGGAGGACGAGAGCGGCGTGCTGCGGGAGCGGCTGAGCTGGTACAAGGAGAGCTGACGGCCGCGGGCCGGCGCTCTCGCCTCCGGTCAGCGGCCGCCCGAGACCCTCAGGATCGTGCCCGTCGTGTACGACGCGTCCGGGGACAGCAGCCAGGCCACCGCCGCCGCGATCTCCGACGGGTGGCCCGGGCGGCCCAGGGGGATCGTGGCCGCGGCCTTCGCCGGGCGGTCCGGATCGCCCATCGTCGCGTGCATGTCGGTCTCGATGATGCCGGGAGCCACCGCGTTGACCCGGATGCCGTCCGGGCCGAGCTCCTTGGAGAGGCCCACCGTCAGGGCGTCGGTCGCCGCCTTCGTGGCCGCGTAGTGGACGTAGTCGCCGGGGCTGCCCAGCGTGGCCGCGGCGGAGGAGATGTTCACGATCGCCCCCCCGCCGTGCGCGCCCATGTCGCGGGCGGCGCGGCGGCAACACAGCAGGTAACCCAGGAGGTTGACCTCCACCACCCGGCGCAGGTCCTCGGTCGTGGCGTCCGCGAGGCGGCCCAGCGGGCCCGTCACACCCGCGTTGTTGACCAGACCGGTCACCAGGCCCAGTTCGGCCTCCGCCGTGTCGAACAGCCGCTCCACGTCCGCCTCCACCGACGTGTCGGCCCGTACGACGGCACACCGCCGGCCCGCCGCCCGGACCGCCCGCGCCGTCTCCTCCGCGGCGGCGCCGTCGCGTACGTACCCGAGCACCAGATCGTGCCCCTCGGCCGCCAGCCGTACGCAGGTCGCCGCGCCGATCCCGCGGCTGCCGCCGGTGACGACGGTGACGGAGGTCGTGCTGGACATAGGGGTTCCACCCTTCTCGCGGTCGCGCCGCCCCCACCGTAATCCGGTCGCCCGGCGCGGGTTCCGCTGGCTACCCTCCGCGCCATGACCGACCTCGTGCGCAGACTGATCGCCGCCCAGTTCCCCCAGTGGGCGGAGCTGCCCGTCACGCACGTGCCGTCCGCCGGGACGGACAACGACATGTTCCGTCTCGGCGACGCGATGGCGGTCCGGCTGCCGAAGACCGCCGACAACGCCCGGTCCATCGTCAAGGAACAGCGCTGGCTGCCGCACCTCGCCCCGCACCTCCCGCTGCCGGTGCCGGTGCCGCTGGGCAAGGGCGTCCCGGGGGAGGACTTCGCGCTGCCCTGGTCGGTGTACGGCTGGCTCGACGGCGCCGACGCCTTCGACGAGCCCCTCACCGATCTCGCCCACGCGGCTGTGGAGTTGGGCCGCTTCGGCGTGGCCCTGCGGGCCGTGGACGCCACCGGAGGCCCGCGGTCCTTCCGGGGCGGCCGGGTCACCGAGTGGACGGGGGACCACATCGACCGCGCGCTGCGTGAACTCGGTGGAGACGGCACGGTCGACGGCGCCGCCGCGACCGAGGCATGGGAGTCGGTCCTGCGCCTTCCGCCGTGGGACGGCGACCCCGTCTGGGTCCACGGCGACCTGCTGCCAGGCAACCTGCTGACCCGGGAGGGGCGGCTCAGCGCCGTCATCGACTTCGGCGGCGTCGGCACCGGGGACCCGGCCTGCGACATGATGGCCGCCTGGACACTCCTGACCCCCGAGACCCGCCCGCTGTTCCGCGAGGCCGCCCAGGTCGACGACGCGACCTGGGCCCGGGGCCGGGGCTGGGCGCTCGGCTGGGGCCTGGTGACCGAGCACTACTACCGTGCCACCAACCCCGTCCTGGCCGCCGTCGCCCGCCGCGCCCGGTCCGAGGCGCTCGCCGAGTACCCGATCGAGTCTGCTCACCGTTTCTGCACCGAAGTCCTACGGGGCGGGGCGGCCTTGTGCGAGCGCAGGCCATAGGGTGTTCTGCGAGTGACGGGGAGGGTGGCCGGGAGATTGCGAGACGTGCTCGGCATGAGCTCGTACACGCAACTCGGACGAGGCCCGGCAGAGTTGCAAGCTCGCTCCTCCGTGAGGCCGGACCGTGCCACGTGCTCCCTCATCGAGTGAATGGTGCGAGAGGGAAACTATGTCGTATTCGGCGCCGCCCGGAGGGCCGGGCCCCGCGGGTCCGTACGGGGCACCGGGCCAGCAGCCCATCGCCCCTCATGGGGCACCGCCCCAGCAGCCCGGGTGGTACCCGCCCGGACCGCCTCCGCCACCGCCGCCGGCCGGCAACCCGGGCGGCGGCAAGGGCCTGAAGGCGGCCGTCATCGGGCTCTCGGTCCTGGCGCTCGTGGCAGTGCTCGGTGTCGGCGGGTTCGCCTTGTACAACGAGGTCGGCGGGGGTTCCCTGCCTCTTGCCGAAGGGTCGGGGGAAGACACCGAGCAGGTGGTGAGCCAAGAGGACATAGCCACATTGCTCGACGGCCGCACCCAGGCGCTGAAGAGCGGTGACGAGGACGCGTACCTCGCCCCCTTCGTCGGCCAGGCCAAGGAGGAGCAGCGCAAGCTCTTCCGGAACCTGCGCAAGGTGCCCTTCGCCGAGTCCAAGTACATGGTTCTCAAGCAGACCGGCGGCTCGGACGAGTACGGCTCCGACGTGAAGGTCGCCCTCGACATCGCCTTCGTCCATCAGATCAAGGGGGTCGACGTACGTCCGGTGTCCGAGTGGTACCGGTGGACGGTGGAGCGGGAGTCCGCGTCCGCCGAGCCGCGCATCACCGGCGTGGGCGGTTCACCCTCCGCGTACGGGCTCGCATCCGCTGTCTACTACCCGGCGCCCTGGGACCTCTACGAGGACATGTACGTCAAGCGGAACGCGCACACCGTGACCATCGCGGCGAAGAAGAACGCCGCCGCCGCCGGTCGCTACGCGCCGATCATCGAGCAGGCGGCGAAGGCCGACGTGGAGCTGTGGAAGTCGAAGGCTCCCGAGGTTTCCGACATACCCTCCGGCTTCCTCGTCGTGATCGAGCCGGACCGCAAGACGTACACGAAGCTCTACAACAACGGCGGCCGGGACGTCGGCTGGGACGCCGGGCAGAGCGTGCCGATGCCGGCCTTCAACGCGGGATACGGGGGAGGCACGGAGGACGCGCTGGAGTACGGCGGTGCGCGCATCAAGCTGGACGCCTCCACGAGCCGCTTCACCTCCTCCGCCTGGCAGCGGGGCGTAGCAGAGATATCCCGCCATGAGATCGCGCACGCGCTCGTCCAGCCCCTGGACGACGGGTCGTACGGCTACGACGAGAAGACGAGCATCCGGGCGTGGGTCGTCGAGGGGTTCGCGGAGTACGTCGCGTATCGCTTCGACCGAGGACTTGGGAAGGACCGTGTCCGCCGCGATCTGTCGGGTGAGGACTTCGACGGCAAGCTGCCGGAGCAGGACTTCGAGGGTTCCCTCAACCCGATCGGCATGAACTACGCGCTCAGCTATCTCGCGGTGCAGTTCATCGCCGACAAGGGCGGCGAAGAGGCCGCCTTCGAATTCGTCGTGGCCCACTACAAGAAGCCCACCGAGTTCGAGCAGCAGCTGCGGAAGGCCGTGGGCATGGGCGAGAGCGAATTCGAGGCCGCGTGGGCCCAGTACGTCAGGAGCAACAGCTGATGAGCACCAACGGTCCCGTGCCGGGCACCGACCCCTACGGGCAGCAGCCGCCCATGCCGCCGCAGGGCTATGGATACCCGCAGCAGGGCTACGGCTATCAGCAACAGCAGCCGATGGCGCCACAGCAGGGCTACGGCTATCAGCAGCAGTTCCCCGGGGCTCCCGTACCGGCAGCACCGCCACGCAAGAAGAACACCGGGCTGATCGTGCTGCTCGTCGTCGCACTCGTCGTCCTCGGCGGAGCGGGAGGAGGAGCCTGGTATCTCCTGGCGGGTTCCACCGAGCCGCTGTGGAGCGTGTCGTCGAAGACCGAGTGGGGCGGGAGCAGCGAACAGGAGGTGGACGGCACCTGGTTCACCGACAAGGCCGTGGTGCAGACCCTGGCCGGCGGTGTGAAGGCCTACGACCGCCTCACCGGGAAGAAGTTGTGGGCCACACCGCTCCCCGGTGCGGGCAACCAGGCGTGCGTGGCACCCTCCGGTTCCGACGGCGGGATCGGGATCGTCGCCTACGGCGCCTCGGGCGTCGGTGGGGCACACGGCAAGTGTGATCACGTCGCCGCGTTCGACCTCGGCACGGGCAAGGAGCTGTGGCACAAGCGCTTCAAGGTGAAGGACGAGTTCGGCTCGGGCACGAAGCTCGCGGTGGCCCGGACCGGTGAGGCGGTGGTCGTCAGGACGGACCTGGAACAGGTCGCGCTGAAGGCGTCCGACGGCTCCACGGCCTGGGACGTGAAGAAGGCCGCTCCGAAGGGCTGTTACCCCGGCACGTACACCGGTGGCAGGAATCTGATCCGTCTCAACGCGTGCGACGGCGGGGACGCGTTCTCCGGCGAGAAGTGGAGCGAGGCGTCCCTCATCGACCCCGCCACCGGCAAGGCCCGGTGGACGAAGCGGTTCGGTGAGGACGAGGCGGAGATCGTCCTCTCCAGCTCCCCGATCGTCATCAGCGCGGTGGGGCAAGGGGTCGATGTGTTCGCACTCGACGAGAAGTCCGGCGAACTGCGCAGCGAGCTCCCGAAGATCACGGAGAAGTACTACGCCCTCACGGACGACAACGGAATGCCGATGCGTCAGGCGGCAGGCTTCGGGAACATCTTCCTTCTGGGGACGAGCGAGCGAGGCGGTGAGGGCGAGTCGCGCACGCTGGTCGCCTACGACCTGGACACCGGCAAGGAGCTGTGGAAGGCGCCGGCAGCGGACGCGATCCAGTACATGCCGCTGAGGGAGACCGGCGGTGAGCGGCTCCTGGTGTACGTCACCGAGGCCACGAAGCAGCCGAAGCTGGTGGAGTTCGATCCCCAGAACGGTGCGATGACGACAGTCGCCGAGTATCCCGAAGAGGTGGACAAGAACCTGGGCGTCGGCGCGTGGCCGTTCTGGCACAAGGACACGATCTACGTCACCACGGTCGGTGCCAGCATGAGCGACACGTCCTACTCCCTCGTGGCCCTGCCCACGGCCACGTAGGAGCGGACCCGTCCGACGGCGAGGCCGGCTCTGAGCCGGCCTCGCCGCACTGCGGAACGCGTCCGTCAGTCCTCGGCCAACTGCGACGGCAAGGCCGAGGAGTGAAGCACCGTCAGGCCCGAGACGGCACGCGTCAGCGCCACGTACAGCCGCCGCAGGCCCGTCCGCTCGTCCGGCTCGCCGTCGACCACCGCCGCCGGGTCGTCCAGGACCACGTAGTCGTACTCCAGGCCCTTCGCCAGGGACGCCGGAACCAGCGTCAGCCGGGACTCGGCCGTCGTCTCCTCGCCCGGGGCGAGGTACGCGAGGCCGGCGGCCGTCAGCGCCTCCGCCAGCGGCGCGATCCGCGCGTCGGCGGCGATCAGGCCGATCGATCCCTCGTGCCCCAGGGACTCCACGCAGGCGGCGACGACGGCCGCGTCCAGCTCATCCGGCCCGAAGCGCCGGATCTCCAGCGAGCCCGGGTTCTCCCGGACCGACTCGACGGCCGCCAGGCCCGGGGACATGTGCGGCAGGAGCCTGGAGGCGTACGCGATGACCTCGCGCGGCACACGGAAACCGGCGGTCAGCTCCTCCACCACGGCCTCCGGCTTCCCCAGATGCCCCAGCGCCTGCGCCCAGCTCTCCGTCGCCCACGGCGTCGTGCCCTGCGCCAGGTCGCCCAGGATCGTCGCCGAGCCGGTCGAGCAGCGGCGCCCCACGGCCCGGTACTGCATCGGGGACAGGTCCTGCGCCTCGTCCAGGACCACGTGCCCGAGCGAGTGCGTGCGCTCCACCAGGTCCTTCGCCTCGTCGATCAGGACCGCGTCCGCCGCCGACCACTTCGCCGACTTCACCGACCGCGCGGGCTTCGTCCACAGCAGCAGCTTCTGCTCGTCCGCCGACAGCACCCCCTCCGCGTGCTCCGCCAGGAAGACCGGGTCGCTCAGCAGCCGCAGCACCAGCTTCGCCGGGTCGACCGCGGGCCAGACCGCCTTCACGAACGCCTTCACCGCCGCGTTGCGGGCCACCGCGTCCTGCACACGGTCGTCCGGCGCCTCACCCGCCTGCTCCATCCGCACCAGGACCGCGTGCGCGACGCGCTGCGGCAGCGCGTCATGGGCGGCGCCGTAGCGGATGTCCCGGTCCAGCAACTCCCGGACGATCTGCTCCAGTTCGTACGCCGGTACGCGCCACCGGCGGGAGCCGCGCACCACCATCAGCGGCTCGGTGGGCAGCGTGACGTGCGAGCGGACCGCGCGCCGCAGCACCTCCGCCATCCGCGCGTCGCCCTTCACGACCGCCGTCGCCGCCTCGTCCGTCCCCCGCACCTCGACATGCGCCACGAGGTCGTCGACGGTCGCCTGCCGCACCTCCAGCTCGCCCAGCGCCGGCAGCACCTGCTCGATGTAGTGCAGGAAGGACCGGTTCGGGCCGATGACGAGGGTGCCGGTGCGGGCCAGCCGCTCCCGGTGGGCGTAGAGGAGGTACGCGACCCGGTGCAGACCCACGGCCGTCTTTCCGGTGCCCGGCCCTCCCTGCACGCAGACGCTTCCGGCGAGACCGGACCGTACGATCTCGTCCTGCTCGGGCTGGATGGTGGCGACGATGTCCCGCATCGGACCCACGCGCGGCCGCTCGATCTCCGCCTGGAGCAGCCTGCTCGTCCGTTCCAGCTCGTCGGGGTCGGAGAGGTGCTCGTCCTCGTACGCGGTGAGCTCGCCGCCCGTGTAGCCGAACCGGCGCCGCAGCCCCACGTCCTGCGGATCCTTCTTCGAGGCCCGGTAGAACGGCTGCGAGACCGGGGCGCGCCAGTCGATCACCATCGGGTCGCCCTGGGCGTCGTGGACGTGCCGGCGGCCGATGTAGAAGCGCTGCCCCTCCTGCGTGGTGTGCAGGTAGTCGAGCCGGCCGAAGAACAGCGGGGTGTGGGAGAGGTCGGCCAGCGCCTTGATCCGCTCCTCGATCTGGGCCTGCAGCACCGCTGCGTTGACCCAGTTCGCGGTGACGTCCTTGATGTCCAGCGCCTCGGCGTCCTCGCGCATCGCGCGCAGCGCGGCACGGGAGTCGGTGAGATGGGCGCGCTCGCGCGCGAGGGGGTCGTCCGAAGCGGACATGGCGGTGCCTCCGAGTACGCGTGCATGACGGGGGCCGCCGGTTTCCGACCGGACGGCGACTCTCCACGAAAGGGAGGCGGGGAAGTCGGAGAGTGTAGCTTCCGCCCACGGTGGCGGGCGAACGATTTTCGCCTCGGCGTTTTCGCCTCGGCGGACCGTGCAACTTTCACCCGCCCCCGGAGGTCTCCTCTTCGCACCGCCGTCTCCCCACGGAGCACAGAGGAACAGAGGAGATCATGAGAAAGCCTTCCGCCGGCCGCGTCACGCGACTCGGTGCGAGCGTCACCGCAGCGGGTCTGTTCACGGTCGGGATGGCCGCCACCCCGGCCGCCGCCGACAGCGACCAGCTGTGGATCTCGGCGCCGTACGAGCTCGTGCTGCCCAAGGCCGCCGACAACGGCACGCAGACCCCTGCCACCACCGTCGCCCTGGGCCTCTCCCATGACAACGACACCTATCGCGTCACCGACGGCCGGCTCACCGTCGACGTCTCCGGCCTGGCAGGCGTGGCCGACGTCACCTGGCCGGAGAACTGCGCGCCGAGCGGTACGACCGCCGTGTGCTCCTTCCCCGAGGTCCAGCTGACGGGCTTCCCTCCCCAGCTCCATCTGAAGGTCCGGGCGGCGTCCGGGGCGGACGTCGGCGTCGGCGGCCGGATCTCCTACACGGCGACGGCCACGACGACGGGCGAGGGCGGCCTGCTCACGGCGCACGAGAACTCCACCACGGTCCGGGTCGCCTCCGGCCCCGACCTCGTCCTGAACCAGCCCGCGCCGGTCTCGGACGTCGCGCCGGGCAGCACCGTGCCCGTGCCGTTCTCCGTCGTCAACAACGGCAACGAGCGGGCGGAAGGCGTCCAGGTCACCTTCTACGCCACCCGCGGACTCGACATCGGCGCCGTCGCCCCGCAGTGCACCAGCACGCCGGTCGGCGAGGGCACGATCAAGCCGGTCACCAAGGTGGAGTGCGCCTTCGACGACGTCGTCGAGCCGGGCGGCTCCTTCGCCCTGCCGTCGCCGCTGCGGGCGACGGTCGCGTCGTACGCGCTCGCCGAGCGCATCGACATGGGTGTGCAGCCCCGCGGTGGCGTCGAGGACCTGGCGCCGGAGAGCAACGGCGCGATCGCCTCGATCGGGGCCAGGAACACGGCGGACTTCGCGGTCCGCGGCGCGAAGGTGAGCGGCGCCGCCGGTGAGACGGTGAAGGCCGAGCTGACCTTCCGTAACCGCGGCCCGGCGTGGATCGCCAACCTCGGCTCCGGCGACCCGGTCGCCGCCGTCGACATGACCGTCCCCCGCGGCGCCACCGTCACGGCCGTCCCGGACAGCTGCGAGCCCCGCACGCTGGACGGCGGCTGGTACGAGAGCGAGACCCGCACCGGTGCACCGCGCTACCTGTGCCAGCTCCCGATGTGGGTGGCCGAGCAGCAGACGGTGACGTTCCCCTTCGAGCTGCGGATCGACACCGTCGTCACCGGCGCCAAGGGCGCGATCACGCTGAAGCCCCCGTACGGCGACGCGCCCCTGCCGTTCGACCCGAACGTCGGGAACAACAAGGCGAAGCTGGTTCTGAACCCGGCGGTCTGACGACTGCACGCAAAGGGGCCCCGTCCGGTCCGGACGGGGCCCTTCGGCGTGGTCTAGGCGGGTGCGTCGCCTGCCATCAGTTCGTCCGCGTCGACGATCCGGTACGCGTACCCCTGCTCGGCCAGGAACCGCTGGCGGTGCGCCGCGAAGTCCTGGTCGATCGTGTCCCGCGCGACCACCGAGTAGAAGTGCGCCTGGTGGCCGTCGGCCTTCGGCCGGAGCACCCGGCCGAGGCGCTGGGCCTCCTCCTGGCGGGAGCCGAACGTGCCCGACACCTGGATCGCGACCGTCGCCTCGGGCAGGTCGATCGAGAAGTTCGCGACCTTCGAGACGACCAGCACGCTGATCTCGCCCTGGCGGAACGCCTCGAAGAGCTTCTCGCGCTGCGTGTTCGACGTCTCGCCCTTGATGACCGGCGCGTTCAGGTGCTCGCCCAGCTCGTCCAGCTGGTCGATGTACTGGCCGATGACGAGGATCTGCTGCCCGGCGAACTTCCGCACCAGGGCCTCCGTCACCTTCCGCTTCGTCGCCGTCGTCGCGCAGAAGCGGTACTTCTCCTCCGCCTCCGCCGTCGCGTACGCGAGCCGTTCGGCGTCCGTCAGATTGACCCGGACCTCCACGCAGTCGGCGGGCGCGATGTACCCCTGCGCCTCGATCTCCTTCCACGGCGCGTCGAAGCGCTTCGGGCCGATCAGCGAGAACACGTCCGACTCCCGCCCGTCCTCTCGGACGAGGGTCGCCGTCAGCCCGAGCCGCCGCCGGGCCTGCAGGTCGGCGGTGAACTTGAAGACGGGGGCCGGCAGCAGGTGCACCTCGTCGTAGACGATCAGGCCCCAGTCCCGGGAGTCGAAGAGCTCCAGGTGCGGGTAGATGCCCTTCCGCTTGGTCGTGAGGACCTGGTACGTGGCGATGGTGACCGGCCGGATCTCCTTCTTCGTACCGCTGTACTCGCCGATCTCGTCCTCGGTCAGCGAGGTCCGCTTCACCAGCTCGTGCTTCCACTGACGGGCCGAGACGGTGTTCGTCACCAGGATCAGCGTGGTCGCCTTGGCCTGCGCCATCGCACCGGCGCCGACCAGCGTCTTGCCCGCGCCGCAGGGCAGCACGACGACCCCGGAGCCACCGTGCCAGAAGCCCTCGACGGCCTGCTTCTGGTACGGCCGGAGCGCCCAGCCGTCCTCGGCGAGGTCGATGCGGTGCGCCTCGCCGTCCACGTACCCGGCCAGGTCCTCGGCCGGCCAGCCCAGTTTGAGGAGCGTCTGCTTGATCTGCCCGCGCTCGGAGGGGTGCACGGCGACCGTGTCCGCGTCGATCCGGGCGCCGACCAGCGGCTGCACCTTCTTCGAGCGGAGGATCTCCTCCAGGACGGGCCGGTCGGTGCTGGTGAGGACGAGGCCGTGGGTGGGGTGCTTGGAGAGGGTGAGCCGGCCGTAGCGGGCCATGGTCTCGGCGACGTCCACGAGGAGCGCGTGCGGCACGGGGTAGCGGGAGAACTCGACCAGCGCGTCGACGACCTGCTCGGCGTCGTGCCCGGCCGCCCGGGCGTTCCACAGCCCGAGCGGGGTCACCCGGTAGGTGTGGATGTGCTCGGGCGCCCGCTCCAGCTCCGCGAAGGGCGCGATGGCTCGCCGGCAGGCGTCGGCCTGCTCGTGGTCGACCTCCAGGAGCAGGGTCTTGTCGCTCTGGACGATGAGTGGTCCGTTCACGCCTTCAGGGTCCTTCCCGCCGTGCCGCTCCCTGGATTCCGGTAGCGGCCAAACATCCAGTGTGCATGACGGGCGGCCGGTGCAGGGGGGAGCAGCGGGTGACCTTCGCCCCGGGGGACCTACACGTGGTCGTCCGCCAGTTCCGCGACGCCCGTGATGCGGTGCAGCGGGTACGTGCGGACTTCGTCCGCCGTGTGGTCGTAACCCGTCACGAAGCCGCCCTCCACCCGGACCGGGGCGATGACCCGCTGGCTGGCCGCGCCCCCCGCGTTCACGTAGCCGATCCACACGGCCGAACCCGTCATCGCGGCGGCCTGGACCGTGGCCAGGGTCTCGGCGGCGGAGGTGCGGGGAAGTTCGCCGGGGGCCGGCGGGGCGCCCTCGGGGCGCTCCTTGCGGACGGCCGTCGAGGCGAGGTCCCCGGCCCGGATCGCGCGGACCGCCGCGCCGAGCAGGGTCGTGTCCGGTACGGGCGGGCCCTCGGGGACGGGGGCGGGCGCGGTGCGGGCGCCGGTGCGGTAGGCGTCGGCGCGGGTGATCAGGACATCGCCCTCCGCGGACTCGGCGGCCGGGGCGTACCCCATCGACCGCAGTCCGTCGAGCAGCGACGCCGGGTCGGTCTGGGCGGCGAGCACGGTGGGCGCGAGGCGGCGCAGCCGCAGCGACGTGGACCGCTTGTCGGCCAGGATCTCGCCGAGGAGCGCGTCGTCGTCGCAGCGTACGTAGGCGGAGGCGGCGCCGATCCGCAGATGGCCGTGCCTCCGCGCCACGTCGTCGATGAGGTACGCGAGGGGCTGCGGGACCGGCGTACGGGAGTGTGCCGTCAGGAAGTCGTGCAGATCGGAAGCGCTGCGTCCGGCGTCGAGCGCGCGGCGCACGGAGCCGGGCGTGAACCGGTAGACGGTCGCGCCACCCTTCGATTCCACGTCCGCGAGGACGGCGAGCATGTCGGCGAGGGGACGCCGGAGCGGCCCGGGCGCGACCGCGGTGAGGTCGGCCTGGAGCAGTACGTGGTCGACGGCCTCGGGGAGGAGCGGGGCGAGCAGGGCCGCGGCCCGGGAGGCGGCGACGGACAGCTCGACGTCGTGGAGGGCCACCGGCTCGGCGGCGGCCTCGGCGAGGGGCAGGTTGAGCAGCGCCCGGGCGTGCGAGGCGAGGGCCCCGCGGCCGGTGATCCCGAGCATCTCGGCCTCGGAGAGGGTCCACAGGGCGATGCGGGAGCGGAGGTCGGTGGGGGCGGTGTGCGCGGCGGAGGGGTGCCCGGGGTGGTCGGTGCCTCGACCGTACGCCGTGCCCGTACCGTGGCCTGCGCCTGCGCCTGCGCCTGCGCCTGCGCCTGCGCCTGCACCTCGGCCGTACGCCGTGCCCGTACCCGCGCCGTGGCCGTGCGCGCCGGCACCGGCACCGAATGTCGCACCCGCGGGCGCGCCCCCGCCGGCTCCCGTGCCCGCGCCCTGAGTGCCCGGCCCCGTGGGCCTGGCGGCCGCGCCCCGCAGGGGGCGTTCCCACCGCAGGCGCGCCAGCACCGACTCCGGGTCCGCCGCCGCGCCCGGCGGCAGCGTGGCCTGCAGGGTGAGCACCCGCCGCCGGACCTCCGGCGCCGCGCCCCGGTCGAGGTCCGGGCCCAGCGCCGACAGCGCGCGGCCCTTCGCGTCCTGGCCGCCGACCAGACCGGCGGTACGCGTCCCCACCAGCCAGGCCGTGACGAGCGCGGCCCAACGCTCGGCCGCGGGCAGGTCGAGCCAGTCGTCGTACGCGGGCGTCGGCGCGTACCGCTCGTCCGCCTCGCCGTCCGAGGCCAGCAGCCCCGCCCCGTAACAGAGTTCCAGCCAGAACGCGGCGACCGGCTCCGTGACGTCCAGTGCCGCGGCCGTCCGCTTGAGGTCCCGTACCGACAGACCACCCGAGCGCAGGACGGCGGGACCGCCCTGGTTCCAGCCCTTCAGCATCTCCTCGACCGTCGCGAGCGCCGTGTACGCCTGGCCGGCCGCCGCGTTGTCCACAGCCTTGGGAGAGTACGCGCGCAGGACGGACAGTGCCGGGGCGTGCGGCTCCGGCGTGCGGTGGGCCCGGCCGCCCCGCAGGTGCAGCGCGGCCTCGCGCGGCAGCACCACCGTGCGCGTCGAGGAGGGCAGGAGCAGGCCGCGGTCACGCAGCCAGCGGACCGGCGGGGCGGGGTTCGCCGTCACCTCTCCGTACGGCGGACCCCACACCAGCCGGTCGAGAACCGCCAGCGCCTCGGGCGGCGCCGTGTCGAGCAGCGCGCCCATCCGGTCCCGGTCGGTGAACAGCTCGGTCAGCGCGGCGACCGCCGAGACCGGGTCGTGCGTCGCGGGCAGTCCGGCCGCCGCGATGATCTCCTGGATCCGGCCGGGCGACATCCCCGCCGTGGCCTCGGCGACGGTCGGCCCCAGACCGGTGGGGGACGGGTGCTGCGGTGAGGGCGCGAGCAGCTCCCGCGCGGTCCGCACGAGCCGCAGCCGGTCGTCGTCGCCCCAGACGAGCGCCTGCTCGCGCAGGACCTCCAGCGCGCGCGGGAGCGCGGCCTCGATGTCCGGGTCGCCGTCGTCGCCGGTGAGCAGGGCGAGGAGTACGGGATACGGGGCGGGGTCCGGGGCCACGGCCAGCGCCTCGGCGGTCTGGAGCGTGAACCGGTCGAGCCGTTCGAGCGCGCGCACGACGGAGCCGCGGGTACCGGCCCGGGTCGCGAGCTGGGTCAGGTCGTTCGGCACGGGGGAGAGGAGATCCGGGCGGGCGCGCAGCAGCGCGGCCAGCCCTTCGTCGCCCCGCGCGCGCAGCGCCTCCGCAAGCGTGCGTGGCGCAGCGGCGGCACCAGTTCCTCCGGGCACGTGCGCCTCCCGATCGAGCTCACCGATCCCCATCCGCCCCACGTTAGCCCCTGCGCGGGCGCTAACGTCGGGGCGTACCGGCCGTGGAGGGGCACTGTGGGGATCGAGAGCGACCAGTTGGTCTTCGACTATCTGAGCCGGGTCGGCGATCTGGCGCAGCAGCGGCAGCTGTCGTCGGGCACGCGGATGCGGCTCGTGTCGTCGCTGCGGGGCGAGATCGACCGTCGGCGCGCCACGGACGGCCGGGAGAGTCCGACGGCGGTCCGCGGCATCCTCGACGAGCTGGGCACCCCGGACGAGGTGGTGGACCGGGCGGTACCGGAGCAGCGGGGGCGGTCGCGGAGCAGGGGCGCGGTGCCGGACGTGGGGGCGGCGCCGCCGCACGTGGCGGGTACGGACGAGGTCGGGGCGGCCGACACGGACCCGGACTGGTGGCGCCTGGACGGCACGCCGGAGCCGCGGCCGGGGGACGACCTGGTGCCGGGGTTCAGGGGCGGGGTGGAGATCCCGGAACTGCTGAAGCCGCCGGTGGAGGAGGACGAGGAGGAGTGGGAGGAGGGTGAGGAGGCGGCCGAGGCGCCGCGCCGGGGGTGGCGCCGGCTGCTGCGCCGCGCCGCTGCGGCCGAACCGGTGGAACAGGCGGCACCGGTCCGACGCTTCCGCCTGGGCAGCCCCTTCCTGCTCCTGGCCGCGCTGCTCCTGATCGGCGGGGCGGCCTTCGGCTCCCTCGTACCGCTGGCCGTGGGCTGGCTCCTCGCGTACACCTCCCGCCGCCTGTCCCGCGCGGAGGCCCAGTGGGCGGTCGTGGTGCTCCCGGCCCTGGCGGCCACGGGGGGCGCGGTCTGGCTCTGGGGCCGGGTGGAGGGCCGCTGGGGGGCGCCGGTGGCGGCGGGGGGCGAGGCGATGGGGGCGGCGATCTCGGAGACCTGGCCCTGGACACTCCGCTCAGCGGCCCTGGCCTCGGCCCTCTTCCTCCTCTGGCGCGCCCGCAAACACTGACCCCCGCCAAGCCGCCCGCGCCGACGCGGCGCGTCCGCCCCGTGTCACCCACCCCCGCGGGGGCAGCTGCCCCCCACTCCACCTCCGCCCCCACCCCGTGTGGGCAATCGTCCCGCGGGGCGGGACGGGTGGGCACACGGGACGGTGCCCTTGCGGGCGCTTCCGCTCCGACCGCCCCCGGACCACGAGGGCGTTCAGCCGTGCGGGCTCTCGGAGCGCGGGGGCTCGAGGGGCAGAGGCGCCTGCAAGGGCGCCGTCCGTTGTGCCCACCCGTCCCGCCCAGCGGGACGATCGCCCACAACGGGGGTGGGGGGAAGGGCGTGGCCCCGCAGGCCCCCGGGCGGGCGCCCACGACGAGGGAGCCCCCCGTCACCCCTCCACCGCGACCCCCTCCGTCGCCCCCCACGGCGCCCCCGGGATCACCAACGGCGAACCCGTCACCGGGTCCGGGATCACCACCGCGTCCAGGCCGAAGACGTCCCGCACCAGGTCCGCCGTCACCACGTCCTTCGGGTGGCCCTCCGCCACCACGCGGCCCGACTTCATGGCCACCAGGTGGTCGGCGTACCGCGCCGCCTGGTTCAGGTCGTGCAGCACCACGACGACCGTCCGGCCCCGCGCCACGTTCAGGCGGCGTACCAGGTCCAGCACCTCCACCTGGTGCGAGATGTCCAGGTACGTCGTCGGCTCGTCGAGCAGCAGCAGGTCCGTCTCCTGCGCGAGCGCCATCGCGATCCAGACCCGCTGCCGCTGCCCGCCCGACAGCTCGTCCACCGAACGCTCGGCCAGCGCGGCCACGTCCGTGCGCTCCATCGCGTCGACGACGGCCCGCTCGTCCTCCTCCGACCACTGCTTCCACCACGCCTGGTGCGGCTGGCGCCCGCGCGACACCAGGTCCGCGACCGTGATCGCCTCCGGGGCGACCGGGGTCTGCGGCAGCAGGCCGATCTGCTGCGCGATCCGCTTGGTCGGCAGTTTCGCGAGCGACTCCCCGTCCAGCAGCACCGCGCCGCCCGCCGGCTTGAGCAGCCGGCCGAGCGCCCGCAGCGTCGTCGACTTCCCGCACGCGTTCGGGCCGACGATCACGGTCACCTTGCCGTCCGGGACGGCAAGGTCCAGGTCCCGTACGACCGTACGGTCCTCGTACGCGAGCGTCAGCTCGCGCGCGGTCAGCCGGCTCACGACTCGGCTCACGACGTTCCTCCCACGGTTCGGCTCCGGACGATGAGCCAGATCAGATACGGGGCGCCGACCGCTGCCGTCAGGACACCCACGGGCAGCTCGGTCGGCGAGAGCAGCCGCCGCCCCAGCAGGTCCGCCAGGACGACCACGAACGCGCCCATCAGGGCCGAGCTCAGCAGCGGGATCTGCGCGGTACGGGTCATCCGGCGGGCGATCTGCGGGGCGAGCAGCGCCACGAAGTCGACCGGACCGGCCACCCCGGTGGCCACGGACGCCAGCACGACACCGACGGACACCAGACCCAGCCGGACCCGCCCGAGCCGTACGCCCAGCGCCGTCGCCGTGTCGTCGTCCAGGGAGACCGTCCGCTGCGCGCGGGCGGCCCACAGGATCGCCGGCAGCAGCACGATCAGGGTCCAGAGGATCGGCGCGGCCTCGTCCCAGCCCCGTCCGTTGAGCGAGCCCGTCATCCAGATCTGGGCCTGCTGGGCGACCAGGTAGTCGCCCTTGGTCATGAACAGGGTGATGAGCGAGCGCAGGGCGATCGCGAAGCCGATGCCGATGAGCACGAACCGGGTGGCGTGCAGCCCACCGCGCCAGGCGAAGACGTACACGAGCGCCGCCGCGGCGATGCCGCCGGCGATCGACAGGTACGGCAGGACGGTGTACGAGGTGAGGCCGAAGGTCATCGCGCCGACCGTCAGGGCGCCCGCACCCTGGCTGATGCCGATGATGTCGGGGCTGGCGAGCGGGTTGCGGGCGACGGTCTGGATGAGGGCGCCCGCGATCCCGAACGCGGCGCCGACCATCAGCCCGACGGCGAGCCGCGGCATCCGCAGCTCCTCGACGACGAAGGCGGCCCGCGAGTCCTGCCCGACGAGCACCTTCAGGACCTCGGACGGTTCGACGAACCTCTCGCCGACGCACAGATACGCGACGCCGACGGCGGCCAGGACCAGGGTCAGGCCGACGGCCACCACGGCCGAGCGGCGGTGGAGCAGGAACGATCCGCCTGCGGCGCGGACGATCCCGTAGCCCACGGGGCGTACCCCGGAAGAGGTCGCCGTCATGCCGGCACCGCCTTCCGGCGGACCAGCGTCACCAGGAACGGCACGCCGATGAGGGCCGTCATCACACCCGCCGGGACCTCGCCCGGTGGGAAGAGCACCCGCCCGATCACGTCCGACACCAGCAGCATCACCGGCCCCACGAGCGCCGCCATCGGCAGCACCCAGCGGTGGTCGCTGCCCACGATCGCGCGGGCGATGTGCGGGACCGCGAGGCCCACGAACGCGATCGGACCGGCCGCCGCCACCCCCGCGCCGGTCAGCACGGTGGCCCCGACGCCGCCCACGATCCGTACCGTCGCGACCCGCTGCCCCAGCCCCTTCGCCACGTCCTCGCCCAGCGCCAGCGCGTCCAGGCCGCGCGCCACCGACACCACCAGGACCGCGCCGATCAGCAGGAAGGGCCAGATCTGGCCGACGACCTCGGCGTCCCGTCCGTCGAGCGAGCCGATCTGCCAGAACCGGAACTCGTCCAGGGCCGACGCCCTCGTCGTCAGGATTCCGGTCGTCACGGAGAGCAGCAGGGCGTTGATCGCGGCGCCGCCGAGCGCGAGCTTCACGGGGGTCGCCCCGCCGCGGCCGCTCGCGGCGATCGCGTACACCGCGACCGAGGCGAGGGCCGCACCCGCGAAGCCGAACCACACGTACCCCGTCAGCGTGTGCACCCCGGCGAAGGCGATGGCGAAGACCACCCCGACCGAGGCGCCCTGGCTGATGCCGAGGATGCCGGGGTCGGCGATCGGGTTGCGGGTGATGCCCTGGAGGGCCGTGCCGGCCAGGGCGAGCGCGGCGCCGACCATCAGCCCGATGAGGGTCCTGGGCACCCGCATCTCCCGCACGACCTGGGCGTCGTCGCTCGTCCCGCCGTGCAGCAGCGCGTCGAGGACGGTCGACGGGGCGATGGCGCGGGCGCCCACGGCGAGGCTCAGGAGGATCGCGAGGAGGAGGGCGATGACGGCGGCGACGGTGGCGAGGACGCGTCTGGAGGGGAAAGCGGCTGTCATCGGGGCCCATCAGGAGGTGCGGGTGCGTGTGCGTGCGCGTGTTCGGTAAGGCTTGGCTTGGCTCAGTGACTCGGCGGCTCAGTCTAAGCAGCGGCCCGAATCGAACACCTGGGCACAATGTCCCCCATGACTTCTCTGACCGTCGGCTTCGACCTCGACATGACGCTGATCGACTCCCGCCCGGGCATCAAGGCCACGTACGAGGCCTTCTCCGCCCAGGTCGGCGTGCGCATCGACGCCGATCTGGCCGTCTCCCGGCTCGGGCCGCCGCTGGAGCACGAGCTGGCGCACTGGTTCCCGGAGGCGGAGATCGAGCGGCGCGTGACCGAGTACCGCGCGCTCTACCCGACGTACGCGATCCTGCCGTCGCTCGCGATGGCCGGCGCCCGGGATGCGATTCAAGCCGTTCGCGAGCGGGGTGGCCGGACGATCGTCGTCACCGCGAAGAACGAGCCGCACGCCAAGCTGCACCTCGCCCACCTCGGCATCGACCCCGACGCCGTCATCGGCGGCCTGTGGGCCGAGGGCAAGGCGGAGGCGCTGCGCGAGCACGGCGCGGGCGTGTACGTGGGTGACCACATCGGGGACGTGCGCGGCGCCGCGACCGCGGGCGCCGTGTCGGTGGCCGTGGCCACCGGACCGTGCGACGCGGAGGAGCTGCGGGCGGCGGGCGCGGACGTCGTCCTGCCCGACCTGACAGAGTTCCGCCCCTGGTGGGAGGCGTATCAGGCCTGAGGGGCCGGGCTCGCGGCCGCCGCTTTCGCCTGGCGGCGCTGCGCCGCGATCGAGCGCAGCACGCCGGCGCCCGCGACCAGGAATCCGACGCCCATCAGCATGCACACCGCGTACGCGACGGGCGGGAACGGTTCGGTGCCCAGGAACAGCGGGGCGACCGTGACCAGCGTGGCCACCGCGCCGATGATGAAGACGATCGCACCGGCACGGACGAGACCGTCACCCGGCGCGGAGTCGTCCGACGGGGCGGAAGGGGTTTCACTACGCATCCGGCCAGGGTAGTTCCCAGGCCGGAGGAACAAACCGGCGACGTCTTGTCACCAGCCCGGAGCCCATTAGCCTTGGCGCCTGGGGGTCCCCCCTGATCGAGCGGAGCGAGAGCTTGGGGAGGGTCGGGCGACCCGCTGTATTGCTATCCAGAGCCGGATTCCCGGCGCATCCATCGAGTACGAGGACAAGGACAGACGTGCCTACCGGCAAGGTCAAATGGTTCAACAGTGAGAAGGGCTTCGGCTTTCTCTCCCGGGACGACGGCGGCGACGTGTTCGTCCACTCGTCGGTGCTCCCTGCCGGAGTCGACGCCCTCAAGCCGGGGCAGCGCGTGGAGTTCGGGGTGGTGGCGGGCCAGCGCGGTGATCAGGCTCTGTCCGTCACGGTCCTCGACCCGACCCCGTCCGTCGCCGCGGCGCAGCGCCGTAAGCCCGACGAACTGGCGTCCATCGTGCAGGACCTGACGACGCTCCTGGAGAACATCACGCCGAGCCTGGAGCGGGGCCGCTACCCCGACAAGGTGCACGGCGCGAAGATCGCGGGTCTGCTGCGGGCGGTGGCCGACCAGCTCGACGTCTGACCCGTCCCGCTACGGGAACGCCAGCGCGTCCGGGCCGAGGGGCGGCACGAGCCCCTCGGCCGCGGCGCGCGTGAGCAGCCCGCGGACCGCCGCGTAGCCGGACTCGCCGAGGTCGGCCGTGAACTCGTTGACGTAGAGACCGATGTGCTGATCGGCCACCTTCGGGTCCATCTCCTGCGCGTGTTCGCGTACGTACGGGCGTGAGGCGGCCGGGTCGTCCCAGGCCATCCGTACGGATGTGCGGGCCGCGTCGGCGATCCGTCGCAGGGTCTCCGCGCCCAGCGAGCGCCTGGCGATGATCGCGCCGAGCGGGATCGGCAGGCCGGTGGTGTCCTCCCAGTGGGAGCCCATGTCGGCGAGGGCGTGCAGGCCGTAGTTCTGGTAGGTGAAGCGGGCCTCGTGGATGACGAGCCCCGCGTCGACCTTTCCGTCGCGCACGGCGGGCATGATCTCGTGGAACGGCATCACGACGACGTTCCCGACGTCTCCCGGGACGACGTCCGCCGCCCACAGCCGGAAGAGCAGGTACGCGGTCGAGCGCTCGCTCGGCACCGCCACCGTCCTGCCCGTGAGTCCCCCAGGGCCTTCGGCCCGGGAGGTGCCCCCACGAGCGTCCGGCTCGCGGGTGAGGACGAGCGGGCCGCAGCCGCGGCCCAGGGCGCCGCCGCAGGGCAGCAGGGCGTACTCGTCGAGGACCCAGGGGAGCACGGCGTACGAGACCTTGAGGACGTCGTACGCGGACGTGCCGTTCTCGGCCCAGCCGTTGGTGAGGTCGATGTCGGCGAACGTCACGTCGATGCGCGGAGCGCCGGGGACGCGGCCGTGGGCCCAGGCGTCGAAGACGAAGGTGTCGTTCGGGCAGGGCGAGTACGCGATCTTGAGCTTGGGCGTCATGGGGCGGGCTCCACGAAGAGGGAGTGGCTGAGCAGCTGGAAGGTGTGCCGCAGGGCGTCCATCGCCTGGCCGATCCGCCAGGCGCCCCGGTCGCGCGGGCCGACCGCGTTGGAGACGGCCCGGATCTCGACGACGGGCACGCCGTACGCGGCGGCGGCCTCGGCGACCCCGAAGCCCTCCATCGCCTCGGCGGCGGCGCCCGGGTGACGCCGCGCCAGCTCGTCGGCGCGCTCGGCGGTGCCGGTCACGGTGGAGACGGTGAGCACGGGTGCGACGGTGTGGGGCTGCCCGCCGCGGGTGAGGACGGCGGAGATCCGGCGGGTGAGCAGGCGGTCGACGGCGTGCGTGGACCGCCCGAAGCCGAGCTCCTCGACGGTCAGATAGCCGTCGGGCGTCTGCGCCCCGAGGTCGGCGGAGACGATCGCGTCGGAGACGACGACGGAACCGAGGGGCGCGAGGGCCTGGAACCCGCCGGCGATCCCGGCGGACACGACGAGGTCATAGGGCGCGGGCGGCGGCGCCGAGCCGAGGGCAGGGTGCCCGAGGGAGGCCGCGTGCGCGAGAGCGGTGGCGGTAGCAGCCGCGGCGGCGGCGGGCCCGACCCCACCGACCAGCACATCAACGCCGCCCCCGCCGCCCGCCGCCCCACCGTGCGGGACCCCGGGCTCCTGGCGGGCACCCCGGTCGGCGCCCGGCTCGGGAGATCGGCTTGTGCCGGAGACTCCGGCGGTGTCGGTGTCGGTGTCGGTGTCGGTGTCGGTGCGGGGCGCAGGAGCCGGGCCTGCGCCGGCAGCCCGGGCGGGGGTCGGTCCGGGGGTCGGCTCCGGAGCCGGGTGTCCGTCGGGCGTCGCGGCAGTCGGTGCCGTGTGGCGGAGCAGGCGGTAGCCGCCCGGGAGCGGGTACTCGGACGAGCCCGGTCCGCCGAGCGTGAGGCCCCGGGCGACGGAGTCCGCCTCCGCCGCCACGGCCGTCACGATCAGGATCCGGAGGGCCACCGGAGGATCAGGCGTCCTTCTTCAGCTCGAAGTGCCAGATGCCGGTCAGCTTCTTGCCGTCGGTCTCCACGATGGTGACCTGCGTCTTGTTGGTGGTCTCGCCGGTCTGGCTGGAGAAGAAGGCGCTGGCCGGGATGGACCGGTACGTCTTCTTGTACGGCTCCGGCTCGGCCTGCTGGCCACCGAGGAAGATGGTCCAGCCCTTCTCGGCGATCTCGGGGTCGACGCCGAACCGGACCTTGTCGTCCGCGGAGACCGTGATGGTCTTCTCGGCCTTCTTGTTGAGGCACTGCTGGACCTGCGACTCCTTGATGGCGTCGCCGTCGTTGTAGCAGGCGGCCTCGGAGTGCACCGAGTCGGTCCCGACCGTCAGGGTCGCGAGCGGAGTCGGCTTGTCGCAGGCGGAGAGTACGAGGAGCCCGGCGGAGACGGCCCCGAGGGCGACGGCGGCCCGGCGGCGCGAGCCGGTGAAGAACGCAACGGTCATGGCCCGAAGGCTATCGGGCGTGTCGAGCTCCGCCACGCGGGGGTGCGGCGCGCCGCGTTTTCCCCCCGTTGTGGCCCTGGCCCGTCCAGGCCCGCCCGGCCCCCGCCGGCCCCGCCCCTTCAGTCCGGGTGGCGGGCGGGCAGCGGCTTGCGCGCCGCGCCCAGAAGGCCCCTGACCGCCAGCAGCGCCCCCAGGCCCAGGATGCCGGCCGCCACCGACATGCCCACCCGGCCGCTCAGCGGCAGCGAGATGCCGACCGCGCCGCCCACCACCCAGGCCATCTGCAGCAGCGTCTCCGAGCGGGCGAACGCCGACGTGCGCACCACCTCCGGCACGTCCCGCTGGATCAGCGCGTCCAGGGACAGTTTCGACAGCGCCTGCGTCAGGCCCGCCACCGCCCCCAGCACAGCCACCATCGCCCCGCTGAAGAACACCGCCGCCAGGATCGCCGCCGTACACACGCTCATGATCATCGTGGCGATGATCACTTCCGGCGCGTGGCCGCGGTCCTTCAGGAGCGAGCCGACCGCCGTGCCGCACGCGTTCCCCACCCCCGCCGCCACCGCCACCATCGCCAGCGACACCGCCGCGCTCTGTCCCGAGAGCGGATGCTCGCGCAGCAGGAACGCCAGGAAGAAGATCAGGAAGCCCGACAGCACGCGCTGCGCCGCGTTCGCCTGCAGCCCGTGCAGCACCGAGGGGCCCACCGTGCGCAGGCTCGGCTTCTCCTCGCCGTGCGTCAGCAGGTGCGCGCGTCGTTCGCCCTTCGCCGAGTCGACCTTGTGCGGCATCCGGAAGGCCCAGTACCCGCCGAGCAGGAACAGCGCACATGCCCCGTACAGCGGATACGGCGGCCCGATCTGCTGCAGCCCCACCCCGGCCGGCGCGGCGATCCCGGTGGCGAGCAGTCCCGCCAGGGTGACCCGGGAGTTCGCCTTGACCAGGGAGAAGCCGTGCGGCAGCAGGCGCGGCACGACCGCGCTGCGGACCACGCCGTACGCCTTCGACGCCACCAGCACGCCCAGCGCCGCCGGGTACAGCTCCAGGCCGCCCGTGGCGACCGCCCCCGACAGGGTGAGTGCCAGGACCGCCCGGGTCAGCATCGCCCCGGCCATCGCCGCGCGGCGGCCGTGCGGGATGCGGTCCAGGAGCGGGCCGATCACGGGGGCGAGGAGCGTGAACGGGAGCATCGTGATCGCCAGGTAGAGCGCGACCCGGCCGCGTGCCTCGTCCGTCGGTACGGAGAAGAAGACCGTGGACGCGAGGGCGACGGTGATCATGACGTCACCGGCGCCGTTCACGGCGTGCAGCTCGATCAGCTTTCCCAGGCCCGACTCGCCCGCGCCGTGCGCGTGCGTCGCCTTCCGGATGCCCTTCGCCGTGCCGGTGAACGGCAGGTGGAGGGCGCGCCCGACCGCCCGGCCCGCTCGGCTGAGCGGCCCGGCATGATCGTGGGATCGTGCGGACGACCGTGCGGCTGCCACTCCGTCATAGTGCCCCACACCCGTCCCGTACGAACCGTGGCACGGCGGACGGCCGGTCCACGATCCGGGCCACTTGGGGCGGGCAGGTGGGCGGCGGGCGGCAGAGGGGGTAGCGTGCGTAGCGCGCCACCGGCGGAAGTTCTCGGCCGCGCGCCTCTTCGGCATCCCGCAGAATGGATGACGAGAGGTGTGCCCGAGACACGCGAGACATGTCGGGTGCGGACGTCGATGCGGCCCCCTGGTCCGCTCCGCCCGCCGCCCGTAGCTTCGCTCCCGCTCCTCGGCCCGGCGCACCCGTGAGACGGCGTAGGAGAGAAGCGAGACCTGTGAGTGCTGCGACGACGCGAAGCCGTACCCCGCGTACCCCCGACCGCCTGTGCGCCGAGGCGGTAGACCTGGCGCGTGCGGCCGCCGAGGAGGCGGCCGCACCCGGGATCGTTGGGCCGCATGTGGAGGTCGTCGCCGAGGGTGATCGGGTGGTCACGCACTTCTTCGAGTGCGAGGAGCCCGGCTACCGCGGCTGGCGCTGGGCCGTGACGGTCACGCGCGCCTCGCGGGCCAAGAACGTCACCCTCGACGAGACCGTCCTGCTGCCCGGCGCCGACGCCCTCCTGGCCCCGGAGTGGGTGCCGTGGAGCGAGCGGCTGCGGCCGGGCGACATGGGGCCGGGGGACCTGCTGCCGACGGAGCAGGACGACCTGCGGCTGGAGCCGGGGTACACCGGGGAGGACGCGCCGCCGCCGAACTCCGCGGTCTCGGAGGAGATGGCGGACCACCTCGACGCCGAGGACGCCGAGATCGTGTCCCGTACGCCGTCCCGGGGCGCGATCGCCTCGGTCGCCGAGGAACTCGGGATGCGGCGCGCGCGGGTGCTCTCGCGGTACGGGCTGCACGTGGCGGCGGACCGCTGGGACGAGGCGTTCGGCGCGAAGACCCCGATGGCGCAGGCCGCGCCGGCGTCGTGCGACTCCTGCGCGTTCCTGGTGCCGCTGGCCGGGTCGCTGAAGCAGGCTTTCGGTGTGTGCGCGAACGAGTTCTCGCCGGCTGACGGGCGGGTCGTCTCGCTCTCGTACGGCTGTGGCGGGCACTCGGAGGCGGCGGTGATGCCGAAGCCGCCGAGGCCGGCGGCGCCGGTGCTGGACTCGATGGGGGCGGATGTGTTCCCGCTGCGCCCGCCGAAGGACTCGGGCTCCACGACGTTCCCGGACACCTCGGACGACCTGGGCCACTCCTAGCCCCCAGGGCCCCCGGCCCCGCTGGGGCGGTGCCCACCCTCACCCCCGACCTGGTTGTGGGCAGGCGTTCCGCAGGGCGGAACGGGTGGGCACAACCCACGACGGCGCCGCACCCGTGGGCACCGCGGGCACGGGGGCCTGGGCCCGGCAAGGGCGCCGTCCCGTGTGCCCACCCGTCCCGCCCTGCGGGACGATTGCCCACACGGGCGTGGGGGTGGGCACCCGCACCCTGCGGGGCGAACGCCCACGCGGGCGCGGGGCGGCGGAGGTGTGAGCGTGAGGGCGGTACCCGCGCAACGGGATGAATGCCCGCACCCGGGTGGGTGACGGGCGTTCGAGTGGGCAGGCGTGCAGCAGCGTCCTGGGGCGTTCCCGCCGTCCCCACCCCGCCCGCCCGGAACGGGCGACGCGAGAGGCCCGCAGGTCGCGGTACCTTCGGGCCCCGGCACAATCCCGCCCCGCAGAGTGGAGTCAGACGTGAGCGTCAGCGTCAGGACGTCGACCGACGGAGCCGACCCCTTCGGTACCGCACGGCTGCGCAGAGGCGTCCTCGATGCCTGGGGCGCCGGGCCCGCCCGGTTCCGGGAGGACGCCAACGCCGAGGAGGACCTCGCCCTCGGCGGCTACCGCGACCGCCTCGTCGTCGAGCTCGCCCAGAACGCCGCCGACGCCGCCCGCCGGGCAGGGGTGACCGGCCGCCTCCGGCTCACGCTCCACCCCGCCGGCCCCGACGCCCCCGCCGTCCTGGCCGCCGCCAACACCGGCGCGCCGCTGGACGCGACCGGCGTCGAGTCGCTCTCCACCCTTCGCGCCTCCGCCAAGCGCGGCGAGCACGACACCACCGCCGTCGGCCGCTTCGGCGTCGGCTTCGCCGCCGTCCTCGCCGTCTCCGACGAGCCCGCCGTCCTGGGCCGCCACGGCGGTGTCCGCTGGTCCCTCGCCGAGGCCCGCGAGCTGGCCGCCGACGCCGCCCGGCACAGCCCCGGCCTCGGGGACGAACTGCGCCGCCGCGACGGCCACGTGCCGCTGCTGCGCCTCCCGCTGCCCGCCGAGGGCACCGCCCCCGAGGGTTACGACACCGTCGTCGTGCTCCCGCTGCGCGACTCCGCCGCCGTCGACCTCGCCGAGCGGCTCCTCGACTCCATCGACGACGCCCTGCTCCTCACCCTCCCCGGTCTCGCCGAGATCGTGGTCGAGACCTCGGAGGGCGTACGGACGATGCGCCGCTCCGAGGAGGACGGTTACGTCCACATCGCCGACTCCACCACCGGCACCCACCGCTGGCGGACCGTCAGCCACGGTGGCGCCCTCGACCCCGTCCTTCTCAAGGGCCGGCCCGTCGAGGAGCGGCTGCGCCCGCACTGGTCGGTGACCTGGGCCGTACCGGTCGACGGCCAGGGCGCCCCGCTGTTCCCCCGTACCGCCCCCGTCGTGCACGCCCCCACCCCGACCGACGAACCGCTCGGCATGCCCGCCCTGCTGATCGCCTCGCTGCCGCTCGACACCACCCGCCGCCACCCGGCGCCCGGGCCCCTCACCGACTTCCTGGTCGAGCGGGCGGCCGACGCGTACGCCGAACTCCTCGCCGACTGGCAGCCGGTGACGGTCGCCACGATCGACCTGGTGCCCGGACCGCTCGGCAAGGGCGCCCTGGACGGGGCGCTGCGTGCGGCGATCCTGGAGCGCCTGCCCCGGGTGGCCTTCCTGGCGCCCGAGGCGCCGTCCGAGGACGTGCCCGCGCTGCGGCCCGTGGAGGCCGAGGTGGTGGAGGGCGCGGGCGCCGAGACCGTCGCCGTCCTGGCGGAGGTCTTCCCGGCCCTGCTGCCCGCGGGACTGGAGCGGCGGACCGAGCTGCGCACGCTGGGGATCGGGCGCGTGCCGCTGACGGAGGCGATCGACCGGCTGGCCGGGGTGGACCGGTCGCCGTCGTGGTGGTGGCGCCTGTACGACTCGCTGGCCGGGGTGGACCCGGACCGGCTGACGGGCCTGCCGGTCCCGCTGGCCACGTCGGGTGAGACGGCCCGGGACGCGGACCTGGACATGGACCTGGACGCGGGCCCCGGCACGCGGCTCGGCGGCACCCGCCCGGACGAGGAGGGCCGGCCGGAGCCGGGGCGCCGTATCCGGACCACCATCGGCCCCCGGCACGTCCTGCTGCCCCAGGACCGCACCCCCGCCGACCTGACCCGGCTCGGCCTGAAGGTCGCCCACCCGGACGCCGCCCACCCCCTCCTGGAGAAGCTGGGCGCCCTGCCCGCCACGCCCCGCGCCGTGCTGACCACGCCGCAGGTCAGGGCGGCGGTCGCCGGTTCCCTCGACGTGGGGGAGATCTGGGACGAGGACGCGGACACGCTGGACGCCGACGAGCTCGCCGAGACCGTCCTCGCGCTCGTCCGGGACGCGGATCTGGAGCCGGGAGAGGAGCCGTGGCTCGGCGCGCTGGCCCTCCCGGACGAGGACGGGGAGCTCGCGCCCGCCGGTGAACTGGTTCTGCCCGGCAGCGCGTTCGCCGCCGTGATGCGCCCGGACGAGCTGGCGCTCTGCGACGCCGAACTGGCCGAGCGGTGGGGCGAGCAGCCGCTCGCCGCCTGCGGGGTGCTCGCCAACTTCGCCCTGGTCCGCGCCACCGACCTCGTGCTCGACCCGGACGAACTGGAGCCCCGCGAAGGCGACTTCGCCGAGCCTGACGACGCCGGTCTGCTCGACGCGGTCGACGTGTGGTGCGAGGACGTCCTCGACCGGCTGCCGGAGGCTCCGGTGCCTCCGCTGGCGACCGAGATCGTCGCCGTACGCGACCTGGACCTGGTCGACGACGACGCCTGGCCGCAGGCGCTCGCCCTGCTCGCGCAGCCGCCGCTGCGGGACGCGCTCATCCAGCCCGTACGGGTGCTGATGCCGGACGGGACGACCGAGACCGTACGGTCGTACACCGCCTGGTGGCTGCGCGACCACCCGGTCCTCGACGGCCGCCGCCCGGCCGGTCTGCGGGCCGCCGGGACGGACCCGCTGCTCATCGGCCTGTACGACTCCGCCGACGCGACCGGCTTCGAGGACGAGCAGGTCCTGCGGGCCCTGGGCGTCCGCACCTCGGTCTCCGCGCTCCTGGACGAGCCGGGCGGCGCGGCCGAACTCCTGGCCCGCCTGGCCCACCCGGAGCGCGAGGTGACCGGCGCGCAGCTGCACGCCCTGTACACCGCGCTCGCCGACCTGGACCCCGAGCAGGTCACCCTCCCCGACGAGCTGCGCGCGGTCGTGGACGGCGAACTCGTCGTGGTCGACGCCGCCGAGGCGCTGGTCGCGGACGCCCCCGACCTGCTGCCGCTAGCCGGCGGGCTGCCGCTGCTGCCGGTCGCCCCGTCGCGGGCGGCCGATCTGGCGGAGCTGTTCCAGGTGCGGCGGCTGAGCGAGACGGTCGAGGCCGAGGTGACCACGGTCGGCGAGGAGCACGACGTGCCGCCCGCGGTCCACGCCCTCCTCGGGCCGGCGACCCCGGACTCGTACGTCGAGCATGAGGAGCTGCGCGCCGCGGGCGTCGAACTCGACTGGCGCCGCACGCCCGACGGCACGATCCACGCCGCCACCCTGGAGGGCGTCGCCGCGGGCCTGGCCTGGGCGGCGGGCCAGTGGCCCCGCCGCTTCGAGGTCGCGGCCCTGCTCGAGGACCCGTCCCGCACGGCGGAACTGGCCCGGGACCGCTGGTTCGACTGACACGCCGTGCGCGCACGGGGGCGAGGCGCTTCACCGGCGCCGCGCTTCCCCGACTGGTACGGTAAAGCCGTACGACTCGTTGCCGTACGACTCGTTGCATGGTCGGATACCCGGAGGTCAGCCCGTGTCGATTTCGGCGAATGAGGCCCGGCAGCGGTTCTACCCGTTGATCCGGCAGGTCAACGAGGACCATGAGCCCATAGAGGTGACCTCTCGCGAGCACGGCGACATCGTCATCATGTCCGCCGAGGACTTCCGGTCCTGGCAGGAGACGGTCTACCTCCTGCGCTCGCCGCGGAACGCGCAGATCCTCATGGAATCCATCGCGGAGCTTGAGGCCGGGCATGGGGAGGCCAGGGAACTGATCGACACGGCGGACGCCGAGGAGCCCGCCGCGTGAAGGTCCTGTTCTCCAGCCGGGCGTGGGATCAGTACGCGTACTGGGCAACAGCCGATCCGAAGATCCTCAAGAGGATCAACCGCTTGATCAAGGAGATCCAGCGGACGCCGTTCGAGGGGGCCGGCAAGCCCGAGCCGCTGAAGGAGAACCTCTCGGGATGGTGGTCCCGACGGATCACCGACGAGCACCGCCTGGTGTACCGCGTGAGGGACGAGGCCGTGGAGATCGCTCAGGCCCGGTACCACTACTGACGCGCCCTGCCCTGCGCCCCGCTCACGCCCCGCTCACGCCCTCACGCCGGGAACCTGTGGTCCACCCACCGCCAGGCGAACTCCAGGATCAGCCCTCCCGCCGCGGCGATCGCCACCGCCGTCCACGGCATCGTCACGCCCACCAGCTTCAGGGCGAAGAAGTCCTGGAGCCACGGGACGACGAGGACGAGGAGGAAGGCTCCGCCCATCGTCGCCACCAGAGCGATGCGCCACCAGGTGTAGGGGCGGGCGACGATCGCCAGGACCCACATGGAGACCAGGAAGAGGGTCAGGGTGGCGGCGCTCGTCTCGGCGTCGAGCGCGCCCGTGCCGCTGTAGTGGGAGCGGGCGACGAGGTACGTGGTGAAGGTGGCCGCCGCCGCGATGATGCCGCCCGGGATCGCGTACCGCATCACCCGTTTCACGAAGTTCGGCCTCGCGCGCTCCTTGTTGGGGGCGAGGGCGAGGAAGAAGGCCGGGACGCCGATGGTCAGCGTCGACAGCAGGGTCAGGTGTCTCGGCAGGAAGGGGTACTCCACCTGTGAGCAGACCACCAGGATCGCCAGGAGCACCGAGTAGACGGTCTTGGTCAGGAACAGGGTCGCCACGCGCGTGATGTTGCCGATCACCCGGCGGCCCTCGGCGACCACCGACGGCAGGGTGGCGAAGGAGTTGTTCAGGAGGACGATCTGGGCGACGGCCCGGGTCGCCTCGGAGCCCGAGCCCATCGAGACGCCGATGTCGGCGTGCTTGAGCGCCAGGACGTCGTTGACGCCGTCGCCTGTCATGGCGACGGTGTGGCCGTGGGACTGGAGCGCGCCGACCATGTCCCGCTTCTGCTGCGGGGTGACCCGGCCGAAGACCGCGTTCTCGTCGAGCGCCTGGGCCATCTCCTCCCGGTCGGTGGGCAGCCGGCGGGCGTCGACGGTGTTCTCGGCGCCCGGCAGGCCGAGCTTTCCCGCCACGGCTCCGACGGAGACCGCGTTGTCGCCGGAGATGACCTTGGCGGCCACGTTCTGGTCCGCGAAGTAGGCGAGGGTGTCGGCGGCGTCCGGCCGCAGCCGCTGCTCGAGCACGACCAGGGCGCTGGGGCGGGCCTCCTCGGCGACCTCGGGGTCGTCCAGTTCGCGGGTGGTGCGGGCGAGGAGGAGAACCCGGAGCCCCTGCTCGTTGAGGTGGTCGATCTCGTCGAGCGTCGGGTCCCCGGCCTTCAGGAGGACGTCGGGGGCGCCGAGCAGCCAGGCCGAGGTCTCGCCGTTGCCCTCGCTGAAGGCCGCGCCGCTGTACTTGCGGGCGGAGGAAAAGGGCAGCGCCTCGGTGCAGCGCCACTCCTCGGCGTCGGGGTAGGCGTCGATGATGGCCTGGAGCGAGGCGTTGGGGTGCGGGTCGGACTCGCCGAGGGCGCCGAGGACCTTCCGTACGTATTCCTCGCCGTTCCCGTCGAGGGTGCGCAGCTCGGTGACGTCCATGCCGCCCTCGGTCAGCGTGCCCGTCTTGTCGAGGCAGACGACGTCGACGCGGGCCAGGCCCTCGATGGCCGGCAGCTCCTGCACGAGGCACTGCTTGCGGCCGAGCCGGATCACGCCGATCGCGAAGGCGACCGAGGTGAGGAGGACGAGCCCTTCGGGGATCATCGGGACGATGCCGCCGACGGTGCGGGCGAGGGAGTCCTTGAGGTTGGTGTCCTTGACGACGAGCTGGCTGATGATGAGGCCGATCGCGGTCGGGACCATCATCCACGTCACGTACTTGAGGATCGTGGAGATGCCGGAGCGCAGCTCGGAGTGGACGAGGGTGAAGCGGGACGCCTCCTCGGCGAGCTGGGCGGCGTACGCCTCGCGCCCGACCTTGGTGGCGGTGAACGCGCCGCCGCCCGCGACCACGAACGAGCCCGACATCATCGTGTCGCCGGGCTTCTTCACCACCGGGTCGGCCTCGCCGGTCAGCAGCGACTCGTCGACCTCCAGGTTGTCGGCCTCCGCGACCTCGCCGTCGACGACGACCTTGTCGCCGGGGCCGAGCTCGATGAGGTCGCCGAGGACGATCTCGGAGGTGGAGACCTGGGAGGAGACCCCGTCCCGGCGGACCGTCGGTTTCGCCTCGCCGATGACGGCGAGCCCGTCGAGGGTCTTCTTGGCGCGCAGTTCCTGGATGATGCCGATGCCGGTGTTGGCGACGATCACGAAGCCGAAGAGGCTGTCCTGGATCGGGGCGACGAAGAACATGATCACCCAGAGCACGCCGATGATCGCGTTGAAGCGGGTGAAGACGTTGCCGCGGACGATGTCGGCGGCGGAGCGCGAGCTGCGGACGGGTACGTCGTTGACCTCGCCGCGAGCGACGCGCTCGGCGACCTCGGCGGAGGTCAGTCCGGCGACGTGGTGGACGACGGGGGGTTCCTCCGCCGCTGTCTCCCTGTCGTCCGTGTCGATCTTCGCCCGCTGAGTCATGTTCTCGACGGTACGACCGGAAGGGCACGTTCACCCGCCGAGAAGGCGGAAGATCAGACCGGGGGAGGACGGAAATGGTCCCCCGGTACTACGGGGCCTCCGCCTGCCGGGCCGCCTCGGCCCGCTTGATCGCGGCGTCGCGCTTGCGGACGTACCAGATGCCGATCAGGCCGAGGCCCGCTCCCGCCAGGCAGGTCCACACCCACCAGGTCAGGTCACGGTCGTCGAACCAGCCGTAGAAGGGGACCTGGACGAGGAAGAGGACGAACCAGAGGATCGTGCCGCCGGTGATGGTGGCGACGACGGGCCCTTCGAGGGGCTCGGGTGCCTCGTACTTCGGTGTCCACTTGGCCATGGGGTCAGTCTAGGTGGCGGGAAATCGTATCTACGCGCGGAGATGGACGCTCGCTCGTTCATGTGTTCATACTGAAACGGTTTGCCTCTGGCGGGTTTCCCTCGTATGAACCGCCAAAAAGGACTTTTCTCCGAAGAGGAACCCCCCATGAGCACCACGGCCACCGCCAAGGCCACGTCCCCCGAGGGCCCCGACGTTCCCGTCTCGGGCCTCGACCGCTTCTTCAAGATCTCCGAGCGCGGCTCGACCGTCGCCCGCGAGGTCCGCGGCGGCTTCGCCACCTTCTTCGCGATGGCCTACATCATCGTGCTGAACCCGATCATCCTCGGCAGCGCCAAGGACATGTACGGGCACCAGCTCGACGGCGGCCAGCTGGTCACCGCGACCGTCCTCACCGCCGCCTTCTCGACGCTCCTCATGGGCGTCATCGGCAACGTCCCGATCGCCCTCGCGGCCGGCCTCGGCGTCAACACCGTCGTCGCCCTCCAGCTCGCGCCGAGGATGTCCTGGGCGGACGCCATGGGCATGGTCGTCCTCGCCGGCATCGTCGTGATGCTGCTCGTCGCGACGGGCCTGCGCGAGCGCGTGATGAACGCCGTCCCGGTCGGCCTGCGCAAGGGCATCGCGATCGGTATCGGGCTGTTCATCATGCTCATCGGCCTCGTCGACTCGGGCTTCGTCTCCCGTATCCCCGACGCCGCGCACACCACCGTCCCGCTCCAGCTCGGCGGCGACGGTCACCTCACCGGCTGGCCGGTCCTGGTCTTCGTCCTCGGCACGCTGCTCACCCTCGCGCTGATCATCCGCAAGGTGCCGGGCGCGATCCTGATCTCCATCGTCGTGATGACGATCGTCGCGATGGTGATCAACGCCGTCGCCACCGTGCCGTCCTGGGGCCTGACCACCCCGACCTGGCCCGGGAACCCGGTGGCCTCGCCCGACTTCGGTCTGGTCGGCGAGGTGAGCCTGTTCGGCGGCTTCGAGAAGGTCGGGATGCTGACCGGCGTCCTGTTCGTCTTCACCGTGCTGCTGTCCTGCTTCTTCGACGCGATGGGCACCATCCTCGGCGTCGGCGACGAGGCGAAGCTGGTCGACAAGGACGGCAACTTCCCCGGCATCAACAAGGTGCTGCTCGTGGACGGCCTGGCCGTCGCGTCCGGCGGCGCCACCTCCTCCTCGGCCACCACCTGCTTCGTGGAATCCACGGCGGGTGTCGGTGAGGGGGCGCGCACCGGCCTCGCGTCGGTGGTCACCGGTGGTCTGTTCTCGGTGGCGCTGTTCCTCACGCCGCTCGCCACGATGGTCCCGTCCCAGGCGGCCACGCCCGCGCTGCTCGCGGTGGGCTTCCTGATCCTGGCCGGTTCCGTCAAGGACATCGACTGGAGCGACTTCACCATCGCGGTGCCGGCGTTCCTGGCGATGGTGATGATGCCGTTCACGTACTCGATCACGAACGGCATCGGGATCGGCTTCATCGCCTTCAGCGTGCTGCGGCTCGCGGCCGGCCGGGGGCGCGAGGTCCCGGTGGCCATGTACGTCGTCTCGGCGGTGTTCGTCTTCTACTACGCGATGCCGGCTCTCGGCCTCACGTAGGCCGCGTCAGGCCGTAGAACTTCTCTGTCTCGTCGACGGCGGTCTGGAACCGTTCGTCGAAGTCATCGCGGATGAGCGTCCGGACCACATAGTCCTGGACGCTCATTCCGCGTTTGGCGGCATGTCCCTTGAGACGGTCGAGCAGCTCACCGTCGATGCGCAGGCTGAGCACGGTCGATCCCATGCCCGTCAGAGTCGCGGCAGGAACGGTGCCCGTGCGTCACTTTCCGGATCCATCTCACTCGTTCGGGTGACAGATTCGGTCGCCGGCATTCCGAATGGTATTTAGACTGGGTAATGAGTTATGCTAACGAACATGCCTGACCTGTCCCATGGCGCCGCTGCCGACGCGGCCGCCGTGAACGAGCTCCGCTCCGCCGTCATGCGACTGGGCCGACGCCTCAAGCACCAGCGTGTCGACGAGTCGCTGAGCCCGACCGAGATGTCGGTGCTCGGCACCCTCGCTCTCTGCGGCTCCGCCACCCCCGGCGAGCTGGCCCGCAAGGAGCACGTCCAGCCGCCGTCGATGACCCGCATCGTCGCGCTGCTCGAAGCCAAGGGACTGGTCCGGCTGGAGCCGCACCCCGACGACCGCCGGCAGAAGGTGGTCAGCCCGACCGAGCGGGCCGAGGCCATGCTGGAAGAGTCCCGCCGCAAGCGGAACGCCTGGCTGGCGACGCTCGCCGAGGGCCTGGACGAGGACGAATGGGCCAAGCTGCGCGCGGCCGCCCCCGTCCTGGAGAAGCTCGCCCACCTTTAGAGATCTACGCCGAGGAGGCGACGCACTTTGAGTACGGGACCCGGAGCAGACTCCGCACCCGTCCACAAACCCGATACCCACACCCGCGGGCGGGGGGAAACCTTCTCCTCACTCCGCATACGCAACTACCGGCTGTTCTTCACCGGTGCCATCGTCTCCAACACCGGCACCTGGATGGCCCGTATCACCCAGGACTGGCTGGTCCTGAGCCTCACCGGCTCCGCCGCCGCCGTCGGCATCACCACGGCGCTGCAGTTCCTGCCGATGCTGCTGTTCGGTCTGTACGGCGGTGTCCTCGCCGACCGCTACCCGAAACGGCGCATCCTCCTCATCAGCCAGGCCGCCCTCGGCCTCTGCGGGCTCGCGCTCGCCGCCCTGACGCTCTCCGGCCACATCCAGGTCTGGCACGTCTACCTGGTCGCCTTCCTCCTCGGCATGGTCACCGTCGTCGACAACCCGACCCGGCAGTCCTTCGTCTCCGAGATGGTCGGCCCCGACCAGCTGCGCAACGCCGTCTCGCTGAACTCCGCGAACTTCCAGTCCGCCCGGCTCGTCGGCCCGGCCGTCGCCGGCCTGCTCATCGCCACCGTCGGCAGCGGCTGGTCGTTCCTGCTCAACGGCCTGTTCTTCCTCGCCCCGCTGGCCGGGCTGCTCCTGATGCGCCCCGCCGAGTTCCACAAGGTGGAGCGCGCGCCGCGCGGCAAGGGGCAGCTGAGGGAGGGCCTGCGATACGTCGCCGGGCGGCCGGACCTGATCTGGCCGATCGTGCTCGTGGGCTTCGTCGGCACCTTCGGGTTCAACTTCCCGATCTGGCTCACGGCCTTCGCCGACGACATCTTCCACGTGGGCGCGGGGACCTACGGCTTCCTGAACACGCTCATGGCGGCCGGCTCGCTCGCGGGCGCCCTGTTCGCCGCGCGGCGCGGCAGCACGCGGCTGCGGATGCTGGTGGTCGCGGCGGTGATCTTCGGCCTCCTGGAGATCGCGGCCGCGTTCTCCCCGTCCTTCTGGCTCTTCGCGCTGCTGCTGGTCCCGATCGGCATGTTCGGCCTCACGGTCAACATCACCGCCAACTCGGCCGTCCAGCTGGCGACGGATCCCGTCATGCGGGGCCGGGTCATGAGCCTCTACATGATGGTCTTCGCCGGCGGCACTCCGATCGGGGCGCCGCTCCTCGGCTGGATCACCGACACGTACGGGCCGCGGATCGGCTTCGCGACGGGCGGTCTGGTCTCCCTCGCGGCGGCCTGCGTCATCGGCCTGGTCCTGGCGCGGGTCGGCGGCCTGAAGGTGTCCTTCGCCTGGCGCCACGGCCACCCCCAGGTCCGCCTCGTCGCCCGCGAGCGCCTGGCGACAGCGGCGTAGCCGGGTCTCCCGGGGCTGCTCCCGCGGCCGGTCCGTCACGACGGGGCTGCCCGCCGATCCCGGCGGGTGGCGCTGTCGGCAGGCCCCGGCCGCGTGCCCGCCGGGACGGTGTGTCAGACCATCGCGAGCCGGTCCACCAGCAGGTCCACCCTGCGCTCGGTGTCCTCCGGCGGCAGCCGTCGCGCCCGGGTCAGGGTCGCGAGGCCGTGCAGGGCGGCCCAGAACACCTCGGTGAACAGCGCCGGGTGGACGCCGTCCCCGGCGACCTCGCCGAGGCTTTCCAGCAGGGCGGCGAAGGCGTCCTTCAGCGGTTCCGGGGTGTCCTCGTGCGCGAAAGCCAGACCGCCGTCGAGCTGGAACATGGCGTCGTAGACCGCCGGGTTGCGCTCGGCGAAGTCGAGGTAGGTGCGGGCGAGTGCGGTGACCCGGGTGCGAGGTCCGTCCGCGGCGGAGGTCGCGGCCCGCAGCGCCGCGGCCATCTCGGCGGCGCCTTCGAGGGCGACGGCGCCGATGATCTCGCGCTTGCCGCGGAAGTGGCTGTAGAGGACGGGCTGGCTGTACTCGATGCGCTCGGCGAGCCGGCGGGTGGTGACCGCGTCCCAGCCCTGCTGCTCGGCGAGTTCGCGGGCCGTCGCCACGATGAGGCGCTCGCGGCCGGCCCGTTCGCGTTCCTTGCGTTCCTGTACCGACATGCCTCGATCCTAGCATCGCTAGACAATCAAGCGGCAGCAGTACTAGCGTTGCCTCATCAGCTAGCAGCGCTAGATCCCAGAAGGGGCCGTCATGCTCAACGCACTCGAGGTCTTCACCACCGTGGTCGTCGGCGTGATGGTGGGGGTGGAGTTCTCCGTCGCCTTCGTCGTCAACCCGATCCTCAACGCACTCCCGGAGGACAGCGGCCAACTCGGCCGCGCCCACGGGGGCCGGATGCTCGGCGCCGTGATGCCGGTCTGGTACATCACCTCGCTCGTCCTCGTCGCGGTCTGGGCCGTCGCCGGATGGCACCACCACGGCACCGGCCTCGTCGTCACCGCCGGCGCGCTGCTGATCCTCAGCGTGATCATGTCGATCCTGCTGCTCGTCCCGATCAACAACCGGGGCAAGACGTGGACCCCTGAGAACCGGCCCGCCGACTGGAAGCAGCAGATGAACCGCTGGGACCGCTATCACTACGTCCGCGTCGCCGTCATCATCGCCGCCTTCACCCTGCTGGTCGCCGCCCTCGTCTGAGCGGACCTGGGGTGGCCCGGGTGCGCGCGCCCGAACCGCGCGCACCGCTGCACCCCCGGCCCGCAGCGTCAGACCCGGCGCTCCAGCACCTGGCCCGGCCAGTCGCCCACCGTGAACGGCTCCGTCCTCGTGAAGCCCTGGCGCTCGTAGTACGCCACCAGGCGGCCCTCGCTGCCCGCGAAGCAGTCCACCCGCAGCAGCGAGATCCCCTGGCGGCGAGTCTCCTCCACCGCGTGGGCGAGCAGCGCCGCGCCCACCCCCCGCCCGTGGAAGCGCCCGTCCGTCGCCAGGAGGTGGACGTAGACCTCCGGCTCGTCCACCGGCGCCACGTACGACGTCGGGTGCGGGGTCAGCGTCACGGTGCCCGCCGGCTCGCCGTCGATCTCGGCGATCCACGGCGTACCCGAGTCGACGATCTCCCCGACCTTCTTCACGGCCGCGGGCTTCGACGTCCAGGGGTCCGTGCCCCACTGGTCGGTGATCCCCATGCCGTTGAGCCAGACGACGGCGCTGTCGAGCATCGCGAGTATCGCGGGGACGTCGTCCGCCCCGCCCTTCCTGATCGTGATCTCCATCCGGCCCACGTTAGCCACTGCCAGACTCTCCGTATGAGGCTTTTCGCTGCCGTACTGCCACCGCCGGAGCAGCTGACCGAGATCGCCCGGGTCGTCGACCGTCTGGACCACCTGCCCGGTGCCGAGCGGTTGCGCTGGACCTCACGGCCCGGCTGGCACTTCACGCTCGCCTTCATGGGCGAGGTCGACGAGGAGCTGCTCCCCGACCTCCACGAGCGGCTCGCCCGCGCCGCCCACCGCACCCCGCCGTTCGGCCTGCGGCTGCACGGCGGCGGACACTTCGGCCGGGCGGTGCTGTGGACGGGGGCCGCCGGGGACCTCGACGTGATGCGGCTGCTCGCCGAGCGCGCCGACGCGGCCGCCCGCCGGGCCGGGGTGCCGATGGACGAGCACCGCCGCTACCAGGCGCACCTGACGATCGCCCGCTCCCGCGACGGCGTCGACCTGCGCCCCTTCGTCGACGCGCTCGCTTCCTTCGAGGGCACCCGCTGGCAGGTCCCCGAGCTGGCGCTGGTGCGCAGCAACCTCCCGGGCGGCGGTGTGCCGGGGGAGCAGCCGCGGTACGAGACGGTCGCCGCATGGCCGCTCGGAGGCGCGGGTTAACCTCGAAGGGTGGACCCGAAAACCCGTAACCGGATCATGGCCGGTGTGCTCGTCCTGATGTTCGCGATCATCGCGGTGACCTCCGTGGTCGGTCAGTAGCCGCCAGTACCGCGACCGCCGACCGCGCCGGCCGCCGCCCCGCCCCGCGGGGCGACGGCCGTTCCCGCGTCGTGCTACGCCCTCACCAGGCGAAGGCCTCCGGGGACGGGCCCGGGCCGGGGAAGATCTCGTCCAGGCCGGACAGCACCTCGTCGCTCAGCTCCAGCTCCAGCGCCCGCAGGGCGGACCGGAGCTGCTCGGCGGTGCGCGGGCCGACGATCGGGCCGGTGACGCCGGGGCGCGTGAGCAGCCAGGCCAGGGCCGCCTCGCCGGGCTCCAGGCCGTGCTTGTCCAGCAGCTCCTCGTACGCCTGGACCTGTGCCCGCACCGCGCTGTCGGCCAGCGCCTCCGCGGTCCGGCCCGAGGCGCGCCGCCCGCCGCTGGTCTCCTTCCGGATGACCCCGCCGAGCAGTCCGCCGTGCAGCGGGGACCAGGGGATGACCCCGAGTCCGTAGTCCTGGGCGGCCGGGACGACCTCCATCTCGGCGCGGCGCTCGTAGAGGTTGTAGAGGCACTGCTCGCTGACGAGGCCGACCATCCCACGCCGGGCCGCGGCCTCGTTGGCCTGGGCGATCTTGTAGCCGGGGAAGTTGGAGGAGCCGGCGTAGAGGATCTTCCCCTGCTGGATCAGGACGTCGATCGCCTGCCAGATCTCGTCGAAGGGTGTGCGCCGGTCGATGTGGTGGAACTGGTAGATGTCGATGTAGTCGGTGCCGAGCCGCTTGAGGGAGCCCTCGACGGCCCTGCGGATGTTCAGCGCGGAGAGCTTGTCGTGGTTGGGCCAGACGGTCTCGCCGTCGGCGGCCATGTTGCCGTAGACCTTGGTGGCCAGGACGGTCCTGTCCCGCCGGCCGCCGCCCTGGGCGAACCAGCTGCCGATGATCTCCTCGGTGCGGCCCTTGTTCTCGCCCCAGCCGTAGACGTTGGCCGTGTCGAAGTAGTTGATCCCCGCGTCGAGGGCGGCGTCCATGATCACGTGGCTGTCGGTCTCGTCGGTCTGGGGTCCGAAGTTCATCGTGCCGAGGACGAGTCGGCTGACCTTGAGTCCCGTGCGTCCGAGCTGTGTGTACTTCATGGGGCACAAGCCAACGCCCTCGAGCGCGCTTCAGGCAAGAGGGGCCCGGGGCGCGGGTGTTGGGATCAGCTGCCGCCGAGCCAACTGGTGGCGTCGAGGCGGAAGGCGGTCTCCGGCGGGACGACCTGGCGCAGGGCGGTCTCCATGTCCCGTACGCGGTCGGCGCCGAGGGCCGCGCACCACTCCGCGCGCAGTTCGTCGAAGATGGCGGCCGAGCGGGCCAGGGCGTCGTGGCCGTGCGCGGTGAGGCGGACGAGTTTGCGGCGGGCGTCGGCCGGGTCGTCGGCGCGCTCGGCGTAGCCGACGGCGAGGAGGCGGTCGACGGTCTTGCCGGCGGCCTGCTTGGAGACGCCGAGGCGGCGTCCGATGTCGCTCGCGGTGGCGCCCTGGGGCCCGCTCGCGCCGATGGCCTGCAGGGCGAAGCCGTGGGCGGGGCGCAGCTCGGGGTGGCCCTGGCGGGTCAGTTCGGCGTGGAGCCGGTCGATGAGGGTGCGGAAACCGGCGAAGAGAAGCAGGGGCAGCTCGAACCCCGCGGGGGATTCCCCCTTGCCCGTATCGACAACCTGGTTTACGTTTCTCTCATCGGCATGGTCAACCATGTTGTCGATCCTATCTCTCTGTCCCAGGAGCCGCCTTGTTCACCGATCACACCGTAGAGACCGCCCCGGACGCCTCCCGCCGCCCCATGGAGAAGGTGACCGCCGCCTGGGGGCATCTCCCGCAGGCCGTCGCGCGCATGGCCGAATCCCCGCACGCGCTGGACGGCTTCCTGAGGATGAGCGCGCTGTTCGAGACCACGACGCTCGATCCGCACTCCCGCGAGACGGTCATCCTGACGGTCGCCGAACGGAACCAGTGCCATCTGTGCGTCGAGCTGCACGAGCGGAAGCTGACCGGCCTCGGCCCGGCGGAGAAGCCCGAACGGCTCGAGGCGGTACGGCGGTTCACCCATCAGGTCCTCGCCGCGTCGGGCGCGGTGAGCGACGCGCAGCTGGAGCGGTTCTTCGCGCACGGCTACACCCGCCAGAACGCCCTGGAGGTCGTCCTGGGCATCGGCGCGTACACCCTGTCGACCCTGGCGAACCGGCTGACGCGCTCGGTGTGAGCGGCGTGAGCGGCGTGTCAGCGCGCCCGGTAGGGCGAACCCAGGCCCCACGCCTGGTGCATGGCCGCCGCGAAGGCACCCGCCAGCTTGTGCTCGCCGGTCGGGCCCGGATGGGTGCCGTCGTAGGTGTCCGTGTGGATGTCGTACGACTCCGGAACCGTCGCGAGCAGCAGTGGCGACACGGCCGTGTCGAGGTCGGCGACGGCCTTCGCGAGGAGTTCGTTGAAGCGCTCGCACTCGGCGGCGAAGGGCGGGTCGTACTCGGCCCGTACGTTCGGGATGACGGGCAGGATCACGGCCTTGACGCGCGGGTTCGCCGCGCGGGCGGCGGTGACGAAGGCGCGCGTGTTCTCGGCCGTCTGGCCGCTGTTGGTGTAGAAGCCGAGGTCGATCAGGCCGAGCGAGACCAGCAGGACGTCCGCCCCGGTCGCGGTGACGGTCTCGCCGATGAGCGGGGCCATGTGCAGCCAGCCCTCGCCCCAGCCGGCCAGATGGCGCCGGGCCGGGGCGGGGAAGCCCGGGTCGGCGTACGCGTGGGAGAGGGGCGCGTCGGCGGCGGTGTCGTACAGCTCGGTGCGCGGCCCGACGATCTCGTACCGCCCCGGCAGGACGGTTTCGAGGTGCTGCCACATGCGGTAGCGCCAGGTGTGATCGCCGGCGCGTCCGATGGTGCAGCTGTCGCCGACGAACATGAAACGCATGGCGCTCATTCTCGCCGAGGGCACGGACCGCCGACGACGTGATCCAGGACACGGGAGCTGCCTGGTGGCCGGGGCCGGTCGGCGTCCGACGGTGTCGGTCGGCGTCAGTGCGTCAGTGCGTCAGTCGACGTACGACTCGAGCGTCCCGCGCCGCCGGACGTCGAGCGTCGCGCAGTGGAACGAGCCGCCGAACGGCGCGTAGTGCAGCAGCTCGCACGGGATGGGCTCGAACCCCCACCGCTCGAGCGCGCGCAGCATGCCGGTGTGGTGCCGCTCCGCGATCACCCGTTTCTCGTCGACCATGAGGACGTTCATGCTGAGCCACTTGCCGCACATCGAGGTGAGCCTGAGCAGCGGATCGCGGATCGGGTCGGGCTCGGGCGCGATCAGGACGTCCCACGAGCGCAGGACGTCGGGCAGGCGGTCGACGTCGACGTACTCGGGATTGACCAGCACCTTGCCGGGCGCGAGCGGCACGAACGTCGTGTCGATGTGCATGGGCGTACGGCAGCGGCTCTCGATCTCGTGGATGCGGTAGCCGGGTCCGAGGTGGCGGCGCAGCCACTCGATGCCCATCCGGTTGGTGACGTTGCTTCGGGTGACGAAGAGGTCGCGCCCCGCGCGCACGAAATCCGCCGCGTCGAAGACCGGCTCGAACTCGGTCAGGATGTAGCGCATGGGCTCGCCGTCCCGGGGGGCACGGAAGTCCGCCTCGTACAGCGCCTCGGTGAGCTGCGGCTTCGGTGCCGCCGTCCAGCGCGCACCGCGCCGGAAGTAGTCCTTGATGAGCGTGCGATAGGAGTGGGTCTCGAAGTACCGGCTCGGCCATGCTCCCGGGGTCTCGATGATCTCGTCGCCGATCACGAGCAAGGTGTCACGAGGGCAGGAGTTGGCGAATCCGCGCGCGGACCAGTCCGGGGTGCCGAAGCGCTTCTTGTAGTCCACCGCGTCCGGCCGCCGGACCGTGACGCCGAGGGACTGCAGGAGGGTGACGAACTCGTCGAGCTCCTGCTGCGCCTGATGGAGCAGCAGGCGCGGATACCGGAAGCCGGAAGCCAGTGCCTGCCACCGTGCCGCCCGGGGCGGGATGTTGCAGGTCACCACCGGGTGGTTGGAAGGGATCGTCGCGCCCTCCAGGCGTCCGACGATGATCTCCTCCAGCGGGTCCCACTCGTTGTGTGACCCGACCGGTGAGACGCGAGTTTCCGCCACCTCGGCAGTCATCGGGATGCCGGGCCGCTCTTCCACCGCCATGTTCAACCGCCTTCGATCACAGAAGTCGGCCACTTTCCGTGTTCGACCGTGACCCCACGTGAACACATCGGAGGGGGCGGGTCAACGAACGGCGCGGCCCGCGTCGTGGCCTTCGTGGCCTTCGTGGCCTTCGTGCGGGGCGGGCCGGTCGGCCAAGATCGAGGAGTGCTCCCCGTAACGCGCCGCGAATGACTCCTACGCGCCCTGTTACCGGAGGTCAGGCCGGCATTTTTCCCACCGCGCGGGGTGATGGTCCGGGTAGGTGATGACCGTACGTCGTGGGGTGAACGGAGGAACGGCTCTGATGAGAACCGCATGCGTGGTGGCGGCCGCGCTGCTGATGTCGGTGCTGCCGACGTCCGCGGCACCCGCGAACCCCGAGAAGATCCCCACGGTGTTCCTGGGCGACGCTTCCATCGGCGGGTACGGCATCGCACCCGTCGACCAGGGCGCGCTGCTGTGCGTGCGGGCGGCGGAGAACCTGCCGGACGTGATCGAGGACCAGCTCGCCGACCAGTCGATCCTGCTGGACATCACGGCGGACGTGTCGTGCGCGGGCGCCGCGCTCCACCACGTGTGGGAGGAGCAGGACCTCGGCGGCGGCATGACGGCGGCACCGCAGAAGCGGGCGCTGACGAAGGAGACGCGGCTGGTGGTCGCGGGCCTCGGGGCCGGGACGGTGGGGCTGGGGCAGATCCTGAAGCAGTGCTCGGCGCGGCTGCGCGGGACGGAGGGCGCGCATCTGCCGGACCGCCCGGTGGACGCGGCCTCGCCCGCGGCGCGGTGTCGCGCGTACTTCTCGACGGGCGCGGGCGCGGCGTGGCTGGAGGCGCGGTTCGAGCGGACCGGCAAGGACCTCGACAAGCTGTTCTCCGAGATCGGCAGCGAGGCGCCGTCGGCGAAGACGGTTCTGGTGGGCTACCCCCGGCTGGTCCCCGCGGACCGGACGCTGTGCCGCGCCCCGCTCCCGGGCGGGGGCGGCGGCCCGCTCGGGGACGTGCCGGAGGAGGCATGGGCCTTCCTCGACGAGAAGGTCCAGGCCCCGCTCAACGCGCTGATGGCGGCGAAGTCGAAGCGGTCCGGGGCGCACTTCGTCGATCTGTACGCGTCGACGGGCGCGTCGACGGCGTGCGACGGCACGGACCGGGCGGTGGGCGGCCTGCTCGAACCCTCGCAGGTGACGCTCCTCCACCAGACGCTGCCGTGGTTCCTCCGGTCGAACGAGACGGGCCGGGACGGCAACGGCGACGCGGTCGCCCAGTCGATCGCGGCGATGTACGGCCACGGCCCGGCCTGACGCGGTGCCCGCGGATCCGGCCTGACGGCGGCGCCTACGGCCCGGCCTGACGGGGCGGTGCCCACGGCCCCGGCCTGACGGGGCGGCGCGTACGTCCCCGGCCTAGCCGTCGATGTCGAGCGCCGTGCCGTACAGCCGGTCCACCTTCAGCCGGATGACGACACGGCGCTCGGCCACCGCCTGAGCCAGGAAGGCGTCCGCGTCCTCGCCCTGCGGTCGCGCGGCCTCCGGGACCATCGAGAGCAGCTCCCGCCCGACCGCGTCGCCCGGCGTGCTCGTGGTCTCGGAGACCTCGGCCTCACCCTCGGCCACGGCGAACGACCACACGTCGCCGCCCGGTACGTGCACGGCCGCGTGCGGGTCGCGCCGGAGCTGCTTGACCTTGACGCGGTCCGCGGTGGTGGAGAACCGTACGATCCGTGCTTCGGCGTCCCAGCTGTAGAGCATGGTCGTGAGGTGGGGGTGGCCACTGCGCTTGTTGGTGGCCAGGGTGCCGAACCGCTGCGTGCTCAGCAGCTCGGAGAGCTCGTCGTCGGAGAGGGGGCGGGGAGGCGCGGGCTTCTGGGTCATGTCGGGGCCAACTCCCTTACAGGCTCAGGAATTCCGGTCGGTCGGACGTGACGCGGCGTGAGGGCGGGCGGCGGCCCGGACGTCCGATCGGCGCCGGCTTCGCCGGCCTCCGTGGCAGGCTGGAGGGCATGCGATCACTGCTGGGCGTCTCCGGTGCCGCCGTCCTCGTCCTCCTCTCGGGCCCGGCCGCGTACGCCGCCGAGGCCGACCAGGACTTCACGATCAAGGATCCCCGGATCACCGAGTCCAGCGGTCTCGCCGCCAGTCGCGCCCACCCGGGCGTCTACTGGACGCACAACGACCAGGACGCGCCGCTGATCTACGGCATCGACTCCCGTACCGGCGAGACGGTCGCGACGCTCACCATGAAGGGCGTCGGCACCCCCCGGGACATGGAGGCGATCTCCGTCGGCCCGGACGGTGACATCTACGTCGGTGACATCGGCGACAACCGGGACGGCACCTGGGACCACGTCTGGATCTACCGCTTCCCCGAGCCCAGGCAGCTGAAGGACCAGACGGTCACGGCGAAGCAGTACGACGTGAAGTACGCGGACGGGCCGCGCAACGCCGAGGCCCTGATGGTGCATCCGAAGACCGGCCGGGTCTACATCGCCAGCAAGAACGAGAACACCGGCGGGCTGTACGCGGGCCCGGAGCGGCTGTCGACCGCGGGGACGAACGTCTTCCGCCGCGTCGACGACGTGCCGTGGGTGACCGACGGCGCCTTCTCGCCGGACGGCGGCCGGCTCGTGCTGCGCGGCTACTTCAGCGCGAAGGAGTACGCGTGGAAGGACGGCCGCCTCGGGGACGACGGAGAGTCCGTGGGGGCGCCCTTCCAGGGGCAGGCGGAGTCGGTGACGTACACGAGGGACGGATCGGCGCTGATGTTCGGCTCGGAGGGTGAGGGGAGCCGGGTCGTCCGGGTCGAGACGGACCGGCCGAAGCCCTCGGAGAGCGGCGGCGCCCCGGCCCCGGCTCCGACGCCGTCGGCCGACGCGCAGGCGCCCGGCACGGAGACCGACCGGGGCAATTTCACCGTCGGCGTGTTCGTGCTCGCCGCCGCCACCGCCCTCGTCATCGGCGGGAAGCGCCTCCTGCGCCGCGGCTGACGAGCACCTCGAAGCCCTGATCTGGGTGGGCGTGTGGTGTGGTCTCGTGCTTCCGAACGCCGAGGCGACGGGCGCGCTGTACGCCGTGATCTTTCCGCTCACGATGGTCTCCAGCGTGTACGTGGCGCCGAGCCTGATGCCCACCTGGCTGGCGCCGGTGGCCGCCTGGAACCCCGTCTCCTCGACGGTAGCCGCCGCCCGCGAACTCTTCGGGAACCCGGGCGCGGGCGGTGCCGGCTGGGTGGAGCAGCACGCGGTCCTGATGGCCTTCGTCTGGCCGCTGGCCATCACGGCGGTCTTCCTCCCGCTCGCGGTCCGCCGGTTCCAGCGGCTCAGCCGCTGACCTGCGGGTCTTTTCCCCGCGTCACGGCGAAGGGCCCGGCATCGACCATGTCCGATGCCGGGCCCTCACCTGTGCTTGCGAGCGTTACAGCTTCTCGATCACGTAGTCGACGCAGGCCGTCAGCGCCCGCACGTCCGCCGGGTCGATCGCCGGGAACATCGCGATCCGCAGCTGGTTGCGGCCCAGCTTGCGGTACGGCTCGGTGTCCACGATGCCGTTGGCGCGCAGCACCTTGGCGACCGCCGCCGCGTCGATGTCCTCGGAGAAGTCGATCGTGCCGATGACCTGCGAACGCTTCGCCGGGTCGGTGACGAACGGCGTCGCGTACTTGGACTCCTCGGCCCAGCCGTACAGCGCCTGGGAGGACTCCTTGGTCCGGGCCACGGCCCAGTCCAGACCACCCTGGCCGTTGATCCACTTCAGCTGCTCGTTGAGCAGGAAGAGCGTCGCGAGGGCGGGGGTGTTGTACGTCTGGTTCTTCAGCGAGTTGTCGATCGCCGTCGGCAGCGAGAAGAACTCCGGGATGTGCCGGCCCGACTCGTGGATCTTCTTCGCCCGCTCCAGGGCGGCCGGGGAGAAGGCCGCCAGCCACAGGCCGCCGTCGGCGGCGAAGGACTTCTGCGGGGCGAAGTAGTAGACGTCCGACTCGGTGATGTCGACCGGCAGGCCGCCCGCGCCGGAGGTCGCGTCGACGAGGACCAGCGCGCCCTCGTCGGCGCCCGCGACCCGCTTGACCGGGGCCGCGACACCCGTGGAGGTCTCGTTGTGGGTGAACGCGTAGACGTCGACGCCCGCCTCGGCCTGCGGCTCCGGGTGGGTGCCCGGGTCGGAGGAGATCACGGTCGGCTCGGCCAGCCAGGGGGCCAGCTTCGCGGCCTTCGCGAACTTGGAGGAGAACTCGCCGAAGTTCAGGTGCTGCGACTTCGACTCGATGAGCCCATGGGTCGCGATGTCCCAGAAGGCGGTGGAGCCGCCGTTGCCCAGGATCACCTCGTAGCCCTCGGGCAGCGAGAAGAGGTCACGCACTCCGGCACGTACCTCGCCGACCAGGTTCTTGACCGGGGCCTGGCGGTGGGACGTGCCGAGGAGGGAGGTGCCGGTGGCCGCCAGGGCGTCCAGCGCCTCCGTACGCACCTTGGAGGGGCCCGCGCCGAAACGGCCGTCGGCGGGCTTGATGTCAGCGGGAATCTGGATCTCAGCCACGAGGCGGAGCGTATCCGGTCGGAACGGTCGCGGGCGGCCGATGTCCGCCGGATGAGACGACAGGTGAGACATCCTGACCTCGTGCGAAAACACCACGAGCTGTCCGGGCTGGAGGCGGCACTGCGCGCGGCGGTGGCCGGAGACGTCGACTTCGGCGCCACGGCCAGGGCCCTGACGACGATGGACGCCTCCAACTACCGCCGGGTGCCGGTGGGTGTGGTGGCCCCGCGGGACGCCGCGGACGTGGCGGCGGCCCTGGAGGTGTGCCGCTCGTTCGGGGTACCGGTCGTCGCGCGCGGCGCCGGCACCTCGATCGCCGGTCAGGCCACCGGCACGGGCGTGGTGCTCGACTTCACCCGCCACATGCGCGCGATCGTGTCCGTGGACCACGAGGCACGGACGGCCGTCGTCCAGCCGGGCGCGGTCCTCGACCGGCTGCGGGACGCCGTACGCCCCTACGGGCTGACCTTCGGCCCCGACCCGTCCACGCACAGCCGCTGCACCCTCGGCGGGATGATCGGGAACAACGCGTGCGGGGCGCACTCGGTGGCCTGGGGCACGACCGCCGACAACGTGTCCTCGCTCGACGTCCTGACGTACGGAGGGGAGTCGCTCCGCCTCGGGCGGGACTGGCAGGGCGCGCCGGCGGGGCTGCGGGAGCTGGTGGGCTCGCGCCTGGCGCTCCTGCGGACCGGCTACCCGGAGGGGCTGCCGCGCCGGATCTCCGGCTACGCGCTCGACGCGCTTCTGCCGGAGCGGGGCGCGGACGTGGCCCGCTCGTACTGCGGCAGTGAGGGCACGCTCGGGGTCCTGACGGAGGCGACCGTACGGCTGGTGCCGCTGCCCTCCGCGCCGGTCCTCGCCGTCCTCGGGTACGCGGACGAGAGCGCGGCGGCCGACGCGGCGGCGGGGCTGCTGCCGCTCGGGCCGCTGACGGTGGAGGGGATGGCGGACGACCTCGTGCCCGGCCCCGAGCGGAAGCTGCTCCCCCGGGGCGGCGCGTGGCTCTTCGTCGAGACGGACGGTGAGGGCGCGGCGCGGGCGCTGGTCCGGGCGGCGGACGCGCTCGACGCGACCGTGGTGACGGACCTGGCCGAGCGGCGGGCGCTCTGGCGGATTCGCGAGGACGCGGCGGGCACGGCGACCCGGATGTCGGGGGGCGGCGAGGCATGGCCCGGCTGGGAGGACTGCGCGGTGCCGCCGGCGCGACTCGGCGCGTACCTGCGGGAGTTCCGCGCGCTGTTGGCGGAGTACGGCCTGCGGGGGACGCCGTACGGCCACTTCGGCGACGGCTGCATCCACGTCCGTATCGACTTCGATCTGTACACGGGGGAGGGGATCGGCCGCTTCCGGGAGTTCTCGGAGGCGGTGACGGAGCTGGTGGTCGCGCACGGGGGCTCGCTGTCGGGGGAGCACGGGGACGGGCAGGCGCGGGCGGAGCTGCTGCCGAAGATGTACGGCTCCGCGCTCGTCTCGCTGTTCGGCGAGGTCAAGGACGTCTGGGACCCGGACGGCGGACTGAACCCGGGGATGCTGGTTCGGCCGAGGCGGCTCGACGAGGGCCTGCGCTTCGCGGGGCTGCCCGTCGTCGTGCCCGAGGCCGCCCGCTGCGTCGGGGTCGCGAAGTGCCGGGTGGACGCGCCGAGCTCCGGTGCGGACGTGATGTGTCCGTCGTACCGCGCGACGGGGGAGGAGCGGCACTCGACGCGGGGCAGGGCGCGGCTGCTGCACGAGATGGCGCTCGGCGAGGTGATCACGGACGGCTGGCGCTCGGAGGAGGTCAGGGAGGCCCTCGACCTGTGCCTGTCGTGCAAGGGGTGCCGGAGCGACTGCCCGGTGGGCGTGGACATGGCCGCGTACAAGGCGGAGTTCCTCGACCGGCACTACGCGGGCCGGAGGCGGCCGTGGTCGCACGTGACGATGGGCCGGCTGCCGGAGTGGCTGCGCCTGTTCGGCCCCGCGCTCAACCTCGGGCGGGTGCTGCCCGCCCGTTTCGCGGGTGTCACTCCGGAGCGGGAGCTGCCGCGCGTCGCGTCCCGGACGTTCGTCTCCTGGTTCGGCACGCGCCTGGAGACGGCCTCCGACGTCCTGCTGTGGCCGGACACCTTCACCAACCATCTGGCCCCGCAGGTGGGCAGGTCGGCGGTACGGGTCCTGGAAGCGGCCGGGGTGCGGGTGGGGCTGCCGCCGGGCCGGGTGTGCTGCGGGCTCACGTACGTCTCCACCGGGCAGCTGGACCGGGCGCGGAAGGTGATGCGCAGGACGCTGGACGTCCTGGACGCGGTGGACGGACACCCGGTGGTCGTCCTCGAACCCTCCTGCGCCGCGACCTTGCGGACGGACCTGCCGGAGCTGCTCGCCGACGATCCGCGGGCGGCGCGGCTGGCCGCGTCCGTCCGCACCTTCGCCCAGGCCCTGGAGGAGTTCGCGCCGGCGTGGGAGCCGCCGCGCGTGGACCGCCCGGCCGTCGGCCAGACCCACTGCCACCAGCACGCGGTCCTCGGCGACGCCCCCGAACGCCGACTGCGCGAACGGGCCGGTCTCACGGGTGACCTGAGCGGCGGCTGCTGCGGTCTGGCGGGCAACTTCGGCTTCGAACCGGGCCACTACGAGGTGTCGGTGGCCTGCGCGGAGGACCGGCTGCTGCCGGCCGTCCGTGCGGCGGACGAGAACGCGGTCCTGCTGGCGGACGGCTTCTCCTGCCGCACCCAGCTCGACCACCTGACGGGCCGCCGCGCCCACCACCTGGCGGAGGTCCTCGCGGAGGCGCTGGTGGTCTAGGGGGTGTCCGGCCTGATCGGCAAGACACCCCCTAGGGAGTCCGGGTGAACGTGCGGCGGTAGGTCCGGGGTGGTACGCCGCGGCGGCGGACGAACTGTTCGCGCAGGACGGCCGCGCTGCCGTAGCCGACCAGGCGGGCGATCTCCTCGACGGGGAGGTCGGTCGTCTCCAGGAGCTCCTCCGCCCGGCCGAGCCGCAGGCCGAGGACCCAGGCGTGCGGAGTGGTCCCGGTCGCCGCGGCGAAGCGGCGGGCGAAGGAGCGGCGGCTCATCAGGGCGCGGCGGGCCAGCTCGGCGACGGGCAGCGGCTCGTGGAGGTGTGCGCGGGCCCAGGCGAGGACGCCGGCGAGCCGTTCGTCCTCGCCGTCCTCGGGGACGGGCGCGATGAGGTACTGGGCCTGTCCGCCGTCGCGGTGGGGCGGCAGGACGAGATCGCGGGCGACCCGGTTCGCGGCGGCCGCTCCGTACTCGCGGCGCAGCAGATGCAGGCAGAGGTCGAATCCGGCGGCGGCGCCCGCACCGGTGAGGATCCGGCCCTCGTCGACGTAGAGGGCGTCCGGTTCGACGGTGACGGACGGGTGGCGGCGCGCGAGCAGGTCGGCGAACCGCCAGTGGGTGGTGGCCCGCAGCCCGTCCAGCAGCCCGGCCGCGGCGAGCGCGAACGCCCCGACGCAGTGGGCCCCGACCAGGGCGCCGCGCGCGTGGGCGGTGCGGAGCGCGTCGAGCACAGGAGCGGGGGGCGGGGTGCGGAAGTCGACCCAGGGGAGGGCGAGGACGAGATCGGCGGCGGCGAGTCGGTCCAGCCCGTGGTCGACGGTGAGCGGCACGCCGAGGTCGGTGGGGACCTGGCCGGGGCGGTCGGCGCAGAGCGCGAAGTCGAAGCGGGGCAGGCCCTCGGGGGGAGCGCCGAAGACCTCGGCGACGAGCCCGACGGCGAGCATGCCGACGCGGGGCGGGGTGTAGGCGGCGACGTTCAGGAACGGCGGCATGCGGGGAGTCTGACACGTCTGGCAGAAAACCCGCGATGGGTGGCAGCACGGCCACTCGTCGGCGGTCCGCTCTGCGGAGAAGCTGAGGACATGACAGACCAGCCGCGCGGAAACACCGCCACCTACACCGTCCTGACCACCGGTTACACCCTCTCCACGGGCCCCGGGGTCGCCGCCACCGTCTCGTACGTCACCGACGGCGACCGGCACGTGATCGTCGACCCCGGCATGGTGGCGAGCCGTGACCGCATCCTCGGCCCGCTCGCCGCACTGGGCCTGGGCCCCGACGACATCACCGATGTGGTGCTGAGCCACCACCACCCGGACAACACCATGAACGTGGGCCTGTTCGGCCAGGCGCGCGTACACGACCACAAGGCGGAGTACCGCCACGACCAGTGGGACGACCGGGACGCGGAGGGCCATGAACTCACCCCGTCCCTGCGCCTGATCCGTACCCCGGGGCACAGCCCGGAGGACATCACGCTCCTCGCCGGCACCGCCGACGGAGTGGTCGCCTTCGTGGGCGACCTCTGGTGGCGCCCGGACGGCCCGACCGAGGACCCGGTCGCCCCGGACCGCGACGTCCACCGCGCCTCGCGCCTGCGGGTGCTGGCGGCGTCGGACGTGATCGTCCCGGGGCACGGGGCTCCGTTTCCGGCGGGCGGCGACGCACCGCTGTAGGGGGTGGGCGTGGCGCACCACCGCACGCCGTGCCGCTGTCGGCCCCCGCTGACGCTCACGCCTCGGGCGCCGACTCCTGGGCGATCTCCTTCGCCAGGGCCGCCGGCAGCGCCGTCGCCGGGTGGGGGGACGCGTCGCGCCAGGCCAGGAGGGTGGAGCGGTGCGTCTCCAGGGCGGCGAGCGTGCGGGAGACCGCGGGCTGGGTCAGGTGGAGCCGGGCGGCGGCCCCCCCGCCGTGCGCAGGCTCGTACGGTGGAAACCGAGGCCCGCTCGACGGGTGCACTATCCTGGACCGAAAGTCCAGGATGATGAACTGCGCGCAAGGGAGTGAGCCGGTGGACAGCCCGGTCAAGGACATCGCCGCCGTCTCGGTGCCGGAGGCGGCCGCCGCCACACCGGGTACCCCTGGGGCGCGCGCCACCCGAGCCACCCGTCTCGGCCCCGTCGCGCTCGTCGTCGCCGGTGGCCTGTCGGTCCAGTTCGGGTCCGCCGTCGCCGTCCTGCTCATGCCCCGCGCCGGCGCCCTCGGCGTCGTCACCCTGCGCCTCGTCCTCGCCGCCGCCGTCCTGCTGATCGTCTGCCGTCCCACGGTCCGCGGCTACGGCCGCGCCGACTGGGGCACCGTCCTCGCCTTCGGTGCCGCCATGGCGGGCATGAACATCCTCTTCTACCAGGCCGCGGACCGGATCCCGCTCGGCGCCGCCGTGACCCTTGAGGTCCTCGGTCCGCTGCTCCTCTCGGTGATCGCCTCCCGCCGCCTGATGAACCTGCTCTGGGCCGGGCTCGCCCTCGGCGGTGTCGTCCTGCTCAGTGGCGGCGGCTTCGACCGGCTGGATCCGGTGGGCGCGGCCTTCGCGCTCGCCGCCGGTGCCATGTGGGCGACGTACATCGTCTTCAGCGCCCGCACCGGCCGGCGCTTCCCGCAGGCGGACGGGCTCGCGCTCGCGATGGCGTTCGGCGCCGTGCTCAGCCTGCCGTTCGGCATCGTCGAGGCGGGCGACAAACTGCTCGTCCCGTCCACGATCGGCCTCGGCCTCGCCGTCGCGCTGATGTCCTCCGTCCTGCCGTACACCCTCGAACTCCTCGCCCTGCGCCGTCTCCCCGCCCCCACCTTCGCCATCCTCATGAGCCTGGAACCGGCCATCGCGGCGGCCGCCGGCTTCCTCGTCCTGAGCCAGGCCCTGGCTCTCACGGACGCACTCGCGATCGCCCTGGTCATCGCCGCGAGCATGGGTGCGGTCCGCACCCAGATGCGCAACGCGCCTCCACAGGGCTGACCCGGGAAAGGCTCCTGTCCCGATCCTGGTGATCTTCGGCCCGCGCGGGGGCTTTCCCGGGCCCGCCCAGCAGGCAGGATCGACGCATGGCCCTTGACATGCGCACCCTGTGCGAACGCTGCGAGATCACGACCCTGCCCGTCGACGCCGCCGCCCGCATCTGTACGTACGAGTGCACCTTCTGCGTGCCGTGCAGCGAGGCGATGGATGACGTCTGCCCCAACTGCGGCGGTGAGTTGGTTCCTCGGCCCCGCCGCGCCGTCCCGGTGGAGGAGACGTCCAAGTAATCAAGCAAGCACGCTTGATTGTTTCTGCTCCCGCTGCCATGCTCCTCGGCACACGCCCGTGTCCCGAGGGGAGCGCACCGTGTCCGACCCTGCCGTCGTCCTCGACGATCTGCGCAGCGAGAGCGAGGAAGTCGACCTTCTCGTACGGGAGTTGAGCGACGACGGGTGGGCTGCCCCCACCCCCGCGCCCGGCTGGACGATCGCCCACCAGATCGCCCATCTCGCCTGGACCGACCGGGCGGCCCTGCTCGCCGCCACCGACCCCGACGCCTTCGCCGCCGAGACCGAGAAGGCCCTCGCCGCGCCCGACCGCTTCGTCGACGAAGGGGCGGAGGAGGGCGCCGCGCTCCCGCCCGCCGAGCTGCTCGGACGGTGGCGGGTGGGCCGCGAGCGGCTGCAGTCGGCGCTGCGCACGGCCCCGCCCGGCGCCCGCTTCCCCTGGTACGGGCCACCCATGAGCGCCACCTCGATGGGCACCGCCCGGCTCATGGAGACCTGGGCGCACGGACAGGACGTCGCCGACGCCCTCGGGGTCGTCCGCGAGCCGACGGACCGGCTGCGGCACGTGGCCTGGATCGGCATCCGGGCCCGCGACTACGCCTATCTCGTCCGGGGGGCCACCCCGCCGGCCGAGCCCTTCCGGGTCGAGCTCACCGCCCCCGACGGCGAGGAGTGGCTCTACGGACCCCAGGACGCCACCCAGAGGATCAGCGGCCCCGCGCTCGACTTCTGCCTCCTCGTCACCCAGCGCGTCCACCGCGACGACACCGCCCTCGCGGCGGAAGGGGCGGACGCCGCGCACTGGCTCACCATCGCCCAGGCCTTCGCCGGACCCGCCGGTCCCGGCCGCGCGCCCCGGGGGGCCTGATGGTCCTCCGCATCGGCAACGCCTCCGGCTTCTACGGCGACCGCTTCGACGCCGTCCGCGAGATGCTCACCGGTGGCGGCCCCGACGGACCACTCGACGTCCTCACCGGCGACTACCTCGCCGAACTGACCATGCTCATCCTCGGCCGCGACCTGCTGAAGGACCCCCACGCCGGATACGCCAAGACCTTCCTGCGCCAGATGGAGGAAGGACTCGGCCTCGCCCACGAGCGCGGCGTCCGCATCGTCACCAACGCCGGCGGCCTCAACCCCGCCGGCCTCGCGGACGCCCTGCGCGCGCTCGCGGACAGGCTCGGGATCCCGGTACGGATCGGACACGTCGAGGGCGACCGGCTGCCTCCCGAGGACGGGACGCTCACCGCCAACGCCTACCTCGGCGGCGCCGGCATCGCCGCCTGTCTCGCCGCCGGCGCCGATGTCGTCGTCACCGGCCGCGTCACCGACGCCGCCCTCGTCACCGGCCCCGCGCAGTGGCACTTCGGCTGGGCCCCGGACGCGTACGACCGGCTCGCGGGCGCCGTCGTCGCCGGGCACGTCCTGGAGTGCGGCACCCAGGCCACCGGCGGCAACTACGCCTTCTTCACGGAGCACGACCCGAAGGCGCTGCGCCGCCCCGGATTCCCGCTCGCCGAGATCCACGCCGACGGCACCTGCGTCATCACCAAGCACCCCGGCACGGGCGGTGTCGTCGACCTCGGCACGGTCACCGCCCAGCTCCTGTACGAGACGTCCGGCGCGCGATACGCCGGGCCCGACGTGACCGCCCGGCTCGACACCGTACGGCTCACCCAGGAGGGTCCCGACCGGGTGCGGATCGACGGCGTACGGGGTGAGGCCCCGCCGCCCACCCTCAAGGCGGGGCTCACCAGGATCGGCGGCTTCCGCAACGAGGTCGTCCTCGTCCTCACCGGTCTGGACATCGAGGCCAAGGCCCAGCTCGTCAAGGACCAGATCGAGGACGCCTTCGAGCGTTCCGCCTCCTGCCCCGCCGACGTCCGCTGGGAGCTCGCCCGCACCGACCGCCCGGACGCCACGACCGAGGAGACGGCGAGCGCGCTGCTCCGCCTCGTCGTCCGCGATCCCGCCCCCGAGCCCGTGGGCCGCGCCCTCAGCGGCGCCGCGATCGAACTCGCCCTCGCGAGCTACCCCGGATTCCATGTGACCGCCCCGCCCGGTAAGGGCGCGCCCTACGGCGTCTTCGAGGCCCGGCACGTCCCGGCCGCCGACGTCCCGCACACGGCCGTCCTGCCCGACGGGAGCCGCGTCCCCGTCCCCGTACCCGCGCACACGCGGGAACTGGAACCGGTCGACGCACCCCCGCTGCCCGCGCCCCTGCCGGACGGTCCGACGCGACGCGCGCCCCTCGGCCGGGTCGCCGGGGCCCGCAGCGGGGACAAGGGAGGCGACGCGAACATCGGCGTCTGGGTCCGCACGGACGAGGCGTGGCGCTGGCTGGTGCACACCCTCACCGTCGAGAAGGTCGGGCGGCTCCTGCCGGAGACCGCCGGCCTGGACGTCGTACGGCACGTCCTGCCGAACCTGCGCGCGGTGAACTTCGTCGTCACCGGCCTCCTCGGCGACGGCGTCGCCTCCCAGGCCCGCTTCGACCCCCAGGCCAAGGCCCTCGGCGAGTGGCTCCGCGCCCGCGAACTCGACGTACCGGAGGAACTGCTGTGACCGTCCTCGCCTCCGCCCTCGACACGGGCGGACCCGACTACAAGGTCAACCGCTCCGCCATGCTCGACAAGCTCACCGCCCTCGACGCCGAGCACGCCAAGGCGCTCGCGGGCGGCGGCGAGAAGTACGTCGCGCGGCACCGGGGGCGCGGAAAGCTCCTCGCCCGCGAGCGGATCGAGCTGCTGGTCGACCCCGACACGCCCTTCCTGGAACTGTCGCCGCTCGCGGCCTGGGGCAGCGACTATCCGGTGGGCGCGTCGATCGTGACCGGCATCGGGGTGGTGGAGGGCGTCGAGTGCCTGATCACCGCCAACGACCCGACGGTTCGGGGCGGGGCCTCCAACCCGTGGACGCTGAAGAAGGCCCTGCGGGCCAACGAGATCGCGTACGCCAACCGGCTTCCGTGCATCGCGCTCGTCGAGTCCGGCGGCGCCGATCTGCCCTCCCAGAAGGAGATCTTCATCCCCGGCGGGGCGCTGTTCCGCGACATCACCCGGCTGTCGGCCGCCGGGATCCCGACGATCGCGGTCGTCTTCGGCAACTCGACGGCCGGCGGGGCGTACGTCCCCGGCATGTCGGACCACACCGTGATGATCAAGGAGCGGTCGAAGGTCTTCCTCGGCGGCCCGCCGCTGGTGAAGATGGCGACGGGGGAGGAGAGCGACGACGAGTCGCTGGGCGGCGCCGAGATGCACGCCCGCGTCTCCGGTCTCGCCGACCACTATGCCGTGGACGAGGTCGACGCGCTGCGGCAGGCGCGCCGGATCGTCGCCCGCCTCAACCACCGCAAGGCGCACCCGGATCCGGCGGGTCTCGTGGAGCCTCCGAAGTACGACGAGGAGGAGCTGCTCGGGATCGCGCCGGGGGACCTGAAGACCCCCTTCGACCCGCGCGAGGTGATCGCCCGGGTCGTGGACGGCTCGGACTTCGACGAGTTCAAGCCGCTGTACGGGCCGAGTCTGGTGACCGGCTGGGCCACGCTGCACGGCTATCCGGTCGGCATCCTCGCCAACGCCCAGGGTGTGCTGTTCAGCGCGGAGTCGCAGAAGGCCGCGCAGTTCATCCAGCTCGCCAACCAGCGCGACATCCCGCTGGTCTTCCTGCACAACACCACCGGCTACATGGTCGGCAAGGAGTACGAGCAGGGCGGGATCATCAAGCACGGCGCGATGATGATCAACGCGGTCGCGAACTCGAAGGTCCCGCACCTGTCCGTCCTCATGGGAGCGTCGTACGGCGCCGGGCACTACGGCATGTGCGGCCGGGCCTACGACCCGCGCTTCCTCTTCGCCTGGCCGAGTGCCAAGTCGGCCGTCATGGGGCCACAGCAGCTGGCCGGTGTGCTGTCGATCGTGGCGCGCGCTTCGGCGGCGGCGAAGGGGCAGCGTTACGACGATGAGGCGGACGCGGGGCTGCGCGCGATGGTCGAGGCGCAGATCGAGTCGGAGTCGCTGCCGATGTTCCTGTCCGGGCGGCTGTACGACGACGGCGTCATCGACCCCCGCGACACGCGCACGGTCCTCGGGCTGTGTCTGTCCGCGATCCACACGGCACCGGTCGAGGGCGCGCGCGGCGGCTTCGGCGTCTTCCGAATGTGAGGCGTGATGATTCAGTCGGTTCTTGTCGCCAACCGGGGTGAGATCGCCTGCCGGGTGTTCCGTACGTGCCGTGAGCTGGGCATTGCGACCGTGGCGGTGTACTCGGACGCGGACGCCGCCGCCCTGCATGTACGGGAGGCCGACGCGGCGGTACGGCTGCCGGGAGCGACGCCCGCGGAGACGTATCTGCGCGGCGACCTGGTGGTGAAGGCGGCGCTGGCGGCGGGCGCGGACGCCGTGCACCCGGGATACGGCTTCCTGTCGGAGAACGCGGACTTCGCGCGGGCCGTGGAGGACGCGGGCCTGGTGTGGATCGGCCCGCCGCCCGGCGCGATCGAGGCGATGGCCTCCAAGACGCGGGCGAAGGAACTCCTCGGGATCGCCCCGCTGGTGGACGTCACCGAAGCCGACCTGCCGGTCCTGGTGAAGGCGGCGTCGGGCGGCGGCGGGCGCGGCATGCGGATCGTCCGCGACCTGGCCGCGCTCCCCGGGGAGCTGGCGGCCGCCTCGGCGGAGGCGGCGAGCGCGTTCGGCGACGGCGAGGTGTTCGTCGAGCCGTACGTGGAGAACGGCCGGCATGTGGAGGTGCAGGTCCTGGCCGACGGGCAGGGGACGGTGTGGGCGCTCGGCACCCGGGACTGCTCGCTCCAGCGCCGCCACCAGAAGGTGATCGAGGAGGCCCCGGCGCCGGGCCTGCCGCCCGAGCTCGCGGACGAGCTGTACGAGAGGTCGGTCGCGGCGGCGAAGGCGGTCGGGTACGTCGGGGCGGGCACGGTCGAGTTCCTGGTCGCGGACGGCCGGGCGCACTTCCTGGAGATGAACACGCGGCTGCAGGTGGAGCATCCGGTGACGGAGGAGGTGTACGGGGTGGATCTGGTGGCGCTTCAGATCGCGGTGGCGGAGGGCGCGCGACTTCCCGCCGATCCGCCGACGCCGAGCGGTCACGCGATCGAGGCGCGTCTGTACGCGGAGGACCCGGCGGCGGGCTGGACCCCGCAGACGGGCGTGCTGCACGCGCTGGAGATCGCGGGCCGGGTCGGGGCGGGGGGCATGGAGCGGGCGCGCCCGCAAGGGCGCCGTTCCGTTGTGCCCACCCTCCCCCAGACTCCGTCCGGGGGGACCCCCATCGCCCCAGCGGAACGACTGCCCACAACAGTACGGGTGGATGCCGGCTATGCCTCCGGGGACTCCATCGGCGTGCACTACGACGCCATGCTCGCCAAAGTCGTCGTCCACGCACCCACCCGCGCCGAGGCCGTCCGCAAGCTCGCCCACGCCCTGGAGCGGGCCCGGATCCACGGGCCCGTCACCAACAGGGGCCTGTTGGTCGCCTCCCTTCGGCACCCCGACTTCCAGGACCCCGGGCGGCTCGACACCGGGTTCTACGAGCGGAACCTGGACGCGCTGACCCGCCCCCACGACGGCGAGGCGTACGCCGCCGTCGCCGCCGCGCTCGCGGAGGCCGAGGGACGTCGCGGGCGGTTCGGCGGCGGATGGCGCAACGTCCGCTCCCAGGACCAGGTCACGACGTACGGGGCGCACGAGGTCCGCTACCGGCCCACCCGCGACGGCGGCCACACCGTCACCGCCCCCGAAGGCGTCCGCCCCGTGAGCGTCACCCCCGACCGCGTACGGCTCGAAGTCGACGGAGTGGTACGGGACTTCGAGGTCGCCCGCCACGGCGACACCGTGTTCGTCGGCCCGCACCGGCTCACCGTCCGCCCCCGCTTCCCCGACCCCCGCGAGCAGACCGCCCCCGGCTCCCTGCTCGCGCCCATGCCCGGCACCGTCGTCCGCGTCGCCGAGGGCCTCGCGCCCGGTGCGCGCGTCACCGCCGGGCAGCCGCTTCTCTGGCTGGAGGCCATGAAGATGGAGCACCGCGTCACCGCTCCCGCCTCCGGCACGCTCACCGTGCTCCACGCCGCCCCCGGCCGCCAGGTCGAGGTCGGTGCCCTGCTCGCCGTCGTACAGACCGATGCACAGGAGGACCAGGCATGACCATCGAATCCGCCGAGCTCACCGCGCTCCGCGCCGCCGTCTCGGCCCTCGGCCACCGCCACGGGCCCGGCTTCGACCGGGCCGCCCTGTGGGCCGAGGCCGGCAAGCTCGGCTATCTGGGCGTGAACCTTCCCGAGGAGTACGGCGGCGGGGGCGGCGGCATGGCCGAACTCTCCATCGTCCTGGAGGAGGCGGGCGCGGCCGGGGCTCCGCTCCTGATGATGGTCGTCTCGCCGGCGATCTGCGGCACGGTCATCGCCCGCTTCGGCACCGACGCCCAGAAGGAGAAGTGGCTGCCCGGCCTCGCGGACGGCTCCCGCACGATGGCCTTCGGCATCACCGAGCCCGACGCCGGCTCCAACTCCCACCGCATCACCACCACCGCCACGAAGACCGAGGAGGGCTGGGTCCTCAACGGCCGCAAGGTCTTCGTCTCCGGCGTCGACATCGCCGACGCCACCCTCATCGTCGGCCGCACCTCGGACGCCCGCACGGGCACCCTCAAGGCCTGCCTCTTCATCGTCCCGCGCGACGCCCCCGGCTTCGGGCGCCGGCAGATCGACATGGAACTCGCCGCCGAGGAGAAGCAGTTCGAGCTGACCCTGGACGATGTCCACCTCCCGGCCGACGCCCTCGTCGGTGACGAGGACGCGGGTCTCCTCCAGCTCTTCGCCGGCCTCAACCCGGAGCGGATCATGACCGCCGCGTTCGCGATCGGCATGGGCCGTTACGCCCTCGCCAAGGCGGTGGCGTACGCCAAGGAGCGCCAGGTCTGGAAGTCCCCCATCGGCGCCCACCAGGCCATCGCCCACCCCCTCGCCCAGGCGCACATCGAGCTGGAGCTGGCCCGGCTGATGATGCGGAAGGCCGCCGCCCTGTACGACGCGGGCGACGACATCGGCGCGGGCGAGGCGGCCAACATGGCGAAGTACGCGGCCGCCGAGGCGTGCGTGAAGGCCGTCGACACCTCCGTCCACACCCTCGGCGGCAACGGCCTCACCCGCGAGTTCGGCCTCGCCCGGCTCATCACGGCCTCCCGCGTGGCCCGGATCGCCCCGGTCAGCCGCGAAATGATCCTCAACTACATATCGCACCAGTCCCTGGGTCTCCCCAAGTCGTACTGAGCCGCGCGATCCTGGCGCTCACCTTCCACCTCTCCAGGGGGCCACGCATGGTGTTCCACAGCGAGTACGAGCCCGTCCCGACCGTCTCCCTCCCCATCCACGAGGCCGTCCTCGGCCGGGCCGCCGAGTACGGCGACACCCCCGCCCTGATCGACGGGGCCGGCACGCTCTCCCTCACGTACGCGCAGGTCGACGCCTTCCACCGGCGGGTCGCCGCCGGGCTCGCCGAGGCCGGGGTGCGCAAGGGCGACGTGCTCGCCCTGCACAGCCCCAACACCGTGCTGTTCCCGATCGCGTTCTACGCCGCCACCCGGGCCGGGGCCTCCGTCACGACCGTCCATCCGCTCTCCACCCCGGAGGAGTTCGCCAAGCAGCTCCGCGACTCCTCCGCCCGCTGGATCGTCACCGTCTCCCCGCTGCTCGCGGCGGCCCGCGCGGCGGCCGAACTCGCCGGTGGCATCGAGGAGATATTCCTCTGCGACACGGGCGAGGACTGCCGCTCCCTCCAGTCCTTCCTGGCGTCCACCGCCCCCGAGCCGGCCGTGGACATCGACCCGGACGAGGACGTCGCCGCCCTGCCGTACTCCTCCGGCACCACCGGTGTCCCCAAGGGCGTGATGCTCACCCACACCTCGATCGCCACCAACCTCGCCCAGCTGGAGCCCTTCATCCCCATGGGCCCCGGCGACCGCATCCTCGCCGTCCTGCCCTTCTTCCACATCTACGGGCTCACCGCCCTGATGAACGCACCGCTGCGGCAGGGCGCCACCGTCGTCGTCCTGCCCCGCTTCGAGCTCGACCAGTTCCTCGCCGCCATCGAGAAGCACCGCATCAACGGCCTGTACGTGGCCCCGCCGATCGTCCTCGCGCTCGCCAAGCACCCGGCCGTCGCCGACCACGACCTGTCCTCCCTGGAGTACATCGTCAGCGCCGCCGCCCCGCTCGACGCCGCCCTCGCCGAGGCGTGCTCGGCCCGGCTGAAGCTGCCGCCGGTCCGCCAGGCGTACGGCATGACCGAGCTGTCCCCCGGCACGCACGTCGTCCCCCTCGACGCCGTGAACCCCCCGCCCGGCGCCGTCGGGAAGCTGCTGCCCTCCACCGAGATGCGGATCCTGTCCCTCGACGACCCGGCGCGGGACGCCGAGCCGGGCACGGAGGGCGAGGTCGCGATCCGCGGCCCGCAGGTCATGAAGGGCTACCTGGGCCGCCCCGACGCCACCGCCGCCATGATCGACGCCGACGGCTGGGTGCACACCGGCGACATCGGCCGGGTCGACGAGGACGGCTGGCTCTTCGTCGTCGACCGGGTCAAGGAACTCATCAAGTACAAGGGCTTCCAGGTCGCTCCGGCCGAGCTCGAAGCGCTGCTGCTGACCCACGAGGGGATCGCGGACGCGGCCGTGATCGGCGTGCAGGACGAGGACGGCGCCGAGATACCCAAGGCGTTCGTCGTCCGGCAGCCGAGCGCGGCGGACCTGAGCGCGGAGGACGTCATGGCGTACGTGGCCGGCAAGGTCGCCCCGTACAAGAAGATCCGGCGCGTGGAGTTCATCGACGGCGTGCCGCGGGCAGCGTCCGGGAAGATCCTGCGCCGTGAACTGAGGGACCGCGCGTGAACGAGCAGAGGGACCGCGAATGAACGAGCTGAGGGGCCGCGCATGAAGCTCGACCGTGGCATCGCCACCCTGACCCTGGACTCCCCGGAGAACCGCAACGCCCTCTCGGCGGCCCTGGTCGCCGAGCTGGCGGAGGCGCTGGCCGAGTGCGGACAGGACCCGGCCGTACGGGCGGTGGTCCTCACCCACACCGGTGCGACGTTCAGCGCCGGCGCGGACCTGAAGGCCCCGCCCAGCCCCTACGCCTTCGTGGCGCTGCTCCGGCAGATCGTGGCCCTGCCCAAGCCGGTGGTGGGGGTCGTGCGCGGCCATGTGCGGGCGGGCGGTCTGGGGCTGCTGGGGGCGTGCGACATCGTGGTGGCCTCGGAGGAGTCGGACTTCGCGCTGACGGAGGTACGGATCGGGGTGGCGCCCGCCGTCATCTCGCTCACGCTGCTGCCGAAGCTCGCGCAGCGGGCGGCGGAGCGGTACTACCTGACGGGGGAGCGGTTCGGGCTCGTGGAGGCGCTCGCGATGGGCCTGGTCACCGCGGGCGAGGACGCCCTCGACCCGATCCTCGACGGGCTGCGCGGGGGGTCGCCGCAGGGGCTGGCCGAGTCGAAGCGCCTGGTCACGGCTAAAGTCCTGGAGACCTTCGAGCGCGACGCGGAGGACCTGGTCCAGAGGTCGGCCTCGCTCTTCGCCTCCGCCGAGGCGCGCGAAGGGATGACGGCCTTCCTCGAACGACGGGACCCTGAATGGCGGCTCTGAACGGTCCGCGGGCTCTGAACGGCCCGAAGCAGGACAGGAGCCGCGCCACCCGGCAGCGGCTCCTGGAGGCGGCGGTGTCCTGCCTGGCCGAACACGGCTGGGCGGGCTCCACCGTCTCGGTGGTCGCCGAGCGCGCCGGGGTCTCGCGCGGCGCCGCCCAGCACCACTTCCCCACCCGGGAGGACCTGTTCACGGCGGCCGTGGAGTACGTCGCCGAGGAACGCTCCCAGGCCCTGCGGGCCCTCCCGGCCCGCGACCGTCACGAGGCCGTCGCGGCCCTGGTCGGCCTCTTCACGGGCCCGCTCTTCCGCGCGGCCCTCCACCTCTGGGTGGCCGCGGCCCACGAGCCGCAGCTCCACGCCCGGGTCACCGAACTGGAGGCCCGCGTCGGGCGCGAGTCCCACCGCATCGCGGTCGAGCTCCTCGCGGCGGACGAGTCCGTCTCCGGTGTACGGGAGACGGTGCAGGGACTGCTCGACATGGCCCGCGGCCTGGGCCTGGCCACCCTCCTGACCGACGACGGCACACGCCGCGAACGGGTCGTGGCCCAGTGGTCGAAGCTCCTGGACGAGGCGCTGGGCCAGGGGCGCGTTCCACGGTGACCCACGCCACACCCCTTCCGGGTGCCCCGCAGTACGCTGGGTCCATGCTTTCGCTCGTACGCCGTCGCCACGTGGACTTCCTCCGCGTCACGACCATGGGCTGTCGGCCCTCCGCCTGACACCGACGCCCACCCTCCCGGGCATCCGGCGGAGACCCCGCCCACCCGGGCCCCCGTACACCAGACGCGGACGCACACCATGACCTACAGCTCCCAGCTCCCCATCGTCGACCTCGCCGCCGCCGACCGCGGCCCCCAGGCCCGCCGGCTCCTCCACGCGCAGCTCCACTCCGCCGCCCACGACGTGGGCTTCTTCCAGCTCGTCGGGCACGGCGTCACCGAGGCCGAGATCCGGGCGCTCACCTCCGCCATGCGGGCCTTCTTCGCACTGCCCGAGGCCGACCGGCTCGCCCTCGACACCACCAACTCGCCGCACTTCCGCGGCTACACCCGTACCGGCGACGAACGCACCGGCGGCTCCCGGGACTGGCGCGACCAGCTCGACATCGGCGCCGAACGCCCCGCGCACGTCCCCCGTCCCGGCGAGGCGCCGTACTGGTGGCTCCAGGGACCGAACCAGTGGCCCGCCGCCCTCCCCGGGCTCCGCCTGGCCGCCCTGAACTGGATCGAGCGCCTGAGCGGGGTCGCCGAGCGGCTGCTGCACGAGCTGCTCGCCTCGATCGGCGCGCCCGCGGGCTTCTACGACGACGTCTTCGGCGACCGGGCCCACCCGCACCTCAAGCTGGTGCGCTACCCGGGAAGCGCCGGCGACGGGGACGACCAGGGCGTCGGCGCCCACAAGGACTACGGCTTCCTGACCCTGCTCCTGCAGGACCACGTCGGCGGCCTCCAGGTCCAGAGGGAGGACGGCGCCTTCCACGACGTACCGCCGCTGCCCGGCGCGTTCGTCGTCAACCTGGGCGAGCTCCTCGAAGTGGCGACGAACGGCTATCTGCTCGCCACCAAGCACCGGGTGGTCTCCCCGCCCGGGGCGACGGAGCGCTACTCCGTCCCGTTCTTCTACAACCCGCGGCTCGACGCCCGGATCGCCCCGCTGCCCTTCCCGTACGCCTCCACGGCGCCCGGGGTCACGGCCGACCCGGCGAACCCGCTGTTCGCCGAGTACGGCCGCAACGAACTCAAGGGCAAGCTGCGCGCCCACCCGCTGGCCGCGGCCCGCCACCACGCGGACCTGCTGCTCGCGGAGGAGCGCCAGCTCACCACGGCGGGCTGAGCCCACGGCGGGCTGAGCCCACAGCGGGCTGAGCCCACGGCGGGCTGAGTCAGCCCGCGTACGCCGCCAGGTCGGCGAAGCCCGCGATCTCCTGCGGGTCGCGCCGGCCCGGGCCGGTGTAGCGCGCCGAGGGCCGCACGAGGCGTCCCGTGCGCTTCTGCTCCAGGATGTGCGCCGACCAGCCGGCCGTACGGGCACAGCTGAACATCGACGTGAACATGTGCGCCGGGACCTCGGCGAAGTCGAGCACGATCGCCGCCCAGAACTCGACGTTCGTCGCCAGGACGCGGTCGGGACGGCGGTTGTGCAGCTCCTCCAGCGCGGCCTTCTCCAGCGCCTCCGCAACCTCGAAGCGCGGCGCCGCCAGCTCGCGCGCCGTACGGCGCAGGACGCGGGCGCGCGGGTCCTCGGCGCGGTAGACGCGGTGGCCGAAGCCCATCAGGCGCTCGCCCTGGTCCAGGGCCTTCTTCACGTAGCCGACCGCGTCGCCGGTCCGCTCGATCTCCTCGATCATGCCGAGGACGCGGGACGGGGCGCCGCCGTGCAGCGGCCCGGACATGGCGCCCACGGCGCCGGAGAGGGCCGCGGCCACGTCGGCGCCGGTCGAGGCGATGACGCGCGCGGTGAACGTGGAGGCGTTCATGCCGTGCTCGGCGGCCGAGGTCCAGTACGCGTCGACGGCCTTGACGTGCTTCGGGTCCGGCTCGCCGCGCCAGCGGATCATGAACCGCTCGACGACCGACTGCGCCTTGTCGATCTCGCTCTGCGGCACCATCGGCAGACCCTGGCCGCGCGCCGACTGGGCGACGTACGACAGCGCCATGACGGCGGCCCGGGCCAGGTCGTCGCGGGCCTGCTCGGCATCGATGTCGAGGAGCGGTTTGAGGCCCCACACCGGGGCGAGCATGGCGAGCGCGGACTGGACGTCGACGCGGATGTCACCGGAGTGCACCGGGATCGGGAACGGCTCGGCCGGCGGCAGACCGGGGTCGAACGCCCCGTCGACCAGCAGGCCCCACACGTTGCCGAACGAGACCTGACCGACCAGATCCTCGATGTCGACGCCGCGGTACCGAAGAGCGCCGCCCTCCTTGTCCGGTTCGGCGATCTCCGTTTCGAACGCGACGACTCCCTCGAGTCCGGGTACGAAGTCGGACATCAGGCGGCTCCTCTATCGATGATCAATCATCCGGTTGTTGGTCGGGAAGTAACAGTCATCCAGCGGAAGAGTCTGTACGGTTCCGATGATGCGGGGAAGCGTGACATCCGGCACACTCCGCCGATCCGGCGAGGAAGGGTTGGCGGCACGCTGTGCCGGGCAGACTAGGTCCCTGCGGCAGGATGGCCCTGTGACCGACGCTCTCGATCCCGCCGACATGCGCGAGCAGTACCGCACCAGGGAGCTGGTGGTGGCCGACCTCGCCCCCGAACCGATCGAACAGTTCACGCGCTGGTTCAAGGAGACCGCCACCAACCCGGCGATCCACGAGCCGAACGCGATGGTCGTCTCGACCGCGACCCCCGAGGGCCGCCCGTCCTCCCGCACGGTGCTCCTGAAGCACTACGACGAGGCCGGCTTCGTCTTCTACACCAACTACGGCTCCCGCAAGGGCGGCGAGCTGGCGGCCAATCCGTACGTCTCGCTGCTCTTCCCGTGGCACCCGCTGGCCCGCCAGGTCATCGTCACGGGCCGGGCGGCCCGCACGGGCCGGGATGAGACGGTCGCCTACTTCCGCACCCGCCCGCACGGCTCCCAGCTGGGCGCCTGGGCCAGCCACCAGTCCTCGGTGATCGCGTCGCGGGAGGAGCTCCTCGCCCGCTACGAGGAGCTGGCCGCGCGCTACCCGGAGAGCGAGGACCAGGTGCCCGTGCCCCCGGAGTGGGGCGGCTTCCGGGTCGTACCGGAGACGGTGGAGTTCTGGCAGGGCCACGAGAACCGGCTGCACGACCGGCTGCGGTACGTCCGGGTGGGGGACGGCGACGACTGGCGGGTGGAGCGGCTTTCGCCCTGAGGGCGGTGCCGGGAGACGCAGACGACCCGTGGGCCTGGTCCCGTCCGCTCGAGTTCGGACGAGAGCCGGCCGGACTTACCGGCGGCCCACGGGTCGGGTGACTGCGTGGTTTTCGGCAGGCGACCTGCCGAGGTGCACAGAGTGCGACGGCAGGCCGTTAGCCCGCAGTCACCTCACGAATCCGAAAAGAAACCATGTTCTCGGATCACCTCCTTTCAGCGTGTGCTCACAGCCTAGGAAGCCCGGGCGGGACGCTCAAGCTATTTTCCGGGTGGCCGCCGAGGAGTCGTTCGGCGAGCTCCGTGCGGAGATAGAGCACGCTCCGGCCGGCCCGGTGCGAGACGGTCAGACCGGCCGCGCGCAGAGCCGTGAGGTGGTGGGAGACGGTCGGCGTCGGCATGCCCGTGCGTTCGGCGAGCTCCGTGGTGGAGGCCGGGGCGCCCAGCTCCATCAGCAGCAGGGCCCGGGAGCGGCCGAGGACGCCCGCGACCGCCTCCGGCACCGGGACGCGGCCGCGCTCCCAGAGGGTGCCGATGCCCCGTGCCGGGTAGACAAGGCCCGGCTGGTTGGGTGGGGTGCTCTGGGAGAAGACCCCCGGCCACACGAACACCGAGGGGACCAGCACCAGGCCCTGCCCGCCGTTGAGGGCGCGGCTGGCCTCGTACCCGGGGTGGGCCACCCGCAGGATGCCGTTGTCCCAGCCGACCGACGGGTGCAGATCGGCGAAGAGTGCCTCGGTGCCGCCGCGGGCGATCAGGCGCCCGCGGCGCAGGATCTCGCCGTCCAGGAGGCGGACGATGCGCGGCCAGTGCGGCGCCAGCGCGGTCTCCCAGTAGGCGCGGATCTCGTCCGCGAGCCGGGCCAGACCGCGGGCCGGGGCCTCGTACAGCTCCGCGACCGCGCGGGGAAGCGGGGTGGAGATGCGGTCGAGGTCGGCCCGGACCGCCTCCGGCCCCGTCCGCAGCAGGCGGTCGATCTCGTCGTCCAGCGTCGGCTCGCCGGACTCCGGAACCGGCGTGAGGAAGTCCGGCACGTAGGCGGCCGGTACGGGCACCAGTGCGGCGAGGAGCGGGAACCGGACCCGGTCCCTGGCGAGCCGCTCGCCGGCGTCGCGGGCCCACGCCAGGTGCAGGGCGTGCCGGCCGGGGTCCTTCAGCGACTCGATGCTGGTGACGACCTCCCACAGCGGTGACCGGGCGAACCGTGAGCGGGCGAGGTCGCCGGCGGAGAACTCGAGCGTCAGCACGTTCCCTCCCCGTCCTCCGCGTGCCGCCCGTGGATTCGACCCAGATGAAATCTGTTGGCCCGCGTTCCTGACACCCACAGGCTGGTCGACAGATCGCCACCGTGCCCCGTCGGTCCACGCCCCATGCGACCGCGCCCCTCCCCGCCTGTGCGCCGCCCCGCGCGGCTCCGCCCGAAAGGCTTCCACACCCATGTCCGAAACAGCTGCCCCGGAACGCGAGGGCTTCCTGCAGCGCAGGCTCGCCCTGCCCGACATGCGCGGCAACCGGAAGATGGTCAACGCCGCCGTCATCGACAGCATCGGCTCCGGCCTCATCCTCGCCTTCATCCTCGTCTACTTCGCCAAGACCACCGACCTCTCGCTGCCCGCGATCGGCGGCGCGCTCACCCTGGCCCGGTTCCTGGCCGTGCCCACCGCGATGGTGGTGGGGCCGCTGATCGACCGCTGGGGGGCGCGGGTCGTCGCTCTGGTGGGCAACGTGATCTCGGCCGTCGGCTACGCCGGGTTCCTGCTCGCCGAGAACCTCTGGCAGATCGTCGTGGTGGCCTTCCTGACGCAGATGGGCGGGGCGGCGTACTGGACGTCCAGCAGCGGCTTGGTGGTGCTCGCCTCGACGCCGGAGCGGCGGCCGCGCTGGTTCGCGCTGCTGCACATGCTGCGGAACAGCGGCCTGGGGCTCGGCGGCGCGCTCGGCGCCCTGCTGGTCGGCTTCGACGGCACCACCGGGCTGAAGCTCCTGGTCGTCGCGAACGCGGCCAGCTATCTGGTCGCCGCGCTGCTGCTCGCACTGTGGCGGCCGCCGCTCGCCGCCGTCCAGGCCGCGGCGCGACAGAAGCAGGAGCGGAAGGAGCAGGAGGCCGCGGCGAAGCCCCAGGCCAAGGGTGGTTACGGGACCGTGCTGCGCGACAAGCGGTACATGCTGCTCGTCGGCATCAACATCAACTTCGTGTTCGCGGCGCTGGTGCTGAGCCTGCTGATCGCGGTGTTCGTGACCGAGGGCCTGGGGCAGGCGGCATGGATCGGCGGTGTCCTGCTCGTCCTCAACAGCGTGCAGGTCGCGGCGACCCAGACGCTCGTGAACCGGCGCCTCGAGCGGTACCGGCCGATCCGGGTGATCGCCGCCGGCAGCCTGATCAACGCCCTCGCGTTCGGCATCTTCGCGGCCCTCGGCCTCGCCCCCGCCTGGGTGGCGGTGGTCGGCCTGTTCGTCGCCATGGTCCTCTACAACTTCGCCGAGACCGCCGCGACCCCGTTCGCCGAGGACCTGTCGGTGTCCCTGGCCCCCGAGCACCTGCGCGGCCGCTACCTGGCCGTCTACCAGCTGTCCTGGACCTTCGGGCAGACGGTCGCCCCCCTGCTGCTGACCCTGCTGCTCGACATGGGCGCCGCGTGGCCGTGGGTGTTCCTGATGACGCTCGGCCTGCTGGCGGTGCCCGCGCTGCTGCTGCTCGAGCGGATGGTGGAGGCGGCCAAGCCGAAGCGGAACGACGGGGATGCGGGCGAGGGGAGGGACGAGGCGGACGCGCTCCAGCCCGCGCCGGCGGTGTGACGGGACGGCGCACGGGAAGGGGCGGGCCGGACACCTGGTGTCCGGCCCGCCCCTTCCTGGCTCCGGGCATGGCGTCGGTTCCGGCGGGACGGCCGTACGCGACTGAGGAGGGCCTCCGCCGTGTGGCGGGGGCCCTCTTTTCTCATGAGGCCGGCTTTCGGACCGGTCCCGCTCAGGCGGCCGGGTCCGTGTCGGGCTGCGTCTCCGGCGCTTCCAGCCGTGCCCTCAACTCGGCGTTCTCCGCCTCCAGGCGGGCGATGCGCTTGCGGGCGAAGTACAGCTCCATGACGGCGTCGTGGAACTCGGAGATCAGCTCCTCGGGAGTCAGTTGCACGCTCGTCCTCCCGTTACGCCGGCGCGACTTCGGTGACGGTGCCGTTGCCGCCCTGCCAGAACAGCTTGCCGTCCTGGGAGAAGAGGGAGCCGCCGCCGGCCGCGGCGGGCGCGTTGGTCGGTGCGGCGGGGACGTTGGCGAGCCGTACCGCGCCCTCGGCGAGGATGGCGGACGGGGCGTCGGCCGCCGCGACCACGTGGAGCTGAGACTGGGGCGTGGCGCCGCGGGCGATGCCGATGCCGGTCCGGCCCGTGCCCTTGACGACGAAATCCTCCACCCCCGGGTTGTTCCGCAGGACGATCAGGGCACCCTTGGTCGGACCCTCGGTTGCGGTGACGAAGATGCCCTGCGCGGCGGTCCCGGCGGTCTTGAGGTCGATCGAGAGACCGGAGGCCCCCGGGTCCGAGCCGTCGGCGTATCCCTTGTGGGAGATCTTCAGCGTGCCGCGCGAGGTCTCCACGCCGGTCAGGTACATGGCCGAGGTGGCCGGGTTGTCGGACGTGACGTTCAGCGCCGCGGTGTCCCCGGAAGGAGCCTTGTGGTTGATGGTGACGGTGTGCGCCGTCGTCGACGCCCCGTAGAACTGGGCCGGCGAGGTGTACAGGGTGTACTCGCCTTCGGCGGCCGCGGCCTCCGAACCGGTGGCGACGGTTACCGCGCCCGCGGTGAAGGCACCGAGGAACACTCTTCGTCCCACTGTCATGGGTGAACTCGCTTTCATTGTCGTCGGTTCGTGCCGCCGCAGCGGTGTGAAGACCATGTGATCATCCATCAGCAGCCGAGCACCAGGGAGTTCCGGACATGGCCGCGCCCCGGTCGTCGCATGTCCTCCACGACGCGGGCGGCCCGTGACTGTGAGAGGACGGTTCTGCGCCGGCGGTGTCACGGGACGGCGCACGGGAAGGGGCGGGCCGGACACCAGGTGTCCGGCCGCGCCCCTTGTCGTACGGCCGCGCCCCTTGTCGTACGCCGGTCAGGACGCGGTCGGCAGGGCGTTCTGGGCGGGGCCGGGCAGAGCTCCCTGGGGTCCGCCGGCGGCCCCCAGGCTGTCGTACTGCTCGGCGGTGTGCCGGAGCATGGTCAGCAGCTGGGCGGCGGTGACGCCCCGCCCCCCGGTCCGCGCCCGGCGGGGCAGCGGCAGCGCCCCCTGATCGGCCCAGACCAGCCGCCCGTCGGCGTCGATGGCGCTGCGGGTCGCGGCCCGGTTGTCGCGGTGCAGGCAGAACGGGACGTCCAGGAGGCCCCGGCGGAAGGCCTGCAGCAGCGCGCTGCCCACATCGTCGGAGAGCTGGAGGACCGCCTCGATCAGCGCGGTCGCCTCGGCGAGCACCCCGCTGTAGTCCGTCTGGTGCGCCCAGGGCAGATCGTGGGCGGTGCGCGCCCGGGCGGCGGCGTCGGAGGCGCGGCGCAGCGAGCGGACGTTCTCCGACACCGTGGGAATCCGGTGGGCCTCCGCGGGAGTCTTCACGATCAGGCGCTCCACCCCGGCACGCGCGGCCAGTTCGGCGCTGCGGTCCGTCAGCAGCTCGGCGCCGGCCCGGGTGGCGGGGAAGACGCCCATGTACGTGTAGAGCACCAGGTGCCTGTCCACATGCTCGGGCAGGTAGGTGTCGGCCAGCCGGCGCAGCGCGGCGAGCGCCTCCAGGTCCTGCACCGGGTCGGTCTGCTGCGCGTAGCTGAGGGAGACGCTGCGGATGCCCTGTTGGACGAAGAACAGGGACTCCAGCAGGCTGACGGCGATGAGCAGCGAGGGCGGGCACAACTGCCCCAGCAGACAGCCGCCGAAGGTCTCCAGGTGTGCCCTGCGGCCGAGTGCCGCGCATTCGTCCGCCAGTTGCCGGGTCGCCTCCCGCCAGTGCGCCACCGACTCGGCCAGCGGGGTGCGCCCGTAGGGGAGGCAGTACGAGACGGGGCCGCCCTCGCTGGCGGAGAGCCCGGCGCGGACCAGGGTGCGGAAGATGGCGCCGGGACTGGCCGAGCCGTGCCGGACCTGGACGGGCCGGTCGCCCGCCTCTCCGGCGAGGGCGGCGGTCAGCTCCGGGCCGTGGACGGTGATGGGGTATCCGTTGAGAAGGCCGTGGCGGGCGAGGGCGGCTCGGGCGCCGGCTTCGTCGCCGACACGGGTGTAACTGTCGATGGTGAGGGTGGCGACGGTCCGGGCCCGGGTGCCTGCCACCGCGCGCAGACCGGCGGCCATCACCCCCGGGTCGGACATGCCCATGCGGGGCTGGACGATCAGGGCGCTGCCGGCGAACCGGCGGACGTACTCGCCGAGGTCGTGGGAACCAGGTGCCGGGGCAGGGGCCGGTGCGGGTGTGCCGCCGCCGAGGACGACCGGTGTGTTCATCGGAGCGTCCCGGCGGCCAGATCGCGGACGGGCGCGGCGGCGGGCAGGACGGCGGGCGGGGCGGCGGGCGGGACGGCGGGCGGGGCGGCGAGGAAGGACCGCAGGGCGGTCTCGGGGGCGCCGTCCACGCAGACGGCGTCGAATCCGGCCTCTGCGAGTTCCCGTACGTACGAGGTGTCGTCGCCTCCCTGGACGCCGAGTTTGCCGCCGATCATGGCGCGGATCGTGCGGGTCCGTGGGTCGGCGCGCACGGCGCGGATCAGCCGGGCGCCGTCGAGGTGGCCGTGGCCGTTGACCGAGCTGATGACGATCGCGTCCGGCTGCTCGGCGGCCGCCGTCTCGATGAGCAACGCGTCGGGCACGCACGGGCCGAGGTTGATGACCTCGTGGCCGAGTTCCTCCAGCAGGAGCTGCAGGAAGACGAGGTTCCAGGTGTGGGAGTCCGAGGAGACCGTGGACAGCAGGATGCGTCGGCCTGCCGGGGAGAGCTGCGCCCTCATGGTGTGCTGTTCCTCTCGCGGGAGCGGGCAGGGGTCCGTGTCCGGAGGCGGGGATGCCGGACAGCGCGCTGCCGCCGCCACTCCGGGGGCCGGTGTGGCGGCGGCAGCGGACGTCGGGCCGGGGTCAGATACAGCAGCCGGTGGTGGCGGCCGGGGCGGTGGCGGCACCGGTACGGGTGGTGGCAGCCGCGCCGACACCGACCCGCGCCCCGACACCGAGCCCACTGCCGGCGCCGGACTCGGCGTCGGAGCCCGTGCCGGAACCGGCCGTGGGATAGCCGCCCTTCTGCCAGTACTCCAGGCCGCCGATCATCTCCTTGGCCCGGAGCCCGGCCGCGGCCAGCTTGGCGGCCCCTCGGGTGCCCCCGTTGCAACCGGGGCCCCAGCCGTAGGTGATGTAGACCGGGGCGGGGTCGAGTGCGGCGAGGGTCCGCGGGGTCATGTCGTGGTGCGAGAAGTGCACCGCGCCTTCGATGTGTTCGGCGTCGTAGGCGGGCCTTCGGCGTACGTCGAGGACGACGAATCCGGTCAGGCCGGCCGTCAGGTCGGCGTTCACGTCGTACGGGTCGGTCTCGAACCGCAGCCGGCCGGTGAAGTGCGCGAGCGCCTCCTCCGGTTCGGCCGCGCGGAATCCGAGGACCCGGTGCTTCTCGTCGGACATCTCGGCCCAAGGGTCCTGGCTCATACCGCGACCACCTCTCCGAGGACTCCGGCGCCTGCCGTGGCCTCCGCACGGGCCCCGCCGAGCTGGTCCACGGCCCACACGACGGTCTCGAGCCCGCGCCGCAGGTTCTCCTCCGTGACGGTCAGCGGCGGCAGGAGCTTCAGGACCTCGTCGGCGCGCCCGCAGGTCTCCACGATCAGCCCCCGGTCGAAGCAGAGCTGGGACACCTTGGCGGCCGACATGTCACCGGTCCGGGAGAAGTCCAGACCCAGCATCAGGCCCAGACCGCGCAGGGCGACCGGGTACCGGGAGGTGAGGGCGGTGGTGAGGAACTCCCCGGCGGCCCGCCCCTTGGCCCGGACCTCCCGGACGAACGCCCCGTCGGTGCCGTCCGCCCAGTAGTGCCGGATGACCGACTCGGCGGCGATGAAGGCGAGTTGGTTGCCGCGGAACGTCCCGTTGTGCTGGCCCGGCAGCCAGATGTCGTACTCCGGCTTGATCAGGACCACGGACATGGGCAGGCCGTACCCGCCGATGGCCTTGGAGAGGGTGACGACGTCCGGGACGATGCCCGCCCGCTCGAAGGAGAAGAAGGCGCCGGTACGGCCGCAGCCCGCCTGGATGTCGTCGACGATCAGCAGGATGCCGTGCCGGTCGCAGATCTCCCGCAGTCCGCGGAGGAACTCCACCGGAGCGACGTAGACGCCGCCCTCGCCCTGCACGGTCTCGATCAGCACGGCAGCCGGCTTCTCGAGGCCCGCGGAGGGGTCCTCCACCAGTCGCCGGAGCAGGTCGAGGGAGTCGAACTCGCCGAGCGGGGAGTCCGGGTACGGCAGGTGGACGGTGTTCGGCAAGGTCGCGTAGAGGCCCTGCTTGTAGTGCGCGGAACCGGTCGCCGCGAGCGCGCCGGTGCTCACGCCGTGGAAGCCGCCGCTGAAGGCCACCACCGGTCCGCGGCCGGTGACCAGCCGGGCCAGTTTGAGGGCGGCCTCGACCGCGTTCGTGCCGGAGGGGCTGGAGAACTGGATCCGGTAGTTCATGCCCCGGGGGGCGAGGATGTACCGGCTGAAGGCGTCGAGGAAGCCCGCCTTGGCCGTGGTGACGAGGTCGAGGCCGTGGGTGAGGCCGTCGTTGCTCAGGTAGTCGATGAGCCGCTGCTTGACCGGCTCCGGGTTGTGTCCGTAGTTGAGGGTGCCGGCGCCGGCGAGGAAGTCGAGGTACTCGGTGCCGTCCTCGGAACGCAGCAGCTCGTTCTTGGCCGTGGTGAAGACGCCCGGGAACGTCCGTGAGTAGGACCGGACGCCGGACTCGTGCATCTCCACCGTCATGCCGGCCGTCATACCGGCCGTGATACCGGCTGTCGTAACGGCCGTGGTGCCGGCCGTCGTGCCGACTGTCGTTGCCGTCATTGCTGTTACCGCCTTACCGCCTGGGGTTCCAGGGCTCGTGACAGAGGTCAGTGAGGGACGACGACGGCGGGTTCGGCCCCGATGTCGTCCCGGTAGCGCATGCCGCGGAAGGAGACGTGTGCGAGCTGCCGGTAGGCACCTCGCCGCGCCTCGTCCGCCGTCGCGCCGCGGCCCACCACGTGCAGCACCCGGCCGCCCGAGGTGACGGGCGTGCCCGCGGCGTCGCGGCGCAGGTTGGCGTAGAAGACGTCGGCCTCGGCGGGGTCTATCCCGGCCAGGCCGTGGACCTCCTGGCCGGTCTCGAACGCGCCGAACGGCCAGCCCGGCAGCGCCTGCGGGTCGCTCGGGTCCAGGCAGCCCTGGGTGAGCGCCACCGAGCAGCGGGCGAGGCCGTCGGACGTGAGCTCCTCCAGATGCAGCCGACGCTCCAGCACGGCTTCGCACAGCGCGGTGAAGGAGCTCTGCACGCCGGGCAGGACCACCTCCGCCTCGGAGTCGCCGAACCGGGCGTTGATCTCGATGACCCGCAGCCCGGCGTCGGTGATCATGGTGCCGAGATAGACGAAGCCGGTGAAGTCCAGGCCGTCGGCGGCGATGCCCCGCATCAGGGGCTCCAGGAGGACCGTGCGGATCTCCTGCCGCAGCGCCTCGTCGTCGGCGGGGTGGGGCGCGATGGAGCCCATGCCGTCGCAGTTGCCGCCGGCGTCCTGCTCCAGGGTGCGCTTGAAGTCCATCGCGGTCGGGAAGAGCAGCGCGCTCTCCCCGTCGAGCAGCGCGAACACCGACAGCTCCTGGCCGGTCAGCCGCTGCTCGACCACGACCTTGAACTGCTCGCCGTACGTCCGGGCGAAGGCGTCCACCGCGGCCGTCGCCTCACCCGCGGTGTCGCAGACCACCGCGCCGTCCCCGTCGGGGGTCAGCACGTCGATCTTGACCACGCAGGCGTACGAGAGCGAGCGGATGTACTCCTTGGCGGCCTCGGGATCGGTGAAGGACTGGTACGCGGCCGTCGGGATGCCGTGGTCCAGGCAGAAGCGCTTGCCGCGCTCCTTGCTGGACTCCAGCTCCGCGGCCTCGGCGGTCGGGCCGATGACCCGGTGTCCGAAGGCGCGCAGGATCTCGACGTAACCGCGGGACAGGGCGTCGATGTTGGAGATGAAGACGAGGTCGACCGGGTGCTCGGCCAGGAACTCCAGCGTCGGCCGGGGGTTGGTGAGCGTCAGCGTGCTCACCGGGATGATCCGGTCGTGCTCGATGACGTCGCAGCCGGGGCCGTAGTAGACGACGACGTCGGGGTCGGTACGGGTGAACAGCTCGCAGACCGCGTGGCCACGGCCCGTGCCGTCCACCACCAGGACGCGGTGGTGTCTCGGGGTGTGCTCGTCCGTGCGCTTCATCGTCCGTCACCCGCGCGCTCGGGGGTCAGCAGCCGGTCGAGCGGCTGGCCGACCATGCCGGCCTCGTGCAGGTGGTCCACCAGCGAGCCCCACACGTCGCTGTAGCGGTCGGAGCCGTCGGCGATGTCGTGGCTGCGGACGTAGGCGGAGTTCGCCCAGTCGCAGTTGGGGTGGATGTGGTGCAGGTCGTGCTGCACGGTGTCGCCGACGAGGACGAACATCCGGTACGAGGAGTGCACGACGAGGATCCGGAACCACCAGGTCGTCCAGGCCGCGGCACGCTTGGCCGCACCGCGGACCTCGGGGCCGGGCACCGCCTCGCCGCACATGCGGCCGAAGGTCAGGTGGTCCCGCTCCTTCTTGGTGAGCTTCTCCGCGTTGGAGAAGATCCACCAGCGGTGCTCGGTGTGCGTGTAGAGGAAGGTCGCGGCCTGGAAGCACACGGACAGCGGCAGGATCCACAGCACCAGGTACTCCATCCACCACCCGGTCAGCGCCACGAAGGCGATGGTCGCGGCGAGCCACACCAGCGACATGACCAGGCGGTAACGGGGTATCGGACCGCTGAAGTTGGACACGATCCGGCCGGACGAGAAGCCCCAGTGGTGCTTGGGCGAGACCAGCGTCCACCACAGGTAGCGGCGGTACTCGGCGCGTGACATGCCCGGCCGCATACCGGTGCTCAGGAGGTACCGGGTGTCGGCGTCCTTCATCGAGCAGGGGAACTGGTGGTGGAGCAGGTGCTCGCGCCGGTTCTCGTCGTACGGGCTGCGCCAGAAGACTGTGGTGATGAGCTCGCCGACCACCCGGTTGACCGTGTGGGACTTGGCGAACATCCGGTGCAGGGTCTGGTGGACGATCACCACGTCCAGGCGGCGCATACCGCCGGTGGTCAGGAGCGTGGCCAGCACCAGCAGGGGAACGGACCAGCCGGTGAAGGGGTGCAGGGCCCACGCGCCCAGGGCGATGCCGCCGGCCATCTGGACCAGGCCCAGCACCCCCGCCTTGTTGGGGCTCCAGCTGATGAGCTGTTTACCCCCTTCGAGCGGGGTTCCGGTCACCCAGGTGAGGTAGGGCTGGAAGACGGCCGGGAGACTCCTCATCGTCTCGCGCGGCGTGGTCGTCTGCGGCTCTGTCTGCGTCGTCATGTTCTCGGTCTCCTTTCTCGCCGCGTCACTTCTGGGCGACGGGGTCGGCCCCGGCGCCGCCGAAGAGGATGTCGTTGGTCTCGTGGGTACGGGGCGTGGTGAGGTCCTCGGCCGAGACCCAGGTCATGTTCACGATCGTGCGGCGGGCCTCGCCGCGGATCGGGTGCACGCGGTGCATCGTGGTGTCCGTCTTGACGATGTACGCGTCACCCGCGTTCATGTGGTACGAGTGCACCTGGCTCTTCAGCAGCGCCCCGTACACGTCGGGGTTCTCCTTGTCCCAGGACGTGTGCGGCACGCCCTGGATGAAGCCGCCGTCGCGGTATTCGGGGGCCTCCAGGACGAGGATGAAGCCGTAGGTGTAGTCGTCCCAGTGCCAGCCGTGGGTGTCGCCGGACCGGTCGAGCCGGCTGATCACGTAGTGCTCGCCGGCGTAGGGGCAGGTGAACACCTCCTCGCCGACGATCCCGGACATGAAGTCCTTGGTGTGGGGCGAGAAGTAGAAATTGTGGATCAGCGGTCCGTGGTCCTTGATGACCGGCTGGCCCACGGTCCGCATGTGACGCGGGGTGCCGTCGGTGATCTCCAGGACGAGGTCGCGCTGCACACCGTGCCCGTCCATGATCCCGAACGCCTCGGCGCGCATGGCGTCGAGCAGCTCGGGGGAGAGGAAGTTGCGGAGCGGGACCAGGTGCTGGGTGCGGAACTGCTCGCGAAGCTCCGCGCGGTCGGCGTCGGAGAACTGCCGGCGCAGGTGCGCGTCGAGGAGCGTGCCCAGCGTGTCCGCGGTCACCTGCTCCGCGGTCGCGGACTGATCGGTGGTGAGGGAGGTCATTCCTAACTCCTGATGTCAGTGCGTCGGGTGGGTCGTAAGGGGATGTGAAGTGGGGACGAACATCGGCTGCGGCAGCCAGACGTCCTCGGTCGACAGGTCGCCGGGGCGGTACTTGCCGAGGGCGCTGATGAGCAGGCGCAGTTCCAGGCGGAGCGCGTCCACCAGACGGACCAGGCCGTCCTCCGGGTCCGTGTCCGCGGCCAGCAGGGCCGCCCGGCCCAGGCCCACGGCGGTGGCACCGAGCGCCAGGCACTTGGCGGCCCGGCCGCCCTCCCAGATGCGCCCCGAGGCGAGGAGGCCGCGGCCACGGGCCGGGATCCGCGACAGGCACTCGCCCAGCGGCAGCCCCACGTGGTCGAAGAAGGCCGACGGCGCCCAGCCGGACCCGCCCTCCGCTCCGTCGACGGTGACCGCGTCCGCGCCCGCCTCCCAGGCGATCTCGGCGGCCGCCGCCACGTCACGGCCGGGCGGCAGCTTCACCCACACGCGGGCGCGCGGGTAGTTGTTGCGCATCAGCCGGATCTGCTGGCGCAGGATCTCCTCGGTGAAGGTGCCGGGCGTGCCGTACCGCAGGACGGCGTCGGCGCGCGGCCCGTAGACGTCCTCGGTCCGGTACTGGTCGGCCAGCCGGGCGGCGGCCTCCCGGCCGAGCACGGTGAGTCCGCCGAGGCCCGGCTTGGCGCCCTGGCCGACCTTCAGCTCGAAGGCCAGCCGGCCCTCCGCGAGGAGTCGGGAGGCCGCCGGGTCGCTGTAGACGAGGTTCCACACCTCGGCGTCGGCGTCCTGGGTGGACTGCTGGACGACGACCCCGCCGTCCGACCCGCCCGCCTCCTGGTAGGCGGCGATGCGGGACAGCAGCGAGCCGCGTACGGTGTCGCCGTCCAGCCGCCCGTATCCGGCGACCGGCACCACGTTCTCGCCGATGACCATCGGGATGCCGAGCCGGCCGGCCTGCCGGCTGACCGCGACCCCGAGGTCGGAGGCGGCCACCTGGGTGGAGCCGAAGGCGCTCACGTACACCGGGAGCGGGGCCCGGAAGCCGCCGAACTCGCACTCCAGTTCCACATGCTGGGGCAGTGGTTCCTCGCCGAGTTCCAGCATCCGCTCCATCCGGTGCGGAACGAAGACCGGCGGCACCAGCCGCAGGGCGTCGAGCTGGTCCTCCGCGCCGGGCGGGGCGCCCAGGCCGGCACCCGCGCCGAACAGCACGCTGCCGTAGCCCGCCCGGTCGGGGAACACGCCCGCCTCGCCGGTGCGAGCCCGGGCCCGGATCAGGTCCTCGGGACAGCCGGGTGCGGACAGGCCGGTCACGGCGAGACCACCCCGGGCAGTTTCGGGAAGGCGGTGGCCTGCCAGACGGCGTCCAGACCGGCGATGTAACGCGTCAGGCGCTCCAGGCCGATGCCGAAGCCGGCGCTGGCGGGCAGCCCCTCGCGGGCGAGGTCGAGGTACCACTTGTACTTCGACGGGTTCTCGCCGGTCTCGCGGATCCGGGTGAGCAGCTGCGTGTAGTCGGACTCGCGCTCGCTGCCGCTGATGACCTCGCCGAACCCCTCGGGGAGCACCAGGTCGAAGTTGCGGAGCAGGCCGGGCCGGTCGGGGTCCTCCCGGTCGTAGAAGCCGCGTGAGCCCTTGGGGTAGTCGAGGACGAAGAATCCCCGCTCCGCCTTCCGGGAGAGCAGCTCCTCGCCGACCCAGTCGAGTTCGGCGTGGTCGTCCTGGGGGTGGCCGAGCCGGTGCAGCGCGGCGGCCGCCTCGTCGTGGCCGATCCGGTCGAAGGCGCCCTCGGCGGTGCGGCGCAGCGCGTCGGTGTCCCGGCCCAGGAGCTCGAGTTCGGCGGGCAGGTGCTCCAGTACGGCCGCGGCCGCGCCGGAGACGATCTTCTCGGCGACCGCCATGGCCTGGTCGCGGTCGGCTCCGGCGATCTCGACGTCGATCTGGTGGAACTCCACCAGATGGCGGTGGGTGGTGGCGGTCTCCAGCGGCTCCAGGCGCACGTTCGGCGCCACGTTGAAGATCTTGTCGAAGGTGAGCAGGGACGCCTGCTTGTAGAGGATGCCGCTGGTCATCAGCTTCCAGCGGTGGCCGTAGAAGTCGATGTCGACCTGCTTGGCGCCGCGGGCGCCGGGGTCGGTGACCGGGCCGATGACGGGCGGCAGCAGTTCGGCGAAGCCGTCACCGGTGAGCAGCGCGCGGGTCGACGCGAGGATGCGCTGCTGGATGCGCAGCACGGCCCGGGTGGCGTCCGAGGTGAGGTGTTCCCTCGTGGAGGACGGGCGCAGGTGCACGTCCTGGCCGGGTGCGGTCAGGGCAGTGGTCACGCGGATTCCTTGTCTTCCTGCGAGCGGTAGGTGATCGGCTGGTAGTCGGCCAGGGCGTAGAAGTCGCGGTAGAGGACGTCGTAGTCCTGGTTCCAGATCAGGAAGGTGCCGCCGGCGGTGAACAGGGAGTCGGTCGGCGCGAGCTCCTCGCCCTCCGTGACCTTCCAGGTGATCTCGAACGGGCTCTGGACATCGGGCTCGTTGAGCTTCTCGACGTACCCGGCCCGCTTGGGGATCACGGCGTCGAAGCAGTACTCCGGCGGGTGCGGGTAGGGGCGGCTGGCGATGCCGGACTCCGCCTGGAGGGTCATGTTGACGATCGCCGCGGCGTAGTTGCGCTGCATCGCGGCGAGCCCGGCCAGGCCCTTGAACCGGGCGCCGACCTCCAGGAAGACCATCTCGTCGCGCGGGGTGAGGAAGAGCTCCAGGTGGGTGGAGCCGTCGAGCCGGCCGAGGGCGTTCAGAGCCTTCTCGGCGAAGGCGACCATGCGGGGGACACGGGGGTCGTCGTCGCGCAGGTTGATGTCGGCGTTGACCCGGCCCTGGACCACCTCCAGCGTGTTGACCAGGTACTCGGTCACGCCGGCGAAGACGGTCTCGCCGCCCTCGGTCACCAGGTTGACGCTGTACATGGTGCCGGTGACGAACTCCTCGACCTCGTACCCGCCCTCGAAGGAGTCGGGCAGCGCGCTGAAGTCGGCGAGCGAGTCGATCTGGCGGACGCCCTCGCTGCCGGCCGAGTCGACCGGCTTGAGGACGAACGGCAGCCCGACCTCGGCGACGATCCAGGTGAAGTAGCCGGACCGCTCGCGCCCGTAGCGCTCGTGGTCGAAGCGGCGGAAGCGCGGGAAGCGCACCCCGGTGCCGACCAGCCGGTCCTTCATCACGCACTTGTCGCGGTACGGGAGCATGTCCGCCGGGAGCGGGCCGCCGAGCCCGAACTCGGCGCGCAGCTCGGCCGCGAACATCATGAACAGCTCGTCGTAACAGTGCAGGGTGACGGTGCCGGATCCGGCCGCCTCGGTGATCTCCTTCAGCGCCCGTCGGGCGGCGTCCGGCTCGACGGCGGAGTTGACCAGGGGGGACGGGTCGTCGTACGCGCAGGGGACGACGTGCACCTGGTCGAAGTGGGACTTCACCTTCTCGGGGGTGGCCGCCCACTCGGGCTCGGAGACGATCAGGACGAGCCGCTTCGCGGCCGGGTCCTCGATCAGGTCGGGGCGGAACATCGGCATGCCGCGGGCGGACAGGAAAACGGCGGTCTTCACGGTGGTGGCTCCAGAGGTGGTCACGTCAGGTCCCGGCCGATGTACGGGGAGGCGGCGAGCACGTTGTTCTCGTTGTCGCCGAGGGGTTCGCCGTTGACCGTGGTCTCGCGGCGCGCCCGCAGGGCGGCGGTGTGCAGTTCGGCGGCGGTGTCGGCGGTGATGGCGAACATGCCGATGCTGTCGAGCTGGTCGGCGCGGCCGGAGAGTTCGTCGCCGGGCTTGCGCGGGCGGCGTCGGCAGAAGGTCGGTTCGGGGAACTCGACGGACTCGAAGCGGGTCAGCCCGGGCGGCGGCAGCAGGATCATCTCGGAGCCGTAGCGGACGGTGTTCCCGATGAAGCCGAAGTCGACCTCCTCGCCCAGGCCGAGGGCGGCCAGGAGCTCCGCGTACTCCAGCCCGTACGCCTCCCCGAACAGCACCATCGAGGCGGTGCCGGCCAGCCGGGGGTTGAAGTCGATCAGCTCGATGGGGCCTTCCTCCGGGACCATCACCTCGATCTGGGTGGCTCCGTTGTGGAAGCCCATCACCCGGTGGATCTCCTTGGCCTTCTCGAAGATCTCGGCGATCCGCGGGTGGTGGTACGGGAACTGGAAGCCCATCTCCACGACCGGGTCCTTGGCCAGCACGTAACGGCCCATCAGGCCGATCGGGTGCACCTCGCCCCGGCAGACCAGGGACTCCACCGACAGCAGCTCTCCCTGGGCCTCCTCCTCCAGGACGAAGCCGCGCGTGTTCTCGATGTACTCGCGCATCAGCGGGTGGGCGATGGAGATGTCGTCGAAGGTGGCGACGGCCGCGTTCAGCTCGTCGAGGTCCTTGACGATGAAGCACAGGGCGCTGCCGGTGCCGTTGGCGGGCTTGAGGACGGCCCGGCCGGCGTAGGGCCAGTGGTCCCAGGTGAGGGCTTCCTCCAGGGTGGACGAGCCGAGTGTGGTGAGGCCGTGCTCGCGCAGCCGGTCACGGACCTGGTTCTTGTCGAGGATGGTGCGCAGGTTCTCGGCGCCGGAGTGGGGGAGGCCGGCCATCTCGCGCAGCATCGCGTCGTACGGCAGGACCGGCTCGAACCCGGCGTAGGTGCCGACCACGTGGTGGCGGTCGTGGACGTCCAGCAGGATCTTCTCGATCTGCAGCGGATCGGCCCAGGAGTCGACCGTGATCAGCTCGTCGACGAAGCCCTCGGGCACCGCGTACGGACCCTCGGTCTGCAGGGGAGTGTTGTTGATCGCGACGATCCGCAGGCCCCGGGCCTTGGCCGCGCGGGCGACCTGGAGCATCGGGTTGAGCATTTCGAGCATGACGAACGTGGGAGTCATGGATCTTCCTGTTCGGTGCCGGGCGCTTCAGCCGGAGTACGCGTCCGCGGCGGCGGCGACGGTGAAGGCGATGGACTGGGCGGCGGCCTCGGCGCGCTGCAGCGCGGCCGTACTGGTCGGGCCCACCGCGATGACGTGCCCGAACCGGTCGGTGTTGTCGCCGTGGGAGCCGGTCTCGGTGCCGGTTTCGACGTACAGCTGGACGTCGACGACGCCCTCGTGCGCGCGGGCCTGGACGGTGCCGGTGATCTCGTCGACGCGTCCGGCGGTGCTGGGCAGGAAGACGATGGCGGCGCCGCGGTCGGTGCGGCCGGTGAGTTCGGGCCGGCGGCCGAGGTGCATCCCGATCTGCTCGGCGACCATGTCGATGCCGGTGGCCAGGGTGACGAGCCGGGTGATGCGGTCGCCGCCGGGGCGGCAGTTGACCTCGATCAGCTTGGGTCCGGCGGCGGTGACCCGGAGTTCGATGTGGGCCGAGCCGAAGGTGTAGCCGATCGCCGCCAGCGCGGCGGCGGCGACCTCCTCGCAGGCCGTCCGTACGTCCGGGTCCAGCGGGGCCGGGACGGCGTGCCCGGTCTCCACGAAGGCCGGCGGCGGCGACAGCAGCTTGCGGGTGACGGACAGCACCGAGGTGGTGCCCTCGTAGGTGAGGGTCTCCACGCTGTACTCCGGCCCGTCGAGGTACTCCTCGATCAGTACGGCGGGGGTGCGCGGCCGGCCCCGGTAGCCGATCTGGGAGCGTTCCTCCAGCAGGTGCCGTACGTGCGCGCGGGCCTCGGCGGCGCTCGCGCACAGCTTGACCCCGATGCTGAGGAGCTCGTCGACCGGCTTGACGATGCACGGGACGGGGATGTCGGCGTCGTCGAGGGTGTCGGTGCGCTCCACCCGGCGGAAGGCCGGGATCGGCACCGCGGCGGCCTGGCAGAGCGTGCGGGTACGGGACTTGTCGCGGGCCGCGGCGACGGCGTCGGGTTCGGATCCGGCCAGGCCGAGCCGCCGCGCGGCCGCGGCGGTCACGGCGACGTGCCATTCGCTCATCGTCAGGACCGCGTCGACCGGGTGGTCACGGCCCACCTCGCGGACGGCGGCCAGGACGGCCTCGACGTCGTCGGTGTCACAACACGCCACCCGGTCGATCAGGGTGGTGTCGAGGGTCTCGCCGACTCCGCCGACGTAGTAGGACAGGTCGCAGGTCAGGAAGGAGACCCGGTGCCCCATGCGCTTGGCGGCGGCGAGCGCCTCGAATCCCGAGCCGCTCATGTTGCTCTCGACGAAGACCAGGTGGGAGCTCACGGGCGCGGCTCCGGGACGGTCTCGACGGTGATGAGGGCGGCCAGCCGGTCGGCGGTCGCGGCGGCGGCCGCGGTGTCGGTTCCGGTGACGATGACCTGGCCGCTGCGGTCGAAGTTGTCGACGACCTCGACCACCCGGTCGCCGGGCCGCACGAAGAAGTCGAGCTCGATGAGGTCGGGGTCCTCGAGGACCTTCTCGGTGCCCTGGAATCCGGTCACCACGCCGGGCTCGCCGCGGAAGAAGGTGGTGGCGGCGGCGCGGGTGGCGACGGGGCGCTCGGGAAGGACCGGCAGCATCCCGAAGGGCGCGGCGCAGGCGTACTGCTCCAGGTCGATCCCGTACGCGTTGATCACCAGGTCGGGGATGCGCTCGCCGGGCAGCCGGTCGTGGGACTCGATGACCCGCGGGCCCTTCGAGGTGATCTTGATCTCGGTGTGGGCGACGCCGTCGCGCAGGCCCATGGCGGTGTGGAAGGACCGGACGTAGTCGGCGACTTCGGCGTCCATCTCGGGGGTGAGGCGGGCCGGCAGCGCGTGCGCCGACTCGACCACGCCGATCGTGTACTTCTCGGTGATGGCGACGATGGAGTGCGTGCCGTCGAAGGAGAAGGACTCCACGCTGTACTCCGGGCCGTCCAGGTACTCCTCGGCCAGGTAGCGGCCGACGGGGAAGAACTGGCCGAGGACGAGGTCGTCGCGCTCGCGCAGACCGACCGCCTCCGCCCACACCGCGGCGACGTCCTCGGCCCGCTCGATGATGACGACGCCGCGGCTGGCGGTGTTGTCGATGGGCTTGAGCACGACCGGGTAGCCGTACCGCCGGCCGAACTCCTCGATGTCTGCGGCGCCGGAGATCTCGGCGGCCGCCGCACTCGGGACGCCCTGCTCCGCGAGGTGGGCCCGCATGAGCAGCTTGTCCTTGTAGAGGGTGGACACGGCTTCCGGGGTGCCGCCCAGGCCGAACCGGTCGTTGATGCGGCCGACGGTCTCCATCGCCTGCTCACCGAGCGACATCACCGCGGTGAACCGGTAGACGGAGTGGATGGCGTCGACGATCGGGCGCGTGAGCTCCCAGTCGGTGTAGTCGACCATGAACAGCGCGTCGGAGGCCTCGACATGACCGGGCATCATGCGGTCGCGGTGCTGCAGGAAGACGACACGCAGGCCGAGCGCCCTGGCCTTGACCAGTGTCTCGGGACGTCCACCGACGATCAGAATGGTTTCCACTGCACTCAACTCTCTCGCTACGGGGCATACGGGGGCATACAGGGTGTACGGGGGCGCACGAAGGCGTGCGGGCGTGGCCGACGGGCGTCTGGGCAGCCGAAGGCGCGACGCGGCGCAAGGTCGCGGAGGGGGTGGGGGGTGAGGGGGGTGGGGGTGGCCGACGGAGGCGGTCGGCGGGGGCGGTCAGCGGGTGGTCAGCGGGTGACGGCGAGTCGGCCGCACGGCTGAACCGCGGTGCGCGGGAAGGGGGCGCGCCCGGGCGGCCCGGCGGAATGCCCCGTCCGGTGGCTGCTGGGGTCGGGGGTCAGTGCGACGGACCAGCAGCGGAGGTGAGTGGGGGTCCGCCGAGTCGGCAGGCCGACCCGGCGGAGTGCTCCGGGCCGGTCAGACGCCGACCGACGTCGGGCCGGTGCGCGGCGGGGGAACCGGGCCCCAGCCGTGGTCCGCGGAAATCACCGTCTCGGTGGCGGGGGTGGCGGCGGCCTGCACCGTCGCGGTCACCAGTGCGGCGGCGAGGAGTACGGCGCCGGCGCCCATCCGGCAGAGTCGGTACATCGAACGCGTCTTCATCACATTCTCCGTTGGTTCATGCAAAGTTTCGCGAATAGGCTCGAGGTCGACACGCTCAGGAATGCCGAGGGGAGTGGAAAGCTCTTTCGCATTTCCGGTGGGATTGGTTCCTGTCCGATCCGATCCCGATTCCCGCGACCTCGTGCTTCGGCATCGAAAGTCTGCACAGCTGTCTGGAAACAACGCAACCGAGTGTCCTAGCATGACTGCGCAGTGCACACTCACGCGGGGGGACATGCTGTGGCAGGTACATGCGAATCGGACAAATGTGACGGACCGAGACCGTGCGAGGAGGGGCTCGCGCAGTACCACACCGCGGTGACCTCCGGGCAGGTCGGCGCGCCGGACGTTCCCGGCTGTCTCCTGCGTCTTGGCTTGTTCGCCCCAGTGGCCGAGGGCGACCGGCTGGCCCCGGTCCCGGCCTCGGTGGCCTCCTCGCGAGCTCTCCAGCCGTACCGCCAGGAGATCATCGCCACGTCGCGCCTTCTGGAAGAGCTCACCTCCGTATTCGACGCGATCGAGCGGGTGTACAGCGACGCGACGGAGTCGCGGCTTCCCGGCTTTACGTTGCTGCGCGGCGCCGACGTGATTCACGGCGCGATCGACACGGCGGTCACCCGGTGCGCGAAGGAACTCATGACGGCGCAGCCCGGTGGCGGCCGACCTGCGGAAATCCTGGAAAGCTCGCTCCAGCGGAATACCGAGATAATTGAGCGGGGAGTGCGGCAGCGAACGCTTTATCAGCATTCGGTAAGGGCGCACCAGCCGACCTTCGAATACATCTGCAAGATCGTGGCAGCGGGCGGCGAGGTCCGCACGCTGGACGAGATGTTCGACCGGCTCATCATCTGCGACCGCACCGTCGCCTTCATCCCCACCAGCTCCGCCTACGAGCAGGAGGCTCTGGAGGTACGGGAGCCGGCCGTGGTGCGCTTCCTGTCCAACATCTTCGACAACGCCTGGTCGCGCGGCATCCCGGCGACCCTCGCCCGCGAACGGCGCCCCAAACTCGTGGCGTCCGACCTCGAGCGCGCCCTCGCCCGGATGCTCGTCGCCGGCTACACGGAAGAGAAGATCGCGCGGGACCTCGGCATGAGCCGCCGCACGATCGCCGACCACACCAGCCGCCTCTCCCGCCGCCTCGGCAGCACCAGCCGCGCCCAGTTGGGCTACCTCATCGCCAGCCGGGGCCTCCTCGAAGACACCGTCGAGGACGTCGAAGCGGTCGGGGCCTCCCAGCTCATCGGCTGACACCCGGTGTTCGTTTCCGGGTCGCAACGATTTGGTTGAACCGGGTGTGTCCTGCGTCACGTTCCAGTTGAATGATCGGGGGCGTGCGGATGCACGCGCGTACACCGTCCTGCAGGGGGTGCCGGGATGAGTGCTGCCAGGAGTGCCGGGAGTGAGACCACGTCCGTGCCGGGGAACGATCTACTCGCCGCGTTGCTCGACGGGATGGACGCGGCGCTCTGTGCCTTGGACGCCGACGGGACCGTGACGCACTGGAACAAGGAGGCCGAGCGGATTCTCGGCTGGTCCGCCGGGGAGGCCGTCGGACGCCGGGGGTTCGAGGGCTGGGCCGCGCGGCCGGCCGACGCCGGTGAGGCGCTGGCGCGGTTGATGGGGGCCATGGAGGCGCCGGGGCGGGTGGTGCACGAGTTCGCTCTGGTGCGGAAGGACGGCGGGCGGGTCCTCGTACGGACGCAGTCGGCCGGCGTGCGGGGCGCGGACGGGAAGCCGGCCGGGGTGTACTGCGCGTTCAGCGAGGTGCACGCGCAGATCGACCTCGAGCGCTCGATCGCGCTCAGCGAGGCGCTCTTCGAGGACGCGTCCTGGGGTGTCGTCCTCGTCGACGTGGATCTGCGGCCCGCCGTCGTCAACGGGCACGCGGCCCGGGCGATGGGCGCGGGCCGCACCACCCTGCTCGGCCGGCCGCTCGGCGAGCTGATCGAGCAGGGCGTAGAGGAGCTGGAGGGCGCGCTCCAGCACGTGCTCGCGGAGGGCGCGCCGCGGGCCCTGGCCGAGGTGTGGGTGACGCTGCGGACCGCGGAGGGCGAGCGGCGGCGGTGCTGGCGCAGCGGTTTCGTACGGCTGTCGTCGCCGCTCGCCGAGGAGCCCGTGCCACTGGGCGTGGGGTGGCTGTTCCAGGACGTCACCGAGGAGCGGCTCGCGGAGCAGGAGGCGGACCGACTGCGGTTCCGCTACAGCCAGTTGCACCGGGCGGGCGCGGCGGCGGCCGAGTGCGAGGACCCGCGGGAGGCGGCGACGGTCCTGCTGGACTTCGCCCTGGCCGGGTTCGCCGACCACGCGCTGCTCGACCTCGCGGCAGGGGAGCGGCGCCTGGTCCGGGTCGCGGCCACCCCGGCCGGTGCGCCCGGTCCGCTCGTCCCGGTCGCGGGCGGTGGCATTCCGGTCCGCTACCCCGCGGGCCACCCCGTCCTCCAGGCGGTCTCCCGTACGGGCCCGGTGCGCGCCTCGGCCTCCGCCGCGACACCGCAGGGCGCCGAGGACTGGGCGACGGAACGCCACTGGCCGCGCGACGCCGTCCACGCGCTGTGCCTCCCGCTGCGCAGCCGCGGCCGGACGGTGGGCGCCGTGACCTTCCTGCGCGGGGCCTCCCGTACGGCCTTCGAGCGCCCCGACGCGGTGTACGCGGAGACGGTGGCCGTACGGGTGGCGGCGTCGCTGGACCTGGCGGGGACGGCGGACCCGGCGAGCCCGGCGGACGCGCTGTAGCTGTTACGCCGTCGCCAGTGCCAGCGTCGGCGACAGGCGCGACGCCCGGACCGCCGGGTAGAGGCCCGCCACCGTGCCGATCACCAGCGTCGCGCCGAAGCCGCCGGCCACCGCCCACAGCGGCACCACCCACGGCAGCCCGCCCGTGGACGCGTACACGCCCGTCGCCGCCGCCCCCAGGGCCACGCCGGCCAGGCCGCCGAGGCCCGAGAGCAGCAGGGACTCGGTGACGAACTGGATCCTGATCTGGCCCCTGGTCGCGCCCAGGGAGCGGCGCAGGCCGATCTCGTGGCGGCGCTCAAGTACCGAGATGATCATGGTGTTGGCGACGCCGACGCCGCCCACCAGGAGCGCGATCCCGCCGAGCCCGAGGAGCAGCGTGGAGAACGCGCCCTCCGTCGCCGCCTTCGCCTTGAGCGCCGAGGACGGGTCGCCGACCGACACGTTCTGCGGGTTCCGCGGGTCGATCGTCGGGGCGAGGAGCCGCTGGACCTCCCGTACGGACGCGTCCGTGGACCGCTCGTACACCGCCGTCGGATGCCCGTCGAAGCCCAGCAGTCGCTGCGCGCCCTCCCAGCCGACCAGCGCCGAGCGCTCGATCTCGGGGGCGAGCGGCAGCGGGGCGAGGATGGCGATGACGGTGAAGTACCGGTCGTCGATCCAGACCTGCTGCCCCGGCCGGGTGATGCCCAGCCGCTCGGCCGAGACATGGCCCAGCACCACGGACGGATAGCGGCCGTTGGCGGCGTTCAGCCACGTGCCGGACGCCGCCTCGCCCCGCAGCACGTCGAGGAGTCCCTCCGTCGCCGCCTTCACCGCGATCCCGCCCGTCTCGGCCTCCGGGATCTTCTCGGAGCGGCGGACCGAGCGCTTGAGGTCGCCGGTCGCGCCGGCCTCCTCCACTCCCTCGATACGGCCGACCATGCCCACCGCGTCCTTCGGCAGCTTGACCTCCTGCCCACTGAACATCCCCTCGCCCGGCTTCGCCACCAGCATGTTCGTGCCGAGCGCGTCGAGCTGCCGGAGCAACTGGGCCTGGCTGGAGGCGGAGATGCCCACCACCGCGATCATCGTGGCGATCCCGATGGCGATGCCGAGCGCGGACAGCACCACCCGCACCGGCCGGCTCCGCAGCCCCGCCGAGCCGACGTGGAGGACGTCGCGCGGTCCGAGCCGGGCGGACCTGAGTTCGGATCTGAGTTTCGTACGGGACATCAGGCCGCGACCTTTCCGCGTGCCGTGTCCGCCACCACGCGGCCGTCACGGATCCGGACCTGGCGCGGCAGCCGTCCCGCGATCTCGGTGTCGTGGGTGATGACCGCGATCGTCGCGCCGTCCGCGTTCAGCTCGTGCAGGAGCTCCATCACCGCGTCGCCGGACGCCGAGTCCAGCGCGCCCGTCGGCTCGTCGGCGAGCAGCAGGGCCGGTTCGCCGACGACGGCGCGGGCGATGGCGACGCGCTGTTTCTGCCCGCCGGACAGTTCGTGCGGCCGGTGCCTCATCCGGTCGGCCAGGCCCACGCGGGCCAGCGCGTCGGCGGCCATCCTCCGTCGCCGCGCCCGGGGCAGCCCGGAGTACAGCAGCCCCTCGGCCACGTTCTCCAGGGCACCCACACCCGGCACCAGGTGGAAGGCCTGGAAGACGAAGCCGATGCGGCGGGCGCGGAGCGCCGACAGCCTGCGGTCCGTCAGCGAGGCGATGTCGTGGCCGGCGATCTCCACCGTGCCGCCGGTCGGCCGGTCCAGGGTGCCGACGATGTGCAGCAGCGTCGACTTGCCGGATCCGGACGGCCCGACGATGCCGAGCAACTCGCCCGCGCCGACGGTGAGATCGACGCCGTCGAGGGCCCGGACACCGCCCGCGTACTCCTTGGTGACTCCGCGGAGCCGTACCACCGTGTTCATGCGGACGGCACCCCGACCTTCATGCCCTCGCGCAGTCCGTCGCCGCTGACCTCGACCCGGCCCTGGCCGAACATGCCGAGCTCGACCTTCACGTCCCGCGCCGTGCCGTTCTCGACGACCTGGACGCCGAAGCCGCCGTCGGGCAGGGCGAGCAGCGCGTTGACGGGTACGGACAGGATGTTCCGGCGGGTCTCGCCGGTGAGGTCGACGGTGACCGGGGACTGGTCGATGCCCTTGATCTTCCCCGGTTGGTCGAAGGAGACGGTGATGTCGATCTTCGGGGTCTTGTCCTGGGGGTTCTGCGGGTCCTCGCCCGCCGACGCGGTCTTCCCGACCGCCGAGACCTTCCCCGCCGCCTCGGTGCCGTCCGGCAGCCGTACGGAGACGCGGGTCCCGACCTTGGCCAGACCGGCCTCCGGCACCGGGAGCGCGAACCGGACGACGCGTTCGGAACCGGTCACGTCGAGCACCGGAGCGCCCGGCGTGATCTGGTCGCCCGGTGCGATCCTGTCCTCGGCCGCGCCGCCCGCGTCCTTCACCCGCACCGCGCTGCCCGCGAAGGCGATGTGGTCCGGGCCGACGGTGCCGGTCTGCTTCAGGTCGTGGGACTTCTGCCACCGCTTGACGGCGGCGGCCGTCTTCGCCGTGTACTCCTCGTCGACGTCGAAGCCGGTGAACCCCAGGGCGGCGAGGTTCTCCTCCCACTGCCGTACGTCCTTGCCCTTGTCGCCCGTCTTGAGCGTCCGGTACATGGGCTCGGCGCCGTACATCAGCCGGACCGGCACGCCGTCGACCTCGTAGAGCCGTCCGTCCCGCTCGATCACCGATCCGGTCGGGGCGAGCCAGGTGAGGGTCCCGGCCCGGCCGCCCGCCTTGATCGTCCGCTCGCCGAGATGGCCGAGGGTGCCGTCCTGCTGGGAGCTGTTGGAGAGGTCGCCGCGGGTGACCGGGGCGGTGGCGGGCGGCAGCCCCCGGGAGTCCGCCGCGGCGGCCTGCGGCTTCTCCTGCGCGGAGAGGGCGGTGAGGGCCGCGCCGCCGCCCCCGACCGCGACGACCGCCACCAGCGCGAGGACGAGCCTGCGCCTGCTCATCGGGCCACGCCCTCGCACGCCTTCATGGCCTTCTCGAACTTCTGCTTCTCCGCGCCCTGCGGTACGGGCAGGGCGTGCTGCGCGGCCCCGTCGAACTTCGGATCGGGCATGTTGAAGCCGTTCTCGCGCATGCACTTCGCGTACGCCAGCGCCTTGTCCTTGTCGGCCTGGGTCGGCTCCGACCCCATGCCGGCGCCGCCCTTGCTCCGGCAGGCCTTGAACGCCTTCTCCATCTTCTCCTTCGACATGCCGTCGCCGCCGATGGTGAGCCCCACACCCTGCTCGCCCGGCTTGGGCTCGGGCACGTCGAGGCCCTGCTCGCGCAGGCACTTGCGGTGCTCGAAGGCCTGGTCGGCCTTCTTGCCCTCTTCGCTGGTGCCTGTCGTCTCCGGCTTGTCACCGGAGCAGGACGTCGCGAGGAGGGAGAGGGCCGCGAACGAGACGGCGGCGGCCAGCTTGAGGTTCCGTGAGGTCGTCATTCGAGTCGTCATGGGCGGGAGCGTGCCGCGAAGGGATGTTTCGCTTCTCTCAGCGGATGGGTTAACGCCGGCGAAACGTCCCTGTCGGATACACAGGGCCCATGCGCGTACTGGTGGTGGAGGACGAGGCGTTTCTCGCCGAGATGATCGCCGAGGGGCTGCGCCGCGACGCGCTCGCCGTGGACGTCGCCGCCGACGGCCTCGAAGCCCTGCGGAAACTCCAGTTCGGGGAGTACGACGTCCTCGTCCTGGACCGTGACCTGCCCGGCATGCACGGCGACGACGTGTGCCGCCGCGTGGTCGAGCAGCGGCTGATGACCCGGGTGCTGATGCTGACGGCGGCGGGAACGGTACGGGACCGGGTCCAGGGCCTCGGCCTCGGCGCCGACGACTACCTGACCAAGCCCTTCGCGTACGACGAACTGCTCGCCCGGGTCCTGGCGCTCGGCCGGCGCGCCCGGCCCGCGCTGCCCCCCGTCCTGGAGCGGGCCGGGATCGTCCTGGACACCGCCCGCCGTCAGGCGAGCCGGGACGGGCGCCATCTCCACCTGTCTCGCAAGGAGTTCGCGGTCCTGGAGGCCCTGCTGCGGGCCGAGGGCGCGGTGGTCAGCGGCGAGGACCTGATCGAGCAGGTCTGGGAGGAGCACACGAGTTACCGCACGAACGCCGTCCGGGTGACGATGAGCAAGCTGCGGGCCAAGCTGGGCGAGCCGCCGGTGGTGGAGACGGTCCCGGGCGCGGGCTACCGGATCGCGTCATGAGGAGCGAACGCGTCCGGCTGACGGCCCTGTACGGCGGGCTGCTCGTGCTCGCGGGCGCGCTGCTCACGGGCGTCGTGTACGTGCTGGTGAAGGAGACCCTGTACTCGTCGATCAGCCTGGCCGTCACCACCGCCGTACCGGCGCAGCGGCTGGAGGACCTGCCGACGTCCTTCCCCACGTCCTTCCCGAGCGCCGTGCCCGCCAGCCCCGGCCCGGTCCCACCCGGAGCGGTCTTCCGTGAACCGCTCGCGATCACCCGGACGGTCAGCGACGCGGCGGAGTCCGCCGCCCTCGAACGGCTCCTGACCGTCTCGGTGACCGTCCTCGCCGTGTACGCGCTGCTCTCCGTCGTGGTCGCCTGGTGGGTGGCGGGCCGGGTGCTCCGGCCGGTCGCCGTGATCACCGAGACGGCGCGCCGGCTGTCGGGCGAGAACCTGCACGAGAGGATCGCGCTCGACGGGCCGCCGGGCGAGCTGAAGCGGCTCGCCGACACCTTCGACGGCATGCTCGGCCGGATGGAACGGCTCGTCTCCGCCCAGCAGCGGTTCGCGGCGAACGCGGCGCACGAGCTGCGCACACCGGTCGCCGTGCAACGGGCGGCGGCCGAGATCGGGCTCGCGGGGGAGCCGTCCCCGGAGCGGGTCGCCCGGATCCGGGCGAAGCTGATCGAGGTCGCCGACGACAGCGAACGGATCATCGAGGGCCTGCTGCTGCTCGCCGCCTCCGACCAGGGGCTGCGGGAGCGGCGGCCGGTGGCGGTGCACGAGGTGGCCCGGGAAGCGGTGGACGCGCTGGCGGGCGAGGCGGCGGAGCGGGGCGTGACGGTCGCGGTACGGGCCCGGCCCCTGACGGTCGACGGCGACGCGGCGCTGCTCGACCGGCTGGTCCACAACCTGGTCGCGAACGGTGTACGCCACAACGTCCCCGACGGCCGGGTGGAGGTCCGTACGGGCCCGGACATCGGCATCGAGGTGACGAACACCGGCCCCGAGGTCCCGCCCGAGACGGTCCCGCTGCTCTTCGAGCCCTTCCGCCGGCTGACGGAGCGGTCCCACGCCCCCGGCGAGGGCGCGGGTCTCGGGCTCTCCATCGTCGAATCGGTCGCCCGCGCCCACGGCGCCACGACGCGGGCCACCGCCAACGAGGGCGGTGGCCTGACGGTCCGGGTGCGGTTCGGCCCCTAGGGGGTGTCCGTAGGCGCGGCCGGTGTCAGTGGCGGTAGAAGATCCGGTCGCCGTACTCCGTCATCACGCGGCCGTTCCACTCGTGGCCGCCGTCGACGTTCCCCGAGCGCAGCAGCGGCGGCTCGATGCCCAGGCGGACCATCTCCTCGGCCGCCGCGGCCATCGTGGCCTGCATCAGGGCGCTCGTGACGACCGTCGAGGCGGGGGCGAAGGGCGCCTCGATGCTCTCGTGGGTGAGTTCGGCGTCGCCGATGGCGATGTGGGAGTCGAGGACGATGTCGCAGTGGTCCTTCAGATACGTCCCCGAGACGTGCCGGGACTTCGTCTCCGTCGCGTACGCCACCGATGTGACGCCGATGACGGTCAGGCCCAGGGCGCGGGCGTTCATCGCCATCTCGACCGGCAGGGCGTTGCGGCCGGAGAGCGAGATGATGATCAGGACGTCCCCGGCCTTGGCGGGCGAGGAGTCGAGGACCGCGCCGGCGAGGCCGTCCACCCGTTCCAGGGCCGAGCCGAGCGTCGCCGGCATGACGTCGACGCCGACGACCCCGGGGACCGCGAGCAGGTTCATCAGGGCGAGCCCGCCCGCCCGGTACACGACGTCCTGGGCGGCGAGCGAGGAGTGTCCGGCGCCGAAGGCGAAGAGGCGGCCGCCGGCGGCGACGGCCTCGGCGATCGCGGTTCCGGCCGCGGCGATCTCCTCGGCGTCCTCGTCGCGGACCTGCCGCAGCAGGCCGATCGCGGCGTCGAAGAACTGCCCCGCCAGCTTGGACTCGCGCGCGCTGTCGCCCATTCCCGAAGCTCCTTGTCGTCGTGTCGCGGATCACGGTGCGGTCTGGACCATTGCCCTGTCAATACCGCCCTTCGGTCAGCACGGCACGGTTGTCGGTGGGATGCGTCAGAATTGGGGCAGGGCCAGCGCACGACTCATCGAGGGGCACGTATGTCCGGACTGATCGACACAACGGAGATGTATCTCCGCACCATCCTCGAGCTCGAAGAGGAAGGCGTGGTCCCCATGCGCGCCCGGATCGCGGAGAGGCTCGACCAGAGCGGCCCCACCGTGAGCCAGACGGTCGCCCGTATGGAACGGGACGGTCTGGTGACCGTCGCGGGTGACCGGCACCTGGAGCTGACGGAGGAGGGCCGGCGTCTGGCGACGCGCGTGATGCGCAAGCACCGGCTCGCCGAGTGCCTGCTCGTCGACGTGATCGGCCTGGAGTGGGAGCAGGTGCACGCCGAGGCCTGCCGCTGGGAGCACGTGATGAGCGAGGCCGTGGAGCGGCGCGTCCTGGAGCTGCTGCGGCACCCGACGGAGTCGCCGTACGGCAACCCGATCCCGGGTCTGGAGGAGCTGGGCGAGAAGGCCGAGGCGGAGTCCTTCCTGGACGACTCCATGGTGTCGCTGGCCGACCTGGAGCCGGGCGTGGACGGCAAGACGGTGATCGTCCGCCGGATCGGCGAGCCGATCCAGACGGACGCCCAGCTGATGTACACACTGCGGCGGGCGGGCGTGCAGCCCGGTTCCGTGGTGAGCGTGACGGAGTCGGCCGGCGGTGTCCTCGTCGGCAGCAGCGGTGAGGCGGCCGAGCTGGGCGCCGATGTGGCCGCGCACGTCTTCGTGGCGAAGCGCTAGTCGGTCTCCGGCGCCTGACACGCCCCTGGCGTACCCCGGCGCATTCCCGGGCCCGTTTTACGGCGGAATCGCCACGCCCCGACTCTCGGCGTGCCACGCTGGGGGGAGCCGTACGGCTGGGGAGGGGTGTGCGATGTCGCAGGCGTCTGGGGCGGTGCGCGGAGAGACAGAGGGCCCCGGCGCCCATGGGCGCCGGGGCCTGTCCTCCCCTGTGCTGACCCGGAGCCCCGAGCTCCCAGGGTCATTCCCTTCGGACCGTTTTCCCCGAGCGGTCCGCCTCCCGCTGAAGATCTCCCCTCGGCGGCGCGCGTCAATCCTTGAGTGCTGTCACTCGAACGAGGGGTGTTACGCGGCAGAACCGCATTTTCGAATATGAGTTCGATAGTCTGGCGGTGCTCGACACGCTCGACGGGAAGCACGCTCGATGGGAAAGAGGGGGTGCCAGGGAACATGGTGCGACGACTCGACGTCACCGGAGCCGGCGGCGTACGCCTGGCTGCCTGGGAGTTCACGGAAGAGCGGGCGGAGACGGCCGGGTCCGGCGTCTTACTCCTGCACGGTCTCATGGGGCGCGCCTCCCACTGGGCGCCCACCGCCCGCTGGCTGGCCGCACGTCACCGGACCGTCGCGCTCGATCAGCGCGGTCACGGCAGCAGCGCGAAGCCCGCCGCCGGCCCCTTCACACGCGAGGCGTACGTCGCCGACGCGGCCGCCGCCGTCGAGCAGCTCGGGCTCGGTCCCGTCACCCTCATCGGCCACTCCATGGGCGCCCTCACCGCCTGGCAGCTCGCCGCCGAACGCCCCGACCTCGTCCGCGCCCTGGTCATCTGCGACATGCGGGCGTCGGCCCTCGGGGCCGCGTCGCAGCGGGAGTGGCAGGACTGGTTCCGCCGCTGGCCGGTCCCGTTCGCCTCGCTCGACGCCGTGCGGAAGTGGTTCGGCGAGGACGACCCCTGGGTCGAGCGGCCCCAGCCCGCCCGCGGCGAGTTCTTCGCGGAGGTGATGGCCCCGCGCCCCGACGGCTGGTACCCGGTCTTCGACCCCGCGCAGATGCTGGCCTCCCGTCAGACCTGGGTCCACGAAGCCCATTGGGACTCGCTCGCCCAGGTCCGCTGCCCGACCCTGGTCGTCCGCGGCCTGGACGGCGAGCTGGGCCGCGCGGAGGCGCAGGAGATGGTCCGCGTCCTGCCCCGCGGTGCGTACGCCGAGATCCCCGACGCCGGCCATCTCCTCCACTACGACCAGCCGGACGCCTGGCGCACGGCGATCGAACCGTTCCTGAACGGCGCCCTGACCTCGTAGCCCGCGCCCGGTGTCCGCTACGTGCTGTGCATGATCTGGATCAGGTTGCCGCAGGTGTCGTCGAAGACCGCCGTGGTGACCGGGCCCGTCTCCGTCGGCTCCTGCGTGAACCGCACCCCGAGCCCGCGCAGCCGGTCGAACTCCGCGGCGACGTCGTCGACGAGGAAGGAGGTGGCCGGGATGCCGTCCCGCACCAGCGCCGTTTTGTACGGCTGCACCGCGGGATGCCCGGAGGGCTCCAGCAGCAGCTCGGTCCCGTCGGGATCCTCCGGCGAGACCACGGTCAGCCACCGGTCCTTGCCGCCCACCGGGACGTCGTGCTTCTTCACGAAGCCCAGCACGTCCGTGTAGAAGCGCGCGGCCCTTTCCTGGTCGTCGACGAAGACGCTGGACAGATGGATCCTCATGGCGTGTTCTCCGGTCGGTCGGGGTGAGTCATCGCTCGGACTCACTCATGGTCCGGCCCGGCGACGTCGGGCGGCGGGACCGGGCGGTCGTACACGTTGTTCGGCGTCACGATCCGGGTGATCGCCCGGGCGAGCAGCGAGCTCGGCTCCTGGCCCTGCGACTCGATGTCCGTGTTGAGCATCAGCACCAGGGTGGCCTTCTGCGAGGGGAGGTAGACCGTCACCGTCTCGTATCCGGGGATGGAGCCGTTGTGGCCGATCCAGCCGCCGCTCTCGAAGATGCCGAGGCCGTAGCCCGTGCCGGGGTGGCCCGTCGGCAGCATCTTGAGGCGCTCGGCCTGCGTCTTGGGGCTCAGCAGTGTGCCGGTGGCGACGATCTTCGCCCAGCGGCGCAGGTCGTGCAGGTCCGAGATCATCGCCCCCGCCGCCCAGGCCCAACTCGGGTTCCAGTCCGTGGAGTCGACGACCGCGCCGCTCAGCGTCTGGTTGGTGTACCCGCGCGGATGCGGCTCGGGGAACTCGTCGCCCTTCGGGAAGAGCGTGTGGCGCAGGTCGGCCGGGCGGAGCACCCGCTTCTCGACGAAGTCGACGAGACGGTGACCGCTGACCTTCTCGATCACCAGCCCGAGGAGGATGAGGTTGCTGTTGGAGTACTGGAACTGCGTCCCCGGGGCGAAGGTGTTCGGGTGCTTGTAGCCGTACGCGAGCACCTCGTGCGGGGTGAACGTGCGCTGCGGATCGCTCAGGAGGTCGTGCTGGAAGTCCGGGTCGTCCGTGTACGGGAACAGGCCGCTGCGCATCTCGGCGAGATGGCGCAGCGTGATCCGGTCGCCGTTGGGCACGCCATGGATGTAGGCGGAGATCGGGTCGTCCAGCCGGATCTTGCCGTCGTCGACCAGCTTCAGGAGCGCGGTGACCGTGAAGGTCTTGGTCTCGCTGCCGATCCGCACGAAGACGTCTGTGGTCATCGGCTTGCCGGTGGCCTTGTCGGCGACACCGGTCGCGCGGACGTAGCTCCCCTTGCCCGGCATCCACAGCCCGGCCACGACGCCGGGGATACCGGCCTGCTTGCGGACGTCCTCGATGGCCTTGTCCAGCCGCGCCGTCAGCTCGGGCCCGAACCCGTCGGGCGGGCAGTCCTCCTCGTGGTACCGGTGCGACGAGGTGCCGGGATCGGTGGTGACGCGTTCGGCGGTGCGGTGCTCGGCGGTGGCGGGGGACGCCACCACCGGGGCCAGCACGGACGCCACGAGCAACGCTGCGGCGAACAGACGGCGGGAGTGGGCGGGGGCGGGGGTACGTCTCATCTGGAGGTCCCTCTTCCGGATCGGGGGCTGGGAGGGCCACGTCACCATCCGACCCCCGGGCAGAGGCCCCCGCCGGGTGCGCCTTCCGCCGAGTCCACTCGTTCGGGCCCGCGCACCGTACGCCGGGCGGCGCCCTCGCTACGGCCGTTCCGTGACCTCGGCGAGCGCACGGCGCAGGCAGGCGACGAGGCGTGCCGCGAGCGTTCCCCCGGGATCGAGGCGCGGGTTGAAGATCGTCACGTCGCAACCGACGGCCCGCTCGTCCGCCAGGGCCGTACGCAGGACGTCCTCCAGCTCCGCCCAGGTCAGCCCACCGGGGATGCGGTAGTCGACGGCCGGCATGACCGCGTCGTCCAGGACGTCGACGTCGAGGTGGACCCAGTAGCCGGCGCGGTCTCCGCCGCCGAGGCGGTGGACCGCCCGGCGTGCCGCCTCGGCGGCGCCCGCGGCGCGTACGCCGTCGAGGTCGACGGCGTGCAGCCCCGGCGGGAGCGGCTGCATCCCGGCCGCGGAGGACTCGGCGGCGTCGCGGAAGCCGAGCGCGACGACGTCCTCGTCCCGGAGCAGCGGCCCGCGGCCTTCGAGGTCGGTGAGCGGCCGGGGCCCGCGGCCGGTGGCCAGGGCGAGCTCCATCGACGCCACTTCCCCGGCCGGCTCCGCCGACGGCTGGTAGAAGTCGGTGTGGCCGTCGAGGAACAGCAGCCCGTAGCGGCCGCGGCGGCGCAGAGCGAGCAGATTGCCCAGCAGGATGCTGCAGTCGCCCCCGAGGACCACGGGGAACCGTCCGGCGTCGAGAGCGCCGCCGACCGCGTCGGCGAGCCGTACGGAGTACCGCGCGATGCCCCCGGGATTGAGCACCCCGGTCACGGCGTCCCGCCGCCCGTCGTACTCCGGCGCCTCGACCCGCCCCGCCCGCACGGCTCCGGGGTGGTCCGCGAGACCGGCCGCGAGCAGAGCCGTCGGCGCCTCCTCCACACCCGACGGCCGCAGCCCGAGCACGGACGGAGCCTCGATGATCGCCACTGCCCGCACGCCCGGCCCTTTCGCCCACCGCCTGATACGCGGCACATGCCCCATGGTGCCGTCGGCATACGGCGCGGGGCGCGCCCAGAGGCCGCACCCCGCGTCCGAATGGCCGCTCCGACGTGCCCGGCCCCCATGACCTGCTTAGCGTCGTCCTGCCGCGCCGCACAGCCCGCGGCGCGCACCCGAGGCGATCGAGAGGAACCCCATGGCAGTCGCGATGCACCTTGTATGGCAGGAGATCACACCCCAGGTGTACGACGAGTCGCGCGCCCGCGTGAGGTGGGAGGAGGACGTCCCGGACGGGTTGGTGCTGCACGCCAGCTGGTTCGCCGAGGACGGCTTCCACGCGATGGACATCTGGGATTCGGAGGACCAGTTCCGGCGGTTCATCGCGGACCGGATCGGACCCGTGATCAAGGGGGAGATGGGCGTGACGAGCGACCCCCAGGTGTCCCTCTCCCCCCTGCACAGGCGCTTCGTCGCCCCGGGCGTCAGCGGCGGCGCCTGAACGTCGGTTACGGCGTCGGGCCCCCATCGGCCGCGTCGAGCAGCAGCTTCGCGGCCACCGTCGCCCCGTCCGTGCGGACCATCCCGGCCACGGCGGTCGCGCGGGCCCCGGCCTCGGGGCTCAGCGCCGTCTTGAGCGCGGCCGAGAGGGACTCGACCGTCGGGGCCGGACCGTCGTGCGCCGCGCCTATGCCCAGGTCGGCCACCCGCCCGGCCCAGTACGGCTGGTCCGCCCCCTGCGGGATCACCACCTGAGGCGTACCGGCCCGGGCCGCGGTCGTCGTGAGGCCCGCGCCGCCGTGGTGCACGACGGCGGCCACCCGGCCGAAGAGCGCCTGGTGGTCGACCTCGCCGACGACGAAGCAGTCGTCCCGGTCGTCGGCCGGGGCCAGGTCGGCCCAGCCCCGGGAGACGACGACCCGCCGCCCCTGGGCGCGTATCGCCTCGACGGCCACCCGGGCGACGTCCTTCAGGGACCCCATGGGCATGCTGCCGAAGCCCACGTACACCGGAGGCTCACCGGCGTCCAGGAACGCCACCAACTCGGCGGGCAGCGGCCGTTCGCCGCTCAGCATCCACGCACCGGTCTGTACGACGTCCAAGCCGCCCGTCCGCCACGGGTCCAGGGTCGGGTCCGTGGCCAGCCACGGCCGGTCGGTGAAGGCGTAGTCGCGGACGTTGTCCACCGGTGGCAGTCCGGCCTCCGCCCGCTGGGTGTTGAGCATCTCGCCGAACATCGCGTCCGCGATCTCGGCGTCCAGCTCCCAGAGCTTCCGGTTGTCGGTCATGTCATCCGGCAGCGGCTGACCTCGCCGAGCGGGCGGTCGACGGTACGGGGACGGCAGGACGACCGGCGAATGGCTCACGTAGACGAAGCGGATGCCCGCCTTCTCCGCCACGGACCGCGCCCCGGCCACGGCCGGCAACGGGCCGGTCGCCACCAGCGCGTCACATCCCTCGGCCGCCGCGGCGACCGTCTCGAACTGCGCGGCCATCAGATCGGCCGCCCGCTGCGCCAGACCCACGGCCGACCCCGGCGCCACCGAGGACACCACCGGGCGCACCGGCGCGCCGGTCGGCACCATCGTCACACCGACACCGGCCAGCAGCTCCACGAACTCCTCGTCCGGAGGCGCGCACACCCGTACCTCTGCGCCCAGTTCCCGCAGGCGTACCGCAAGTCCCGCCATCGGCACGACGCTTCCCCGCGTCCCATACGTCGACAACACCACACGCACGTCGTGACTCCCCGTCCCCGCTGATCAAGTCGATCTTCGACAGTCCGGTGATTCTGCGCCCCCACCTGGGCCTTGCCGCAAGCCCCCCGGCGCGCTATACGTTGAGACCGGACCACCACGCTTCTGTGGATGCACCCGCGCGACATGGCTCAGCGAGGTCGTGATGAGGTCACGCGCGGCGGCCGACCTCCTGGAGGAAGGCGGACCAGGCGGCCGGGGTGAGGCTCAGGGACGGGATCGAGACGTCCTTGGAGTCACGGACGTGGACGGTGTGGGGGCAGGCGGCGACCTCGACGCAGTTGCCGCCCTGGTCGCCGCTGTAGGTGGACTTGGTCCAGGAGATGGCGACCTCGACGCAGGCGCCGCCCTGGTCTCCGCTGTAGCTGCTCTTGAACCAGCTGAGGTCGGTGCTCATAGCTGTCGTGCCACCTGTTCGATGAGTCGTACGGAGTCTTCCGGAGTGAGGGCCTGCGCCCGCAGTGCGCCGTAGCGGGCGAAACAATCCCCGACGTCCGGCTGTTCGCTGAGAAAGTACCTCCCGCCTTGGCCCTCTACATAGACCAATTGGCTGCGACGCTCCTCAGTCTCCAACAGGATGAAGGGGCCGTTGAGGCCCGCATGGATCTCCCGTCCCTCCGGCATGACCTGGATGGTGACGTTCCGCAGCTCCGCACACTCGCGCACGTGCAACAAGTTCTTCCGCAGCACATCCGGTCCACCGAGTGGCTTGGTGAGAGCGGCCTTCTCCAGAACGAAGCTGACCAGCGGTGCAGGCTTGCGGAAAAGGACCTGCTGTCGAGCCAGCCGCGCCGCAACACCGGCCTCGATCTCGTCGTCTTCAAGCGCCGGGACGGCGCAGTTGAAGACAGCGCGTGCGTAGTCCTCGGTTTGGAGGAGTCCAGGGATCAGATGGTTCTCGTACCAGTGGATGCCCGCCGCCTTGGCCTCCTCCAGCAGGTAGTCCTCGAACCACGCCGCCACCCCACTCGCCGTCACCTCCTCCGCGACCTCCAAAAGTGCACCTTGTGCACCCAGCAGCGGGTCCGCGATCAGGACGAAGCGGCCCTTCGCTCGACGCTCCCCGCGCTCGATCATCGCCACCTGGGACTTGGAATATCCGGTCTCCTTGCCCAGCAGATCCTGCGAGACCTTCGCCCGTTCCCGGTAGAACCGCAGCAGTCTCCCGAACGCCTTCGCGGCCCCTGGACTCCCGCTGTTTCCGATGTTCACAACTCGCCTCCCCGAGTGCACAGTCCGACACAAACCGCCTGTGGCCCTGGTCACAGTAGAGCCGTGCCGGAAAGCTGGCGTCATGAATTCGCGCAAGTCACTTGACAGGGTGCCTTCTTGGGTTCCCGCGACCGGGCATGCCCTCCGCCACGCGGGCGTGCACTTCGACGCCGTACGTATCGGCGGGTTCCTCGGGGAGGACGTCGCGTACCGGCTCATGGAGTTCACGGACTTCCACGCCGGGCCGATCGTCCGCGAGGCCACCGGGGAGCGGAACCTGTACTTCCTGCTGCCGCCGCAGACCGCCGCCGCCCACTCCTGGCCGGCCCCCGCGCGGGCTCTGAGCCGTAACGGCCGGAGCGAGGCATTCGTCGGCATCCCGGCGCTCGGCGGCACCACCTGGCCCCTGGACTGGCGCTCGCTGCCGACGCTCGAAGACCCGTTCGTGGACCCGGAGTTGTTGTACGAGATGGTCATCCGTGCTGTACGGTAACCGCGGCATTACGCTCCGTGAGAAGCGGAGCGGCCCTCGGTGGTGCGCCAACACCGGGTCCGAGGGCCTTCACCACTAGTGGAAGAGGACTCCACCAGAAATGCTTCGGCATGCTATCGCGCCCACTCGGCACTGCCGTGGCTAATCGCAGTGCTTCCCCGTCTATGGGGGAGGTGAAGCGATTCTGAGCGCTGCTCTGACCCGCAGGTCAGGACGGACGTTTCTATTGCCGATGTACTGACGGACTATTGACAGCGGAGCCCCGCCTACGATCCGGCGAAATGGGGAGTCGGACCACAGGCGCTGGGCTCGCCAGTAGTGCCGGACCAGTGCCGGGTCCTCCTGGCGGAGCCTGCGGGAGCTGACGCCCTTCAGGCTGTTGACCAGCTTAGAGATGGCGACCTTGGTGGAAAGTTCACGAGCAGGTGGACGTGGTTGTTCTCGCCGTTGAACTCGACCAGAGCGCATTCGAAGTCCTCGCAGACCGCCCGCGTGATCTCCTCCATGAGCGTCAGGTGCGAGCTGCGGAAGACCTTGTGCCGGTACTTCGTCACGAAAACCAAATGCGCGTGCATGATGAAAGCGCAGTGTCTGCCTGTACGAATGTTCTGATGCTCACCCATAAACCTGCCGCGGTACGGTGATCGACATGCAGCTCAGGTATTCCTTCCGGATGTACCCGAACGGTCCGCAGCGCTCTGCGCTGGCTCGGGCGTTCGGGTGTGCTCGGGTTGTCTTCAATGACGCGCTGCGCGTCCGTGAGGACGCCCGTCACGCCGGGCTGCCATTTGTCACCTCGGCCGAGCTGAGCAAGCGGCTCACCGAGGTGAAGAAGACCGACGAACGCGCATGGCTTGGCGAAGTGTCCGCCGTGGTTCTGCAACAGTCTCTCCGAGACCTGGATACCGCGTACCGAAACTACTTCGACGGGTTGAAGGGCAAGCGCCCGCGCATGGGTGCCCCCCGGTTCAAGTCCCGCCGGGACAACCGGCAGTCAGTCCGGTTCACCGCGAATGCCCGCTGGAAGATCACGACCGGGGGAGACCTGTCATTGCCGAAGGTCGGTGACGTGCGGGTCAAGTGGTCCCGCGCCCTGCCGTCCGCCCCGTCCACGGTGACCGTGATCAAGGATGCCGCCGGGCGGTATTTCTGCTCGTTCGTCGTCGAAACCGACGCGAACGAGGTGCCGCTCGAGACGGACGTCCAGGTCGGTATCGACCTGGGTCTGTCGCACTTCGTGATCCTCTCGGACGGCACCAAGATCGACTCCCCGCGATTTCTGCGCCGGGCCGAGAAAAAGCTCAAGAAGGCACAACAGGCCCTCAGCCGCAAGGCGAAGGGCTCCAGTAACAGAACGAAGGCCCGGATCAAGGTCGCCCGCGTTCACGCACGGGTAGCCGACGCACGGCGCGAGTTCCACCACCAGCTCTCAACGAAGATCATCCGTGAGAACCAAGCGGTTACCGTTGAGGACCTGGCAGTCAAGGGACTCGCCCGCACACGCATGGCCAAGTCTGTGCACGATGCCGGATGGTCGGCGTTCGTGAGGATGCTGGAATACAAGGCCGCCCGGTATGGGCGCACCTTTATCAAGATCGGCCGGTTCGAGCCGACCTCACAGGTGTGCTCACAGTGCGGCGTCAAGGACGGACCCAAACCCCTGCACGTCCGCGTGTGGGAATGCGGAGCCTGCGGGGCCGTCCTTGACCGGGACATCAACGCGGCGGTCAACGTCGCCAAGGCCGCCGGACTGGCGGTATCAGCCTGCGGAGCGCGGGTAAGACCTGGAGCAATCCCGGCGCAGCGCGAAGAAACAGGAATCCACCGAGACGGTCAGACGACCGTGGTAGGAATCCCCGCCCTTTAGGGCGGGGATCGGAAGTCAATACTTTGAGTGGAAGTCGCAGTCGCAGAGCGAGCGGGGGCGTTGGGCCACGGAGCAGATGCTCTCGAACGTCCCCCTTACGCGTGAGGAGGCGAACGCCGTCCGGGGTGACGGGTCACCGAGTGCCGGGGGTCCGACCGTCGGTGCTCCGGAGTCACGAAAAGTCGGTGGCTCAAAACCGGTAGAAGAAGACCGGGAGAAGACCTTTCCCCACCCACCCCCCGAAGAGCCGGCCGCCGACATCGAACCGGGCCGGGAGGAAGCGGACCCCACGCCGAGCCCGGAGCCGGACCCGGCACCGAGCCCGAACCCGGACTCCGCAACCCGGAGCCGGACCCCGAACCGGACCCGGGCCCGGACCCAGAACCGGACCCTGCCCCGAAGCCGAACCTCGAGCCCGACCCCGCCTCGCCGCCCGAAGTCGTCGAGGCCGAGCGGCTCCTGCTGTCGCTGCGCCATGTGAACCCCAGCCTGTGGCTCGGTGTCCGCGAGGCGCGAGGTCTGGCCGAGGCGGCGGCGGAGTGGCTCCGGCGGGGCGTCTCCGCCGCCGACATGCGGCGTGCCCTGACCTCCGGTCTGCCGCGTGAGGGCATCCGCTCGGCGGTGGGCTTCCTCCGCCACCGGCTGGCCTCGAAGCTGCCCGCACCGCCCGCACCACCCACCCCGCACGCCACGTCCACGGCCCCCGCTCCAGCGGCCCCCGCCGGGCTCGTCCTCTGCGACGGGCCGGGGGACGACCACGTCTTCCGGCCCGTCGCCGACGAGACCCGCTGCCGCCCTTGCCGTACGCACGACGCCACACGGCAGCAGCAGCAGCAGCCCGACCGGCCGCCCCGCGCGTCCTGGCGGACGCTGGTCGCGGAGGAGGTGGCGGCCGGGAGGGTCTGACGCCGGCCCCTCGGTCAACGCAGGCCAGGGAGGCGTCCGCCACCCCTCACAGGGCTCCGCGTCGGCGATGAAGCCGGCCACGCGACGTCGTCGATCGCGAGCCATGGCGCGACGGCCACCTCCGTGGGAGTGAGCCCGGCCAACGACGTGACCTCGCGGTGAAGGTGGGACTGGTCGACGTAGCCACTCTCGGCGGCCACGCCGGCGGCGGCGTGGCCCGCCGCGAGAAGGCGGGCGGCGTGGTCGAACCGCACCAGTCGGGCGGCGCGTTTGGGTGTGATGCCGAGTTGGGACCGGAAGCGGGCCGACAGACGCTTCCGGCTCCAGCCGACGTCGTCCGCAAGGGCTTCGACCCGCGCCCGTCCCTTGCTGGTACGCATCTGCCGCCAGGCGAAGGCGACCTCCGCGTCGACCGTGTCGACCGTTGGTCGGGTGCCCAGCCGTCGGCCGAGGAGATCCGCCGCGATCGCGAACCGTTCGTCCCATGACGCGGCGGCACGCAGCCTCTCCTCGGCTCGTCCGGCATCGGGGCCCCAGACATCCTTGAGGGACACCACGGCCCCGGTGAGCTCGGTCGACGTGCCGAGCGCCGCGGCCGCTGCGACCGGATCCAACCGGATCTGAAGGCACTCGCCTGCCCGGCCACCTGCCCGGAGATCGCCGGGGAGGAGCCCGACCGCGACACTGCCGCGGACGTCCCGGCCATGGGTGTGGTGGACGAGACCTTCGCCCTCGCTCAGGTCGATGAACAAGGTGACGGAGGGATGCGCGACCATCGCGATGTCGACGGGCGCCGAGGCACGGTGGCGGAACCCGGCCATGCCGACCCCCGGCAGCCGATCTGGGGAGCGCGGAACGGCGATGTCCACGAGCGACCAGTCGAGTGGTGCCCCTGTCGGCAGCATATGGCCAGCCTAGACCTCATCAACTGCGATGGGTCAACGGTCTGTTGCCGCGAAATCGATGAGCAGCTTGCTGGTCGCCTCGGGTGCTTCGAGCATGGGCAGGTGCCCGACGCCGGGCAGTTGCTCGACCCGTGCGTTCGGCACCGCGTCGTACTGGTGCACCGACGACGGCTCCCAGCGGGGGTCGGCGGCGCCGAACACGGCCAGTACGGGCACGGGCACGTCGAGGGCGGCGAGACGCTCGGGCACGCTTCGCTCGGCGATGTACTCCATGTTCCGGCGCAGTACCGTCCTGAACGTGCGGTATGTGGTGCCCCGCATCTCGGCGACCACGTCGTCCGGGACATCCACCGGACGAGCGGCCGTCGCTCCGATCCCCTTGCGGATCATCGCGTCCGAACGCCTCGACCACAGGAGAGGGCCGAACGGAGGCCCCAGCAGGACGCGAAGGACGAGCGGCTGCGGGAGGAGCGCGTCGGAGCTCGGGCCGCAGCTGATCAACGCGATGGACCTCACCAGGTCGGGGCGCTGTTCGGCGAGCGCGGTGGCGACATAGCCGCCGCTGGAGTGCCCGACGGCAGTGACGGGACCGAGGCCGAGGTGGTCGAGGTGCGCCGCTACCCGGCCCGCCTGCGCGGGCACGTCGTAGGACGGCGCGGGCGGTGACTGGCCGCAGCCGGGGAGGTCGACACGGAGGACGTGATGATGACCGGCGAGTGCCGGGACCATCGGGCTCCAGGAGCCGCCCGAGGCGCCGGATCCGTGGATGAGCAGCAGCGGGGGCGCCTGTCGGGGGCCGTCGTGGACCACATGCATTCCATGGTCGTGCTCAACGTCGTACGCATTCATGCGAGCGATGATGCGTGGGCGGTCGATCGGGGGTCTTGTACAAATGTCGTGGTCGAGCTGACGACTGCGGCGGCTCTAGCCGACCCTGGCGAGCACGGCGAGGAGGGCGAGCGTGCCCACGGTGCCGACGGCGAGAGTGCCGTGCAGACACAGCCATCCGAACATCGCGCCGCCGGAAAGGTGCGGGCGGTCCGGCAGCAGCAGCCTGCGGGCGACCAGTGCCGGGATGGTGAGAGCCGCCGTGGACGCGATCCATCCGCCGAGGCCCGCCAGGAGGACGCCTGCCGGACCGGCCTCCACGGACGCTGCGGCCACGACGGCCGGCAGGGTGCTCGTGGCGGCCGCCGGCACCGGGATCCACCACCAGACCTCGCGGCCCGAGACCTCTCGGCCGAGCCATCCGGCCGTGACCAGGAGCGGCATCACCACGACGACCGACAGCAGGGCGCCGAGCACCGCCCGAGCACCGCCACGACCGGCGGCACCACAAGGACCAGGAGGACGAACGTCATCGGGGTCCAGCTGATGCTCGGGGCCCATACCCAGCACGCGATGGCGGCGATCGCGACCTCGGCTGCCAGCACCGTCGTCGACGCCAACAGCACCGCGCCGAACCGGTCCGTCAACCGGGTGAGCGGTCGCTCCGGCACGTGGTCCCGCATTTCTGAACGCATTCAAATCCCCTCCGCCCCGCATCATCCTCCATGCGGGGCGGGGCTGCGCGCGCGGGGTCCGGCGGTTGGATCAGAAGGCGAAGACGGAGGTCCTGGCCATGCCGACGTTCATCTCGCACTCGTTGCCGTACGTCGCGGACCAGCTGACCCGCTTGCCCTCCCAGATGCCGTCGCCGGTGACCGTGACCGGGTCCCACAGGTGCGCGCAGGGGGTGCTGTTGCCCATCATGGTCAGCTGGGCGAACTCCCCGTCGACCGACGCCAGTTCCGCGCAGGCCGACTCGGGGGAGGGGTGGGTGCCGCTGGGCGTGGGGGCACAGCTCAGGGTCACGGCCCTCTGGACCGCCGCCGTCGTCACGGACTCGCCCTCGCCGATCGTCAGGACGAGCGCCGAGGCCGGGTAGAGGCCGGCGGGCTCCGCCTGGGCGAGGCCGGGGGTCGCCGCGACGCCGACGAGGGCGACGCCGGTGGCGAGGGCGGTGGTGAAGGCGGTGTTGCGGAGGACGTAACGCACGAGGGTGTCCTTTCGAGGCGGGTGCGATCTGACTGCGCGCCGGAGTCTTGTCGACGCGGAGCGTGATCGCACATCGCCCGCTCCTTTCCGGCCGCCTGCCCCCACGCAGCCCCGACCGACCGCTCGTTCGGCCAGCTGGGGAGGGCTGCACCGCCCCTCCGGGGGGCGCCCGGCGCCCCCATTCCGAAGGGTGGTGCAAGCCTGAACGACCCCCTGACCTGTGGGGATCCGTAAATTGTTCTGTGTTGCAGCAATCCCGACCGGCCTTGTTCGACCGGAAGGCCCCCGTTCCGCCCGGCCGCGCCGGGTCGCGGCGGGCGATCTTGAAGTCGATCTCAGGGCGGACGCCGTGGCCGTGGGCGTTTCTCGGGAATGTCCAGAACGGCAGTGGCGAAATTCCGACGCGCGAAATGTCGCCACTGCGGGACGGTTTCCCGCCGTGATTCTCCACCTCAGGCCGGAGGCGTGGCTTCCGTCACAGACAATGAAGACCGATGCGCATCGAATATGGCCGAGGTAAACACTCGAACCCAGGGGGGTTAACACCGTGTCACGCACAACCGTATTACGCGCCACACTGATTGCGGCGCTGGCGACCACAACACTGGTCGGCACCGTCTCGTCGGCCAGTGCCGATGGCATCGACCTCGCCGGTAGCGACGCGTACGTCGTCAATCCCAACGAGAAGGGTCTCATCCAGCTGTACTCGACTCCGGAGCCCGGACAGGTTCAGCCGATGAACTGGACTGGCTCGCTCAGCGGCTGGGGTCCGGGAAATTACGAGTCTCGTCACTGGGACGACAACGACTACACGGAGATTCTGTTCACCGGGTGCACCATGTACGGCACAACTGGTCAGTCCGTCGGGGTGAAGCTCTGGCAGGCCGTCCCGTACAGCCTCGACAAGGACATGGGGATGAAGACCTTCACCTGGTGCTTCAAGGGCGCGAACAACACGTCTCGAGGCGAGTGGAACGCGTACTACACCAACGGTGACCAGCGATACTTCACCACCCCGGAACTGAATGGCTCGAGCTCCACCCGGGCCACCGTCTCGGTGCGTGAGGTCTTCGTCGACACGTCGGCGGCCGATTAACGACCCGTCTGAAGTGCATCCGGGTCGGGAGGGCCATTCCGCCTCCCGACCCGCCCTCATGTGAGATCGGTGTGCCACGTGAAGTTTCAAGCCCTCTTGCGTTCCTCGTCCGCCCTTTGGACCGCTCCCGTCTGGGTCGGCATCGTCGTTTTCTACTTCTTCCATGCCCTGCACCTCGAGGACCCGTACGAGGAAGTCATTGCCGGACCTCTCTGGGCGTCGCAGCAAGTGGCCGTCTCCCTGGGGTACTTCTATGCCTTCGCGTACGCCATCACCATCGGTCTCGCGACCTGGGAAGGCGGACGGCTGAGGAAGGACCGGGTGTGGGACCTCGCCCCCAGCCGCGCCCGGTACCGGGTGGCCGCCCACGCCCTCGCCCCCGCCGTCGTCGCCGGGTGGACGATCCTGCTCCTGCCCGTCTTCATGAGACTGATCGAGACCCGGCTGATCCCCACCCCCGTCTCTCTGCTCCCTCTTCTCATGGGGATGGGCATCGTGTGTGCGTACGCCGTCGTCGGCTGCGCCCTCGGCCACATCGCCCCTCGAGTGATCGCCGCTCCCGTCGCCGCCGTCGCCGCGTTCTACGTGATCAGCAAGACCGGCGCGTACAGCGATCCGATCTGGCCCCGGCATGTCTCCGGGCAGCTCGACACCCAGATCGCCTTCGGAGAGAACTACGCCGCTCCCACCGTTCTCGTTCCCTTCCTCTTCTCCGCCGTGGTGGCCCTGGCCGTCGCTGTCTGGTGGATCGGCGGCACACGCCGCTGGGTGTGGCGAATGGTCGCGGCGGCGACCGCGCTCGTGACCATGGCCGTGTGCGCGAACACGGCCTCCGGGTGGGGCATCGCCGCCGGCCCGGTCACGGCCGGCCACGCCGCCGCCCGTTGTGTCGGGGCGGCCCCGCGGGTCTGCATGGCCGAGACGGGAGGCGCGGTCGAGCGGCTCGAGGAGGTACGGAACGAGATCGTGCGCACCCTCCAGAACCTCAAGGCCGCTGGGGTCGACGTCACCGTTCCCGCGACCGTCTCCGACGGTCTGCTGTATGAACGGAACCGCCCAGAGTCGACCTCGTCGACCTGGTGGCTTCCGCTGACGGCCCAGGCGGAGAGGGCCGACGGCGACCTGACCGGCGTCCGCTACGCCGTCCTCCTCGGCTCCGTGACCTTCCCCTGCGCCTTCCCCACGTCCTTCGTCCCCGGCGTCTCCGCCGACTGGGTCGTCAACCACGATGCCGCCATTCTGTGGGCCGCGTACACGGTGGAAGCCCAGGACCCCTATCTCGCGTGGCGGAAGGGGGAGTACCAGCGCATCGCGAACGGTGCCGAAGTCCTGGCGAAGGTGGAGGAGCGCGCCGCGAAGGGCAGAAGTCTGCCCACCGCCGAGGAGCGAGCGGACTGGTTCGAGAAGGAGAAGGCGAAAGCCTGCCGTCTGGCGCCCCCGCCCGAGCAGGCCCAGCGGCAGGGGACGGATTCGTGATCTGGTGGTGGAAAGGACGACGGCTGGTGACCGTCATCCTGCCCGGCTTCGCCGCGTTCACGGCGCTCGCCGCCCTCGCCCACAGCGAGTCCGTGGCATTGCCCGGACTGGTGACAATGGGTGGCAATCTCCTCTTCCTGATGCACGTCACGCCGCTGATCGTGACCGGCACGCTCGCGCACAGCCTCGCCCAACGCCTGGCTGAGGCAGAGGACTTGGCCGCTCGCGCGATCCAGCGTTACGACGTGAGCCTGGCGCTCCTCAGCGTGACGGCGAGCGCGGGGGCTGCCTGGGTCATCGGCAGGCTCGCGCACTCGCCGGCTGCGACCGAGGCCGGTCGCAACACGCTGTTCCTCGCCGGCCTCATGCTGCTGGCCGGGGCCGTGCATCCCCAAGCGGCGACGGCGGCGCCCGTCGCCTGGGTCTTCGTTGTCGCGTTCGTCGGCTACCGCGACTTCCGGCGCCCTTGGCCCTGGGCCGTCACCCTCCACCCTGCCGGCCACCTGCCCACGTTCTTCCTCTGCCTGGCGGTTTTCGTCGGCGGCCTGGCCGCGCTGACCCGTACCCGCCGTCCCGCCTGAAAGGCCCCCGCACGTGTCCCTCGCACTCGAAGCCGTCTCCTACGCATACGGGCGCCGGGCGCCCCGCATCCTTTCCGGCCTCACCTACACCGTCCCGACGGGCCTCACGATCCTCCTCGGCCCCAACGGCGCCGGGAAGACGACCTTGTTGAAGCTCGCTGCCGGAGTGAACCAGCCGACGAACGGCTCCGTACGGCTGGGCCGACTGCCCTCCCGCTCGAAGGAATACCGGACGAAGGTGGCCTGGATGCCCCAGACGATCACCGCCATGACCGGACTCACCGCCCGCGAACAGGTCGCCTATACCGGGTGGTTGAAGGGCATGAGCCGCCGCGCGGCCTGGGACGCCTCCGCCGCCGCCCTGGACCACGTACAGATGCGCGAACACGCCGACGTGAGGACGAAGCAGCTCTCCGGCGGGCAGCTCCGCCGTGTGGGCGTCGCCTCCGCCCTGGTGCACGGCGCCAGGGTGCTTCTCCTCGATGAGCCGACAGCCGGCATGGATCCGACACAGCGACGCGTCTTCCGTGACCTCGTGCTCCGACTCGCCACCGAGGAGGTCCGGGTCCTTCTGTCGACCCACGACGTCGCCGACCTCGCCGAGGAGGCTGACCACGTCACCACGCTCACCGGCGGCAGGATCACCTTCTCCGGGTCCACGGGGGACTTCCTCAGCCACTCTCCCGCGCAGACCCCCGAGGGCCGCAGGGCAGAGGCCGCCTACACGGCTCTCACGTCACTCCCCGCCACCGGGCCCGAGGAAATGCCCCCGCAGAGCTGACCCGTGCGGCCCGTGGCGGAGGCGAAGCCCAGCCAGGTGTGGCGGTTGCCCCACCAGCACCAGCCGACCTTCGGGGCGTTGCGTCGCTCGCGACCGTCGCGCCCCGTGCCGTTGCTGATCCAGATCGCCGGGGTGCGGGCGTCCAGCGCGCCGTTCGCCTTGCGCAGCCGGGAGCCGATGGTCATGAAGCAGCGGTTGCGCTCGAGGGCGGCCGGCTGCTGGAGCACCCAGTGGATGCCTTCGGTGAGCGCCAGCGGGGTGCGGCTCTCCTTGGTGAGGGCGGGCAGCGCCTCCTCCGGGCTCCAGTTGGCCATGTGGTCGCCACGGTCGAGGCCGGTGACGAGATAGAGGGGGGTGTCGGGCAACTCGACGGTGCAGGGAGCGAACTCGTCGACGTCGGGCATGTCGACGACGATGAAGCCGGGCTTGCCGTCGCGGCTGAGCAGAGGTGCGAGGGCGGAGGCGGGGGCGCGGTCCGGATGGATGGCGAGCAGGGCGTCGCCCTCTCCGGGACCGGCGCCCTCGGCGAAAGCACGGAGGTCGTGAGCGGCCATCCCGGCGACATCATGCACACCGAGCTCGATCAGACGCTCCGCCTGGGCGGCGAGCGGTGGGAGAGGGGGCACCGGGAGAGTGGACGAGGTGTCGGGCAAGACACTCCTCGATTCGTGGTGGGAGCAGTGGGAGCAGTGGACCTGGGGTCGAACGAGGCGCCCGGTCGGAACGTTCCGGGAGCGTTCGGGTGGTGTAAGGGTGGGCGGCCTTACGGGACACGGGGTGCGGGCGCCCGGCCGGGACCGCCAGGGGCCGGGCGCCTTCGTAGCCCTCAGAGCCGCGTGTACGCCGCCTCGCTCCAGCCGGCCGTCAGCCCTTGCTCACCGCCGCCAGGATCTCCGGCAGGCGGGACGCCGTCCTGGGGGCCGCCAGCTTCAGGCCCGTCCAGGTGATCAGCGCGCCGTACGCGGCGCCGCCCGGGAGCAGGAGCCAGAGCAGGGACTCCTCGTCCGCGAGGTGGAGGTAGATCGTCGTCCCGATCACCGGGGCGCACAGCAGCGCCGCACCCACCATGCCGCCGAAGATCGAGATCCAGGCGAGGCCGCCCTGCCCCGGAGCGACGTTCTTGTACGCGCTGTCCTGCGGGATCGAGTACGGGAAGGTGGCCGAGGCCACCGCGCCGACCGCGATCATCGCGCCGAGCAGCGCGAGGGCCACGCCCAGCGCGTCCGGGAGCGCCGACCAGTCGCCGCTCACCGCCGCCGTCCCCGCCGTCACCAGGACCGTGAACGGGACGGTGATCAGCAGCAGTGCCAGGGCCCGCGCCCGCAGCTCGGCGTAGGCGTCCGCCGGTGTCGAGATCGTCTGCGCGACCATCCAGAACGCCGAGGTGTCCTGCCCGAACTGGTTGTACATCATCATGCCGAGCATCCCCGAGGCGAAGCAGGCCCAGTAGACCGAGCCCGTGCCCTGGAGCACGTTGAAGATCGGCACGATGGCGCCGATCGCCAGCGAGGTGATCCACGCCGCCTTCGTCTTCGGATCGCGCCAGATGTACCGCAGGCTGCGCTCCATCACCGTGCCCGTACGTCCGCCCGGCAGCAGCCGCCCCAGGAGTCCCGTACCGGCCCGGTCCCGGCCCGACGCCGAGGCCGCGCCGATCGTCGAGCCGTCCGGCGTCGTCATCAGCTTCACCAGGCTCCGCTGCCACCACAACAGCAGCGCCCCCAGGGCGAGCACGGTCAGGAGGAGTTGGCCCGCGGCCACCGCGTAGTCGCCCTCGCTCGCCGAGCCCACCGCCGCGATCGCCGAGGCGGGCGGGAGCCAGCCCGCGACCGCGGCCGCCGGTTCGAGGGACGCGAGGCCACCGGCCCGACTGAGCCGCTGCGCACCGAAGTTGATCACCTGGAAACCGACCGCGATCACAAGCCCGCTCAGGACGGCCAGGTCACGGCCCTTGCGCGAGGTCAACAGCCGTACGTTGGCCGCGGCGACCGCCCGTGACAGCGCCACGCACGCGACGACGACCAGCGGCACGGCGACCACCGCGGCCACCACGCCCGCCGCGCCGCGCGCCAGGGCGAGAGAGGCGCCCAGCGCTATGCACAGCGTGAACAGGGGCCCGACGCCCACCAGCGAGGCCACGAGCAGCGCGCGCACCAGGGGGCGGGGCCGCAGCGGCAGCATCACGAGCCGGGACGGGTCGAGCGTCTCGTCCCCGCTCGGCACGAACAGCGGCATCACGGCCCATGAGAGCGCGAGCACCGCGGTCATCAGCACCACGACCGAGTCCGCGTGCGCGTTGCCCCGCAGCAGCACGAAGCCGAGCAGCATCACCGCCGCGAACACGACCGTGACGACGACAGAGGTGATGTACGCGGCGGTGCGGCCGGCGGACTGCCGCAGTCCGTTGCGCAGCAGCGACAGCTTGAGCCGTACGAAGACCGACGTCAGAGAAGGGGGAGCGGGGGCGGCGGCCGTGGTCATCGGGTCGGACCTCCGAGCCAGTCCAGGGAGTCGCCGGCCGCGTCCCGCCCGTGCGCGCCCACCAGTTCCAGGAACGCGGCCTGGAGCGAGGGCGCCTCGCCCCGTACCTCCGCCAGCGGTCCCTGGGCCCGGATCTGGCCGGCGGCCATCACCGCGACCCAGTCGCACAGCGACTCCACCAGCTCCATCACATGGCTGGAGAAGACGACGGTCGCGCCGGAGCCGGTGTACCGCTCCAGGACGCCCCGGATGGTCTGCGCGGACACCGGGTCGACGCCCTCGAACGGCTCGTCCAGGAACAGCACCTCGGGGTTGTGCAGCAGCGCCGCGGCGAGCCCGATCTTCTTGCGCATGCCGGTCGAGTAGTCCACGACCAGCTTGTGCTGCGAGCCGGCCAGGTCCAGGACGTCGAGCAGCTGGGTGGCCCGCTTGTCGACCTCGGCGCCGGGCAGCCCCCGCAGCCGCCCGCTGTACGCGAGGAGTTCGCGGCCCGAGAGCCGCTCGAAGAGGCGCAGCCCCTCGGGCAGGATCCCGATCCGGGCCTTGACCTCCGCCACCGACTCCGGATCGCGCCAGACGTCGTGACCGGCCACGAGGATCCGCCCGTGGTCGGGCCGCAGCAGGCCGGTGATCATGGAGAGCGTGGTGGTCTTTCCGGCGCCGTTGGGCCCGACGAGACCGATGAACCTGCCCGCGGGCAGAACGAGATCGATGCCGTTCACCGCGATCTGCTGCCCGAAGCGCTTCCACAGCCCCTCGACGCGAACGGCGGGCACCGCACCCGATTCCGGTGCGCCGCCCGCCTGTTCGAACACTTCGTCAAATGCCTGGTCAGGCATGGTCCGTCAACCCCTCGGTTGTCCCCGTAACACGTACGAGCACACCCTAAGGGCCCTGTGGGCCGCCTCTCAGGGGCGACGGGCCCTGGCCGCGGCCGCTTCCCGCCCGCACGCGTACGCGAGGGGGCTGATCAGCTCCTCGGCGTCCGGCAGCCAGCGGTTCGCCGCGGTGGGCCGCCGGGCCCACTGCACGGCGCCGTGCCCGCCGACGCGCGTGGGTGGCGCCGCGACGTAGTGGCCCTCGCCCCGGGTGACCAGGTCGATCGAGGTGGGGGCCCAGCCCAGCTTGCGGACCAGGTCCGGGACCTTGGTCGCGGCACCGGGCAGGACGAAGAAGAGCATCCGGCGGTCGGGCGTGCAGGTCACGGGGCCGAGCGTGAGCTCCATGCGCTCCATCCGGGCCAGCGCCAGGAAGCCCGCCGACTCGGGCACGTCGATCGCGTCGAAGGTGCGCCCCGTCGGCAGCAGGATCGACGCCTTGGGCTGCTTCGACCACATGCGCCGCGCCCCGACGGCGCTGCCGGTGGCCTGGGTCGACCAGTCCGGCCTGGCCGGGTGCGCGCCGGGGGTGGCGCAGCTCTCGACGCCGCAGGAGCAGCGCTCCCTGCCCTCCACGGCTTCCAGCCAGGTCCCGGGGAACACGTCCCAGTGCCGCTCTTCCGCGTACCGCACGGCGCAGTCCAGCAGCAGCTCGCCTCGCTGCTTGGGGATGTGTGCGGCTTCCGTGACTCCGATGGTCTCTTCCACGGTGAACACAACTCCCGCCGTCACCCGGGGTTACGGGCGCGGTCAAGAGCGGTGTGGAGCATCGATCCTGCATGCGGGGCGCATGGGTGCACGGGCGGGGGCGCGCGTGGGGCCGGGGAGCGGCCGGTGGGTAGCCACAGGCGGGGGGTGTCGCCCCGGGCCCGCGGCGCGGGGTCCGTACGGCGGGGCGATGCGTCCGGTTTCGCGTGTTCACATCGGCATTGACCGGATATTTGCCGGGCAGTGATCAGTTCCCATCGAACGCACACCGGCCTCAGGGGGTAGTTGTAGTGATGGCAGCCAGGCCACTCGTCGCACGTCAGCCGAACGAACGGCTGCAGGCGTTGATTCAGGAGGCCGGATGTTCCAACGCCGGCCTCGCCCGCAGAGTGAACATGGTCGGGGCCGAACGCGGCCTCGATCTGCGCTACGACAAGACGTCGGTGGCGCGCTGGCTGCGCGGGCAGCAGCCGCGTGGCCGGGCGCCGGGGATCATCGCGGAGGCGCTGGGCCGCAAACTGGGCCGCACGGTCACGATCGACGAGATCGGCATGGCGAACGGCAAGAACCTGGCCTCCGGCGTCGGGCTGCAGTTCGCACCCACCGTGCTCGGCGCGATCGAGCAGGTCTGCGAGCTGTGGCGCAGCGACGTGGGGCGCCGGGACTTCCTGTCCGGTTCGACGGTGGCGGCCTCCGCGCTGGTGGAGCCGAGCAGGGACTGGCTGATCACGGGCGCGGACCCGCAGGTGGCCCGGGCGGCCGGGGCGCGGGTGGGTGCCTCGGACGTGGAGGCGGTCCGGTCGATGACGAGCGCGCTGGTCGAGCTCGACCGGCGGTTCGGCAGCGGGCACGTCCGGCCGGTGGTGGTGCACTACCTGAACAGCGTCGTCGCCGGGATGCTCTCGGGCTCGTACCGGGAGGCGGTGGGGCGGCAGCTGTTCGCGGCGGTCGCGCGGCTCACGGAGCTGGCCGGGTACATGGCGGTGGACACCGGGCAGCCCGGGCTCGCCCAGCGGTACTACATCCAGGCGCTGCGGCTGGCGCAGGCGGCGGGCGACCGGGGTTACGGCGGCTATGTGCTGGCCGCGTCCATGAGTCATCTGGCCGCGCAGCTCGGGAACCCGCGGGAGATCGCCCAGTTGGCGCGGGCGGCGCAGGAGGGTGCGCGGGGGCGGGTGACGCCGAGGGCGGAGGCGATGTTCTACGCGGCGGAGGCCCGGGGGCACGCGCTGCTCGGGGACGCCCACTCCTTCGACGCCGTCGCGGGACGGGCCGTACGGGCTCTTGAGCGGACCGATCCGGAGTCGGGGGACGACCCGGACTGGATCGCGCACTTCGACCACGCGTACCTCGCGGACGAACTGGCCCACTGCCACCGGGACCTGGGCCGGGCGGAGGCGGCGGCGCGCGCGGCGGAGGAGTCGCTGAGCGGCCATCCGCAGACGCGGGCCCGCCGCCGGGCGATCGGTCTGGTGCTGCTCGCGACCGCGCAGGCGCAGCGGCGCGAGGTGGAGCAGGCGTGCCACACGGGCACGCAGGCGCTGGAGCTCCTGGCCACGCTCCGGTCCTCGCGCGGGGCGGAGTATCTGGACGACCTCAGGGAACGACTGGAGCCGTACGCGTCGGAGCCGGCGGTGCGGGAGTTCGGGGCGCGGGTGGATCTGCTCGCCGCCTGACACCGTGTGACCACGGTCACCGGAGGGCCGGATCGGGCTCCCTGGCAGGGCAGTTGTGCGGGGAGTTGTCGTGGGTCTGTTACCGGTCTCACAGGTGTGTGCGCGGCCCGGGACGCACCCGGTAGCGTGAACCGACGATTCCGTAGGTCCATCAGTAGGAGTCCCGGTGACGCAAAGCGGACAGGGTCCGGAGCCGCACTATCCGGCGGTACGGCCCACGCACGAAGGTGTCGTGCTGCCCGCGGAGGGCGGCGAGCAGACCGGCCCGGGCGCAGGCCCGGCCGGCGGTCAGCCGTGGGGCGGCACCTGGGGTCCCGGTGGGGCGCCGCAGGGACAGCCCCTGCCACCGGCCCAGCCGCTGCCGCCCGAGGCCGTGCCGGGCGGGGTCTCGGACATGCAGGCGACGCAGTACATCGCGCCGGTTCCGCAGCAGGGCGCGCCGGGCGGCGCTCCGGGGCCGCTGCCAGGCCCCATGCCGGGCCCGATGCCGGGGGCGCCCGGGGACATACCGGGCGCGCACCAGCCGCCGCAGGGCGGATACGGCTTCCCGCCGCCGCCCGCCACCCAGGGCGGTTACGGATACCCGTCGCAGGCCGCCGCGCAGGGGGGCTACGGATACCCGCCGCAGGCCGCCGCGCAAGGGGGCTACGGCTTTCCGCCGCCGGCCGCCGCGCAGAGCGCCGCGGACCTCCAGGCGACCCAGCACATCCCGCCGGTCGCGCAGGGCCAGGGCCCGGGTCACGGCCAGGGCCAGGGCCAGGGCGACGGTGGCGCGAGCACGCAGTTCCTCGGCACCGGGCCGCTGCACCAGCAGCCGGGCGGGCCCGGTCAGCCGGCCGGCGCCTCCGACGCGACCCAGTACATCGCTCCCGTACCGCCGCAGATGTCGCAGGCGCCGCAGACGCACGGCGAGCGGCAGCCGCCCGCCGAGTTCGACAACCTCTTCCGCAGCGACGCGACGCAGCACCTGCCGCAGCCCCCGCAGCCGCAGGCGCCCCGGCCGCCGCAGCAGCAGCAGTACGGGCACCAGCCGCCGCAGTCTCCCTTCCAGGGCGCCTACGCACAGGACGGCTACCAGGACGGGTACGACGACGAGCCGCCGCGCCGCAAGTCGCCCGTCGCCCTCATCGCCGCCGTCGTCGTCGGCTGCGCGGTCGTCGGCCTCGGCGCGGGCGCGCTGCTCAGCGGCGGGGACGAGGACAAGGACAAGGACAAGAACCCCGGCCAGAGTGTGGTCGCCAGTTCCGGGGCCCCGTCCACGGGCGCGACGGAGAAGCTCGCCGATCCCGCCGAGCCGCAGGCGAAGGCGCTCGACAAGCTGCTCGCGGACAGCAACGACAGCCGCGACGCGGTGATCCGTTCGGTCGAGGCCATCAAGCAGTGCAAGAACCTCGACCAGGCCGCCGTCGACCTGCGCGGCGCCGCGCAGCAGCGCCGGGACCTCGTGACCCGGCTGCAGACGCTGTCGGTCGACAAGCTGCCGAGCAACGCCGCCCTGACCGCCGCCCTCACCAAGGCGTGGCAGGCCTCGGCCTCCGCCGACGACCACTACGCCGCCTGGGCGGACCAGATGAAGGGCAAGAAGGCCTGCAAGGGCGGCAAGGCCCGCAGCACCAACCACACGGTCGAGGCGAGCAAGAAGAGCAGCGAGGCCACGATCGCCAAGCGCGAGGCGGCCGGGCTGTGGAACCCGACCGCCAAGACGTACGGACTGCCGCAGCGGGCCGCCACGCAGCTGTGAACCAGCGCGCGGCAGCGGGCCGGGTTACGGGGCGCTGAGCACGGTCTCGCCGACGTCGACGAAGCCCGGCTTCTGTGCCACGAGCCGCCCCTCGCGGACCACTTGGAAGGTCACCTCGTGGTTGACGATCCGGGGGAAGCGGGGCGCGCCGAGCATGTCCTCGTACCGCCAGCGCAGTTCGGGCGTGAGGCCGCCGGTGTCGATCCGGACCCCGCGGTCGAGGGCGTGCGAGACGGCCCCCGCCGAGATCGTGTCGCGGTCGAGCGACTCGATCACCTGCTTCAGCACGGTGTACGCGATCCAGGTCGTCTGCACGCCCGCGTCGGCCGGGTCGACGCGGTTGTCCGCGAACGCGTGCTCCTGGATCACCTTGCGCATCGGCGCCCAGCGGCCGTCGTTGGCCTCCGGGTACCAGCCGGTGACGTACGCGCCCTCGAAGGGGCTGCGGGCGCCGCCCGTACGGTCGATGACGGGCTGGCTGACGCTGCCGAGCACGGAGGAGATCCGTACGGCCCCGTCCTCCTTCGCGTCCTCGCTCTCGGGCAGGCGCCGGAACGAGTCGAAGAACGTCTGGGTGCGCTCGCCGAGGACCGCCGCGACGCAGCCGTCCGCCCGACCGGCCTTGGTGCGGGCCCGGTCGGCCTGCTGGGTGTACTCGGCGGCGTCCTCGAGCGCCGGGATGTCGCTGGCGCCGAGGTGGCGGCTCTTGCGCAGACCGGAGTTGAGGAGGTCGGGCAGCTTGTCGCCGGCGAGGGTGTCGGGCCGGACGAGGGAGACCTTGCGGCAGGACTCGGCCAGCTGCATGCCGTGGCCGGCCATGAGGGAGGCCAGGCCGCCGTTCACCGGGTAGGAGAGCGGACTGGTGAACTCGTCCTCGGAGATGCCGTAGCCGCCGATGTACGGGATGCCCGCGGCCTCCAGGGGGGCCATGAACGCCCGCCCGTTCTGGCTGTAGGAACCGACGACGGCCACGACCTTCTCACGGACGGCCCGGCGGGCGCAGGCCGCGGCGCCGGCGGAGGTGTTCTGCTCGTTGCAAGTGAGGATGCGCAGTTCGTGCCCGTCGAGGCCGCCGTTGGCGTTGGCCCAGCGGGCGTAGGCCTGGGCCATGGCGGGCATGCCGGGCTGGTTGGTGGCGCGGGTGCCGTCCGGAGCCCAGGTCATCACTGTGACGGGCTCCCTGGATCCCCCCGTGGTTCCAGGGAGCACGCCACATCCGGTGAGCAGCGACGCCCCGGCCGCCGCTGCCATGACATACGCGAGGAGTGAGGTCAGTCGCCTACCGGTCATGGACACGCACAATTCCGCCTCACGGGTAACGCGGGAGTGTGCGTGGTTCAACGCTGGGTGACGTGAAGGTGAATTGCCGGGGCGGTCGCTCGCGGGGAAGGGGGCCGGTCCGTCGATCTTGTGGGGGAACGTACGATCGAACGGTGTCCAGTCCACTCTCCAGTTCGGTGAACTCTTCCCGTCGCGGCCGTCGCTCCTCCACCATGGGCGGCATGCCGCTCAACGACATGCCGTGGTGGCGCTGGCGCAGCAACGTGCGCTCGGCGCTGCACATGCTTTCCGATCCCGGGTTCCACGAGACGACCTGGCTGGCCGGTCACGACGGGTACGGCGACGTCACCGACGCCGTCTACCGCCTGGTCGAGGACACCTGGCTGGACAACTGGTCCGCCGAGAAGTACGTCGGAACGATCTTCCGCGACTCCGGCGAGGCCGCACTGGTGGACGTCGCCGTGCTCCGGGTGCTGCGGATCATGCACCAGGTCGGGCCCGACGCGCCGTTCTCCGCGTACATGGAGCACCACGGCTGGCCGGAGGCCGTGCGGGCCGCCCGCGAGGCACACGTACGGATGGCGGCGGCGGACGGCGAGGATCCGGATACGCCTCCGCGCTCCCTGGACGTGCTCCGTATCATGACGCGGTCCGCCTGACGGACGGCGGCCCTGCCGTCCCGGCGGGGTGTGAAAAGCTAAGGGGATGACCGACCAGTACGTCCTCACGCTCTCCTGCCCGGACAAACAGGGCATCGTGCACGCCGTGTCGAGCTATCTCTTCATCACGGGATGCAACATCGAGGACAGCCAGCAGTTCAAGGACCGGGACACCGGCCTCTTCTTCATGCGGGTCCACTTCTCGGCGGAGGCTCCGGTGACCGTGGAGAAGCTCCGGGCGAGCTTCGCGGCGGTGGGCGACGCGTTCGCGATGGACTGGCACATCAACCGGGCCGACGAGCGCATGCGGGTCGTGCTGATGGTGTCGAAGTTCGGGCACTGCCTGAACGACCTGCTGTTCCGCTCGCGGATCGGGGCGCTGCCGGTCGAGATCGTCGCGGTCGTCTCCAACCACACGGACTTCGCGGAGCTGGTGGGCTCCTACGACCTTCCGTTCCGGCACATTCCGGTCACGAAGGACAACAAGCCGGAGGCGGAGGCGGAGCTCCTGGAGCTCGTCCGCGCGGAGAACGTCGAGCTGGTCGTGCTCGCGCGCTACATGCAGGTGCTCTCCGACGACCTGTGCAAGCAGCTGTCGGGCCGGATCATCAACATCCACCACTCCTTCCTGCCGAGCTTCAAGGGCGCCAAGCCCTACCACCAGGCGCACGCGCGCGGCGTGAAGCTGATCGGCGCGACGGCCCACTACGTGACGGCGGACCTCGACGAGGGCCCGATCATCGAGCAGGAGGTCGAGCGGGTGGGCCACGAGGTCACCCCGGACCAGCTCGTGGCGATCGGCCGGGACGTGGAGTGCCAGGCGCTGGCGCGCGCGGTGAAGTGGCACGCGGAACGCCGCATCCTCCTGAACGGCCGCCGCACGGTGGTCTTCACGTAGGTCCCGCTGCCCCGGGGGCGCCGCGGCTGCGGGGCGGTGCCCACAGGGGGTGGTTACAGGCGGCTCAAGCTCGCCGCCGCGAAGAGGACGTCTCGGATCGCCTCGCGGTCGCCGTCCTGGCCTGCCGCCGCCTCCTCCGGTGGCACGTGGCCCGCCACGAGCTGGCAGAACTCGACGCCGTCCATCGCCACCTGCGCCACCGCGTGGTCCGGGGAGCCGACCGCCGCCGGGGAGTCCAGCGCGATGTACCAGTGGCCGCCGCCCGAGCCCTCGACCTCCAGGTGGAGCGAACGGCCGGGGGCGCCCGCCGCGACCAGATGGCGCGGCGGGGCCGCGAGGCCCGCGCGACGGCGGTCCGCCAGCGCCGCAGGAAGCAGCCGGGCCGCCAGGTCGATCATGCCGTGCAGATGCGCCCCGCTCGGCGGGTCGTACGGATACGCCACCGCGTTCGCGATGTCGTCCGCGTGCAGCCAGCACTCGAAGGCCCGCTCCAGGAGCGAGTCCCGCATCGGCAGCGCGAAGTCGCCGTACGTCACCGTCAGGTCCGCGACTCCCCGCCCCGCGAACGACACCGTGCGGATCAGCGTGTGACTCTGGTCGCGCCACGGCTCGCGCACCCCGCGCGTCGGCGGATGGTACGAGCCCTGCCAGTACGCCTCGGTCCGCTCGGCCGGTGACATCTCGCGGGCCGCCGGCCCCAGCGGATCGTCCAGGCCGAGCGCCGTCGCCACCAGGCCGTCCACCGTCAGGAGATGCCCGATCACCCCGGCCACGGTCGTCTTGCGGCTCACCGCCTGCTCGCCCTCGAACCACTTGAGCCGTACCGGCGCGTGCCACTCCGACTCGCCGATGTCCCGCAACAGCGCGTCGAGCCGGGCCGTCTCCGCGTCGTACGGAGTCGCCCAGGCGGGCACCGGGATACGGGCGGGACGCCGGCCCAGGCAGTTCTCCAGGACCCGGGAGCGCAGCAGCGGATCGAGGTCCAGGTCCCGCTCCGAGTGCAGCAGCGCGACCGCGTCCCGCAGCCGCAACGCCTCGTCCGCGCACGGCGCGCACACGGTGAGATGGTCCTCGACCGCCTGGGTCTCCTCGGCCGAGCACGCGGACAGCGCCCACGCCCCGAGGAGGGACTTGAGCACGGCGTGCGTCGGCGGGGGAGGCGGCGGGGGAGAGGGAGGGGACGCCGGCGTGAGGTCCGCGTGGTCGTCCGCCGCCGACCGCGGCCCCGGTATCCACGGAGCGCGCGCGACCTCGTCCGGGTCGCCGTTCGCCCCGTTCACCGGGAGGGCCCGTCCAGCGGACGCGTGTTCGCCGTCGACAGCAGCTGCAGTCCGAGCCGCAGCCGGCGCCGCGCCTCGTCCTCCGTCACACCGAGGTCGGCGGCGGTCTGGCGGTAGTCGCGCCGCTGGAAGTACGCCAGCTCCAGCGCGGCGCGCAGGGGCGTCGGCATCGCCGTCACGATGTAGTCGGCGCGGGCCGCGACCTGGGCCCGGCGCACCTTCTGCTCCAGCTCCTCCGCCGAACCCTCGCCCGTCTCCGCGTACGCCACGGCCTCCGACTGCCGGAGCCGCAGCACCGCCTGCCGCTGCGTCAGTCCGGCGACCCACGCCCGCATGTTCCCCTGCTTCGGGTCGTACGCGTCGGGGTTCTCCCAGATGTAGCCGAAGACCTCGCGGGTGACCTGGTCGGCGGCGGCGTCGTCGTCGAGCACCCGGTGGGCGAGGTTGTGCACCAGGGAGGCGAACCGGTCGTAGAGCTCACCGAGCGCGGCGGCCTCACCGCGCGCCAGCCGCTGCTGCATTCTGCGGTCCCAGCGCGGTGGTGTGTCCTTCGCCATCCGGAGCCCCCTCCCAACCGAGTTCGCCCTCCACGGTAATGCGCCGGGCCGACAGCGCACCCGCCTTTGTGACAAGTGCGCCCCCATAAGGGGTGGGCATGGTAGAGAAAGCGTCACCTTTCATGGGAGGCGTTTCGTTCCGCCGTGGCGGGGCAGCGGGAGGGGACAGGAAGCACCGCCTCCGCTTTGAAGGGCACTAGCCGTGACGCTCCACGTCGAGGAAGACGAGCGGGATCCCTGGACCGTGCTGCACATCCAGGGCGAACTGGATCTGGTGACCTCACCCCTGGTCCGCAGACGGGTCCACGACGCCGTCGCCGGTGGCCGCCACGACGTGGTCCTCGACCTGTCGGGCGTGCTGTTCTGCGACTCCAGCGGGGTGGGCGTACTGATCGCCGCACGCCGTCTGATGCGCTCCTGCGGCGGACGGCTGCGGGTCGTGCTGCCCGCGCGCGGCGCGCTGGACGGCTCGCACGTCAACCGCGTCCTCGCCGCGCTGGGCGTACGCCGGCTCTTCGAGGTGTACGCGGACGCGGCCGACGCGGTCGACGAGCGGGCGCGGCCCCTCCCGGTGGATTCCCTCGTCGGGCAGACCACGACCGTTCCCGCCCAGCCGTTCCGCTCGCGGAGGGAGACACCGCGGCCCCTCTCGGCATAAGCGCCTTCCTCGTCGTACTCTCCGCACATGGAGCCCATGGAAGCCGAGCAGGACCGTGACCAGGACCGCCAGGATCAGGACCAGGATCAGGACCGGGACCAGGACCAGGACCGTGACCCCGGACAGCTCTACCAGCGCCGGATCGCCTCCCGGTTCGCCGCGTTCGACCAGGACGGCGACGGGACGATCTCGCGCGAGGACTTCAACACGGCGGCGAAGCGACTCCTGACGGAGTTCGAGGTCCCGTTCCGCTCCGACCGGGGGCAGGCGCTCTGCCAAGGCGCCGAGGCCTTCTGGCAGGGCATGGCCGGGATCGCCGACGTCGACGGAGACCAGCGGGTCAGCCGCGAGGAGTTCGTCGGAGGCGCGGTGAAGCGGCTGCACGACCACCCCGACCGCTTCGCCGAGATCGCCCGGCCCTTCCTGCGCGCCGTCCTCGCCATCGCCGAGACCCCCGCCGAGATCGAGCGCGCCCTGCTCGCGCTCGGCATCGCCCCCGTGCCGGCCGCGCTCAGCGCCCGTACCCTGCCGACCGCCGCCTCGGGCCGGGTCGACGAGGACGCGGCGGTGGCGGCCTTCGCCCGCCTCTGGGACTAACGCAGGGGGCCCGCGCCGTACCGCTCCCGGAGCTTGTACTTCAGGACCTTCCGCAAGGTCTCGTTGCGCGGCAGGGCCTCCACCACCTCCAGCTGTTCCGGCAGCTTGTGGACGGAGAGCCCTGCGGCCCGCAGGAAGTCGGTGACGGTCCGCAGGCTCAGGGGTGCGGCGCCCGGCGGCTGCTCGATCACCGCGCAGACGCGTTCGCCGCGCTCGGGGTCGGGGAGGCCGATGACCGCGGCGTCGCCGACCGCGGGGTGCTGGTGGAGAAGGTCCTCGATCTCCTTGGCCGAGATGTTCTCGCCCTTGCGGATGATGACGTCCTTGATCCGGCCGGTGAGGACGAGATGGCCGCTCGGGGTCAGATGCCCCACGTCGCCGGTGATGAGGAAGCCGTCCTCGTCGAAGGCCGCGGCCGTCTGCGCGGGGTCGAGATAGCCCTGACAGACCGCCTCACCCCTGAGCCGTACCTCGCCGTTCCCGGAGCCGTCGTCGGCGATCCGTATCTCCATGCCCTCGGGCGGCCGGCCCTCCGTCGTCGCCAGGTTCTCCGCGGTGTCGTCCGGTGAACCCATCGTGATCATGGGGACCTCGGTCATCCCGTACCCGTGGGTGAGCTGACAGCCCAACTCCCGTACCACCGCGTGGTAGATCTCCGGCGGCTTCGGAGCCCCGCCGCCCGCGAGCAGCCGCAGGCTCGGTATCAGCCTCTCGCCGGGCGGCAGCTTGCGCTGCTCGGCGAGGAACATCGAGTAGAACGCGGTGGATCCGCCGGCGACGGTCACGCCGTGACGGCGGTACTCCGCCACCGCGTCGGGCAGCGCGAACTGCTCGAACATCACCGCGGGGAACCCGTACAGCAGCAGCATCACCGTGTAGTCGGGCCCCGCGATGTGCGCGTACGGGAAGGCCATCGAGCCGATGTCGTCCGCGGTCAGGCGCAGCGCGTGGGCGAGGCAGGAGCCGCCCGCGATGAGGGAGCGGTCGGTGTGCAGGACGCCCTTGGGGTCGGAGGTCGTCCCCGACGTCCAGTAGATCCAGCGCACGTCGGTGCCGGAGGCGGGCGGGGGCGGCAGGACGGCCGGGTCGCCGTCGGGCACGGAGTCGTACGCCTCGAAGATCCCGCGCGCCCCGAGCCGCCGCGCCATCTCCGTGTGGTCGAAGCCGCGCCACGTCCCGGGCACGGCGAAGAAGTCGGCCTTGGACTCACGCAGCGCGAAGCCGACCTCGCGGTCCCGGTAGAAGGGGATGACGGGGGACTGCACGGCACCGATGCGGGCGAGCGCGAAGGAGAGGACGGCGGTCTCGATCCGGGTGGGCAGCTGCCACGCCACCACGGTGCCGGGCCGCACCCCCCTCCCGTACAGACCGGCGGCGCACCGCTCGGCCCGCTCGCGCAGCCCGCCGAAGGTGAGGGTCCTGTCCCCCTGGAGGAGGACGGCCCGGTCGGGCGTGAGGTCGGCGCGGCGCTCGACGAGCTCCCAGAGGGTGCGGGAGGTACCCAGGGCGTGTGCGGTGTCGGTCACGGCGATCCCCTTAGCTGACGGCCAGTCAGATCAACTGGAGAGCGTAGAGGTGCGCTGCTTGTCGGTCCAGAGGCGCGGGGCTAGCCTGAGAGCCGTCAATATCTGACGGGGCATCAGAAACAGCCTCGGAATGGGAGAGGGTCTCATGACGGAACTTCCGCGGATCATCAGCGTCGACGACCACGTGATCGAGCCGGCCCACCTCTTCGAGACCTGGCTCCCCGCCAAGTACCGCGACCGCGGGCCCCAGCCCCTGACCGCCGGAATCGGGGAGCTCGCCTACGTCGGCGGGAAGTACCGGATCACGATGGACCCGGACGGGCCGCCGACCGACTGGTGGATCTACGAGGACCTGCAGTTCCCGTACAAGCGCAACATCGCCGCCGTCGGCTTCGACCGCGACGAGATGACCCTGGAGGGGATCACCAGGGAGGAGATGCGGCGCGGCTGCTGGGACCCGAAGGCGCGCCTCGCCGACATGGACCTCAACCATGTCGAGGCCTCCCTCTGCTTCCCCACCTTCCCGCGCTTCTGCGGCCAGACCTTCGCCGAGGCCAAGGACAAGGAGGTCGCCCTCGCCTGCGTCCGCGCCTACAACGACTGGATGGTCGAGGAGTGGTGCGGCGACAGCGGCGGCCGGCTCATCCCGCTCTGCATCATCCCGCTCTGGGACATCGACCTGGCGGTCGCGGAGATCCGCCGGAACGCGGCCCGGGGCGTGAAGGCCGTGACCTTCTCGGAGATCCCGACGTATCTCGGACTCCCGTCGATCCACTCCGGCTACTGGGACCCCTTCTTCGCGGTCTGCCAGGAGACGGGCACGGTCGTCAACATGCACATCGGCTCCTCCAGCCAGATGCCCGCCGCCTCCCCCGACGCGCCCCCCGCCGTCCAGGCCGCGCTCAGCTTCAACAACGCGATGGCCTCGATGATGGACTTCCTCTTCAGCGGTGTCCTGGTGAAGTTCCCGAGGCTGAAGCTCGCGTACAGCGAGGGCCAGATGGGCTGGATCCCGTACGCCCTCGAACGCGCCGACGACGTGTGGGAGGAGCACCGCGCCTGGGGCGGCGTCCGCGACCTGATCCCCGAGCCGCCGTCCACGTACTACTACCGGCAGATCTTCTGCTGCTTCTTCCGTGACAAGCACGGGATCGCCTCGCTGGACGTGGTGGGCCGGGACAACGCCACCTTCGAGACCGACTACCCGCACGTCGACTCCACCTTCCCGCACACGAAGGAGGTCGCCCTCGACCACGTCCAGGGCCTCGACGACGAGACGGTCTACAAGCTCATGCGCGGCAACGCCATCCGCATGCTGGGCCTCGACCTCGACCTGGGCATCGTCTGATGGATCTCACGTACACGGACGAGGAGGAGGAGTTCAGGGAGGGGCTGAGGTCGTGGCTCGTGAGCGCGCTGCCCACGCTGCCGCCGAAGCCCGACCCGCTGGACTGGCCGGGGCGGCGGGCGTACGACTGCGGCTGGCAGCGGCGGCTGTACGACGCGGGCTACGCGGACGTGCACTGGGGCGGCTCCCCGACCCAGCGGCTGATCTTCCTGGAGGAGACCGAGCGCGCCGGGGCGCCCTACGTCGGCGCGAACTTCGTCGGACTGCTCCACGCCGGGCCGACCGTCGCCGCCGAGGGCACGGCCGACCAGCGCGAGCGCTGGCTGCCGCCGGTGCTGCGCGGCGACGAGGTGTGGTGCCAGGGCTTCAGCGAGCCGGAGGCCGGGTCGGACCTGGCGTCGCTGCGGACGAGGGCGGTACGGGACGGGGACGCGTACGTCGTCACCGGCTCCAAGATCTGGACTTCGCACGCCCAGGTCGCCGACTGGTGCGAGCTGCTCGTACGGACGGACGCTTCTGGCCCCAAGCACCGGGGGATCAGCTGGCTCGCGATGCCCATGGACGCCCCCGGCATCACGGTCCGGCCGCTGCGGACGCTGGCCGGATCGACGGAGTTCGCCGAGATGTTCCTCGACGAGGTCCGGGTGCCCGTCGCCAACCGGGTCGGCGAGGAGAACGACGGCTGGCGCGTGACGATGGTGACGCTGTCCTTCGAGCGCGGTACGGCCTTCGTCGGCGAGGTCGTGGCGTGTCGGCGGGTGCTCGGTGAACTCGCGGGGACGGCGCGGAAGAACGGTGCCTGGGACGACCCGGAGGTGCGGCGGCGCCTCGGCAGGCTGAGCGCCGAGTTCCGGGCGCTGTGGCGGCTCACCCAGTGGAACGTCAGCGAGGCACAGGCGGGGCCCGGGCTTCCAGGTGTGGGGGGCTCGGTCTTCAAGCTGCGGTACTCACACGCGCGGCAGGAGCTCTACGACGCTGCCGCCGCCGTCCTCGGGCCGGACGCGCTCGACCTCGGGCGGGAGTGGAATCTCGACCGGCTGTCCTCGCTGTCGTACACCATCGCCGCCGGAACCTCGCAGATCCAGCGGAACATCGTCGCCGAGCGGATCCTCGGCCTGCCGAAGGGGCGGTGAGACCGGTCGTGGACTTCCGGCTGACGGACGACCAGAAGGCGCTGAAGGCGGGGGTACGGGAGCTGCTCGCCGGCCGCTTCGACCGGGACGCGCTCCGGGCGGCGGTGGACTCCCCGGGGCTCGACCGCGCGCTGTGGCGGGAGCTGGGGGCCGCCGGGTTCTTCGCGCTACGGGTGCCGGAGGCGGCGGGGGGTGTGGGGCTCGGGCTGCCGGAGGCGGTGCTCGTGTTCGAGGAGGCGGGGCGGGTGTTGTTGCCGGGGCCGTTGGTGGCGACGCATGTGGCGGCGGGGGAGGTGGAGGGGGCCGCGGAGGGGGAGGTGGTGGTGACGGCGGTCGACGGGGTGTTGGTGGAGTGGCTGGACGAGGCGGACGTGGTCCTGGGCGATGTCGAGGGTGCCGTGCCTGTGCGGTCGGTGGACCCGCTGACGCCGCTGCATCGGGTGCCCGGGCGCGAACCACTGCCCCCGACGGGGGTTCTGCTCACCGCCGCTGAGCAGCTGGGGAGTGCCGGGCGTACCACCGAGATGGCCGTCGAGTACGCACGTACCCGGGAGCAGTTCGGGCAGCCGATCGGGGGCTTCCAGGCCGTCAAGCAGCTGTGTGCCGAGATGCTCGTACGAACGGAAGTCGCCCGCGCCGCCGTCTACGCCGCCGCCGTCACCGCCGACCCCGTCGAGATCGCCGGGGCGAAACTGCTCGCCGACGAGGCGGCGGTGGACTGCGCGCGGGACTGTCTCCAGGTGTACGGCGGCATGGGCTTCACCTGGGAGGCCGATGTGCATCTGCACCTCAAGCGGGCCTGGGTGCGGGCCGAGCGCGGGCTGTCGAGGGCCCGGGCGGCGGAGGTCGAGGCGGCCGCGCTGTAGCCGACGGGTGCCCGCCGCTCACGGAGCGTCGATATCGGGTTGTGTCCTTCGGCCGGTCCGTCACGGCCCGGAGTCGGGGCCCCGCTCCGGTACCCTCCGTGGGATGCGAGTGCTTGTGGGCCCGGATCGTCCCGGTGCCGTCGATGCGGCGGCTCCGGATCCGGCGATGCCCGCCGCTCGTACCCCGTGGAGGCGCTGGACGCCCTCCTGTTCGACTCTCCGCAGCGTGCGTCGCACAGTATGGACCATGCGTACTCCTTCGCGCTGGAATATGCCTGAAGCGCTTGTTGCGGTGACTGTACGTCAACCATGCTGTCTCACAAGGGAATCACGTTCCGTAAGGACGTCGATGGCTGTGAGGCGCGAGGCGATGTGTCCGCCGGTTCGGATGGTGTGAGCGGTGCAGGTGCTTCAGGTTCAGTTGGAGGTCGGGCCGGACCCGGCGGAGGTGGGGCGTGCCAGGCGATGGGCGCGCTCGAGGCTCGCCGGATCGGGCATAGGGGATGACGAGCCGCTGGCCGAGACGCTGGTGCTGCTCATCTCCGAGCTCGTGACCAACGCCGTGGTGCACACCGGCTGCCCGGCCGTGCTGCGGATGTTGTTCGGCGCGGACTGTCAGGGCGCCGGGACGGTACGGGTGGAGGTCGCCGACACGAGCGACCGGCCGCCGCTGCCGCGACGCGCGCAGGGCGAGGACACCAACGGGCGCGGCCTGGAGCTGGTGTCCGGCCTGGCGGACCGGTGGGGCTGGCAGCCCGAGGGCGTGGGCAAGAGCATCTGGTGCGAGGTGGACCGAGGGGTGGCGACGACGCCGGAGGCGTCGGTGACCACCCCTTCGGCTTCGGTGCCCTGTTGACGATTCGTGGCGTTTTGTTCACCCTGGGGTGAGCGATTCGACGCGAGGGGACGTCGAGGGCGTGAGCCCTCGACGAGTGCGGGTCGTGTCCGGGGTGGCGGCGGCGACGTCGTGCCGTGCTCGGGGCGCGCGCGAGTGCGCCGCCACCCATGGTTCACCACTCAGAGGATCGCCACCGGGGCCACCGGTGTGCCCGTACCGCCCACGAAGGGCTCGGGCATCGCGGAGAGCAGGAACGCGTACCGCTCGCGTTGTGCACAGGCTGTGGACAAACTTTCCAGATTCCAGTTCTGGCCCTGGAGCATTCCCATCTCGACGAGGTCGAGCGCGTGCACGGGCAGCCAGAGGTTCTCGATCTCGGGCGGGAAGATCTCGAAGGTGAGCGTGTCGTTGGCGACGGCGGCGACATCGCGGGCGTGGAACCACTCGGGCGTACGGATCGAGAGGCCGGGGGAGGGGAAGGCGTACGCGTGCCTGTCCCCGGCGAGGTACTGCCGCATCTGCCCGGTCCGTACGAGGACGATGTCGCCGGCCCGGACGGTGACGCGGCCGAATTCCGCGGCCTCGTCGAGGTCTTCGGGGGTCACGGCGTGGTCGCCGGGCAGCTGCTCCAGGCCCTTGGCGGCGGCCACGTCGAGCAGGACACCGCGGCTGACGATGTGGCGGGCGGTGTGGATGCCGCTGAACTCGGAGCGGCCGTGCGGGGTGATCGTGGCGGCGGGCCGGCCGTTGTAGATCCTGCCGGAGTGCGAGACATGGGTGAGCGCGTCCCAGTGGGTGCCGGCCTGGAGGCCGAAGGTCACGGCGTCATCGCTGGTGGCGACCGTGCCGGGCCCGAAGAGCTCCTGGTTGATCTGGACCATGACGTGGAGCGGGTTGACCCGGCCCGGGATCATGCCGGTCTGTATGCCGTCCTGCTTGAGGTCGAGGGCGAGGGGCACGCGGTGGCCGGAGCGGACGGTCGCGACGGCCTGTCGTACGACGTCGTCGGTGATCAGGTTGAGGGTGCCGATCTCGTCGTCCCGGCCCCAGCGTCCCCAGTTGTTGACGCGCTTGGCGATGTCGTGGAACTCGGCGGGGAGCTGCGCGGGATCTGACATCGGGGCCTCCGGGGTCTTGTTCTCCGGTATCTGACGGACCGTAGAATCCTGTCGACGAACGAATCTAACGGACCGTCAGAAAATGCGGGAAGGGGCCGGGCGTGGGGAACTTCTTGGCAGGCAAGGTCGTCGCCGTGACGGGCGCGGGGCGGGGGATCGGCCGGGCGGTCGCCCTCGCGTGCGCGGCGGAGGGCGCGAAGGTCGTCGTCAACGACTACGGGGTCTCCATCGAGGGTGGGGAGCCGACGTCGGAGGTCGCGCTGGCGGTGGTGAAGGAGATCGAGGCGGCGGGGGGCTCGGCGGTCGCCGTCGCCGACGACATCTCCACGATGGCGGGCGGACAGCGGATCGTGGACGTGGCGCTGGCGGAGTACGGGCGGATCGACGGGGTCGTGTGCGTGGCCGGGATCCTGCGCGAGCGGATGCTGTTCAACATGTCCGAGGAGGAGTGGGACCCGGTCGTCGCGACGCATCTGAAGGGCACGTTCACCGTCTTCCGGGCGGCGTCGGCGGTGATGCGGAAGCAGGGCGCGGGAACGCTGATCGGCTTCACGAGCGGCAACCACCAGGGGTCCGTGGCGCAGGCGAACTACTCGGCGGCCAAGGGCGGGATCATCTCGCTGGTGCGGAGCGCCGCACTCGGGCTGCACAAGTACGGGGTCACGGCGAACGCGGTGGCGCCGGTGGCGCGGACCCGGATGTCGGCGAACGTGCCGATGGAGCTGAAGGAGATCGGCGAGCCGGAGGACGTGGCGGCGCTGGTCGTCTACCTGCTGTCGGAGCGGGCGAGGGAGGAGCGGATCACCGGCCAGGTCTACACGATCGCGGGCCCCAAGATCGCGGTGTGGGCGCAGCCGAGGGAACTGCGGGCGGGGTACGCGGAGGGCGGCGCGTGGACACCGGAACGGATCGCGGACTTCCTGCCGGGGACGGTGGGGACGGACCCGATGCCGATGCTGGCGCGGCTGGAGGAGATGGCGAGGGCGGCGGCGGAGGGCGCCAGACCGAACGGGTAGGGCGTGCGCGGGGCCGGTGCCCCCACCGTTGTGGGCAACTGTTCCGCTGGGGCGGAACGGGTGGGCACAACGGACGGCGCCCTTGCCGGGCCCAGGCGCCCCGTGCCCACGGTACCCACGGGTGCGGCGCCGTCGTGGGGTTGTGCCCACCCGTTCCTCCCCCTAGGGCTTCGCCCTGGGGGGACCCCCATGCGGAACGAATGCCCACAACGGAGTGGGGTGGGGGAAATACCCGCCCCCCGACACGAGGAGCACGCTCATGAGAGGTGTCGTCTACGACGGCAAGCAGGTCCAGGTCGTGCACGACCTGGTCGTACGCGAACCCGGGCCCGGCGAGGTGCTCGTCCGCGTCGTCGCCGCCGGGCTCTGTCACAGTGATCTGTCCGTCGTCGACGGGACCATCCCCTTCCCCGCCCCCGTCGTCCTCGGCCACGAAGGCGCCGGTGTCGTCGAGGCCGTCGGGCCCGGCGTCACCCATGTCGCCCCCGGCGACCACGTCGCTCTCTCCACGCTCGCCAACTGCGGCGCCTGCGCCGACTGCGACCGCGGGCGCCCCACCATGTGCCGCAAGGCGATCGGCAGGCCCCAGCAGCCGTTCTCCCGGGCCGACGGCCGGCCCCTGTTCCAGTTCGCCTCCAACTCCTCCTTCGCCGAGCGGACCGTCGTCAAGGCCGTCCAGGCCGTGAAGATCCCGCGGGACATCCCGCTCACCTCCGCCGCCCTCATGGGCTGCGGCGTCCTCACCGGCGTCGGCGCCGTACTCAACCGCGCCAAGGTCGACCGCGGCGAGACCGTCGTTGTCATCGGCACCGGCGGCATCGGACTCAACGTCCTCCAGGGCGCCCGCATCGCCGGCGCGCTCACGATCGTCGCCGTCGACACCAACCCGGCCAAGGAAGAGACCGCCCTCCGCTTCGGGGCCACCCACTTCCTCGATTCCACGGAGACCGTCCGGGACATCCTCCCCACCGGCGCCGACCACGTCTTCGAATGCGTCGGACACACCGGCCTCGTCCGCACCGCGATCGACCTGCTCGACCGTCACGGCCAGGCGATCCTGCTGGGCATGACCGCACCCACCGCCGAGGCGAGCTTCCCGCCCGCCGCGATGTTCCTGGACAAGTCGATCCTCGGCTGTCGGTACGGCTCCTCCCGCCCCCAGAAGGACATCGCCCTCTACGCCGAGCTGTACCGCGAGGGCCGTCTCCTGCTCGACGAACTCGTCACCGCCACGTACCCGGTGGAGGAGTTCACGCGGGCGGCGGAGGACGCCGAGCAGGGAAAGGTCGCACGCGGCGTGCTGACCTTCTAGGCGGCGCCTCTGGACGACACCTCTAGACGACACCCGCCCGGAACGTGCGCCGGTAGGTCCTCGGGGTCACGCCGATCGCGGCCTGGAGGTGGGAGCGCAAGGACTGGGGCGTGCCGAAGCCGGCGTCCCGCGCCACCTGGTCGACCGGCAGGTCGGTGGACTCCAGGAGGTGGCGGGCCCGCTCCACCCGCTGCTGGGTGAGCCACTGGCCGGGGCTGACGCCGACCTCCTCCCGGAAGCGGCGCGTGAACGTCCGCACGCTCATCGACTCCCGTACCGCCAGGTCCCGCAGCTGGATCGGCTCGTGCAGATGGGCCAGTGCCCAGGCGCGGGCCGTCGTCGTCGTCGCCGTGCCCGGCTCCGGGAGCGGGCGCTGGATGTACTGGGCCTGTCCGCCGTCCCGGTGCGGCGGTACGACCGTCCTGCGGGCCACCTCGTTGGCGACGGCGCTGCCGTGGTCGCGGCGCACGATGTGCAGGCACAGGTCGATCCCGGCGGCGACGCCCGCCGAGGTGAGGACGTCCCCGTCGTCGACGAACAGGACGTCCGCGTCGACCCGGACGTTCGGGAACAGCCGCTGGAAGTGCTCGGCCGAGGCCCAGTGCGTGGTGGCCGGCCGGCCGTCGAGGTAGCCGGCGGCGGCGAGCACGTACCCGCCGGTGCAGATGGACACGAGCCGGGTCCCGGGCCGGATGTGCGCGAGGGCGGCCGCCAGTTCGTCGGTCAGCCTGCCCTCGTCGTAGACGGGACCGAGTTCGTACGAGGCGGGGACGACGACCGTGTCCGCCGCCGCGAGCGCCTCCGGGCCGTGCTCCACCTGAACGGCGAAGTCCGCGTCCGTCCGGACCGGCCCGGCGACCGGGGCGCAGGTCACGATCTCGTACAGCAGCCGGCCCTCGGTGTCCTTGGCGCGGCCGAAGATCCGGTGGGGAATGCCCAGTTCGAAGGGGAGGAGGCCGGGCAGGGCGAGGACGGCGACACGGTGCGGCACGAGTTATTCCCTTTGTGGTCCAGACCACTTGCTGCTAGAAGTCGAGTCTGTGACGGACAAGCCAACGGACATGCCGGCGAACAAGCCCACGGGCAAGCCATCGGAGCACTACTCGTACAAGTCTGAGGTGCGGGAGCCCATTCCCGCACCGGTCGCGGCTCCCGCCCTCTGGAACCGTAACTTCCGGCTCTTCTTCGTGGCCCGGGCCGCCGCCGTGTTCGGCGAGGGCATGGTGCCCGTGGCCCTCGCCGCCGGTCTGCTCGGCGCCGGGTACCCCGACTCCTCCGTCGGGTACGCGCTGGGCTCCTGGATCGGCCCCTTCGCGCTCTTCGTCGTCTTCGGCGGAGTCCTCGCCGACCGCTTCACCGCACGCCGGATGATGATCCTCGCGGATGTGCTGCGGCTGCCCGGCGCGGCCGTCCTCGCCGTCTCCTTCGCCACGGGCGGTCCGCCGCTGTGGGCCGTGTACGCGCTCAGCGCCGTCAGCGGTGTCTGCGCCGCCCTCTTCCAGCCGGGCGTCGCCTCCACCATCCCGCGTATCGCCCCCGACGTGCAGCGCGCCAACGCGGTCCTGCGGGTCGTCGAGTCCCTGATGACCATGGCGGGTCCGGCCGTGGCGGGCCTCCTCGTCGCCCTCTCCGGGGCGGGGGCCGCCTTCGGTGTCAACGGCGCGACCTTCGCCGTCAGCGCCCTCTGCCTCGCTCTGATGCGGATACCCGCGGCCCCGGGCGACGCGGCGGTCCGGGGTTCGCTGCGCGCCGAGATGGCCGTCGGCTGGCGGGAGTTCCGGGCCCGGAGCTGGCTGTGGGGGGTCATCGCCATCTGGACGGTGTACGGCCTGACGGTCGCCGGCCCGATGGTGCCGCTGACCGCGACCCTGGTGACCGGCGACCACGGCTCGGCCGCGTACGGCACGCTGATGGCCGTCAACGGCGCCGGCAGCGCGGTCGGCGGCCTGCTCGCCCTGCGGCTGCGCCCGCGCCGCCCGCTGGCGGCGGGCGCGGTGGCGCTGCTCGGCCTGCCGGTGAACCTCCTCCTGCTCGGCTCGGGGGTGTCCGTGGCGCTGCTGGGCGTGGGGCAGTTCCTGGGCGGGGCGGCCTTCGCGTTCTGGCTGGTGATGTGGTCGACGTCGGTGCAGACGCATGTGCCGCAGGACGCGCTGAACCGGATGCACGCGTACGACGTGGCCGGATCGCTGCTGATGATGGCGGCGGGCCGGGCGCTGGCCGGGCCGGTGGCGGAGGCGGTGGGCGCCGAGAGGGTCCTGCTGGCGGGGGCGGGGATCGCGGTGCTTGTGGTGGTGGCGCTGCTGGTGGTGCGGCCGATCAGGACGCTGCCGCGGGTATGACCCTCGTGTCCCGATCCTTGCGAAAGTTGTCATTCGGGCCAGTGGTGGGGGGTCGCCCGGGCCACGATGCTGTGTGACGTGACCCAGACAACCGAGACCGCCGCGACGCCGCCTCCCGTCCTGCCCCGTACCCCCCGAGTCCACCGCGCCTGGTTCGTCGCGGCGGTCACCTTCGTCACGATCATCGGCGCCGCGGCCTTCGCCTCACTGCCCGGGCTGCTGATCGAGCCCCTGCACGGCGAGTTCGACTGGTCGCGCGGCACGATCGGCTTCGCGGTGTCGGTGAACCTCGCGCTGTACGGCCTGACGGCGCCGTTCGCCGCGGCCCTGATGGACCGCTTCGGCATCCGCCGGGTCGTCGCGGTCGCGCTGAGCGTGATCGCGCTCGGCTCCCTGCTGACCGTGTGGATGACGGCGGCCTGGCAGCTCGTCCTGTTCTGGGGCGTCCTCGTCGGCCTCGGCAGCGGCTCGATGGCGCTGGCGTTCGCGGCGACGGTGACGAACCGGTGGTTCGTCGCCCGGCGCGGCCTGGTGACCGGCATCCTCACCGCGGCCGGGGCGTCGGGCCAGCTGGTCTTCCTGCCCCTACTGTCCTGGCTGGTCGAGAACCACGGCTGGCGCCCGGCCTCGGTGACCGTGGCGCTCTCCGCGCTCGCCGTCGTGCCCTTCGTCTGGCTGCTGCTGCGCGACCACCCGGCCGACGTGGGGCTCGCGCCGTACGGCGGCACGTTCGCGCCGAAGCCCGCCCCGGTCACGGGGGCGGCCCGCCGCGCCGTGAGCGTCCTCCTCAAGGCGGCCCGCACCGGCCCGTTCTGGCTCCTGGCCGGCACGTTCGCGATCTGCGGCGCCTCGACGAACGGCCTGGTCAAGACGCACTTCGTGCCGGCCGCCCACGACCACGGGATGCCCATCACCGCGGCGGCCTCGCTGCTCGCCGTCATCGGGGTCTTCGACGTCGTCGGCACGATCGCCTCCGGCTGGTTCACGGACCGCTTCGAGGCGCGGCGCCTGCTCGCCGTGTACTACGCGCTGCGGGGGATCTCGCTGCTCTTCCTGCCCATGCTCCTGGCGCCGTCCGTCCACCCACCGATGATCTTCTTCATCGTCTTCTACGGCCTGGACTGGGTGGCGACGGTCCCGCCGACGATCGCGCTGTGCCGCGAGCACTACGGGGAGGACAGCGCGATCGTCTTCGGCTGGGTCCTCGCCTCCCACCAGGTGGGCGCGGCGGTGGTCGCCTTCGCGGGCGGCGTGGCGCGGGACGTCTTCGGCTCCTACGACGTGGTCTGGTACGCCTCGGGCGCCCTGTGCGCGGCGGCGGCCCTGATGGCCCTGGTGATCCGCCGCCGTCCCCCGACCCCCGTGGCGCACTCTCACGTCTCCTAGTGCGGGAGTGGGTGGCCTTGTTTCGGCAGCTCATCGCATCTCCAGGTCGTACGCGGGCGCGGTACAACCATCCCTGGTGATCGCGAGTCTGATCGGGCGCAACGTATGGTGCGCCTGGTCTTCCTGAGGAGAACCCGCCTTGTCTCACGCCCGTCCCGCTCGTCGTCGGCTCGCCGCGGCCGTCGTCACCGTGCTCGTCGTCACCGCCGGCGGGAGCGGGCTGACCGCGCCGGCGATCGCCGCGCCGGTCGCCGAAGGCGCCACGAGAGCGGCGACGACCACGACGACTGTCGCGCCGTTCCCGAAGAACAGCAATATCTTCGGTGCCACTGCCACGGGGTACCTGGCCCTCACGGAGGCCAACCCGATGCGGTACTGGGTCCCGGCGGACGGCTCTCCCGCGAGGGCGCTGAACTGGGGTCCCCAGATCGAGAACACCGGGTCGGGGGACATCGTGGCCTCCCACTGGACCACTGGTGCCGACCTCACCGACATGGCGACGGGCCAGAAGCTGAGCTCGGTGCCGCTCGACACGGAGACCCGCTACGCGGGAGCCGCGGGAACGGCTCTGTTCACCACCGTGGGGGACCGGCTCCTTCACATGCACACCATGACCAGCGGGTCGGGCAAGGTGACGACCGGTGTTCCGGAAAACGTCTGGAACCTCAAAGTCCACCCCGGTACCACCGATCACGCCCTGCTGACGTACAACGGGTACGCGGATACGGACTACCAGAATTACGTGGCCACGCTCGACCTGGCCACGAACACCGTGATCGAGACCTACGAAGTCCCCGCGACCGCGAAGGGCAACATCGCGCTCTCGGCGACGCACATCGCATGGGTCGAGTACGACCAAGAGGCCGACGTCACGTTGGTGGCCGTCGATCGCGCCGCCCAGGCGGCGCAGAACTTCCGCCTCGGAAACGTCCGGCGGAAGGACGTCCAGGTCGGTCTGGTCGGCGAGTGGGTCACGTACGGCACCCGCAGCGGTCTCACCGACGTCAAGGCGGATCCCTTGCACGTCCTGACCGCGCGCAGTCTGAAGGATGGGATCTCCACTCGCAGGCTCCTCGACCACACTCTGACGGCCGCTGTCGCACCCGACGGCGCCCAGATCGTGCGCGGCGGTACCGTCGCGCAGGGCGAGGGTCTCTACCGGATCGCCCCCGGCGTCGACGGCGTCCCGGCCGCCACGCTCGTCGCGAGCAGCGGCGAGTCCACCAAGGTGGCTCTGCTGAGCCACAACATCCCCGGCACGATGGATCTCGACCAGAATTACGGCGCGTTTGGGTTCCAATGGTGGCTGTCTCGGTCCAACGTACGGGCCAAGGTCACCCTGCGGCACGTCCGGACGGGCAAGACGATCTTTCAGGAGTTCGACCAGCCGGCGAACGGGGTTCTGTACATCGGCTGGAGAGGTGTTCTCGGCTCCACCTTGGTCGAAACCGCCTACAACGGTGACTACACCTGGGAGATCAGCGCCGAACCCCTGAATGGCCTCGGCCCGAACTTGGTCACTTCCGGGACGTTCAAGGTCGTCCGCAAGCCCGCGCCGCACGACTACAACGACAACGGCACCCCGGACGTGCTGCTGCGCGACGGTTCGGGTCGTCTCTGGCGCGCCGATTCGCACTTCGACCACGAAAACCACTGGATGGGGTCGATCGCATCGGCGGAGCAGAAGCTCATCGGCAGCGGGTGGGGTGGCTACAACCAGATCGAGGCGGTCGGCAACATCGCCGGCGCCGCCCACGGCGACATCGTGGCGCGCGACACCGCCGGTGTGCTGTGGCACTACCTCGGCAAGGGCGACGGCACCTTCGCACCCCGCTACAAGGTGGGCACGGGCTGGGGCGGGTACAAGCAGATCACCGGCGGCAGCGACCTCAACGGGGACGGCAAGTCCGACCTCGTCGCCACCGACGGGACGGGTGCCCTGTGGCTGCACAAGGGAACCGGCAGTTGGAGCGCCCCCTTCGCGCCGCGCGTCAAGCTCGGCACCGGCTGGCACGGCTACAACCAGATCACCGCCACCGGCAACATCGCCGGAGCCGCCGCCGGTGACCTCGTCGGCCGCGACACCGCCGGCGTCCTCTGGCTCCACCTCGGCAAGGGCGACGGCACCTTCGCCCCCCGCATCAAGATCAGCGCCGGCTGGCAGGGCTACAGCCACCTCGTCGGCATCGGCGACGCCGACCGCGACGGCCGACCCGACCTCTTCGCCACCAACTCCGCCGACAACAGGACGTACCTCTACAAGGGCACCGGCAGCTGGAGCGCCCCCTTCGGCCAGGGACAGGAAACCACCATGCCCAACAACAGACCCACTTCTGTGGCGTGATCCGACGATCGGTGGTCTCGTCCGGAGCCCTTGCGGTCGGGGAGGGTGCCGGGTAGGCGTAAGCCGTTGCGGTCACCCCACCGACAGGCGCAGAGCCGGGAGGACGACCAGGACTGCCGTCGGCAGCGTCACGAGCTGCCTCTCGCGGACGGCGCGGTCAGCCGGGCAGCCCCTAACCGGTGAACCGCCCGAACCGCCCCCGGTGGAAGAGCAGCGGCTCGCCGCCCTCCGCGGCCCCGAGCGCCTCCACCCTCCCCACCACGATCAGGTGGTCCCCGCCCGTGTGGACCGTGGCGATCGTGCAGTCGATCCAGGCGGGGGCCCCGGCGAGCCGCGGGGAGCCCGTCACCGGGGCGCCGTCGTGGTCCACGCCCGCGAACTTGTCGGCCCCGCTCCTCGCGAAGCCCCGGCACAACTCCCCCTGGTCCGCACCCAGGACGTTGACGCAGAAGACCCCGGCCCGGGCGATGCGGGGCCAGGTGGTCGACGTACGGGCGACCATGAAGGCGACCAGGGGCGGATCCAGGGAGAGCGAGGCGAAGGACTGGCAGGCGAAGCCGGCTGGGCCGTCGGGGCCGGGGGCCGTCACGACGGTGACGCCGCTCGCGAAGTGCCCGAGCACGCGCCGGAACTCGGCCGGGTCGACGGGCAGCCGCTCGTCCTCCCGTACCGCCCGGAGCCGCGGCCTGGGGTGCGGTTCGACGGCCGTGGGCGACCCGGCCGACCTGAGGTATCGGACGGCGGTGGCCGCCATCCCAGCATGTCCCATCACACCGTCCATTGAAGCTGACGAGTCGTCAGATAGATACCCGTCGGCCACCCCTGGATACGAGAAGACCCCGGGACGGGCCGCTGAAGCCCGTCCCGGGGTCCCCGGGTCCCACCACGTCCGCCCGGTCAGGCCGCGACGGCCCCCGTCGAAGCGGTCCACGCGACACCCGCGTAGTGCGCGGGCCGGTACGCGTTCACACGGACGGTGATCTTCATGCCGCGCTGAGCCGCGGTCAGCGTCAGCGTGGTACGCGTCGCTCCTCCGCGACAACACCGACCGAAAAACCGGGAGGTCAGGGGGCGGCTACCGCCCCTCGTACCGAGGCGTCCTTCGCTCGACGAAGCTCGCCACACCCTCGTTCGCGTCCCGCGTCGTCATGTTGATCTCCTGGGCCGCCGCCTCCGCCGCGAACGCGGTGGAGCGGTCGCTGTCCAGGGAGGCGTTCACGAGCTGCTTGGTCAGGGCCAGCGCCCGTGTCGGCCCCTGGGCCAGCCGCTCGGCCCACTCCCGCGCGGTCTTCTGCAGCTCCTCCGCCGGAACCACCCGGTTCACCAGGCCCAGCTCCCGGGCGTCGTGCGCCGTCACCGCGTCGCCGAAGAACATCAGCTCCTTCGCGCGCTGCGGGCCGATCAGCCGGGGCAGCAGATACGCCCCGCCCCCGTCCGGCACCAGGCCGCGGCGTACGAACACCTCGATGAACGTCGCCGGTTCCGCCGCGAGCACGAGATCGCAGGCGAACGCCAGATGCGCCCCGATCCCGGCCGCCGTGCCGTTCACCGCCGCGATCACCGGCTTCTCGCAGTCCAGTACGGCCCCGATCAGGCGTTGCGCCCCGAGCTGGATCGTCCGCGCCACGTCACCGGGGACGCGCTCGCCCGAGGACGGGGCGCCCCGCAGGTCCGCGCCCGCGCAGAAGCCGCGACCGGTGGCGGTCAGGACCACCGCCCGTACGTCCGGATCGGCCGAGGCGTCCCCCAGCAGCGCGATGATCCGCTCGCGCTGGTCCCAGGTGACGGCGTTCATCGCCTCGGGCCGGTCGAGCGTGATCCACGAGACGCCGTTGTCGATGCTGTGCAGGATCTCTTCCACCGGGCTCCGGGCTCCTATCGGCACACCGCGAGCGCGTCGAGCGCCACCGCGCCCTGCCCGCGCGGCAGCACCATCAGCGGGTTGATGTCCAGTTCGGCGAGGTCGCCGTCGAGTTCGAGCGCCATCCGCTGCACCCGCAGCACGACCTCCACCAGCGCGTCCACGTCCGCCGGCGGAGCCCCCCGTACGCCCTTCAGCAGAGCCTGCCCGCGCAGTTCGCCGAGCATCCTCCTGGCCTGGTCCTCGCCGAACGGCGGCACGCGCACGGACGCGTCGTTCAGGACCTCGACCAGGACGCCCCCGAGACCCACCGTGACCGTCGGCCCGAAGAGCGGGTCGCGGGTCACGCCGACCACCATCTCGACCCCGCGCCCGACCATCTGGCAGACCAGGATCCCGTCGAGGTCGACGCCCTCGTAGCGCGCGATGTCGGTCAGCTCGCGGTACGCGTCCCGGACCTGACTCGCCGAGGTCAACCCGACCTTCACGAGCCCCAGTTCGGTCTTGTGCGCCAGCTGCGCACCGGACGCCTTCATCACCACCGGGTAGCCGACCAGACCGGCCGCCCGGACGGCCGCGGCGGCGCTCGTCACCAGCTGCTCGCGCGGCACCCGGATCCCGTACGCCCGCAGCAGCTGCTTCGCCGCGTGCTCGCTCAGCTGCCGGCCGGGCCGCATGAGGGCCTGGGCCTTGCGGAAGGAGGGGGAAGGGGTGCGAGGGGCCTCGTCGAAGGGGGAGCGGTAGGCGGCGGTGAAGCGGTGGTGGTCGAGGTAGGCCCGCACGGCCCCGATGCAGTTGGAGAACGTACGGAAGGTGGCGACGCGCGAGGATCCGAGCAGGGTCTCGCGGTAGGCGGCCTCCGTCCCGACCGGCGAGCCCCACACCACGCACACCAGCTTGTCGGTGGCCTCGGCCGCGTCGACCAGGTCCTGCGCCAGCTTGTCGCTCATGGGAGGGAAGGGGCCCGTGATGGGGCAGATCAGCACCCCGACGGACGGGTCGGCGAGGATCGCGTCGATGATCTTCCGTCCGCGCCAGTCGCCGACCGGGTGCCCGCCGTTGTCGACGGGATTGGCCACGTTCAGATACGGCGGTATCCACTGGTGGAGCTCCGCCTGCTTGGCTTCCGAGAGGGTGGGCAGAGTCAGCCCGGCGGCCGTGGCGAGGTCGGAGAAGTGGGCGCCGGTGCCGCCGGAGATCGAGTAGACGACGACACCGTCGGCGACCGGCTTGCGGGCCCGGGCCAGCAGGGCGGCGGTGTCCTGGAGCTCGTCGAGCCCGTCGACCCGGATGACCCCGAACTGGCGCATCGCCGCGTCGACGACCTGGTCCGCGCCGGTGAGCTTGCCGGTGTGCGAGGCGGCCATCCGCGCGCCGGTCTCGGTCCGCCCGACCTTCACCGCGACGACGGGCACGCCCTGGCGGGCGGCGCGGTCGGCGGCCAGCAGGAAGGAGCGCCCGTCCTTGAGCCCCTCGACGTAACAGGCGATGGCCCCGACCTCGGGCCGGGTCGCGAAGTACGAGATGAAGTCGGCGGTCTCCAGGTCGGCCTCGTTGCCGGTGGGCGCCCAGTGGGAGAGCCGTATCCCCAGCTCCTGGAGGGTGTGCACGGGCCGGCCCTGGTGCCCGGACTGGGTGATGAGCGCGATCGCCGGCCCGTCCAGGTCGTCGCGGAAGCGCTCGAAGGCGTTGAGGTTGGTGTTCGGTCCGAGCAGACGGATCCCGGACCGCCGGACGGCGTCGGTGAGACGTTCCTGCGCGGCGGCGCCCTCGTCGCCGGTCTCGGCGAAGCCGGATGCGAAGGCGACGGCGAACCTCACCTTGGCCTCCGCCAGTTCCTCGACGACGGGGAGCGGGTCGGCGACGAGCAGGACGGCGAGGTCGACGGGCTCACCGAGCGCGCCGACCGAGGGCACGCAGTCGATCCCGAAGACGCTCGTACGGGTGGGGTGCACGGGCACGAGCCGGGCGCCGACCCGCTCGGCCCAGGCGATGAGCTGCCGGGTGATGCCGGTGTTGGGCCGCCCCTCGGCGTCGGAGGCGCCGACGACGGCGACGGACCCGGGCCGGAAGAACCGGTCGAGGTCGGGCACGGGTACGTGCAACGGCCGCCCGCTGACGTCGACGTCTCCCGCGATCGCGGTCGTGCCGCGCACGACGTTCCGGTCCGAGTGAGGCTCTCCGCAGGCGTCCACGCGGGCGCGGAGATCGGTGGTGAAGGTGCCGTGAGTCGATCCAAGCATCGTTCCGCTCCGCCCTGCCCGACGTCCGACCAGTCATCTGACGTCTCGTCAGGTTAGCAAAGTGACGGGCCGTCAGGAATGGCCCGGACTCTTGATCGATCAACTCGCGGAAAAGGGCCTCGACCCGGACACGGAGCTGGACGTGAGCCCGGGCGAGTACGAGGACGGCCTCCAGCCGACCGCCGAGCAGTGGTACCAGAACGGCATCCAGGACGCCCAGATGAAGATGGGCCAGCCGTAGTGGACAAGAAGTGGTTGCCGCTGACCATCGTGCTCGGCGCCGCCGGGGTGGCCGTCGTGACGGCGAGCTTCTGGCCTGACGGCGAGGAGAAGCCGCCGCTGCCGCAGACCCTGTGTCACGGGGCGCTCAGCCGGCAGACGGCGGAACTGATCGACGACGGCAAGGGGGTGAGGTCAGCGCGGAGGAGTGGGAGCGCGAGGGCAAGAGCACCGATCACGCGGTGTTCAAAGGGTGCCAGGTGCAGCGCGCCAACACGGACAGTGACGTCCCCCGCGGGGTCTACCAACTGATCGTCCAGGACAACCGGCACGCCGCCGGCCGGAAGAAGGACTCCGTCCCCCTCGGCCCCGGATACACCGGCTGGGCGCTCCCCGACCAGGCCGAGGCCACGCTGCCTGCCGGCTGCGCCGCCCGCATGGGCTCGACCGCCCCGTACATCACGGTGTCGCTCAGCGCACCCTCACAGGCGGAGAAGAAGGACCTCGTCGACCGGGACACCGCGATCCGCAACAGTGCGACCGTGGTGCGGGAGGCCGCCACCAACCTCGCCAAGAAGTACGGCTGCGCCACCTGACCGTGGCCCGACCGTCGCCTGACCGGGTCAGTCCGCCCGTCGCCGCGCCTCGCCGCGGCGGCGGGCGGCCGAGGCGCGCTGACGGGTGATCCCGCGCGCGATCTTCTCCGCGTCCAGGGCCAGCTCACGGAGCATCCCGCTGATCGGGTTCGTGAACCCCGTGAAGTACAGCCCCGGCGCCTCGCGCGCCGTCCGCGCGCCCCGCACTGCCGGCCGGCCCTGCTCGTCGAGGACGTCCAGGTGGCCGACCAGTGATTCCAGGGCCCGTCGGTAGCCGGTCGCCGCGATCACGGCTTGCGGGGTGATCGTGGAGCCGTCCGCGAGCAGCACCTTGTCGCCGTCGAAGGAGCCGACCGCGCCGACGATCTCCACCTTCCCCTTCCGTACGGCGTCGATCAGGCCCACGTCCTGCACCGGGACCGCGCCCTCGCGCACCCGCGAGTAGAGCCCCGTGTCCGGCCGGGGCAGCCCGTGTTCCGACAGGTCGGGTATCGAGATCCGGCTCACCAGCTCGCCCAGCTTGTCCACCAGCCGCACCGGTAGCCGCCGGACCAGGATCCCCGTCCGCTGCGCCGGCCACCCGGCCGTGGAGCGCCGCACGATGTGCGGCACGGTGCGCACCGCGAGCCGTACCCGCGCGGCCCCGCCCTCGGCGAGGTCGGCGGCTATCTCGGCCCCCGTGTTCCCCGCGCCGACGACGAGGACGTCCTTCCCCTCGTACGGCGCGGGATTGCGGTAGGCGCTCGCGTGGATCAGCTCACCGCCGTACGCCTCCAGGCCCGGCCACTCGGGCACGCGGGGGGTGTGGTTGTAGCCGGTCGCGACGACGACCGCCCGCCCGGTCAGCCGCCGTCCGCCGGTCGCGTGCAGGAGCCAGTCCTCACCGGCGCGCTCGACGCGGGAGACCTCGACACCGGTGACGATCTCCAGCTCGTGCGCCTCGGCGTACTTCTCCAGGTACCGCACGACGTCCGCGCGGGCGACCCAGCGCCCGAAGGAGCGGGGTATCGGCAGGCCGGGCAGCGCGGAGAGGCGGCGGGTGGTGTGCAGCCGCAGACGGTCGTAGTGCGAGCGCCAGGAGGCGCCGACGGCGTCGGACTTCTCCAGGACGACGGCCCGTACGCCCTGCGCGCGGAGGGAGGCGGCGACGGCGAGTCCGCCGGGTCCGCCCCCGATGACGTAGACGGGGTGGTCCGGTCTGGATTGGGGGGTGTTGGTCACGAATGCTCAGCGTAACGAGATGCTCACTTGTTGGGTCTCGGTCAAGAGGGGAATCGGTTGCGAAACGGTCACGTGTGGGCGGGGTGTGTGGGGATGTGCGGGGGTCTTGCGCGCACGGGCCCGGATCAGCTGAACTGACGTACCGTCAGATCACCTTCGGGAGGGGCAGGTAGCGACCGATGCAGACCATCTGGCTCACCGGCGCCGAATGGCTCGCCGTCCTCCGCATCGGCCTCGGCCTGTGGTGGCTGGAGAGCTGGCGCCACAAGGACAAGAAGGGCTGGTTCGAGCGCGGCACCGGCATCGCCTGGGCGGCGGACGTCGCCGGCAAGCACCGGTGGCCGTTCGTGAAGAAGGGCTTCGACGCGGTCGTGGCACCGCGCCCGAAGGTGATGGCGTACCTCGTCGTCTACGCCGAACTGGCCCTGGGCCTCGGGCTGATCGTCGGCTTCCTGACGCCCGTGGCGCTGGTGGGCGGGCTGCTGCTCAACCTGCTCTACCTCGTCCTGATGATCCACGACTGGGCCGAGCAGGGGCAGAACGCGATGATGGCGCTGATCTCCCTGGTCGCGCTTCTCGCGATGTCCTGGCAGACCTGGTCCCTCGACCACGCGATCGGACTGTTCCGATGACCGCCGCCGACCCCGACATCGACGCCTTCACCCGCCCCTACTGGGACGCGGCGGGGGAGGGCCGGCTGCTGTTGAGGCGGTGCGAGGGTTGCGGGAAGGCCCACCACTACCCGCGCGAGTTCTGCCCGTACTGCTGGAGCGAGGACGTGCGGTGGGAGCGGGCGAGCGGCCGGGCCACGCTCTACACCTGGTCCGTCGTCCACCGCAACGACCTGCCGCCCTTCGGCGACCGGGTGCCGTACGTGGCGGCGGTCGTCGACCTGGTGGAGGGCCCACGCTTGATGACCGAGGTGGTGGGGGTGGCGGAGGGCGACCTCCGGATCGGGATGGACCTGGAGGTCGCGTTCCGGCCGGAGGGGGACGTCCGGGTCCCCGTGTTCCGCCGTTACGTCACGGAAGCGGAAGCGGAAGCGGCAGCGGCAGCGGGCCGAGCGTCGCGTGGATCTCCGGAGCCGCCTCGGCCAGTGAACTGAAGTGGCGGTGCGACCCCTCGGGGGCGGCCGGGGCGTTCACGGTCCAGACCGTCATGCCGGCGGCCAGGCCCGACCGGACCCCGGACGGCGCGTCCTCGACCACCAGACAGTCGGCGGGCTCGGCGCCCAGCTTCTCGGCCGCCAGAAGGTACGGAGCCGGGGACGGCTTGCCCTCGTGTACGGACGCGGCGTCGACGATCAGGTGGGGGAGGGGGAGGCCGGTGCGCTCGAAGCGGCCCCGGACCCGGTGTTCGTAGTTGGAGGTGACGAGCGCCCAGGAGCCGGGAGGGAGTGCGGTGAGCAGGTCGGCCGCGCCGTCGAAGGCGGAGTACGTGCCCGTACGGACGTCCTCGTCCTCCAACTCGTGCAGGAGCGCGAGACACGCGTCCGGGTCGAGACCGGGCGCGACGGCGGCGAAGGTCTCGACGGGCCGGGTGCGGAGCGCCACCGCGTACACCTCGTCCCCGTCGAGCCCATGGCGTGCCGCCCAGGCGTGCCAGACACGCCGCTGGTTGGCGACAGCGTCCATAAGGGTGCCGTCGACGTCGAAGAGGATGAATTTGCTGGTCACGTGGGTGGAGCTTAGTGACCCGGGGAGAAGGTCGTCGTTGGCCGGGGCATGAAGAGCACCCTTGCATACGGCCTGGCCGCCGCCACCTTCGCCGGCCTCGGCCTCGGCCTCGCGAGCGCGGCGGACGCCGTGCCGAAGCCGCCCACCCGGCTCCACCTGACCGTCACCGACGCGGAGGGCGTGGCGAAGGACGTCTTCCTCGGCTGCCGCCCGACCGGCGGCAACCACCCCAACGCGGCTGCGGCGTGCGACGCGCTGCACGACGCGGGCGGCGAACTCGACAAGCTGAAGGGTGGCGCGGACGTCGTCTGCACGACGGAGTACGACCCGGTCACGGTGACCGCGGAGGGCACGTTCAACGACGCGCCGCTCAGCTGGAAGAAGGAGTTCGGCAACGCGTGTGAGCTGAACGCGAGGACGGGCGCGGTCTTCGCGTTCTAGAAGCCGCCGGTGACCGGGCGCTGCGCGAGGTTGTCGACGATCTCGCGCAGCCACGGGCCGCGGACGGCCGGCAGCCGGACCAGCGTGCGCCGGAACGTTCCCCGGTCGACCTGGAAGGGGTGAGGGGCGCGGGGCGAGAACAGGTCGTCCAGGACGTCGTCGGCCACGCGGCCCGACGTCGGAACCGGTAGTGGGGGCTGGGGGAAGGCCATCCACCGCCACACCCCGAACGTCAGCGGCACCGGGTACGCCGACGTGGCCGGGCCGGCGGGGGTCCAGGTGCGACCCGTCTGCGGATGGACCGGTACGAGCAGGATGTCGGCGCCCGCGTCGGGGGCGGGCAGTCCCGGTCCCGCCAGGACGGCCCGCCGCTCCGGCGGGCCGGCGGGCAGAAGGGCGTCGAGGGCGGGTTGGAACACCTCCTCGACGAGGCCGTTCGGGACGGTCACCGGCTGTCCTTCGGAGGCCGCCAGCAGATGGGCGAGGGCCTGCCCGGCCGCCGCCTCCCATTGCGGGCTCCATGACCAGTGGCGGTGCGACCCGAGTCGTTCCCCCCACGGAGTGATCGGCTCGAACGGAGGAGTGCCCCGGTCCTTCTCCATCAGCTTCTCCCAGGAGAGCGGTACGGCGTCGGGGCCGGCGTCGTCGACGGGGAGGCGGTGCACGGCGTACGGGGCGAGCCACACCGCCTGCCAGAGCGAACAGTCGTCGATCCTGGTCGCCACGAGCAGACCGCACGTCTCGCAGGCCATGTTGGGCCCGTCGCCCTGGGCGAGACCGCAGCAGGCGCCGCCGCGCTTCTCGGGGATCAGCAGGGTGCCGCGGACATCTCCGGGTGCGATGACGATCGCCCCCGGAGCACCGTCGGAGAGGGCGTGGACGGGCGCGTGGACACCGCGGGCGGCCGCCTCCTCCGGACCGATCTCCTCCCACGTCCGCCAGGGCGGCCCCCAGGGCTCCGGCTCCACGGCGAAGGTCCCCGACTCCATGAGCACGGGGAGCTGGGTCCCGTTCCCGTACATCTGATGGGCGTGGGCCGGAAGGGGAACGTGGGACAACGGGTCGGTCAACTCGGCGCCGCACTCCGCACACACGAAAACGAACAAAGATCCTCCGCCCGGGCAACAGAGGCATCCTCGCAGCCCGGCGGAGACCGGTCCCCTGCTTTTCTGAGGTCGGACAGTACGGTCTGTGCCCGGACCAGCATCAGTGGGTCGACGGCGACCGGATGTTCCGTGTCGAGCGCCTCAGGCGCCGTGACGCCGTGCCCGACGACCAGTGGGGCCCCGTCCGGACCGTCATGCGGACCCTCGCCGACCTGCACGGTGACGAGGACGTCCGGCTGGTGGTGTGGTTCGACGACTGACGGGGGGTCGCGAAGAGCGTCCGGGCGACGGTTCCGGTCGGAGCACCGCGTCGAGTGGCGCGTTAATGACCTGCGCCGTCGGCCGTTGATCGGTAGCATCCCCGATGTGAACACCGGACCGGCGTCGCTACGCCACTCACGGATTGGCCACCCGGTGGTGGACTGATCGCACGGTGGGTGCGCTCGACGCACCCCCAGCCCCTCGTTTCGACACGCGGACCTCCCCGTGCTCCCGCACCCGAGCGTCCCTCTTCCGTGTCGAACCCACAGCGAGGTCAACCGTATGACAGTCACGTTCAACCACACCATCATCGCCGCCAAGGACAGCAACGAGTCTGCTCTGTTCTTCCGGGAGCTGCTGGAGCTCCCCGAAGCACCGTCCTGGGGGCCCTTCACCAACATCCAGCTCACCGATGGCGTGCTGCTCCAGTTCGCGACGCCGCCGGCACACATCGAGATCCAGATGCAGCACTACGCCTTCCTGATCGACGACGAGCTGTTCGACCGGGCGTACAAGCGGCTGTGCGAGGGCGGCGTCGAGCACTGGGCCGATCCGCAGATGCGGCGCCCCGGCGAGATCAACGACGAGCACGGCGGCCGGGGCGTGTACTTCAAGGACCCGGCCGGTCACGCGATCGAGCTGATCACCCGCCCTTATCTGTAGAGCGAAAGCCCCGGGGCGGGACGTGGTGACCACGTCCCGCCCCGGGGCTGTTGTGCCGCGGATCAGACCACGGACGTCGGCCTGTTGTTGGGCATGCCGGTGTCCTGTCGCTGGCCGAAGGGGGCGCTCCAGCTGCCGGTGCCCTTGTAGAGGTACGTCCTGTTGTCGGCGGAGTTGGTGGCGAAGAGGTCGGGGCGGCCGTCGCGGTCGGCGTCGCCGATGCCGACGAGGTGGCTGTAGCCCTGCCAGCCCGTACCGATCTTGACGCGGGGGGCGAAGGTGCCGTCGCCCTTGCCGAGGTGGAGCCAGAGGACTCCGGCGGTGTCGCGGGCGACGAGGTCACCGGCGGCGGCTCCGGCGATGTTGCCGGTGGCGGTGATCTGGTTGTAGCCGTGCCAGCCGGTGCCGAGCTTGACGCGCGGCGCGAAGGGGGCGCTCCAACTGCCGGTTCCCTTGTGCAGCCACAGGGCTCCCGTCCCGTCGGTGGCGACGAGGTCGGACTTGCCGTCCCCGTTGAGGTCGCTGCCGCCGGTGATCTGCTTGTACCCGCCCCAGCCCGTGCCCACCTTGTAGCGGGGTGCGAAGGTGCCGTCGCCCTTGCCGAGGTAGTGCCACAGCACACCGGCGGTGTCCCGGGCGACGATGTCGCCGTGGGCGGCGCCGGCGATGTTGCCGACCGCCTCGATCTGGTTGTAGCCACCCCAGCCACTGCTGATGAGCTTCTGCTCGCCGGAATTCAGCTGCTGGTTGTAGGTGTCGTAGTGCGAATCGGCGCGCCACAGCCGGCCCGACCCGTCGCGCAGCAGCACGTCCGGGGAGCCGTTGTCGTTGTAGTCGTGCGGCGCGGCCTTGCGGACGACCTTGAACGTGCCGGACGAGGTCACGGTCGGCCCGATGCCGTTGAGCGGCCGGCCGCTGAACTCCCAGGTGTAGTCACCGTTGTACGCACTCTCGTACATGAGTTCGCCCCTCCAGTCCCAGCGCACGACCCCATCCTGCGCCTGGATGAAGCTCGCGCTCATGGACTTGCCCGTCCGGACGTGGCGCAGGGTGATCCTGGCCTCCACGTTGTACCGGGACACCTTCCATTCGAGCGGCACACGGCCGCCGTTCTGGTCGAGGTCGATCACGGCGGGGACGTTCTGGCTCAGCAGGGTGAGCTTGGTGGGCTCGCCGGTGGTCGCCACGAGCTTGGCGGTCGGAACCCCGTCGGCACCGAGGGCGATCCGGTAGAAGCCCTCCCCGTGCTCGACCGTGCCGCCGCGGACGACCAGCGTGCCGTCGGGTGCGGCAACGGCCGCGAGGGTGTGGTCGAGGAGCTTACGGGTGGTGGTCCCGTCCTTCAGGCTGCGCGCGGTCAGGGCGTACAGGGGGTGCGGCTCGACCTCCGAGAGACCCTTGAGCGTGCCGTACGTGACCCAGTCGCCGACCAGGCCGACCTCGATGTCCTCCCGCCACGCGGTGCCGATCGGCATGTTCGTACGCATGCCGGTGGAGCGGTCGACGACCACCACCGTGGCGTTCGAGGAGGCGTCGTACTCGACCCAGGTGAGGTGGGTCGCCGAGACGGCCACGTTGCCGTCGCTCGCGCGCTCACGCTGCTCGGCCACGGCTCCGGTGGCGAGATCGATCAGCCCCACGTACCGCTTGACCGCCTCGCCCGTGCCGGTGGAGTAGGTCACCAGGCCGTGGCCGGGCGTGCCGGGGGAGACGTCGATGCTCGTGGCGTTCGCCGGAAGGCCGGTCGTGGGCATGTCGCTGGTGCCCTGGACGTGCATGCGGAGGTCCTTGCCTCCGGACGCGTTGTCGACGGTGGTGAACAGGGTCCTGTCGGCGGCGCCCACGTACTCCTGGCCGAGGAGGGGAACCGTGAACAGCTTCTGCCGGGTCGCCATGTTGGTGAGTATGGCTTCGGGGAAGGACCTGTCGTTGGTGTTGACGGCAACGAGGTCTCCGAGACCCGTGGCCTCGACCCCGACGTACCACATCCAGCTACCACCCGAGGTGCCGTCCGAGGCCCGTATCCAGCTCCTGGAGGAGGATTCCTTGCTCGAGGTCAGATAGCCGGTCGCGGTGCCACCGAAGATCGTGGTGCCAGGGGGGATCGTGATGACGTCCTGCGTGGTCGTCACGTCGGACGCGGCCGCGCTGTCGGTGGCCGGCGCGGCGATCGCCGGGGCGGTCAGCGCGCTCCCGCCGACGGTGACGGCGAGCACGGTGACGACGGCTGCGGCGAGCCGACGACGGGCGGGACGGGCGTGGGACAAGGTGAGTTCTCCTCAGGAAGACCAGGCGCATCATGCGTTGCGCCGGGTCGTCGGACTCGCGATCACGAAGGATGGTTGTACGCGGCGCCTCGTGTGTGACGAGGCCCGCCGATCAGATCAGATCGTCGTGTCAGGCCACGGAGGTGGGCCTGTTGTTGGGCAGACCCGTGAGCTCGCGGGGTCCGAAGGGGGCGCTCCAGCTTCCGGTGCCCTTGAACAGGTACGTCCTGTTGTCGGCGGAGTTGGTGGCGAAGAGGTCGGGTCGGCCGTCGCGGTCGGCGTCGCCGATGCCGACGAGGTGGCTGTAGCCCTGCCAGCCGGCGCTGATCTTGATGCGGGGGGCGAAGGTGCCGTCGCCCTTGCCGAGGTGGAGCCAGAGGACGCCGGCGGTGTCGCGGCCGACGAGGTCACCGGCCGGGGCTCCGGCGATGTTGCCGGTGGCCACGATCTGGTTGTAGCCGTGCCAGCCGGTGCCGAGCTTGACGCGCGGCGCGAAGGGGGCGCTCCAGCTTCCGGTTCCCTTGTGCAGCCACAGGGCACCCGAGCCGTCGGTGGCGACGAGGTCGGACTTGCCGTCGCCGTTGAGGTCGCTGCCACCAGTGATCTGCTTGTACCCGCCCCAGCCCGAACCGACCTTGTACCGGGGTGCGAAGGTGCCGTCGCCCTTGCCGAGGTAGTGCCACAGCACACCGGCGGTGTCGCGCGCCACGATGTCGCCGTGGGCGGCTCCGGCGATGTTGCCGACCGCCTCGATCTGGTTGTAACCACCCCAGCCACTGCCGAGGAGCTTCTGCTCCCCGGAGGCGAGCTGGCGGTTGAGGACATCGTAGTGAGAGTCGGCGCGGTACAGCCGGCCGGAGCCGTCGCGCAGGAGCACGTCCGGGGAGCCGTTGTCGCTGTAGTCGTGCGGCGCGGCCTTGCGGACGACCTTGAACGTCCCGGAGGAGACCAGGTTCGGGCCGATGCCGTTGATGGGTTCGGCGGTGAGCTCCCAGGTGTAGTCACCGTTGTAGGCGCTGTCGTCGTTCATGGGCATGTTGTTGAGCTGGCCCAGCCAGTCGTAGCGCACGGCCCCGTTCGTCGGGTGGTAGATCTCCCGGCCGATGAGCCTTCCGGTCCGTACGTGCCGAAGAATGACGATGGCCCGCACGTTGTACCGGGACAACTGCCATTCGAGCTGCGCCTGGCCGCGGTTCTGGTCGAGGTCGATCACGGCGGGAACCTTGGTGCCCAGCAGGGCGACCTTGGTGGACTCGCCGCTGCTCGCGACGAGCGTGGCGGCCGGGATGCCGTCGACGCCGGGGGCGATCCGGTAGAGACCCTCGCCCTGCGCGACCGTACCGCCGCGCACGATCTGGGCGCCGTCGGGTGCGACAGCGGCCGTCAGAGTGTGGTCGAGGAGCTTGCGGGTGGTGGTCCCGTCCTTCAGGCTGCGCGCGGTCAGGGCGTACAGCGGGTCCGGGGTGATGTCGTCGAGGCCACTGCGGGTGCCGTACGTGACCCAGCCGCCGACCAGGCCGACCTCGACGTCCTTCCGCCAGGCCTTGCCGACCTTGAAGTTCTGGACCGTCCTGGTGATCCGGTCGACGACCACCACCGTGACGTTCGAGGAGGCGTCGTACGTGACCCACGCGAGGTGCGTCGCCGAGAGGGCGATGTTGCCCGCGCGGGTCGAGGGGAGCTCGTACGTCTCGGCCACCGTGTTGGTGGCGAGGTCGAGCGTGGCCACGTAATCCTTGGCGGCCGCATCCGTCTCGACGGTGTAGGTCAGCAGGGCGTGATCGCCGGTGCCGGCGCTGACCCGGACATGTACGGCGCCGCCCGGAAGGCCGGCCGTCATCTTGCCCGTCGCGCCGATCGCGTTCATGTGGAGGACCGTGTCCCCGTTCACATTGACCATGCTGGTGAAGAGAGCCTTGCCGGCGGCTCCCGCGTACGCGACCTCACCGCCGACGGACACCCCGCTCAGCTTCTGGCCCGTCGCCATGTCGGTGAGGTCGGCTCCCGTGGCCCAGTTGGAGGCGGCTATGTCTTCCGAGCCGGTCATCTCGATCTTGGCGCCCCAGTTCAGTTCCTTCGGGGCGGAGCCGTCCGCAGGAACCCAGTACCGCGTCTCGGAAAAAGGCTCCTCGCCGTGGGGCGGGGTCTGCGTGAGGGTCAGGAAGCCCGTCGCGCCCGCGCCCAGGACGGTGCTCTTCTGCGGGAACGGGACGACGTTCGTCGTCGCGGCCGCCTCCGTCGTGGCCTCGGCGGCCGGGGCGGCGATCGCCGGGGCGGTCAGCGTGTTCGCGCCGACGGTGACGGCGAGCACGGTGACGACAGCGGCGGCGAGCCGACGACGGGCGGGACGGGCGTGAGACAAAGCGTTATCTCCTCAGGAAGACCAGGCGCATCATGCGTTGCGCCGGATCAGACTCGCGATCCCGAAGGATGGTTGTACGCCACCCCTCGGAAATGCGGCGTCGCCGCCCCATGGGCCGCTCCGGTCTTCAGCGCCGCTCCACCACGCCCCGTACGTACGCCGCTTGGCCCGCGTGCTGGTTGTCCTCCGCGATCACGCTCACCAGGCGGACGCCGAGGGTGACCGGCGGGTCCCAGGCGTCGTCGACGACGCGGTCGAGGTCCGTGTTGGTCAGGGTCCCGAGGTGTTCCAGGGTCCGGGCGTGGACGGCGTCGTAGTAGCCGAGCAGCAGTTCCGCGGGGGCCCGGACCGCGGCGACCTGGGTGCTGGAGTGGCCGTAACCCGTCGCCCGCGCGGAGAAGGGGAGGCCGAAGCGGGACTTCCAGCCGTCGGACGTCCACAGCTGCTCGGTGCCGAAGGCGCCCGCGACGTGGTCGTCCTGGATCCGGGTCAGGTGCCAGACCAGCCAGGCGATCGTGTTGGCCTCCTCGTCGATCCTGGCGGTCAGCTCGTCCTCCGTCAGTCCCTCGACGGCTCCGTGCACGGCTTCCTGGACGCGGCCGAACGCGTCCAGCAGCAGGTCGGCGCTCCTCATGTCACTCACTCCTCGCTCGACGGTGCGGTGTGCTCCACCCAGTGGGCCATCGAGGAGCGGCCGGGGACGGACCGCGCGGCCGGTGACGCGGCCGGGAGGCGGCCGAGTTCACCTAGTCGGTGGCCAGGATCCGCAGCGCCCGGACGAACGCCTCCCGGTCCGCCGCCGGGAGCCGGGACAGCAGGCGTTCCTCGCCCTTCTGGATCTCGGACTGCACGGTGTCCCGCAGCTCGCGGCCCTCGCGGGTGAGGGACAGCAGGCGCGCCCGGCGGTCCTGGGGGTCGGGGCGGCGGCGGATCAGACCGCGCGTCTCCAGGTCGTCGAGGACGGCGATGATCCGGGTCTTGTCCGCCCGGATGGCCTCGGCGAGCGCGGCCTGGGTGCGGATGGGGGTCTCGTCGAGGTGCAGCAGGACCGCGTACGCCCACATCGTCACGCCGTGGGCGTCCAGGACCGGCTGCTCCGCCGCCATCAGGGCGCGGCCGAGCGGCACGACCATCGCCGCGAGATCGGGACGGGACTCTTCCATGGCCTCCATGGCCACGAAAGTACCCGTTGACACATCGTAAGCTCCAGTAGATCGTAAGCACATGCTTATTAGTTCGAAGGCTCGGGAGCATCGGCACGTACGGAGCGGTTCGACCGGTTACGGCCCCTCCACGCGCGCGTGGTCCGGGACAGGGTTCCTGGACCGGATCCTCGCGGCGCTCGGCCGCACACCCGAGCAGCCGACCGGCGGCACCGCGTGCTGAGGTCCTCGTGGACGCCCGGCCGGGAGGGAGAACGGCCGGGCGCCGGCGGTCAGGTGCTGGTCAGCGTCACCGACTTCACGCTCGACCGCCGCCGGGACCTGCCCGGCGTCCATCGCGCCGGCCGCCGACTCGCGGCGGGCTGGCCGGAGCTGGAGGGTGCGTACGGAATGTGGCTCTGGACGCTGCCCACGGCCGGGCGCTGCGGCGCCGTCGCCGTCTGGCGCGACGAGGCCGCCCTGGGGGGTTTCGTCGCCTGGCCGCCGCACATCGAGATCATGCGCGCGTACCGTGGACGGGGCGCGCTGACGTCGACGAACTGGCGGGCGGAGGAGTTCGACCGGGTACGGATCTGGGCCCGCGCCCGGCGGATGCTGCGCGGCCGGTGACGGACCGGCCGGTGCAGGGTCGGCCGATGACGGACCGGCCGGTGCCACGGGGCTACCCGCCGTCGCGCTCCGACCGCCAGCGTGCCACCGTCGCGTCCACGTCGAACGGCTTCAGGTTCAGCGGCGGCCCCGCGGGCGGGCGCGTCAGGGCCGCGGCGATCCTGGTGTTGATCTCGCCGAGGATCCGGCGCACCTGCGCCTCCGACACGGCCCGCCCGACCGCCTCCATCGCGTCCTCGGCCTCCTTGCGCAGGGCCAGCGAGGGCGGGAGGACGGACGCGCCTTCGCGGTGCATCTTGCCCTTGATCCACCACAGCTCGTCGTAGGGGGCGTTGTCGTCGTCGAGCGGTTTCCCGAAGCCGGCCAGATTCCTGAACTCGCCGCGCTCCGCGGCCTCGCGGATCTGCTTGTCCACGAATGACTCGAAGCTGACGCCGGGCGGTTTGCGTTCGGTCATGTGTCCAGCGTGGCACAGCGGTGAAGGACGCGGCAGGCGAAAAAGGCAGGAGCCCCGCTCGTGCCCGAAGGCACGGAGCGGGGCTCCTTGGGTACTTCTCTAGCCGTGCGCGATCGCCGATCCGGGCAACTTAGACCGGGGTGACGTTCTCCGCCTGCGGGCCCTTCGGACCCTGCGTGACGTCGAAGTTCACCTGCTGGTTCTCCTCCAGGGAGCGGAAGCCAGCGGCGTTGATCGCGGAGTAGTGGACGAAGACATCCGGGCCGCCGCCGTCCTGGGCGATGAAGCCGAAGCCCTTTTCAGCGTTGAACCACTTGACGGTTCCGGTAGCCATAAGCCCTCCTTGGGCCAAAGGGTTGCCCTGCTCCAGAACCTGCAAAGAAGTCTGAAAACTACAAAAGCCTGCGGGTTACATGCTCCGCAGGCTCTGTACTGCAAGGGAAACCAAACTGCAACTTGCGATGAGCCTAGCACGCAGGGTGTGCGACGCACTAGAGGGAAAGATCACGTCACCCACACGTTTGACGCACCCCGCGACGCGCTGACGCGAGCGCCACGCGCGCCCCGGCGATGTCCACCGTACGAGACGGGGCTAGCCTCGCGATGTGGACAATGCAACCGATGACCACCAGCGCAGCCGGCCCCGCGTCGGACACATCCAGTTCCTGAACTGCCTCCCCCTCTACTGGGGCCTGGCCCGTACCGGAACGCTCCTCGATCTGGAGCTGACGAAGGACACGCCGGAGAAGCTCAGCGAGCGGCTGGTGCGCGGCGACCTCGACATCGGCCCCATCACCCTCGTCGAATATCTCCGCAACGCGGACGATCTCGTCGCCCTGCCGGACATCGCCGTGGGCTGCGACGGCCCGGTCATGTCCTGTGTGATCGTCTCCCAGCGGCCCCTGAAGCAGCTGGACGGTGCCCGGGTGGCGCTCGGGTCCACCTCCCGTACCTCCGTACGCCTCGCGCAGCTGCTGCTCGCCGAGCGGTACGACGTACGGCCCGACTACTACACCTGCCCGCCCGACCTCGGGCTGATGATGCAGGAGGCGGAGGCGGCCGTCCTGATCGGCGACGCCGCCCTGCGCGCCTCGCTGCACGACGCGCCGCGGCTCGGTCTCGAGGTCCACGACCTGGGGCTGATGTGGAAGGAGTGGACGGGCCTGCCCTTCGTCTTCGCCGTGTGGGCGGCCCGCAAGGACTTCCTGGCCCGCGAGCCGGAGACCGTGCGCGAGGTCCACGAGGCGTTCCTGGCCTCGCGCGATCTGTCGCTGGTGGAGGTCGCCAAGGTCGCCGAGCAGGCGGCGCGCTGGGAGTCCTTCGATGCGGAGCTCCTGGAGCGGTACTTCCGGACGCTGGACTTCCGCTTCGGTCCCGAGCAGCTGGCGGGGGTACGCGAGTTCGCCCGCCGGACCGGTCCGACGACCGGATTCCCGGCGGACGTGAAGGTCGAGCTGCTCGCCTGACGCCGGGGTGCCCCGGCGGCCAGGACCTCAGGAGGAGGGGATCGGTCCCTGCATGTGGCGGCTGATCCACTCCATCGAGCCGTCCCCCATGCCCCGGATGTAGCCCCTGGCGTTGTGCCCGCCGCCCTGGATGACCTGGAGGCGGGTCTTCACCGGGCCCTTGCCGTAGCTCTTCATGAAGGACTTCAGCCGGGGAGCGCCCGACTCCTCCGACCCGATCTGGAACGCCACGTAGACCCGGTTCCCCTCGGTGTCCGGCTTCGCGGAGAGCGCCGCGGCGAGCCTCTCCGGGTTGTTCGCCTGCCGTTCCGCCTCGTGGCCCGCCCACAGCGGGGAGTCCGGGACGGTGTCGGGGCCGGACGCGATCACGGCCTTGAACCGGTCGGGGCGCTGGAGCACGGCCTTCAGCCCGGCGAAGGCGCCGGAGGAAGAACCCATGAACGCCCACCCGTCGCGGGACGCGAACGTACGGAAATTCGCCCGGACGAAATCGGGAACGTCCTCGGTCAGCCAGGTGCCCATTTTCGGCTGCCCCGGGATATCGCTGCCGTCGTAGTAGAACCTGTCGTCGGGGTTGAGGACGGGCATCACGACGATGAACGGAAGGCTTTTCCCTTCCCTCGACCACGCGCTGATGCTCGACTGCAGTTTGAGGTCCGTACCCATCCAGTAATTCACCGGATAACCGTTACCGCCCGGCAGCGCCACGAGGACCGGGAAGCCGCTCTCGGCGTACTTCGGGTCGAAATACTGCTTCGGGGCCCACACCCACACCTTGCCCGTGAACCCGGACTTCGCTCCTGAGAGCGTGGTGACACCGATCTTGGTGCCGTCCTCAAGGGTGTTGGCCGTGGTGAAACGCGCCGTGGGGCCGGTGGGGAGAACCGTTTCGGGGACGTTCGCCCGACGGGCCCCGGAGGTCCCGGGCGTGCGCGGTGTGTCGGCCGCTGCCGTCGATCTCGGAGTGTCGAACGTGACGGGCGCGCCCTCCCCCGAGCAGCCGCTGACCAGAGCGGCCGTGGTCCCGAGGGCGAGGGCGGCGGCGAGGATCCTGGAGAGGCGTTTCATCGGTGACTCCGGGTGTTTCGGGCGCGGCGGGTGACTACGGAGGGGAGGAGGGGCATGGTGGGCGATCGGTTGGCTGGGTACGGTTCCGAATCGGGTGATCCGGCCCACCAGAATCCGGGGGACACATGCAGCCGCTCGAAGCAGACGAACCGAGGACCATCGGTGCCTACCGGCTCCTCGGCCGTCTCGGCTCCGGCGGTATGGGGCGCGTCTACCTGGCCCGCAACGAGGGCGGCCGGACCGTCGCCGTGAAGATCGTGCACCCGCACTTCGCCCTGGACGAGCAGTTCAGGGCCCGGTTCCGGCGCGAGGTGGAGGCCGCCCGGCTGGTCGGCGGGCGGTGGACCGCGCCGGTCCTGGACGCCGATCCGGAGGCCGCCGTCCCGTGGGTCGCGTCCGGGTACGTCGCCGGGCCGACGCTCGCCCGGGCCGTGGAGGCGGTCGGCCCGCTGCCCGAGCACACGGTACGGACCCTGGGGGCGGGCCTCGCCGAGGCGCTGACGGGCGTGCACGGGCTCGGCCTGGTCCACCGCGACGTGAAGCCCTCGAACGTGATCGCCACCCTGGAGGGCCCCCGGCTCATCGACTTCGGCATCGCGCGGGCCACGGACGGCACGGCGTCGCTGACGGCCACGGGCGTCTCCCTCGGTTCGCCCGGCTACATGGCACCGGAGCAGATCCTCGGCCACGGGGCGACGGGCGCGTCCGACGTCTTCTCGCTCGGCGCGGTCCTCGTGTACGCGGCGACCGGCACACCGCCCTTCCCCGGCGACACCTCGGCCACCCTCCTCTACAAGGTCGTCCACGAGGAGCCCGAGCTGGGGACGCTGGTGGGGGAGCTGCGGGAGCTGGCGGCGGCCTGCCTCGCGAAGGACCCGTCGGCCCGCCCCGCCCCGACCGAGGTCGCCGGCGCGCTCGCCCCTGCCGGCGCGGCGGCGCTGGTGGCGGGCGGCTGGCTGCCGGGCCCGCTGGTGGAGGAGATCAGCCGGACCGCCGTACGCCTCCTGGAACTCGACGCGGGTGCGGGAGCGGGTGTGAGCGGGGGAGCAGGGCTGGGCGTTCCCGGCCTCGCCCCGGCGCCCTTCCCGGACTTCCCCGACCCGAACGTCTCGGGGCCCGTCCCCTTCACCGTCCCCTCGGTGTCGCCCGCCGGACCGCCGCCGGGAGTCTTCGGTGCTCCGACGGACCCGGTGCCGGGCGTCTTCGGCCCCCCGCCCGGCCGCCCGCCCGGACCCCCGCCCATGCCCCCCGGCGTGCCCGCTCCCCGCCAGGGCCAGGGCCAGGCGGAGGACGGCGACGCGCGGCGGCAGGTGACCCTCTCCGTGGCGGCGGGGCGACGGGTCAGCTGCAGCGTCGCGCTCGCCGTCGCCGGGGCGCTCGCCGCCGTGACCCTGGGGGCGGGGTACCTCTTCGACCTGATGCCCGGCGGCCGCAGGGGCGCCGACGCCGGCAAGACCGGGGGGAACACGTCGAGTCCGCCCGCCGCCACCGCACCCACCACCGCACCCACCCCCGCCCCCGGCTCCGTCCCCTCCGCGTTCCTCGGCACCTGGACCGGGCCCACCACCGAACGCAACGGCTCCCCGCACGGCGACTTCACCGCCGTCGTCACCGAGGGAACCACCGGCGAGGACGTCGTCCGCACCACCCACACGATCAGCGTCCTCGGCACCACCGTCCGCTGCCACGGCATCGGCAAGCTGGCCTCCGCCACCGCCACCGAACTGCGCATCGCGGACCGCACCGACCCCGAGCGCCCCGGCACCCAGGGCCTCTGCACCGGCGGGACGTCGACCTTCACCCTGACCCGCAACGCGGACGGCACCCTCGCCTACCGTTCCGACGAGGAGGCGGCCGGCCGTCCCACGGGCACCCTGCGGAAGTCCTGAGAAGCGCTGGCGTAGGCTGGCTCGGTCAGTGCAGCACCCTCCGAAAGGGACCACCCGGTGACCGAGAAGGCCGACCTTCAGTCCGTCCTCGACCGCGCCGCCGAGGGTGGCCGGATCACTCCCGAGGAGGCGCTCGACCTCTACCGCTCGGCGCCCCTGCACGCGCTGGGCGCCGCCGCCGACGCCGTGCGCCGCCGTCGCTACGCGGGTACGGAGCACATCGCGACGTACATCATCGAGCGCAACATCAACTACACGAACGTCTGCGTCACGGCCTGCAAGTTCTGCGCCTTCTACGCACCGCCGAAGGACACGGCCAAGGGCTGGACCCGCGACCTCGACGACATCCTGCGCCGCTGCGCGGAGACCGTGGAGCTCGGCGGCACCCAGATCATGTTCCAGGGCGGCCACCACCCGGACTACGGCGTCGAGTACTACGAGAAGCACTTCGCCGCCATCAAGAAGGACTTCCCGCAGCTGGTCATCCACTCCCTCGGCGCGTCCGAGGTCGAGCACATGGCCCGGATCTCCAAGGTCTCGGTGGAGGAGGCGATCCAGCGCATCCACGCGGCCGGTCTCGACTCCTTCGCCGGCGCCGGTGCCGAACTGCTCCCGGCCCGCCCGCGCAAGGCGATCGCCCCGCTCAAGGAGAGCGGCGAGCGGTGGCTGGAGATCATGGAGATCGCGCACGGCCTCGGGGTCGAGTCGACGTCCACGATGCTGATGGGCACCGGCGAGACGAACGCCGAGCGCATCGAGCACCTGCGGATGATCCGTGACGTGCAGGACCGGACGGGCGGCTTCCGGGCCTTCATCCCGTACACGTACCAGCCCGAGAACAACCACCTCAAGGGCCGCACGCAGGCGACGATCTTCGAGTACCTGCGCATGATCGCGGTGGCTCGGCTCTTCATGGACAACATCGCCCACATCCAGGGCTCCTGGCTGACCGTCGGCAAGGAGGCCGGCCAGCTGTCACTGCACTACGGCGCCGACGACCTGGGCTCGATCATGCTGGAGGAGAACGTCGTCTCCTCGGCCGGTGCCAAGCACCGCTCGAACCGCATGGAGATCATCGACATGATCCGCAAGGCCGGCCGCGTCCCGGCCCAGCGCGCCACGACGTACGAGCACCTCCTCGTCCACGACGACCCGGCGAACGACCCGGTCGACGAGCGGGTCGTCTCGCACATCTCGTCCACGGCGATCGAGGGCGGCACGGCGCACCCCGAGCTGAAGCTGCTGAACGCCAACTGATGCCGCCGTGCTGACGATCCACGCGGCGGACGTGCTGCTGCCGGGCGGGGGCCGCGCGCCCGTGCCCGGCGGCGCGGTCGCCGTCCGGGACGCGGAGATCGCGGCCTTCGGCCGGTACGAGGACGTGGCCGCCGCCCATCCGGACGCGCGGCTACGGCGCTGGCCGGGCGTCCTGACACCCGGGCTGCGCCAGTGGCACGGGCACTGGCTGCTCACGCGGGTGTACCACCCCGACCCGCGCGAGGCGGACGAGTTGGGCACCGCCCCGATCTCCGGTCCGGCCTTCGACGCGCTCGCGCCCGACGCGGCCCGGATGGCGGGCAGTGTGCGGCGGGGCATCCAGCGGATGCTGGCGCACGGGACGACGCACGTGGGCATCGGGGCGCGGCCCGAGGTGCGGCAGGCCGTGGCACGAGCCGGGCTGCGGGAAGTGCCGAACGCCCCGCTGCTGGCCCCGCCGGTCTGGGACGGCCCGGACCTCGACCCCTTCGTGGAGGGCCACGACCTGGCGGGCACCGTCCACGGTCCGCTGACCGTGGGACAACCCGCCGACCTGGCCGCCTTCGACGTGACCGACGAGACCGGCCTGCTCGCCCACGGCGCCGCCACCTGCGTGGCCACCGTGCTCGGCGGCCGCCTGGTGTTCCGGCGCCGATAACACCGACCGGCCGAGGCTCAGCCGCCCTGGATCGTGGTCTGCTTCTCCTGAACCGGGTTGTCGTCGGCGTACTTCACCAGCTCCGTGAAGCGGGGGTCCCGGGCGACGGTGAGCAGCTGATCCGCCGTCACCGGGGACGAGGCGGCGGTCGTCGCCCCCGTCTTGTCCGAGGGATCGACGGAGAGCACGACATGGCTGCGGCCGTAGGCGTACATGACGATCGCGCTCATGGTGTCGGGCTCGTTGATCGGCATCGTGTACGCCTGCGCGGTGCGGCCCTCGCCGATGTCCGCCTTCTCGCAGGTCATCCGCTTGGCCGGGACGCTCTCGCAGGCCTGGAGGGCCTCTCCCTCCGCCGGGCGTACGGACATGCGGGTGAGGAAGGTCCGCTCGCCGGAGGAGATCCGGTAGAGGGACACGTGGCCCTCCACCGGCCGGATGTCGGTCACGGTCGCCGGCAGCAGCTCGTCCAGGAGCGCCGCGACCTGCTGCTGGAACTGGGCGCGGCGCTCCGCCTCGGCCCCGGTCTCCGGCGCCGGTGCCTGCTGGCCCGGTGTCGGCTGCAGCGCTACTGGGGTGCGGTACACGGACGGGAAGGCGACCGGAGGCGCGGCGGGCATCGTCACGCCGGCGCCGGGTCCCGGCAGCGCGGTCAGGCCGAGCGCGGCGGCGGTCACCACGCCGAAGACCCCCCCGACGGCGGCGAGGCGGGCCCGGGCGCGCCGCCTGCGGCCCTGGACCATCGCGGCGGGCGCGAGGTCGGGGAGCGGTGGCAGTTCCTCGGTCGTACGGTCCATGGCGCTCTTGAGCAGTGTGGCGTCGTTGGTGTTGTCCACGGCGTGCCTCAGCTTCCGGTGGCGTGATGGTCGGTGGCGTAGAGGTGGGCCTCGCCGAGGCGCTCCCGGAGCCGGGAGAGCGAGCGGGAGCACTGGCTCTTGACGGTCGCCTCGCTGCAGCGCAGGAGGGAGGCGACGGTCTCCACACTCAGGTCCTCCCAGTACCGCAGGACGACCATGGCGCGGGCCCGGGGCGGGAGCTCGGCGAGCGCGGCGAGCAGGGTGACCCGGAGGTCGGCGTGCTCCGCCGCGGGGGCGGGGCCGAGCCCGCCGGTCTTGGTGAAGGCGAGCAGGTCGCGCAGTCGGCGGCGCCGCTCGGCGAGGAAGGTGCGGGTCAGTACGGTCTTGGCGTAGGCGTGCGGGTACTCGGCCGTACCGGCCCGGCGCCAGTGCTGGAACAGCTTGGCGAGGGTCGTCTGGGTGAGATCCCGGGCGGTCTCGGCCTCCCCGCAGAGCAGGTACGCCGTGCGGTACAGCCGCGTCTGCCCGGCGCGGGCGAACTCCTCGAACGCCTGGTCCGAGCCGTGCGGTGTCTGCATCGCGCTCCTTCCTCCCTGGGGGCCGTCCCCCGCTGCCTGACTGTCACCCCTCCTTGAGTGCGCGTCCCCGGGAAAGGTTGAAAGCGCCGACGGAAATTTTTTCGCTCCGAATCCCCGGTGGCCCGGAGGGCTCCCGAAGGCCGTCGTGGGAGGGCTGCCACAATGGCCGGGTGACCCGAGCATCCCTGGACAAGCAGCCGCACGAAGTCGCCTCGATGTTCGACGACGTGGCGGCGAACTACGACCTGACCAACGACGTGCTCTCGCTCGGCCAGGACCGGCGCTGGCGCAAGGAGGTCGCCAAGGCGGTCGACGCCCGCCCGGCCCAGCGGATCCTGGACCTGGCGGCCGGGACGGCCACCTCCTCGCAGCCCTTCGCCCGCGCGGGGGCGTACGTCGTGCCCTGCGACTTCTCGATCGGCATGCTCCAGGTCGGCAAGAAGCGGCACCCGTGGATGCCGTTCACCGCCGGCGACGGGACGAAGCTCCCCTTCCGCGACGACGTCTTCGACGCGGTGACGATCTCCTTCGGCCTGCGCAACATCCAGGACACCGAGGGGGCGCTGCGCGAGCTGTACCGGGTGACGAAGCCCGGTGGGCGGGTCGTGATCTGCGAGTTCTCGCACCCGACCTGGGCGCCGTTCCGCACGGTGTACGAGGAGTACCTGATGCGCGCCCTGCCGCCGGTGGCGCGGGCGGTCTCCTCGAACCCGGACGCGTACGTCTACCTCGCCGAGTCCATCCAGTCCTGGCCCGACCAGCCGACCCTCGCGGGGCTGCTGCAGAAGGCCGGCTGGTCGAAGGTCGCCTGGCGGAACCTCTCGGGCGGCATCGTGGCCATGCACCGGGGCTTCAAGCCGTAACTCCGGCCGCCCCGCGAGACCCTGATTCCTCCGCAATAGACTGCAATCGACCTGCCCTCGACCCTCACCCTTCGGGAGACCACGCCGTGACCGAGCCCCTCTCCGAGCACAGCGCAGATGTGATCGTCGTCGGGGCAGGCCCGGCCGGCTCCACGACCGCGTACTACCTCGCCAAGGCCGGACTCGACGTCCTGCTCCTGGAGAAGACCGCGTTCCCCCGCGAGAAGGTCTGCGGCGACGGCCTCACCCCGCGCGCCACGAAGCAGCTCGTCGCCATGGGCATCGACATCTCCGAGGAAGCCGGCTGGCTGCGCAACAAGGGCCTGCGCATCATCGGCGGCGGCGTCCGGCTCCAGCTCGACTGGCCCGACCTCGCCTCGTACCCGGACTACGGACTCGTCCGCAAGCGCGACGACTTCGACGAGCAGCTCGCCCGGCAGGCCCAGAAGGCGGGCGCGCGGCTGTACGAGCGCTGCAACGTCGGCGCCCCGGTCATCGACGACCGCACCGGCCGGATCACGGGCGTGACCGCCAAGCTCGGCGAGGAGAAGCGCGAGGTCACCTTCCACGCGCCGCTCGTCGTCGCCGCCGACGGCAACTCGACCCGGCTCTCCCTCGCCATGGGCCTGCACCGGCGCGAGGACCGGCCGATGGGCGTGGCCGTACGGACGTACTTCACCAGCCCCCGCCACGACGACGACTACCTGGAGTCCTGGCTGGAGCTGTGGGACCGGCGCGGCCCACAGGACCGTCTCCTGCCGGGCTACGGCTGGATCTTCGGCATGGGCGACGGCACGTCCAACGTCGGCCTCGGCATCCTCAACTCCTCCTCCGCCTTCAAGGAGCTGGACTGGCGCGAGGTCCTCAAGGCATGGTGCGCCTCCATGCCGGAGGACTGGGGCTACACCCCGGACAACATGACGACGCCGATCCGCGGCGCCGCCCTGCCGATGGCCTTCAACCGCCAGCCGCACTACACCAAGGGCCTGCTGCTCGTCGGCGACGCCGGTGGCCTCGTCAACCCGTTCAACGGCGAGGGCATCGCGTACGCCATGGAGTCGGGCCAGATCGCGGCCGACGTCATCGTCCAGGCGCACGCCCGGTCGACCCCGGCCCAGCGCGAACTGGCCCTGCACAACTACCCGAAGATCCTCAAGGACACCTACGGCGGGTACTACACGCTCGGCCGGGCCTTCGTGAAGATCATCGGCAACCCGAAGATCATGAAGATCGCGACGCAGCGGGGCCTGACCCACCCGGTCCTGATGAAGTTCACGCTGAAGATGCTCGCGAACCTGACGGACCCGACGGGCGGCGACGCGATGGACCGGATCATCAACGGCCTCTCGAAGGTGGCCCCGAAGGCCTAGGCGTCCGAAGGCCTAGGCGTCCGAACGCCGGAACGCCCGCCGGTAGTCAGAGGGGGACACCCCGACCGTGCGGGTGAAGTGGCGCCGCAGATTGGCCGACGTGCCCAGGCCGCTCCGTTCGCCGACCAGTTCCACGGGCAGGTCGGTGGACTCCAGGAGGGTCTGGGCGCGGGCCACGCGCTGCTGGAGCAGCCATCGCAACGGCGTGGTCCCGTGCGCCTCCCGTACCCGCCGGTGGAAGGTGCGCGGGCTCATCCGGGCCCGCCGGGCGAGGTCGTCGACGGTCAGCGGTTCGGCGAGGCGCTCGGTCGCCCACTGCAGGACGGGCCCCAGGCTGTCGCCGTCGCTCGGCGGCAGCGGCGCCTCGATGAACTGGGCCTGTCCGCCGGTGCGGTGGGCGGGCACGACCAGGCGCCGGGCGAGCTGCCCCGCGACGGTGGCGCCGAGGTCCCTGCGGACGAGGTGCAGACACAGGTCGAGAGCGGCGGTGGCCCCGGCGCTCGTCAGCACCGTTCCCTCGTCCGTGTAGAGCACCGAGTCGTCCACGAGCACCCCGGGGTGGCGGGCGGCCAGCTGCGCGGTGTGCTGCCAGTGGGCGGTGGCCCGGCGCCCGTCGAGGAGGCCGGCGGCGGCGAGCGCGAAGGCTCCGGTGCACAGGGACACCATCCGCGCGCCGGACGCGGCGGCCGCGCGCAGGGCGTCCACCAGCTCGGGCGGCACCTCCTCGCCGTCCTCCACGACCGCGTCGGGCACCGACGGCACGATGACGGTGTCCGCGCCCACGAGTCCTTCGAGGCCGTACTCCGTCCGCAGCGAGAACACTCCCGGTCCCGCCTCGCCGCACAGCCGCAGCTCGTACCAGGGGTCCGCCAGGTCCGGTTGCGGGTTGCCGAAGACGGCGCACGCGATGGCGATCTCGTACAGCTCCCACAGCGACGTACCGATCCGCCGGTCCGGTACGACGGCGATGGCGACCACTCCCGCACTCATGTCGGCGACCCTACGGCAGGAAACGTGCGGCCGTCGTCAGTCCTGCCACTGTCGGCCGGATCCGGCCGCTGCGAGCGTGGAGCGCCGTTGTGGGCATTCGTTCCGCTGGGGCGATGGGGGTCCCCCCGGACGGAGTCTGGGGGAGGGTGGGCACAACGGACGGCGCCCTTGCGGGCGCCTCCGCCCCGTGCGCCCCCGCCCGCCCCGAGGCGCCCGCACGCGCGTCGGCCCTGGTGCACAGGGGCCCATGAGCGGAACGCGCCCGCAAGGGCGCCGTCCCGTGTGCCCACCCGTCCCGCCCAGCGGGACGATTGCCCACACGGGCGGGGCCGGGTCCTGGTCAACCTCACCACCGGCTCGCCCGAGCAGGCCCGCGCGGAGGCGGAGTGGGCGGCGGAGCACGGCATCGGCTATCTCGACGGCGCCGTCATGACGACGCCGCCCGGGGTCGGCGGCAGCGGCAGCATGATCCTGTACGCGGGCGGGCCGGAGCTCCTCGCCGAGCACCGCGCGACGCTGGCCGTGCTCGGCGACCCGGTGGACCTGGGCGCGGACGCGGGCCTCGCCTCCCTGTACGACGCCGGGCTGCTCGGCCTCATGTGGTCGGTCTTCGGCGGCTGGCTGCACGCGACCGCCCTGGTGGGCGCCGACGGGGTGGCGGCCCGGGACTTCACGGCGGTCGCGGTCCGCTGGCTGAGGACGGTCTCCTGGTTCATGACCGGGTACGCGGAGCAGATCGACGCGGGGGAGTACCCGGGCTCGGACGCCACGATCGACGTCCAGGTGGCCGCCATCGGGCATCTGCTGCACGCGGGGGAGGCGCGCGGCATCGACAACCGGCTGCCGGAGCTGCACCTGGAGCTGATGCGGGGCGCGGTCGAGGCGGGACACGGCGGTGACAGCTACGCCCGGATCGTCGAGGCGTTCCGGAAGAAGTAGGACGAAAGCGGCGAAAAGCCGTCACTCCCCCGAGGAGTGACGGCTTTTCGGCGTACGGATGATCAGAGGATGCGGACGGCGCCGGAGGGGGTGTCCCAGTCCAGGGAGCGCTCGACGACACCGGTCGACGGGTTCTGCGCGCCGACGTAGTTGCCGCCGCCGACGTAGATCGCCACGTGGTACGAGCCGCTGCGGCTGCCCCAGTAGAGGATGTCGCCCGGCTGCAGGTTGCTCAGCGAGACGGACGTACCCATGGACGACTGCGAGCTGGAGACGCGGGGCAGGTCGATGCCGGCCTGGGCGTAGGCGGCCTGGACGAGGCCGGAGCAGTCCCAGGAGTTGGGGCCGGTGCCGCCGGAGACGTAGGCGTCGCCGACCTGGGCGCGGGCGAAGGCGACGATCGCCGCGGCGGAGCCGGTGGCCACCTGCGAGCCGCTGTCGGCCGTGGAGCCGGAGGAGGACGCGGAGAGCGTGGTGCGGGCCGCCGTGCGGGAGGCGCGCTCCTGGGCCTCGACGCGGGCCTTCTCGGCGCGCTCGGCCTCAGCCTTGGCGGCCGCGGCCTTGCGGTCGGCCTCGGCCTTGGCCTTCTTGGCGTCCTGGGCGGCCTTCTGGATGGACGCGTCCTGCTGGGCCTGCAGGCTCAGGTCGAGCGCCTCCTGCTGGGACGCCTCGGCCGAGGCGGAGACGGCGCTCGCCAGGTCGGCGTCGAGCGTGCCCAGCGTGGGCATTTCGATGGTCTCGGTCACCGGCTCGGCGTTCGCCGGGCCGGCGGCACCGGCCACCGCGATGGTGCCGAGGACGCCACCGGCAACTCCTGCCCGGAGCGCGAGCTTCGAGGCGCTGCGGCGGGGCTTCCGGTGGCTGGGTATGTGAGCGGTCTGGGACATGAGTACAACCGCTATCAGGGCTTCACGGTTCCCTTCAAGAAACGTGGGTTGCGCCACAGTTACGTCCGGAACCCCTTAATCCGCTTCTCTGACACCCTTATTGACGCCGTAACGGACAATACGGGCAGGGCCTATCAGGCCCTTGATCACGGGTTTTCCGCGAAACGTCCGAATTGACCGCCACTTACCACCTCTTCACACCGTTGGCCAAGCCCCGCTTTCCTCGGGCGGGTGGAGGTGTGGCACAGGTCACAGCCGGGCTCGTGAATGCGCGCACGCGTCCACTCCGGTCCGCCAGGGCCCCCGACTGGGCGACGGGCGGTTGCTTTATCACCCGGGTGGCGTCCATCGCCAATTTGCTTGCATGGTCCATCTCTTGATAGAGCGCCACCCCTCCGACCAGCGCTTTCCGGTCCGGATGTCACAACTGGTGATCACCTGGGCGCTTCGCGTACCAAGATCACCGCTCATCCGACTTCATGATCCTTCGTCAGGTGGTGGAGATCACAAACTCATAGGTGCACCCCGTGTCGCAGATCACAGAGGGGCAGGCATAAGATGCGGGGCAGTCGGGCTTGTGAACTGCCTCACATGGGGGCGATCTTCCACAGCCCGGCCGTGCGGTCCAACGGTCAAGGACGACTGGAAGGAGCGAGGAGCGTGAATGCGTACGCGCCCATCCTCGTGCTCGGTGCCCTGGGTGCGGGGTTTGCGATCTTCTCCGTGGTCATGGCCACGCTAATCGGCCCAAAGCGGTACAACAGGGCAAAGCTTGAGGCGTACGAGTGCGGCATCGAGCCGACGCCCACTCCCGCCGGAGGCGGCCGCTTCCCGATCAAGTACTACCTGACGGCGATGCTCTTCATCGTCTTCGACATCGAGATCGTCTTCCTCTACCCCTGGGCCGTCACCTTCGACGCCCTGGGGCTTTTCGGGCTCGTGGAGATGCTGCTCTTCGTGCTCACCGTCTTCGTCGCCTACGCCTATGTGTGGCGGCGCGGCGGCCTGGAATGGGACTGAGGGGCTGAGGGGCACCTATGGGACTCGAAGAGAAGCTGCCGAGCGGTTTTCTGCTGACGACGGTCGAACAGGCCGCGGGCTGGGTGCGCAAGTCATCCGTCTTCCCTGCGACCTTCGGCCTCGCCTGCTGCGCCATCGAGATGATGACGACCGGCGCCGGCCGCTACGACCTGGCGCGCTTCGGCATGGAGGTCTTCCGCGGTTCACCGCGCCAGGCCGACCTAATGATCGTGGCCGGCCGCGTCAGCCAGAAGATGGCGCCCGTGCTGCGGCAGGTCTACGACCAGATGCCGAACCCCAAGTGGGTCATCTCCATGGGGGTGTGCGCGTCTTCGGGTGGAATGTTCAACAATTACGCGATTGTGCAGGGCGTTGACCATGTTGTGCCGGTCGACATCTATTTGCCGGGTTGCCCGCCGCGCCCGGAGATGCTGATGGACTCGATTCTCAAGCTCCACCAGAAGATCCAGAGTTCCCCCCTCGGAGTGAACGCGGAGGAAGCGGCTCGCGAGGCGGAGGAAGCAGCGCTCAAGGCCCTGCCGACGATTGAGATGAAGGGTCTTCTTCGGTGAGCGACGCACGCGCGGCCGCCGGGCCGCAGATGACGACGATGCTCGCGCCTCTGCGCCGCGCGGGCGGAGAAGCGAACGGGGCAGCACGGTGAGCGACGCACGCGCGGCCGCCGGGCCGCAGACGACGACGATGCTCGCGCCTCTGCGCCGCGCGGGCGGAGAAGCGAACGGGGCAGCACGGTGAGCGACGCACGCGCGGCCGCCGGGCCGCAGATGACGACGATGCTCGCGCCTCTGCGCCGCGCGGGCGGAGAAGCGAACGGGGCAGCACAGTGAGCGACGAGACTCCCAATCCCGACAAGGACCTGAGCGCGCAGAACCTGCCGGGCCAGCGCGGGGACCGGGGCGAGGAGGTCCGCGTCCAGCGCGGGATGTTCGGCGCCCAGAGCGGCGGCGACACCTCCGGCTACGGCGGCCTCGTCCGCTCCGTACGGCTCCCCGGCCCGGCCGCCCGCCCCTACGGCGGCTGGTTCGACGAGGTGGCCGACGAGCTCGAGGGCGCCCTCGACGAGCAGGGACTCCTCCCGGAGAACGCGATCGAGAAGACGATCGTCGACCGCGGCGAGCTGACCTTCCACATCGCGCGCGAGCACCTCGTCCGGGTCGCCCGCACCCTGCGCGACGACCCGGCCCTGCGCTTCGAGCTCTGTACGGGCGTCTCCGGCGTCCACTACCCCGGCGACAAGGGCCGCGAGCTGCACGCCGTCTACCACCTGCGCTCGCTGACCCACGGCCGGCTGATCCGGCTGGAGGTCTCCGCCCCGGACGCCGACCCGCACATCCCGTCCCTCGTCGCGGTCTACCCGACCAACGACTGGCACGAGCGCGAGACGTACGACTTCTTCGGCATCGTCTTCGACGGGCACCCCGCCCTCACCCGGATCATGATGCCGGACGACTGGCAGGGCTTCCCGCAGCGCAAGGACTACCCCCTCGGCGGAATCCCCGTCGAGTACAAGGGCGCCCAGATCCCGGCTCCGGACCAGCGGAGGTCGTACTCGTGAACACCCCCCATGCTTCCCCCGCCTCCCCCCGCGAGACCACCGAAGGCACCGTCTACACGGTCACCGGTGGTGACTGGGAGGAAGTCGTCGAGTCCGCCGCCAAGGCCGACGACGAGCGCATCATCGTCAACATGGGCCCGCAGCACCCGTCCACGCACGGCGTGCTGCGCCTGATCCTGGAGATCGACGGCGAGACCGTCACCGAGGCCCGCTGCGGCATCGGTTACCTCCACACCGGCATCGAGAAGAACCTCGAGTACCGGACCTGGACGCAGGGCACCACCTTCGTCACGCGCATGGACTACCTCACCTCGTTCTACAACGAGACGGCGTACTGCCTCGGCGTCGAGAAGCTGCTCGACATCACCGACCAGATCCCGGACCGGGCCACGGTCGTCCGCGTGATGCTGATGGAGCTCAACCGGCTCTCCTCCCACCTGGTGGCCATCGCCACCGGCGGCATGGAGCTCGGAGCCACCACGATCATGATCTACGGCTTCCGGGACCGCGAGATGATCCTGGACCTGTACGAGCTGATCACCGGCCTGCGCATGAACCACGCGTTCATCCGCCCCGGCGGCCTCGCCCAGGACCTCCCGCCCGGCGCCGTCGACGCCGTGCGCGAGTTCGTGAAGACCATGAAGAAGAACCTGCCGGAGTACGACAAGCTCGCCACCGGCAACCCCATCTTCAAGGCCCGTATGCAGGACGTGGGCTACCTCGACCTCACCGGCTGCATGGCGCTCGGCGCCACCGGACCGATCCTGCGCTCGGCGGGCCTCCCGCACGACCTGCGCAAGACCGACCCGTACTGCGGCTACGAGACCTACGACTTCGACATCCCGACCGCCGACACCTGCGACTCCTACGGCCGCTTCCTCATCCGCCTGGAGGAGATGCGGCAGTCGCTGCGGATCGTCGAGCAGTGCCTCGACCGGCTGGCGCCCGGCCCGGTCATGGTCGGGGACAAGAAGATCGCCTGGCCGGCGCAGCTCGCGCTCGGCCCGGACGGACTCGGCAACTCCCTCGACCACATCAAGAAGATCATGGGCACCTCCATGGAGGCCCTGATCCACCACTTCAAGCTGGTCACCGAGGGCTTCCGCGTTCCGCCGGGACAGGCGTACGTGGCCGTCGAATCGCCCAAGGGTGAGCTCGGCGCGCACGTCGTCTCCGACGGCGGCACCCGCCCCTACCGGGTCCACTTCCGCGACCCGTCCTTCACCAACCTGCAGGCCATGGCGGCGATGTGCGAGGGCGGCCAGGTCGCCGACGTCATCGTCGCCGTCGCGTCCATCGACCCCGTGATGGGAGGCGTCGACCGATGACGGACGGACACACCAGTCTCGGGATGCCCCAGCTCCCCGCCCCCGACTACCCGGCCGAGGTACGCGCCCGGCTGGAGGCGGACGCCCAGGAGATCATCGCCCGCTACCCGGGGTCCCGCTCCGCGCTCCTGCCGATGCTGCACCTTGTGCAGGCGGAGGACGGATTCGTGACCCGTACCGGCATGAAGTTCTGCGCGGAGCTCCTCGGCCTGACGACCGCCGAGGTGACCGCCGTCGCGACCTTCTACACGATGTACCGGCGCAAGCCCTCCGGCGACTACCAGGTCGGGGTCTGCACCAACACGCTCTGCGCGGTGATGGGCGGCGACGCCATCTTCGAGGAGCTGAAGGAACACCTCGGCGTCGGCAACAACGAGACGACCGAGGACGGCAAGGTCACGCTGGAGCACATCGAGTGCAACGCGGCCTGCGACTTCGCGCCCGTCGTGATGGTCAACTGGGAGTTCTTCGACAACCAGACGCCCGAGTCCGCGAAGAAGATCGTCGACGACCTGCGGGCCGGCCGCCCGGTCGAGCCGACGCGCGGCGCGCCCCTGTGTACGTACAAGGAGACCGCCCGCATCCTGGCCGGCTTCCCCGACGAGCGCGAGGGGGCCGTCGAGGCCACCGGAGGGGCCGGCCCGGCCTCGCTCGTCGGGCTGCGTCTGGCCAAGGGCGAGTCCCCGCACCACAAGATCGTCCACCCGCGCGGCGAATCGGCCAGTGGGGAGGGGGAGTGATGACCTTGGCAGCCGAGATCAACAACAGCAGCCCCGAGAAGCTTCTGGCGCCGGTCCTTTCGGCGTTCTGGGACGAGCCCGACTCCTGGACCCTGGAGACGTACAGGAGGCACGAGGGGTACGAGGGCCTGAGGAAGGCCCTCGCGATGACGCCCGACGACCTCATCGCGTACGTCAAGGACTCCGGGCTCCGCGGCCGCGGCGGCGCCGGCTTCCCCACCGGGATGAAATGGCAGTTCATTCCGCAGGGCGACGGCAAGCCGCACTACCTCGTCGTCAACGCCGACGAGTCCGAGCCGGGGACCTGCAAGGACATCCCGCTCCTCTTCGCCAATCCGCACTCCCTCATCGAGGGCATCGTGATCGCCTGCTACGCGATCCGCTCGTCGCACGCCTTCATCTACCTGCGCGGCGAGGTCGTCCCCGTCCTGCGCAGGCTGCACGAGGCCGTGCGCGAGGCGTACGAGGCGGGCTTCCTCGGCGAGAACATCCTCGGCAGCGGGCTGAACCTCGAACTCACCGTGCACGCCGGCGCCGGCGCGTACATCTGCGGCGAGGAGACCGCCCTGCTCGACTCGCTCGAAGGACGGCGCGGCCAGCCCCGGCTGCGCCCCCCCTTCCCCGCGGTCGCCGGTCTGTACGCCTGCCCCACCGTGGTGAACAACGTCGAGTCCATCGCGTCCGTTCCCGCGATCCTCCACAGGGGCAAGGACTGGTTCAAGTCGATGGGCAGCGAGAAGTCCCCGGGCTTCACGCTCTACTCGCTCAGCGGGCACGTCGCCTCGCCCGGCCAGTACGAGGCACCGCTCGGGATCACGCTGCGCCAGCTCCTCGACATGAGCGGCGGGATGCGGCCGGGCCACCGGCTGAAGTTCTGGACCCCGGGCGGCTCCTCCACCCCGATGTTCACCGACGAGCACCTCGACGTCCCGCTGGACTACGAGGGCGTGGGCGCGGCCGGCTCGATGCTCGGCACCAAGGCGCTCCAGTGCTTCGACGAGACCACCTGCGTGGTGCGGGCCGTGACCCGGTGGACCGAGTTCTACGCCCACGAGTCCTGCGGCAAGTGCACGCCCTGCCGCGAAGGCACTTATTGGCTGGTCCAGTTGCTCCGTGACATCGAGGCCGGCAAGGGCGTGATGTCCGACCTCGACAAGCTGAACGACATCGCCGACAACATCAACGGCAAGTCGTTCTGCGCGCTCGGCGACGGCGCCGCCTCCCCGATCTTCTCCTCGCTGAAGTACTTCCGCGAGGAGTACGAGCAGCACATCACCGGCCGGGGCTGCCCCTTCGACCCGGCCAAGTCGACCGCCTGGGCGGACAACCACAAGGAGGTGACGGCATGACGGTCACCACGGCCGGCTCGGCCGGTGGCGGTTCCCCGGCGGTACCGCCCGAGGATCTCGTCACGCTGACCATCGACGGCGCCGAGATCTCCGTCCCCAAGGGGACCCTCGTCATCCGCGCCGCCGAACAGCTCGGCATCGAGATCCCCAGGTTCTGCGACCACCCGCTCCTCGACCCGGCCGGCGCCTGCCGCCAGTGCATCGTCGAGGTCGAGGGCCAGCGCAAGCCGATGGCCTCCTGCACCATCACCTGCACCGACGGCATGGTGGTGAAGTCGCAGCTGACCAGCCCGGTCGCCGAGAAGGCCCAGCACGGCGTGATGGAGCTGCTGCTCATCAACCACCCGCTGGACTGCCCGGTCTGCGACAAGGGCGGCGAGTGCCCGCTGCAGAACCAGGCGATGTCCCACGGCCAGGCCGAGTCCCGCTTCGACGGCAGGAAGCGGACCTTCGAGAAGCCGGTACCGATCTCCCCCCAGGTGCTGCTCGACCGCGAGCGGTGCGTGCTCTGCGCCCGCTGCACCCGGTTCTCCAACCAGGTCGCCGGCGACCCGATGATCGAACTGCTCGAACGCGGCGCGCTCCAGCAGGTCGGCACCGGCGAGGGCGACCCCTTCGAGTCGTACTTCTCCGGCAACACCATCCAGATCTGCCCGGTCGGCGCGCTGACCTCGGCGGCGTACCGGTTCCGCTCCCGCCCCTTCGACCTCGTCTCCTCGCCCTCCGTCTGCGAGCACTGCGCGGGCGGCTGCGCCACGCGCACGGACCACCGGCGCGGCAAGGTCATGCGGCGGCTCGCCGCCGAGGACCCGGAGGTCAACGAGGAGTGGGTGTGCGACAAGGGGCGGTTCGCCTTCCGGTACGCGCAGCAGCGCGACCGGCTGAGCACCCCGCTCGTACGGAACCCGGAGACGGGTGAGCTGGAGCCGGCGTCCTGGCCCGAGGCCCTGGAGGCGGCGGCGCGCGGGCTCGTCCGCGGCCGCACCGGCGTCCTGGCCGGCGGTCGGCTGACCGTCGAGGACTCCTACGCGTACGCCAAGTTCGCCCGGGTCGCCCTCGACACCAACGACGTCGACTTCCGGGCCCGTGACCTCTCCAGCGAGGAGGCCGACTTCCTGGCCTCCACCGTGGCGGGACGCGGACGCGACCTGGACGGCAGCGGGGTCACGTACACCTCCCTGGAAGCCGCCCCGGCCGTGCTGCTCGTCGGCTTCGAGTCCGAGGAGGAGGCGCCCGGCGTCTTCCTGCGGCTGCGCAAGGCATGGCGCAAGCACGGCCAGAAGACGTACGCGCTCGCCTCGCACGCCACCCGGGGCCTGGTGAAGGCCGGCGGCACGCTGCTGTCGGCCGCGCCCGGAACTGAGACCGAATGGCTGGACGCCCTCACCTCCCAGGTCGGCCTCGACGAGCCCGGCAGCCACGCCGCCGAGGCGCTGCGCCGGGACGGCGCGGTCATCGTCGTCGGCGAGCGGCTCGCCGCCGTGCCCGGCGGACTGACCGCCGCCGTACGGACGGCGACCGCGACCGGCGCGCAGCTGGTGTGGATCCCGCGCCGGGCCGGTGAGCGCGGCGCGCTCGAAGCGGGCGCCATCCCGACCCTGCTGCCCGGCGGCCGCCCGGCGACCGACCCACGCGCGCGTGAGGAGGTCGCGGCCGCCTGGGGCGTACGCGAACTCCCGCACGGCTACGGCCGCGACACCGGACAGATCGTCGAGGCCGCGGCCACCGGCGAACTGGGTGCGCTGCTCGTCGGCGGCGTCGAGGTGCGCGACCTGCCCGACCCGGCACGCGCGCGTGAGGCCCTGGACGCGGCGTTCGTGGTCTCCCTGGAGCTGCGGCCGAGCGAGGTCACCGAGCGGGCGGACGTGGTCCTGCCGGTCGCCGCCGTCGCCGAGAAGGCCGGCACCTTCCTCAACTGGGAGGGCAGGGCACGGCTCTTCGAGGCCGCGCTCAAGCCCGATCAGATGACCCGCCCGCTGCCGCCGACGGACACGCGCGTGCTGCACATGCTCGCCGACGCCCTCGACGCCCATCTGGCCCTGCCCGATCTGCGCTCGGCCCGCCGGGAGCTGGACCGGCTCGGCGGCTGGGACGGCGAGCGGGCCTCCGAGCCCGTCGAGCCCGCACAGCCCGCGCCCCGGCCGGCCGAGGGCGAGGCGGTCCTCGCCGGACACCGGCTCCTGCTCGACCTGGGCCGGCTCCAGGAGGGCGACCCGGCCCTGGCGGGCACCCGCCACGCGGCGGTCGCCCGCGTCTCGGCCGCCACCGCCGCCGAGACCGGCGTCAAGGACGGCGACCTCCTCGCGGTCACCGGCCCGGCGGGCTCGACCCGTCTCCCGCTCCAGGTCACCGAGATGCCCGACCGCGTGGTCTGGCTCCCGCTGAACTCCACGGTGGGCGGAGTCCTCTCCGACACCGGCGCCCACCCGGGCGACCTGGTCCGCATCGGTCCCGTGGGTGCCGTCGAAGCGGCGGAGGTCCGGTCATGACCGACATCCTCGACCGCCGTAGCCACGTCGTCCGGCCGGGCGAAGCCCTGGCCGCCGCCGCACGGGAGGTGGGCGCATGACCGCCCTCGCTCAACTCGCGGACGCACAGCGCAGCGTCCTCGCCGCCGAAGACCTCTCCATGTTCGGGACCGACCCCTGGTGGCTCGTCGCGATCAAGGCCGTCTTCTGCTTCGCCTTCCTGATGATCACCGTGCTCTTCTCCATCGTGTGGGAGCGCAAGGTCGTCGCCTGGATGCAGCTGCGCATCGGCCCCAACCGGCACGGACCCTGGGGTCTCCTCCAGTCCCTCGCGGACGGCATCAAGCTGATGCTCAAGGAGGACGTCGTCGTCAAGCGCGCCGACAAGGTCGTCTACATCCTCGCGCCGATCATCGCCGCCGCCCCGGCGTTCATGGCCATCGCCGTGATCCCCTTCGGCCCGGCCGGCAACGAGGTGTCGATCTTCGGCCACCGCACCACGATGCAGCTCACCGACCTGCCGATCGCCATGCTGTACGTCCTGGCCATCGCCTCCGTCGGCATCTACGGCATCGTGCTCGCCGGCTGGTCCTCCGGCTCCACGTACCCGCTCCTCGGCGGCCTGCGCTCCTGCGCGCAGATGATCTCGTACGAGATCGCCATGGGCGCCGCGTTCGCCTCGGTGTTCCTCTACTCCGGGTCGATGTCGACCTCGGCGATCGTCGAGGCGCAGGCGGACCGCTGGTTCATCGTCCTGCTGCCGGTCTCGTTCATCATCTACATCGTCACGATGGTCGGCGAGACCAACCGCGCCCCGTTCGACATGCCGGAGTCCGAGGGCGACCTCGTCGGCGGCTTCAACACCGAGTACTCCTCCATCAAGTTCGCGATGTTCATGCTCGCCGAGTACGTGAACATGGTGACGGTCTCCGCCGTCTCCGTGACGCTCTTCCTCGGCGGCTGGCGCGCACCGTACCCGGTCTCCACCTTCTGGGAGGGCGCGAACCACGGCTGGTGGCCGATGCTCTGGTTCGTCCTCAAGGTGCAGCTGCTGCTCTTCTTCTTCATCTGGCTCCGCGGCACCCTGCCCCGCGTCCGCTACGACCAGCTGATGAAGCTCGGCTGGAAGGTCCTCATCCCGGTCTCGGTGCTCTGGCTGATGCTGGTCGCCACCGTCCGCGCCCTGCGGAACGAGAACGTCGGCTTCCAGAACATCGTGCTGTACGTCGCCGGTGCCGTCATCGCCGTCCTGCTCCTCTCCTTCGTCGCCGACATGTTCCGCGACAGGAAGGCGAAGGCCGCCGGGGTGGAGGACGAGCCTCCGTTCGACCCGATGGCCGGCGGCTTCCCCGTACCGCCCAAGCCCGGACAGTCCCTGCCGCACGTACCCCGGCGCAGGCCCCGGCACGAACGGGACCTGGTTGTCAGTGGGGCCCCCGATACTGCTACTGCGAGTGAGGGAAAGGAGACGGACGGTGTCTGACTTCCAGAATCCGGTGGCCGGCTTCGGCGTGACCTTCAAGGCCATGTTCAAGAAGCGGCTGACCGAGCAGTACCCGGAGCAGCAGAAGACGACCGCGCCGCGCTTCCACGGCCGGCACCAGCTCAACCGTCACCCCGACGGTCTCGAGAAGTGCGTCGGCTGCGAGCTGTGCGCCTGGGCCTGTCCCGCCGACGCCATCTACGTGGAGGGTGCGGACAACACGGACGAGGAGCGCTACTCCCCGGGCGAGCGGTACGGCGTCGTCTACCAGATCAACTACGCCCGCTGCATCCTGTGCGGGCTGTGCATCGAGGCGTGCCCCACCCGGGCGCTGACGATGACCAACGAGTTCGAACTGGCCGACTCCTCCCGTCAGAACCTGATCTACACCAAGGAGCAGCTCCTCGCGGGCCTGGAGGAGGGCATGGTCGACTCCCCGCACGCCATCTACCCGGGGATGGACGAGCAGGACTACTACCGGGGGCTCGTCACCGAGGCCGCTCCGGGCACGGTCCGTCAGGTCGCCACCTCCAAGGGGGAGACGGGCGAGCCGGAAGAGGTGGACGCATGAACGCCACCCTCGCCGCCTACACGACCTCGAACGGCGAAGCCCTCCAGTTCTGGGTCCTCGGCACCGTCGCCGTCATCGGCGCCCTGTGCACGGTCCTGATGAAGAAGGCGATGCACAGCGCCCTCTGCCTGGCCGGCACGATGATCGTCCTGGCGGTCTTCTACCTCGCCAACGGCGCGTACTTCCTCGGCATCGTCCAGATCGTCGTCTACACCGGCGCGATCATGATGCTGTTCCTCTTCATCGTCATGCTGGTCGGTGTCACGGCCGCTGACTCGCTGAAGGAGACCATCAAGGGGCAGCGCTGGTGGGCCGCGGCCTGCGGGCTCGGCTTCGGCATCCTGCTGATCGCCGGCATCGGCCAGGCCGCCCTGACGGAGTTCAACGGACTGGGCGCGGCCAACAGCGCGCACGGTGGAAACGTCGAGGGCATCGCCGCCCTCATCTTCACCAAGTACGTCTTCGCCTTCGAGATCACCGGCGCGTTGCTGATCACCGCGGCCGTCGGCGCGATGGTCCTCACCCACCGCGAGCGCACCGAGCGGGCCCGCACCCAGCGAGAGCTCGCCGAGCAGCGGGTACGGGAGGGCAAGCACGTGCCGCCGCTGCCCGCGCCGGGTGTCTACGCCCGGCACAACGCGGTGGACATCGCCGGTCTGCTGCCCGACGGCACCCCCAGCGAGCTGACCGTGATGCAGACCCTGCGCAAGCGCGGCCAGGTCCGCGACGTGTCCGGCGAGGCGCTGGCCGACCTCAAGGCGCTGGAGCAGCGCGCGGAGGAGAGGCTCGGCCGGGACGAGGTCCGGGACGAAGAGGAGGCCACGCGGTGAACCCCGTCAACTATCTGTACCTCGCCGCTCTGTTGTTCACCATCGGCGCGGCCGGGGTGCTGATCCGGCGCAACGCGATCGTCGTCTTCATGTGCGTGGAGCTGATGCTCAACGCCTGCAACCTCGCGTTCGTCGCCTTCTCCCGGATGCACGGCAACCTCGACGGCCAGATCATCGCCTTCTTCACGATGGTCGTCGCCGCCGCGGAGGTCGTCGTCGGGCTCGCGATCATCGTGTCGCTGTTCCGTTCCCGCCACTCGGCCTCGGTCGACGACGCCAGCCTGATGAAGCTGTAAGGGGCTGAATTGTGGAGAACCTGATTGCGCTGCTCGTCGCGGCGCCTCTGCTGGGAGCGGCCGTCCTGCTGTGCGGCGGGCGGCGCCTGGACAAGGCCGGGCCCTGGCTCGGCACGCTGCTCGCGGCCGTCTCCTTCGTCATCGGTGCCGTCCTCTTCGCCGACATGCTCGGCAGGAGCGCGGACGACCGGGCCCTGCACCAGCGGCTGTTCAGCTGGATCCCGGTCGAGGGCTTCCAGGCGGACCTCGCCTTCCAGCTCGACCAGCTGTCGATGACGTTCGTACTGCTGATCACCGGCGTGGGCACGCTGATCCACGTGTACTCGATCGGGTACATGGAGCACGACGAGCGCAAGCGCCGCTTCTTCGGTTATCTGAACCTGTTCCTCGCGGCGATGCTGCTCCTCGTCCTCGCCGACAACTACCTGCTGCTGTACTTCGGCTGGGAGGGCGTCGGTCTCGCCTCGTACCTCCTGATCGGCTTCTGGCAGCACAAGCCCAGCGCGGCCACCGCCGCGAAGAAGGCCTTCCTGGTCAACCGGGTCGGCGACATGGGCCTGTCGATCGCCATCATGATCATGTTCACCACCTTCGGGACCTTCGCCTTCGGGCCGGTGCTCTCGGCGGCGGGCGAGACGTCCGAGGGCACGCTGACGGCGATCGCGCTGATGCTGCTCCTCGCCGCCTGCGGCAAGTCGGCCCAGGTGCCGCTGCAGTCCTGGCTCGGGGACGCGATGGAGGGCCCGACCCCGGTCTCGGCCCTCATCCACGCGGCCACGATGGTCACCGCCGGTGTCTATCTGATCGTCCGGTCCGCCGCCGTCTTCAACGGCGCCCCGGACGCGCAGCTCGTGGTCACCGTGGTCGGCGCGGTCACGCTCCTCTTCGGTGCGATCGTCGGTTGCGCGAAGGACGACATCAAGAAGGCGCTCGCCGGCTCGACCATGTCGCAGATCGGCTACATGATCCTGGCGGCGGGCCTCGGCCCCATCGGCTACGTCTTCGCGATCATGCACCTGGTCACGCACGGCTTCTTCAAGGCCGGGCTCTTCCTCGGCGCCGGTTCGGTCATGCACGGCATGAACGACGAGGTCGACATGAGGAAGTACGGCGGCCTGCGGAAGTACATGCCGGTCACCTTCGTCACCTTCGGCCTCGGCTACCTCGCCATCATCGGCTTCCCGGGCCTGTCCGGCTTCTTCTCCAAGGACGAGATCATCGAGGCGGCCTTCGCCAAGGGCGGCACCGAGGGCTGGATCCTCGGCGGCGTCGCCCTGCTGGGCGCCGCCATCACCGCGTACTACATGACGCGCGTGATGATCATGACCTTCTTCGGCGAGAAGCGCTGGCAGCCCGCGCCCGACCCGGACACGGCGCCCAGCGTCGAGCCGGGCATCGAGGTGCACCCCGGCGAGATGCCGCACCCGCACGAGTCGCCGAGGTCGATGACGATCCCGATGATCCTGCTGGCCTTCGGGTCGGTCGGCGCGGGCGCGTTCTTCGGGATCGGCGACCGCTTCGTGCACTGGCTGGAGCCGGTCACCGCGTTCGAGCACGGGCACCCGCCGATCAGCGCCGGAGCCATCACCTCCGCCACGGTCGCGGTCATGGTGCTCGGCGTCGGGCTCGCGTACCTCCAGTACGGGCGCAGGCCCGTCCCGGTCACCGCGCCGCGCGGCTCGCTGCTCACCCGGGCCGCCCGCCGCGACCTCCTCCAGGACGACTTCAACCACGTCGTCTTCGTCCGGGGCGGCACGCACCTCACCCGCTCGCTCGTCTACGTCGACCACACCCTGGTCGACGGGGTGGTCAACGGGACCGCGGCCTCGGTCGGCGGTCTGTCCGGCCGGCTGCGCAAGCTGCAGAACGGCTACGCCCGCTCGTATGCGGTCTCCATGTTCGGAGGTACGGCGGTGCTGATCGCCGCGACCCTGCTGATGAGGGCGGTGTGATCGCCATGTCCCAAGTAGTCAACGCGGGGTTCCCCCTGCTGACGGCCACGGCAGCGGTGCCGGCGGTCGGTGCGATCCTCACCGCCGCCGTCCCCGCCGCCCGCCGTACGGCGGCCAAGTGGCTGGCGCTGTTGGTCTCGCTGGTCACGCTCGCGCTCGCCGCGGTCGTCATGGTCCGCTTCGAGCCCGGTGGCGACCGCTACCAGCTCGTCGAATCCCACTCCTGGATCAAGGACTTCGGGGTCCGCTACGAACTGGGCGTGGACGGCATCGGGGTGGCACTGATCGCGCTCACCGCGCTGCTGATCCCCTTCGTCATCCTGGCGGGCTGGCACGACGCCGACCCCCTGGAGACGAAGTCGTCGCGCTGGCGGCCGACCCAGGGCTTCTTCGCCCTGATCCTCATGGTCGAGGCGATGGTGATCCTCTCCTTCGAGGCCACCGACGTCTTCCTCTTCTACATCCTGTTCGAAGCCATGCTCATCCCGATGTACTTCCTCATCGGCGGCTTCGGCGACCGCGCCCACGCCGGCTCGGACGAGAACGCGGCGGCCCAACGCTCGTACGCGGCGGTCAAGTTCCTGCTCTACAACCTGGTCGGCGGACTGATCATGCTGGCCGCCGTCATCGGGCTCTACGTGGTCGCGGGGAACTTCTCCCTCACCGAGATCGCCGAGGCCCGGGCGAGCGGGCAGCTGGAGATGGCCACCAACACGGAGCGGCTGCTCTTCCTCGGCTTCTTCTTCGCCTTCGCGGTGAAGGCGCCGCTGTGGCCGCTGCACACCTGGCTGCCGAACGCGATGGGGGAGGCGACCGCCCCGGTCGCCGTCCTCATCACCGCGGTCGTCGACAAGGTCGGCACCTTCGCGATGCTCCGCTTCTGCCTCCAGCTCTTCCCGGAGGCCTCGAAGTGGGCGACCCCGGTGATCATCGCGCTCGCGCTGATCAGCATCGTCTACGGGGCGTTGCTCGCGGTCGGCCAGCGGGACATCAAGCGCCTGGTGGCGTACGCCTCGATCTCGCACTTCGGCTTCATCATCATGGGCATCTTCGCCATGACCAGCCAGGGCCAGAGCGGCGCGACGCTCTACATGGTCAACCACGGGATCTCGACGGCCGCGCTGATGCTGGTCGCCGGCTTCCTGATCTCCCGGCGCGGCTCGCGGCTCATCGCCGACTACGGCGGTGTGCAGAAGGTCGCCCCGGTGCTCGCCGGCACCTTCCTGATCGGCGGTCTGGCCACCCTCTCGCTGCCGGGTCTCGCGCCCTTCGTCAGCGAATTCCTGGTCCTGGTCGGCACGTTCGCCCGGTACCCGGTGGCGGGCATCATCGCCACCACCGGCATCGTCCTCGCCGCGCTCTACACCCTCGTCCTGTACCAGCGGACGATGACGGGCCCGGTGAAGGAGGAGGTCCGGACGATGCCGGACCTGCGGGTGCGCGAACTGGTCGTGGTCACCCCGCTGATCGCCCTGCTGATCTTCCTCGGCGTGTTTCCGAAGCCCCTGACGGACATCGTCAACCCGGCCGTGGAGCACACCATGTCCGACGTCCAGCAAAAGGACCCTGCACCCGAAGTGGAGGCGGCCAAGTGAGCGCAACGGCTGTCCACAGCCTGTGGACGACGGCCGCCGAGCCCGTCAGCAAGATCCCGGCACCCCATATCGAGTACGTCCAGCTGTCGCCCGTCCTCATCGTGGTCGGCGCCGCGGTCCTCAGCGTCCTCGTCGAGGCCTTCGTGCCCCGCAAGGGCCGCTACCACAGCCAGGTGTTCCTCAGCGTCCTGGCGCTCGTCGCCGCCTTCGCCGCGATCGTCGGCCTCGCCGCCGGTGGCTACGGCTCCACCAAGGCCCACATCGCGGCCATGGGCGCCATCGCCGTGGACGGCCCGGCGCTCTTCCTGCAGGGCACCATTCTGCTGGCCTCGATCGTCGCGGTCTTCACCTTCGCCGAGCGCCGGCTCGACCCCGCCGACCACGGCCACAGGGTCGACTCCTTCGCCGCGGAGGCCGCGGCCGTCCCCGGCGGCGAGCAGGAGAAGGCCGCGATCAAGGCCGGGTTCACCACCACCGAGGTGTTCCCGCTGGCGCTGTTCGCCGTCGCCGGCATGCTGGTCTTCCCCGCGGCCAACGACCTCCTGACGCTCTTCATCGCCCTCGAGGTCTTCTCGCTGCCGCTCTACCTGCTCTGCGCCGTCGCCCGCCGCAAGCGGCTGATGTCGCAGGAGGCGGCGGTCAAGTACTTCCTCCTCGGTGCCTTCTCCTCGGCGTTCCTGCTCTTCGGGATCGCCCTGCTCTACGGCTACGCGGGCTCCGTCTCGTACGCCACCATCGCCGACGTCGTCGACGGCTCGGTCACCGCGGTCGACCCGGCCCTCGCCGGGACGATGGGCAACGACGTCCTGCTGCTCATCGGCTTCGCCCTGGTCCTGATGGGCCTGCTCTTCAAGGTCGGCGCCGTGCCGTTCCACATGTGGACCCCGGACGTCTACCAGGGCGCGCCGACCCCCGTCACCGGCTTCATGGCGGCCGCGACGAAGGTCGCCGCGTTCGGCGCGCTGCTGCGCCTGCTGTACGTGGTGCTGCCGGGCCTCACCTGGGACTGGCGGCCGGTCATGTGGGGCGTCGCCATCGTCACCATGCTGGGCGGCGCGATCGTCGCGATCACCCAGACCGACATCAAGCGGCTCCTCGCGTACTCCTCCATCGCGCACGCGGGCTTCCTGCTGGCCGGTGTCATCGCCGCGACGCCCACCGGCATCTCGTCGGTGCTGTTCTACCTGGGCGCGTACTCCTTCGTGACGATCGGCGCGTTCGCCGTCGTCACGCTGGTGCGGGACGCGGGCGGCGAGGCGACGCACCTGTCCAAGTGGGCGGGTCTCGGCCGTCGTTCGCCGCTCGTGGCCGCGGTCTTCGCGGTCTTCCTGCTCGCCTTCGCCGGCATCCCGCTGACCTCCGGCTTCTCCGGCAAGTTCGCGGTCTTCAAGGCGGCGGCGGAGGGCGGCGCGGGCGCGCTGGTCGTGGTCGGCGTCGTCTCGTCGGCGATCGCCGCGTTCTTCTACATCCGGGTGATCGTGCTGATGTTCTTCAGCGAGCCGAAGGCCGACGGCCCCACGGTCGCCGTGCCCTCGGGCTTCACGGCGGCCACGATCACGGTCGGTGTGGTCGTGACGCTGGTGCTCGGCCTGGCGCCGCAGTACTTCCTGGACCTGGCGAACCAGGCGAGCGTCTTCGTCCGGTAGGGGCGCCCGTACGCGACTCAGGGCCCGGTCTCCGCGCGAGCGGCGACCGGGCCCTGACGCGTACGGCTACGACTTCGGCTTCTCCTCGTCGCAACACTCCACCCTCGGGTTGTACGGGGTGAGCACGCCCTTCGGGTTCTTCTTGAAGATCCAGGCGTGCAGGGAGTAGATGCTCCCCACACCGGGGACAACCTCCGGCCCGTCGAAGCTCTTGCCGAAGAGCTGCGGGGCGGTGGGCTGGCCCGTGTTCGGGACGATGTACTCCAAGGCGACCAGCTTGCGCTCGCCACCCTTGTGGTCCTCCGCGTACACCAGGGCGGCGGGCTTCTGCGGGTTCGTGCCGAACTGGTCGGGCAGGCCGTTCCGGCCGACGTGGAAGTAGTGGAAGCCCATGCCGCCGAGCTTCGGGTCCTCGACGCACTCGTTCGTCCGGACGTAGCCGTCGGCGATGGCTGCCTGTTCCGACTTGTACTTCACCGTGGCGTCGTACGCCCTCTTCAGGTCCGGGTGGGGCCAGCCGTGGTCCGGCTTCGCGGCCGAGGCCGGGGCGGTCACCAGGACCAGCGAGGCAGCGGCCGCGAGGCCGAGTGCGGCTATGAGCGGACGGGATCGTGCGGGCATCTGCGTGCTCCTTGAACGGGAGTGTCGGGTCCCCCACCGACAGCAGCATGGGCCGCCGGTGAGGGGTCCCGCACGCGGAGTGACCCATTGGGGGGTCAGGCCGCCGGAACGATCCGGCCCGTCACCTCGCCGAGCGCGACCTGGGTGCCGTCCGGGCCCGGAGCCCACGCGGTCAGCGTGACCTCGTCGCCGTCCTCCAGGAACGTCCGCTTGCCGGTGGGCAGTTCGAGCGGGTCGCGGCCGTTCCAGGTCAGTTCGAGCAGCGAGCCGCGCTGGTGCACCTCGGGGCCGGAGACCGTGCCGGAGCCGTACAGGTCACCGGTCCGCAGCGACGCTCCGTTGACCGTCATGTGGGCGAGCTGCTGGGCGGCCGTCCAGTACATCGTGGCGAACGGCGGCTCCGAGACCACCTGGCCGTTGATCTCGACGGTGATCCGCAGGTCGAAGCCGCCGTGCTCCTCCTCGCCGGAGTCGTCCAGGTACGGCAGCAGGTCGAAGTCCCGGGCGGGCGGCGCGGTACGGGCTGCGTCCAGGGCCTCCAGGGGGGTCACCCAGGCCGAGACGGACGTGGCGAAGGACTTGCCGAGGAACGGGCCGAGCGGTACGTACTCCCAGGCCTGGATGTCCCGGGCGGACCAGTCGTTCAGGAGCGTCAGACCGAAGACGTGCTCGCGGAAGTCGGCGAGCGGGACCGGCGTTCCCTGGGCGGACGGGGTGCCGACGACGAAGCCGACCTCCGCCTCGATGTCCAGCTTCACGGAAGGCCCGAAGACGGGAGCCGGGTCGGTGGGCGCCTTGCGCTGCCCGGAGGGGCGCACGACCTCGGTGCCGGAGACCACGACCGTGCCCGCGCGACCGTGGTAACCGATCGGCAGATGCTTCCAGTTGGGCGTGAGCGGCTCGCCGTCCGGGCGGAAGATGTGGCCCACGTTGGTGGCGTGGTGCTCGCTCGCGTAGAAGTCGACGTAGTCCGCGACCTCGTACGGCAGGTGCATGGTGACCGCGTCGAGCGGGTGCAGCAGCGGCTCTATCTCCGGCCGGTGCGCGGGCACGGTCACCCAGGCGGTCAGGGCCCGGCGCACATCGCGCCAGGCGGTCCGGCCGGCGGCGAGGAGGGGGTTGAGGCTGGGCTGTGCGAGCAGCGCGGCGTACGGCGATCCGAGGGCGTGCGCGGCGGCTCCCGCGTCGAGGACATGACCGCCGATGCGGACGCCGACCCTCCGCCGGTCGGGCTCGTCGGCGGTGGAGAAGACGCCGTACGGAAGGTTGTGCGGGCCGAAGGGATCGCCTTCGGCGAGGTCGAGCGGGGACTGCTCGGGCATCGGTGCTTGCCTCGCTTTCCACGGGTGTGGGGGACACGTTACGGGGCGGGACGCTCGGCGCGGATGACATGGGTCACACAAAAAGTGAGGCCTCCGTGCACAACTGTCCATGTTCGCGCGGTTTATGCCTGCAGTGGGGCGGGGGTGCGGCTGAGCGCGTTCAATTCGCTCTTTTCCCGGGCCTTATCCGGGCCATACGATCTCGGCAACGCCGCGCCGCGTGAAGACCGCCGCAGGCGCAGCCCCCCTTCTTCCATCCTTCTTCTTTCGACCAGAAAAGGTCTGCCTTGAAGATTCGCCGCATTCTCGCGACGGCCGTCGCCGCCGCCGTGACGACCCCGGTCGTCCTCCTCTCCGCCGCTCCGGCGTTCGCGGACACGAAGCCGGCGGCGCCGGCCCAGGAGCAGAAGCAGAACCCGACGCTGGAGCAGCTGCAGCTCGCGGTCGCCAAGGCGAAGACCGCCTACGACGCTTCGGTCATCGCTCTCGACGCCGCCGAGAAGGCCGTCGAGGACCTGAAGAAGGCCGACAATAAGCTGAAGGTCGCCGCCGCCGACGCGCAGACGGCGGCCGACGAGGCCGCCGCCGCCAAGACCGCGGCCGACGACAAGCTGACGAAGGCCAAGGAGGCCTTGGCGGCGCTGCCCGCCGACGCCACGGCCGAAGAGAAGGCTGCCGCCGAGACTGCTGTCTCCGAGGCCCAGGTTGTCGCCGACACCGCGAAGACCACGGCCGAGACCAAGGCCGAGGCCGCCAAGCAGGCGCAGAAGGCGTACGACGACGCGCTGGCCGCAGCCAAGGCGGACGTCGAGACCGCCAAGCAGACGAAGCTCGACGCGGACAAGGACCTTGAGGCCGCCAAGCAGGCGCTCAAGGAGGCCGAGGAGGAGGAGCCGGGCGAGGGTGAGTGCACCGTCGACCAGAACCTCGTCGCGACCATGACCGGCCCGCAGAAGATCACCGCCGGTACCAGCGGCGTCTTCACCTTCCGGCTGACCAACAAGGGCGAGGTTCAGCTGGGCGAGGTCGGCGGCTACGCCGAGGCCTTCGCCATGGACGAGGAGCAGGACAAGTTCCTCGACCTGACCTGGTCCTCCGCGAACAGCCCGAAGTGGCAGCCGATCGACGACGAGGAGGGCTTCTCCAGCCTCGCCGCGTTGAAGCCTGGCGGCTCCTTCGACTTCAAGCTGAAGGTCACCGTCGACGCCAAGGCCCCGGCCGGCGACGGCATTGTGATCGGTGGCGGTGCCTACATGAACGAGGACGGCTCCTGCGGCTGGTCGGAGGAGGGCGCCTACGCCGAGTTCGGCATCGTCAAGGGCAGCAAGCCCTCGACCGGCTCCAACGGTGGCTCCAACGGTGGCGGCAACACCAACACCACCGAGCAGGGAGGCACCTCCACCACCCCGGTGAACGGCGGAACGACCGGTTCCACCAACGGCAACCTCGCCAACACCGGTTCGAACGACATCGTTCCGCAGATCGCCCTCGCGGGTGGCGCGGCCGTCGTCCTCGGTGCCGGCGCGATGTTCATCGTCCGTCGCCGCAAGGCCGGTTCGAACGCCTGATCAGAGCAGTGAGTGAGGGGCCCGCATTCCACCAGGAATGCGGGCCCCTCAGCAGTATGGCGCTTACCGCTCGGGTCCCTCCCACACGATTGAGGATTCACCCGGGACCCGTGTCCAGCGTTCCAGGCGGAGGGGTCCGGGGTAGAATACCGAGCTTCCCGGACCGACCATATCGCCACCGGTCAAGTACCCGTGCAGCCACTCTGCGAACCCCATCCGGTATTCGTAGAAGTCCTGCTCGTCGCCGTCGCAGGTAAGGATCCGCCAGGAGTTCCCCTCCCTGTCTCTCGCGGCGAACACGTACTCACCTCGGTCGGTGGTGGCGAGGGGTACCATTCCCGTCCTGCCGCCGAACCTAGGACCTGTCTTCTCGAATCCGGGACACGCGACGCCTTCGCCCCAGCTTGTTTCCCGGAAGGCCTCAATGGTCTGCCTCAAGAATATGTCGAGGTCTTCCGAGGGGTGCGGGAGGTCGAGGTGCCAGTTCACCTGCACCGGGGCGTACGTCTCCACGATTCGCTTGTATTCTTCTGGGAAAGTAATGTTGAGATTTGCTTCAATGTGCTCCCACGCTGTGCTAGGGGCGGCGTAGGCCGTGCGTGGCTCGCCCATCAAGGCAAACACCGCTCCCAGGTAATCCATTTGAATCCCTCACTTCTTCTGTGGGCAGTTGGGAGTTCCGACAGTCTTTCCGCCGGACAGCTGGTTATAGACGGTGCAGTGCTTCCACTCGCCACTTCCCGCGATCGAGTAGTTGTATTCGATTCGCGAAGGAATTCCGGAGCTGTTGTTGTCGTAGTGCGGAACGATCGACACTGTGACGCGCCTTCCAGATTCGAGCCCGTCACGAATGTCCTTCTCGATAGTGTCCCTCAAGTACGGCGTGTTCACGTGGCTGTATTGCGCAACGAGGTTGCGCAGGTCCGTACCGGATCCACCACCGAGCTTGGGTATCAGATGCCCGTTGTGCGGTTCCCCGCCATACGAGCGTATCTCGGCGTACCCTGGAGGCTTCTTGGAGCCAGTGGAGGTACCCGGCCCCGGTTTGGCCTTTGTCGTCAGATCGCTGTAGTCCAGGAGACCGTAGACGCCGGTGGCGCGACATTCCTCACGCATGCTGAAGCTGTCGTAGTACCGCTCGCGAGGGAGATAGATCTGGTGCCCGGTCGGGCTCACACCCGGTCCATCGTCGCACTTGTTGTCCTTGCGTGTACGTCCACGAGTGCCCCCGCCAGGCTGGGGTTGGAGGCGCGGATCGGGGCCGTTGATGACGTCGGGTGCAAACATGGCGATCGCCAGGAGATCGAGCATCGCCTTTGAGGTGAAGGTGGCGGTGGTGACGCCCGTGGTCGCTGTCCATGTCGCCGCTGCCCATACCGCGATGGCCGGAGGAAGGGTCGGGGCCGGGAACGGGTTCCAGTCGTTGTTCGGGTTCTGATCGATCGGCGGCTTCGGGGGCTTGACCGTGGTCGTACCGCACGTGCCGTTGCAGCGGTACTGGTTGCCGCGACTGTCGCCTCCGGAACTCGACCCTCGACTGCTCACTACCCGTCCGTAGCCCAAGGGGGTGTCGTAGTTGCTGTTGCCCCGTGGGGCGGTAGCCGCGTGGTCCGCCTGGCTCGTCAGCGCGTAAGTGGTGTACTTGGTGTCACACCGGTCGATGATGATTCCGCAGGTCGGCCCGACAGCGGTTGAGGTGTTCGGCCCCAGGAGGTCTTCCGTGAAGGCGGATACGGCCTCACACAGAATGGCCCACCAGGCGGCGCAGTGGCCGGTCGGGTCGGTGTGGTTGAGCGGATCCGCGTTCCCGTACACCATGCGGTTCGCCTGGGCCGACGGGCTCGGGTCGAGCTGCCAGGTGTCGCGGGACACGAACGCTCCCGTACTGGGCCGGTACCAGCGGGCGGCCATGTTGACGTCGCCCGACGAAGGGTCCGTCCAGCCTGACTGGTAGCCGAGCGCTCCGCCGACGCCAGCCGTCGCAGTGACCTCGCCGAAGGGGGAGTACGCCCGGGAACCCGTGACCGTGCGGCCGTCCGGGGACAGCCCGGCCACGACGTCTGTGTGGCGGTCGGTGACGGCCCACTGACCGGACGTCCCACTTACCATCGCCTGCAGCGACCCCCCGGGGCCACGGGAGTACTTGGACTTTCCATCGCCGGTGACGCCGTTGGAGCCGCCGTCGTAGGTGAGGGCCTGAGGGCCGGCCGTGGCAACGCGGTCCAGCGAGTCGTACGAGAATGCGGACGAACCGTCGGTGATCTTCCGCTCGAAGGCGTCGAAGGCCAGGGTCCGGGCGGCCTCGCCCGTCGTGATGGAGGACAGGGTGCCGCGTGGGGTGTACCTGTACGTCGAGGTGCCGTCGGACTGCAGCCGGTTGCGGGAGTCGTACGTCGATACCGTGCTGCCGGCCCTCGTGCGGTTGCCCGCGTCGTCCCAGTCGTAGGTGGTGTTCGTACCGTCCTTCGTCCAGGAGGTCATGCGGTCCGACTGGTCGTAGGCGTAGGACTGCTCGCCGGCCCCCGCCGTCCCGGCGGTGGTTTTCTTGGTCAGGCGGTCGGCGAGGTCGTAGTCGTAGCTCGTCGACGCGGTCGCGATGGCCCCCGACGGGTCGGTGATCCGGTCGCTCTTGAGCCGGCCGAGGCCGTCGTAGTCGAAGGTGCGGCGAGCGGACTCGACGTAGTCGGCGGCGCCCTCGGGCTTGGCGGCGTACCTCTCCACCTTGGGACGCCCCGCGGCGTCGAAGTCATACAGGATGTTGCCGCCAGTGAGGGAGTCCCAGGTCCAGTCGGGCCGCCCCGCCGCGTCGTATCCGTAGGAGGCCGCGCCAGCGCTCGTCTCGCGCAGGGTCATGTTTCCGTCCGCGTCGTATGCATAGGACGACGTACCGCCCGGACCCGCTGCGGACAGGAGCAGGCCCCGGTCGTTGTACCGGTACGTGTTGAGTTCCGAGGCCGCGCCCGTGCCGCTCGCGGTGAGCCGGCCCGTCAGGTCGTACTCCAGCTTGCGAGCGTTCGTCGCCGCCTCCGCGCCCGTGCCGGTCTCGGCTGTCAGGCGGCCCAGCGAGTCGTAGGCGCGTTCGCGCTTGACCCCGCCGGGAAGCAGATCGGCGATGCTCTGGCCAGCCGCGTCGTAGACGGTCGTCCAGGTGCGGTCACCGGCCTCCTGGTGGGCGTCGGTGGCCGGTTCGACCGTCGACTCGGGCAGATTCCACGGCGTGAACGTGTACACGGTGGTATTGCCACGGCCGTCCGTCAGGCGGGTGCGATTCCCGGCCGCGTCGTGGCCGAAGCTCGTGACGATCGACCGCGTGGCGCTGATCGGTTCGGTCTGTCGGGTCCTCCGACCCGCGGCGTCGTACGCGTAGGTGGTGCGAGCCAGCGTCGCCGAGACGGAAGCCGTCAGGTTGCCGTCCGGGTCGAACTCCGCGCTGGTGGACCGCAATGCGGTCGTCCCGGTGCCGTAGTCGGTTGTTCCGGTGACGTTGCCCAGCGCGTCGTGAGTCTGCGTGGTTCTGCGGTTGGTCGCATCCACGGTCTCGTTCTGCCGGCCGAGACCGTCGTAGCCGAACCGTGTGACGCCGCCGAGCGGGTCGGTCAGGGAGACGATCTCGCCCGCCGCGTTGTACCCGCCGGTCGTCGTCCGGCCGCCCGGGGTGGTGGAGCTGACCTGGTTGCCTGCGTCGTCCCAGCTGTAGCGCGTCGTCAGGTTCTGTGGCGATGGGTAGCGCTCGACTGCGGTCTCGGTCAGCTTGCGCCCCAGTTCGTCGTACGTCGCCTCGCTTCTCGCGCCCGTCGGGTCGGTGGTGGAGAGCTGCTTACCAGTGGGCGTCCAGGTGTAGCGGGTGAGCCCCGCGCCACTGAGGTCCGTCTCGTTGCTGTTCAGCGTTGAGAACTCGCTCTCCGCCAGAGTCGGCAGGGTGCCGCTGACGATCACCGGGTCCGTTTTCGTGGTCAGGTGACCGAGCTGGTCGTAGGCGTAGCGGGTGGTGCGGCCGAGCGGATCGGTTGCGACGGATACGCGACCGGCGGAGTTGTACTCGGTGCGTGATACGGCAGTGATCTTCGTGCCGCCCGGCGGGGTGTAGTCGGGCAGCGTGACAGCGACAGGACGGCCGAGCTTGTCGACCTGGGTGCGGGTCACAGCGCCACGGGCGTCCTTCGTTTCCGTGACCTCGCCGAAGGTGTTGTAGCCCGTGAGGAGTGCAGGCTGGGACGTCCTTGCAGCCTCCCCCTTCTCCTCCGTCTCGACTGCTGGAGCCTTCTGCTCCACCAGCTTTCCCAGCTCGTCGTAGCGGCGCGTGGTGGTGTAGGCGGCGGCATTGGCCCCGGCAACGTTTCCGCGGGGGCTGACCGTGGATATGAGCAGGCCGCGGTCGTCGAAGGTCTGGGTGGTGACTCGCGTGCTGGTGCCGTCCGTGAGCGTCGACTTGATGGGGTTGCCCGCGGTGTCGTACTCGCTGGTGGTGGTCAGTTTCTTGCCGGAGGTGTCGATCGTCCTCGCCTGCGTTGTCAGGCGATCGTCGTTGTCGTAGCCGTAGGTGGTGACGCGGTTCAGCCCGTTGGGATCCAGCACGCTGCTGGTGGTGCGGCCCGTGGCGTCCACCACGTGGGTGACCGTCGTACGGCCGCCACCCGTTATTTGTTGGGTCAGATGTCCTGCGCCGTTGTAGGCGTTCGACTCCAGCACGATGTCGCGCTTGGTTCCGTCGGACTGGGTGACCTGCTTGGCTGTCGTCGTGGCGGAGAGGCCGTCGTCGAAGTATGTGTAGGCGGTTGTGGCGCCCATGGCATCCGTGGTCGAGGCCAGGCGCCCGGCGGGGTCGTACGCGTTGGACTGCAGCACGAGCTCGCGGCTCTCCCCCGACGGGTCGCCCTTCCAGCCCCACAGCGCGGTCTCGTGGTGTTGCCCGTTGGGCGTGTATCGGTAAGAGAAGATGTTGCCGGTCTGGTCGATGGAGACGTCCACTCGGCCCAAGCCGTCGTGAGCGTAGCGGGTGCGGTTGCCCTCCGAATCCGTGGTGTACTCGTTGAGCCCGTGGGCGTCGTAGGTGTAGGTCGTGGTGCGCTTTGCGTCGGCGCCTGTGGTGTCCTCGGTCGACTCGGTGAGGAGCAGGCCGTCGGCATCGAATGTTCGGCTGATCTTGGCGGTGTGTGTGACACCCGTGATCTCGTTCTTGACTGCTGCCCCGGTCTCGGTGACGACCTTGGACATGCTGTCGTAGGTGTAAGCCGTCGTCACGCCGGCCGGGAAGCTGTCCGACACCTGGGTCTCGGACAGTTTCCGGCCGAGCCCGTCGTACGTGAACTTCGTGACGAGACCGCCTGGAGAAGTGATCTGGGCGAGATCACCGTTGGAGACGTATCCGTAGGAGGTGATGGCTCCTGCGGGCGTCTTCTCTGTGGAGACCAGGCCGGCTGGGACGGTGCCGCCACCCACTGCTGCCTCGGTGCCCACGGTGTACGTCCTGACACGTGACCGCCCGTCCGCGAGCGTCGTCGTGGCAGGTAGACCGGTGGACGTGTACGACATCGTCGTGCGGTACCGGTTGTCCACCGGGTTTGCGGAACGCGCGTCCCGTGCCGCGACGGGCTTGTCGTTGCGTGGATCCATGGGGTCTGCGTCGTTCACGTGGTATTCCATGAACGATGTCCAGCATGAGTTGGCATCCCGGCATGTAGTACGGGAGACAGTGTTGCCACGAGCGTCGTGGCCCGTAGTGACCGTGTGTCCGTTGGGGTCGGTCACCGTGTGCTGGAAGCCGCCGCTGTCGTACGCATAGGTGGTGACACCGCCTTGCGCGTCGGTCTCGGACGCAATGCGGTTGCCCCGAACGGCGTCGTAGGTCGTGGCTGTCGTGTAGCCGACGGGGTTCGTGACCTTGACGGTCGCGCCGAGCGCTACGTTCGCCGAGACCGCCTTGGCCCTGTAGTGGGTCGACACCTCCTGTTCGGTGAGCGCGTGCTGGTAGACCGCAGGCTCGTCGATGGTTCCGTTGAAGTAATAGGTGCCGTTCGCAACGCCCATCCAGTCCTGGCTGGCGTAGCCTGCGCCGATGTAGGCGTGGCTGGTCCGCTGATCGGCGCGGGTGCCGGTCAGCGTGCCGACCTGGACACCGTCGAGGTACAGGGTCTGGGTGGTGCCGGATGCGGACAACACGACGTGGTGCCATGTGTCGTCCGTGACGACCTGGGCTGAAGTGATGGGCGCCCCGCCGGGCAGCCAGAACTCGCCGCGGAGTTTGCCCGCTTGGTCGACGTTGAGGATCGGGCGCCAGGTCGTGGGCGTCGTTCCGAGAGCCGTGTTCTGTGCCCCGAGCAGGACGCCGTGGGATCTGGTCCGGAACCACATTTCGACGGCGAGGTCGGGAGCTCCTCCGAGTAGCGTCCCGGGTATCTGTACGGAGGTCTTGCCGGCAAACTGGACGGCGTTGCCCCCAGAGGTTCCGAAGGCGCCGGTCCCGCCGAGCTGACCTACCGAGCCGTCGGTGCCCGGAGTGGCCTGGAACGTGGCGTCCCCGGCGTTGACGGCGACAGCACTGGAGAGCTTGGTGCCCTCCTCCTCTTCGAAGCGCCAGTAGGCGGCGGGAGCGTCGCTCATGACACTGTCCCGATACTGCTCGGCATTGCCCTCTACCAGGCCGGTCCGAGCCTTGAAGTGGCGCGCGACCGTGCTGCCTACGGGGGCAGGATAGGCGTAGTCAACAGTGCTCGACGCGCGGAAGGTCACGAGTGACTTGTCGTAGAAGGCCACTTCGTCGATTTGGCCCTCGAAATTTCGCTCTCCCGCAGTGCCGCCGTCCCAGCCTGGCGCGGACCAGCCGCCGCCGATGTACATGTGGGGCATGCGCTTGAGGTCGGGATCGAGCTGCGATATCCCCACCACCGCGCCGTCGAGGTAGAGGGCCTGCGCGCCCTTGCCGGAAGTAAGCACGGCATGGTGCCACTTGTCATCGGTCACGGTGGCAGAAGACGTCATGATCACCGAGCCGCCGACCAATTGGCCGCGTAGCTTGCCAGCAGCGTCCACGTTCAGCATCGGCCGGTAGTCGGTGGGCTGCGTGCCCAGTTCTGCGTTCTGCTGCGACACGAGGACACCAGGCTTGGTCGTCTTGAACCAGAGCTCGATGGAGGGCGACGTCGTGGTGCCGAGTGCTTCCGCCGGTACCTTCACCGCCGCATCAGCGGTGCCGTCGAACGTGACCGATGTGTCGTCGCCGTCGGCGAAGGCCCCTGGGCTACCCAGGTGGGTGCCGTCCAGGTACGAGCCGTCCATGCCATCACCCACGGAGCTGAATGCCGAGGCTCCGGTGCGTTCGCCGAGGCGCCAGTAGCCCAGGGGTCCCGACCCGATCACGGCATCCGCGTAGGACGAAGATGCGGAGGAGTAGGACGGATCCGAGATCTTCCAGGTGCCACCGTTCTGGTCGGTGGTCTCGGTGACCCGGCCCGTGCCGGAGTTGTACGTGACCTGGGCGTGGATGCGGCCAGACGGCAGCGTGACCTTGGTCATCCGAGGCGTCTGAGCGCGGGCTGCGTAGTGCTCCGCCACCGTCGTCGGGTCCAGCGCGTGGTGGTACAGCGCGACTTCGTCCATCTGACCGGTCAGGCGCCGGACCCCCGCCGTCGTCGCGTCCCAGACGGGGGCCGAGTAGCCGGCGCCCAGGTAGGCGTAGATCTTCTCGTGGTGGTCGATGGGGCCGGTGAGGGAGCCGACAGGAGCACCGTCGAGGTACATGGTCTGGGTAGTTCCGGCGCCCGTCATCACGACGTAATGCCACTGGCCGTCAGTGACGGTCGCCGTGGACACGATGGGCGTGACCGGCTTGCCTGTGATCTCGAACTGGCCGCGAAGCTTGCCGGCTGTGTCGATTGCCAGCGGGCTGTAGTAATGGGGGTTGGGGACGCCGTCCTCCAGTTCCCCGCCTTGGAAGCCGACAAGCACACCTGGCTTGGTGGTCTTGAACCACAGCTCCAGTGAGAGGAACGTCGAGGCTTGGAGCGCCGTCTCTGGAAGCACGGTGGACGAGTCGGTGCCGTCGAAGCCCGCCGCGGTGTCACTGGTCCCGTTGATGGCGCCGGGCTGCCCGAGCTGCACATCGCGGTGGAAGATCTCGTCGAGGCCGTTGCGGGACGGCGCCTGACTGGTGCCGACCGGTCCCTCGGTCTCTCCCAGTCGCCAGTAGGAGACGGGATTCTCGTCGAGGACCATGCTCCGATAGATGGAGCCGTCTTCGTAGGTGTACGTCGTGCATGCCGTTGTGGAGGAGGGCGGGCAGACCTTCGTCAGCTTGTCGTCGTCGTAGGTGTAGGTCCACGTGAGGGCCGGCGAATCAGGGCCGACGGCGTTGGTCCTCACCGCGGTGACATGGCCGGCCGCCCAAGTGAATGTCAGTGAGCGACCCGACAGTTCGTCCGTCACAGACTCCAGGGGGCCGGAGTCCCCGTATCTGTATTGAAGGCTCTGGCGCCGCCCTGCACCGTCCGCGATCAGGCTGAGAAGGCCGCCGCGGCTGAAGTGGTAGGTGATGCCGCTGCGCTCGCGGACGACCCAGCCTGCGTATTCGCCCTCGCCCTCCCTTGCGAGCGTCGTGGTGCTGCCGGACGGTGCGGCATACGACCCGTCGGGGTCGACTCCGAACCGGACCCTTGAGCCGTCCCCCAGAGTGATCAGGACCGCATTGGTTCCGAACTCCTCCCGCAATTGCATGTCCCAACGGGTGGACCAGCCGGTACCGAAGGCCGTGTCACGCCGTGGGTCGAGCGAGTTGTAGGTGCGCTTGACCGACAGCTCGGGCCCGACGGTAGGGAGAGAGGCGTCTGATGCCGCCGTCGCATAGTTGCCCGTACGCGAGGCGAACTCGCGTCCGCCGTCACCGCCGAGATGACCGGTGACAGCAGGCTGTGGCACTTGAGTGGTGAAGAACGCCGGGTGTGGACGGGCCGATGTCGCCTGACCGTCCCAGACGTATGTGTACCAGGCGTAGTTCTTGCCCCAGTACAGCCAGCCGCTCGGCACCGCCCACTGCCGAGCGGTGCTGCGAGTGCCGGAGCGGCAGTTTTTACGGGTGTCCTTGCCGCTTACTTCGCAGACCTCGAACGTGTACTGGAGCGGGCTGCCCGGATACCGGTCGGTGTCCTTGCCCTCTGCCCACAGAGAAGGTGTCAGCGAGTTGAGCACGGCGCCACTCGCCGGGGACTCGCTCGTCAGCTGCGGTGGAACGTTGACGGCGGAAAACTTGACCGCGACGCCGGGTACACCATCGTCAGTGAATTTGCGGACGCCGTACTCGTCCATCGTCCACTGGAGCGTGTACGTAGCGGGGGCCAGCGGGGCGATCTTCGCGGTGAGCGTCACGCTCTCACCCGGTGAGATGTCGCTGGGCATGGGTGTCCAGCGGATCTTCGCGGCGTCTGTGATCGCCTTGCCCGTGGAGTCGAAGAGGTTGTAGCGGAGCTTGAAGTTGCTGCCCGCCGTCCAGGTCTGCTGGCCCTGGTTGGTGACGGTGACCTTCATGCTGCCTTCGGCGGTCGCGGTCACCGGTGTGACGAACCCGCCCACCTTGTAGGTCGCACCGTACTTCGTCCACGTCACGTCCAGGCGCGGCTTGCCGTTCGGGTAGTCGTCAGACCCGAACTGCTTCCACGCACGCGAGTCGGACGTCGACGCCTTCACCGCGAGGCCGTAGTTCTTCTTTCGCGCGTGCGTCCAGTCGTCGACCAGGCTGCGGCCGGCCGAGCCGAGTGGCATGCCTTCCCAGGCGGGGCCGCATGACCAGGTCGTCGTACCCTCCGGCCGCCATCCGTGGGCGAAACTCTTGGAGGCCAAGGAGGGGCCGGTGGCTGGACCTGGATAGGTCGTGGTAGTGCTCTCGGCCCAATTGGACGTGATGGGGTGGATGGTCACCGGGCGCGCGCTGCAGGAGTACGACCAGGTGTTGTAGAGGTTGAGCTTGGCATCGAGGACCCAAGCATTCTTGAGAGTGCTCTCAAGGCCTGCGAAGCGCAGGAAGCTCGCCGCCTTCGTGCCTCCGCCGTTGTGGGTACCGACCTTGAGGACCGTGTCGCCCGAGAAGTTCTGGTTGTAGGGATACTGCACGTACGTGCCGGACGTGGAGGTGACTCCAGTCACGGAGGGGTCCACACGGACCGGGAAGACACGCTCAGGGGCGTTCAGCCACTGCTTGTCGAGCGTAACGACGAGGACCTGGTGGCCGGTGTTCCCGGTCAGGCGGTAGCTGACACCGGACGATATGACGCCCTCGTTGGCGTTTTCTGCCCGCCGTGAGTCCTCCATCCACCCCGGGGGCATCCAGGCGTGCAGCCCCCCGGTGGGGTCTTCGAAGCTCACACCGCCGTTGCTCAGCCGTGCTGTGAGGCCATCAAGTTCTAGCGGGAAGCGCCACTCTGTGGGCGCGTCCTTGCTTCGCAGGATCAAGGTCTCCTTGACCGAGGCGCCGCCGGCCACCAGTTCGAGATCCGTGGCTCTGCGGATATTCGGGTAGGTGACTGCGCTGCCATCGACTCTGCCAAGCACCGGGGCGGCGCCTTCGACGGAGTATGCGAGGGACTGCTTCTCGCCGGTCTGCATGCGAACCAGCGAACGGGTGTTCCCGTATTCGGCGAAGGTGATCTGGTCCGCCGTGGAGCGGGCGCGCCACTCGCCGCCCGCGTTCATCGTCGCCGCGCCGTCCGGTCGTACGAGTGTGGTATCGATCGGCGTCCACCCGCCTTGCGGCTTGCGGAAGTTGACTGGCTCATCGAAGAGTTGAGTGGTGCGTGTTCCGTCGGGGTTCAGGAAGGTGCGGCTTCGCTCATCGCGCTCATTGGCCAACTCTTTGCTGCGGCGATGGTCGAAACCTTCGATACTCGTGCGGGCAGGTTCGGTAACCACTGTGGCTTTGCCCATGACGGGCTTCTTCGCCACACCCAGGTCGCCGCCTACGCTCCGAAACTCGGCTGGAAGCTCGCCAGGCGCCGTGAGCGGGTCGTCGTGACCTCCCGAGGCGGTGGCGTCCGTGGCGGACGGCTTCGCCTTGAAGCCGCGCCCCTCGGCGGAACCCCACCGCTGCTCGGGCGCGTCCGGGCCGCTGATTCTCGGCTGTGGTGCCCACAGCGTCGCCGCTGATGCGCCGTGCTCGGTTCCAGCAAGGACAGCCATCAAGAAGGCCGTGCCGACGATGAATGGGCGCGCTGCTGTGCGCACTTGAATCCCCCCGGGTATCCAAACGAGGAGGACTTCCTATCGTTCGGCACAGGAAATACACAAGAGCTTCACAGTCTCGACCCGCCGCTGCGTGATGCATCTCACGGGACTTTCCGGGAACTTCAGCTATCAAGGGCATGTCGTGCGCCCCGGAATAGACCTGTGTGCTGCGGGAAAGAGGCTCTTTATCCAGCCGTATGGCTTAGTTCATCCTGCCGTTCGCGGAACGCGTTTCTCCCAGGTCCGGTGGAAGATCACTTCACCGGCCTCTTTGCACACCACCTCGTTCGACGTGAGGAATGCGTCCGCGTCGCACGCGATCTCCGAGCGCGCGTCGATCGTGATGTTCCATGCCATCTCCGGGCGGTGCATGCGGATCGACCAGTCCGAGCGGGTGTGGGCCGACAGTGGGTCCCTCTCGGTGATCGTGTACGTCTCCAGGACGTCCTCCGTGCATTCCAGGCCGTCCGGATGGACCCGCGTACCGCCAGGGCGCGGATCGACCTCCAGTCTCCATTCGCCCTTCGCCACGTCCCGTACCACCAGACGCTCCGGGCGAGGCTCCTCCAGGGTCGCCGGGATCACCACGGTCGGCGGTTCGGAGTGTTCCGGTTCCTGCCATTCCACCGTGTCGTCCGTGGGGCGGCGGACCGGCAGGGTCAGGTGCGAGGCGGTCGGGTCGAGCGTGAAGCCCGCCGCGTCCGGCTGGGGCCAGATCCACGGCCAGTACGCGGAGGAGACCGCCAGGCGGACCCGGTGGCCCGGCGGGAAGGTGTGGCCGATGCCGTTCAGCTCGAAGGCGGAGCTCTCCGCCTCCTCGTGGCGGGCCGAGAGGGTGAGCGCCCCTCGGGTGACCAGGGTCGAGGAGCCGTCCGGGGCGACGTCGCAGAGGCGGGCGATCACCTGACCCGTCGGGGCCGGGGTGGTCAGGGCCAGGCTCACCCAAGGGCGGCCCAGGATCTCGATCGGCGGGCCGTCTTCGGGGACCACGAAGTCGAAGCAGGCCGAGTGGGCGTCCTCGTCGCGCTGGTCGGGCGGCAGGTCCGCGTCGTTGCCGCGCGGGAGGAAGCGCCCCGCGTCCAGACCGGTCTGCTGCGGGGAGTCGACCACGACCGGGTCCCCCTGGAAGGCGTACGTCACGGGGGTGATGTTCGGGGACGGCCAGGCGGGGTCGGCGACCCAGCGGCCCGGCAGCTCCTCGTACACCGTCGCCGGCGGGTGCGACGCGCTGATCCAGGAGCGCAGCAGCGGTTCCGCCATGACGTCGTTCTCCGCGCCCTTGAGGTGGTGGTCCCACCATCTCAGCGTCTCCTGGAGGAAGCCGATGGCCGGCCCCGGCGGGAGCCCCTGGTCCGGGTACTGGTGGGACCAGGGCCCGATGATCCCGCGCACCCGGTCCTCGGGGAGGTGCTCCACCAGCCGCAGCACCGTGTCCCGGTACGGGTCGTGCCAGCCCCCGACCGCGAGGACGGCCGCCTCGATCGCGCCGTGGTCCTCGCGGACGCCGCCGTGCCGCCCGTAGGCGTCCCGCGTCCGGTGCGCGAGCCAGGTGGGGACGGACGGCTCCACCGCCTCCAGGCGCCGCAGCCACATCTCCCGCCACTCCTCGCCCACGTACCGGGGGTCCGGCGGCCGGCGGACGAAGTCCGGCAGGGTGGCCGCCCAGGCGGAGTCGTCGTCGTAGCGGTCGTCGGACGAGCAGACCGTGACGATCGCCTTCAGCGGCCCGGGGGCGAGCGCGGCGATCCGGAGCGCGGTGGAGCCGCCCCGCGAGATGCCGAACATGCCGACCTTCCCCGTGCACCAGGGCCGCTCGGCGAGCCAGTTCACCACCGCCACGCCGTCCGCCGGCTCGACGGCGTCGTACGCGTTCCCGGGCAGGCCCTCGCTGTTCCCGTGCCCGCGCACGTCGACGCGTACGGAGGCGTAGCCGTGCCCGGCGTACCAGGGGTGGCGCTGCCCGTCGCGGGGCGCCGTCCGGTCGGTGAGGCGGCCCGGCAGGTACTCCAGGAGGGCCGGGACGGGGTCGTCGGTGACCGGCCGCCAGACCCGGGCGTACAGCCTCGTACCGTCCGGGAGCGGGATCCGGACATCCTCGTGGGTCGTCTCGTAAGGGAAGGTGGTACGGATGCGCATGGCGGACCCACCTCAGGGGACGGGGTGCGTGGCGGCCGCTCGCTTGTTCGGGTCGGGCGCGCTCACTCTTCGGGACAAAGCACCTGCTCCTGGTCGTATCAGCTGATCACGAACATACCGGGGGTGGCGGGAAGGCGCCCATGGTGATCGAAAGGCGACCGGATACGCTGACTTGAGTGAATCGAGCGACACATCGACAATCCGTGTGATCGTCGGCAGGTAGTTGCAGGCGTCAGCAGACAGGAGACCCCCTCGTGACCGTCGTCGGGCCGTTCGGTCTTAGCGTGCGGGACCAGGCTCTTGAGGCCGATGTCCAGACCGGATTGGCGGCTGTGGAGGCAGGGCTCCTCGACGCCACCAAGAGCGAGATCCCGTTCATCACGGAGGCCGCGCAGCACCTCGTCCTGGCCGGCGGCAAGCGCTTCAGGCCGCTGCTCGTGATGCTCGCGGCCCAGTTCGGCGACCCCTACGCGCCGGGTGTCGTGCCCTCGGCCGTCGTCGTCGAGCTCACCCACCTCGCCACGCTCTACCACGACGACGTCATGGACGAGGCCGACGTGCGGCGCGGCGTCGACAGCGCGAACACCCGGTGGGGCAACTCGATCGCCGTCCTGACGGGTGACTTCCTCTTCGCCCGCGCCTCGCACACCCTGGCGGACCTGGGGCCCGAGGCCGTACGCATCCAGTCCGAGGCGTTCGAACGCCTGGTCACCGGCCAGATCCTGGAGACCGCCGGACCGCAGGGCGACCGCGACCCCGTCGACCACTACCTCGACGTCCTCGGCGGCAAGACCGGCTCGCTCGTCGCCGTCTCCTGCCGCTTCGGCGCGATGATGGCCGGCGCGGACCGCAGCGTCGTCGACACCCTCACCCAGTACGGCGAGCGCCTCGGCGTCGCCTTCCAGCTCGCCGACGACGTCCTCGACATCGCCTCCGACTCCCACGAGTCCGGCAAGACCCCGGGGACGGACCTCAGGGAGGGCATCCCCACCCTGCCCGTGCTCCACCTGAGGGCCGCCGCGGCGGCCCACGGGCGCCCGGAGGACGTGGAGCTGGTCGAGCTGATCGACAGCGACCTCAGCGACGACGCACGCCACGCGGAGGCCCTGCGGCGGCTGCGGGTCCACCCCGCTCTGGAGCAGGCCCGCCGGGACACCGTGCGCTACGCCGAGGAGGCGCGCGCGATGCTGGCGCCGCTGCCCGAGGGGTACGCGAAGGCGGCCCTGGGAGAGCTGTGCGACGCGGTGGTCCACCGCGCGGGCTAGGGACTCTCAGGGTCGGGTCATCCCGTAGCAGTACGTGAGGTTGAGCCCGGAGTCTGACGATTCCGCACCGCCGCTTTGGTCAGATGGAGTCATCGACCACGGAGGTAGAGCAGACCATGGCAGACACCCGTAAGACGAGCCGCTACGTCGTCCCGGTCGCGGTGGCCGCGGTGGCCGCGGCGACCATCGGGCTCGTACCGGCCCTGGCGGCGTCCGGCGACCCGGACCTGCCGGAGATCACGGCGCAGCAGCTGATCGAGAAGATCGCCGCGTCCGACACCCAGACGCTCTCCGGCACGATGAAGATCAGCACGGACCTCGGGCTGCCGTCCTTCGCGGGTCTGCTCGGCGGGGCGGCCGGCGGCTCGGCGTCCGCGGACCCGCAGCAGAAGCTGACGGAGCTGGCGGCGGGCACGCACACGCTGCGGGTGGCCGCCGACGGCCCGGACCGGCAGAAGCTGACGATCCTGGACGGCTCGGACGGGTACAGCCTGATCCACAACGGCGACGACGTCTGGGCGTACGACAGCAAGTCGAACGAGGTCTTCCACGAGAAGACGGACGGGGCCGCCGAGGCGCCGGAGAAGGAGCTCCCGACCACGCCGAAGGAGCTCGCCGACGAGATCCTGAAGGCCGCGGACGGCACGACGTCGATCACGGTCGGCGGGACGGCGACGGTGGCCGGCCGGGACGCGTACCAGCTGGTGATCAAGCCGAAGCAGAGCGGCTCGACGGTCGAGTCGGTGAAGGTCGCGGTGGACGCCAAAACCGGCACCCCGCTGAAGTTCACGCTGGCGTCGGTCGAGGGCGGCAAGCCGGTCGTCGACGCGGGCTTCACGAAGGTCGACTTCGGCAGGCCGGCGGCCTCGACGTTCGACTTCAAGGCACCGAAGGGCGCGAAGGTCACGGAGGGCGGTCCGGAGCACGAGAAGGCCCCGGAGGACTTCGCCAAGGAGTTCGGCGGCCTCGCGGACCTGACCGGCGCCAAGGGTGAGGGCATGAACGTCGTCGGCGAGGGCTGGACGACGATCGCGAAGCTCGACACCGGCGCCCCGGCCCCGAAGACGGACGAGGCCCCGAAGGAGGTCCAGGGCTTCCTGGACGCCCTCGGGGACAAGGTCACCGGGAAGTTCGGCTCGGGCACCGTCTTCAAGACGAAGCTGGTGAACGCGCTGATGACGGACGACGGCACGGTGTACGTCGGCGCGGTGACGAAGGACGCGCTGGTGGACGCGGCGAACGCCGGGAAGTAGCGGGAAGCAGGGCGCTTGGGACCCCGGGCGGGTCGGGGGCGATGGTCACCGACCCACCCGGGAGTTCTTTCTCGCGTTCTACGGGATCAGAACGTGAGCTTGAAGCCGTTGATGTAGCCGGTGTCCTGCGCGGCCCTGTCCTGGGCCCGCAGTTTCCACGCGCCGTTGGCGACCTCGCTGGAGGCGTTGACCGTGTACGTGGTCTGGATGTTGTCCGCCGAGTCGGAGGACGAGAACGGCTTGAGGTTGTAGACCGAGCCGTCCGGGGCGACCAGGTCGACGACGACGTCACCGCGCCAGGTGTGGACGATGTCCACACCGACCTTGAGGGTGGAGGGCGCGTTGCCGGTGACGCCGGTGACGTTGACCGTGGAGGTCACCGCGGCGCCGTTGTCCGGGATCGACACGTCGGCGGTGTTCTCGAAGACCTTGCCGGGAGGCGGGGTCGTACCGGTCGACAGCGTCCAGATCGCGTGGGCGACGGCGTCGCTGTTGCGGTCGAGGGCGGTGTCGTTGATGTTCGCGGTCGTGTCGCAGGAGGAGTGGTAGCAGCGGTCGAAGGCCGTGGCCGTACCGCCCCACTTCTGGACCTGCGCGCTGGTCTTGACCCGGCTGGCGCCGGTGAACAGACCGCCGACGGGTATGCCCACGTTCTTGAACGAGGCGTGGTCGGAGCGGCCGTCGCCCTCGGTCTCGATCTCGGTGGGCACCCCGAGGCCGGCGAAGTAGTCCTTGAAGGTCTGCTCGATGGTGGGATCGTCGTCGTAGACGAAGTAGCCGGGGTTGGGCGACCCGATCATGTCGAAGTTCAGATACCCGGAGACCTTCGCCCGCTCGGTGCTGGGCAGTTGGTTGACGTAGTGCTTCGACCCGACGAGCCCGAGCTCCTCCGCGCCCCACCAGCCGAAGCGCAGATGCTTCGTGGGCTGGAGGCTGGCCCGGGAGACGGCGAGCGCGGTCTCCAGGACGGCGGCGGAGCCGGAGCCGTTGTCGTTGATGCCGGCGCCGGACGAGACGGAGTCGAGGTGCGCGCCGGCCATGACGACCTGGTTCGGGTCACCGCCGGGCCAGTCGGCTATCAGGTTGTAGCCGGTGGTGCCGTTGTAGGTGAACTGCTGGACGGTGGTGGTGTATCCGGCCGCGTCCAGCTTGGCCTTCACGAAGTCGATGGACGCCTTGTAACCGGTACGGCCGTGGGCGCGGTTGCCGCCGTTGGCGTTGGCGATCGACTGGAGGTCGGCGAGGTGCTGCTTGACGTTGGCGAGCGGGATGTCGGGCGCGGTCAGGGCGGACGGTGCGGAAGGCGCGGCGGGCGCGGACGGCGCGGCGTTCGCGGAGACGCCGGTGAACCCGGCGAGGGCGAGCGCGGCGACGGCGGAGAGCGCGGCGGCACGTCTGGGAACGGAGAAAGTCATGTGGGGGCTCCGGATTCCGAACGGGGATGGGACGGAAACGTGCGAGACGCCCCGGGGCGTGGGTGCCACGAGGCGCTGGAGCTGTACGGGTGGTGCGTGCGCTGAATGTTCGAGGAGAGTTTGACTTGACGTCAAGAGCGGAAACCGGTCAGGTGTGTTCGCTCAGCGGACGAGCGCCTCCATGGCGTCCTCGACGGCCTCCCTGACGTCCGGGTGCGGGTCGTGCTCCAACTCCCTCAGGACGGAGTCCACTCCGGGTGTGGACCAGTAGGCGACGGCCTCGACGAGCGCGGCACGCACGGCGGCGTCCGGGTGCCGGGCCAGCCGGGCCAGGCGCTCCAGGGGCCCGCGCCGCCGCATCCCGTACCAGCGCAGCGCCTCGCACAGCGCGTCGGCGTCCCCCTTGTCCTCGGCCGCCTCGACCCGGGCGAGCAGTTCGCGGGGCGGGGGAGGAGGACCGTCCAGCGGATGCGGCCTGCGTTCCCGCAGCCTCCGCGAGCCGTACTCACCGCGCACCCGGCACCCGTAGCAGGTGCAGGGCGTCCTGCCGTGGGCATCGGGGAAGTACCGCCACCCGTTGACCTGCCGCACCCGTCGAACGCTCCGCACCTCGCGCCGGGCAACGGCCCGGGGCAGGAACACCTCCCACCCGCGCGGATCGTCGAGCGCCCCCACCGTGCGCACCGCCTCGGCGGCCGTCGTCCCCAGCGGCTCCCGATCGCTGTACCGCCCGACGGTGACCGCCTCCCCGTCCGCGAGGGTGACGTGTACGGCGACGAAGGGGCCGGGGCCGGGCCGGCGGGTCAGCTCGCGCAGCCACTGGTGGGTCAGCGTGTACGACGGCAGGACGGGGAAGAGGTACACGCCCCGCCCGGCCGCGCCGAGCCCGCTGCCGCGCCCCCTGCTGAGGGCCCGTACGCCCGCGCGGCGGATCCGCGGGACGGTGGCCGCGGCCGTGAGGTGCACGAAGGTCGCCATGGGGGCCGATGGTAGGCGGTACGGGAGCCGGAAAGGGAGATCGGCTCTTGACCTCAAGTGCGGTTGAGTTTCTACGGTCGTCGGCGACGAAAGGAACACGACTGTGACGACATTGGTGACGGGTGCCACCGGGAACACCGGACGGCATGTGGTGGCGGAGCTGGTGCGCCGGGGCGAGAACGTGCGGGCGCTGACGCGGGATCCGGCGGCGGCCGCGGGGAGGTTACCCGCCGGGGTGGAGCTGGTGGCCGGCACGCACACGGCGCCGGCGGGCCTGGACGCCGCCCTCGAGGGCGTCAGCCGGCTGCACATCACCGTGACGGCCGGACTGGCCGAGGTCGGGCCCGAGTTGGTGAAGCGGGCGGTCGACGCGGGCGTGGGGCGCATCACCGTGGTGTGGGGCGGCTGGGTCGGGCCGGCCGAGCAGGCCGTGGCGGAATCAGGCGTGGAGTGGACGCGCCTGGAACCGCAGGAGTTCATGTCCAACACGCTCCTCTGGGCCGAGTCGATCCGGACCGAGGGCGTCGTCCGCGAGCCGTACGACCTCCCCAGCGCGCTCGTCCACGAGGCCGACATCGCGGCGGTGGCGGCGGTCGCGCTCCTCGAGGACGGTCACGCGGGACGCGCCTACAACCTCACCGGCCCCGAGGCGCTGACCCCGAGCGAACGGATCGCCCTGCTGTCCCGGGCGGCCCGCCGCGACATCGCCTTCGTGCCGATCACCCACGAACAGGCCGTCGCACGGCTGATGGCCACGGGCGTGCCACGCGCTGACGCCGAGTACGTCGTCGGCTGGTACGCGTCCCCCACCGAGGACTCCACGACGGTGGTCGACACGGTCGAGCAGGTGACCGGCCGCCCGGCGCGCACGTTCGCGCAGTGGGTGACCGAGCACGCGGAGCGCTTCCAGGCGGCCTGACGCTCCGTCAAGGCCGGGGCGGCGAGGCGCCTGTCCGTCCGGCCCAATACCCTCGGTACCTCCGGTGCCGGATCGATCCGCGACGACCTCGGGCCGTGCCCCGATCCCTGCCCGGGTCCGTGCCCGGTTCGGGACGGTTCTCACGGTGGGGAAGGTGACGGCCTTGCGAGGCGGAGACATACGGGTACGGGTGCGCACGGCGGGGGTGCTCGTGGCCCTGGCGCTGGCCTGCGGCTGCTCGTCGCAGGACCCCGAGCAGGTCACGGCATGGCAGCGGGACTACTGCGGCAAGCTGGGACTGTGGCAGCACGGGCGCGACTCGGCCGTGTTCTCGGGCGCCGCGCGCGCCGAGGTTGCCACGGGCTCCGTCGGCGCGGCGGACGCCTCGGTCATCGAGGCGCGCGAGAGCGCCGGGCGGGCCGCCATCGCCGCCTCCGCGGTACTCGACCGGGAGCAGCTCGATCGCGACGGCAGCCACATCCTCGCCGACACCCACCAGGCCGTGATGTCCGGCGACCTGCGGGCCGAGGCCCGCGCCGTGCGCTACTGCGACGGCGCGGGCTTCGAAACCCTCGTCGGTGCCACGGGGGATTAGGGGGCCTGCCCCTGCCGCCGGGAGAACCTCTCCGTCCGAATACCGCCGGTACGACGGTCGTCCGCGCGTGACGCTGGGGGCATGACGACCTACACCGCACGCCCCATCGAGCCCACCGCCCTCGCCCGACTCCGGGTCGTGGACGACGCCGGACAGCCCTGTGTCCCGTACACCGCCACCGAGGGCGGGAGTCCGCTGCGCTGCTGCCTGCGGGCCGTCGCGCCCGGGGAGAGGATCGCGCTCGTCTCCTACGCGCCACTGCGCCGCTGGGCCGCCGCGACCGGGGCCCGGCCGGGGGCGTACGACGAGCAGGGGCCGGTCTTCATCCACGCCGAGGAGTGCGCGGGGCCGCCGGCGGACTCGGGGGCGTACCCCTTCGACCGGCCCGGCGCCCTGCGCACCCTGCGCCGCTACGACTCCGAGGGGCGGATCGTCGGCGGCCGGCTCCTGGAGATACCGGCCGAGGCGACCGAGGGCTTCGACAAGGCCTTCGCGGAGGCGTTCGCCGACCCGCGGGTGGCGCTCGTGCACGTCAGGGCCGTCGAGTACGGCTGCTTCCAGTTCGAGGTGCGGCGCCCCCAAGGATCGTGAGCCTCCGCGCCCTGAACCTCATTGCACACAGAACTCGTTGCCCTCGGGGTCCGTCATGACCACCCACGTTCCCCCCGGCTCCGCCACGCGGCGCAGGACCGACGCGCCCAGGGACTCCAGGCGCTCGACCTCCGCGTCCCTGGTGCCCTCGGGGGCGTGGACGTCCAGGTGGAGACGGTTCTTGACGGTCTTCTTCTCCGGGACGCGCTGGAAGAGGATGCGGCGGCCCAGGCCGATGCCGGTCTGCTCCTCGTACGGCTCGTCCGGGTGCCGGACGGCGATCAGATCGCGGAACGCGAGGCGGTCGGAGAACGTGACGGTCGCCTCGGGCGGCAGCGCGCCGAGGTCGAGGAGGCGCTGGATGTGGGCGCTGTTGTCCTCCGCCAGATAGCCGAGGGCGGCGGCCCAGAACGCGGCTTGGGCGTGCGGGTCGTCGGCGTCGATCACGAGCTTCCAAGGGAGCGGTGTCATGTAACCAGTTATAGTGGTGTCGTGATGCAGGCCACAACCGGAATGATCCTGGTTCACCCCGATGGACAGCGGTTCCGCTTCGACGCGGGCGCCCTCTGCCTGGAGCTGCTGCTCACGGGCGGCCCCGGGCCCGTGGCGGCGCGGTTCGAGGTCCTCGACGCGCCCGAGGGGCTGCTCGACTGGGTCCGGCGGTGCCGGCTCGGGCCCGATCTCGACGTGACCGTCGCGGCGGGCGAACTGGCGCGGGTACGGGAGGTGCGGGACGCGCTGTGGAGGCTCGCGCACGCCCGGACGCACGGCGGCGCCTACGCGCCGGAGGACCTCGCGCTCGTCAACGAGGCCGCCGCCCGGCCTCCGCTCGTCCCGCGCATGACCGCCGACGGGGCGCACGCCTGGGCCCCGGGGGCCACCGCGACGGCCCTGCTGTCGACCGTCGCCCGCGACGCGGTCGCGCTGTTCACCGGCCCCCACGCCGACCGCGTCCGCGCATGCGGCTCCGACACCTGCTCCCTGTTGTTCGTGGACACCTCCCGGCCCGGGCGCCGCCGCTGGTGCGCGATGGAGCGGTGCGGCAACCGGCACAAGGTGCGGGCGCACCGGGCCCGTACGCACGAGGAACGGGGCCCGGCCTGACCGCGCCCCCGTGCCTGGCCGCGCCCCTCAGGCCGTGGCCCCGGCAGCCGCCTCCGCCTCCGCCGCCTCCTTCGCGTCGTACGCCTCACGCGCCGCCGCGATCTCGTTCTGGTGGCGTTCCGTCCATGTCACCAGCGAGCGGATCGTCGTGTGCAACGTGCCGCCCAGCGGCGTCAGTTCGTACTCCACGCGCGGCGGCACCACCGGGTGCACCGTCCGCTTCACCAGTCCGTCCCGCTCCAACTGCCGCAGCGTGACCGTCAGCATCCGCTGGCTGATCCCGTCGATCTCCCGCCGCAGCTCCGTGAAGCGCAGCTTCCGGCGGTCGAGCAGGGCGATGACCAGCAGGGACCACTTGTCGGCGACCCGGTCGAGGATCTGGCGCACCTCGCAGTCCTCGCGGGTGTCCCACTGGAAGGGGTCCGTGTCGCCCTCGTGCCCCTCGGCGTAGGTCACTTCGCAGTGACTCGGTGACTTCAAAGTGCCTTCTTCCATGGCACCGCATGCTGCCGCAGGATGCAGGTGGTTACAAGAGGGAACCGACCCTCTGGCCGGTAACCGACCCCACCCCTTCCCGACCTGGAGACAGCTGTGTCCGCATCCCTTCCGGCACGATCCCCCCGGCTTCCCGCACGCGCCTGGGCCCTCCTCCTCGTCCTCTGCGGAACGATCTTCCTCGAAGGCATCGACGTCGCCATGCTCGCCGTCGCCGTGCCCAGCATCAGATCCGATCTCGACCTGTCCACCGGCACCGCGGCCTGGGTGATGTCGGCGTACGTCCTCGGCTACGCCGGCTTCACCCTCCTCGGCGGCCGCGCCGCCGACCTCCTCGGCCGACGCCGGATGTTCCTCGGCTGGCTCACCGTCTTCCTGCTCTTCTCCGGTCTCGGCGGCTTCGCGCAGGAGGGCTGGATGCTGATCACGGCCCGCTTCGTGACCGGCGTCGCCGCCGCGTTCATGACCCCCGCCGCGATGTCGATCATCACCACCTCCTACGAGGAGGGACCGCAGCGCAACCAGGCGCTGCTGGTCTTCGCGGGGACGGCAGCCGGAGGCTTCTCCCTCGGGCTCGTCATCGGCGGGCTGCTCACCCAGCTCGGCTGGCGCTGGGTCTTCTTCGCCCCCGTGCTGCTCGCGGCCGGGATCCTGCTCGCCGCGCTGCGTCTGATCCCGAAGGAGGCGCGGCCGGGGAAGGCGGCCGGAGGCTTCGACCTGGCCGGCGCGCTGACGGCCGCGGGCGCGATGCTGCTGCTCGCGTTCGGGATCGTGCGTCTGGAGCACGGCCTCGACGGCTGGCCGTTGACCGTGCTCGTCGCCGCCGGAGGGCTCGTCCTCGCCGGGGTCTTCGTCGCCGTCGAACGCCGGGCCACCGCCCCGCTCGTACGCCTCGGGCTGCTCCGCAAGGCGACCACCGTCCGCGCCGACCTCGGGGCGCTGCTGTTCGTCGGCTCGTTCTTCGGCTTCCAGTTCGTCGCGACGCTCTACCTGCAGGAGCTGCGCGGCTGGTCCTCCCTGGAGACCGCGCTCGCCCTGGTCGTCATGGGCGTCGACGCCGTCCTCGCCCCGACGCTGACCCCGAGGCTGGTGGCGCGGTACGGCAACGCCCGGGTGATCCTCGGCGGGTTCGTGCTCGCGATCGTCTCGTACGCGCTGTTCCTGCCGGTCGGCCCGGACTGGTCGTACGCGGCGATGTTCCCGACCCTGCTGCTGACCGGCCTCGCCTTCGCCCTCGCGTACGGGCCGTTGACGATCGCCGCGACCGACGGCATCGCGGAGGAGGAGCAGGGGCTCGCGAGCGGGCTGCTGACGACGGCGACGCAGTTCGGCTCGGCGGTCGGCATCTCGGCGGTGACGGCGGTGTACGGGATCGCGGGCGGCGGCCTGGACGGGTTCCGGGCGGCGCTGGTGGTGCCGGTCGCGATGGTGGCGATCGGCGCGGCGGTCACCGCGACCGGCGTGCGGACGGGCAGGGCGGCCGAGGCGGCCAAGGCGACCCAGGGGCCGGCCGGTTGGGAAGCCCAGGACGGGGCGCCAGGAGCTGCGACGAAGGTCACGGTCTCGTGAGCGAGCGGCGCCCTTAGTGTGGAGGAATGAACGATTCGCCCGGTTGCCCGCTGGTCGGCGTGGCCGCCACGTACATGCCCCGGCTCTCCGAGTTCTCCTTCGAGCCGGGGCTCGTGGCTGCCGTCGACCAGCACGCGGCGGCCGTGCGCGACGCCCTGATCCCCGCACAGCGAGGCCCTGTGGACGGCTCGGTGGACGTACTCGCCGCCCACCGGGCCGTCCATAGGGGGGATCTGTCCGACTATGTCCTCGGCTTCACCGACTGGCTGTCGGAGGTCGACTGGGTGGAACCGGTCGGACACGACTTCGCGACCCTGCGGCTCACCGCGGTGTGCTGGCTGATCCGGGAGCACGACCTGCTGGGGAGGTGACCCGCCCGGTCACATCGGGTCGATCGGCTCAGGGCCCTGGTTCGGGCCCTGGTTCGGACCCTGCCTCGGCCCCATCCCCGGACCCTGATCCGGGCCTCGATCCTGGCCCCGGCCCTGCCCCCGGGCCGTGTCGTCGCCCCGGCCGCGCTCCATGCGCTCCTGCGGGGCCGGCATACCGCGCTTCGCGTCCTCGCGGCCCCGCTGGTACGCCGAGATCTGGTCCTTCGCATGACCCGTCTCCGACTCCGCGGCCGAGAGCCAGCGCTCCCACCGTCCGCGCATCGGGGTGATCAGGCCGCCGCCGACGCCCACGATCAGGATTCCCGCGATCGTCGCCAGGACCGCCGTGAGCACGGGGCCGGTCACCGAGGTGGCGATGCCCGCCTGGCTCAGGGCCGCGATGACGCCGAGCCCGACGATGAAGGCCCAGGCCGCCGTCGCGACGACCTTGCCGTACGACATCTGGCCCAGCGCACCGGTCAGGATGTCCCGGACCGCCCGGGCGATGGCCATCGCCACCACCACGATGACGCAGGCGACGATCGCCCTGGGCAGCCAGGCGACGATGCCGTTGATCATCACGCTCACCGGGTTGGGGCCGAAGACCCCGAAGGCGAGCTGGAGCGCGATCAGCAGGACCGCGTAGTAGAGGATCTTGGCGATGATGCCGGTGGCGTCGTACTTCGACCCTTTCAGGGTGCCGGAGACGCCACTGCGTTCGGCCATCCTCTCGAAGCCGACCTTGCGCAGCAGCCGGTCCGCGACCTTGGCGATCATCTTCGCCACGAACCAGCCGATCAGCAGGATGGCGAGGAAGCCGATGAACTTCGGTACGAACTCGGCGACCGCGGACCACGCGTCGGTGAAGCCCTGGCTGAAGTCGACCGAGAGTGCGAGGGTCTGCGCCATGCGAACTCACTCCGCTCGGGATGGGCCCGCGGGAAGAGCGGGCCCGGTTACCCCCGACGTAACACCGGAGTGCGCAGGGCTGCCTGTGGTCAGCGTCCGGGCTGGGCCGATGGGGTGGAAACGGTGGTGTCCCCGGTCTCTTCGGCCGCGTGTCCGGTCGCGGCGCCGGACCGTGCGCGGTGCGCGGCGGCCGCGGTGGCCGCGGTGGCCATGGCGGCTGTGGCGGCTGTGGCGGCTGTGGCAGTCGCGGCGGCCGTGGCCAGAGCCTCCGCCGCCGCCCGGTTGCGCCTCGCCGTCCGCAGGGCGTCCCACGTCAGGATCGTCAGTGCCAGCCACACCAGCGAGAAGCCCGCCCAGCGCTCTGGCGGCATCGCCTCGTGGAAGTAGAGGACGCCCAGGCCGAACTGGAAGAGCGGTGCCAGGTACTGCAGCAGCCCCAGCGTCGACAGCGGTACGCGGATCGCCGCCGCCCCGAAGCAGACCAGGGGCACGGCGGTGACGATGCCGGTCGCCGCGAGGAGGGCCGCGTGTCCCGCGCCCTCGGTGCCGAAGGTGGCCGAGTCCTGCGAGCCCAGCCACAGCAGGTAGGCGAGCGCCGGCAGGAACTGGACGGCGGTCTCCGCGGCCAGCGACTCCAGGCCGCCGATGTTGACCTTCTTCTTCACCAGGCCGTAGGCGCCGAAGGAGAAGGCCAGGACCAGCGAGATCCACGGGGGGCGTCCGTAGCCGATCGAGAGGACGAGGACGGCCGCGGCGGCGACGCCGACCGCCACCCACTGCGCGGGCCGCAGCCGCTCCTTCAGGAACAGGACGCCCAGGGCGATGGTGACGAGCGGGTTGATGAAGTAGCCGAGCGAGGACTCGACGACCTGGCCGGCGTTGACGGCCCAGATGTAGAGGCCCCAGTTGACGGTGATCACCGTCGCGGCGACCGTGATGAGGCCCAGCTTGCGCGGGCTGCGCATCAGCTCGCGTATCCAGCCCCAGCGGCGCAGCGCGAGCAGCGCGACGCCGACGACGACCAGTGACCACACCATCCGGTGGGCGAGGATCTCGACCGCCCCGGCCGGCTTGAGGAGCGGCCAGAAGAGCGGGACCAGTCCCCACATGCCGTAGGCGCCGATCCCGTAGAGGAGTCCTGCCCGTCCCTCTTCGTCCGTCTTCACGGAACCTCCTGCCCTGCGTCGCACCGTTCTGACGAAGGTAGCGCCGCGCAGGGCAGGCTGTCATGTCCGTACCGCGATACGGTCATGACCTCTGGGCGAGGGCCTCGGCGATCGTCTCGGCGAGCGGGGTGGTCGGGCGGCCGATGAGGCGGGAGAGGTCGCCGGTCCGCCGGGCGAGCGCCCCGCGCTCGATGGCCCTGTCGACGTCCACGAGGATCGCGGCGAAGAGGGGCGGGACGCCCGCGCCGGTCAGGATCTGCTCGTGCGTCTCGGCCGGGACGTCGCTGTACGCGATCTCCTTGCCGGTCTGCCGCGCGACCTCGGCCGCGTACTCGGCCAGCGACCAGGCGACGTCGCCGCTCAGCTCGTACGCCCTGTTCAGGTGCTCCTCGGCCGGGCCGGTCAGGACCGCGGCGGCCGCGGCGGCGAAGTCGGCGCGGGAGGCGGAGGCGATCCGGCCTTCGCCGGCGTTCGCGACGACGGCGCCGTGGGCGACGACGGGGGCGAGGTTGGCGGTGTAGTTCTCGGTGTACCAGCCGTTGCGCAGGAAGGTGTACGGCAGGCCGGAGTCGAGGATCAGCCGCTCGGTCTCCTTGTGCTCGGCGGCCAGGTCGAAGTCGGCCTCCGGGCCGCCGAGGACGCCGGTGTAGGCGAGCTGGGCGACGGCGGCGGCCTTCGCCGCGGCGATCACGGCGGCGTGCTGGGCCACGCGCTGCCCGACCTCGCTGCCGGAGATCAGCAGCACCCGGTCGCCCGCCCCGAAGGCGTCCGCCAGGGTCTCCGGCTTGCCGTAGTCGGCGATCCGCAGCTCGACACCGCGCTCGGCGAGGTCGGCGGCCCTGGCCTTGTCGCGGACGACGGCGGCCACGGACTCGGCCGGGACCCGGGTCAGCAGCTCGTCGATGACGAGACGGCCGAGCTGTCCGGTGGCTCCGGTGACGACGATGCTCATGGGGATCTCTCCTCGGTGGGGCGGGTCGGGCAAGGCACTCACCGTACGACGGGCGCTAACCTTTTGAAAGTACCCACTTTGAAGTAAGGTACTGACGTGGAAGTAAGTGAGGAACCGAAGAGTCTGTTCGCCGATGTCGCCGGAGCCATGTGCCCGTCGCGGCTCGTCCTGGAGCACGTCACCAGCCGGTGGGGGGTCCTGGTCCTGATCGCGCTGCGCGAGCGTTCCTACCGCTTCAGCGAGCTGCGCCGACGCGTCGGCGGCGTCAGCGAGAAGATGCTCACCCAGACCCTCCAGACCCTGGAGCGCGACGGGTTCGTCCATCGCGACGCCAAGCCGGTGATCCCTCCCCGCGTCGACTACAGCCTCACCGACCTGGGCGAGGAGGCCGCCGACCGGATCGCGGACCTGGCCCGCTGGACCGACGCCCGGGTCCCGGCCGTCCAGGAGGCCCGCGCCCGCTACGACGAGGCGCGTCGCGAAGCCGCTGCGAGATCGTCTCAATAACGTGGTAACCAGGGCGAGTTGAACACCTGCCGCGTACGATCTGCTCACCACTCGGGGAAAGCGTGAGCGTGCGTGGGGGAAGCGTGACGTACGGGTACCGAAGAGTGCTGCGCGCCTGGGGGTCCTTGCTGGCCGCCGGCCTGATCCTGACAGGCTGCTTGGGCTCCGGCTCGGGCGACGACGGCCGGAACGCCGACGGCAGGGGGAGTCCGAGCACGTCCCCCGCGCCGACCGGAAGCTCGGAAACGCCGCCGACCGGGGCCGTGCCCACGAAGCTCGGCTTCACCGCGGACCCGAAGCGCGCTCCGAAGAACCAGGCCGAGGCCGAGCGCCTCGCCCTCGCGATCGTCGCCGGGCCCGACTCCTGGGGCTCCGACTACGTCAAGCGCACCCCGCATCTCAGCCCGGACGGCTACTGGCCCGTCCTCGGCAAGCAGTGCACGTGGGGGACCGGCACCCGCCCGACGTCCGTGCTCCACAGCGTCACCGCCTACAGCGAGATCCCCGCCGGGCCCGGCAAGGGGGTGCTGCGGGTCTCCGCGACCGTCACCGTCCACCGGACCGAGACGGACGCGGACTGGGAGATGGCCGAGACGCTGGAGGAGGCGCTCCGCTGCCCCGACCAGCAGCTGCGCGCGGGGGAGCGGATCCGCGGACTGATGTCCCTCGGCAGCCCCTTCGGTGTCGGCGGCAACTTCACCGCCGTGGACTCGCTCCGGGAGGCGGGGACGTACCTCAACGACTCCGTCCCGGGCGAACAGACCTACTCCTGGGTCCAGTCCCGCGTCGGACAGGTGACCGTCGCCGCCGTCGTCAAGGGCGCGCCCGGCCACTCCGCCAAAGAGACGGACAGCGCGCAGGTCCAGGCCCTGGTGGCCATGATCGGCCGCGCCGAGGACCAGCTGGAGGTCCGGTCGTGAGCCCCGCCGTCCCGCCCGCATCCGCATCCTCTCGCGAGCCCGCCGTCCTTCAGCCGCTGCTGCCCTCCGACCCGTCGGCGATCGCCGGCTACCGCCTCCTCGGCCGGCTCGGTGCCGGCGGCATGGGCGTGGTCTACCTCGGCCGTACGGACAGCGGCGAACTCGCCGCCGTGAAGGTCACCCACGCCGACCACGCCGACCAGCCCGACTTCCGCGCCCGCTTCCGCCGCGAGGTCGAGGCTGCCCGCCGCGTCTCCAGCCCCTGGGCCGTCCCCGTCACCGGCGCCGACCCCGACGCGCCCGAGCCCTGGATGGCGACCGCCTTCGTCCCCGGGCCCTCGCTCGGCGAGGCGGTGACCGCGCACGGCCCGCTGCCGGAGCGGAGCGTACGGATCCTCGGCGGCGCCCTCGCCCGCGCGCTCGCCGCCGTACACGCGGCCGGACTCGTCCACCGTGACGTCAAACCCGGCAACGTCCTTCTGGCCGTCGACGGACCGCGCCTGATCGACTTCGGCATCGCGCGGACGACGGGGGAGACCGCGCTCACCTCCACCGACATGGTCGTCGGCACCCCCGGCTTCCTCGCCCCCGAACAGGCCGAGGCCCGCGCCGCCGAGATCGGCCCGCCCAGCGACGTCTTCGCCCTCGGCTGCCTCCTCGCCCACGCGGCGACCGGCCGCCCGCCCTTCGGTACGGGGGCGGTCGACGCCCTGCTGTACCGCACCGTCCACGACGAGCCCGACCTCGACGGCGTACCGGAGGCGCTGCTGCCGCTGGTGACCGCCTGCCTCGCCAAGGACCCGGCCGAGCGGCCGACCGCCGCCGAGATCGCCGCCCGTCTCACGGAGGACACCCCGGGCGGCGCGGCCGACTGGCTGCCCGCCCCCGTCGTGCGCACCATCGCCGAACGCTCGGCCGCGATGCTCGCCCTGCCCGAGATCGACGCGACCCGGCCCGGCGCATCCGCACCGGACGGCCGACCAGCGCCCAGTCGGAGGAAGTTCCTGCTGGCGTCCGGGGGAGCCGTCCTCGCCGTCGGCGGCGGCATCGGCGCCTGGGCCACCCTGCGGGACGACGGCACGGGCCGGAAGGCCACCCCGCCACCGAAGAAACGGCGCTGGGTCATCGGCGTCCACGCGGACCTGACAGGCCCCGCCAAGGACATCGGCCGCGCGCAGGAGCGGGGCGCCCGACTGGCCGTCGAGCAGTTCAACGCCCGCGAGGACAAGCCCTTCACCCTCGAACTCAAGGTCTCCGACGACGGCGGGGACAAGAACAAGGCCCTGGCCGCGGCGCGCGTCCTCACCGGCGACCCCGACGTCCTCGGTGTGCTCGGGCCGACCTCCGACTACACGGGCCTGGCCGCCCTCCCCGCGTACGACGAAGCGCTCGTCCCCCTGATCACGGTCTCCGCCGGGCTGAACCTGCTGAGCAACGCGCCGGGCGGCCAGGGGCTCTCGGTGCTGCAGGCCTGCCCGCAGCACGCCATCGCGGGCACCTACCTCGCCTATTACGTTCTGACGAAAAGCCGGAGCGTCCGGCCGGGCATCCTCCAGGAGAGGACGGACGACACCTACGCCTGGCAGTACACCGGCGGCGCGAACTTCGGCTTCCGGCAGGGGAAGGTCACCCCTCTTCCCCGTGTCGTCCCCGGGGCCACCACGGACTACAAGCGCGTGCTCGGCGCCATGATGGCCGACGGCATGGACGCGTACGTCCACTGCGGCCTCACCCCGAGCGCCGTCCTCGCGGCCCGGGCGCTCGACGAACTCGGCTTCACCGGCCTGAAGGTCACCGGGCAGCACGTCTTCGAGCCCCGTTTCCCGGCGGAGGCGGGCGACGCCGCGGAGGGCTGGGTGCTCGGCGCCCCGGTCGTCGACGCCACGACCGTCAAGGCGGCGTCGCCCTTCGTCGCCGCGTACCGCAAGCGGTACGGCACGGCCCCCGCCTTCTACACGGGCGAGTCCTTCGACCTGGTCAACCTCCTGGCCCAGGAACTGGCGAGGGCGGCCAAGGCCGGGAAGCGCCCCGACCGCAGGACACTCGCGCCCCTTCTGCGCAAGGCGGGGTACCAGGGCATCATGGGCGGCTACGTCTTCGATCCCGAGACCGGCCAGCTGCGAACAGGGGTGGTCGGCACGTTCATGTACGTGGTGGAGAACGGCCGGTACAAAGCCCTGGAGTTCGCCCCCGCCGGGCCGCCGAAGAACCGACGGACCTGACGCGTGCGGCCTCTCCGCCCCGCCGATCCCTCCGCGATCGCCGGATACCGCCTGCTCGGCCGGCTCGGTGCCGGCGGCATGGGCGTGGTCTACCTCGCCCGGACCGCCGGCGGCTCGCTCGCCGCGCTCAAGCTGATCCTCGCCGAGCACGCCGCCGACCCCGGCTTCCGCGAGCGGTTCCGGCGGGAGGCCCGCGTCGCCGAGCGCATCACCGGTCGCTGGGTGGTCCGCGTCCTCGGCTCCGACCCGGAGGCCCGGGAACCCTGGCTGGCCACCGAGTTCGTCCCCGGACCCTCCCTCGCCGAGGCCGTCGGCCTGCACGGCGCCCTGCCCGAGTCGACCGTACGGGCCCTGGGCGCCCGGCTCGCCGACGCGCTCACGGACATGCACGAGGCCGGACTCGTCCACCGGGACGTCAAGCCCGCCAACGTGCTGCTCGCCCTCGACGGACCGCGCCTGATCGACTTCGGCATCGCCCGCTCGGCCGGCGCCACCGCCCTCACCGCCACCGACGCGATGATCGGCACGCCCGGCTTCCTCGCCCCCGAACAGGCCCGCGTCACCGGCGCCGGCGAGGTCGGCCCGCCGAGCGACGTCTTCTCGCTCGGCTGCGTGCTCGCGTACGCGACCACCGGCCGGCGCCCCTTCGGTACGGGATCGGTGGCCGCGGTCGTGTACCGCACCGTCCACGAGGAACCCGACCTCGACGGCGTACCGGCGCTGCTGCCGCTGGTGACCGCCTGTCTGGCCAAGGACCCGGCGGACCGGCCCACGGCGGCGGAGGTACGGGCACGGCTCGGGTCGGCCGGGGGCCCTGCGGGCGACTGGCTGCCGCCCGGGCTGCCCGCACTGATCGCCGAGCGTTCCGCCCGGGTCCTGGACCTGCCCGTGGCGGAGCCGACCGTCGTCGCGTCCTCCGCCGAACCGGCCCGCACCTCGCCGTCACGGCGCCGCTTCCTGGTCCTGGGCTCCGCGGGCGCCGTCGCCGGGGCGGGCGGCCTGACCGCCTGGCTCGTGAACCGCGGCCTCGGCGGAACGGGCACGGGCTCCGGCGGGCCGCCCGCGGCCCTGCCCACGTACACGATCGGCGTCCAGACCGATCTGAGCGGTCCCCGCGCGCTGGACGGACGTGCCCAGGAACGCGGAGCGAGGCTGGCCGTCGAGACCTTCAACGCCCGTCCCGACCGGCCCTTCGACCTGGCGGTGAAGGTACGGGACGACGCGGGCGAGCCGGCCCGGGCCGGTGCCGTGGCACGGGAGTTCGTGCGCGATGCGGCCGTCGTGGCCGTGATCGGCCCGACCACCCGCGAGACCGTGATCGCCGTCGCCGACACGTACGACGCGGGCCTCCTCGTCTGCGCGACCGTCGCCGTCGGCATCGATCAGATGGACCTCCCCGGTCAGACCACCAACCCCACCTACCGCGAACTGCGCGTCCATCACGACATGCTGCAGTTGCCCTTCACCAGCGTCGCCCTCGTGCGGGAGGCCGTACGGACGGCCGTGGTGGACGACCGGGCGGCGGGTGACTACAGCTGGCGGGTGGCCAACTCCGCGCGGACCACCATGTCCCAGGTGGGCAAGGTGGTCACGTCTCATCAGGTGCGTGCCGAGACCGAGGACTTCGGACCGGTGGTGCGCGAGGCCCTCGCCGCCCGCCCCGACGCCGTGCTCTACGCCGGCGTCTCGCAGCGCAGGGCCGGGCTCTGCGCCAAGGCGCTGATGCGGCAGGGGTTCGACGGAATGTGCGGAGGCGTCGAATACGCGCTGGGGCCGGAGTTCCTCTCCGTCGCGGGTCCGGCGGCCGAGGGCTGGTACTTCGGCACCACCTACGTCGATCCGGCGCTGGTGCCCGGGGCCAAGGCGTTCACGACCGCCTACCGCAAGCGCTGGGGGCTCGCGGCTTCGGCACCCGTCGACCGGTTCGCCGGAGAGGCGTACGACGTGGTGACGGGGATGGCCGAGCGCATGAGGGACCTGGTGTCGAGCCGGAAGCTGGCCGTCTCGCGGGAATCCCTGCGGGGGGCGATGCGGGTGTTCACGTACCAGGGGATCATGAAGAAGTACGGCTTCGACGAACAGAACGTGATGATGTTCAAGTACCACTCCGAGCTGTTCCTGTACCGGATCGAGCAGGGTGCCCCGCGGTTCCTCGGTCAGTTCGAGAAGGCCGGGAAGGACGAGAAGAAGCGGCGCGGGAAAGGCTGAGGGGCGCGGCCTCTCGCGTGCCGCGCCCCTCAGCCGTGCCGCTTCCGTCAGCTGTGTCCTTTCGGTCAGCCGACGACGGTCCAGGTGTCGTTCCCCGCGAGCAGCTGCCCGAGGTCGCCCTTGCCGTTCTGCTCGATCGCCGTGTCCAGCTGGTCGGCCATCAGGGTGTCGTACACCGGGCGCTCCACCGAGCGGAACACCCCGATGGGTGTCTGGTGCAGCGTGTCCGGGTCCGCCAGGCGGGACAGCGCGAACGCGGTCGTCGGGGAGGCGGCGCGCGCGTCGTGGACCAGGACGGCGCTCTCGTTCTCGGGGGTGACCGTGACGACCTTCAGGTCGCCCGTGGCCGGGTCCCGTACGACGCCCTTGTCCAGGCCGGCGCCGAAGCGGATCGGCTGCCCGTGCTCCAGGCGGATCACGGCCTCCTGGGCCTGGTCCTTGTCCTTCAGGACCTCGAAAGCACCGTCGTTGAAGATGTTGCAGTTCTGGTAGATCTCCACCAGCGCCGTGCCCGGGTGGTCGGCGGCCTGGCGCAGGACCTCGGTGAGGTGCTTGCGGTCGGAGTCCACCGTCCGGGCCACGAAGGACGCCTCCGCGCCGAGCGCGAGCGAGACCGGGTTGAACGGCGCGTCGAGCGAGCCCATCGGGGTCGACTTGGTGATCTTGCCGACCTCGCTGGTCGGGCTGTACTGCCCCTTCGTCAGACCGTAGATCCGGTTGTTGAAGAGCAGGATCTTGAGGTTGACGTTGCGCCGCAGGGCGTGGATCAGGTGGTTGCCGCCGATGGAGAGCGCGTCGCCGTCACCGGTCACCACCCAGACCGACAGGTCGCGGCGCGAGGTGGCCAGGCCCGTGGCGATGGCCGGGGCGCGGCCGTGGATGGAGTGCATCCCGTACGTGTTCATGTAGTACGGGAAGCGGGAGGAGCAGCCGATGCCGGAGACGAAGACGATGTTCTCCTTCGCCAGACCGAGCTCGGGCATGAAGCCCTGCACGGCGGCGAGGACGGCGTAGTCGCCGCACCCGGGGCACCAGCGGACCTCCTGGTCGGACTTGAAGTCCTTCATCGACTGGGCGGCTTCGGCCTTCGGTACGAGGTGCAGGAGCGACTCACTCATCGATGGCCTCCTTGAGCGCCGAGGCGAGCTGCTCGGCCTTGAACGGCATCCCGTTGACCTGGGTGTACGAGCGGGCGTCGACGAGGTACTTCGCCCGGACGAGGGTGGCGAGCTGGCCCAGGTTCATCTCCGGGACGACCACCGTGTCGTACTGCTTCAGCACCTCCCCGAGGTTCTTCGGGAAGGGGTTCAGGTGCCGCAGATGGGCCTGGGCGATCGGCAGGTCCTCGCGGCGCAGCCGGCGGACGGCCGCCGTGATCGGCCCGTAGGTGGAGCCCCAGCCCAGGACGAGGGTCCGGGCGCCGTCCGGGTCGTCGACCTCGATGTCGGGGACGTCGATGCCGTCGACCTTGGCCTGCCGGGTGCGGACCATGAACTCGTGGTTGGCGGGGTCGTAACTGATGTTGCCGGTGCCGTCCTGCTTCTCGATGCCGCCGATGCGGTGTTCGAGACCGGGGGTGCCGGGGACGGCCCAGGGCCGGGCGAGGGTCTGCGGGTCGCGCTTGTACGGCCAGAAGACCTCGGTGCCGTCCGCCAGCCGGTGGTTGGGGCCGGTGGCGAACGTGGTGGCGAGGTCCGGGAGCTCGTCGAGGTCCGGGATGCGCCAGGGCTCGGAGCCGTTGGCGAGGTAGCCGTCGGAGAGCAGGAAGACCGGGGTGCGGTACGTGAGGGCGATCCGGGCGGCCTCGAGCGCCGCGTCGAAGCAGTCGGCGGGGGTCCTCGGGGCCACCACCGGCACCGGCGCCTCGCCGTTGCGGCCGTACATGGCCTGGAGCAGGTCGGCCTGCTCGGTCTTGGTCGGCAGGCCGGTCGACGGGCCGCCGCGCTGGATGTCCACGACGAGCAGCGGCAGCTCCAGGGAGACCGCGAGGCCGATCGTCTCGGACTTCAGCGCCACACCCGGGCCGGAGGTGGTGGTGACGGCGAGCGAGCCGCCGAAGGCCGCGCCGAGCGCGGCGCCGATGCCGGCGATCTCGTCCTCGGCCTGGAAGGTGCGGACGCCGAAGTTCTTGTGCCTGCTGAGCTCGTGCAGGATGTCGGACGCCGGAGTGATGGGGTACGAGCCCAGGTAGAGCGGCAGGTCGGCCTGGCGGGACGCGGCGATCAGGCCGTACGAGAGGGCCAGGTTCCCGGAGATGTTCCGGTACGTGCCGGTGGGGAACGCCTGGGTCGCCGGGGCGATCTCGTAGGAGAAGGCGAAGTCCTCGGTCGTCTCGCCGAAGTTCCAGCCGGCCCGGAACGCGGCCACGTTCGCCTCGGCGATCTGCGGCTTCTTGGCGAACTTCTGGCGCAGGAAGGTCTCGGTGCCCTCGGTCGGCCGGTGGTACATCCAGGAGAGCAGCCCGAGCGCGAACATGTTCTTGGAGCGCTCGGCCTCCTTCCGGGACAGCCCGAACTCCTTCAGGGCCTCGATCGTCAGCGTCGTCAGCGGGACCGGGTGGACCCGGTAGCCGTCCAGCGAGCCGTCCTCCAGCGGGGACGTCTCGTAGCCGACCTTGGCCATGGCGCGCTTGGCGAACTCGTCCGTGTTGACGATGATCTCGCCGCCGCGCGGCACGTCGCCGATGTTGGCCTTCAGGGCGGCCGGGTTCATCGCGACCAGCACGTTCGGGGCGTCGCCCGGGGTCAGGATGTCGTGGTCCGCGAAGTGCAGCTGGAACGAGGAGACGCCCGGCAGCGTGCCGGCGGGCGCCCGGATCTCGGCGGGGAAGTTCGGCAGCGTCGAGAGGTCGTTCCCGAAGGACGCCGTCTCGGAGGTGAACCGGTCACCGGTCAGCTGCATACCGTCACCGGAGTCCCCGGCGAACCGGATGATCACCCGATCGAGTTTCCGGACTTCCTTCGCGTCACCGTGGTGGGGCGCTGCGGGGATACTGCGCTGCTCCCCGACCAGGGCCTCACCGGCCTCGCTACTGACCTTGCTGGTCACTGAACTGGACCTCCCTCGCGGCAAGGGTCTCTCCGCCAGAGGCGGGGAGAAGGCTCGGGAGACGGTCGGCTGACCGGCCGTCCCGTGGCCCACCCTACGACGGTGAGGGGTGCCTTCCCGGGACTTCTCGCATCATGGACCTCGTTTTGAGATGCCCTTGTGTCATCGATTGTCACGTTCTGTCGCCCCCGGAGTCTTCGCGAACCTCGCGTTCCGCTCGTCCTTTGGTGCCAGGCCCGGCTTGCTTCGGTATGAGGTCCGGCCGGCCGGACCCTGCGTCGTTGTCTGACAGAGTGTCAGGTCCTCAGGAGTTCAGGTAGGTCAACACCGCGAGTACCCGGCGGTGATCCCCGTCACTCGGCGAGAGGCCCAGCTTCAGGAAGATGTTGCTGACGTGCTTCTCCACCGCGCCGTCGCTCACCACCAGCTGTTTCGCGACCGCCGAGTTCGTCCGCCCCTCGGCCATCAGCCCGAGGACCTCCCGCTCGCGCGGGGTCAGGTTCGCGAGCACGTCCTGCTTACGGCTCCGGCCGAGGAGCTGCTGCACGACCTCCGGATCCAGCGCCGTACCCCCCCGGGCCACCCGGACCACGGCGTCCACGAACTCGCGGACCTCGGCGACCCGGTCCTTCAGCAGATAGCCGACGCCCCGGCTCGAACCGGCCAGCAGCTCGGTGGCGTACTGCTCCTCCACGTACTGCGAAAGGACCAGGACCCCTATCTCCGGGTACTCCTTGCGCAGCCGCACCGCCGCCCGTACGCCCTCGTCGGTGTGCGTGGGGGGCATCCGTACGTCCGCCACCACCACGTCCGGCAGCGCGTTCTCACCGGCGAGCCCGGCCACGGTCTTGACCAGGGCCTCTCCGTCGCCCACGCCGGCGACGACCTCGTGCCCCCGGTCGGTCAGCAGCCGGGTCAGACCCTCACGGAGCAGCACTGAATCCTCGGCGATGACCACACGCACCCTGTCCGCCACGTCTTCCACGACCCTGAAGCCCCCATGTCCCGATGATCGGTTGCGGGTCCCAGCATCGCACCCCGCCCGCCCCGTTGTGGGCAACTGTTCCGTTGGGGCGGAACGGTTCACGTGCGCCAGGGCAGCTCCGCCGTGACCGTCGTCGGGCCGCCCGCCGGCGAGTCCACCGCCAGGATCCCGTCGACCGCGTCGAGCCGCTCTGTCAGACCTGCGAGCCCCCTGCCCGCCGCCACGTCCGCGCCGCCCCGGCCGTCATCCCTGACCTGCAGCATCAACCGGTCGCCGGCCCGCCACACATCCACCCACGCGCGCCGTGCGCCGGAGTGCTTGGACACGTTCTGGAGCAGCTCGGACACGGTGAAGTAGGCGATCCCCTCGATCGCGGGCACCGGCCGGGCCGGAAGGTCGACCTCCACCGACACCGGGACGGTGCACCGCGCGGCGATCGAGGAGAGGGCGGCGTTCAGGCCGCGGTCGGTGAGGACCGCCGGGTGGATGCCCCGGGCGAGGTCGCGCAGCTCCCGCAGCGCCGTCTTCACCTCGCCGTGTGCCTCCTCGACCATCTGCGCCGCCGCCCGGGGGTCCTCGGCCAGCTTCTCCTTCGCCAGACCCAGGTCCATGGCGAGCGCGACGAGCCGGGCCTGGGCGCCGTCGTGCAGATCGCGCTCGATCCGGCGCAGATCGGCGGCGGCGGTGTCCACGACCACGCCCCGGTCCGACTCCAGCTCCGTCACGCGCGTCGCCAGCCGCGACGGGCCGAGCAGCCCGGAGACCATCAGCCGGTCGACCGCGGTCAGCGAGCGGATGATCCACGGCCCGGCGAGCACGAACAGCAGACCGACGGCGCTGGTCACGGTGATCTCGAAGGGCGAGTCGAGATAGAAGGCGTGCGTCCGGTCGCCGTACAGCTGGATGCCGTCCTGGCCGGCGTACATGGGGAAGACCCACTGCCACAGCGGGTACGTGAAGAGGGCCCAGCCGTACACCCAGAAGGCGACCGACACGGTGAAGGCGAAGACCGCCCACGGCATGTGGAGGATCGCGTACAGCAGGTGCCGCCAGGACGCGCCGCTCTTCAGCATCGCCCCCATCCACGACATCGCCCCGCCCGTACGGCCCCGCACCGGCTCGGGCGCCGCCACGTCCAGGCCGAGCAGACCGCGCGCCCGGGCCCGCTCCACGGCGCCGAAGCCGCGGCACAGGGCGAGTCCGCCGGCCAGGACCGGGATGCCGAGGAAGGTGATCAACAGTCCCGCCCCCGCCGAGACCATGGCGATGGAGAGGGCGAAGTACACGCAGCTCAGCGGCAGACCGAGCACCAGGTGGCCGAACTCGCGCCAGGTGCGGGCCTCGAACGGCGCGCGGATCCCGGCGGGGAGGCGGTGGGTTGCCATCGCTGTGGTCCGTTTCTGCTCGGTTCTGCTCAGGGAGGTGATGTCTCAAGGGTTCCGGTCGGGGGCGCTCCGGACCATGAGGAGGGTGGGCGTCTCGGCCGGGGGGTTTTCCCTACCTACGCCTGCACCTGCGCCGGTCGGTGTCGAGGACGACGCCTGCGCCTACGCGGATGCCGGCCGGGCCCGCCACGGCAGCCGCCTACGCGGATGCCGGCCGGGACCGCCACGGCAGCCGCCTACGCGGATGCCGGCCGGGCCCGCCACGGCAGCTCCGCCGTGACCGTCGTCGGCCCGCCCTCCGGCGAGTCGAGGACGAAGAGCCCGTCGACCGCGCCCAGACGCTCCGCCAGCCCCGCCATCCCCGTACCGCCGTCCAGCCGTGCCCCGCCGCGCCCGTCGTCCCGTACCTGGAGCAGCAGCCGGTCGTCCCGGCGCCACACCTCCACCGAGGCGGAGCGCGCCCGCGCGTGCTTGGACACGTTCTGGAGCAACTCGGAGACCGTGAAGTAGGCGATGCCCTCGATGGCCTCGGCCGGCCGCTCGGCCAGATCGACGGTCACCTTCACCGGGACGGTGCACCGCGCGGCGATCGAGGAGAGGGCGGCGTTCAGGCCGCGGTCGGTGAGGACCGCCGGGTGGATGCCCCGGGCGAGGTCACGCAGTTCCTGGAGCGCCAGCTTCACCTCGCCGTGCGCCTCGTCGACCATGGCGGCGCCTGCCTCCGGGTCCTCCAGGAGCTTCTCCTTCGCCAGGCCGAGACCCATGGCCAGCGCGACGAGCCGGGCCTGGGCGCCGTCGTGCAGATCGCGCTCGATCCGGCGCAGATCGGCGGCGGCCGTGTCCACGACCACGCCCCGGTCCTCCTCCAGCTCGGCGATCCGCCGCTCCAGCTCGTCCGAGGGTGAGAGCAGGCCGCGGACCATGGCCCGGTCGGCGTTGGAGAGCCCACGGGCGAGGAACGGCAGCACGGGCCAGAGCACGATCAGCGAGACGAGGGTGACGGCGAAGGTCACGATCCCCCAGGGCAGCCGGATGAACATGTACAGCAGCGTCCGCCACGCCACCGGGTCCTTCAGCGCCGTCCACAGCCAGGGGAAGAAGCCGTGTCGGCGGGGGAGCTGGCTCGGCTCCTCCACCCGTACGCCGAGCAGCGCCCGGGCCCTCGCCCGCTCCGCCCGGCCCATGCCGCGCGCGCCGGCGAGACCGAGGGCCAGCAGGGGCAGACCGATCACCGTGACGGACAGCCCGACGCCGACGGCGACCGACACCACGGCGTACACGAAGCCGACCAGCGCGATCGGCAGATTGGCCAGAAGGAAGGAGATCTCCTTCCAGACGTGCCGGCCGTAGGCGAGGCGGGCGGGCGGCAGCCGGTCGCTGTCAGGGGTATCGGTGTCGACGCTCATGGGCCCAGCCTGCCGGTCGGCGGGGAGCGCGCGCCATGGGGGACGTGGGTGAGCGGGAGTAGGGATATCCCCCGTGCCGCCGTCCCGTACGCCGCTCCGCCCACTCCGTGACACGACCGCTTACGGGCTCTTTAACAGGGCCTAGACTCCCGTGCGTACAGATCGTCGAAACGGGCAGGGAGCGAGGGTGGACGTGCCGGATCCGACCGTACGCGCGGGAATCGGACTCGCGGCGGACTACTTCCAGTCGTACTCCGTCGTGGGACTGCTCGCCGTCATCGGTGTGCTCTTCGTGGCCGTCGCGTTCGGCGCGGGCCGACTGCTGCGGCCCGTCGTTCCGACGCCGGAGAAGCTGCTGACGTACGAGTGCGGTGTCGACCCGGTGGGGGAGGGCTGGGCGCACACCCAGGTCCGCTACTACGTGTACGCCTTCCTCTACGTGATCTTCGCCGTCGACTCGATCTTCCTCTTCCCCTGGGCGACCGTGTTCGCCGCGCCCGGCTACGGCGCGACGACGCTGGTCGAGATGTTCATCTTCCTCGGCTTCCTGGCCGTGGGACTGCTCTACGCGTACAAGAAGGGCGTCCTGACATGGACGTGACCCCGACTCCGCTTCCGCTTCCGGCTCCGAAGCTGGGCGCGCTCGCCCGCCTGGCCCCCGAGCCGATGAAGGTGGTCCTGAACTGGGGCCGCCGCTACAGCCTCTGGGTCTTCAACTTCGGGCTCGCCTGCTGCGCGATCGAGTTCATCGCCGCGTCGATGGCCCGCCACGACTTCATCCGGCTCGGCGTGATCCCCTTCGCGCCCGGGCCGCGCCAGGCCGACCTCATGATCGTCTCCGGCACGGTGACGGACAAGATGGCGCCGGCGGTGAAGCGGCTGTACGAGCAGATGCCCGAGCCCAAGTACGTCATCTCCTTCGGCGCCTGCTCGAACTGCGGCGGGCCCTACTGGGACTCGTACTCGGTGACGAAGGGCGTCGACCAGATCATCCCGGTGGACGTGTACGTCCCGGGCTGCCCGCCGCGCCCCGAGGCGCTGCTCCAGGGAATCCTGAAGCTGCAGGAGAAGATCGCGCGGGAGTCCCTGGCCGCGCGGTACTCGGGCCCCTCGGTCGGCCAGCTCACCAGCGGACTGGTCACCCCGCCGGCGCCGGGAGGCACGGCGTGAACGCCTACGACACCCTTCCCGACGCCGTGACGGAGATCTTCGGCGAGGAGGCGACCGCGGAGCGGGCGTACGACCTGCTGACGGTCGACGTGCCGGTGGGCTCCTGGATCGCGGCGCTGGAGACCGCGCGGGACAAGCTGGGCTGCACGTACTTCGACTGGCTGAGCGCGGTGGACGAGCCGGGCGAGGGCTTCCGCGTCTGCGCGCACGTGGTGGCGCTTGAGGGGGGCGTGGTGCGGCGCCTGCTGGTCCGTACGACGGTCCCGCACGCCGCTCCGTCGCTCCCGACCGCGGTCGAGGTGTACGCGGGCGCGGGGTGGCACGAGCGCGAGACGCACGAGATGTTCGGCGTGGAGTTCACGGGCCACCCGAATCTCGTTCCGCTGCTGCTCCCGGAGAACTTCGAGGGCCACCCGCTGCGGAAGGACTTCGTGCTGGCCGCGCGGGTCGTGAAGGCGTGGCCGGGCGCGAAGGAGCCGGGGGAATCCGAGCACGGTGGTCCCAAGCGCCGCCAGATGCTCCCCCCGGGCGTCCCCGACCCCAACGAGTGGGGCCCCCTCAAGGGCCAGCTCCCCCCTGCCCCGACCCGCCCCGCCCGCGCGGCAGCGGCCGACCGCCCACCCCGCCGCACCCGTACGACGACGGACGGCTCGGCCACCCAGCTCCCGGAAACGGCCACCCCGCCGGTGCCGGAGGCGATGGGTCCGGCGGAGCCTGGGACCCCGCCGGGGCGCCCGCCGCGCCGCAGTCGCACCGCGGCGGACGGCTCGGCGAGCCAGGCGGCCCCGGAGGCACCTGCCGCCGGTCCGGGGCGGAGTCGCTCCGCGAGCGGGGATCCGGCGGAGGGCGCGCCCTCCGAGGCCCAGCCCCTGGTACAGCCGCCACCCCGCACCCGCAGCTCGGACGCCCCGTGGCACCACGCCCGCCCGACATTCGAGGACGACCCCACGCCGGCCTCGGACCCCACCCCGGCCTCAGAGGCCAAGCCGGCCTCCGAGCCGACCCCGGCTCTGGAGGCGAAGCCCGCCCCCGAGGCGGCGCCCGCCCAGGCGGAGCCGGCCCGCGAGGAGGAGCCCGCCCCCGGGACGGAACCCGCCCCCGAGGGGCAGTCCGCTTCGGCGGAACCCGCGTCCGAGGTGGGGGCCGCCCAGGCGGAGCCGGAAAGTGCGGGCGACCGCGACGGCGAGCGTGCCGATCATGACCACCACCCCAGCCCCACCGACCCCGCCGGAGGCGAACCCGCGTGAACGACGCACTCGACGTCGCCCTCCGGCTGCTCGTCGTCTTCGCCGTGTTCCTCGTGCTGCCCCTCGTCATCGGGCAGACCGAGCACAAAGTCATGGCCCACATGCAGGGCCGCCTCGGGCCCATGTACGCCGGTGGATTCCACGGGTGGGCCCAGCTCGTCGCCGACGGGGTCAAGTTCGCGCAGAAGGAGGACGTGGTCCCGGCCAACGCCGACCGCCGCGTCTTCCAGCTCGCCCCCGCCGTCGCCCTCCTCCCGTACCTCCTCGTCCTCGTCGCCATCCCCATCGGCCCGAGCGAGGGAGCCGTCGGCGTCCTCGTCGACGCCGGCATCTTCTTCGTGCTCGCCGTCATGGGCGTCGGCGTCCTCGGCAGCCTCATGGCCGGCTGGGCCTCCGCCAACAAGTTCTCCCTGCTCGGCGGCCTCCGCACCGCCGCCCAGCTGCTCGCCTACGAGCTCCCGATGCTGCTCACCGCCGCCTCCGTCGCGATGGCCGCCGGCACCGTCTCCCTCCCCGGCATCCTCAACGCCTTCGAGTGGTGGTGGCTGCCCTGGCAGATCGTCGGCGCGCTCGTCTTCTTCGTCGCCGGCCTCGCCGAGCTCCAGCGCCCGCCGTTCGACATGCCCGTCGCCGACTCCGAGATCATCTTCGGCGCGTACACCGAGTACACCGGCCTCCGCTTCGCGCTCTTCCTGCTCGCCGAGTACGCCGGCATCGTCGTCCTCTGCGGCCTCACCACCGTTCTCTTCCTCGGCGGCTGGCACGGCCCCTTCGGCGCCGACGGACTCGGCTGGGTCTGGACCCTCTTCAAGACCGCCGTCCTCGCCTTCCTCGTGATCTGGCTCCGGGTGAGCTACCCCCGGCTCCGCGAGGACCAGCTCCAGAAGCTCGCCTGGACGACCCTCGTCCCGCTCGCCCTCGCGCAGATCGCGCTCACCGGCATCGTGAAGGTGGCGATCAACTGATGTCCCCGATCCCCGGTTCCGGCCTCGCCAAAGGCCTCGCCGTCACGCTCCGCACGATGACGAAGAAGACCGTCACCGCGCAGTACCCCGACAAGCAGCCCGAACTTCCGCCCCGTTCCCGCGGCGTCATCGGGCTCTTCGAGGAGAACTGCACGGTCTGCATGCTCTGCGCCCGCGAGTGCCCCGACTGGTGCATCTACATCGACTCCCACAAGGAGACGGTGCCCGCCGCCGCCCCCGGCGGCCGCGAGCGCAGCCGCAACGTCCTCGACCGTTTCGCCATCGACTTCGCCCTCTGCATGTACTGCGGTATCTGCATCGAGGTGTGCCCCTTCGACGCGCTGTTCTGGTCGCCCGAGTTCGAGTACGCGGAGACGGACATCCACGAACTCACCCACGAGCGCGACAAGCTCCGCGAGTGGATGTGGACCGTCCCGGAGCCGCCCGCGCTCGACCCGCGCGCCGAGGAACCCAAGGAGATCGCCGCCGCCCGCAAGGCCGCGGAGAAGGCCGCCGCCCAGGCGCAGGCCGAGGGGGACCAGCAGTGACCCTCGCCGCCACGGCTCCCGGCTTCCTCTCGCCCTCCGGCGTCGAGATCGCCTTCCTCCTCGTCGGCCTCGTCACCCTCGGCGCGGCCGTCGTCACCGTCACCACCCGCCAGCTCGTCCACGCCGCGCTCTGGCTGGTCGTGGCGCTCGGCGGCCTCGCCGTCGAGTACCTCCTCCTCACCGCCGAGTTCATCGCCTGGGTCCAGGTGCTGATCTACGTCGGCTCCGTCGTCGTCCTCCTCCTCTTCGGCCTCATGCTCACCAGGGCCCCCATCGGCCGCTCCCCGGACGCCGACTCGGGCAACCGCCTCGTCGCCCTCGCGGTCGCGCTCGCCGCGGCCGCCGCGCTCGTCTGGGTGGTCGTCGACGCGTTCCGTACGACCTGGATCGACCTCGACGGACCGGCCCAGGGCTCCACCAAGGTGTCCGGCGAGATCCTCTTCCGGCACTGGGTGCTGCCCTTCGAGGCGCTCTCCGTCCTCCTCCTCGCCGCACTGGTCGGCGCGATCGTCCTGTCCCGCAAGAACGCCAAGGAGGCCCGGGACTGATGCATCTCGCCTACCCCGCCGTCCTCGCCGCCCTGCTCTTCTGCGTCGGCCTCTACGGCGTCCTCGCCCGCCGCAACGCGATCCTCGTCCTGATGTCCGTCGAGCTGATGCTCAACGCCGTCAACCTCAACCTGGTCGCCTTCGACGTCTGGCTGCGCGACGCCCTCCACGCCGGCCAGGCGCTCACCCTCTTCACCATCGCCATCGCCGCCGCCGAGATCGGCATCGGGCTCGCGATCGTCCTGATGGTCTACCGCAACCGCGGCACCTCGGACGTCGACCGGCTGCGCGACACGGTGGAGGCCGACACCCCCTCCTCCGACGCCGACGAGAAGGCCGAGGCCACCGCGTGACCACGACGACCCTCGCCGCGCTCGTCCCCCTCCTGCCCTTCCTCGGCTCCGCCGCCGGTCTGCTCCTCGGCCGCACCGCGCCCGGTTTCGTCCGCCCCCTCGCGGTCCTGCCGACGCTCGCGGCAGCCGTCGTGGCCGTCCTCGTCGCCGTCCGCCAGGGCGGCGGGAAGACCATCGAGGCCGCCACCCAGCTCACCCCCACCGGCTCGGTCCCCATCGACCTCGCCCTGCACATCGACGGCTTCGCCGCCCTCGTCGCCATCCTGGTCGGCCTCGTCGCCACCTGCGTGCAGATCTACTCGACCGGGTACCTCCGCGACGACCCCCGCTACCCCTCGTACGCGGCGCTGGTCTCCCTTTTCACCTCCGCGATGCTGCTCGTCGTCTACTCCGGCGACCTGATGGTGCTCCTGGTCGGCTGGGAGATCATGGGCATCTGCTCGTACTTCCTCGTCGGCCACTACTGGGAGACGCCCGAGGCGCGGGCGGCCTCCCTCAAGGCCTTCCTGGTCACCAAGCTCGGTGACGTCCCCTTCCTGATCGGCCTCTTCGCGCTCGCCGCGGACGCGGGCACCTTCCGGATCGACGGGATCCTCGGCGCCGTCGCGGGCGACGGCCTCGACCACCCCACCCTCATCGCGCTGCTGCTGCTCGCCGGTGTGGCGGGCAAGTCCGCGCAGTTCCCGCTGCACACCTGGCTCCCCGACGCCATGGCCGGCCCCACCCCCGTCTCCGCGCTCATCCACGCGGCGACCATGGTCGCCGCCGGCATCTACTTCGTGGCGCGCCTGCTGCCCGTCTTCGCGTCCTCCGCGGCCGCGCTGACCGTGCTCGCGGTCATGGCCGCCGTGACGATGGTCGGCTCGGCCCTCGCCGCGCTCGCCCAGGACGACATCAAGCGGGTCCTCGCCTACTCGACCATCGGCCAGCTCGGCTACATGGCGGGCGCCCTGGCCGTCGGCGACCGCGGCGCCGCCGTCTTCCACCTCCTCTCCCACGGCGCGTTCAAGGCCCTGCTCTTCCTCGCCGCCGGCGCGGTCATCCACGCCGCCGGTACGAACTCGCTCTCGGCCATGTCCCGGATGAGCGGCCTGACCCGGCGGATCCCGGACGCGTACTGGACGATGACCGTCGCCCTCCTCGCCCTCGCCGCGATCCCCCCGTTCGCCGGGTTCTTCTCCAAGGAAGCCGTCCTCGTGGCCGCCGAGCACACCGCCCTCGGGGACAGGACCGTCGCCCCCGCCGGGGCCGGCTGGACCGTCCTCGTCGCGGGCCTGCTCACCGCCCTCCTCACCGCCGCCTACGCGGCCCGCCTGTGGCTGCTCGCCTTCCGGGGCCGGGGCGCCGAGGCCCCCGACCACGGCCGCCAGCCGCTCGCCATGACCACCGTCCTGTGGGTGCTCGCGATCCCCTCCCTCGGCTTCGGTCTGAGCGCCACGTACCTCGACGACTGGTTCGACGGCCACGCCCTCACCCCGACCGTCACCACCGCGGTCCTGGGCACGGGCATCGCCCTCGCCGGCGCAGCGGTCACGTACGCGGTCTGGCAGCGCACCCGCGCCCTCGCGGCCCGTACCCCGCTCGGCGCCGTCGCCGCCCACCCCGAGGGCGACGCCGGTCTCGTCGAGGCCGAGGCGATCGCGAGCCACACCCCCGCCTACGGCGACATCGCCGCGGCCCCGGACCCGGCCGACCCCGGCCGCGTCCTGCTCGGGCCGCTGCACCGCCACGCGGCCACCGGCTTCCACCTGGACGCCCTCTACACCGCCGTGTTCGTCTGCCCCGTCCTGGCCGCGGCCTCCCTGGTCCGCTTCCTGGACCGCGAGGTCGTCGACACGTACGTCAGCGGCGCGGGCACCGGCACCCGATGGCTCGGATGGCTCGTCCGCCGCGCCCAGACCGGCAACGTGCAGACCTACCTCAGTGCCCTGCTCGCCGGCTCCGTCGTCCTGGCGCTCGCCGCCGTACTCGTCGCCGCCGGAGCGTGAGACGTGATCGATATCAGCGAATCCGTGATGCAGTTCCTTCTCGCGTTGATCGTCGCCGGCCCGCTCGTCGGTGCCGTCGCCGCTCTCCTCCCGGCCCCGCCCGGGCTGAAGGGCACCTCACCCGACCAGGCTGTGCTCCGCCACGGCGTGATCGTCACCGGTGTGATCCTCGCCGCGGCGATCGTCCTCACCCTCGGCTTCGACCACGACCAGCCGTCGAGGATGCAGGCGAGCACGGACATCACATGGATCCCCGCACTCGACGTGCGCCTCCACCTCGGTGTCGACGGCATTTCCCTCCCCCTCCTGGTCATGACCTCGCTCCTGACCTTCCTCTGCGCGCTGTACAGCTACTTCAAGATGCCCGCCGGCCCCTCCCCCAAGGGCTTCGTGGCACTTCTCCTCGTCCTCGAGTCCGGCACCCTCGCGACCTTCGCCGTCCTCGACCTCATGCTGTTCTTCCTGGCCTTCGAGATGGTCCTCATCCCGATGTACTTCCTCATCGCCCGCTGGGGCGGAGAGGGCAGGCAGGCCGCCGCCTGGAAGTTCATCCTCTTCACCCTCCTCGGCTCCGTCGTCATGCTGCTCGGCCTGCTCCTCATCGGCCTGAAGGCGGGCACGTTCGACATGGTGGCACTGGCCACTGACAACGGCCGCGGACTGACCACATCCGTGCAGGTCATCGCCGTTCTCGCGATCGGGATCGGGCTCGCCGTGAAGACCCCGATGTGGCCGCTGCACAGCTGGCTCCCGGACGCCCACACCGCCGCCCCGACCGTCGGCTCGGTCCTCCTCGCCGGCGTCCTGCTGAAGATGGGAACGTACGGGTTCGTCCGGATCGTCCTTCCCGTCGCCCCGGACGGCATGCGGGTCTTCGCCCCGTACCTCGCCGCCCTCGCCGTCGCCGGCATCATCTACGGATCGCTCGCCTGCCTCGCCCTCGCGAGGCGCGGCAGCAAGGGCGACCTCAAGCGCCTGATCGCCTACTCGTCCGTCGGCCACATGGGCTTCGTGCTCCTCGGCATCGCGACCATGACCCCCACCGGAGTCAACGGCGCGCTCTTCGCCAACATCGCCCACGGCCTCATCACCGGCCTGCTCTTCTTCCTGGTCGGCGCGGTGAAGGACCGGTACGGCACCGCCGACCTCGACACCCTCGCCGGCGCCACCGGCGCCGCGCTCTACGGCCGCGCCCCCCGCCTGGGCGGACTGCTCGCCTTCGCCGCCGTCGCCTCCCTCGGACTGCCCGGCCTCGCCGGCTTCTGGGGCGAGATGCTGGCCCTGTTCGGCGCCTTCGAACCGGCCGCGGGCCTCAGCCGCCCCGCCTTCCTCACCTTCATGGCGATCGGCGCCTTCGGCACCCTGCTCACCGCCGCGTACCTGCTCGTCGTCGTCCGCCGGGTCTGCATGGGCGGCCCCCGCCCGAGCGGGGAGACGGCCATCGCCGACGTCCAGGGGTACGAGTTCGCCGCCTGGACCCCGCTCGTCGCCCTCACCGTCCTCGCCGGCCTGTGGCCCGCGGTCCTCCTCGGCCTCACCGATCCGGCCGTCCAGAAGCTCCTCGCGGGAGGGAACTAGTGACGACCACGAACCTCGTCCAGTCCGTCGACTGGCTCGCGATCGCGCCACCCACCCTCACCGCCGTGGTCGCGCTGGCCGTGCTCGTGGCCGACCTCTTCGTCCCCGCACGCCACAAGCAGCTCCTCGGCTGGACCGCGATCGCCGGGCTCGTCGCCTCGATCGCCCTGCTGATCCCGCTGCGCGCCGGCGACCGCTCCACCTTCTGCCTCACCACCGAGCCGGCCGCGACCGCGGCGTGCAGCTACACCGCCGACCGCTTCACCCTCGTCCTCCAGTTCCTGGTGCTGGGCGGGGCGCTGCTCACGGCCCTCCTGTCGCTCTCCGACACGAAGGAGAAGCTGCCGGCGGGGGAATACTGGTTCCTGCTGCTCTCCTCGGCCGCCGGCGCGGCGCTGCTGCCCGCCTCCCGCGACCTCGCGACCCTCGTCGTCGCCCTCGAAGTGGCCTCGCTGCCCGCCTTCGCACTCGTCGGCCTGCGCCGCGGCGACCGGCAGTCCAGCGAGGCCGCGCTGAAGTTCTTCCTCTCGTCCGTCACCGCGACCGCCGTGACCCTGCTCGGTGTCAGCTTCGTGTACGGCGCGACCGGCACCCTCCACCTCACCGAGCTCGCCCAGCGCCTCGACGGCGTCCCCGGGCAGCTGGAGACCCTCGCCCAGGCCGGTGTCGCCCTCACCCTGGTCGGCTTCGCCTTCAAGACGGCCGCCGTGCCCTTCCACTTCTGGGTCCCCGACACCTACGTCGGCGCCCCCCTGCCCGTCGCCGCCTACCTCTCGGTGGTCGGCAAGGCCGTCGGCTTCACCGGCCTCATCCTGGTCACGGTCGTCGCCTTCCCCTCGTACGCGGACGTCTGGGGTCCGGCGCTCGCCGTCCTCGCCGCGCTCACCATGACCGTCGGCAACGTGGCCGCCCTGCGGCAGGTCTCCACGCGCGCGTGGAGCGCGGTCCGGCTGCTCGCCTGGTCCTCCGTCGCCCAGGCCGGCTACCTCCTGGTGCCGATCGCCGCCGCCGCGTACTCCAGCGACGACCAGATCGGGGCCACCGTCGCGTACGCCCTGATGTACGCCGTCGTGAACCTCGGCGCCTTCGCGGTGGTCGTGCTGGTCGCCCGTACGCACCCCGAGAACCGGATCGCCGACTACCGCGGCCTGTACGCCGGCCGCCCGGTGATCGCCCTGGTCATGGGCTTCTTCCTGCTCAACCTGGCCGGCCTGCCGCCCGGCATCATCGGCCTCTTCGCCAAGGTCACCGTCTTCTCGGCGGCGGTCGACGCGGGCCTCGGCTGGCTGGCCGTGGTCATGGGCATCAACGTCGTGATCGGCCTGTACTACTACCTGCGGTGGACGGCGCTGCTGTTCCGCGCGCCGACGGAGGAGAAGGCCGCCCACGCGCGCGTGCCCGCGCCGATCACCCTGGCGGTCGCGGCGGCCGCCGTCGTGGGCGTCGTGCTCTCGGGCTACCCGCAGTTCGCACTGCGCTTCGCGGCGACCACCCTCTTCTGACCCACGCAGCTGATCCAGGTGCGTGACTCACGCGCCTGACTCACGCGCCTGACTCACGCGCCTGACTCACGCGCCTGCCCCACGCGGCTGATCGGTCACCCCTTCGGCCTACACCGCCCGCCCGCCGCCCCCGGTACGGCCCGGGGAACCCGTGCCTCCCGCCTGGCGTTGACCAGTACGGGAGGGTCCACTGGACGAGTGGACCACCACAGAGCAAAGGGTTCCCCTGCCGCACCACCTGGAGGGCGTACCGTGCACCGCCGGCACAACGGGCTGAGGACCGCCGTACTCCTCGGAGGGCTCTCGGCCCTCATCATTCTCATCGGCAGCTTCTTCGGCCGTACGGGGCTGATCGTCGCGCTCGTCGTGGCGCTCGGCACCAACGCGTACGCCTACTGGAACAGCGACAAGCTGGCCCTGCGCGCCATGCGGGCCCGCCCGGTCAGCGAGTTCGAGGCGCCCGGGCTCTACCGGATGGTGCGCGAGCTCTCCACCCAGGCCCGCCAGCCGATGCCCCGGCTCTACATCTCGCCGACCCAGGCCCCGAACGCCTTCGCCACCGGCCGCAACCCGCGCAACGCCGCCGTGTGCTGCACCGAGGGCATCCTGCGGATCCTCGACGAGCGCGAGCTGCGCGGCGTCATCGGCCATGAGCTCAGCCACGTCTACAACCGGGACATCCTGATCTCCTCGGTCGCCGGAGCGCTCGCCTCTGTGATCATGTTCCTGGTCAACTTCGCCTGGCTGATCCCGGTCGGCCGCTCCAGCGACGACGACGGCCCGGGCCTGCTCGGCATGCTGCTGATCATGATCCTCGGCCCGGTCGCCGCCTCCGTCATCCAGCTCGCCATCTCCCGCTCGCGGGAGTACGAGGCGGACGCCTCCGGCGCCCAGCTCACGGGCGACCCGCTGGCCCTCGCCAGCGCCCTGCGCAAGCTCGAAGCGGGGACGAAGCAGCTGCCGCTGCCTCCCGAGCCCAAGATCGAGACCGCAAGTCACATGATGATTGCGAACCCCTTCGGAGCGGGCAGAGGACTCTCGAAGATGTTCTCGACGCACCCGCCGATGGCGGAGCGCATCTCCCGACTCGAGCAGATGGCAGGTCACCGCCCGTGAAGACAATCCTCAACGTCATCTGGCTCGTCCTGTGCGGCTTCTGGATGTTCCTCGGCTACCTGCTGGCCGGCGTCCTGCTGTGCATCACGATCATCGGGATCCCCTTCGGTCTCGCCGCGTTCCGCATCGGCATCTACGCCCTCTGGCCCTTCGGCCACACGGTCGTGGACCGGCGCGACGCGGGCGCGCCCTCCGTCGTCGGCAACGTGCTGTGGCTGATCCTCGCGGGCTGGTGGCTGGCGCTCGGCCACATCACCACCGGCCTCGTGCTCTGCGTCACGATCATCGGCATCCCGCTGGGCATCGCGAACTTCAAGCTGGTCCCGGTGTCGCTGCTGCCGCTGGGCAAGGAGATCGTCCCCACGGACCAGCCGTACCCGTACACGATCCGCTGACTCAGCCAGCCGTACCCGTGCACGACCCGCTGATTCAGGGGCGCGCGTGGTCGCGTCGTCCCCGGCTGACGGCGTACGCGACGGTGCCCGCCGCGAGGACCCCGACGCCGGCCAGGACGGAGGCCGGCGGCAGCGCGAACGCCAGCGCCCCGCACCCGGCCAGGCCCAGCGCGGCGAGCGGCCGGTGCGCGCGGCCCAGCGTCCACGCGGAGGCGTTGGCGATGCCGTAGTAGACGAGCACACCGAACGACGAGAAGCCGATCGCGCCCCGTACGTCCACCGTGGCCGCCATCACGGCCACCACCGCGCCCACCGCGAGCTCCGCCCGGTGCGGCACCTGGAACCGGGGGTGCACGGCGGCGAGCCCGGTCGGCAGATGACCGTCCCGGGCCATCGCCAGGGTCGTACGGGAGACCCCGAGGATCAGCGAGAGCAGCGAGCCCAGTGCGGCGACGGCCGCGCCGACCGTGACGACGGGCACCAGCCAGCCGGCGCCGGCCGCCCGGGCGGCGTCCACGAGCGGCGCGCCGGAGGCCGCCAGGCCCTGCGGTCCGAGGACGGCGAGCACGCACACCGCCACCGCCGCGTAGACGGCGAGCGCGATGCCGAGCGCCACGGGGACGGCCCGGGGAATGGTCCGGGCCGGGTCGCGCACCTCCTCGCCGAGCGTGGCGATCCGCGCGTACCCCGCGAACGCGAAGAACAGCAGCCCCGCCGCCTGGAGCACGCCGCCCGCCGTCGCGTCCCCGCCGAGGGCGAGCCGCCCGAAGTCACCGTCTCCCGTGGTCGCCACAGTGACGATCAGGGCCGCAAGCACCGCGAGGACCAGCGCCACGATCACCCGCGTGAGCAGGGCGGACTTCTGGACGCCGCCGTAGTTCACGGCCGTCAGCGCCACCACGGCCGCGACTGCCACCGCATGCGCCTGCCCCGGCCAGACGTACGCCCCGACCGCCAGCGCCATCGCCGCGCAGGAGGCCGTCTTGCCGACGACGAACGCCCAGCCCGCCAGGTAGCCGAAGAAGGGTCCGAGGCGTTCGCGACCGTACACATAGGTGCCGCCCGAGGCCGGGTACAGGGCGGCGAGCCGGGCCGAGGCCATCGCGTTGCAGTACGCGACGAGCGCGGCGATCCCGAGCGCCGGGAGCAGTCCGGAACCGGCCGCTCCGGCCGCCGGGCCGAGGGCGACGAAGATTCCGGCGCCGACCATGGATCCGAGCCCGATGACGACGGCGTCGAACACGCCGAGCGAGCGGCGCAGTTCCTGTGTCATGCCCCGCACATTACGATGCCCCGCAACCACGCCCGGCGCCCCCGCGTCCTCCTCGGCATGAACGTCATCAGCTGGATCGTCCTGGGCCTGCTCGCGGGCGTCGTCGCCAAGGTCCTGCTCCCCGGCCGCGACCCGGGCGGGCTCATCGGCACGACCCTCATCGGCATAGCCGGCGCCTTCATCGGCGGCTGGATCTCGTCCACGTTCCTGGACCGCCCGATCACCACCGGCTTCTACGACACGGCCACGTGGCTCTCGGCCATCGGCGGCTCGCTGGTGCTGCTGATCGCGTACCGGATCCTCTTCGGCCACTCGCGCTCGCGCTGAGGACCCGTCTCGCGCCAACGACCCGTCTCCGCTAAAGACCCGTCTCGCGCAAGGTGATGTTCAGCCGCCCGCTGAGCCCCAGCGCCGGATCGGCCGTGCCCGCGTAGACCTTCGGCACCCCGTGGTACGCGAAGCGCGACGGCCCGCCGAAGACGAAGAGATCCCCGGACGCCAACTCCACGTCCGTGTAAGGCTTCCCGCGGGTTTCGGTGTTCCCGAACCGGAACACGCAACGGTCGCCGAGGCTCAACGACACCACCGGCGCACCGGACCGCTCCTCCTTGTCCTGGTGCAGCCCCATCTTCGCGCCGGCGCCCGCGTCGTAGAAGTTCACCAGCGCGGTGTCGGGGTGGAACCGCTGGTCGCTCCCGTACGCCTCGCTCAGCGCCTCGCGCCCCAACGCGGCCAGCCAGCCGGGCAGTTCGACGCCCACCTCGTCGAGATACCGGTACGGCACCCAGCGCCGCCCCAGGCAGAGCGACTGCACGGACATCACGCCCCCACCCGGCAGCACGGTGTGCCGGTACGGAACGGGTCCGCGCCCCCACTCCCGGCAGGCGGCCACCAACTCCCGCTGCCGGTCGAGGGACAGCCACCCGGGCACGTGCACCGCGCCCGGGGCGACCTCCGCCCGCTCGCGCGCGAACAGCCCGTCCATCACGCCACCAGGGCGCCTTCGAGACCGAGCAGCCGCTCCTTGCGCTCCAGACCCGCCGCGTACCCCCGCAGACTCCCGTCCGCGCCGATCACCCGGTGGCACGGCCGCACCACCAGCAGCGGGTTGCGCCCGATGGCGGTGCCGACGGCCCGCACCCCGGCCCCGGAGGAACCGACCTGCCGGGCGATGTCCCCGTACGAGACGGTGGCGCCGTACGGGATCTCGTCCAGGGCCCGCCACACGCGCCGCTGGAACGCCGTACCGCTGTCGACGTACGCGACGTCGAAGCGTTCCCGCCGCCCCGCGAAGTACTCACTCAGCTGCCCGGCGATCTCCTCGAACGCCTCGGGCGCGTGCCGCCAGCCGTCCTCGACGGCGGCGGCACCCTTCTGCCCGGGCAGCGACAGCGAGACCAGCGCGGTCCGCCCGCCCTCGCCGGCGCCCCGCCCGACGAGCAGCATCTCGCCCAGGGGCCCTTCGACGTACGCGTACACCGTCATGACGGTTCCTCTCCTCGCGCTCACTCCGCGTCCAGTGTGCGAGGCCCGCCACCCCTGAGGCTGGCGGCTTTCGGACACGCAGCTCGTGACTAGCGGTAGTTCACGAACTGGATCGCGAAGTCGAAGTCCTTGCCCTTGAGCAGCGCCTGCACGGCCTGCAGGTCGTCCCGGCTCTTCGAGCTGACCCGCAGCTCGTCACCCTGGACCTGCGCCTTGACGCCCTTGGGGCCCTCGTCGCGGATGACCTTGGAGACCTTCTTGGCGTTCTCCTGGGAGATGCCCTCCTCGATCGTGGCGAAGATCTTGTACTCCTTGCCGGACAGCTGCGGCTCACCGGCGTCCAGCGACTTCAGCGAGATCCCGCGCTTGATCAGCTTGGTCTCGAAGATGTCGAGGATCGCCTTGACCCGCTCCTCGCCGTTGGCCTGCATCAGGATCTTCTCGCCCGACCAGGAGATCGAGGCGTCCGTGCCCTTGAAGTCGTAGCGCTGCGAGATCTCCTTCGCGGCCTGGTTGAGGGCGTTGTCGACCTCCTGCCGCTCGACCTTGGAGACGATGTCGAAACTGGAGTCGGCCATGACGTGTGGCTCCTTGCGTCGAATGCGTTGCGGTTGCGTTGGCGTACGGGGCAAGCCTAGTCATCCGATCACCCCCGAACCGCTGATCAATCCGGTGGCGAAGCACCCCTGGGGATCAGGTATCGTTTACGTCGTTGCCACGGAGCACCGCCGAAAAGCGGCTCCTAGCAGCGACATCCCATGGCGGTGTGCCCGAGTGGCCAATGGGAGCGGACTGTAAATCCGTCGGCTTAGCCTACCCAGGTTCGAATCCTGGCGCCGCCACGCGATAAGAACGGCCCCTGATCTGTGGAAACGCTGATCAGGGGCCGTTCTGCTGTGCCCGCTCGCAGGGCATGACTGTCTCGCTGTATCCCACCGAATCCCGGGGTCTACCAGCACTTCTGGACGAGCCGTGGACGGGAATCCCGGGGCCTACCTGCGGGCCTCACGGCCCGGCCGGTGCGCCGGCGCGGTGCTGGTTCAGCCGCGCGGAGATCTTCGCGTTGGCGGCCTCGTCGCCGCCCTTCAGGAACTTCGCGTACACCCGGAAGAGCACGGCAACGGAGTGGCCGGCCCGCTGGGCGACGAGCTGCGGCTCCACGCCGGAGCTGAGCCAGGTGGAGACAGCCGCGTGACGAAGGTCATAGGGACGCTTGGCCAGCTTGGATTCCTGTTCGGAGGGGCTGAGAGCGTCCGCGCGGGCGCCCGCCCAGACCTCCCCGTAGCCGCTCTCCTGCACCATCCCACCCCGGGCGGTCCGGAACAGCCGGCCGTCCGCGTGCGTGCCGTACACCGTGACGTGCCATCGGAGCATCGAGACCAGCTCGGGCGGGATCGGCACGTGCCGGACGGCCTTCCGCGTCCGGTGCTTCAGCCCGCGCCGGTCGTGGGCCTCGCCGGTGTCCGTCCAGGAACTTCCGGAGCGGGCACGGCTCTCACGGAGCCGGATGAGTCCCCAGCCGCGCCGGGGCAGCTCGAAGTCCTGGAGTCGGACGCCGACCAGCTCCCCTGGGCGGGCGCCCGCGTAGTAGATGCATCCGAAGAACGCCTCCAGGTGCCGCCCGCGGGCGCCCTGCTTCCGCACGGCAGCCAGGAGCGCGGCGGCCTGCTGGGGATCCGGGACGGCTTGAGGGTCCACCTCCTCCTCTACCTTCTCGGGTGCCTTCCACTTGATCGCCGTCATCGGGTTCTCGGCCAGGAGCTCGGCGTCCACGGCGAGGCCGAGCGCCTGGTGGAAGATGGCCCGCTTTCGAGCGATGACCGCCCCTGACGACGTCTTGCCGTCCAGCCGGCGGGCGCAGGCGTCCAGCGCCCGCCGCACGCGCAGCCGGTCGGCCAGGCTGGACGTCGGGACGGATTTCCGCTCCACCCAGGCGAGCAGGCCGGCGATGTCCTCCGGCGTCTCCTCCTTCCAGCGGTTCACGTTGAAGCCCCAGGTGTAGAGCGCGCGGCGCACGGCCTTGTGGTCAGGCATCCCCTTCGTGTCCTTCACCAGCGCCAGCGTCACGGTGGCCATGGCCTCCGCCAGGTTGCGGCGAGTGGAGGCGGGGGAGTGGTCCCACTTCATCTCCACGTAGTTCCTGGCGTGCTGGTACCAGGAGATGTCCTTGGCCTTCTGGACCATCGACTTGGGCAGGCCGCTTTCGACGTCCCAGGGTTCACCCTCGCGCGTAGCGGTGATGAACTGCGCGCGCCGGCTCTCGGCGAGCCCGAGCGTCAGGAAGGACTCGGAGAACGGCTTCGTACCGACCTGCCAGCGGAGCTGATACGGCTTGCGGTACGGCCGCTTGCGGATGCTCCAGATCCGCACGGTGTAGCTCCAGTCGGTCACGCAGTCTCCAGTTCGTTCAGGAAGGCGTCGAGGGCGCTGCGGCGGATCCGCAGGTGCCCGTTGGGAAGGCGCTTCACCTCGGGGCCGTAGCCGCGGTTGCGCCAGCGGTACCAGGTGGCTCGGGTGATGCCGATCTCGGTGAGGACGTCGGTCAGGGGCAGCAGCTCGTCGGCGGGCTGACGTCGGCGGGCGGTACGGGACATCAGGTCTCCTCGAGGTGGAGAGTTCGGAGTGAGTTACGTGCGTGCGTTGCCGGGGCGGGGCCGGGTTCGGGCTTCCCGCGGTCCGCGTCTGTCCTAGGTGCGGATTTCTGCGTCACTGCGTCATTCGTGTCACTCGGGCGTCTGACCTGCGGGTTTCGGTGACACAGCGGGCCTCGGGGTGCGTCACCGGTGACGCGGGTCTCCGTCATGGGTGACACAGGTGACGCGGGGTGACGCAGAGATTGGCTCCTGCGTCACCGTCATAGCCCCAGGTCAGGGGTCGTTTGCGGGGCTGTGGTGACGCAGGTGACGCAGGGTCTCTTCTCTTAGGAAAAGAGGGGGGGTGGTGTCTGTGGTTGTGCGCGCCTCAGAACGTGATGAAGGAGCCGCGATGCGGCACGTCCTTCAGGCGGCGGCAAGCCGCCGAATAGCAAGAGGAGCACCCCGCGCCCGGGCCGGGTGCTCCTCTTGCTTGTGCGCGAGCGGTCGCGGCGCCGCGGTTAGAACATCGGTTTCTGCTGCTCGGGCGCCGGCGCGGTGAGCGGTCGGGTCATTTCGATGTAGCGGGCGGTGTTGGTGCGGCCCCAGTCGATGAGGACGTCTCGTGCGGCGAGGGTCGGTTGGAGCCGCTTGAGGCGGTCGGAGAGGACCTTGCCGGTGCTGGGCCACCCCTTGGGCAGGGGGCGGAAGTCCTCTCCGGTGTAGAGCTGGGTGAGGCAGTGCAGCCACTCGGCTGACGTCATCCGCACTTCCGCGCCCGGATCGAGGCCGGCCGCGTGCTTAAGAACGGTCTGTGCCAGGAGGTCTCCCTCGATGACGTCGTCGTTGAGGTCGTCGAGGCTCGCCCGGTAGGCGTTCAGTGCTCCGAGGCCAGCTGCCGCGTCGAGCTGGGCGCAGAGGTGAGCGAAGTCCGCCATCCGCAGGTCGGTCGGGATCTCGGCCTGGGCGGCACGGACCTTGACGGTGAGGTCGAGGAGCGAGCCGAGGATGACGGGCAGGGCCTCTTCGTACTCCGCCCACAGCTCCGCCTCGGTCCTGCGCACCCGGGGGCGCTCCAGCCGGAGTGGGAGGAGGCGTTCGGCGAGGTCGGGGCGGATGACGCCCACGTCGATGCCGGTCAGGAGCAGGGGGCGGCGGTAGCGGGAGCGGACGACGTCGCCGTCGGTGAACAGGGCGCGCTTGACGTTCTCGGCGCCGGTGACGATGCAGCACATGGCGTCGGACAGGTCCGGGGTCATGTGGGAGAGGTTGTCCAGGGCGGTGACCCAACCGGCGGCCACGGCCGCGATCAGGTTCTCCTCGTCCTTCGGCGCGCGGCGCAGGTCCCCGCTCATCCCCTCGACGATGCGGACCAGCATCCGGCCGCCAGTGGACTTGCCCGCACCCTGGGGGCCGGTGAGGAACGGGGCAGGGACGGGCACGGACGGTCCGAGGCAGCCGATCAGCCAGGCGATGGCCAGACACTCAGTCTCGGCGCCGGCGAAGTTGCACAGCCGGAGCAGGAGGTCGATGCCCTTGCCGTTGGTGTCTTTGGCCGGCAGGGGCAGTTCCCCGGTGAGCTGGGTGCGGCGCCAGCACACCTCGCGCGGGTCAGGGGTGGTGATGTCCCAGCCGGTGGGGTGGATGCGGACGGACTGTCCGTCGGTGCGGCCCAGGTCGAGCCACGTCGCCCCGTCGAACCCGGGCGCGACCCGGATGTGGACCGGCTGCACCGTCTCGGTCAGCGCGAGTGCTTCGATCAAGTCCAACGCCTCCTTGAGCGCGGTGCCGTTGAATACGCCGCACCCGTCCTTGAACAGGCCGACCATGAGTTCCTGACGGTGGCTGCCCGTGGTGCCCTGCGAGCGGATCGGCCGTGCGACGGGGTGGCCGTTCTTCTGCGCGTACACGGTGCCGTCGGCCGTACGGAAGTAGCGGAAGTTGGCCTGCGCGTAGTCGGTAATGATCTCGCGGGCCGGAGTCTTCTCGTCCTCAGCCATGTCACAGCCCCAATGCGGTGCGGGCGTTCGTCCACGCGTCCGTGCAGTGCCGGGCCGATTCACCCTTGGCCTGCGCGGCGGTGAACAGCCGGTCGATATGCGCCTCGGTGAGGCAGCCGCACCGGCCATGGGCAGACAGCACCGCGAGGAACGTCCGGTACACAGTCGCGTGGACCTGGCTGCGGGCCTCGGTGATGCGCTGCTCCGCCATGGCGATGCCACGCTCGAGGTAGGCAGGCGCGCGGTGTGGGCACTGCCCGCCACCGGCCGGCGCGGGCACGGTGCACCGTACGGGCCGGACGACGGCAGGGTCCTTCACGACCAGGGCGCGAGCGGTGGCGGGGAGGTCGGCCATGGTGCCCACCCCGGGGCCGAGCCAGCGGGCGTAGGACATGGAGGACTTGATGTCCACGCCGGTCCGCACACCGTTGGCGGACTGCATGGTCCCTCGGTAGATCCAGTGCTCGCCCCGCGTCGTGGCCACGGTGCGGGTCGGGGGCAGGGCTTCACGGGCCCAGGTGATCGCCTCGGCGTCGTCCAGGTCGACCACGGTCACCCCGGCCTCGCCCGGGTGGTAGGCGACGGCCCCAGCGCGGCGCCATGCGCCCGCCCACGGGCCGGAGGACACCACGTCGGGGTCGGTGGTGGCGGCGGCCCAACCGTGGCACGGGCGGGGGCACTGGCACGGTCCGGGGGTCTTCATGTTCGGCCGGCCGCCGCACGCGTTGTCGCGGCAGTCGGGGCAGTTGCCGAACGGCCGCTTGTCGGCGCTCAGCGGAAGTACTGGCAGACCATTGGCGGCGAGGGTGAGCGCGCTGTCTCGCCGGATCAGTACGGGATGGGTCATGCTGGGTGTCTCCAGTTCTCTGATCGGTGCTGGACGAGGGCGGCCCCGGGTCTTGGCGGATTCAGGGGGCCGCCGTTGGCGTTGCTAGAACGGCGGTTCGTCGCTGTAGCCGTTGCCCCACGGGTCGACGTGCGGCTGACGGCGACGCGGGAGACGCGGCAGCGGGAGCAGGACCCACGAGCGGTTCTCGTCCCAGCAGGGGCACGGGTCCCACTCGGTCCCGGCGTACTCGCCGGTCTCGTGGTCGCCGTAGTCGCGGTTGTGCCCTCCCTCGCCCTGGCAGTCGGGGCGGGGGGTGTCGGTCAGAAGCAGGGCTTTGCGGGGCCAGTCGGTGGCCCGGATGCGCAGTCGCACGAAGGTCCTCACAGGTTGCTGATCGCGGTGATGAGGTCGGTGGTGAGCTGGTTGATGGGTTCGGCGGCGCCGGTGGAGGCGAGGAAGAACCCGAATCCGGCGGCGGTGAACGCGGCGCTGGGGGTGAGGCTGTGGGAGCGCAGGAGGAAGAACAGGACGAGCCCGAACAGGGCGACGAGCGAGACTGTGATGGCCATGCCGAAACTCCCTTGATCACTGGGTGGGGCGGGTGGGTAGGGTGCGGGAACCTCGGGTGCTGACAAGCTCGGGGACATGGCCGACGGCGCGTCCGCCTAGCTCCTTCTCGGAGCGGGGTCCGTCTCATGACGGGCGCCGTCGGCCGCTTGGTGTCCGGGCTCAGCGGGTGCCGGCGCGGTGGATCGCGCGGCTGTGGTTGGCGAGGCGGCGGCCGAGGCGCAGACGCTTGCCCTGGCCCTCGCAGCGACGGCAGGGCTTGGCCCGCTTCAAGCGGCCCTTGCGGTCGACCTTGAGCTTGTAGCCGAGCCCGCTGCACTTGCGGCAGGGGCCGAACGGAGAGGCCGTACACAACAGTGCGTAACCGGTGAGGGTGGCGAGCAGGAGTAGGGTGCTAGCGGCGAGCATGGGTGGTCACTCCCTCTGCAGGGGCGGTTTCCGGGGGTTTTCGCAGGTGGGCCGCTAGACGCTAGTCAGCAGGTCAGCGCCCCTTTTGTGTGCTAGCGAGGCTGCTAGACCTAGCGGGCGCGGGTGCTAGGTCTAGCAGCGGTGCTGGGGTCAGGCGGCGGCCCTGTCGGCGTTACGGCGAGTGATGGCGGCGGTGATGTCGGCGCGCTCGATGCCGCGCCGGTTGGCGCCCTTGCCGTCGTCGGTGGTGCCCCAGACCTGGCCGGGCTTGATGCCCCAGGGCTTGAGGGCGGCGGTGACGTTCTCGCCCTTCCACCCGGCGTAGGTGTCGGGCCGGAGCTCGGCGAGGCGGGCGGCGATCCGCTCGCACCACACGGCCTTCTCGCCGTCGGCGATGACGTCGATGACGTCGGCGAGGATGTCGCTGCCGGTGGTCTTGTCGGGGCCCTTGCCGATGGCGTGGCCTGTGACGTTGCCGTACTCCTCGCGCGCCTGCCGGGCACGGCCCACGACCTGCTCGGCGGCGACCGCGTCGACGAACGCGGACGCGACGATGCGCGGGTCGTCGCCCTCGCCGGCCATCCAGCAGATGCCCCGGTCGGAGCGGGAGAACATCGTGGCCCGGTACCCGGACTTGTACATCGACGTGCCCAGGACCATGTCGTTGGCGGGCTGGCCCATGACCTTCAGGCAGAACCGCAGCACGGCGTTCGCGGAGATGCCAGTCGGCAAGGACTTGGCGTCCGGGCGCTGGGTGCCGAACATGCCGACGATGCCGAGCGCGGGGCCGCGCTTGACCAGGTCGGTGCAGATGGCCTCGATCTCCTTGCCGTACTCCTCGTGCTCGAAGGGCACCTGGCACTCATCGAACCCGACGACGATCGGGTGCAGCCCCAGGCTCTTGTCGTTCGCCAGGGCCGGGGTGACCTTCGACTCCGGGCAGCGGGAGCGGGGCAGGGACTTGATGACCTTCGCCCGCCGTCGCAGCTCCTCCTTCAGCTCGCGCAGCGCGGCGACGACGTATTCGATGTCCTCGTCCTCCTCGCCGGCGCGGTAGCGGTGGCAGACCGGCTCCAGGGCGCCGAAGTCACCGGTGCCCTTGAAGTCGAACGCGTGGATCTCCGCGCGCGGGTCGAGGGCGGCGATGAGCAGGAGCAGCCGCATGAGGAACGTCTTGCCCATGCGGGGAATGGAGCCGACGACGATCGCGGCGAACATCAGGGTCACCGTCACGTCCCGCATCCGCTGGTCGTTGCCGAACACGACCGGCTTGAACAGGTCGACCGTGCCCGTCTTCAGCAGCGGCCAGGCCGGTTTCGTGGTCTCGTTCATCGGCTTGTCCCCGACCCACAGCACCAGCCGTCCTTCGTGCTGCTCGGGGTCCGGGGAGGGCCACACACAGCCGGTCTTCCGGCGAAGACCGGAGGCGAGAGGCTTGCGGGCCTCCATGATGTCCTCGGGTGTCACGCCGTAGGGAAGGTCCAGGTCAGCCCGGTATCCGGGTCCGTCCCGCACGATCTCCGAGACAAACCGCAGACCGTTCATGTCGCCGCCCTTCTTGATGGCGGCGGAGATCTTCGCATTGCCGATCGAGTCCAGGCCCCGGAGCACGATCGACCCGGTGAGCTTCTGCACCTCGGTCTTCAGCACGGCCGGACCGACCACCGGGGCGTCGGGCTGCTGCCCGGCGAACCCGAGGAGCAGCACACCGCCGGCGGCGAACGCGTACAGGAACGCGGGGGCGATGACGTAGAGCCAGAGGGCGAATCCGACCCCGAACACGGCCGCCACCAGCGTCACCAGGCCACGCAGCCGGATGCGTCCGGCCCGCAGCTTCGCCAGCCGCATGTACTCCTCGACGTCCTCGGTCCGCACCGCGTAGTCCCGCAACGGTGCGGCCTCGCGGTCCCACACCCACCGGTTGGTGGACGTGATGAACCGGCACGCTCCCCGCGGCGACATCAGCGCCAGGCGTCCGGCGTAGACCGGCAGGCGGACCCCGTGGAACAGGGCCGCGTAGCCGAGGTTGGCGCCCGCGTGGCGGGTGGTGGCGAGGAAGTCGCGCCGGTTGGTGAGCCATCCGGCGAGGACCGGCTTGCGCTTCTCGATGGTGACCTTCGGGTCGGGCAGCGACGGGTTGTCCACCAGCGTCGGGGCGATGGGCGTCTCGTCGTCGTGGTCGATGTCGGGCACGGGCCGCAGGTGCGTGGCCGTGGGCGTCTCGGTCATGCTGGTGGTCTCCTGCTGCTCGAAAGGGCGGTGAAGGGGCCCGGGGACGGCGCGGTTTCCTTGGCCGGGACGGCCGTCCCCGGGGCACAGCTACTTGCGCTTGGCGTTCTTCTCGGCGCGCTTGCGGGCGCGGTCGATGATCCGGTCGACCTTGCGTTCCAGGTCGCGCATGTGGACGGTCTCGCTGGCGATGGAGCGCTTCGCCATGCGGGCGACGTAGTAGGCGACCTTGGCGTGCTCGCCGGCCGTCAGCTTCGGATCGGGGTTTTTCGCCATCAGTGGGTCTCCCTCTTCCGGTCGTGGGTCAGCGGCGGGTGGTGCGGGGCAGGGGGAAGAAGCACTTCGGGCACTTGGTGACGTCCGGGTAGCGGCCCAGGCCGGTGCGGCAGGAGGGGCAGTTGGCACAGCCGTGCTTGCTCATGCGGAGGTCCTCTCAGGTGGGCTCGGGTCTGTCCCGGCTCCCAGCCCGCCCCGGGTGCTCCGGGACGGACAGGCAGCCGTCAGCGACGCCGACGAGCCCTGCGGACCGCGCTTGCGGCGGCCCTGCCGTCCTGGCCTCCGACCGTCTTCACGACGGTCACAACGCCCCAGGTCAGGGCGACAGCCAGGAACGCGAGGATCGCCAGGTTCGCGGCGATCGCGGTCAGCGCCCCGACCAGGAGAGGGCCGAAGTAGACCCCGGCGGCGACCGCGCCGGCACCCACCCCGGAGCCGAGCGCGACCCGCTGCACTGTCCGGTCCGGCGGCGCCTGGTGGATGTGCTGGTGCACCACCTGCGGAACGGCGGTGGGCTGGTGGATGGCGGGGAGTTGGTCGGCGTAGACGTAGGTGCCGTCCGGGAGCTGCACCACGGGTGCGGGCTCGGGAAGATTGTTCATCGGTTCTCCCTGGTCAGGAGGGCCGCTACAGTCGCGGCCATGGGGGCAATAGAGATCGAGCTGGACCCGCTGCCGTGCCGCTGGTGCCAGAAGCTGATCAAGCAACCGAAGTGGTGGCGCCCGAAGCGGCACTGCGGCCGCTCGCACCGCGTGAAGACGCGTTTGGTGAATGCGCTGGTCCGCGTGCTGGAGCATCTGTAGCCGCCGGTCAGGCGGCCACGCGCTTCCACGCGGCCCGCAGTCGGACTTCCGAGGCGGAGTGGCCGGCGGCGCGGAAGCGCGCGGCCATTTCCCGGTAGGACAGTGCCGGGGTCTGGCTGTGCCGGATCTGGTCGACGAGCGCGTCGAGCGCTTCATCGGTGAGCGCGGGCGCGTCCAGGGCGAGCGCCACGGGTTCGGTGGGGCCCCAGACCGGCAGGTCCCAGGTGGGTGTGACGCCAGGCGTGACGCGGGTCGTCACGCTGGTCAGCGCCCTGCCGGTGCCCTCGCCGTCCCGGGCCGTCTCCAGCGTCGACCAGGCCCGCGAGAGGGTCTGTGCTGTCTTGGCCTGGACGCGTGCGACGCGGGCACCGGCCTGCGTCACGGCCATCAGCCGGGTCTCCTCGGTGGCGGCATCGGCCCGCAGCCGGGCGCGGGCCACGGCCGCTTCGTCCCGGGCTTCCTGCTGGATGCCGCGGATCGCTCCGAGAGCTCCGGGGGTCAGTGCTGTGCGCTCCCACAGCCCGTGCACCAGCCAGAGGGCCTTCGCGGCGACGGGCAGCCAGGCGACGGCCAGCCACGCGCCGGTGGACTCCTCGGCGGTGAGCGCGTGGGCGACCAGGACGCCCGTGGCGACCAGGCCGAAGCACCAGCCGACGATCGTGACACCAGTCGACCGGTCGCCCTGCGCGGCCAGGCGACGTTCGTAGGCGAGGGTGGCCAGCCACCCGCCGTCGATGCCGAGACCGACGACCAGGGCGACGGGCCACGGCATCGCCGTGCCCAGCCACATCACGACGACGGCCAGAGTCAGCACCATGGACACCGCCGTCATCGCGACGGCGGGCAGCACGGTCTTGGCGTTCATGCCGCACCACCCGGCACGCTCAGCCCGCCGGCGGTGCGGTTCGTCAGGTCCCGCCGCGCGGCCAGCACCCGGTTCCGGGCCCTGCGCACACGGCGGGTGTCCAGCTCGGAGGCTGGCCGGTCGATGGTCATGATCTGCGCGTCGAGCAGGTCGACCTCCGCCAGAATCAGCGGCATCTCCTGCTCGATCGCGTCCAGCTCCGCAGTCGACGGCTCACCGTCGAACGGGACGGCCGTAACAGCGGCCTGAAGTGCAGCGATGGACTTCATTGGGTCGTGCTCCTCTCAGACAGGAACGGCCCGAACCGAGGCCCCGGTGTTCCAGCACCGGGGCCTCTCGCCGTTAGAACCAGGAATCCGGCTCCCCGCCACTCCGCCCGTACGAGACGGGCGGAGGAGGCAACCGGCCGCAGCCGTCGAAGCCGCGGAGAGGTCGAGTGCGCGGACCTACGCCGCGCCGGCCGCCTTGTTGTGCCTAAGGACAGGCGGCAGACCCTCATCACGCTGTTCAGTTCTCAAGCACCGATCGCTTCCTTTGGAGCCGCTTCACCGACTCCTCCGGGCTGAGGTACATGTATTACCTGTACCTCATGGTGGGGCGGAAATATCGCGGCGTCAAGTCCTTCGGTTTTTCGACTTCGCGAGTCCGCCCCGCTCGATCTGCCTTCAGCTTGGCGGCAGTTGCCCAGACGCTGGACCTCGCAGGTGTACGACTCGGGGACAGCTTCGCTACGGTGAAGTCGTCCCAAGTCGTCCCACTGGGGGAGTGCACGGCATGGCCAATGAGAGGCTGCGCGGCGCCATCATCGAGAGCGGTATGACACTCGATCAGGTCGCTGAACGGCTCGGGGTTTCAGCGAAGACGGTCGAACGCTGGATCAATGAACCGAAGCGCCAGCCGTACCGCCGATTCAAGTACGCGGCGGCCTCGCTACTGCGATGCGAGATGTCCTACCTGTGGCCCGAGGAACGAACGTCGGCCGAGGTCACCGAGGCCGGGAACGCTGAGCTCATCCGGCTGTACCCCCACCGCTCCGTCGTACCGAACAGGCTGTGGCCGCAGCTCTACGCGCAGGCGAGGCGACAGTTCGACGTGCTGGTGTACTCCGGGTTCTGGCTTACCGAGGACGCGGCCTTCCACCAGGTCGTGAAGGAGAAGTCAGCGGCCGGCATCCCCGTTCGGTTCATGCTCGGCGACCCGGACAGCGCGGCAGTCGCGGTACGCGGTGCGGACGAGGGGATCGGGTCCGCCATGGCGAGCAAGATTCGGAACGCGCTGGTCAACTACGCGCCGCTCTTCGGGCTCCCGGGGGTGGAGTTCCGGCTCCACGGCACAACGCTCTACAACTCGCTCTACCGCGCCGACGACGAGCTGCTCGCCAACGGCCACCTTTACGGCGTGGGTGCCTACATGGCTCCTGTGCTGCACATCCAGCGGGTTCCAGGCGGAGAGCTGTTCGATGCCTACGCTGAGAGCATCGAGCGAGTCTGGGAGGCATCGCGGCCCATCTCGTCCCCCACCGACCTCGGAGGTCTCGCATGAGCCGGATCGACTACTTCCGCGACCCCAGCGCACCGACGGCGAACTCCGTGGTCCCTTCGGTCACGGCTGTCGTCCTCGACGAAGCCGGGCGGCTTCTGATCATCCACAAGACAGACAACAACCTGTGGGCATTGCCCGGGGGCGGTCACGACATCGGCGAGCGCATCGGTGACACGGTCGTGCGAGAGGTCGAGGAAGAGACTGGGATCAGGGTCGAGGTCGACGGCATCGTCGGGCTCTACACGGACCCGGAGCACGTGCTCGCGTACGACGACGGCGAAGTGCGGCAGCAGTTCTCCATCTGCTTCCGTGCCCACCCTGTCGGCGGGTCCCTGCGGACAAGCAGCGAATCGAAAGAGGTCCGCTGGATCGACCCAGCGGACCTCGATGACCTCGACATCCATCCCTCGATGCGCCTGCGCATCCAGCACGGCCTGGACAAATCGCGGAGCGAGCCCTACATCGGCTGAGCACCGGCGGTGGCCCGGGCCATGCGGCCTTCCACCCGCTCCGCGGCTGCGTAGATCTCGGGCGCCGCTCGCTGGATGAAGCGGCCCACGATCGTGTCCGGGCCGTACCGCTGCACGATCTCGTCCAGTCGTGCGGCTGGCGTGGTGTGCATCCCGTCCGGAGTCGTCGTCATGTCCGACGCGATCAGCGCGTCGACCAGCTCGGGCCGCTCCAGCTCGAACTCCGTCTCCAGCTCACGCCGGAGTCCTCGCTCCTCGGCCTCGAGGAGCGCACAGGAATGGTGCGCCACGAGCCGGACGACCCGCTCGTCGGCGCTCTCCTGGTCACGGAGGAATCGTGCCCCGTCGAGCGGGTGGAAGCCGGTGGTAGCGATCGAGGGGGAGTAGCCCACGTCGTGGAGTACTGCGGCTGCCTCCAGCAGCTCCGCGTCGTTGCCGAGGATCGGACTCAGCGAGCGAGCCCGCTCGGCGACCCCGAGGGAGTGTGCCCAGCGACGCGGCAACGGCTTGGACAGCATCGATTGGGAGAGACAGTACGCCCACTCAGTTAGCCCCATGGACGGCAAGGCTACGACTCTCCGACCTCGGGCGGCAGGGCGCTAACTGTTCGACCTTTCCCGTGCCTGCTTGTGAGCAGCCCTTTTCCTTCGATCTGAGCGAGCGCATGTCGCACGGCTGTGCGCGATGCACCGAAGCGCTCACACAACTGAGACTCGGAAGGGTAGGCGTCCCCAACCGACAGAGCATCCTCAGTGATCACTGCGATCAGGCGATCTGAGAGGGGGGGAACGGGCCCCTTCGACACCCGCCAGCCGGCGCCAGGTACTGACGCAATGAGACGCTCACTCTCAAGCACTTTGAGGGCGCGCCGCACGGTGTTGCGAGAAACGCCGTGCGCCCGTACAAGGGAAGACTCCGAGGGAAGCGCAGCGACCTTGCCAGCTTCGATGTCACCCCGTAGCGCGTTAGCGATGAGCAGGTACGTTCCACGCGGACTGGCCTCCGGCACGGCCTCTCCCTCCTCCAACTTCCTTGCCCCCAGGATCCCATGCTGGCGTACCGACAGGTCGTGCTGTCGCGAGCTGGCCACAGTGCCTTGCAAAGAGCCCACCTTGATCCTGGCGAACCCTCGGCTCTCCCTGCGACGGAGGAGTACGGTCAGGCATATCAGGCTGCGTCGGGCAGGGGAGAGAACACGGTGGCGGACGTAATCTTGCCAGGCTTTGGAGTTTCCGGATACCGAAGCTTCGGACCGGCGATGCAGTTCAGCAGCAGGTTGGGGCCGGTCACTCTGTTGGCCGGGCAGAATAACTCGGGTAAATCCAACTTTCTTCGAATGCTGAAGCTCGTGTCCTCTGGAAGAGCTCAATTGGGCGAGCATGACATCCCGCAAGGGCGAGCCACCCCCTGCCGCTACGCCGTGGCCTTCGATCCTGAGGAGGCATATGAGAAGGTGCATGTGGGGCGGCAGTTGGATTACGACACCAAGGAATTGTCGCTTCGCATTCTCAAGCATCCATCGATCTATCGCGACGGGCAAACCTGGATCGCTAGCGAGTTGTCCGGAAACTTGGTGGCGGATCAATTCGACGCAATCATCGGCGACCTGGGAAATGCGACTCTCGTTCACTTGTTGCAGCGTTTGAAGTTCTCTGGTTACTCAACAGGGGGTGAGATTCCTGCGGGGAGAGACAATATCTCAACCATCGTGGCGGCGTTTATCCCCTCGCCGATCTTCGCGACTGGATCGGTCGTTACGATCGAGGCTTTCCGTCAGATTCAACACGATGTAGAAGGGGGTACCGGAAATAATGAGGGCCTCGGGCTCCTGGAAAGACTGCAACGTCTTCAGAACCCCCCTGCTGCTTCATACGGTGAGGACACGGAGCGGTTCGAGGCGATCAACCGATTCGTTAGAAGAATCTTGGATGACGACACTGCCAGGCTGGATGTTCAACACGACGCTCGCACCTTGAACGTGTTTCACAACGGGCGCATGCTCCCCTTGGAGAACCTGGGGACCGGCGTCCATCAGGTTATCGTGCTGGCTGCTGCAGCTACAGTCAACGAGCGGAAGATTGTGTGCATCGAGGAACCCGAGGTTCACCTCCACCCTGTTTATCAGCGAAAGTTCATCAGGTACCTCGCGCGAGAAACAAGTAATCAATACTTGATCGCTACGCACTCTGCGCACATGCTTGATCATCAGGCAGCGGTTGTTCTTCACGTGCGGCATGACGGAGTCGAAACGCGTCTGGATCCGGCGGTATCACCGTCCGGCCTATCCGGAGTGTGTGCAGACCTTGGCTACCGCCCATCCGATCTGCTTCAGTCGAATGCGGTCATCTGGGTGGAGGGGCCATCTGATCGGATCTACATCACCCACTGGATTAAGTTGCTGGCGCCTGAGCTGATCGAAGGAATCCACTATACGGTCATGTTTTACGGTGGTGGTCTACTCAATCATCTCACTGTCAGCGATGACGAAGTGGGTGACTTCATCAAGCTTCGGAGTCTCAACAGGTACTCGGCGATCGTTATCGACAGCGACAAGAAGTCTGCCCGAGCTCGTATCTCTGCGACGAAGAAGAGGGTTATGGACGGTTTCAATGAGGGTGATGGTGACGGATTTGCTTGGCTGACGGACGGTTACACTATCGAAAACTATGTTCCTGAGAGGGATCTGCGGGATTCCGTCTCGTTGGTTCACCCGTCGGCCGGTATGCCATGGACCGGAGGGAAGTATGAGAACCCCCTTGCTTTGACGGGGCGTAAGGGATCTCCAGATAAGAACAGGATCGCAAGGCTGGTATGCGACCGTTGGATCTCTCCTCCGTCGCAGGGCACACCCCTAGGCAAATGGGTACGGAAGTGTATTGCCTTTATTAATGAGGCAAATCGGACCTCTGTCCAGTTTCATTCGCCGCGCTAGGTGATGCAGATTGGTGATCTCGAAGCTACTAGAGATGCACCCTTCTCTTCCGCGCCCAGAAGCCGCGCCCGGCTCAGTCAAGTTGCTCGACATCTGGTAGTGCCTCGGCCAGCCGCGTGCGGCTGCCGCGTCAGAGGCGTTTCGCGAGCGTGCCCAGGATGTCGCCGGCCCCTGCAGGGCGGTTCGCGAACGGGCCTTCTAGTCGGGCCGCGTTGATGTATACGCCGATAGGCGAGTCAGGGCTGTACAGCATGACCTCGGCTGCCTCACGAGAGGGCAGAGGGCTGGGTACATGCCGGATGCTGCGCTGCGCGAGCCACGTGCTGATCTCTGCCGCTCGCGCCGCACTTAGTCGCCCCCACTCCGCGTTGTAGTGCTCGCGAAGCCACCCCATCGACACCGCCGTAACGCCTCGACCACCATCGATTCGCTTGATGATCGCATCCCGTGTCGTGCCCATCAGTCCCCCTCGCGAGACTCGGCTGTCGAGCCTTGGGGAAGCATTCTGTACAAGATCAGGACGCTGTGTGGACGGTAAGCGCCAAAACGCTCCCAGATGCAGCTTGTTCCGCAGGTCAGCTGCTGTTGGCGGGCCAGGAGGCCAGGAGACTGTAAATCCGTCGGCTTAGCCTACCCAGGTTCGAATCCTGGCGCCGCCACGCGATAGAGAGGTCCCCGGTGCTCGCACCGGGGACCTTCTTCTTTGTCGGCGGCCTGGCCCTTTCCGCCGGCCGACGCTCAGCGGGTCAGTTGCCCGCCACGTCCTTCACCGCCACCGAGACCGGGATCGAGCCGCTGATCAGTTCCAGGGTCAGGCCGGCCGTCGCCGGGGTCTCCAGGAGTTCCGCCAGGACCGCCGCCACGTCGTCGCGGGGGATCGGGCCGCGGCCCGTCGAGGCGCCCAGGCGGACCAGGCCCGTGCCGGCGTCGTTCGTCAGCATGCCGGGGCGCAGGATCGTCCAGTCCAGGCCCTCGCGGGCGCGGATGTCGTCGTCCGCCGCGCCCTTGGCGCGCTGGTAGACGTCGAAGACCTCGTCGCCCGGATGGGCGGCGTCGGCGCCCATGGACGAGACGACGAGGTAGCGGCGTACGCCCGCCCGTTCCGCCGCGTCGGCGAAGAGGACCGCCGCCGCGCGGTCCACCGTGTCCTTGCGGGCGGTGCCGCTGCCAGGGCCCGCTCCCGCCGCGAACACCGCCGCGTCGGCGCCCTGCAGGACCGCCGCGACCATCTCCACCGACGCCGACTCCAGGTCGAGCACGACCGGTTCGGCCCCCGCCGCCCGCAGGTCGTCGGCCTGCCCCGGGTCGCGGATGATGCCCGCCGGCTCGTGCCCCGACGCCGAGAGCAGCCGCTCCAGACGCAGGGCGATCTGACCGTGTCCTCCAGCGATGACAATGCGCATACTCACGACCGTACGTCGGGACCGGCCGGAGGGCTTCCCGGTTCCGGACGTTCCGGGCGGGCCTGGCGCGGCAGGTCGAGCGCCGCCGCCGAGTCGCAGTACTCCCGAACCGCGCTGGTCCGTGCCACCACCCGGCCCCGGTGCACCACGATCCGGCTGTACGCGAGGGACAACACGCCCGAGAGGCGTTCCCCGCGCACCGCGAGCAGCTCCGCCGGGAACCCGGCCTCCACCCGTACCTCCGCGAGCCCCATCGCCGTACGGGCCGCCGCGCTCACCGCCCCGTACGCGTCCTCGGCCGGCAGTCCGCCCAGCGAGGCCAGCAGGTACGCGCACTCCAGCGGGTCCCCGCGCCCCACCGGGTTGGAGACGTCCCGCAGCGCCCCGCCGCCGGCCGCGAGCCGTACCCCCGCGGCCCGCAGCAGCCGGACCGGCGCCGCGCCGCGCAGCTCGGTCGCGCCGCAGCCGCCCTGAGGGAGGCAGACCACCGTCACCCCGGCCGACGCGAGTTGGTCGGCGGCCCGGCGCGCCTGATCCGCCGGCAGCCGGGCCAGGCCCGCGCACGGACCGATCGTCACCCCGGGTCGCAGCCCGCCCGCCATCGCCGCCAGCCGGGCGAGCCGCGTCGGGTCGTCACCGTCCGTGTGCAGATCCACCGGGCAGCCCTGCTCCGCGGCAACGTCCAGGACGGCCTCCACGTACCCCGCCGGGTCCGGGTCGAGGTCCGGGCAGCCGCCCACCACGCCCGCGCCCATCTTCACGGCGTCCCGCAGCATCGCGAGCCCGTCCGCGCCCGCCACACCCGTCAGCAGTCGGGGCACCGCGACCGTCGTCAGGTCCGTCAGGCCGCGCAGCGAGCGCCGCGCCTGGAGCACGGCTTCGAGGGGCCCGAGCCCCTGCACGTCACCGATCCGGACGTGCGCGCGCAGCGCGGTGGCGCCGTGGCCGAGCTGCAGCAGCGCGGCCTCGGTGGCCCGCCGCTGCACCTCCTCGGGGGCGTACGAGACGGGGCCCGGGGAGTCGGCGCTGAGCGCGGTGTCGGCGTGGGCGTGCGGCTCCGCGGGGGCGGGGAGCAGCAGATAGCCGGCGAGGTCGACGCGGGCGCCGACCGCGGTGAGGCTGCCGGCCGTGCCGACGGCCTCGATCCGGCCGCCGCCGAGGCGGACGTCGACCGTCCGTCCGTCGGTGAGCCGGGCGTTGGAGAGCAGGAGCGAGGTGGAGTCGGCGGTGGCGGCTGCCCAGTCGTCGGGCGGCTGGGGCTGCTTGCTGTCGGCTGACATCGGGCTCCTCACGGCTCCTCAAGTTCCAGCTCAAAGGTCCAGCTCAAGATCAAGATCACGCAGCGTGGGGCCGAGCCTAGGGGGGCTCCGGCCGCCCTTCGAGGAGGAGGGCAATAGTCGTACTGATGAGGCCACGTGTGGCGTACGGGGCGCGCGAGCAGGAGAGCCGGGGGAGGGCCGGGAAACGGATTTGGGCGATCGGCGGAGGACCGTGTAATGTCTTCATCGCTCGCCCCAATAGCTCAGTCGGTAGAGCGTCTCCATGGTAAGGAGAAGGTCTACGGTTCGATTCCGTATTGGGGCTCTGGTGAGAAGGAGCCCGCCCTCGGGCGGGATCCAGATCATCAAAGCGGTGTAGCTCAGTCGGTAGAGCAAGCGGCTCATAATCGCTGTGTCACCGGTTCAAGTCCGGTCACCGCTACACACGGTAGCCGATTGTGGGGTCGGTCCTTCGATCGGCTACTCTTCTATGCGTTCATCCGTCCATCCGTCCGTCCAAGGAGCACTCACGTGGCTGCCACCGACGTCCGCCCGAAGATCACGCTGGCCTGCGTGGAGTGCAAGGAGCGGAACTACATCACCAAGAAGAACCGGCGTAACAACCCGGACCGTCTTGAGATGAAGAAGCACTGCCCCCGCTGCAACTCGCACACTGCGCACCGCGAGACGCGTTAATCAGGCTCGTACACGAGGCCGTCCCCACCAGGGGGCGGCCTCGTGTCGTTTGTCGGCAACAAATCCAGGAGGTATCGAGTCCATGGCGCTCGACCAGTCCTTCGTGGGCCGGACCTATCCGCCCACCCCGCCGTACGAGGTCGGCCGCGAGAAGATCCGCGAGTTCGCCGAGGCGGTCGGCGACGCGAATCCCGCCTATGTCGACCAGGAAGCGGCGAAGGCGCTCGGTCACCCCGATGTGATCGCTCCGCCCACTTTTGTGTTCGCGATCACTTTCAAGGCCGCGGGGCAGGTCATCGAGGACCCGCAGCTCGGTCTGGACTACAGCCGTGTCGTGCACGGCGACCAGAAGTTCGCGTACACCCGGCCCGTGCGGGCGGGAGACCGGCTGTCGGTCACCTCGACCATCGAGGCGATCAAGTCGATGGCGGGCAACGACATCCTGGACATCCGCGGTGAGGTCCACGACGAGACCGGCGAGCACGTCGTGACCGCCTGGACCAAGCTTGTCTCGCGCGCCCCCGAGGAGGTCTGAGGATGACCGCGAAGATCGCTTACGACGAGGTCGAGGTCGGCACGGAGCTGCCGGCGCGGTCCTTCCCGGTGACGCGCGCCACGCTGGTGCGGTACGCCGGTGCCTCCGGGGACTTCAACCCGATCCATTGGAACGAGAAGTTCGCGGTCGGGGTCGGCCTGCCGGACGTCATCGCGCACGGCATGTTCACCATGGCCGAGGCGATCCGCGTCGTGACCGACTGGGCCGGCGACCCGGCTGCCGTCGTCGAGTACGGCGTGCGCTTCACCAAGCCGGTGATCGTGCCGAACGACGACAAGGGTGCCCTCATCGAGGTCAGCGCCAAGGTCGCGGCCAAGCTGGACGACAACCAGGTCCGGGTGGACCTGACGGCGACATCGGCGGGCCAGAAGGTCCTGGGCATGTCCCGGGCCGTGGTGAAGCTCGCCTGACGGGCGGATAGGTGCATGGCCCCGGCGCCTTCGGGTGGCCGGGGCTTCCACTTTTCTACTGTCGCGGGAGAAGCCCGTAGGCTTGCGGCCGTGCAGGTACTCCACGACGCCCCCCTCGCCCCCCTGACCACCTTCCGGCTCGGCGGCCCCGCGAATCGGCTCGTCACGGCCACCACCGACGACGAGGTGATCGCCGCGGTCCGCGAGGCGGACGCGTCCGGGACGCCGCTGCTGATCATCGGCGGCGGATCCAACCTGGTCATCGGCGACAAGGGCTTCGACGGCACCGCCCTGCGCATCGCCACCCAGGGCTTCACCCTCGACGGGACGAAGCTGGAGCTGGCGGCCGGCGAGGTGTGGACCGACGCCGTCGCGCGCACGGTCGACGCGGGCCTCGCGGGCATCGAGTGTCTGGCCGGGATCCCCGGATCCGCGGGCGCGACCCCGATCCAGAACGTCGGCGCGTACGGCCAGGAGGTCTCCGCCACCATCACCGAGGTCGTCGCCTACGACCGCCGGGCCGACGAGACGGTCACCCTCCCCAACGCCGACTGCTCCTTCTCGTACCGCCACAGCCGCTTCAAGGCCGATCCCGACCGCTACGTCGTGCTGCGCGTCCGCTTCGGGCTGGAGGACGCGGCGGGTCTCTCCGCGCCGGTCAAGTACGCCGAGACCGCCCGCGCCCTCGGCGTGGAGGTCGGCGACCGCGTCCCGCTCGCGCAGGCCCGTGAGACCGTCCTGAAGCTGCGCGCGAGCAAGGGCATGGTCCTGGACCCCGCCGACCACGACACCTGGTCCGCCGGGTCGTTCTTCACCAACCCGATCCTCACGCCGGGGGAGTACGAGACCTTCCTCGCGCGCGTGGCCGGGCGGCTCGGCGCGGACGTGACCCCGCCGGCCTTCCCGGCGGGCGAGGACGGCCAGGTCAAGACCTCGGCCGCCTGGCTGATCGACAAGGCCGGCTTCACCAAGGGGTACGGCTCCGGCCCCGCCCGTATCTCCACCAAGCACACCCTCGCCCTCACCAACCGCGGCGAGGCCACCACCGAGGACCTCCTCGCCCTCGCTCGTGAGGTCGTCGCGGGCGTACGGGACGCCTTCGGGGTCACGCTCGTCAACGAGCCGGTGACTGTCGGCGTCAGCCTCTGACCCCGCGGGTTCCGCAGGTCCCCGGCGTCAGTACGCGACGCCCACGCCCTGCTTGACCGTGGCCGGGTCGTCGATCATCGCCAGCATGGCGTGGGCGACATCGGCGCGGGCGAGGGAGCGGCCGCGGGGCGGGCTGCCGCCGACGACCGAGCGGTAGCGGCCGGTGACCGGCTTGTTCGTGAGCTTGGGCGGGCGTACGGACGTCCAGTCCGTGGCGCTGGCCGCCAGGTCGCCCTCCATCACGCGCAGATCGTCGTAGACGTCCTTCAGGACGGAGTTGATGATCGCCAACATGGTCTTGTCGAGGACCGTATGGCCGTCGGGGACGGGGCCGAGCGGGGCTGCGCTCACCACCAGCAGGCGCCGGACGTGCTCCGCCTCCATGGCGGCGAGGACCGAGCGGGTCAGCCGTGCCGCGATCCCCGCGTCGGCGCGCGAGCGGGCGCCGAGGCCGGAGAGTACCGCGTCCCGGCCCGCGACGGCACCGCGCAGGGTCTCGGGGGCCGTGAGGTCCGCCTGCCGGACCTCCAGGCGCTCACCCTCGACCGTGAACCGCGCCGGGTCTCGTACCACCGCCGTCACCTGGTGGCCCGCTGCCAGGCCCTGGCGGACGATCTCCTGACCGATACCACCGGTCGCGCCGAAGACAGTGAGCTTCATGTCGCACCCTCCTGGGGTGGGTAAGTGTTCACTCACCCCTAGAGTGAGTGTGTACTCACCCCCTCGTCAAGGGCGATCGGAGCAGCCATGGAGACGAAACCCACGCGGGAACGGATCCTCGACGCGGCGCACGAGCTGTGGACCACCGTGGGCCTCGCCCGTACGACCACCAAGGAGATCGCGCGGGGCGCCGGCTGCTCGGAGGCGGCGCTCTACAAGTACTTCGCGGGCAAGGAGGAGCTCTTCGTCGCCGTCCTGACCGAACGCCTCCCCAAGCTGGCACCGCTCCTCGAGTCGCTGGCCGCCGAACCGGGGCGGCGCACCGTGGAGGAGAACCTCACCGAGATCGCCCGCCAGGCCGCCCTCTTCTACGCCCAGAGCTTCCCGATCGCCGCCTCCCTCTACGCCGAGACCCGGCTCAAGGCCCGCCACGACGCGTCGATGCGGCGCCTCGACGCCGGTCCCCACCGCCCCCTGGAAAGCCTCGACGCCTATCTGCGCGCGGAACAGGCGGCGGGCCGCGTCGACCCCGGCGCCGACACCTTCGCGGCGGCGTCCTTGCTGCTCGGCGCCTGTTCCCAGCGCGCCTTCGCCTACGACGCGAAGGTCGGCAAGGAGCCGCCCCAGGACCTCGACACCTTCGCCGCCTCGATCGCCCGCACCCTGGTGGCCGGGATCGCCCCGACGAAATGACGTTGCGGCCCGGGGCGGCACCCGGCCACGCTGACGCCATGCGTCTCAAGGTCCGCGAGTTCAGGCCCCGCACCGGTCCGCACGAACACCGGGTCGTCCAGCCCTGGTACCCCCTGCGGCACACCACCCTCAGCAACCCGCTCGTGGACTGGGGCTATCTCGTCGGCGACCATGACGGCCTCTCGCGGCTCGCCGGGTTCTTCTCCTTCGCCGCGTTCTCGCGGCACACGATCGTGCACCTCCCGCTGCGCCAGAGCCTTCCCCGGCCGTACGCACCCGGTGAGCCGGTCGACCTCCTCCTGGTCCACCACTCCCTCGGCCTGCGCCCCTCCGCCTGGCCCGCACTGCGCCGCAGGCTGACGCAAGGCAACCCACAGACCGTCCGGACCGACGAAGCCAGGACGGCCGCGCACGCGTCCCGATGGACGGAGCGCCGCGACCAGCGGGACACCCGCGACCGGCTGCGCCCGGCCGCCCACGCCGGCACGCTCTTCCTCTTCGGCAGCCGCGACGTCTTCGCCGCCGCCTCCATCGAACTCGCGTACGCCGCGGGCAACGGCCCGCGACAGAAGCGGGTGACACAGGGCTACGACACCCTGATCGCCTCGCTCACCCACCATCTGGAGCCGGAGCGCGCCTGGCGCGCGACGGAACTCGACGTCGGCTTCCAGGCGTACCCGCCCTACGCGCACGTCAGACGGCCGGGCTCGCCAGCCAGTCGTCGATCCCGGACAGCAGCTTCCGCCTGACGTCGTCCGGGGCCGCCGAACCCCGCACCGACTGACGGGCCAGCTCCGCGAGCTCCGCGTCCGTGAACGCGTGGTGCCGGCGGGCGATCTCGTACTGGGCGGCGAGGCGCGATCCGAAGAGCAGCGGGTCGTCCGCGCCCAGCGCCATCGGCACCCCCGCCTCGAAGAGCGCCCGCAGCGGAACGTCCTCATGCTTCTCGTACACCCCGAGCGCCACGTTGGACGCCGGGCAGACCTCGCAGGTCACGCCCCTCTCGGCGAGCTTGCGCAGCACCCGCGGGTCCTCCGCCGCCCGTACCCCGTGGCCCACCCGCGCCGCCCGGAGATCGTCCAGACAGTCCCGTACGGACGCCGGGCCCGTCAGCTCCCCGCCGTGCGGGGCCGCCAGCAGACCGCCCTCACGAGCGATCGCGAAGGCACGGTCGAAGTCGCGGGCCATGCCGCGGCGCTCGTCGTTGGAGAGCCCGAAGCCGACCACGCCCCGGTCCGCGTACCGCACCGCGAGCCGGGCCAGGGTGCGGGCCTCCAGCGGGTGCTTCATCCGGTTCGCGGCCACCAGGACCCGCATCCCGAGCCCGGTCTCGCGCGAGGCCACGTCGACCGCGTCGAGGATGACCTCCATGGCCGGGATCAGACCGCCGAGCAGGGGAGCGTACGAGGTCGGGTCGACCTGGATCTCCAGCCACCCCGAGCCGTCCCGCACGTCCTCCTGGGCCGCCTCGCGGACCAGGCGCTGGATGTCCTCGGGCTCCCGCAGGCACGACCGGGCGATGTCGTACAGCCGCTGGAAACGGAACCAGCCGCGCTCGTCGGTCGCCCGCAGCTTCGGCGGCGTACCGCCGCTCAGCGCCTCCGGGAGATGGACGCCGTACTTGTCGGCCAGCTCGATGAGCGTCGTGGGCCGCATCGACCCCGTGAAGTGCAGATGCAGGTGGGCCTTGGGCAGCAGGCGGATGTCGCGGGAAAAAACATGCTCGGAAACGTGCTCGGAAACGTGCTCCATTGAAGGATCTTGCCGCACTCGAATGGACGAATACAGCCCCTTTCCCCGATCGGGACCTTGCTAGAACGCAAGAACGGGCCCCCGGTTCCGAAGAACCGGGGGCCCGGACCACCTACGGAAATCCGTACGCGGTCAGTCGCGCGCCTCCGCGAGCAGCTTCTGCATCCGGGACACGCCCTCGACCAGGTCCTCGTCACCCAGCGCGTACGAAAGCCGCAGGTAGCCCGGCGTGCCGAAGGCCTCGCCCGGGACGACCGCGACCTCGGCCTCGTCCAGGATCAGCGCCGCCAGCTCGACCGAGGTCTGCGGGCGCCTGCCGCGGATCTCCTTGCCGAGCAGCGCCTTCACCGACGGGTACACATAGAACGCGCCCTCCGGGGTCGGGCAGAGGACGCCCTCGATCTCGTTGAGCATCCGCACGATCGTCTGGCGGCGCCGGTCGAAGGCCCGCCCCATCTCCGCGACCGCGTCCAGGTTCCCCGACACGGCGGCCAGCGCGGCCACCTGCGCCACGTTGCTCACGTTCGAGGTGGCGTGCGACTGCAGGTTCGTCGCGGCCTTGACCACGTCCTTCGGGCCGATGATCCAGCCCACGCGCCAGCCGGTCATCGCGTACGTCTTGGCGACACCGTTGACCACGATGCACTTGTCGCGCAGCTCCGGCAGCACCGCCGGCAGCGAGGCCGAGGACGCGCCGCCGTAGACCAGGTGCTCGTAGATCTCGTCCGTCAGCACCCACAGGCCGTGCTCGACGGCCCAGCGGCCGATCGCCTCGGTCTCGGCCTCGCTGTACACGGCGCCGGTCGGGTTCGAGGGGGAGACGAAGAGGACGACCTTGGTCCGCTCCGTGCGGGCCGCCTCCAGCTGCTCCACCGAGACGCGGTAGCCGGTGGTCTCGTCGGCGACGACCTCGACCGGGACACCGCCCGCGAGCCGGATCGACTCGGGGTACGTCGTCCAGTACGGGGCCGGGACGATGACCTCGTCGCCCGGGTCGAGGATCGCCGCGAACGCCTCGTAGATCGCTTGCTTGCCGCCATTGGTCACCAGGACCTGGGAGGCGTCGACCTCGTAGCCGGAGTCGCGCAGCGTCTTGGCGGCGATCGCGGCCTTCAGCTCGGGCAGACCGCCGGCCGGCGTGTAGCGGTGGTACTTCGGGTTCTTGCACGCCTCGACGGCGGCGTCGACGATGTAGTCCGGGGTCGGGAAGTCGGGCTCACCCGCGCCGAAACCGATCACCGGGCGCCCGGCGGCCTTGAGGGCCTTGGCCTTGGCGTCGACGGCGAGGGTCGCGGACTCGGAGATCGCACCGATGCGGGCGGAGACCCGGCGCTCGGTCGGAGGGTTAGCAGCGCTCATGCGGCCCATGCTCCCAGACCCGCTTCGCGCCCGGCACACAGGTTTCAGCGAGCGGACACGAACGGTCATTCCTGGTCGTACGAGGGCCCGCGGGGGCTCCCACGTGCTTTCTGTTCGACGTCGGGCTCATGAACACGTACACTCACTGCTCGTTGGCCCTCACCGACCACGTCTCACGATGCGGTAGGTTGGGGGAGCCACAAAGGGTCGTAGCTCAATTGGTAGAGCACTGGTCTCCAAAACCAGCGGTTGGGGGTTCAAGTCCCTCCGGCCCTGCTACACACACCGCCAGGATGTGTGCGCATGTACGTACTTCAATGCACCGCCGTGCGGATCCACCCGGCACGGCACTGCCATGACCCGGGATCAGGTGAGAAGCGTGACGGACGCCGTGGGCTCCATCGACATGCCTGATGCCGAGGACGAGGCGCCGGACTCGAAGAAGAAGGCCCGCAAGGGCGGCAAGCGCGGAAAGAAGGGCCCTCTGGGCCGCCTCGCGCTCTTCTACCGCCAGATCGTCGCGGAGCTTCGCAAGGTCGTCTGGCCGACTCGCAGCCAGCTGACGACGTACACCACGGTAGTGATTGTCTTCGTCGTCATCATGATCGGCCTCGTGACCGTGATTGACTATGGCTTCCAGGAAGCAGTCAAGTACGTCTTCGGCTGATTTCTTGTTCCACCCCAATCTGTATCCAGGAAGAAGCAGCCACCGTGTCTGACCCGAACCTGAACGAGTCCGTTTCCGAGGACGAGCTCGACATCCTCGAGGCGGCCGACGAGGACCAGGCTGAGGCTGCTGACGCCGCTGCGGGCGAGGCGGCCGAAGAGGCCGCCCTGCAGATCGAGGACTACACCGAGGACTCCGAGTCCGCGGAGTCCGACGAGGACGAAGAGTCCGATGAGGACGTCGCGGGCGACTCCGACGTCGAGGACGAGTCCGACGAAGACACCGAGGCCGAGGACGAGGCCGGCGTCGAGGACGAGGCCGAGGAGGCCGACGAGGAGCCCGCCGCTCCGGTCGACCCGATCCAGGCCCTCCGCGACGAGCTCCGCGGCCTGCCCGGCGAGTGGTACGTGATCCACACCTACGCGGGCTACGAGAAGCGCGTGAAGGCCAACCTCGAGCAGCGTGCCGTCTCGCTGAACGTCGAGGAGTTCATCTACCAGGCCGAGGTGCCCGAGGAAGAGATCGTCCAGATCAAGAACGGCGAGCGCAAGAACGTCCGGCAGAACAAGCTGCCCGGTTACGTTCTCGTCCGCATGGATCTGACGAACGAGTCCTGGGGCGTCGTCCGCAACACCCCGGGCGTCACCGGCTTCGTGGGCAACGCCTACGACCCGTACCCGCTGACCCTGGACGAGATCGTCAAGATGCTCGCCCCCGAGGCCGAGGAGAAGGCCGCCCGCGAGGCCGCCGAGGCCGAGGGCAAGCCGGCTCCGGCCCGCAAGGTCGAGGTCCAGGTCCTCGACTTCGAGGTCGGCGACTCGGTCACCGTCACCGACGGCCCCTTCGCGACGCTCCAGGCGACGATCAACGAGATCAACGCCGACTCGAAGAAGGTCAAGGGCCTCGTCGAGATCTTCGGTCGCGAGACCCCGGTCGAGCTCAGCTTCGACCAGATCCAGAAGAACTGATCTCAGCAAGTTTCCGACCAGGTCAGAGTGGCTCTCGCTGGGGGTACCCCCGCTTGCGGGGGACGCTCTGACCTGCTCGGTTTTTGGCCGCGCGTGTATACCCGTTATCGTTGTGCGGTATGCCTCCATCCGGATGACCGGATGGCGGGCTGAACACTCTCACTAGGACCCGGAGAGAGCAATGCCTCCCAAGAAGAAGAAGGTCACGGGGCTTATCAAGCTCCAGATCAACGCTGGCGCGGCCAACCCGGCTCCGCCGGTCGGTCCCGCGCTGGGCCAGCACGGCGTCAACATCATGGAGTTCTGCAAGGCCTACAACGCCGCGACCGAGTCGCAGCGTGGCATGGTCGTGCCGGTGGAGATCACGGTCTACGAGGACCGTTCCTTCACCTTCATCACCAAGACTCCGCCGGCCGCCAAGCTGATCCTCAAGGCCGCGGGTGTGGACAAGGGCTCCGGCGAGCCGCACAAGACCAAGGTCGCCAAGCTGACGGCTGCCCAGGTCCGCGAGATCGCCACGGTCAAGCTCCCCGACCTGAACGCCAACGACCTCGACGCCGCGTCGAAGATCATCGCCGGCACCGCCCGCTCCATGGGCATCACGGTCGAGGGCTGATCAGCCCCCTTGTGACCTCTGTGGTAGGACCAGCGCTGGTCCGCACCACGACTCCACATCTGCCACGCGGCGACAGCCGCATGGTGTAACTGCACAGGAGAAGCAGTGAAGCGCAGCAAGGCACTCCGCGCCGCGGACGCCAAGATCGACCGGGAGCGGAGCTACGCCCCCCTCGAGGCCGTCCGTATCGCCAAGGACACCGCCGCCACCAAGTTCGACGGAACCGTCGAGGTCGCCTTCCGCCTGGGTGTCGACCCGCGCAAGGCCGACCAGATGGTCCGTGGCACCGTGAACCTTCCGCACGGCACCGGTAAGACCGCCCGGGTCCTGGTCTTCGCGACCGGTGACCGTGCCGAGGCCGCGATCGCCGCGGGCGCCGACATCGTCGGCTCCGACGAGCTCATCGACGAGATCTCCAAGGGCCAGCGCCTGAACGAGTTCGACGCCGTCGTCGCCACCCCGGACCTCATGGGCAAGGTCGGCCGCCTCGGCCGCGTCCTCGGCCCGCGTGGTCTCATGCCGAACCCGAAGACCGGCACCGTCACCCCCGATGTCGCCAAGGCTGTCAACGACATCAAGGGCGGCAAGATCGAGTTCCGCGTCGACAAGCACTCGAACCTGCACTTCATCATCGGCAAGGTCTCCTTCGACGAGACGAAGCTGGTCGAGAACTACGCCGCGGCTCTGGAGGAGATCCTCCGTCTGAAGCCGTCCGCCGCCAAGGGCCGCTACATCAAGAAGGCGACCCTGACGACGACGATGGGCCCCGGCATCCCGCTGGACTCCAACCGCACCCGCAACCTCCTCGTCGAGGAGGACCCGGCCGCGGTCTGAGCCTCACCGGCTCACTGAGTGGTCAACCGGCCCCTCGCGCCTCTTCGGAGGCGCGAGGGGCCGGTTTTTTTCGTACGACGCTGTCGGCGCTCTGGGTTACCGTTCAGTTGACCGACGAACTGAAGATCAAGGGGTGGGGACTCATGGGCATGACCGCATGGAAGCGCGCGGGCGTCTCGCTGGCGGCCGTGGTCGTCGTGACCGGCGTGGCGGGCTGCCAGGACGGCGACGGGGCGAAGAAAGCCGCCGAGGCGCCCGCGAAGCCGCGGCTCCAGACCCATGAGGCCGTCACGAAGGTCATCCAGGCCGCGTACAAGAAGACGTCGGACGCCAAGTCCGCGAAGGTCCGGATGACCGTGACGATGCCGGCCGCCATGGACGGCGGCGGCACCATGGAGATGACCGGCGTCCAGGGGTGGAACCCGGGGGTCATGGACATCACCATGAAGGGCTCCCTGATGGCGGCGGGCGACCCGGACGCCCCCGAGCAGATGCGCATGATCGTTCTCGGTGACGCCATGTACATGGACATGGGCGCAGAGAAGGCCGCCGAGATGGACGGCAAGCGCTGGATGAAGCTCGACCAGTCGAAGGGCGGCGGCCTCGGGCAGATGAACCAGGACCCCGCCCAGCAGCTCGCCCTGCTCCTGGAGTCCCCGAACCTCAAGCACGTGGGCGCCGAGAAGGTCAACGGCGTCGAGACCCAGCACTACAAGGGCACGCTCAGCTTCGAGCAGATGCTGGACGCCAACAAGGCGAAGTCCGCGACGCTCTCGAAGAAGGAGCGCGAGAAGCTCATCGCGAACGTCGAGAAGATCGGCATGAAGGGCTACGACACCGACGTCTGGGTCGACGCGGCCGGCTATCCGGTCCGGATGGTCGTCGACATGACGACGGCGGTGGGGACGGTGCAGATCAAGGGCGACTACACCGACTACGGACCGAAGGCCACCGTCCAGGCCCCGCCGGCGAAGGACACGTACGACCTCGCCGACATGCTCAAGGGCATCGGCATGGGCCCGGACGCGCTCCGGGCCGGTTGAGCCGTACGGGCGGATTTGCTCCCCGCCCGTCCCGTCACGTACTCTTCCCCAGAAGCCAAAGACCGCTGGTCGTTGCCGTGCTCTCGCAAGAGGGTGCGGTGGCCGAAGGATTCGCTGAAATGCGAACGACCCGCGCAGGTGTTCGTGGATGAGTTCCCGGATCTTTCGATGCGGTCGAGCTGAGCCCCGTGCGCTTGCGCCGGGGCGTTTCTCTTTGTTCAGCCCCTTCTGAGCGGTCCTCATCACCCGGAAGGAGGCCGACGCTCTATGGCAAGGCCCGACAAGGCTGCCGCGGTAGCCGAGCTGGAGGACAAGTTCCGCAGCTCGAACGCCGTCGTGCTGACCTCGTACACGGGGCTCACCGTGGCGCAGCTCAAGACGCTGCGTCGTTCGCTCGGTGAGAACGCCCAGTACGCCGTGGTGAAGAACACGCTGACCAAGATTGCGGCCAACCAGGCCGGGATCGCCGCGCTGGACGACCAGCTTGCTGGTTCGACCGCGGCCGCCTTCGTCACCGGTGACCCGGTGGAGTCGGCGAAGGCTCTGCGTGACTTCGCCAAGGAGAACCCGAACCTCGTCATCAAGGGCGGTGTCCTTGATGGCAAGGCGCTGACCGCCGACGAGTTCAAGAAGCTTGCGGACCTCGAGTCCCGCGAGGTTCTGCTCAGCAAGCTGGCCGGCGCGTTCAAGGGCAAGCAGTCCCAGACTGCCTCGCTCCTCCAGGCGCTGCCGTCGAAGTTCGTCCGCACCGCGGAGGCGCTTCGCGTCAAGCTCGCCGAGCAGGGCGGTGCCGAGTAATTCGGCTCGCGCAATGATCGCCGCCCGTTAGGGCGACGGTCGCAGCGGGCCGAACGTACGCCCGCCTACATGTACATCCGGCACCTGCCGAATTAGTGGAAGGACGCCATCATGGCGAAGCTGTCCCAGGACGACCTGCTCGCGCAGTTCGAGGAGATGACCCTCATCGAGCTCTCCGAGTTCGTGAAGGCCTTCGAGGAGAAGTTCGACGTCACCGCCGCCGCGGCCGTCGCCGTTGCCGGCCCCGCCGCTGCGGGCGCCCCGGCCGAGGCCGAGGCCGAGCAGGACGAGTTCGACGTCATCCTCGAGGGTGCGGGCGACAAGAAGATCCAGGTCATCAAGGTCGTGCGTGAGCTGACCTCCCTGGGCCTGAAGGAGGCCAAGGACCTCGTCGACGGCACCCCGAAGCCGGTCCTCGAGAAGGTCGCCAAGGAGGCCGCGGAGAAGGCTGCCGAGTCCCTCAAGGCCGCCGGCGCCTCCGTCACGGTCAAGTAAGACCCCGCGGGTCTTCTGACTCGCTCAGGCGCCTGTCAGGCGCCTTCGAAGGGCGATCACCCATCCGGGTGGTCGCCCTTCGGCGTACCCGGGACAGGGCGTGGCGAGGGTCGAATCGGGCGCCCGGAGCGGAGTATGGTGATCTTCGCCGTGCGCCCCGCTGACCGGGGGGCCTTGACGAACCGCACGCAGCGCGCAATTCTCAGGACGCGTCGTCACAACGATCCGTATCCGAGGCATGGATCGACGGCGGAACGGGCAGTATCGAGGTGCGCCGCACGGCGCGAGGTACCGCGGAGTTGAGAACAACGAGGGTTGCGAATTACTCGCCCTGGACATCAGTGGGCCAAGTGGCTACACTGACCCTTTGCGCTGCCTGTTAGCTGCCCCCTGCCCGTCACCTGGGGCATACCCTCGCGAGAGCATTGTCGGCAGACCTGACCTGACCTGGACTTTTGGCCATATCGGGAATTGTCTGTCCCTCTGCGTCGCTGGGGACCGGTACGCGCGTAGTGAGTCCGAGCCCTCGGAAGGACCCCCTCTTGGCCGCCTCGCGCAACGCCTCGACCAATACGAACAACGGCGCCAGCACCGCCCCGCTGCGCATCTCCTTTGCAAAGATCAAGGAGCCCCTCGAGGTTCCGAACCTCCTCGCGCTGCAGACCGAGAGCTTTGACTGGCTGCTCGGGAACGCCGCCTGGAAGGCTCGCGTCGAGGCAGCTCTCGAGTCGGGACAAGACGTCCCCAGGAAGTCGGGTCTGGAAGAGATCTTCGAGGAGATCTCTCCGATCGAGGACTTCTCCGGGTCGATGTCGCTGACCTTCCGCGACCACCGCTTCGAGCCCCCGAAGAACTCGATCGACGAGTGCAAGGACCGTGACTTCACGTACGGCGCCCCGCTCTTCGTCACCGCCGAGTTCACCAACAACGAGACCGGCGAGATCAAGTCCCAGACGGTCTTCATGGGCGACTTCCCGCTCATGACGAACAAGGGCACCTTCGTCATCAACGGCACCGAGCGTGTCGTGGTCTCGCAGCTCGTCCGTTCGCCGGGCGTCTACTTCGACTCCTCGATCGACAAGACGTCCGACAAGGACATCTTCTCGGCCAAGATCATCCCGTCCCGGGGTGCCTGGCTGGAGATGGAGATCGACAAGCGCGACATGGTCGGTGTCCGCATCGACCGCAAGCGCAAGCAGTCCGTCACCGTCCTTCTGAAGGCTCTCGGCTGGACCACCGAGCAGATCCTGCAGGAGTTCGGCGAGTACGAGTCCATGCGCGCCACCCTGGAGAAGGACCACACCCAGGGCCAGGACGACGCGCTGCTCGACATCTACCGCAAGCTGCGCCCGGGCGAGCCGCCGACCCGCGAGGCCGCTCAGACGCTGCTCGAGAACCTCTACTTCAACCCCAAGCGCTACGACCTCGCCAAGGTCGGCCGCTACAAGGTGAACAAGAAGCTCGGCGCCGATGAGCCGCTGGACGCCGGTGTCCTGACCACCGACGACATCATCGCCACGATCAAGTACCTCGTGAAGCTGCACGCGGGCGAGACCGAGACGATCGGCGAGTCGGGCCGGGAGATCGTCGTCGAGACCGACGACATCGACCACTTCGGCAACCGTCGTCTGCGTAACGTCGGCGAGCTCATCCAGAACCAGGTCCGCACGGGTCTGGCTCGTATGGAGCGCGTCGTGCGTGAGCGCATGACGACCCAGGACGTCGAGGCGATCACGCCGCAGACCCTGATCAACATCCGGCCGGTCGTCGCCTCCATCAAGGAGTTCTTCGGCACCAGCCAGCTGTCGCAGTTCATGGACCAGAACAACCCGCTGTCGGGTCTCACCCACAAGCGCCGTCTGTCGGCTCTTGGTCCGGGTGGTCTGTCCCGTGAGCGGGCCGGCTTCGAGGTCCGCGACGTGCACCCGTCCCACTACGGACGCATGTGCCCGATCGAGACCCCCGAAGGCCCGAACATCGGTCTGATCGGTTCGCTCGCCTCGTACGGCCGCGTCAACGCGTTCGGCTTCATCGAGACGCCGTACCGCAAGGTCGTCGACGGTCAGGTCACCGACGAGGTCGACTACATCACCGCCGACGAGGAGGACCGGTTCGTCATCGCCCAGGCGAACGCGCTCCTGAACGACGAGCTTCGCTTCAGCGAGCCGCGCGTTCTGGTCCGCCGCCGTGGCGGTGAGGTCGACTACGTCCCGCCGACCGAGGTCGACTACATGGACGTCTCGCCGCGCCAGATGGTGTCGGTCGCGACGGCCATGATCCCCTTCCTCGAGCACGACGACGCCAACCGTGCCCTCATGGGCGCGAACATGATGCGTCAGGCGGTGCCGCTGATTAAGTCGGAGGCCCCGCTCGTCGGTACCGGCATGGAGTACCGCTGTGCCACCGACGCCGGTGACGTCATCAAGGCGGAGAAGGACGGTGTCATCCAGGAGGTCTCGGCCGACTACGTCACCGTCGCCAACGACGACGGCACGTACACCACGTACCGCATCGCCAAGTTCTCCCGCTCGAACCAGGGCACCTCGGTCAACCAGAAGGTCGTCGTCTCCGAGGGCGACCGGGTCATCGAGGGCCAGGTCCTCGCCGACGGTCCGGCCACCGAGAACGGTGAGATGGCGCTCGGCAAGAACCTGCTGGTCGCGTTCATGCCGTGGGAGGGTCACAACTACGAGGACGCGATCATCCTGTCGCAGCGCCTCGTGCAGGACGACGTCCTCTCCTCGATCCACATCGAGGAGCACGAGGTCGACGCCCGTGACACCAAGCTCGGCCCGGAGGAGATCACCCGGGACATCCCGAACGTCTCCGAGGAGGTCCTCGCCGACCTCGACGAGCGCGGCATCATCCGTATCGGTGCCGAGGTCGTCGCCGGCGACATCCTCGTCGGCAAGGTCACGCCCAAGGGCGAGACCGAGCTGACCCCGGAGGAGCGCCTGCTCCGCGCGATCTTCGGCGAGAAGGCCCGTGAGGTCCGTGACACCTCGCTGAAGGTGCCGCACGGCGAGACCGGCAAGGTCATCGGCGTCCGCGTCTTCGACCGCGAGGAGGGCGACGAGCTTCCCCCGGGCGTGAACCAGCTGGTCCGCGTCTACGTCGCCCAGAAGCGCAAGATCACCGATGGTGACAAGCTCGCCGGCCGTCACGGCAACAAGGGTGTCATCTCCAAGATCCTTCCCATCGAGGACATGCCGTTCCTCGAGGACGGAACCCCGGTCGACATCATCCTCAACCCGCTGGGTGTGCCGTCCCGAATGAACCCGGGACAGGTCCTGGAGATCCACCTCGGCTGGCTCGCCAGCCGCGGCTGGGACGTCTCCGGCCTCGCGGAGGACTGGGCGCAGCGCCTGCAGGCCATCGGCGCCGACCAGGTCGCGCCCGGCACCAACGTCGCGACCCCGGTCTTCGACGGTGCGCGTGAGGACGAGCTGGCCGGTCTGCTCCAGCACACGATCCCGAACCGCGACGGCGAGCGCATGGTGCAGCCGACCGGTAAGGCGAGGCTGTTCGACGGCCGCTCCGGCGAGCCGTTCCCGGAGCCGATCTCGGTCGGCTACATGTACATCCTCAAGCTCCACCACCTGGTCGACGACAAGCTGCACGCCCGGTCGACCGGTCCGTACTCGATGATCACCCAGCAGCCGCTGGGTGGTAAGGCCCAGTTCGGTGGCCAGCGCTTCGGTGAGATGGAGGTGTGGGCGCTGGAGGCTTACGGCGCCGCGTACGCCCTCCAGGAGCTGCTGACGATCAAGTCCGACGACGTGACCGGCCGCGTGAAGGTCTACGAGGCCATCGTCAAGGGCGAGAACATCCCTGAGCCCGGCATCCCCGAGTCCTTCAAGGTGCTCATCAAGGAGATGCAGTCCCTGTGCCTCAACGTGGAGGTGCTGTCCTCGGACGGCATGTCCATCGAGATGCGCGACACCGACGAGGACGTCTTCCGCGCAGCGGAGGAGCTCGGTATCGACCTGTCCCGGCGCGAGCCGAGCAGCGTCGAAGAGGTCTGACGGGAGTCCGGTCCGGGGGGCTCAGCAACGAGCTCCCCGGCCGGCCCCAGGACCCCCGTATCAGACCCCTAAGACTTACAACCCTGAGAGGGATTGACGCATAGTGCTCGACGTCAACTTCTTCGATGAGCTCCGGATCGGTCTGGCCACCGCTGACGACATCCGTCAGTGGAGCCACGGCGAGGTCAAGAAGCCTGAGACCATCAACTACCGCACGCTCAAGCCCGAGAAGGACGGACTCTTCTGCGAGAAGATCTTCGGTCCGACCCGGGACTGGGAGTGCTACTGCGGCAAGTACAAGCGTGTCCGTTTCAAGGGCATCATCTGTGAGCGGTGTGGCGTCGAGGTCACCCGCGCCAAGGTGCGCCGTGAGCGGATGGGCCACATCGAGCTCGCCGCTCCCGTCACCCACATCTGGTACTTCAAGGGCGTCCCGTCGCGCCTTGGCTACCTGCTCGACCTCGCGCCGAAGGACCTCGAGAAGGTCATCTACTTCGCCGCGTACATGATCACGTTCGTCGACGACGAGCGTCGCACCCGTGACCTGCCGTCGCTGGAGGCTCACGTCTCCGTCGAGCGCCAGCAGATCGAGAACCGTCGCGACTCCGACCTGGAGGCCCGCGCCAAGAAGCTCGAGACCGACCTGGCCGAGCTCGAGGCCGAGGGTGCCAAGGCCGACGTGCGCCGCAAGGTGCGCGAGGGCGCCGAGCGTGAGATGAAGCAGCTGCGCGACCGTGCGCAGCGCGAGATCGACCGTCTGGACGAGGTCTGGTCGCGCTTCAAGAACCTCAAGGTCCAGGACCTGGAGGGCGACGAGCTCCTCTACCGCGAGCTGCGTGACCGCTTCGGCACGTACTTCGACGGCTCGATGGGTGCCGCGGCGCTGCAGAAGCGCCTGGAGTCCTTCGACCTCGAGGAGGAGGCCGAGCGCCTCCGCGAGATCATCCGTACCGGCAAGGGCCAGAAGAAGACCCGTGCGCTCAAGCGCCTCAAGGTCGTCTCCGCGTTCCTGCAGACCGCGAACAGCCCCAAGGGCATGGTTCTCGACTGCGTGCCGGTGATCCCGCCGGACCTGCGTCCGATGGTGCAGCTGGACGGTGGCCGCTTCGCGACCTCCGACCTGAACGACCTGTACCGCCGCGTGATCAACCGCAACAACCGTCTGAAGCGTCTGCTCGACCTCGGTGCCCCCGAGATCATCGTGAACAACGAGAAGCGGATGCTCCAGGAGGCGGTCGACGCCCTCTTCGACAACGGCCGTCGTGGTCGCCCGGTCACGGGCCCCGGCAACCGTCCGCTGAAGTCCCTCAGCGACATGCTGAAGGGCAAGCAGGGTCGATTCCGTCAGAACCTGCTCGGTAAGCGTGTGGACTACTCCGCGCGTTCCGTCATCGTCGTCGGTCCGCAGCTGAAGCTGCACCAGTGCGGTCTGCCCAAGGCCATGGCGCTGGAGCTCTTCAAGCCGTTCGTGATGAAGCGCCTGGTCGACCTGAACCACGCGCAGAACATCAAGAGCGCCAAGCGGATGGTCGAGCGCGGCCGCACGGTCGTGTACGACGTCCTCGAAGAGGTCATCGCCGAGCACCCGGTTCTGCTCAACCGTGCGCCCACGCTGCACCGCCTCGGCATCCAGGCCTTCGAGCCCCAGCTGGTCGAGGGCAAGGCCATCCAGATCCACCCGCTCGTCTGCACCGCGTTCAACGCGGACTTCGACGGTGACCAGATGGCCGTCCACCTGCCGCTCTCCGCGGAGGCGCAGGCCGAGGCCCGCATCCTGATGCTGTCCTCGAACAACATCCTGAAGCCGGCCGACGGCCGTCCGGTCACGATGCCGACCCAGGACATGGTCCTCGGTCTGTTCTTCCTGACCACCGACGGTGAGCTCCGTGACACCAAGGGCGAGGGCCGCGCGTTCGGCTCCACGGCCGAGGCGATCATGGCGTTCGACGCCGGCGAGCTGGCGCTGCAGTCGCAGATCGACATCCGCTTCCCGATCGGCACCGTTCCCCCGCGCGGCTGGGTTCCCCCGGTCGCCGAGGAGGGCGAGCCGCAGTGGCAGCAGGGTGACTCCTTCCGCTTGCGTACGTCGCTGGGCCGCGCGCTCTTCAACGAGCTGCTGCCCGAGGACTACCCGTTCGTCGACTACTCCGTCGGCAAGAAGCAGCTCTCCGAGATCGTCAACGACCTCGCCGAGCGCTACCCCAAGGTCATCGTGGCGGCGACGCTCGACAACCTGAAGGCGGCGGGCTTCTACTGGGCGACCCGCTCCGGCGTCACCGTGGCCATCTCGGACGTTGTCGTCCCCGAGGCCAAGAAGGCGATCGTCAAGGGCTGGGAAGAGCAGGACGAGAAGGTCCAGAAGCAGTACGAGCGCGGTCTGATCACCAAGGAAGAGCGCACTCAGGAGCTCATCAACATCTGGACCAAGGCGACCAACGAGGTTGCCGAGGCCATGAACGAGAACTTCCCCAAGACGAACCCCATCTTCATGATGGTTGACTCGGGTGCCCGAGGAAACATGATGCAGATGCGGCAGATCGCCGGTATGCGTGGTCTGGTGTCGAACGCCAAGAACGAGACGATTCCGCGTCCCATCAAGGCGTCCTTCCGTGAGGGTCTCTCCGTCCTCGAGTACTTCATCTCGACGCACGGTGCCCGTAAGGGTCTGGCCGACACCGCCCTGCGTACCGCCGACTCGGGTTACCTGACCCGTCGTCTGGTGGACGTCTCGCAGGACGTGATCATCCGCGAGGAGGACTGCGGCACCGAGCGCGGTCTGAAGCTGCGGATCGCCGAGAAGGGTGCCGACGGCATCCTGCGGAAGACGGACGACGTCGAGACCTCCGTGTACGCGCGGATGCTCGCCGAGGACGTCGTCGTGGACGGCAAGGTCATCGCGCCGGCCAACGTCGACCTGGGTGACGTGCTCATCGACGCCCTCGTGGGCGCCGGTGTCGAGGAGGTCAAGACCCGTTCGGTCCTGACCTGTGAGTCCGCGGTCGGCACCTGTGCCTTCTGCTACGGCCGCTCCCTGGCCACCGGCAAGCTGGTCGACATCGGTGAGGCCGTCGGCATCATCGCCGCCCAGTCCATCGGTGAGCCCGGTACCCAGCTGACGATGCGCACCTTCCACACCGGTGGTGTGGCCGGTGACGACATCACCCAGGGTCTGCCCCGTGTCGTCGAGCTCTTCGAGGCCCGTCAGCCCAAGGGTGTCGCCCCGATCTCGGAGGCGGCCGGCCGCGTCCGTATCGAGGAGACCGAGAAGACCAAGAAGATCGTCGTCACCCCGGACGACGGCAGCGACGAGACGGCGTTCCCGATCTCGAAGCGTGCCCGTCTGCTCGTGGGCGAGGGCGACCACGTCGAGGTGGGCCAGAAGCTCACCGTGGGTGCCACCAACCCGCACGACGTGCTGCGGATCCTCGGTCAGCGCGCGGTCCAGGTCCACCTGGTCGGCGAAGTCCAGAAGGTCTACAACTCGCAGGGCGTGTCGATCCACGACAAGCACATCGAGATCATCATCCGGCAGATGCTGCGCCGCGTGACGATCATCGAGTCCGGCGACGCGGAGCTGCTGCCGGGCGAGCTCGTCGAGCGCTCGAAGTTCGAGACCGAGAACCGTCGTGTGGTCACCGAGGGCGGTCACCCCGCCTCCGGCCGTCCGCAGCTGATGGGTATCACCAAGGCCTCGCTGGCGACGGAATCCTGGCTGTCGGCCGCCTCCTTCCAGGAGACGACCCGAGTCCTGACGGACGCGGCGATCAACGCCAAGTCCGACAGCCTCATCGGCCTCAAGGAGAACGTCATCATCGGTAAGCTCATCCCGGCCGGTACGGGTCTGTCCCGCTACCGCAACATCCGGGTCGAGCCGACCGAGGAGGCCAAGGCCGCGATGTACTCGGCCGTCGGCTACGACGACATCGACTACTCGCCGTTCGGCACCGGCTCCGGCCAGGCCGTTCCGCTGGAGGACTACGACTACGGTCCGTACAACCAGTAAGTAGTGCGAACCGAGAGGCGGTCACCCCCTGGGGGTGGCCGCCTCTCGGCGTTGTTTCAGCGTCCCGCCAGCTCCCAGACGGCGAGCATCAGGCCGGCGCTCGCCGTCAGCGCGGCGATGCTGGTGAGGGGCCAGCGGCCGCGCTCCAGGGCATCCAGCCGGGACTCCATGTCGGCGAGCTGCTTGTCGGTCTGGTCACTGCGCTGCACGAGCAGCGCGAGCGAGCCGTCGGCCCGGGCGAAGCCGGCCTCCAGCGTGCCGCGGAGCCGTTCCAGTTCGAGCGCGACGGTGACCGGGTCGTGCTGATCAGACTCGGTCATCGGCACCCGCTTCCGGGGAGCTGCGGAGCCAGGACGGCAGCAGGTTCTGGACACCCGGGACGGCCATGACGCGGGTCAGCCCGCCCGCCACGGCCAGGGCGCCGACGACCCAGGGGAGGGTCGCGGGGATTCCGGAGGCGTCGACGATCGCGGGGAGGACGACGGCGATGCCGACGGCGGACTGCAGGACGGTACGGGCCGTGCGCTTGGCGGCTTCGGACATGAGGTGGATCCTTACGTGGTGGTGTACGGGACCTTGAGTGCGTTCCAGGACATGGCGCCCGGCCAGCCGTCGGCGTCGGAGCCGCGGAAGCCGAGCTTGCGCTGCCACTTCGCGTAACTGCGCCGGTCCGCCTCGCCCCAGCGGGGGGACGGGCCGACGCTGTACGCGGAGCAGCCCTCGGCGACCAGGCGGCGGCCCATCGCGGTGACGATCGGCGAGCTGGGGTTGGTCTTGAAGAACGAGGTGCCGGGGAACGGCTGGTAGCGCGGGGCGGCCGGCTTGGCGGGAGCGGTGGGCTTGGGCGCGGGGGCCGCGGCGAGCCGCTTCTGGACCCGGTCCCGCATCCCCGGCATGGCGAAGCCGCGCGGGTCGCTCTTCCAGTCGGACCATTCGAGGTGCCCGATGACGGACCTGGCGCCCCAGCCGTGCGCCCGGCAGAGCGCGGCGGACGTCCGCTCGATGGCGTCGAGCTGGGCGGCCGGCCAGGGATCGGTGCCGTTGCCGAGGTTGACGCACTCGAAGCCGTAGAAGCGGGCGTTGCCGTCGACGGCGCCGGGGCTGCCCTGGTGGACGCGGGGCGCCGGCGGGCGGTCGCCGTACGTTTCGGTGATGACGGCCTGGAGGACGGAGGGGTCGCCGCCCCCCGCGTGGTTGGCGCGGCCGTTGCCGACGAGATGGACCGTGCCGTCCTTGGCGATCACGCCGTGGCAGAGCGGGCCGGGCAGACCGTCGTAGCCGTTGTAGCAGAGCTCGACGGAGGAGGCGGTGCCGCTGGAGACGGTGTGGTGGATCATCACGCCGTTCACCGGGCCCCAGGCGCCGGCCTGGTTGCGGTGGTGGGTGCGCCAGCCGTCGTGTTCGACGACGCGGACGCCTTCGGCGCGGAGCGCGGCGACGAGCCGGTCCGCTGGGAGGGGAGTGGCCATCTGGTGTCCTCCGGGCATGAGAAAACCCCGGCCGGTTCGGCTCGGGGCGGGCGTACGGGGCGGAGCGGTGTACGTGTTACGCGACCGGTTCGGTGACCGGGCTGTCGGGCTCCGGCTGGGGCTCCGGAGGCGGCGGGGGAGACGGTGCCCAGGCGGTGCAGAGGGCGGCGTAGGCGGCGCGGCGGTTCTCGAAGTCGGTGAGAGCGGCCGCGACGGCCTGCTGGACGGCGGTCGGGTCGGGCGTGACCGGGACGCCGTTCTGCGACGGGACGACGACCGTTCCGGATCCGCGCAGGGCGGAGTCGCCCGCACCCGTCTCGTTCAGGTCGGCGGTGACGTACACCGAGGGGTACTGCCCGGTGACCGGGTCGCGTTCCAGGGTGTAGCCGAGCGTGTTGTCGTAGACGCGGACGTTGAGGGTGTGGCCGCCGGCGGTGACGGTGGCGCGGCCCGCGTAGTCGATGGCCACGCCCCAGGGTTCGTTGGGGTCGATGTTCATGGCGTACTCCTCGTACGACTCGGAGGGCTGATCAGGTCTGGGCGCCGTGGATGAGCACGGTCTGGGCGTAGACGGTGCCACCGGTGGCCAGAGCCTGGACCTCGATGTTCATGGTCTGGCCGAACCGCGTCTTCATGTCGCCCGGCAGCAGCCCGAGGTGTTCGTACGTGCTGCCGGCGGTGACCGTGGGCCCGAACTGGACGCCGTCGACGAGGACCCGCACTTGGCCGGTGGCGTTCGAGGACGCCGCCGTGTTGATGACGATCCGCATCTTGGGCTGCCAGATCGGGTTGGAGCAGCGGGCGATGGTGGTGAAGGCGGCGCTGGTGGTGGACGGCCACTTGGCCACGTCGCTCGGCAGCGGCGGCATCAGCGGCAGCCAGGGCCGGGCGAGGCCGCCGGTCATGATGTCGTCCGCGAAGATCTCGTGGCCGTAGCCGTCGAAGATCCGGAACAGCGGCCGGTTGATGGTGACGCTGCCGGTCTGTGCGGGCGGACGGATCTCGCTGACCGCCGGCCGGGTGTTGACGGCCGTGGACAGGGCCTTGATCCGGCGTTCCATCCGGTTGAGCCGGTCGATGATGTCCTCGGGCAGCTGGGGCATCAGGACTCCTCAAGGTAGAGCTCGGCGGTGTCGGGACGGCCGCGCTCCGGGGGAGTGACCTTGACGCCGATGATGCGGTAGCGGGCGTCAAGGCCCTGGGAGTACCACTCGTCCGTGATACGGATGCGGGCGACGCGGCCGATGAGCGCGGGCGGGACGACCCCGCCGAGGTGGATGCTGATCGCCGGGACCACGACGGCGCCGCGGGCCTCGTCGAGTTCCCGCTTGGCGAGCGAGTCGAGCGTGGTCTGGTCGGTGACCTCGTTGTGGTCAGAGGACAGGTCGATCAGCGGCCAGCCGTCCGCGAGCAGGTCGCTCGCGATCTGCTGGGTGGAGGAGATGGGCCGGGACTCGGTGCCCGCGTTGGAGTTGACTGAGGCACCGCGGGCCAGGGCGGTGGTGCCGCCGCGGGTCGCGTCGTACGGGAAGGAGTACGACAGGATGACGCCGGGCCGGTCGAAGAGCAGGTCGGTCGCACCGTTGACGATCTTGGGTGAGCCGAGCCGGAGCTGCCGGACCCGCTTGCCGTCGGTCGGGTCGCGGTAGACCAGGATCTGGTGCTCGAAGCCGTCCTCCATGGCGGCGAGCTGGTCGAGCGCCTCCAGGTAGACGGTCTCGTCGCCCTTGCGCCAGGACGCCGTACGAGGGACCTTCGACTCCTCCTTGCCGAAGGTGATCCCGAGGCGGCGGGGCTTCTGCCCCTCCGGCAGGGGGACGGCGGGGTCCTCCTGGAGGTCGAGCTCCTGCCACAGTCGGCGGGCGATCTCCAGCTGGTCGGTCGGGGTCGTGAACGAGATGTCGGTGCGAATGCGGCGGCGGCTCGCGTACGAGTCGAAGGTGGCGGCCTGGATGCCGAGGGTGAGCACCCCTCGGCCGCTGGACTGCAGGGTGGTGGTCCAGATGATGCCGCCCCACCACAGGTCGCCGCCGCGCTCCAGGTAGACCGCGGTCCGGCCCTCCCGGACCTTCTTGACCCGGTCGGCGATGTCCTTGTTGGGGATGGGGATGGTGCCGGAGAGGGAGCCGGCCTTGCCGATGTAGTCGTCGAAGGAGACGTCGCGCAGCGGCAGGATGTCGAGGGTCTGGTCGGTGATCAGATCGCAGAAGATCGCCCGGTAGGGCGTGTCGATCGCCATGGCGAGTCTCCTTTACTGGACGAAGGTGGCGGTGATGCGCACGAGGCGGCCGGCGGTCAGGACGCCGGTGCCGGACCAGGTCCGCAGATGGACGCTTCCGTTCGACTGGAAGGTGACGGCACCGCAGCCGTAGGCGTCCTGTCCGAGGGAGTCGAAGTCGTACACCGGCCGCCAGCCTGTCGGCAGCGTGCACAGCAGCTCGTCGGGGCTGATGTTGCCCGCCGCGGTGGCGGTGAGGTCGGCGCCGGTGCGGGTGACCGTCAGGGTGAGGGTGCACACGCCCCGGGTCTTGCGGCCCTGGAAGTTGGTCACGTTCCAGTTGGGAGCCGCCGTCGTGCCGGTGTTGGTGGTCGTCACCTCCACCGGCGGCTGGTAGTTCGCCCAAGCGCTGCCGGTCCAGCGCTGCAGGACGCCGTTCGCCTCGCGGAACTGCCCCGTGTAACTGCCCGTGGACACGGCCGCGCTGGGGGCGATGCCGCCGATCTCCTTGGGGTACGGGATCCAGTCGGTGCCGTCCCAGCGCTGGAGGAAGTGGGAGTTGTCGTTGTCCTGGTACTGGCCCGGGTAGGACCCGGGCACACCGGCGTTGTTGTAGACGGGCAGGATGCCGCCGGCCGAGACGGTCGTGGTGCGCAGGTCGGTGAGGGTGCCCGTGGTGGTCCACGGAATGCCGCCGTTGCCCGCGGAGGCGCCGGCCGGCACCCGTACGGTGAACAGGGTCAGCGAGCGCTCGGGGGCGGGCGGCGCCACCGGCGTGGCCTTCGCCTCGCCCCGGACGATCTCGACGGCGGCCTCGTACTTGCTGAGGGCGTCCGCGTCGTTGTCGTAGACCCGCAGCACGACGAGGTCGAGGCGCGGGTTGAGCGGGTCGCCGTCACCGAAGGTGAGGGTCAGGTCCTGGTCGACGGCGACCGGATAGGCGCCGTCGTTGTTGCCGCCCTGGACGACGGCCCTGCCGTGGTAGACGGTGGCCGTCATCGGGCCGCTGCCGCTGAGCCAGAGGCCGCCGACCCGGAACTTCCCGTCGTACGTTCCCGGCAGGATGCCGGACCGCACGCCGAGCGGGTTGACGGGGGTGGTGGCGCCGATGTTGGTGATGCGGGTGTTCTGGCGGGTCTGCCCGGTGGGCGACAGCCAGCCGGAGCGTACGGGCATGGGACTCTCCTGGGGGAAGGGGCGGCCGGGCGGCGGCCTCGCGGGCTCAGTACTGCGGTGTGACCTGGATGAAGGTGTTGTCGAACCAGGCCCGCACGTTGGTGTTGGAGGTCCGGTAGTACGCGGTGACCGTGTAGGTCAGGCCCGGAGTCAGGCTGTGCAGGCGCTGGGTGCTGGAGACGGAGAAGGCGTCCGTGGGGTCGGCGGACTTGGAGGCCATGGCCGCGAGTTCGTCCTCCAGCTCCCGGTGGACGGTGGTGCCCTGAGTGACGCGCACGCACATGTAGGCCGAGCTGGCGATGCCCGTGGTGCCGGTGGCCAGGGCCAGCTCCATCCGCGAACCGAAGGCGAGGATCGCCTGACGGCTCTCGGGGGCGACGAAAGACACCGTCAGCGGGTTGGTGGTCCGCTCGACCAGCGCGTTCACGTAGGTCGTCGAGGTGGTGTAGCCCGCGTCCAGTGAGTCGTTGAAGTACGGACCCGGGTACGCCGGCGCCCACGCCGTACCGGTCCAGCGCTGGAGCGGACCGGCGGTGGTGGCCCGGTACTGGCCGTTGTAGGTGCCCGGTGTGGAGGTGCTGACGGAGGTCGGGACGATGCCGCCGAGGGCCTGCGGGTACGCCACCCACTTGCCGCCGTCCCAGCGCTGCAGCTGGCTGTTCGGGAGGTCCACGTCCTGGTACTGGCCCGGGTAGGCGCCCGGGGTGACCGCGCCCTCGACGGGCAGGATGCCGCCGGCGGAGACGACGGAGGTCCGCAGGTCCTTGAGGGAGGTGTTCCACGGGATGCCGCCGTTGCCGGCGCTGGCGCCGATCGGGACCGTCACCTCGTACAGCGGGAGGCTGCGCGGCGGGGCGAGCGGGGCCTTCGGCGTCGGGCCGGCCTGGCCCTGGATGACCTCGACCACGGCCTCGTTGCGGGTGCCCTCGTAGAGGCGGTCGTAGATCCGCAGGACGACGAGGTCGATCCGGCGGTACTGGGCGTCGCCCTCGACGAAGGCGACCTGCTGGGCCATCGGCAGGGCGACCGGGTAGGCGCCCTGGGAGATGTCGCCCTGGATCACGGCGCGGCCCTCGGACACGGTCGCCGCCATGGCGGAGGCGCCCGTCATCCAGAAGCCGGACAGCCGGTACTTGCCGTCGTAGGAGCCGGGCAGGACGCCGGAGCGGACCTGGACGGGGTTGAGCGCGTTGGTGGCGCCGATCTGGGTGAGGCGGGTGTCCTCACGGGTCTGGCCGGTCTCGAGGACCCAGCTGCTGCGCAGGTTCATGCGTTGCTCCGATCGGGGAGGAGGGCGGTTGCGGGGGTCAGGACTTGATCCACTCGGCGGAGAGGGAGCAGGCGTAGCCCGATCCGCCGAGCGTCTTCACCGCCGCCGTGTGGGACTGGTAGGCGGCGAGCTGGAGGGTGTTGCCCGCGGTGAGCTTGACCAGGCCGGTGCCACCGACGGTGATGGCGCCGTTGCCGGCCGGGGTGAGCCAGGTCGTGCGGTTCACGCCGGCGCCGTTGACGAGGAGCCGGGCGCCGCGCATGCCGGTCTGGGCGTCGTTGACCCAGGCGACGTGGCCGGAGACGCGCCACCAGCCGGTGCGCGGCACGACATAGGTGGTGGTGCCGTTCCAGCCGGCGGCGTCGTCGACGTCGACGGTGGGCAGGTTGACCAGGGTCCACGTGGCCGGGGAGATGGTCTGCTGGTTGGCGGAGAGCAGCTGGGAGACGCTGAGCAGCACGGTCGCGGTGCCCTGGGCGTACTGCCAGGCCGAGCCGTCCCAGCGCTGCAGGACCCCGGAGCTGTCCCGGTACTGGCCGGCGTAGCTGCCGCTCGACCCCAGCGAGCCGGCGGGCGCGATGCCGCCGGTCGCCTTCGGGTACGAGACCCATGTCGTGCCGTCCCAGCGCTGGAGCAGGCCGCCCGCGTCGCGGTACTGGCCGACGTACGCGCCCTTGAAGCCGCTCGTCGGGGTGATGCCGCCGAGGGCGACCACGGGCCAGTGCTGGGTGGTCACCGCGCCGCCGGTCCAGGCGATGCCGCCGGTGCCGGCGGAGACGCCCTTGGGGACCTTGACGGTGTAGAGCGGCTGGGTGCTGCCGGTGCCGCTCGCCGGGGCGACCGGAGCGGCCGCGGGCGTGCCCTTGACCAGGCGGACCACGGCCTCGGTGACACCGGTCTTGTCGTAGTCGTCGTCGACGACCGCGAGTTCGATGAGATCGATCCGGTCGTACTGCGCGTCACCGTCCTCGATGGTGATCGTCTTCGGCTCGATCGCACTCACCAGGTAGGCGCCCTGACGGGTGTCCTTGCCCTGGACGATCGCGCGTCCGGTGCCGATCGAGCACTGCATGGCGGCCGTCCCGGTCAGGACGAAGCCGCCCGGCAGGATGCCCGGCCGGGAGCGCAACGGGGTCTCCTCCGGGGCCTGGCCGGAGGGGGTGAGCAGGGCGGCCAGGGTGAGGCGGGTGTCCTCGCGGGTCTGGCCGGCGGATTGGAGCCAAGCGGCGCGAACGGTCATGGTTCACCTTTCCGGTAGGGGCGGGATGTCGGGTGTCACCACTCGGCGCTGCGCCAGCGGACCGTCATCAGCGCCTCCGGGCTGTCGTCCGGCCGGAAGGAGAGCTCCGCACGGCCCGGTTCGAGCAGGAAGAGCTCTTCCGGGCTGGAGTCCGCCATGGCGGTGTGCCGGCGGGAGGCGGTGCCGTTGAGGGTCACCGTGCCGTTGGCGGTGTCGATGACGAGCTCGTCGCCGGTGGCCAGGTCGATCGCGTAGCGCAGCCGGCGCTTGCTGACCCGCTCGGTGACGGTCGGCATGGAGCAGGGGCCGCGGAAGGTGATCACCGGATGGGTGGCGGCGGAGCCGGTGTTCTCGGCGACGACATCGCCGGTGGACGTGGCCTGGCCCCAGTCGAGCGGCCAGGTCAGCGGCCAGTTGAGACCGGGCTCCGGCTGCGGCGCGAGGGTGGAGACGGTCTGCTCGCCGACCGCGTAGCGGCGCGGGTCGGAGGCCAGCCACTGGACGGACATCTTGGAGCTGCCCTGGGTGGCGAAGCCCTGGTCGGCCGGGATCACCCGCTGGGCGATCCGGGCGCGGACGGTGAGCATCTCGCCGTGCAGCCGGACGGTGAGCCAGCGCTCCTCGTCGAGCAGCGCGAGGGCCTGGCGCAGCGCGCGGACGGCCTCGGCGGCCGCACCGTACTCCGGTATCAGGACGATCGTGCCGCCGACCTTGCGCGGCTTCGCGTAGCGGGCGCCGGGCCAGGCGCCGTGCGAGGTGGGACGCTCGGCGTCGGAGGAGTCGTACTCGGGCAGATCCTCCCAGCCCGCGAGTCCGCTGCGGTCGACGGCGAAGGGGGTGCCGGGGCCGATGAGAAGCCCGGCCCACTGGATCTGCCCGTCCTGGGTGATCAGTGAGCCGGGCGCGACGTCGGCGGTGTAACCGTTTCCGGTGGCGTATGCGGTTGTGGTCTCGGCCATGGGGGCCGTCACCTCACTTCTGATGGGGTGTCAGGATCGGGCGGTCGCCAGGAACAGCAGGTCCTCGGCGGTCGACCGTGGTCCGGCGCCTGGCTGCTCGTAGAAGTCCCGTACGCGGTGCGGCCGTCGGGACTGCTCGGTGAGGTCCGGGACACGGCGGTTCTCGAGCACGGTGAGCGAATCGATGCGCGGGGCGTCGGCGGCGCCGGGGAAGACGACACCGCCGTCGGCGAGCATCGGGATCTTGTCGAGGTCGACGCCGAACTTCTTGTCCGTGAGCGGGATCGAGACGGTCAGCTTGTTGAGGCCGTCGATGATCCAGTTGGCGAAGGCGATGAGGCCGTTGATCGGGCCCTTGACGACGCCGACCACGGCGCTCAGAGCGCCCTTGATGAGGTCGCCGATTCCGCCCAGGGCCTTGCTCACCGCGTCCTTGGCCGTACGGAAGAAGCCGGGGATCTTGTCCGTGATGAAGGACACGACCGGCTTGACCGCGTTCTTGATCCCGCCGAGGGTGCGCGAGGCGATCCCGCGCAGCGCGTTGGAGGCGGAGGTGACGGCGCCGCGGATCTTGGAGATGCCGTTGATCGCGGACCCGACGATCTTCAGGGCTGCCTTGAACAGGGTCAGGTACGCCGTGAAGTAGGTGCCGACGGCCTGGCCGAGCACCTTCATGATCGGCGAGAGGAACGTCCAGATCGCCTGGAAGACCTTGAGGGCCGCCTGGAAGGCCTGCTTGAGGAACTTCTGGCCGGTCTGGGAGTTGACCGCCAGCTCGATGAGGTACGCGGCGACGGGGACGAGGATGCCGACGAGGAAGCCGAGCGGGTTGGCGCGCATCGCGACGTTGATGCCGGTCATCGCGAGGGAGGCGACGGTCATGACGGTGCCGTAGGTCTCCATCAGCTTGCTGATGACGTCGGTGACGGGCAGCAGGGGCGCGAGGATGGCGACCAGGCCGCCGATGCCGGTGCCGATCTTGCCGGCGGCGGTCCTGGCCCTGCCCGCGGCGGTGCCGATCCGCTTGACGTCGGCGGGCGCCTTGGACCGCTGGATCCGGCGGACGGCGGTCGCCGCACCGGAGGCGTTGGTCCCGAGGGTGCGGAAGGAGGTGCCGGTGGTGCGCAGGCCGGTGGCGAACGTGGAGATGCCGCCGGCCGCCTGCTGGACGCCCTGCTGGAGCCGCTTGAGCGAGTCGCCCGCCTGAGCGGCGCCCTGCCGCAGGGAGTTCATCACCGGAGTGACCGCGCCGAACCGCGGCATGGCGACTGCGGCGGCACTCATCCGCGTGCCTTCGCCAGATACATCAGCGCGTTCGCCGTCGACTGCGGGTCGGTCCCCCGGGCCGCGTGGTAGTGCTCGATGTGCAGCGTGGCTCCCGCGCCGCCGCCGGCCTGGTGCGCCGACATACGGGCGCGGCGGGCGGTCTGGGCGAGCAGCCGGTCCAGCTTGGAGAGCGGGAGGACGGCCTCGGCCTCGCCGGCCTCGGCGAGGATCGCCGGGACACCGCCGTGGCGGGGCATGACGACACCACCGGTGGCGAGCATGGGGATGGTGGGGATGTTGACGCCGAAGGTCTTGCCGCCGACGAGCGGCACCCAGCCGGGGACGCTGACCTTGACCCGGTTCAGACTGCCGATCATGCCGTTGATGAGGCCGATGACGGCGTTGATCGGGCCCCTCACGCCGTTCTTGATGCCCTCGAACGCCCGGGACGCGATGTCCTTGAGGCCGTTCCAGATGGAGGACATCTTGTCCTTGACGGCGCTGAAGGCCTTCGGGATCGCGGTCTTGATCCAGTTCACCACCGGGGTGATGACGGCCTTGATGCCGTTCCAGACGGCGCCGATGACCGTCTTGATCGCCTTCATGACCGTGGTGATGACCGTCTTCCAGATCTTCACGTAGGTCTTGATGACGGTGGCGACGGCCTTGACGACGGTGGAGATGGCCTTCTTGATGCCGTTCCAGACCGTCTTGATCAGCTGACCGGCCTTCTTCATGATCGGGCCGATGGCCTTCATGACCGAGCTGATCACGGTCTTGATGGCGCTGAAGGCCTTCTTCATGATCGTCTGCATGGTCTTCGAGCGCATCGCCATGTCGACGATCTTCTCGATGAGCGGCATGAACAGCTCGATCAGGCGGGCGAGGATGTTGCCCTTCATGGACTTGTTGAGCTTGTCCTGGCCCTTGGCGGCCTTGCCGGCGCCGGACTCGTACTTGCCGAGCTTCTTGCCTGCGGACTCGGCGGTCCGGCCGGCCTTGGCCATGGACTTCTCGGCCTGGTCCGAGGCGGTCTTGAGGTTCTTGAGCTGGGTGCTGGAGCCCTGGGCGCTGGTCTTGAGGTTCTTGAGCTGCCCGTTGGCCGACCGGCCGGCGTCGCCGACCTTCTTGACCGAGGTGCCGGCGCCGGATGCCTGCGTCTTCATGGTGCGCAGGGAGTCGGACGCCTTCTTCACGGAGCTGGTGAGAGACATGGGTGTACCTCCTTTCGTGAGGGGTGGGTCAGATGGCGGCGGCCGCGGCCAGGGCCTTCTCCTTGAGGAAGTCGAACGCACGCCCCGCGTTGTTGGTGTTGTCGGCGAGCCTCTGGGCGGCGTTGGCCGCGGACGACAGGCTGTTGGCCTTGGGGATCTTCCGCGGGTTGAAGTTCTGCGTGGCGTTGACGAGCTTCTTGAGGGCCTTGCCGGTGGACTTGAGCTCCTCGACGTCGGCCTCCGACGCGGCCTTGCTCACCTTCTCGATGGCGTCGGCCGCCTTGGTGACGGCGGCGGTCTTCGGCAGCTGGGCGAAGGCCCTCTTGAAGGGGCCGGCGTGCTGGTTGAACTTCTCCAGCGCCGGGTTGAGGCGCTCGAGCTGCCCGCGAAGCGCATCGAAGTTCGTGTTCGGGTCGAGGTCGGCGACGCTGGTGCCGCCGTTGGCGACCCGGCGCTCCCGGCTCTCGATCTGTTGGCGGGTCTGTCGGGTGAGGTCGCCGTTCTCGTCCATGGCCCGGAACGTGCCGTCGCGGCTGACCTTCTCCCGAATCGTTCGGGACAGGTTGTTGAGTCTGCTCGCCAGGTAGACACCGATCGCGGGAAGTATGAGGGCGAGGACCATGCCCCCAATGGCCGCGTAGAGCCAGTTCTGCCACTGGATCTGGTCGTCCGTCTTGCTCTCGTGGAACTTTTCGACCGCGGCGGCGAGACCGCCCAGCCCCATCCCCTCGAGGTACTCCGTCATCGGCTCCTTCTGGAGCTCCTCGTACATGGAGGCGAACCGGTCGACGAACTTGACCGGCAGCATGTTGTCCGTGACGATCTTGGGCTGTTGCTCGATGAGGGCCCTCTTGAGGTCGGAGATTTCCGTTTTGACCGTTCGCGGCTTCCGGTCCTCCTCCTTCTCCGCCTCGTGATCCCCCGCATACGTCGCCTCGTAGGGGGGCTTCTTCATGTTCTTTTCGAAAAGTGCGTTCCTGAGGTCGGCGATTTCCTTCAGGACGTCTTCGATCTCTTTACCCATGGGTTGCTCCGCTTCCGGCCGGTGACGGCCAAGCGCCGAAAAGCCCCTGCCGCATCCCGGCAGGGGCTCGTTCGTAGGGGCAGCGCGCGGCGGCTAGGCGTCCTCGTCCCGGCGGGAGTCGCGGCGCGTCGTCGCGAGGGCGTCGTTCCAGCCGGCCGCGTACGCGAGGGTCTCGTAGCGGCTGACCTCGGCGTACAGCGTGCCGAGCAACGCTCTCTTGTCGAGGGCGACGGGTCCGTCGAGGAGCTGGCGGAGGCGGTCCTGGAGCGGGATGTGCGGTCGCGATGCCTCGGCCTGCTGAGTCATGGACGCCTGCCTTCCGGTTGCTTGCCCGTGCGTGCGTGGCGGCGCCGCGGAGTGAGGCGGGGGCACCACATGTTCGAACTGTTGTACGAACAGAGTGTGGAACACCTGTTCGGTGTTTGTCGAGCGGGAATGCTCTGACGGCGTGTCTGCTTGTGGCGAAACGTGACCGGTTGATGATGCAACGTTCGCCGAGAACGACCGGGTACGCTGGATACGCGTTCCAGACCGGACCACCTCGGAGCGCCAGGGGCGCGAGTGGCGCGAGGGGACCCCAGGGGGCGGAAGGCATACACGCGTATGGACAGGGAGCGGGGCGGTAGCCGCCGCGGACGGGTCGTCGACTGGTTCGACACGAACTCCGACCTACCCCATCTGTTCGCATGGATCTCCGAACTGGTCCATGTCCACGGGTACGCACCCGAGGATCTCGTCGTGATCGCCAGAGCCGAACTGGACCGCCGCGAGACGGCCGCCTTCACCGCCGGCTGGGCCGAGGCGGTGTCGGAGGAACTCCCTCGCATACGCCGCGAGTACGAGAGGCGTGTCGCCGATGCCTACGCTCAGGGCCAGCGTGACGCGCGTGGAGTCCGTCGCCCCCAGCGCCGTGCGGGGGAGGGCGAGGACGGTGCCCGGGTCATCCCGCTGCCCTTCGCCCGGCTCCTGGAACCACCAGCCGTCGTGATCGAGGCCGAGGAGCGCCTCCGCCGGGAACGCGAACAGTTCGACGAGCGAGGCCGGCCGCGCGAGCCTGAGCAGACGACCGAGCCGGAGCCGGAGCCGGAGCCGGGTCCGGGCCCGGGCCCGGACCCTGCGCCCGAACCGGGTCGCGACGTCCAGCTCGAACACGCCACAGCGGGCCGCGACGACGACGATCCGCCCCGCCCGCGCGCCGAGGAGCCCGAAGCCGAAGCGGTACGGGCCCCGGAACCGGAACCCGATGTCCTTTTCACCGCGCAGGAGTTGCGGGCCCGCAGGGCGACCCGTTCCGTACGCAAGGTGGTACGCGGCAAGGGCGGGCGCCCCGTCGTGCCGCCGCTCGGCCAGGTCCCCGGACAGGGCGGGTCCGCGGCCGACCGCCGTACCTCCGAGCCCGGCGCACCGGAGACGCGCGGGCCCAGGGGGCGACGGCTGTCCGAACGGGCCAGAGCTCTGGAGGAGGAACTGGTCGACCGAGCACAGGAACCGCCCCCGGAGCCCGCTCCCTGAAACGGGAACGGGCACCGGGGGCTGTGGCGGAACGGGGCGAGGCGGGCGTCAGCCGAAGAACCGGGCGAGCGCTCCCGGGGAGAGCGCCCCGTCGGCGCCCTCCTGCGTGGAGTGCTCGCCCTGTTCCTCCCCCTCGCCGTCCGTGTCCGTACCCGGACGCGGGACGGGCTTCGGGGGCTCGGGCGAATCGTCGTCCTCACTGCTGTTGACGCACTGGAACATCCAGTTGGCGACGGCCAGATGGTCCACCGTCGCCGCGAGCAGGTGATCGGTGATCGACCATTCCGCGGCCTCGCCGTGCAGCTCCCGCTGCACGGCGCTGTCGTGCGGAAGGTGCTTGATCAGCGTCAGGACCCGCCGGCTGGAGAGGTCCCCGCGGTACCAGTCGAGCAGATCGACGGAGTAGTAGCGGAGGAGATCCGCCTCAAGGGCCTCGGCGTGTTCATCGACGAACTCGACGAGGCTCAGTCTTCCCCCAGGCCGAGCCCGGTCTCCTTGCCGTAGGCCTCCAGGATGGCGGCGACGTCCTGCATGGTGATGTCGTGCTGCTCGAAGCGGGCGAACTGCTCCTCACCCATCAGGAGCGCGAGCAGGCCGTCCACGTCGTTGTCGTCGAGCTTGCGCAGAGCCTTGGCGGTCGCGCGGGAGAGCTCGGTGGGAAGGGTGTAGGACTCGCCGTCCAGCTCGAAGGACCAGGCGCGGCCGTGGGCCTCCAGGCGCTGTGCGCGAGCGGCGTTGACGTCGAAACGGGCCATGGTGATGCGTACTCCTTGTTCGAGTGAGTGAAGAGGAGAGGGGGCGGGGCGGGGCGGCGGGGGGGCCGCCCCCCCCCCGGGGGGGGGGGGCACACGGGGCGGGGGGGATGGGTGTTCCTAATTGTTTATGTGGGCCGCCGGGTGGCCGC